>CAVPEU010000014.1:0-226855 GCA_963703575.1 uncultured Chloroflexia bacterium
ACCGCCACGGTCCCGCTGGTGTACGACTTCTATGGCTTCCCGCAGCGCTTCTACGACCTCCAGTACCGGGCGCCGGGTGCGCCGGAGCTGGCGGCGACCGTGAAGTCGCTGATGCCTGCCAGCGAGCCGGTTCTCGACCGCCCCACCCGCGGCCTGGACCACGGCGCCTGGGTACCGCTCATGGTGATGTACCCGGACGCGGACATCCCGGTCCTCCAGATGTCGATGCCGGACCTCGATCCGCGCCACCTGTTCGACATCGGCAGGCGCCTGGCGCCGCTGCGCGACGAGGGCGTCCTGATCGTGGGCAGCGGGTTCATGACCCATGGCCTGCCGTTCGTCGGGGAGTACATGATGGGCCGGCCCGGGGCTCCCCAGTGGTCGATCGAGTTCGACCGATGGGTGGCCGAGGCCCTCGCAGCCGGTGACCTGGACACGCTGTTCGCATTCCGCGAGAAGGCACCGGGGATGCCGTTCGCGCACCCGACCGTGGAGCATTTCGCGCCGCTGTTCGTCACCCTGGGCGCCGCGGTCCGGCCGGACGACGCGCCGAAGACGGCGATCGAAGGCTACTTCTACGGCCTGTCGAAGCGGTCGATCGAGGCTCGCTGAAGGCTCACGCTGGCGCCTCGACGCGCCCGTCCCGGCGCGCGGCCACGGCGGCGGCTCGGGATGGTGAGCCCGCTGGGATTCGAACCCAGGACCGGAGGATTAAAAGTCCCCTGCTCTACCGCTGAGCTACGGGCCCCGCCACGGAGCCTACAACGTCGGCGGCGGCCGCAGGCCCCGCGCCCGCCGCCCTGGGCCCCGGACCTGTCACCATGGGGCGGTCTGGGCGACAATCACCTCCGGATCATGCAGCGGAGCCATCGCATGGGCCTCATCCTCGAGCTCGACGTCCCGAATCCGTCCGGCCTCCACGCGCGGCCCGCCGCCACGTTCGTGAAGGCGAGCGCGGGGTTCCGCTCGGACATCCGGGTGTCGAACGTGACCTCCGGCGGCGCCGAGGTCAGCGCCAAGAGCATCCTCGGAGTCATGCAGCTGGGCGTGAGCAAGGGCCAGCGGATCCGGCTGCGCATCGAGGGCGAGGACGAGGCGAGCGCCGCAGAGGCCCTGCGCGCGCTCGTCGAGTCGGGGCTGGGCGAGGCACTCGAGGGCGCCTGAGCGCGGTCCCGGCGGAACCGGCACCCGGGCAGGACAGAGGGCAGGTCGAGATGCGCTTGAACGGCGTGGGAGCGGCGCCCGGCATCGCCGTGGGACCGGTGTGGCGTCACCGCCAGGCGGAGGGCGGCGTGCCGCTGCCCGATGTCCGCGCGGCGGCGGACGCGGCGGCCGCGGAGTTGGAGGCGCTGGCGGACCGCGTCCGCGGCACGGGCCGAGACCAGGAGGCGGCGATCTTCGACGCCCAGGCGATGATGGCCACCGACCCGATGCTCATCGAGGATGCCGAGGCGCGCGCGGGTGACGCCCGTGACCCGGACGTCCTCGCGGCCGCCGTCGAGGCCGCGGCGCGCTCGGCGGCGGAGCTCCTCGCCGGGCTACTGGACGAGCTGCTGGCGGCCCGCGCGGCGGATATCCGCGACGTCGGCACGCGGATCGCGCGGATCATCGCGGGCCGACGCCTCGTCCTCCCAGACCGCCCGTCGATCGCCGTCGCGGAGGATCTGCCGCCGTCGGTGACGGCCGAGCTGCCGGCCGGCTCACTGCTCGGCATCGCCCTCGAGATGGGCAGCGCGACATCCCACGCCGCGATCCTCGCCCGGGGCCTCGGCATCCCGGCCGTCGTCGGGGTCCGGGGGCTCCTCGCGGAGGTCGCGCGGCTGGCGCCGGACGATGGGCCGCTCGAGGCGGGCATCAGCGGCGAGGGCGACGTGTTCCTCGCCCCCACCGCGGCGGAGCTGGCGACGCTCGAGACGCGACGGCGCGAGGCGGCCGCGGCCGCGGATCGCGCCCGGGTCTTTCGCGGCCAGCCGGGACAGACCGCCGACGGTCACCGTGTCCACCTGCTCGCGAACATCGGCCGCCCGGAGGACGCCGCGCGGGCGATCGAGGCCGGCGCCGAGGGCGTGGGCCTGTTCCGGACGGAGTTCGTGTTCGTCGGGCGGTCAGATGCGCCATCGGAGGAGGAGCAGGTGGCGGCCTATGCCGCCGTCCTCCGCGCCTTCGGCCCCGGCCGGCCGGTGATCATCCGCCTGGCGGACATCGGCGGCGACAAGCCGATCCCGTACCTCCACCTGGCCCCGGAGGCGAACCCGTTCCTCGGGGTCCGCGGCCTCCGCCTCGCGTACGCGGACCGGGCGCTGTATCTCACCCAGCTGCGCGCGGTCGCTCGCGCGGGCGCGATCTCGGGCGCCGTCCCGTCCGTCATGGCCCCGATGGTCACCACGCTCGAGGACGTCGAGCTCCTCCGGGAGCTGGTCACGGCCGCGTTCCGGTCGCTCGACGCCGACGGGACGCCGCGGGCGGAGCGGATGATCGCCGGGATCATGGTCGAGGTGCCCTCGGCGGCGCTCATGGCCGCGGAGCTGGCGCCGCGGGTCGACTTCTTCAGCATCGGCAGCAACGACCTCACCCAGTACACGCTGGCCATGGACCGGACGAACCCGGAGCTCGCGAAGGTCGCGGACGCCCTCCACCCGGCCGTGCTGCGCGCGATCCGCGCGACCGTCGGGGGCGCCGACACGGCCGGCATCGAGGTCGCCGTGTGCGGCGAGCTGGCCGGCGACCCGGCCGGGGCGCTCGTGCTCGTCGGCCTGGGCGTCGATGAGCTGTCGATGGATGCCGGGTCGCTCGACGCGGTGCGCTTCGCCCTGCGGGGCGTGACGATGACCGACCTCGAGGCGCTCGGCCGGCGCGCGCTGGCGGCACGGACGGCCGCGGAGGTACGGGCCCTGGCCGCCGAGGCGCTGGCCGCGGCGACGGCGTCCGGCGGCGCGTGACGAAGGCTACGGCAGCAACGAGTCGTTCACCAGCTGGTCCACGGTGACCGGGTTCGGCACCAGGCCGAGCGAGGTCATGAAGTCCAGCGACTGCTGCCAGCCCGCCCGGTCGATCGTCCCGTAGGGCGCGTTGGTGCGCGTGTTCTTCCAGGTCGCGATGGTGGCGTCCAGGATCTGGCGCTGGAGATCGGGATCCTTGGCCAGGTCCGGCACGGCTGCGAAGGTCGCGTCGAGGCCCTTCTGCGGATCCGCCGCGATCTCGGTCATCGCGCGCAGGGTCGCCGCGGTGAATGCGGCCAGCGCGTCCTTCTTCGCGGCCAGCGTGGCCGTGCCGGTCGCGAGGCCCGGACCCGGCAGCGGCGTGATCGCGTCCACGGTGAGCACGACCGTGTCGATGCCCGCCCGCTTGAGCACCACCGGCTCGTTGTTGGCGAAGCCGGTCGCCGCGTCCACGGCGCCCTGCTGGAGGGCGGTGGCCTGTCCGAAGTCGGGAAACAGGACGATGTCGACATCGTCCGGGGTGAGGCCGGCGGACTTGAGCAGCGCCTGGAGCATGATCCAGGACGAGCCGTACTTGCCCGGGGTCCCGATCTTCCTGCCCCTCAGGTCTGCCGCCGCCCTGATCCCGGAGTCGGCCCGGGCGACCACGACGGACGGGAACTGGCCGTAGATCGTGGACGTGTAGACGATGGGGATCCCCTGGCTGACGGCCGGGATGATCGACGTGCCGTCGCTGCTGGCGATGTCCACGGCGCCCTGGCCGAGGAGCGTGATGAGGTCGGGGTCGATCTTGTTCTGGAGCGTGACCTGGAGGCCGGCATCGCGGTAGTAGCCGGCCCGGTCGGCGAGGTAGAACTGGGCGAACTGGACGCTCGGGATGTAGCCCAGGCCGACCGTGAGCGGCACGGGCGATGCGGCGGGGGTCGGCGAGGTCGGGGCCGCCGACGAGCCGGCCGACGGTGAGGACGAGACGGCCGACGGTGAGGACGAGGACGAGCCGCCGCACCCGGCGGCGACAAGGGCGAGGGCGGCCATGCCGGCCGCGAGGGACCGGAGGCTGAGGCGGCGACGGGGCAGGCGCACGGGCGGGAGGACCTCCATGAGTGGGACGGCGGACGGTAGCTGGCTCACCGGTCGCCGACCAGGCGGCGCTCGATGAGGACCATGACGAGGTACAGGGAGACCCCCATCAACGCGAGGGTCAGGAGGGTGGCGAACATGAGCGGGATGTCGAACAGGCTGCCGCGGGCGACGTTGATGAGCACGCCCAGGCCGGTGTCGCCACCGGCCCACTCGCCGACGATCGCGCCGATCACGGCGAGGGTGACGCCGACCCGCATGCCACCCAGGATGGCAGGCAGCGCGGCCGGGACCTCGACGCGCGTGACGACCTGCCAGCCCGACGCCCGGAAGCTGCGGGCCATCTCCAGCAGGCGTGGATCCACCGAGCGGATCCCGACCATCGTCGCCACGGCGACGGGGAAGAACACGATCAGGGTCGTGATGACGAGCTTGCCCACCAGCCCCGTCCCGAACCACAGCGCGATGAGCGGGGCGAGGGCCAGGATCGGGGTGGCCTGGGCCGCGACGAGGTACGGGCTGAGCAACCGCTCGGCCAGGCGCGAGCGCGCGAGGCCGACGCCCACGACCAGCGCGAGGGCGGCCCCGATCGCGAACCCGAGCAGGACCTCGACCAGCGTGGTCCGCGCGTGCGGCCACATCGTGCCGTCGGCCCAGGCGCGGACGAAGCGCTCCGCCACGGTCAGCGGGCCGGGCAGGATGAACGGCGGGTAGCCACCGACGAACACGACGGCCTGCCAGGCCGCGAGGAATACGACCAGGCTCGTCACCACAGGCCCGGCCGCGAACACGGCGCGCCGCGACCGGCCGGCCGGCGCGGCTCCGCTCGCGGTCCCGGCCCCTGTCGGAACCGGGACGGACGTCGTCCGCGTGTCCGCCCGCACCTCGCTCACGCCTCGTCCTCCGGTCGGAACGGGTCGAACCAGGCGGGGGTGCCGGGCTCCGTGTCGGGGAACCGCGAGGGGGTGCCGGGACGCATGCCGGCCTCGGCCGCGGCCCGCGCCTCGGCCATGGCGATCGCGTCGTCGGTCGTGTCCACCAGGTGCCGGCGCACCTCCGCCGCGACGGAGGTCACGAACGCCGAGTCCAGGTCCGCCAGCCGGCGCGGCCGAGGCAACCCCACCGGGATCTCCGCCACGATGCGCGCCGGGCGCGGGGACAGCACGACGACGCGATCTGCCAGGAACACGGCCTCGGGAATACTGTGCGTGACCAGTACGATCGTGGTCCCGGTCCGCTCCCAGAGGCGGAGCACCTCCGCGTTGAAGCGCTCGCGGGTGAGCGCGTCGAGCGCGCTGAACGGCTCGTCGAGGAGGAGCAGGCCGGGCTCCAGGGCAAGCGCCCGGGCGATCGAGACGCGCTGGCGGGTGCCGCCGGAGAGCGTCGCGGGCTTCGCCGTCGCGAACTCCCGCAGCCCCACCAGCCCGAGCAGGTCCGCGGTGCGGGTCGCCTGGCGGTCCCCGGACCAGCCCGCGAGCTCCATCGGGAAGCGGACGTTGCCCTCGACCGAGCGCCACGCGAGGAGGCGGGGCTCCTGGAACACCGGCCCGACACGCGGGTCCGGACCCGCGACCGGCTGGCCGTCAAGCTCCACGGAACCGGCATCGGGGGCGATGAGGCCCGCCAGGACGCGCAGGAGGGTGCTCTTGCCGCAGCCGTTGGGCCCGATGAGCGCGACGACCTCACGTGGACGGATGTCGAGGTCGATGTCGTCGAGCGCGTGGACCGTCCGGGAGCCGCGGAACGTGAGGGACACGCCGGACACGCGGATGCCGGCGCCAGCCACGGGGGCATGAGAGGGCGCGGTCAGCGTGGTCGACGCCGTGCCCTTCGCTGCTGCCATCGCCACCTCCGTTCGCGTGCTGGGCGCAACGGGGCAGGAGGCGCACGGACACATCCCGGGCGGGATGAACCGGCCCTGACCTTCTTCCATCCGGACTGTACCGTCGGCTCCGGTCGGCGAGGCCACGCCTCGCCCCGGATCTGCTGCGCGTCACGGACGCATCGTCCGCGACGCCGCTCGTGGGCTCGTCCCGCCGTTGCGGGACCCTACCACCGGTCGGGAATCGCACCCTGCCCCGAAGGCTCTGGCGAGGATGCTACCACCGCGCCGCTGAGGGGTCGCCGGGAACGGTCCTGCGCGGGGCCTGGTTGCAGCGGGCGAAGCGCCGGGTACAGCGCCCGGTACAGGCCGAAGCCCTCGTCGTACACGGCCCGCGTCGCTGGGTCAGGCTCGAGTCGCCGGGAGATCCCCGCCATCGACGCCACCCCCGCCTCGAGGTCCCGCATCGCCCCCACGCCGGCCGCCGCGATGATCGCCGCGCCCATGACCGCGGTCTCGCCCACGGCCGGGATCACCACCGGCACGCCAAGGACATCCGCCTTGATCCGCGCCCAGAGGTCACCGGGGCTCGGGCGTCCGGCCAGGCGAAGCTCCTGCGCCGGAGCACCGGCCGCGGCCAGCGGCCACGCCACGTGCCGCATCGCGTATGCCGCGCCTTCCAGCACCGCGCGGAACATGTGCGCCCGCCCGTGCGCCAGCGTCAACCCGACGAACGCCCCGCGCGCCCCCTCGTCGAAGATCGGGGCGCGCTCCCCCGCCAGGTACGGCAGGAACACCAGCCCGTCCGCCCCGGCCGGCACGGACGCCGCCTCGGCGAAGAGCTGCTCCACGGACCAGCGGTCGCCCAGCACGGCGCTCTGCAGCCACCCGACCGACGCGCCCAGCGTGGCCATCGCTCCGCCGACGGCCCAACGTCCGGGCAGTGGCGCCGGGGCCTGGTACAGGCCGGCCACCGGCAGCGTCACGGGGCCGGCCGTGTAGATCGCGATGCCCCCGGAGGTCCCGCCGGTGTCCACGGCGTCGCCGACGAGCCGGAGCCCGGCGCCCAGCATGCTGGCCGCGCCGTCGTTGACCCCGGAGACCACCGGGATTCCGGCCCGCAGGCCCAGGGCTTCGGCTGCCGCGGCGGAGAGCGTCCCCAGCCGCGACCCGAACGGGCGCGCCGCGGGCACCTGGGACGCCCGCACTCCAGCGCCCGCCAGCTCCGGCTCGCCCGGCACCGTCTCGTGGCCCTGGAGGGACGAGGCGGCCTCGCCGCTCAGCCACAGGCCGATCGCGTCCCAGGCGGGGAGCAGCCAGGCCGCGCGCGCCACCGCCTCCGGGTCCTCGCGCGCCAGCCAGGCCATCTTCGGCAGCAGCCCGAACCCGGTCCCGCCGGCCCGCCGGTCCTGCCAGGTGATCGCCGGGCGCACGGCCTCGCCGGACGCGTCCACGGCCACGAGCGTCGGGCCCTGCGCCACGCAGCAGATCGCCAGGATCTCGGGCGCGTCCCGGCCCTCGGCGGAGACCGGCTCCATCGCCGCCACGGCTTCGGCCAGCCCGGTCCGCCAGCGCGCGGGATCCTGTTCCGCCCGACCGCCCGGCCCCAGGTCCATCGGGTAACCGGCCCGGCCCAGACCCAGCAGTCGCCCGTCCAGCCCGACCAGCGCGGCCTTGGCCTCGGTGGTCCCGACGTCCAGCCCCAGGACCGCACCCAGGCGCTCAGCCACGGGCAGCGGGGGCGGCGGGGAGACCGGCCGGGGCGGCGGGGAGACCGGCCGGGGCGGCATCGGCGCCGGGGACCACGTCCTCCGGCAGCAGGAACCAGCGCAATGCCTCGAAATCGGGGCCCACCGCGCCGTCCGGGATCGTGGGGGCGACGCTGGGGTGCGGCGGCCGGGCCAGGATCTGCCGCGCCTCCTCGAGGTAGGCGGCGAGCCGCGACTCCGGCTCCCGGTGGCGGTGCGACGGGTACGCCATCCGGCCGTCGTGGTACGTGATGTCGCCCAGGCTGAGCGGCGGTTCCGGCAGCCCGGCGCGATGTCGCCATATGCCGCTCGCCGGGTCGAAGGCGTAGTCCGGGAGCAGCCGCCAGCCCTCGCGTGCGACGAGGTCCACCGCGTCAAGGATGAACCCGAACACGGCCTCGCTGATGAAGTAGTTGAAGTTCACGCGGATCCAGCCGGGCTTGATCCCCTCGCAGCCGCGGGCGATCTCGCGCTCGAACTCGTGGGATGTCTCGAGGTCGATGCCCAGCAGCCGGTGGCCGTACGGTCCGGCGCAGGAGCAGCCGCCCCGGGACTGGATCCCGAACAGGTCGTTGAGCAGCGCCACCACGAAGTTGTGGTGCAGGTACCGCCCCTCGTGGCGCACGACGAACGACACGATCGACAGCCGTTCCGCCTGGTGGCTGCCCAGGATCTCGATCGAGGGGTTGGCCTCCCAGCGGTGCATCGCGCGGTGGATGAAGTCGTGCTCCCGCCCGCGGATGGCGTCCACGCCCACCGCTTCCTTGAGCCCGAACACGAGGCCGGCCCGGATCGATTCGACGATCGCGGGGGTGCCGCCCTCCTCGCGGTGCTCGATGTCGGACAGGTAAACGTGCTCGACCGGGTTGACGAACTGCACGGTGCCGCCGCCGGGCATGCTCGGGACGCGGTTGCGGAACAGCTCGCGCCGCCCGACGAGGACGCCCGGGGTACCGGGCCCGCCGATGAACTTGTGCGGGCTGATGAACACCGCGTCCTTGTACGCCAGCGGGTCGCCGGGCGGGTCCATCTCGATCGATACGTATGGCGCCGCGGCCGCGAAGTCGAAGAACGAGAGCGCGCCGTGCTCGTGGAGCAGCCGCGAGATCGCGGAGGTGTTGCTCACGATGCCGGTCACGTTGGACGCAGCCGAGAAGCTGCCGATCTTCAGCGGCCGGTCCGCGTACCGGGCGAGCTCCTCCGCCAGCTGCGCCAGGTCGATGTAGCCGTCGTGGTCCTCGCGGATCATCACCACGTCCGCGATGGACTCCCGCCACGGCAGCTCGTTGCTGTGGTGCTCGTAGGGTCCGATGAACACGACCGGCCGTTGTTCGCGCGGGATCCGTGCCCCCAGGCCCCATCGGTCGTCGAGCTCGGCCGGGATCCGCAGCCCCAGGATGTCCACCAGGCGGTTGATCGCCGCGGTGGAGCCGGAGCCGCAGAACACGACGGCGTGCCGGGCGTGGTCCCCGCCCACGCCGTCGAGGACCAGGCGCCGGGCCTCCTCGCGGAAGCGGGTGGTCTGCAGCCCCGTGCCGGAGCTCTCGGTATGGGTGTTCGCGTACAGCGGCAGGACCGCGTCCCGGATGTAGTCCTCGATGAACGACAGGCTGCGGCCGGACGCCGTGTAGTCCGCGTAGGTCACCCGCCGAACGCCGTACGGACCCCGGACGGCCTCGTCATCACCGATGACGGACGCGCGGACGAGGTCGATGAGCGCGTTCGGCCGCGGATCGGGAGGCTCCGCGTGACGATGGTCGGGGGACGCGGTCGCGGGGATGTCCATGTGGCGAGCAGTCTATGGGATGCGTGGGCTCGCTTCCCGCGCCGCCGCCGCCCGGTGCGGCCCCGGTGCGGCCGGGGCTACGGGACCAGGACGGGCGTGAGGTCCCTGGTCGCGTACCGATCGAGGTCCACGTTGCCGGAGATTCCCGGGACGGTCCCGGTCGACGTGTACTGCCAGAAGGTCCAGCCCTTGCCGTTCCAGTTCGAGGCGGGCACCGTCGGCGCGGGGACCGTCGTCCAGTGGGCGATCCACAGCTCGTCGTAGCCGTTGGCCGCGAACCACGTGGAGTTGCCCATGGAGGTGCTCCAGAAGCTGGGCGACACGTAGATCATCGCCCGCAGGCCGGTCCGCTGGTAGACCTGTTCGAGGAATGCCTGGACCCAGGCCTGGAGCGCGGCCACGGACAGGCTGCCGTTGTTCTCCAGGTCGAGGACCGGCCGGAGGTCGCCGCTCGCCAGGATCAGCGTGTCCGCGAAGTGGTCGGCTTCGGCGACGGCGCTGCCGGGTGTCGAGTCGGGCCGACCGAAATGGTATGCGCCCACGACGAGCCCGTTGGCCTTCGCCTGGGCGTAGTTGGTCTTGTACGTCGCGTCGACGTACGTCGTGTCCTCCGTGGCCTTCATGAACGCGAACTTGCGGCCCGAGGCGGCGACCGCGGACCAGTCGATCGTGCCCTGCCAGTGGCTGATGTCGAGGCCCTCGATGTAGCCGGTGTCGGGCATGGGCGTGACGGTCGGGACCGGGGTCGGGGTAGGGGCGGGGGTTGGCGTCGGGCTGGGCGTCGGCGTGGGCGTGGGGGTCGGGGTCGGCGCGGGCGCGGGACTGGGGGTCGACAGCTGGGCGACGCTCGGCGTCGGCGTCGGCGTCGGCGTCGGCGCGGGCGCGGGCGCCTTGAACAGGCTCGACGCCCCGTAGACGTAGCTCACGCCGTAGAGCGCCTGCACGCTCTTCCCGTTGACCGACGTGATCCGGTACCAGGTGCTGCCGGAGACCGTGGACCCGCACGCGGTCCGCCATGATCCGCCGCTCACCTTTGCGGTCGCGACGACGCGCGTGCCGGCCGCGAGACGCGCCTTCAGGGTCGTGGCCGTGCTCGTCCCGCGGCGCAGGATCGTCCCGTCGCAGACAACGGCAAGGTTGATCGACGTGGTCACGCCCTTGAACAGGCTGGTGGCCGCGTACAGGTAGGTGACCCCGTAGAGCGACTTCACGCTCTTCCCGTTGACCGACGTGATCCGGTACCAGGAGCTGCCGGCGGCGGATCTGCCCGCGCACAGCGTGCGCCAGGGTTTCCCGGTCACCTTGCTCACGGTGACGATCTTCATGCCGGTCTTGAGCCGGACCTTGGCCGGCGCGCTGGTGCTCGCGCTGGTGCGGAGGTTCACCCCGTCGCAGGCGGCGGCGAGCGTCGTCGCCCCGAGCGCTGGGGCGGGCAGCGCGGCCTCGAGTGTCGCGATGGTCAGGACGGCGACCAGGGCGACGGCGAGACGGGAGAACGTGAGGCGACGGACGCGGGCGGGCAACGGATCCTCCAGGTGGGTGACGGCAAGCGTCGCCTCCCGAGGCTTCGGCGCCTATCCCACCTTCGGGCCACCTGTCGCCGGGCCCATGGGGCCAGCCCGGACCACACCGAAAGGACCATGGCGAACCTGGCGCCGCACGGACCGCGCCAGGGTCTCAGCCGCCAGGTGGGTACAATCGGGGAGTGTCCCGTTTCTACTCGCTCGACGAGGCCAACGCGCTGCTGCCGGAGCTGTCCGAGGTCGCCGGGCGGTTGCGCGACCAGCGCGATGAGCTGGTGGGGCTGCGCGACGCCTACCGGGAACGCGAGAGCTTCGTCCTCGAGGCCCTGATCTCGGAGTCGACCAGCGCGGACCGGGACGATCCCGAGCTGCGTCGCCTGCGCCTCAGGATGCGCGGGATCGTGGACCAGATGCAGGCGGACGTGGCGTGGCTGGACCAGCGGTCGATCGTGCTGCGGGACATCGCCACGGGTCTCCTGGACCTGCCCGCGCTGGTCAGCGGTCGCCCGGTCTGGCTCTGCTGGCGCCTCGGCGAGACAGGGATCGGGTTCTGGCACGGCCACGACGAGGGGTTCTCCGGCAGGCAGCCGCTGGTTCAACTGCCGGACTGGGCCGCGCGCGCTTGAGGCGCCCACCTGCGGCCGTTCGCGCGCTCGCGGGTACACTCGGGCCCGATGTCGTCTCCCCTCCCCCCTGACCGCCCGTCCCGGCCGGATCGCATCCGGCAGGGGGACCGCGACAAGGCCTACCGGCCTCTCCCCCTGGAGGCGCGGCAGGCCGCGTTCGAGCGGGCACTCGCCGACTACGCCCGCGGTGACTTCTTTGCCGCGCACGAAGCCCTGGAGCCTGCCTGGATGGGCACGGACGACCTCGCGGAGCGAGCCCTGCACCAGGGCCTGATCAAGGTCGCGGCGGCGTACGTCCACGCGGTCCGGGGCAACCCCGCGGGCCTCGTCAAGAACCTGGGCGGCGCGCGACGGCACCTGTCACAGGCCGGGATCGCGGGGAGCGCGTGGGGCGTGGACGTGGCGAGGCTGCTCGCCGACATCGACGCTCGCCTGGCCGATCCTCCCGCTGTCGCCGGTCAGGCGCAGGTCGCCGGTCCGGCGCAGGTCGCTGGTCAGGCGCAGGTGGCCGGCCCGGCCGCTACCCCGCCCCGCATCCGGAGGCTCGCAGCCACATGAACCGCCCGATGGGCATCCCCGCCGTGGACCCGCTCTACGCCGACATTCGCCGGCGGGACCCCGTGCGCCCGGCCGTCGTCCTCGACGTGCGCGAGCCCGACGAGTTCATGCGGGTACGGATCGACGGATCGCTGTTCATTCCCATGTCCCAGCTCGGGGCGCGGCTCGCGGAGATCCCGAAGGATCGGCCGGTCCTCGTCATCTGCGCGTCCGGCAACCGGTCGACGAACGTCGCCGGACATCTCCTCGCGTCCGGCTGGACGGACGTCGGCAACGTCGCCGGCGGGATCTCGACGTGGGAGCGCATGGGCCTGCCGGTCAACCGCGGTCCCGTCCAGCCAGGTGAGGGCCAGCTCCAGCCAGGTGAGGGCCGGCTCGGGGGCTGATCCTCCGGCGCAACCGGGCGACGCGGGGGACGCGGCGGCGCGAGGGAGCGGCGACGTCACGAGGACCCGAGCGTCAACCCCTCCGACGCCGCCGGTTCGCCATGAACGCACGGACCTGCGGCTTGTGGTTGAACGCCCAGCCGACCAGCAGCAGGGCGACGAAATCCGCCCCGCCGACACCGGCCGCACTGAGGTACCCAAGCTGCTGCCCGATCTCACCCTCCAGCTTGAGCGCCGGGATGGTCGCGCCGACCAGGCCGACCTGGAAGAACGGCTCCTGCGGGGCGAGGTACGTCCGGGCGGCACCGCCGGTGAGGCTGGACCCGGCCTGCCCGCCGACGATGAACGCGTATGAGCCGGCCGTGAACGCGGAGGCGCCCTCGATGCCCTGTCCGAGGTCCAGCTGGGCGAGGTGGTGCCACTGCGGAATGACGCCCTCCGGGTCCGGGGTCGTCCACCAGGTTTCCGGGCGAGGACCCGTCCCATCGTCGCCGCCCTGGACGTAGATGCCGCCGTTCGCGGTGAACGCCGAGGCGTTCGTCCGGGCTGCCGGCAGGTTCGTCTGGGCGCTCGCACGCCACTCGGCGCTGATCGCATTCGGATCCGCCGCCGTGGCGGTGGGACCACCCACCAGGCCCTGCTGGACGGTGGCGACGGGTCCAGCGGCGCTCTTGCCGCCGATCAGGAAGATGACGTCGCCGACGTGCACGGCCGTGCCGTCCACGTTCTCCTCGAGCAGCGATGTCTGGTCAGTCCATTTCTGCAGCGCCCCGCTCGAGTTCGCCTGGCTCTTCCAGACGGTCTTCGTCGGGCCCTTGGCGTCCGTGCCACCCATCACGACGATCCCGTCGGACACCGGGACCGCCGAGGCGCCGGCCCGGGCCGCGGGCAACGCCAGGGCATCCTCGGTCTTCCAGTCGCCGGGGGTGCCGTCGTTGGCGACCGTGAGGCTGAACACGGTGGTCGTGGGCGCGCCGGCCGCGTCGAACCCGCCGATGACGTAGAGCGTGCTGCCGATCACGACGGATGCCGCGTCGGCGCGGGCGTCCGGCAGGGCCGGGCCGGTGCTCCACTTGTCCAGGTTGCCGGCGCCGACCGGGTGCGAGATGTAGACATCCCGGGTCGCGGCCTTGCCGTCACTCCCCCCGGCGAACAGGTACGTCGATCCGATGGCGGCCGTCACGCCGTCCGTTCGCGCCTGCGGCAGCTGGATCTCCGCGGGCGACGGATGCCATGGAAGCGTGGCGCCGGCCGGCGCCGGGCACGGCAGCGTCTCGTTCTCGGGCGGGCAGAAGTTGATCGGCGACCAGGCGAGCAGCCCGATATCCACGGTCTTCTGGACCGTGAAGTAGTACGCCCGGTCCGGGATGTAGCCGAGCACGATGATGATCAGGATGAACCAGACCAGGGCCTTGACGCCGGCCCAGGTCCAGCCGTCGGCATCGAACAGCCCGAAGAATGCCCGGCGCCGGCCGGTCGGCGTGGTGCGCGGGGCGGGAAGGGTCGTCTGGGCCATCGGTCAGCCACCCACCGTGAGCGTGCCGGTCATGTTCGGGTGCACCGTGCAGATGAACGTGTAGCTGCCGGCCGGCAGCGCCGGGACGTTGTAGGTCGCCTTCGCGGGGCCGGTGATGATCTCGCCCTTGAACGCGACTCCCCCGCTCGGGTCCTTGATCTCGATGTTGTGCGGGATGCCGGCGTCCTTGTTCTCGAACTCGATCTGGAAGGGCTGGTCCGCCGGCGCCTTGAGGTCACCGACCTCGAACGCGATGTTGAGCGCGCTCTCGTGGAGCACGGTCCCGCTCGGGGCCTGGCTGGCCCCCGGCGAGCCCGACGCAGCCGGCGAGCCCGACGCCCCCGGCGAGCCCGACGCGCTCGGCTGCTTGAGCTCGTCGACCCAGCAGGCGGGATACGGCGTCGCACCCGGCTCCGGCTTGTAGCCCGGGTCCACCCAGCCCTCGAACGTCTTCTCCTTGCCCGTCGCCGGGTCGATCACCGGCTCGAACAGGGATGGATCGAGCACCCGGTACGTCGTGCCCTTCTCCGCGCGCAGGAAGTTGATGAGATCCTCGATCTGCTTGTAGTTGAGCGGACCCGGCGGATTCCCCGTGTTCGACCACACCGGCATGATGCTGTTCGGGTTGCCGCACGCGTAGCGCCCGCCGACCTGGAGCATGGTCCGGATGTACTCCGGGCTCAGGTGGGCGAACAGCTTGTCCTGGCGGTTCAGGATGGGCCCCTTGCCGCCCTCGCCGTTGACGCCATGGCACTGGGCGCAGTTGGCCTGGTAGATGTTGTAGCCCCGCTCGATCGAGGTGACCTGCTGGGCCTCGGCCTGCGTCGTCAGGCGCGACTGGGACAGCCCGCCCGGCAGCCCCAGCTCGTAGAAGTAGTAGCCGATGACGAACAGCGCGACGATCGTCACGGCCAGGAACCCTACCCAGCGCGCGTTCGCCGACTGGCGGACGATCCTTGCCGCCCGCTCCGGCGTGAGGTCGTTGCGATGGGCGGAGGGCGGCGCGGAGAAGCGCTCGGCCGGGACCGGGCCGGACGGCGGCCGCGGCGCAGGCAGGCGCTCCTCGGGCGGGCGGCCGGGCTGTTCGGTCATCGGTCTCCTCGATGGGCGGGCGGGGCGGTGACGGTCGCGGTCAGATGCACCCGGTGGGGGTGCGCGGCGGGATGATGCCCGGCTGGCCGACCGCGATCGGCAGCGGGCCGAGCGTGATCTTGCCGGTGTTGATGACGAGCGTACCGTCCGGATCGACCCGGGTGGCGAAGCGGTCCATCGAGCGCGGCGCCGGCCCGTACTGCGCGCCGGCGGCCTTGATCCCCAGGCGGTCGTAGCGCGACCCGTGGCACGGGCACTCGAGCCAGAAGTTCTTGATGCACGGGTTGGGCTTGCAGCCCAGGTGCGGGCAGCGCTGGTAGAGCGCCCGGACGTTGACCGAGGTGCCGTCCCCGGTCGTGTCCCCACCGGGGATGAACCGCTGCTGCGACGTGTCGATGAGCACGACGAAGGCCTTGGCCTCCGAGAAGTAGGCGGGGAATCCGTCACCGATCGGCAGGCTGGCGTTCGCCGTCTTCACGGCATCGAGGGTGCCGACCTTGACCTCGCCGCCGAACTTGCCGGACAGGTTCGGCCACAGGAACCCGATCGTGCCGGCCGTGACCTCGAGCAGCCACATGCCCATGCCCGCGGCCAGCGAGCCGCGCAGGATCTCGCGTCGCGAGATGCCCTGGACCTGCTCGTGGCGAAGCGCCTTGAGGGCCTCTTCGGTGAGGGCCTGGGGTTTGTGGACGGGCTCGACCTGGTAGTTGCTCATGCGCTCGGATTCCTTCGGATCAGAGGGCGAAGTGAAGGCCCGGCGTCCCGATCGGGAAGAACGTCAGGTACGGGATGACGAACGAGTATCCGGGGCCACGGAAGAAGATGCCGACGAAGGTGACGAACAGGCCGAGGGTGCAGAACAGCGAGAACAGCACGACCGCCGTCTTCCGCTCCGAGGGACGGATGGCAAGCGTGTTGCCGCGGTCCACGAACGGGATCAGCGCCGCTCCCACCAGCACGAATGTCGGTACCAGCACGCCGGCCACCGTCGGGTGGAAGTACGCCAGCAGCTCCTGCAGGCCGAGGAAGTACCAGGGCGCCTTGGCGACCGCCGGCGTGACGTTGCCGTTGGCGAGGTCCTCCAGCGGCGCGTTCACGAACAGGCCCATGAGGAGCAGGAACACGCTCATCATGGCCGCCGCCAGGAACTCGATGGTCAGCAGGTGCGGCCAGGTCATGACCGTGTCGTCGGGCTCCTTCTGGACCCGCACGACCGCGTCCTGCTTGACCAGCGCCAGCAGGCGGTACGGGCGCGCCGACATCGGCACGCGCTGCTTGTCGATCTCCGTCCGCCTGGCCGGGTCGACCGGCAGGACGACGCGAGTCTCGGACGGCTTCCTCGTCTCGGTCATTGCGGCTCTCGCCGGCCCGGGCGTCGCGGATCAGAGCGGGCCACTGATGCCACCGTCCTTCCTGATCCGCCAGAAGTGGACCGCGAGGAAGATCGCCGCGACGAGCGGGAACACCATGATGTGGAGCACGTAGAAGCGGAGCAGGGTGTTCTGGCCGACCTCGATGCCGCCCAGGAGCAGGAGCTTCGAGGGGGTGTTGAACAGCGGCGCGTAGCCGGCCATGTTGGTGCCGATCGTGATCGCCCAGTAGGCGATCTGGTCCCACGGCAGCAGGTAGCCGGTGAAGCTGAGCATGATCGTCAGGAACAGGAGCACCACCCCGACGACCCAGTTGAACTCGCGGGGCGGCTTGTAGGCCCCGTGGTAGAACACCCGCATCATGTGCAGGAACACGAAGAACACCATGAGGTGGGCGGCCCACCGGTGGATGTTGCGGGTCAGCAGCCCGAACGCGACCCGGCTCTGGATGTCGAGGATGTTCGAGTACGCCTGCGTGTCCGACGGGACGTAGAAGAACATCAGGTACACGCCGGTGACCGTGAGCACGAGGAACAGGAAGAAGGACAGGCCGCCCAGGCAGAACGTGTAGGCGAACTTCACCGCGTGCTGGCGCACCCGCACCGGGTGCAGGTGCAGGAACACGTTGTTCATGACCGCGTACGCCCGCGACCGCTCGTCGTTGGGGTACGGGTTGCGGAAGATCGATCGCCAGACCGGGCTGCGTCGGATGCTCTGGTCCACGCGCTCGAGGAAACTCACCTGGCTCCTCCTGCCACGCCGGCCGTCCCGGCGAGTTGGGCATCGCGGTACGACTCCTTGTAGAGCCGGCCGTCGCTCGAGATCTCCTGGAGCTCGAACCGCTCCATCGTGATCGCATCGAAGGGGCACCGCTTGACGCACAGCGCGCACCGGATGCACCGCTCCTCGTCGAGGATCATGGCCGCCCCCTGCGACCAGCCATAGGCCTCCTCGATCTCGGGCAGCAACCCCTCGGTCTTGAGCTGGTTCACGTCCACCATGTGGATGACCCCCTCCGGGCACACGTCGGCGCAGGCGCCGCACAGCACGCACCGGAACGGGTCGAACCAGATGTTGTAGTTGCACATCAGGCAGCGGGTGGACTCGGCCACCGCGGCCGTCCCGTCGTATCCCAGCTCGACGGGGGTCGTGAAGTTGACCGTCGGGTCCGTGGAGGGCATCCGCGAGGGCAGGTCCACCATCGGGATGTGCTGCCGCGGCAGGACGTCGTAGAGCTCCGGCATGTCGTGGCGCCAGGAGCTCGTGATCTTCACGTTCGGGCTGACCGTGACGTCGGTCCGGCCCGCCAGGTAGCGATCGATCGCGTAGGCGGCCTTCTTGCCGTGGCCCGCGGACTCGATCAGCGTGGTGGGACCGGTCACGAAGTCGCCGCACGCGAACACGCCGCGGACGTTGGTCGCGTAGGTTGCCGGGTCGACCTTGATCCGGCCCCGGTTGACCTCGAACGCCGCCTCCACGGGGAGGAACGACAGGTCCGCCGCCTGGGACACGGCGGGGATCACGGTGTCCGCGGGGACGACGAACTCGGAGCCCGCGATCGGCACCGGCGAGCGGCGGCCGGAGGCATCCGGCTCGCCCAGCCTGTTGCGGATGAACCGCACGCCGGTCAGCCTGCCGTCCTCGCCGATCAGCTCCATCGGGCTGACCAGGAACTCGAGGTTGACGCCCTCGCGCTCGGTCTCGCCCAGCTCCTCCTCGTCCACGACGAGCTCGGAGCGCGTGCGCCGGTAGGCGATCGTGACGTTCTCGGCGCCGTACCGCAGGCTGGTCCGGGCGCAGTCCATCGCCGTGTAGCCGCCGCCGATCACGACGACGTTCCTGCCGACGGTCAGCTCCTGCCCGAGGTTCGCCCTCTTCATGAAGTCGACGCCGTACTGCACGCCCTCGAGGTCGGCGCCCGGGACGTCCAGGTAGACGGGGTTCATCGCGCCGGCCGTGATGGCGATCGCGTCGTAGTCGCGCTGGAGATCCTCGAACGGGATGTCGATGCCGATCGTGGTGTCGAACACGAACCGGACCCCGAGCCGCTCGACCAGCCGGACGTCCATCTCGATCGCCTCGCGCGGCAGGCGGAACGCCGGCACGCCGACGAGCATCGTTCCGCCGCCGAACGGCAGGCTGTCGAAGATCGTCACCTGGTAGCCGCGGGTGGCGAGCTCGCGACCGACGGCGATGCCGGCCGGGCCGGCGCCGATCACGGCCACTCGCTCCTCGCGGGGCGTGATCTCCGGCATCACGTCCGGGATGCCGGAGGCCTCGTGCCACTCGACGAGGAACCGCTTCATGGCGCGGATCGCCAGCGGGCGGTCGATGTCGCCCCGCCGGCAGGCGCGCTCGCACGGGGCCGAGCACACGTAGGAGCACATCGCCGCGACCGGGTTCGGCTCGCGGGAGAGGATGTAGCCTTCCTCGAAGCGGCCCTCGGCGGCCAGGTTGAGGTAGCCCCGGCAGTTGGTGCCGACGGGACAGGCTTCCTGGCACTCGATGTTGCACTGGAGCCAGGAAGCGTCGACCGGCTGGACGAGGAATTCCTGGCTGTGGTCGAGAGTCACGAAGGGGACGTGCCTTTCCTGCGGGAGCTCGACAGGCGACCGGATTCCGGCGGGAACGCCGCCAACGCGGCGAATCTACCAAGCCGGGGCGCCACGTGCACAGCCGGGGTGTGCCATCCGGCCCATCGCCGCGGGCCAACCGGCCATCCCGCCGCATCCGCCGGTGGGCGCACCGTCCGGATCGGGGGCGCCGTTGGGGCGCCCGCGGCCGGAATGACGGTCCCGCGGGTTGACGCACGCAGTGGTCGCAGCTACGCTGGCCCGGTTCGGCACCCACCGCCTGGGCCGTCAAGGAGGCATGTGAGCCCGTCCGAGATCGCCTTCCTGGCCCTCGGCCTCGTCCTCGGCGCGGCCATCGGCGCCGCCCTGATCGAGGTTGCCCGCGCCCGGCCCGGACCGCGGCGCGAGGTACGGATCACCGTCTCTCCGAACTCGATCGCCCCCCGCCGATCGGTCACGCTCGCGACGGCAGAGCGGGTCGACGGGCAGGTGCCGATCCCCGGATCCCCGGACGAGGAGGGCTGGCTGGAGCGCCGGCTGGCGGGCGAGCCGTCGCCGGCCCAGATCCGAACGCGCGTTCCATCCGGTCCCGTGACGGTCCCGACGACCGCCGTGGCCGTGCCCGTCGCCGCGCGCACCCCCACGGGCGTCTTCAGCCTGTCACCATCGGTCACCAGGAACGATCCCGGCCCGGACGCCGGGCCGGCGACGGCCGCACGGCCCGGCGCGACGAGGGCGGCGGGCGCCGTGCTCGACCGGGTGACCTCGCCGGTCGCCCGCCCGGTCGTCGACGAACGCCCGGCAGGGCCCTCCCCGGCTTCGCTGCCGGCCACGCTCGACGTTGGACGCCCGGACCCACAGGCCGTCGTCCGGCCTCGACCGCCGGTGCCGGTCACCAGGCCCAGCCTGCCGCCGCGCGTGGTGGCGGTGCGCATCGATGGTCACGCCCCCGTGATCCCGCTGCCGCCCGCGCCGCCCGCGCCGCTCGGTGCGCCGGTCCAGGCGCCGGTCGGTGCGCCGCCCCAGGCGCCGGTCGGTGCGCCGCCCCAGGCGCCGGTCGGGCCGGCTGCCACCTCCCCGGATCGGCCGGCCGCCCGGGATGGATCCGGCGATCTCCCGGCCGACGGATCCGCGGCGGCGGCCTCCCCGAGCGCGGCCCCGTCCTGCGAGTCGGAGCGGACCCTGGTCCAGGAACGCTGTGCGCTCGCCGACGCCGCGCGAACGCAGGCCCGCATCGCCGCCGATGCGCTGCGCGACGCCCGGCGCGCCTACGACGTCCTGCGCGAGCGCGTCGAGCACGCCCAATCGGTCGCGGACCCGCGAGAGATCCGGGCCGCGAAGGACGCCCTCCACCGTGCGTTCCGGGCAGCGCGCGCCGCCGCCACCTCGACGGACGCCGCGGAGCAGGCGGCCCGGGATTGGCTGAGCGAGGTCAACCGCCTGAACACGGCCGCCCGGGAAGCGGTCCACGTCATCGAGACCGGCGGCGCCGAGCTGCGGGCGCAGCTGCCGCAGCTCGAGCGGCTCGCCGTCGAGGCCGACGCGGCGCGGATCACGTCCGAAGGCGCCGAGGTCGGCTGCCGCGACGCCCGCGAGGCCCTCGCCCGATGCGAGGAGCAGGCGGCGATCTCGGCCGCCGCGGCAGCCGAGGCACGCCGGCCGGCGCCCGAGGAGCCGATCGCCCGCGACCTCGCCTGGCCCACGGAGCCCGAGGCACCGCTGCTCGGGACGAGCGAGCCGCCCGCCGATGGCATGGCTGACGCCGCGGCCGTGATCCGGATCCTGCGGGGCGACCGGGCGGCCCGGGAGCACGTGGTCGCCGTGCTGGCCGCGGGCAACCCCGAGGCGGGCCGCCTGTGGCATATCCGGCTCGCCGAGCTCGTGGATGCGATCGGCGCCCGGGCCATCGAGGACGGCTACCTGGACCTGCCCGACGATGGGTTCTGGGGCCTGTTCGCCCACCGCGAGCGACGCGAGATCGTCTCCGCGCTGTCCGCCCTCGGCTTCCGCTTCGACGGCCTCGGCGGATTCGCGGACGGACGGGTCCCCGCGCCGCGCGACCTGTCGCTGGCCGTCGGCTACGCCGGGCTGGACCGGATGCGGATCCGGATCTGGCCGCACGAGTCGGACCTGGCCGCGCTCTACGCGGGCGCCCTGGTCGCCGCGGACGAGTGGCTCGCCGTCGAGGCCGGCGATCTCTCGCTGGGGCGGATGGTGGACGCCCTCGGCAACCGTGCGGCCGAGCTGGCCGAGGTCTGGAACGCCTGGGGCCGCGTGCGCCCCCTGCTGCTCGCGACCGACTGAGCTCAGCCGGCGGGCTGCGCCGGATCCATGCCCCCGGAGTCGCGCTCGACTGCGGGCGCCGGTCCCTCCTCCTCGTCCTCCTCGATCACGACCACGCGCAACGCCTCCGCCGCGCCGACGCCGACCCGGGCGCCCTCCTCGCTCGCCCACGCGCGGATGCGCGGTTCCAGCTGCTCCGGGTGACGGATCTGGCTCGGGTGCGCGCGGAGGGCGTCCAGCTTCCGGCCCAGGGTGTCCGTCACGTCCACCCAGGCCGACGGGTGGTTCGACCAGAACAGGTAGAGGCGCCGGACGACGTGCGGGGCCAGGCCATCGCGGGCGAGCCACGGGAACGCCATCGCGTTGCGGGCCGCCGGGTAGACGGCGTCCACGGCGGCCATGCCGGCGGCCCGGTGGTCCGTGTGGTTGACGCCGCCGTCCGAGTGGAACAGGGCCTCCGGGTCCACGGCGAGCACGGCATCCGGCCGGAAGGTCCGGATCTCCCGGACCAGCTGCTCGCGGAGCGCAAGATCGTTGGCGAGCGCGCCGTCGGGCTGGTGGAGGAAGGTCACGCCGGCGTAGCCCACGATCCCGGCCGCCACTCGCTGCTCCACCTCGCGCACCGCGGCCAGCTCCAGCGGATCCGTCGCCCAGTCGTCGGCGCCGGCATCACCGCTCGTGCAGCACACGAGCCAGCCCGCGGAACCGGCATCGATCCAGCGAGCGGCCGTGGCGGCGGGCCCGAAGTCCGCGTCGTCGGGATGGGCCACGATGACCATGAACCGCCCTGGGCGCCAGGCGTGGGGCGTCTTCGGGGTCTCGTCGGGCATGGGGCCGAACCTCACGATCTGCGCCGGGCACCATCAGCGGCCGGGCTGGTTGGCGGATGCATCCCACAGGGGAGGTGTGCTAAATTCGCGCGGAGGCTTCGCTCGTCTCCCCCCACGAGCGAAGCCTTTTGCGTTGCCCCGCTCAGTCCGTCGGCGGGACCCTGGCCGCGTCGAGGGCGGCCAGCACCTCGGCCGCGTGCCCGTCGGCGGTCACCTTCGGCCAGGCGACGGCGACCCGCCCGTCCGGGTCCACGAGGAAGCTGGATCGGACGATCCCCATCGACGACCTGCCATAGCTCTGCTTCTCCTGCCAGGCGCCATACGCCTCGGCCAGGGCGTGGTCCCCGTCGGACAGGAGCGGGAACGAGAGCCCGAACTTGGAGCGGAACGCGGCGTGGCTCTCGGCACCGTCGGCGCTGATACCCCAGATCTCGGCGTCACGCTCGCGGATCTCGCCGGACATGTCGCGGAACTGGCACGCCTCGGTCGTGCAGCCGGGCGTGTCGTCCCTGGGATAGAAGTAGACAACCGTCCACGAGCCGCGGCGGTCCGACAGGCGGTGGATCGTCCCATGCTCGTCCGGAAGCGCGACCTCGGGGGCCAGGTCGCCGGCCTTCGGCATGCTCATGCACGGGAGGATAGTCCTCCCTCGTCAAAGACGGATTCGAGCACGAGGAGGCGTCCCTCGCGCACCGTGACGGCCGCGTCGGACGAGACCCGTACGTTGGACAGCCCGCGCGCCGGGCCGATGACCAGCGCCTCGTCCGCCAGCGGGTAGCGGAGGCCGCGCGTCGTGATCCCGTGGACCTCCCCGCCGAGGGGCAGCAGCGACAGCGTCGCGCCGACGGGACCCGGCAGCGGCCGCGTCACGGGCGCGCCATCCGGCTGCGGCCCCGCCACGAGCGACGCGCGGGTGCGGGCGTCCAGCAGGACGAGCTCGACGCCTGCGAGCGCCGGGTGGGCAAGCAGCCACAGGTTGGCGAGCGCATGGTCCAGCCGCGGCCCGCCGAACGCACCCAGCAGCGTGACCCGGGTCGCGCCCTGCGCGACGGCTTCGAGCAACGCGAGCTCCGCATCCGACTCGTCCTTGTCCCGGTCGGCGCGGCGGATCGGCAGGCCCGCCGCCTCGGCCGCCGCGATCCGCGACGCATCGAGCGAATCCAGGTCCCCGACCAGCATCGACGGCTGCAGGCCGGCGGTCGCCGCCCTCGCCAGGCCGCCGTCGGCGGCGATGACCGCCTCGACGCCGTCCGCCCAGCCCGGCCACGCGGCATCGAGCGCGGCCCGTGACGGAACGTCGCCGTCCGCGATCACCACGACGTGCCGTGGCGCGGCAGGGGCGCCGGGAGGTCGGCCGGGGCCGGCGGAGCGAGGGTTGGAAGGTCGCATCGCCCGATCGTAGCGCGCGGCCGGACGCGGTCCAGCGCGCGCGTCGTGTAGACTCGCCGCCGTGCCCGACCCTGCCTACCCCGCGCCGATCCAGCGGGTCGTCGACGCCGCCGCCCGGAAGGGGGCGACCCTCGACATCCGGGTCTTCTCCGAGTCCACGCACACGGCCGAGGACGCCGCGGCCGCCGTCGGCGCCGAGCTCGGCCAGATCGTGAAGTCGCTGGTGTTCGTCGCCCCCGGTGCGGATGGCGCGGACGGCGCGGACGGCGCGCTCGAACCGATCATCTGCCTCGTCTCGGGCACGAACCGGGTGGACCTCGGGCGTCTCGCCGCGGTGACCGGCGAGCCGGATGTGCGTCGTGCGAGCGCCAACGAGGCCCGCGAGCTCACCGGGTTCGTCATCGGCGGCATCCCGCCGATCGGGCACGCGAAGGCGGTGCGCGTGATCATGGACCCGGATCTCGGCCGGTTCCCGGTCGTCTGGGCGGCTGCCGGCTCGCCGACCGCGGTGTTCCCCGTTCCACCCGCGACGCTGCGGATGCTCGCCAACGCGCACGTCGCCCCGATCTGCGAGGATCGCCGCCCGGCCGACGTCCTGGCCGAGAGCGCCGGGCTCACAGGCGAACCTGCCGCACCCCGGAACGCCGGGGCCTAGGCGCGGCTCGCGCATGGCGAACGAGCCCCGGCACGCCGTCGTCCAGTTCCCGGGCGGGCTGCGCGCCAGCCTCCGCTGGGCAGGCAGCGGCGAGGGGGCGGCCGTGTTCGCCCTGACCGAGACGGGCGGGCCGCTCACCGACCACGGCGAGCTGGCGGGGCCCGACCCCGATGGACGCTGTCGCGCGGAGATGCGGGTCGAGACGCCCAGCGGCCCGTGGACGGTCCGCCTCGCATCGCTGATCAGCGACGAGCCGGCGGGGCTGCTGTGGGACACGGAAGGGCAGCTGGTCGTCAAGTACGGCTTCCATGTCTATGCGTTCGAGGCCCGGACGGGGGCGCTCGGGTGGAGCCACCGGTCGGCGTCGCCGGTCCTCGTGGTGCTGGGATCGTCGCGCCTGCCGCACGTCCTCGTCCAGGCGGAGATCGAGACGTTCGCGATCGAGGCTGACGGCGAGGTCGCGTGGCGGGTCGCGCACTCGGACGTGGTCACCGCCGCGGAGCTGATCGGCGGGCACCTGGTCCTTACCAGCTTCGACGGGCAGGTCCGGGCGCTCGATCCGCTGACCGGCCGCGGCGCGGGCTGAGCCGGAGCCCGACTCCCCGAACCCGGACCGCGAATCGGGCCGCCGTCCGCCGCCGTCCGCCGCCGCCGCCCGCGGGCCGTGTGGACGCCTGTGGACAACTCGGTCGACAGCACACGCTCCGGGGTGGATAAGCGCGTTGACCACGACCCCCCTGCGCCGTATGGTCGATGGCAGCCCGAAGGGGCCGAGCGATGCTAACGGTGGCGATCACATCAACGCCCATGCGTCGAGTAGGTTCCTTCGGGCTGTTGATTCCCACCGATCCGTCCGTCGGGCCCGCGGATCGCCCGCTCGGCGGCCGGTATCATCCCCGCCGTGATTCCCCTGGTCCTCGTCCTTGCCGGCCTGCTCACGCTCGCCGCCGGGTGGCTGTCCCTGCGGCGGCTGGGCGGCGGGGCCCGCGTCGGCCGGATCCTGGCGGCCACGCCGGTCGTGCCCGTGGCGGCGGCACGGGCGATGGCCGAAGGCGGCACGCTCCGGTACGTCGGCGTCGAGGGCCGCATCGACGCGGAGGAGGAGTTCGAGGACGAGCATCACCGGCCGCTGGTGTACCGGCGCACGCGCCTCGAGCTCCGCGGACCAGACGGCTGGCGGGCCATCCACGATGGGCGTGAGGTCGTGCCGTTCGAGATCACCGAGACCCTCGCCGCCGTTGCGGTGGACGGCAGCGACCTGGACGAGGGGCTCGTGGTCGTGATCCGCGAGTCCGAGGGCACCGCCGCCGACATCCCGGACCGGGTCCCCGAGGGGACGTCACCGGCCACGCCCGTCCGGCTTCGCGTGGAGCAGCTGAGCTCGGTCGATCACGCGCTGGTCCTCGGCGTTCCCGTCCGCGACCCCGGGCGCGGCCCGATGCTCAGGCCGGGCCTGGGACGGCCGCTGATCCTGACCAACCTGGAGCGGGACGAGGCCCTGCGGCTGCTCGCCGCCGGCCGCCGTGGCACGGCCCGGCTGGCCTCCGCCCTGCTGGCCGGGGGCCTCGGGCTGGTCGGCCTGGGAATCGCCTGGGGCGTCGTCGATGCCCTGGCCTGAGCGATCGCCCGAGGCGGCGCGGACCACCCGCGCGCTCCCCGAGACCGCGCCCGCGCTCTTCGTGGCCGCGCTCTTCGTGGCCGCGCTCCTCGTGGCCGCGCTCCTCGTGGCCGCGGTCTTCTCGCCCGCGACCGCACTCGCCGCATCCCCCACCCCGGACGTGGTCGGCGACCCGCGCAGCTCGGGCCAGGGACCGGGGCTCGTGGGGGATCCCCTGGCTGCGATCATGATCGTCGTCCTCATCGCGCTCGTCGCGCTCGGGGCGACGCTCGTCTACGTGCGTGTGACGGGAGGTCCCGGGCGGCACGGCGCACGCTGAGCTGCGCGACCTCGGCGCCGCCGTCGATCGGTCGGGTGGCCCGGTCCCGGTCCCCGGCTGCCGGGCTCGGGAAGACCGCGCAGCCGGGGGATGAGAACATCGTCCTATTGGCAACTCCTGTGAAGTCGACGACGCTCCCTCCCGACAGAAATGCTTGCCAAATCCCACACCCCTCCCGACGGGACCGGGACCGTTCGTCCCGGGGACGCAACCCTCAGCGTCACGAAGGCGGCGCGGATCCTCGGGGTGCAT
This sequence comes from uncultured Chloroflexia bacterium, assembly GCA_963703575.1. GTDB lineage: Bacteria > Chloroflexota > Limnocylindria > Limnocylindrales > CSP1-4 > CAIXZV01. The sequence continues at coordinate 26,366 of CAVPEU010000014.1, forward strand.
GCCAACACCGTGCGGGCGTGGAGCGATGCCGGCAGGCTGCGCTACTACCGGATCAACGACCGGGGCGACCGACGGTACCGACAGGCGGACCTCCAGCGCTTCCTGGCGGCCGCCGCGTCCGGCCCGGCGGCCCTGCCCGATCCGGCGGCGGCCGCCCATCCCCATCGCCGTGACGCGAATGCCAGGTCGCTGACCGAGACGCCCGCGGGGTTCGACCTGCTGGCCGACCTCGCCGAGGTGGCGTCCTTCCCCAGCGGCCTGGATCCGGCGCTCGACGAAGCGTGCCGGCTCATCCGCTCCACGACCGGCGCGGCGCTCGTCGGCGTGTGGGAACGACGGCCGGCCGGCCTCGTCCCTCGCGCCGCCGCCGTCGAGGGCACCGGGGTCACCGCCGCACGCATGGTTCCGCCGGGCCGCAACGTGCTCACCCTGGCCCTGGAGTCCGGGGAGCCCGTCCACGCGCGCCCCGGGGGCGATGGGCCCGCCCCGGTCCTCGGCATCGGCACGGACGAGCTCGCGGTCGCGATCCCCGGCGGCGAGGCGCCGTGGGGCGTGCTCCTGCTCGCCGGAGCGGTGGAGCTCGGTCCGGACGACGGTCGCCGGCTCGGCCGGGCGATCGCGCGCACGCTCGGCGTCCTCGTCCGCGGCGCCGCCGCGGCCGAGCAGGCGACGGGACGACTGCGGCGCTCTGAGGCGCTGCGGCGCGTCGTGACGGACCTCACCTCGCGGCTGAACGTCGACGACGTCGTCCGCGACCTCAGCGACCACGCGCGGGTGCTGTTCGGGGCTGATCGCGTGGCCGTGATCCTGCGCGACGCCGGGGGGCGGGTCACATCGCCGGGCGTCACCGGGTTCAGCGACGCGTACCTCGCCGTCGCCCGCGACCTCGAGGGGGCCCGCGAGGGACAGCCGGACATCCCGCCGCGCCGGCCGGCGGTCCTGATGGGCCCCGATGCGCCCCGGACAACCTCACCCATCCGGGCGGCCGCGGTCCAGGAGGGCGTGGACACGCTGCTCGTCGTGCCCCTCGTGGACGGCCGCGAGCTCCACGGCATGCTGCACCTCGCCCACGACCGGCCGTACCGCTGGCGGGAGGTCGATCTCGACGCGGCGGAGGCGCTCGCGGGGGACGCGGCGATCGCCGTCCGCTCGGCGCGCACGTTCGGCCGGATGGCCGCCTGGGCGGCGCAGCTGCAGTCGATCCAGCGCCTGGGCGCGCGCCTGAGCAGCCTCACCGACGTGCGGCAGATCGGCCACGCGATCGCCACCGAGCTGCGCCAGCTCATCGACTACCACAACGTCCGCGTGTATCGCCTCCAGGGCGAGGAGCTGGCCCCGGTCGCGATGCTCGGCCAGGTCGGCGAGTACGAGGACGAGACCGCGGACCAGCTCCGGATCGGCATCGGCGAGGGCATCACCGGATGGGTGGCGCGATACCGTGTCCCGCAGCTGGTGGACGACGCCGCGAACGACCCACGGGCGATCACGATCGCCGGCACGGCGCCCGATCTCGAGGAGTCGATGCTCCTGGCACCGATGGTCCACGAGGGCCAGTGCCTGGGCGTGCTCGTGCTCTCGAAGCTCGGCCTCCGCCAGTTCAGCGAGGATGACCTGCGGCTGCTCGTGATCTACGCGTCGTTCGCCGCCCAGGCGATGGCGAACGCGGACGCGACCGACCGCCTGCAGCAGCAGTCGCACGCCCTCGAGCGCCAGCTGCGCGCGCAGCGCGAGCTGCTGCGAACGACCGAGTCGATCCTCACTACCCTGGACCAGCGCGCCGTCCTCGAGCAGATCACCGACCGGATGGGTTCCCTGATCCAGAGCGACAACATCGCGATCGAGGTCGTCGAGCGTCCGACTGGGCTGCTCCTGCCCCTCACCGCCCGCGGCGTCCACGCCGAGGCCTACATGAAGCCCTGGGCGCCGGGAGAGACCGGTCTCGCGACCTGGGTCGTGGACCACAACCAGCCGGTCCTGGTCGAGGACGAGCGCACCGACCCGCGCGTCAACCACTTCCGGGTGACCGGTGAGATCGATGGCAGCCTGATCGTCGTCCCGCTGCTCGGGCCCGACGGCGCCGTTGGCGTCCTGACGCTCGAGCGACTCGGGACGGAGGCCCGCTTCGATCAGCAGGAATTCGAGCTCGTCCAGCTGTTTGCCGCCCAGGTCTCGATCGCGCTCCGCAACGCGGAGAGCTTCCAGGCGGCCGAGGCGAGGGCCCGGACCGACCATCTGACCGGGCTGCTCAACCACGGCTCGTTCAAGGACCGGATGGGCCGGAGCGTGGCCGCGGGCGAGCCGTTCGGGCTGGTGATGATCGACCTCGACGAGTTCAAGGCCTGCAACGACACGCTGGGCCACCAGGCGGGCGACCGGCTGCTGCGCGAGATCGCGACCGCCATCCGCGGTGCCGCCCGGGAGTCGGACGCCGTGTTCCGGTACGGCGGCGACGAGTTCGTGGTGATCCTGCCGCGCAGCGACGCCGTCGGCGTGATCTCGGTCGCCGAACGGATCCAGGCATCCGTGGCCGGCGTCGGGGCGCCGGGATCCGCGTGGCACGGGGACGGCGTCGAGGTCTCGGCCTCGGTCGGCATCGCCTCCTTCCCCGCCGACGGCACGGACGCCGAGGCCGTCCTGCTCGCCGCCGACCGGGCCTGCTTCGTGGCCAAGCGCCGCGGGCGCGGGCGCGTCGTGACGGCCGAGGAGGGTCTCACGCTGGCGGGCGAGCTCACCCTGTCCAGGCCGACTCCTGTCGACCCGCCGTCCGTCGCCCTGGCGTAGGGGCGGCGCCCGGCATGCGCTCGCGGTCCCGCGGCTCGGTCATCGCCGCCGCCGCGGTCGCCGCCGCACTCCTCGCCGCGGGCTGCCTGCCGGCCTCGATCAGGCCGACGCCGACGCCCGGGCCGACGGCGGTCCCGACCCCCACGCCCACCCCGGCGCCCACGCCGACCCCGGGCCCGCCCACGCCCACGCCCGCACCCACGTTCGCGTTGTACACGGTGGCACAGGGTGACAGCCTCACCTCGATCGCGAAGCGGTTCCGGACCACCGGTCGGAGCATCGCGTACTGGAACCGCGACACCTATCCCACGCTCGACCCGGAGTCGGCGACGTACAACCCGGACAGGCTCCAGGTCGGCTGGGTGCTCCGCCTCCTGCCCGGCCAGGAGCACGAGGCGCCGATGGACGAGGGCGAATCGCCGGACGTCACGCCGGCGGCGGGATCGCCGGCGGCGGGATCGTCGGCGGCGGGATCGCCGGTCGCGAGCCCATTCGGATAGGGCGCCCCCGCGGGGTATCCTGCGGCGATGTCGCCCAGCGTGGGGCCAGCGCCCCGGATCGTCGTCACGCTCACGGTCCCGGGCCGGCAGGCCGAGCCGGAGATCGCCGCCCGCAAGAACGCGCTGTACGTGGATTCGGTGGTCCGCCACGGGGCCGCGGCCATCGCCCTGGACGCCACATCCGCCGCCGCCGCGCGGGCCGCGGCGTTCGCGTCGATGGATGGCCTGCTGCTGACGGGCGGCGCCGACCTGGATCCAGCGCGCTACGGCGAGGCCAACGCCGGGTCAACGGACATCGAGCCGGATCGCGACGAGCTGGAGGCGGCGGCCTGGGCCGTCGCCGAGTCCCGGGGCGTGCCGGTGCTCGGGATCTGTCGCGGGCTCCAGGCGATGAACGTGTTCAGCGGCGGCACGCTGCTCCAGCACCTGGACGGGCACGCCGGCGCACCCTGGGGCCACGGCCCCGCCGCGACCCACCCGCTGCGGCTGCTGCCGGGGACGCGGCTGGCGAGGATCCTCTCCCCCACCAACGTCGGCGGCGGGGTGCTCACGGTGAACAGCTACCACCACCAGGCCGTGCGACCGCAGGACCTCGCGCCGCGGTTCGCGGCGTCGGCGCTCTCGCCCAGCGCCGTCGGGGACCTGGTGGAAGGGTTCGAGGCCCGGAGCGGCCCGTTCCGGATGGCCGTGCAGTGCCACCCCGAGCGCACCGAGTCGACGCCACGATCCTTCGAGCGGCTGTTCGCGTTCTTCGTGGACGCGTGCCGGGGTCCCGCGGCGACGCGCTGACCCGGCAACGCCCGGCCCGGATGCCCAACCGTGAGCGGGCCCCGTCCCCCGGGGCGCTCATTCACGTGTGGATCAACCGGGCGATCCGCGAGCGTGGCCCGGGGGCCGAACCCGGGGTTGGGCGGTCGAACCGTGCGGAGAGGTCGTCGTCCTGATCCACACGTGGATCACCGGGGAACCCGCGGGGAGAATCCGGCCTCGGACCCCTTCGCACGCTCGGACCCCCTTCGGACGGCCGTCAGAGCCGCCCCGCCTCGATGATCCGGTTGAGGAACTGGCGCGTCCGCGGCTCGCGCGGCGTCGAGAAGATCTGCTGGGGCGGACCCTGCTCCAGGATCCGGCCCCCGTCGAGGAAGCAGATCCGGTTCGCGATATCGCGCGCGAACCCCATCTCGTGCGTCGCGATGACCATCGTCATGCCGCCGGCGGCCAGGCCGCGGATCACGTTCAGCACCTCGGCGACCAGCTCCGGGTCCAGCGCGGAGGTGACCTCGTCGAGCAGCAGCAGGTCCGGCTCCATCGCCAGCGCGCGCACGATCGCGACCCGCTGCTGCTGCCCGCCCGAGAGCCGGTCCGGGTAGTCGCGCGCCTTGTCGGCCAGGCCGAAGCGCTCCAGCAGCGCCAGCGCGTCCCGCTCCGCGTCCGCCTTCGGCTTCCGGAGCACCTTGCGCGGCGCGAGGGTGACGTTGTCCTGCACGCTCATGTGCGGGAACAGGTTGAACGCCTGGAACACGATCCCGATCCGCCGCCGGATCCGGTCCACGTCCACGCCCCGGGCGGTGATCTCCTCGCCCTCGATGAGGATCCGTCCGGCATCGATCGGCTCGATCAGGTTGATGCAGCGCAGGAGCGTGGACTTGCCGCTCCCGGATGCGCCGATGAGGCAGATCACCTCGTGCTCGGCGACCTCGAGGTCGATGCCCCGGAGCACCTCCAGGCGGCCGAACGACTTGTGCAATCCCTGGATGGCCAGGGCGGCCCCGCCCGTCACGGCCCCGCCCGTCACGGCCCCGCCCGTCACGGCCCCGCCCGTCACGGCTCCGTACCGCCGACGCCGCTGGCACCCGGCCTCGCCAGCGCGCGGATCCCGCCGCCGTCGCGATGGCTGCGCTCGCGGGCGACCAGCCAGTCCGTGAGCCGGGCCAGCGGCACCGTCATGACCAGGAACACCAGGGCCGTCGCGAGATAGGGGGTGAAGTTGAACCTCGCGGCCTGCAGGATCTGCGTCTGGCGGAAGATCTCCACCACGCCGATGAACGACACCAGGACCGTGTCCTTCTGGAGGCCGATGAAGTCGTTGAGCAGCGGCGGGATGACCCGCCGGATGGCCTGCGGGACGATGACGTAGCGCATCGTCTGCGTCTGCGAGAGGCCGAGCGATCGCGCCGCCGCCGCCTGGCTGGCATGCACGGACTCGATGCCCGCCCGGTAGACCTCGGACACATAGGCCGAGTACAGGAGCGTGAGCACGACGACCGCGTAGAAGAACTCGTCCGTCGGGACGCCCTGGATGCGCAGGGCCGGGATGCCGAGGCCGAGCATGAAGATCACCAGCACGCCCGGCAGGGCGCGGAACAGGTCCACGTACAGGGTCGCGAGCAGTCGGAACGGGAAGAACACGGGCCCCGGCAGGCTCCGCAGCACCGCCAGCACGAGCCCGAAGCCGAGGATCAGCACCTCGGCGATCAGGAACAGCTGGACGTTGACCCAGAACCTGCCGACGACCTTGGGCAGGGCGTCCCAGAACAGGGGCCCGTTGAGGAACGCCTGCTGGAAGCGCGGCCAGCCGGGCGCGTTGGTGACGACAAGGGCGAGCGCCCCGAACACGACGATCGTCGAGACGGCCGCGATGAGCAGCGAGCGCCCGCCCTCGGCGCCGAGCCCGAAACGGGGCCCGCTGGTGCGGGGCGGCGGAATCGCCCCCGACCTCGCGAGGGCCCCGTCGGGGTCCACGGACTAGGGCTGGAAGACCGGGGCGTCCGCCTTGTCGGCCAGCCACTCCCTGGTGATCGAGGCGAGCGTGCCGGCGTCCTTGAGCCGGCCGAGGGCGGCGTTGACGCACGCCGTCAGCGGGCTGTCCTTGTCGAGGACGACGCTGAAGTGCTCGGCCTCGGCCGTCGGGGCGAACTGGCCGACGATGACCCCGGTGTCCACCTGGACGGCCGTCACGTAGAAGGCGGTCGGCAGGTCGACGACCAGGCCGTCGATCTGGCCGTTCTTGAGCGCCTCGACCGCCGCATCGTTGGTGTCGTAGACCTTCGTCTCCTTCGTCGGGGCGATGACCTGCTGGATCAGGTTGTAGCTCGTGGTGCCGACCTGGGCGCCGAACACGAAGTCCTTGAGCTCCGCGACCGTCCTGGCGGCGGCGAGCTTGCTCGACTTGAGCGCGACGACGGACTGCGCGACGTCGTAGTACCCGTCCGACAGGTCGACGGCCTGGGCGCGCTCGGCGCTGTAGGAGACCTGGGTCAGGTAGATGTCGAAGTCCTTGGGGCCCGGCTGGATCGCGTTGGTGAACGGCGTCACGACCCACGTGGTCTTGTCCTTTGCGAAGCCCATCTGGTCCGCGATCGCATAGGCGACGGCAGACTCGAAACCCTGGCCGTTGGTCGGATCGCCCAGCTCCCACGGGGGCGGGTTGGACGCGGACGGCTCGTAGTACGGCGGGTAGGCCGGGTTGTCGGTGCCGATGGTCAGCGTGCCGGCCGCCTTGAGCGCCAGGTTCGCCGGGGCGCACGCGTCCGGGGTCGCGGACGGCGCCTCGGACGGCGCGACGCTCGCGGCGGCGCTGGGCGCCCCTGACGGGGCGGCCGACGGGGACGCGGCGCTGCTGGAGCAGGCCGCGGCGAATGCGGCGACGAGGGCGAGGGCGGTGACGCCCTTCATGGTGCGCATGGCGTGTTCTCTCCTCCTGAGCGTGCTCGGGCCGAAGTGTACCGGGGGCCGGAACAGCCGAAGCGACGCCGGGAGGAGGTCGGCGTCGCTTCGGAGCGGCCGGGTGACGGGAGGAGGGAGGACCGTACCGGCCAAGTCGTTCGGTTGGGTGCGCACCCTGGTGCGGTGCGGAGAGTATCGGTCCGGATCGTACGGGGTCGCGATGACCCGGGAGTCACCCCCGCCCGGTACTTGCGGCAGCCCGGGCAGGCTGCGGTCGCTAGACTCCGGCCGTGCGCGTGCGAACGATCGAGCTGCGGATCCTCGGCCTCGCCCTGGCCGGACTGTGGATCGCGGCCTTCGCGCTGGTGCTGCTTGGATACCGTCCGGGCGGCCCGATCGACCTCGCGGTGGGTTTCGCCGCGGCGGGCCCGATCCTGATCGCCGTCGCCGCCGTGCTGTGGCCGCCCGTCGCGCGGGGCGACCGCGCGTTCGCCGCGATCGCATGGCTGGCCCTGGCCGCGATCCTGCTGCTGGTCCCGTCGATCCGGGGGCTGGTCGTGCAGCTGGCCGGGCGCGGACCGCAGACGCTGCTGCCGTCGGTCGAGGCGGCCTACCCGTGGCTCCTGGCGCTCATCGCGACCAGCCTGTTCGCGGGACTCGGGGTGTCGCGCCGGCGGCTGGGCGCGACGGCCCTCCGGAGCCGGCGGCTCCGCCTCGGGACGGGGATCGGCCTCGGGTTCGTGCTGGTGGCCGGAACGACGTTCTCGGCCGCGGCCATCGCGAACGAGCTGGCGCTCGGCGACCGGCCCTCGATCGCGTCCCGCTTCGGGCCCACCGACCCGACGCTCGAGCTGGGGGCATGCGGCGACCCGCTCGTCGCGGGACCGACGGCGAGGCTTGAGCTGCAGATGGACGAGGCCATCGACGACCGGCACTCGGGGCAGGTCACGATCGACGGCGTCCGCCACGGCGCCGACGTGCGCTGGAGCGGGTTCGCGGCGACACGCCTCACGCTCGGGGTGCACGGGGTCACCCGCATCGCGGATCGTGCATGGCTGCTGCGGCCTGGCGTGACCTGGACCCCGGAGCCGGTCGACCGGGCGGCCGGAGAGGACCTCGATCGCCAGCTGGTCGCGGTGGCCCTCACGGCCGGCAACCGCGCCGTGGCCGAGGATCGGGGCCTCGCGCTCATCGAGGGCGCCCGGGCCCGGCAATGCCGGATCGCGATCGACGGGACGACGCTCCGGCAGGCGCTGCCGATGATCGACCTGCTCGTGGGTGACACGGACCTGTCACGCTGGCGGGGCAACCTCGACTTCTGGGTGTTCGCCGACGGTCAGCTGGGCCAGGCCGACGGCCAGCTGAGCGGCCCGGCGATCGACCTCATCCCCGACGCGCTCAACGCCACGCTCCGCTTCCGCCTCACGGCCGTGGACCGCGGCCTGCCCATCTCCGTCCTGCCGCCCCTGTCCTGACGAGGAGACCCGCCCGGTGACCGACGACCTCGACGACCTCGACGACCTCGACCGGGCGGGCGGCAGGCGCCGCGAGGAGAAGCGCGACCGGCTGGCCCGCCTGCTGAGCGTCCTGCGCGTGCTCCATGCGCATGGCGAGACCGGTGTCCGACCGGAGGAGATCGCCCGGCGGACGGCCATGTCCAAGCGCAGCGTGTACCGCGACCTGCACGCGATCGAGCAGGAGATGGAGATCCCCCTGTGGAGCGAGCAGGGGTACTGGGGCGTCCAGGCCGGGGCCTTCCTGCCGGCGCTCAGCCTCACCCTGCCGGAGGCGATGGCGATCTTCCTCGCCGCGCGGCTGATGACCCGCTACGCGGACAAGTACGATCCGAACCTCGCGTCGGCGTTCCAGAAGCTCGAGGAAGGGTTGCCGGAGGCGCTGCGCGCCCACGTCGAGCGGACCCTCGACGACCTCGCGCAGCGCCGGGTGGACCCGGACTTCAACCGGCACGTCGGCGACCTCACGAAGGCCTGGGCACAGCGGCGCGTGGTCCGGTTCCGGTACGCGCCCGGCCACTACGACGGCGCCGAGCGCGAGCCGCGCTGGGCGGAGGTCCGGCCGTACCTCCTGGAGCCCTCGGTCGCCACGCACGCCCTGTACCTCATCGGGTACGACGAGACGCGCGACGCCATCCGCACGTTCAAGGTGGAGCGGATCCTGGACCTGTCGCTCCTGCCGCGGACGTTCCGGGCCCCTGAGGCCGACACCCTGGCCCGGACCCTGCGCCGGGCATGGGACATCATCGCCGACCAGCCGGAGACGGAGGTCGTGCTGCGGTTCGCGCCCGCAGTCGCGGCCCGCGTGCGCGAGGCCACGTGGCACCCGAGCCAGCGCGTCCGCGAGGCGGAGGACGGCTCGCTCGAGTGGCGCGCGACGGTCTCCGGCACGATCGAGATCCGGCTGTGGATCCTGTCCTGGGGCGACGCTGTCGAGGTCATCGCGCCGCAGGCCCTGCGCGACGACGTCGCCGCCACCCTGGCACGCGCCGCCGCCCGCTACGCGGACGGGCCGGGTGGCGGCTGAGAGGCCCCTGCCCGCGGCTGAGAGGCCCCTGCCCGCGGCAACCTCTCGCGGCGGTAACCTCTCGCGGTGGACGCGAGAGATCCGGATCTGGGTGCCCTGATCCCGGACAGACCCGGGCGGCGGCTGCCGTTCGCCGCCGTCAACCTCATCAGCGACCCGATCCACGGCTACCTCGAGCTGACCAAGCGGCTCGCGCCGGACGAGGCGCGGGCCGCGGACCTGCCGGAGGAGGACGTCGCCGAGGACGACCTGCTGGATACGGCCTGGGTCCAGCGCCTGCGGCGGATCAGCCAGCTCCAGAGCGCGCGCTGGGTCTTCCCGACCGCCGAGCATTCGCGGTTCACCCACGGCCTCGGCGTGATGCACGAGGCGGGGCTGTGGGCACGGTCCCTGTACCCGTCGCTGCAGGTCACGCTGCCGGCGACCGCACCCGGCGAGCCCGTCCCCTCAGAGGGTCTCGTCGTCGAGACGCTGCGGGTCGCCGGGCTGCTCCATGACGTCGGCCACGGGCCGTTCGCCCATTTCTTCGACGACCGCTTCCTGGACGGCTTCCCCGCGCCGCCCGATCCGCGGCGACCGGGCGCGAAGTCGCTCAGCCACGAGGACCTCTCGCAGCTGATCATCGAGCAGGAGCTGGCGCCGCTCATCCGCGGGCTGCGCCGCGCCCCGGGCGCCGTGGCGGACCGCGACCGGCTCGGGGCCGGCGAGGCGATCGACCCGCGCTGGGTCTCGTTCCTGATCTCCAAGCCGCCGCTGGTCGATCCGTCGATGCCGGCCTGGGTCCGCCTGCTCCAGCCGCTGCTCTCGGGCGTGTTCACCGTGGACAACCTGGACTACGTCCGGCGTGACGCCTACCTCACCGGCGTCGCCATCGGACCGGTGGACGCGGAGCGGCTGCGCCGCTACGTGTTCGTCTCGGAGCGGGGCCTGACGCTCTACGAGTCAGGCCTGGGCGCGCTCGAGATGTTCCTCACGGCGCGGCTGTTCATGTACCAGCACGTGTACCTGCACCGGACGGTCCGGGCCATCGACCTGGACCTGGCCGAGGTGTTCGCGCCGTCCGTCCGCGCGATGTTCGGCGAGGGCTCCCCGGCCGAGCGACTGTCGGCGTTCGCGGACCTGGACGAGTACGCCCTGCTCCACCAGGCGGCCCGGTGGGCGCGGGGCGAGGCGCTGTCCCTGGCGCCGGCACCCGGTGACGGTACGGTCACCCGCGAGCTGGCCGACGGCTGGCGGGCGATCCTCCTCCGCCGTCCCCGCTGGCGTAGCGAGCGCGAGGTCCGCGCCGAGAGCGAGACCGGCGAGTGGCCCGCCTCGCTGGTCGCGGAGCTGGGGGAGCCGGAGCCCGGGCGCATCGTCATCGACCTGGCGGGCGTGGACGCGAGGCCGGGGGCGGGCAAGCCGCCCACGCTGTTCATCGAGCGGCGGGACGGCGGGCCGGGGCCGGCGCTGGAGGAGGCGCTCGCGCGCCTGCCGGCGTGGTCGCTGGTGGGCCGGCGTTACCGGCGGATCACGGAGCCGGCGACGGGCTGAAGACCGGGGGCCCGGCCGGGCCTGGGCGTCGCCGGCGCGTTGATCCCGGCCTTCGGCGGCAGCACCAGCAGGGGATCCACCCGGGCGATCTCGAGCGCCGGCAGCTTCGTCACCTCCGAGACCCGCGCCTCGACCCCGAACGTGCCCCACTCCCAGGGCGAGAACAGGCTGTAGTGCAGGTGGCAGCCGGAGGCGTAGCCGGTGGCACCCTCGTAGCCGAGCAGCTGGCCGGCCTCGACCTCCTGGCCCGCCTTCACGACCACGCGCGAGAAGTGCGCGTACACGCTCCGGTAGCCGTTGCCGTCGTCGATCACGACCGTGATCGGCAGCGACATCCACAGGTGCTTGGTGTCGAGTCGCGCGAAGTACGGCCCCAGGTCGCCGACCCATCCGATGAACCGGTCGAAGCGGCGGCCGGCCGCGAGCACGGTCCCGTGATGGGCGGCCACGATCCGGTCCCCGCAGAAGGTCGCGAGATCCACGCCGTCGTGGAACAACTTGCCGTCCACCACGCGGCGGCCCCAGGGGCTGGGCCCGTACGACAGCGTGAGTCGCGGATGGGCGATCGGCCAGGCGTAGTCCACGAGGCCGGCGACCGGGGGCGCCGTGGGGCGGGGATCCTCCGCGAACCTGCGCGCGGGCGGGCGGCCCTCGCCGAGCCGGAGCGGGACCGCGGTCGCGGCGGGCGACGCCTGGGGCCGGGCCGAGGCCCCCGCCACGGGTCGCTGCCCGGCCGCGACCCCCGGGTTCGCCCCCGGGTCGCTCACCAGGTCGAGGACCTCGCCGCGCAGGCCCGCGCCCGGCAGCGCGGCCAGGGCGCCGCACGCGACGACGGCCGCCAGCAGCAGGCGGCGGGCGCGACGGGGTCGCCGAGACGATCGCTGGGCTCGAGGGGGCACCGGCGGAGTGTGCCCCAGCGACAGTGCGCTTCGCAACTGACCGATGGCCCGTCCATGCCGGGGACCCGGAAACGGGCGGCGAGCGCGGTATCATCGCGGTCCGCGCGCCCGTAGCTCAGTGGACCAGAGCATCGGTCTTCGGAACCGAGTGTCGGGGGTTCGAATCCCTCCGGGCGCGCCAGAACGACCTGAGGCCGCGCAAGGGCCACGTGACGAACGGCACGATCCAGTGGCGATCGTGGCAGTCGTTGCGTCGCCCGAACTATTGCCGGTTCACAACCTGGTTCTCGTGCCGACGGGATCGTGTGGGCGACGGTCGGACATTGGCCTCTGGCTCGACATGCAGACGCTGACCTGCGTCCTATACCAGCTCGTCGAAGCCGTTCGCTGTATCAACGAAGGCCGGCTCGAGCAGCTTCGCCTGGCGCTGCTCCTCCTCGACAACGCTGCCGAGCTCCAGGTGGATCGACGCGTGCGACGAGAACGTCAGTTCGAGGATCTCCGTGAACGAATCAGGACGCGGGCGTAGGAGCGACCATCACTCCGGCGCATGAGGAACGGTCGGTGATCAGCTCACCGCCCAGAATCCGCTGAGCCCTCCGTCTGCTCGAGAACGAGCTGCGTCGCTCGCTGCTGCCTGCCCGGCGGGTAGCCGTGCTTGCGGAGGATCCGCGACGCGAGGACATCTGACCCGTGCCAGTCAAGCTGACGCGCCCGCGGCGTATCCTGCACGGAGCGTCGTTTCGGCTCTGCTTTGAAGGGGACCCGTGCCGCCGGTCTCGATCGAGAACCCGATCCTGAACTCGCCATTCACCGAGCCGACACGGCATTTCAGGTTCGACGAGGACGGGATCACGAGCGAGATCGCTGAGGGCCGCCGGCGGAGCACGTACTTCATCCCGATCGCGAAGCCCAGGACGAAGGGCGGCGCCCAGCTCAGCCTGCCCGGCGACTGGGTGGGCGAGCGGATGACCGACAACGACTTCATCAACCGGGTCCGCGAGCAGGTGACCGCCTGGCGGAGCGCCCGATATCCGGGCATCACCGCGGTGACCCGTGACCTCCTGGCCTACTGGCAGGCCCCCGACCGCGAGAAGCCGCTGTTCTTCTGCCAGATCGAGGCGCTCGAGACCGCGATCTTCCTGGCCGAGGTCGCCGGAAGCCGCCAGCCCTGGATCGAGAACAAGCTCCGCGAGGACGGCCAGGCCCGAAATCCGGGGCTCTACCGGATCGCGTTCAAGATGGCGACGGGCTCCGGCAAGACCGTCGTCATGGCGATGCTCATCGCCTGGCAGGCGCTCAACAAGCTCGCCAACGCCCAGGACAAGCGCTTCTCCGACGCCTTCCTCGTCGTCACGCCCGGGATCACGATCCGCGACCGCCTCCAGGTCCTCCGGCCGAACCTGCCCGGCAACTACTACCAGGAGCGGGACCTCCTGACCCCGGATCAGCTCCAGGCGCTCCAGGCCGCGAAGATCGAGGTCGCGAACTTCCACGGCTTCATCCGCCGGGACACGTTCGAGGCAGCCTCGCTCACGAAGAAGGTCCTCGCCGGCCCCGCGGGCGACACGGACCAGTTCAAGGAGACCCCCGACCAGATGGTCCGCCGGGTCTGCCGGGCGCTCGGCACGAAGCGCAACATCGTCGTCCTCAACGACGAGGCCCACCACTGCTACCAGAGCGCGCCGCAGAGCCAGGAGGAGAACCTCAGCGCCGACGAGCGGACCGAGGCCAGGCGCGACGAGGAGGCCGCCCGGGTCTGGCTCAACGGTCTCCGAGCCGTCCAGCACAAGCTCGGCATCCGGGCGATCTACGACCTGTCCGCCACGCCCTTCTTCCTGCGCGGCTCCGGCTACCCGGAGGGCACGCTCTTCCCGTGGGTGGTCAGCGACTTCAGCCTCATCGACGCGATCGAGGCCGGGATCGTGAAGATCCCGCGGGTCCCGGTGTCGGACGATGCCGTCGCCGGCACGTCGCCGACCTACCGCGACCTCTGGCTCCGGATCCGCGACGATCTCCCGAAGAAGGGCCGTGCGACCGACGAGGTCGAGCGCGAGCCGAAGCTCCCCAAGGAGCTCGAGGGTGCGCTTCGCAGCCTGTACGGCAACTACGAGACGTCGTACGGGGCCTGGAGGGCCGCTGGCAGCGGCACGCCGCCGGTGTTCATCGTCGTCTGCCAGAACACGAACATCAGCAAGCTCGTCTTCGACTGGATCGCCGGCTGGCAGAAGACCCTGCCCGATGGCTCGACCGTCCCGGTCCCAGGCGCGCTGCCGATCTTCAGCAACGTCGAGGGTGGGGTCTGGTCGGCGAGACCGAACACGCTGCTCATCGACTCGGCTCAGCTCGAATCGGGCGAGGCGATGGATCCCGGGTTCAAGAAGATCGCGGCCGCCGAGATCGACGAGTTCAAGGCCAGCTACCGCGCACGCTTCCCCGGCCGCTCGGTCGGACGAGATCACCGACGAGGACCTGCTGCGCGAGGTGATGAACACGATCGGCAAGAAGGACCGCCTGGGCGAGCAGGTCCGTTGCGTCGTCTCGGTCTCGATGCTGACCGAGGGCTGGGATGCGAACACCGTCACCCACATCCTCGGTGTCCGCGCCTTCGGGACCCAGCTCCTGTGCGAGCAGGTCGTCGGGCGAGGCCTGCGGCGGGTCAGCTACGAGCCCGGACCCGATGGCCACTTCGCCCCCGAGTACGCCGAGGTCTACGGCGTCCCGTTCAGCTTCCTGCCGACGAGCGGGCAGAGCGGGCCGATCGTCCAGAAGGAGATCCACCGGGTCCGCGCCCTTCCCGAGCGGGCCGACCTCGAACTGACGTTCCCGCGCCTCCTCGGCTACCGCTACGACCTCCCCACCGCCCACCTGACCGCGAAGTTCACCCCGGACTCCACGAAGACCCTCGCGACCGACGAGCTCCCGGTCGTCACCGTGCTCGACCCGATCGTCGGCGAGTCGATCGAGACGAACCTCGACGACCTGCGGCTCCGGCGCCCGCAGGAAGTCGCCTTCCGGATCGCGAAGCGGGTCCTCGACACGTACTTCCGCGCCGCCGACGACGCCGAGCAGCCCTGGCTCTTCCCGCAGCTCCTCCGCGATCACCGAACGCTGGCTGGCCGAGTGCGTCGTGCTCAAGGACCACGCCTTCCCCCAGATGCTCCTGATCGCCGAGTGGGAGCACGATGCCGCCGACCGGATCCACCGCGCGATCGTCCGTGGGACGGCCGGCGAGCAGCGGATCATGCCGATCCTGCGCCCGTACGACCCGATCGGCTCGACCCGCTATGTCGACTTCACGACGACCAAGAAGGTCTACGAGACCGAGCGCAGCCACCTCAACTACCTGGTCATGGACTCCGGCTGGGAAGCGAAGCTCGGCCAGGTCCTCGACGAGATGGACGAGGTCCTCGCCTACGCGAAGGACCAGGGGCTCAACTTCACGATCCCGTACACGTTCGAGGGCGAGGCCGCCAGCTACGTCCCCGACCTCATCGTCCGGATCGACGATGGCGGAGCCGAGCCGCTCAACCTGATCATCGAGGTGACCGGCGAGCACCGCCGCGAGAAGGCCGCCAAGGTCGCGGTCGCCGAGACGTACTGGGTCCCCGCGGTGAACAACCACGGCGGCCTCGGGCGCTGGTCCTTCCTGGAGGTCAGCGACCCCTGGGACGCCGCGAACCTCATCCGCGCGCACGTGCACACGGTCAGTCCGGTGGGACGGTCATGAGCCGCACAGGCTCGGCGTCCAGCGCGCCGTGCGCCATCCCGATAACGCCACGACCGAACACCACCGGGGCGAACTTCCCAGACGTCGTGCGGCAGTCGATCAGCAACGACTCCGGATGGGGCCGATCGCCCGTTACCGCGACCAGGCAACGATTCCGGCACCACCATACTCCGGGCACCGACGCTCGGCTCGCGTGACACCATTGATAGCTGCGTTATCATTGATGCCATGAGTGAGCGCGCGAGCGAGTACCTGGTGGGCACGAAGGAAGCGGCCGCGCTGTTCGGCGTGCGGCCGTCGAACTTCGTCCGTGACTGGGCGAGCCGGGAGGATTTCCCGGAGCCGGTCGCGACCCTTGCGCGCGGTCGCCTGTGGGCACGCGAGGACATGGAGACCTACCGCGCCCGGACGGGCCCGCGTCGCGCCGTCGCACTGGCGGACCTTCCGCTCAGTCCGGATGCGGCACGATGGCTGCCGCTGATCAAGCGCCGGATCGTCCGCCGGTTCCGGCCGGACCGGATCGTGCTGTTCGGGTCACAGGTTCGGGGTGACGCCCGCCTCGACAGCGATGCTGACCTGTTGGTCGTTATCCCGGGGAACGCTCATCGGCGCCATACGGAGGCAGCGATATACGGGGAACTGGCCGGCATACCCCTTGGGACGGACGTGGTCGTCGTCCACCCCGAGGACATCAGCAAGGGCGTCGATCTCGTCGGGACGGTCCTTGGCCCGGTTCTTCGCGAAGGGCGAACGGTCTATGTCCGCTCCTGATCGTCGACGCGCGCTTGTTCGGCGGTGGCTCTCGAAAGCCAGGACGGACCTCACCGTCGCCTCAGTCGTCGTCGAACAGGGGCCTGACATGGACCCCTGGGTCTGCTGCTTCCATGCCCAGCAGGCGGCCGAGAAGGCGCTCAAGGCCGTCCTTGTCGCTCAGGGTGCCGAACCCCCGTTCATCCACAACCTGGTGGCGCTTCAGGCACTCATGCCGCCGGATCTCGACCTCAGCACGCCTGTGACGGAGCTTGCCGATCTCAGTGCCTCAGCCCGAGGCCCTCGATACGTCACCGACGCCGACGGGGCAGAGGACCCCACCTGGGACGAGGCCGAGCAGGCCGTGGTGACCGCCGGCAGGGTGCTCGCGGCGGTCCGGACCTACCTTGGTCGAAGCGCGATGACGAATCCAGCGGGTTCGACGAGGGACGCGAGTCAGCTTGCGGCGCGCGACGACCGCCGGGCGACCGTGTCTGGCCGATGCCCCGACTCGGGCGGTGGCCACCAGCAGGCGACCCGCACTCGACCCGCTCCCGCTCGACCGTCCGCAAAGTGGGCGTCGAGGACCAGACATCGCGCCGGGATTCCGCGCTCGATTTCGGCGATGACCAGCGGCCAGGCGTCGCGCGTCGACGTGAACCGGGCAAGGACCTTGTTCGACGGGATGAGCCGGAGTGAGTACCCCGTCGCGTCGTCGATCCGGATGTCGAAGCCCTCCGGGAACCGGGGTCCCTTCGCCCGGGTCGCTCGACTGAAGTCGAACTCGACTCGCTCCAGGTCAGGGTCGTCGTCGTACGTATGCATTTCGTTCGCGCTTCGTGGCGCGCCATGCGGAAATGATTCGCGCAGACTTGGCGCGGTTCGGACCCGCGGCGGTCAGCTCGCCGCGCGCACTCCGGCAGGCGCTACGTCAAACTGCAGCCCAGACCTCGCGACGGACACCAGCAGGCGACCAGACCCTACCTGCCCACGTTCGCCGTTGGCGCCATGCCAGTCGAGAACGAGGCATCTTGCCGGGATCCCGCGTCCAACCTCCGAGAGAACTGCGGGCCAAGCGTCAAAGGTGGACGCGAAGTGTCCCACGACCTTGTTCGACGGAATCAGGCGGAGCGAGTACCCGACCGCTCCATCGACTCGGATCTCCAGCCCCTCACCAGGGCGTCGGGCGTATCGGCCAAGTTCGCCGGAGCTGAAGTCATACTCGGGCAACATGCCGACGTCAGCGTCGTTCGTACGCATTTCGTTCGCGCTTCGTGGCGCGCCGTGCGGAAATGATTCGCGGGCGGGGCTCGCCGTCAGAGGTTATCACGACGAGGAGGCGATCAAGATCGGACCAACCGATGGTTCGCCACCGGTCCTCGATGCTCGAATGTTCGAGGTCGGGGACCGATCTCGACAGCCTGTTGTTCATGGTCGTCTCCGCTTCGAGGAACGACACTCCGTGCACGCGGATGTTCTCGGCATTCTTCCCGGGATCCCAGTCGTACTTGAGCACACGCCGGACCATACGCACCGCCCCTCACCCGCCAGTTACCAGGGATAACGGAGAGATGAGCGATGGCCCGTAGGATCACGAAGCCCGCCGCGCCGACGTCCGTTCAGGCCGTCCGCCACACGGGAGACAGCCGCGTGAACATCCCCACCGCGGAGCTCGGGTCGCTCGCCGAGGCGGAGCAGACCGGGCCGCAAGACGCTCCGCTATCCGCGCGATCCGTCGCTCGATCCGCAGCTCGTCTGGAAGGGCAAGGACGAGCAGGACGGCGAGGACCTCGTCGTGCCCGCGATCCCGATCCACATCCAGGAGCAGATCAGCCCGAAGGCGATCATCGAAGATCTCCGGGCGACGACCGCCGCCGGCCGCGACGCGCAGCTCGACCTCTTCTCCGGCGACTTCAACGGGATGGCCTTCGAGGAGCGGGTCGACTTCTACCGCCACCCGATGAAGTGGTCGAACCGGATGATCCTGGGCGACTCGCTCCTGGCGATGAGCTCGCTGGCCGAGAAGGAGGGCCTCAAGGGCCAGGTCCAGACGATCTACCTGGACCCGCCCTACGGGATCAAGTTCGGCAGCAACTGGCAGGTCTCCACGCGCAAGCGCGACGTCAAGGACGGCAAGGCCGAGGACGCCACCCGCCAGCCCGAGCAGGTCCGCGCCTTCCGCGACACCTGGGAGCTCGGCATCCACTCCTACCTGAGCTACCTGCGCGACCGACTCGTCGTCGCCCGCGAACTCCTCACCGAGTCCGGCTCGATCTTCGTGCAGATCGGTGAGGAGAACGATACACCTCGTGCGGAATCTGCTCGACGAGGTCTTCGGCGCCGGACAACTTCGCCGGTCAGATCTCCTTCGTCACCACGGGCGGCCAGAGCTCATCCGCTCTCGGCGCTGTGAGTGACTACGTCCTGTGGTACGCACGCCAGCGGCCCGAGATGAAGTTCCGGCGGCTCTACACCACGCGAGAACTCGGCCGGTCCGGCACCGGACAGTACGAGTTCGTTGAAGGACCGGCGGGCGAGTGGCGCCGCATGACGCCCGAGGAAGATGCGGACCCCGCTCGCATACCGGCCGGCTGGCGGATCGCGGCCCACGACAACATCACCTCTCAGGGAGCGTCCGGACAGGATGGACAGCCCTTCGAGTTCGCTGGTCGTGTCTTTCGGGCACCGACAAACACGCACTGGAAGACCACCCTGGAAGGCATGGCGCGCCTGGCGGCCGCGGGACGCCTCCTTGTGCTTGGGAACACGCTTCGGCTCAAGCGGTATGCCACCGACTACCCGGCAGTGCCGCTGTCCAATCTGTGGACGGACACTGCGGTTAGCGGGTTCACCGACCCCAAGGTCTACGTTGTCCAGACGCACAACCGAGTGATCGAGCGCTGCCTCCTCATGACCACCGACCCCGGCGACCTCGTCCTCGACCCGACCTGCGGCTCCGGCACGACCGCCTACGTCGCCGAGCAGTGGGGTCGGCGCTGGATCACGATCGACACCAGCCGGGTCGCGCTGGCGCTCGCCAGGACGCGCCTGATGGCGGCGAAGTACCCGTACTACCTCATGGCCGACACGCCGGAGGGCCAGCGCCGGGAGGCCGAGCTGACCGGGCGCGCCGCCGCTCGGCTCGACCGAGGGCGACATCCGCAAGGGCTTCGTCTACGAGCGGGTCCCGCACGTGACCCTGAAGTCGATCGCGCAGAACCCCGAGATCCGCGAGGGGATGACCCGCGCCGAGATCGACGCCGCGATCGCCCGCCACGCCGACACGGAGATCCTGTTCGACCGCCCGTACACTGACCCGAAGGTCGTCCGGGTCGCCGGGCCGTTCACCGTCGAGAGCCTGTCGCCCCACCGCGTGGTCGCCGACGGTCCGGAGGACCTCGTCAACGCGCCGGCGCCGATCGAGGACTCGGGCCGCTTCGTCGAAACGATCCTCGACAACCTGCGCGCCTCGGGCGTCGACAACCGGACCAGGGGCGAGCGCCTCCGGTTCGAGACGCTCGACCCGTACCCCGGCCGCTTCCTCCAGGCCACCGGCACGTTCCGCGAGGGCGAGACGGCTCGACGCGTCGCCGTCGCGATCGGGCCGCAGTACGGCACCGTCGGGCCCGACCTCGTCCGCGAGGCCGCGATCGAGACCGGCGGCTGGTTCGATGTCCTCGTCGTGTGCGGCTTCGCCTTCGACGCCCTCGCCGACGAGTCGACCGGCGAGGCGATGCGCTTCGGCAAGCTGACCGTCCTGACCGCCCGGATGAACCCCGACCTCGCGATGGCCGAGGATCTCCTCAAGAAGACCCGGAGCGGCAACCTGTTCACGGTCTTCGGCCAGCCCGACATCGACATTCGCCCGGCGGCCGGCGGGGCGGATGGGGCGGGCGCTGCGGGCGGGGAGCTCCAGGTCGAGATCCACGGCCTCGACGTCTACGACCCCACGACCGGCGTCGTCCGCAGCGACTCGACCGACGACATCGCCTGCTGGTTCATCGACACCGCCTACGACGACCAGCAGTTCTTCGTCCGCCACGCCTACTTCCTCGGCGCCGACGACCCGTACGACAAGTTGAAGCGCGCCCTCCGCGCCGACATCGACGAGGCCGCCTGGGCGTCACTCAACTCGACCGTCTCGCGCCCCTTCCCGCGCCCCGACAGTGGCCGGATCGCCGTCAAGGTGATCAACCACTACGGCGACGAGATCCTCAAGGTGTACGCCGTCTGAATCAAGTGACCTTAAGCGGTCGTGCCCAGCGGTTGACGTTCCGTCATGTTGAGGCGTCTATCCACGAAGTGACGCGGCCGCCGCTCCTGTCGGGTACGAGCAAGGCAGTCCCTCGGCCTCACCGGCCGCGGCGGACGGAACGCCCCGGACCACCACCGCACTGCGGACACAGCAACTCCAGCCCGCCGGGACCGCGCCAGCGGGCTCCAACGCCGAAATCTGCGGCCGTCCACAGCCCAATGCGCGGCTCTTGACACCACCGTGCCACCCGTCTAGCGTCCGCACAACCAAACGTTCGTTTGGTGACGAGCAGACGCGGGAGGGACCGGTGGGCGCGGAACTGTCAGCCAGTTCGCCGCGGGCGCTGCCGGGCGGGCGGCGGCCGCGGGAAACCGACCTGCTGGCCGCCGCGACGCGCCTGTTCCGGGCACGCGGCTTCCACGCCACGAGCATGCAGGACCTGGGCGAGGCGCTCGGGATGAACCGCGGGAGCCTCTACCACTACATCGACGGCAAGGATCACCTGCTCTGGCTGGTGCTGACGCGCGCGTTCGACCTCCTCGAGGCCCGAGTGGTCCCGGCCATCGAGACCGACGCGCCTGCTCCCGAGCGACTGCGGCTCGCCATCCGCGAGCACCTCCGGGTCGCCGCCGATCACGCCGATGAGCTGTCGCTGATCCAGGTCGAGTTGCGCTCCCTCGAGCCGGAGCGGCGGGCGCTCATGATCGCCCGGCGCGATGCCTACGAGGCGCGCTGGCGGGCCGCGATCGCCGACGGCGTCGCCGACGGCACGCTGCGGCCGTTCAACGTGAGCCTGGCGGGCATCGGGATCCTGTCGGCGAGCAACTGGTTCACGCAGTGGTTCCGCCCCGATGGGCCGCTGGACGTCGACCAGGTGGCGGAGCAGTTCTGGGACCTGTTCCTGAACGGACTCCGCCCGAGGGCCGATGGCGCGGCTGAGCCGGTCCGCGCGGCTGATCCGGTCCGCGCGGCTGATCCGGATGGCGCCACTGAGCCGCTTCGCGCCGCTGTGCGGGAGGGCAGGTCGTGATCCCTCGTTACCAACGGGTCGTCGTGCTGGGCGCCGGGACGATGGGCGCCCAGCTCGCGTGCCTCATCGCGGGCGCCGGCTCGCGCGTGACGCTCCTCGACCTCGATGCGGCCACCGCGCGCGCCGGGCTGGAGCGTGCGGTCGCGTTGCGCCCCGCACCCCTCTATTCGCCGGGCGACCTCTTCCGCATCCGGACCGGCGGGTTCGATGAGCTGGGACCCGAGGTGGCGGCGGCCGACTGGGTGCTCGAGGCGATCGTGGAGCGCCTTGAGCCGAAACGCGAGCTGCTCGCCCGCGTGGACGCGGCGCTGCCCGCGGACCGCGAGGCGCCCGTCGTGACCAGCAACACCAGCGGCCTCTCGATCACGACCCTCGCCGAGGGGCGCTCCGACGCGTTCCGCCGCCGGTTCTTCGGCACCCACTTCTTCAACCCGCCCCGCTACGCACGGCTGCTGGAGATCGTGCCGCACGCGGAGAGCGGCACATCCGGGATGGCGGCCATGGCCCGGTACGCCGGCCTCCTGCTGGGCAAGGGCGTCGTCACCGCGAAGGACACGCCGGCGTTCATCGCCAACCGGCTGGGCGTCCACGGCATGCTCGCGGTGTTGCGCCTCGCCCAGGAGCTGGGCCTGGGCGTGGACCAGGTGGACGAGCTGACGGGGGAGCTGATCGGCCGCCCCAGGAGCGCGACGTTCCGGACGCTGGACCTCGTCGGCATCGACGTCGCCCTGGCGGTCGCCGAGCACTGCTACGCCAGCCTGGCCGACGATCCCGATCGGGACGGGTTCGCACCGCCACCGATCCTCCGGAGCCTGGTGGAGCGCGGCGCCCTGGGTGCCAAGACGGGCGCCGGCTTCTTCCGGCGAGAGGCCGATGGCGAGATCCTGGCCCTCGACCTCGAGAGCGGCGAGTACCGGCCACGGCGCCGGGTCGCCTCCGGCACGATCGAGATGGCGCGCATGGAGACCGACCTGTCGAAGCGCCTCGCCCTGCTCCTGGCGGGCGGTGACGCCCCCGCCGAGCTCCTGCGCCGCACCGTCTCCGGCGAGCTCGCGTACGCGGCCGCGGTCGCGCCGCGCATGGCCGACGACGCGTGGAGCGTCGACGCGGCCATGCGCTGGGGCTTCGGCTGGCAGCTGGGTCCACTGGAGACGATCGACGCCCTTGGCGAGCCGGCACGCGGCCTCCTCGCCGCGGCCGGCGTGGACGCCGTGCCCCGCTACGCCGACGAGGGCGTGACGTGGAGCTTCCGCACCGGGGCGCTCACGCCGCTCCCCGCCCGGGACGGGACGGTGGACCTGGCCGAACGGCGCCGGCAGGCGAGCGGCCGCGAGCTTCCCGCCAGCGCCGCGGCAAGCGTCGTCGAGCTCACGGACGGCATCCTCGGCGTGGAGCTGCACGGCCGGTTGAACATCATCGGCATCGACACGATCGCGATGCTCCGCCGGGCGGTGGCACTGGCGGAGGAGCGCTACGACGGCCTGGTGATCGGCACCCAGGCGCCCGACTTCAGCGCAGGCGCGAACCTCGCGCTGTTGCTGATCGAGGCCGAGGACGGCGAATGGGCGGAGCTGGAGCGCGCCGTCCGCGGCTTCCAGGCAGCGACCACCGCGATCCGCTACGCGGCCGTTCCCGTGGTTGTCGCCCCGCGCGGCCGGACGCTCGGCGGTGGTGCCGAGCTCGTCTTCGCCGCGGCGCGGGCCCAGGCGCTCACCGAGACGTACATCGGGCTCGTGGAGGTCGGTGTCGGGCTGATTCCCGCCGGGGGCGGCTCGACGGCGATGGCCCGCCGCGCCTCCTCGGCCGTGCCCGATGGCGTGGATGCGGACCTGTTCCCGGGCTTCCAGCACGTGTTCACGTCGATCGCGACCGCCCGCGTGGCGACGAGCGCCGCCGAGGCGCTCGATCTCTGGTTGCTCCACCCGCGTGACGGGCTCACCGCGGACCCGGATCGCCAGTGGCTCGATGCCGCCCGCACGGCCCGTGCGCTCGCCGACGCTGGATACCGCCCGCCTGCGCATGCACCCGTCCGGGTCCTCGGCCGTCGCGGCATCGCCGCCGCCGAGTCCCTCACCTACAACCAGCTCCAGGCGCGCCGGGTCAGCGAGCACGACCGGCTCGTCGTCATGGAGCTCGCCCGCGTGATGAGCGGGGGCGACGTGGCCGAGGGGACCGCCGTCGGTGAGTCATACCTGCTGGACCTCGAGCGCGAGGCGTTCCTGCGGCTGCTCGGCGAACGGCTGACGCGGGACCGGATGCGCCACATCCTCAAGACGGGAAAGCCACTCCGCAACTAGGAGGTCTGCACGCCGATGCGTGACGCCGTCATCGTCTCCGCCGTGCGGACCGCGGTCGGCCGGGCACCGCGGGGCACGCTGCGCGAGACGCCGCCCGCCGTGCTCGCCATGACCGCGGTGCGCGAGGCGCTTGCCCGGGCCCCGGGGCTCGACCCGGCCGAGGTCGAGGACCTGGTCCTCGGCTGCGCCATGCCCGAGGGGGCGCAGGGGCTCAACATCGCGCGCCAGGTGGTCCTGGGGGCCGGGATCCCCGACTCCGCCAGCGCCATGACCATCAACCGCTTCTGCGCGTCGGGCCTCCAGGCCCTGGCCCTGGCCAGCGCGGCCATCAGCACCGGGGTGCACGACGTCGTGGTCGCGGGCGGGATGGAGTCCATGACCTTCGTGCCCATGACCGGGCACCGGTTCGCCCCGGACCCGTCGCTCGCCGACCTTCGCCCCGAGATGTACCTGTCCATGGGGCTCACCGCCGAGAACGTCGCCGCGCGCTACGGGGTCACCCGCGACGACCAGGACGCATGGGGGTTGCGCTCGCACCAGCGGGCGGCGGCCGCCCAGCGAGAGGGGCGCTTCCGCGACGAGATCGTCCCGGTCCAGGCAAGCCTGACCGAGGTGGATGCCGACGGACGGCCCACCGTGCGGGAGGTCCGCTTCGACGCCGACGAGGCGATCCGCCACGACGTCGATCCCGAGCGGATGGCCGCGCTGAAGCCGGTCTTCGCGACCGGCGGGACCGTGACCGCCGGCAATTCCAGCCCCCTCAGCGACGGCGCCGCGGCGCTCGTCGTCATGACCGGCGAGCGCGCGGCGCAGCTTCACCTGGAGCCGCTCGGACGCCTGGTCAGCTTCGCCACCGCCGGCGTGGATCCGGCGATGATGGGGATCGGGCCGGTCGACGCGGTGCCGAAGGCGCTCCGCAAGGCGGGCCTGTCGCTCGACGACATCGCCCTCGTCGAGCTCAACGAGGCCTTCGCGGCCCAGGTCGTCGCCGTCGTCCGCCTGCTGGGCCTGGACGATGAGCGCACCAACGTCAACGGCGGGGCCATCGCGCTGGGCCATCCGCTGGGCGCGACCGGGGCCAAGCTCACCGTCCAGATCCTCTCGGAGCTGGCACGCCGGCAGGCCCGCTACGGGCTGGTGACGATGTGCGTCGGCGGCGGGCAGGGTGCGGCGGGTGTGATCGAGTGGCTGGGAGGCAGGCAGGCAGCCGGGCCCGATCCATCGGGCCCGGCGATCACGACGGAAGGACAGGCGGCATGACCACGGAGCTGCGCGAGCGGAGTGCCGGCGTACCGGGAGGCGCGTTCCTGACCGGGCCGCTCGGGCCGCAGGGGATGTTCACGCCGGAGCGGGTCACGGACGAGCACCGCGCGATCCGGGAGTCCGTGCAGGCCTTCGTCGAGCGCGAGGTCGACCCCCGGCGCGAGGCCGTCGAGGCCCGCGACTACGCGACGCACCGCGGGCTGCTGGAGCGCCTCGGGAGCGATGGGTTTCTCGGGGTCGACGTCCCGGACGCCTACGGCGGGGCGGGCCTCGACCGCATCACGTCCCTCGTCGTCAGCGAGGCGATGGCTGCGGCGGGATCGTTCGCGGTGACCTTCGCCGCCCACACCGGGATCGGCACGCTGCCGATCGTGTTCTTCGGCACCGACGCGCAGAAGCGGCGCTACCTGCCGGGCCTGGCGGCGGGAACCACCGTCGGCGCCTATGCCCTGACGGAACCGTCGGCCGGGTCGGACGCGATGGGGATCCGCGCCCGCGCGACCCGCCAGGCCGACGGCTCGTGGCGACTCGACGGGACGAAGCAGTTCATCACCAACGCCGGCTTCGCGGACCTGTTCACCGTCTACGCCAAGATCGACGGCGAGCAGTTCACCGCGTTCCTGGTGGAGCGCGGCACGCCGGGGCTCACGGTGGGCCCCGAAGAGGTGAAGATGGGCCTCCACGGCGCCTCGACGTGCCCGTTGACGCTCGACGGCGTCGTGGTCCCGGCGGGCAACCTGCTGGGCGAGGAGGGCAAGGGCCACCGGGTGGCGTTCAACGTCCTCAACGTCGGGCGCTTCAAGCTGGCGGCAGCATGCCTGGGCGGCATGCGCCCGGCGATCGGGCTCGCGGCGCGGTACGCCGCCCAGCGGATGGCCTTCGGGCGCCGGCTCATCGACTTCCCGCTCATCGGCGCCAAGCTGGCGGCGATGGCGACGCGCACGTACGCCGTCGAGTCGGTCGTGTACCGGATCGGCGGGTTGCTCGACGCGAGCCTCGCGGCGGCCGAGGACGCCACCTCCCCGGATGCCATCCGCGCCGCGCTGGAGGAGTACGCCGTCGAGTGCAGCATGGCCAAGGTCCTCGCCAGCGAGGAGCTGGGGTACGTCGTGGACGAGGTGGTCCAGGTGCACGGCGGCTACGGCTACATCGACGCGTATCCCGCCTCGTCCGCCTATCGGGATGCCCGCATCCATCGCATCTGGGAGGGCACCAACGAGGTGAACCGCCTCCTGGTGCCGGGCACCCTGCTCAAGCGGGCGATGGCCGGGCGCCTGGACCTGCTGGGTCCCGCGCGACGGGCGGGGGATGCCCTGATGGGCGGGGACCTGCCGAGCTTCGACGGCCCCCTGGCCGGCGAGGAGGCAACGGTCGCGGCGATGCGCACCGTGACCCTGGTGCTCGCCGGCGCCGCCGTGCAGCGATACGGCACGGGCCTGGACCAGGAGCAGGAGCTGCTCAGCGGTATCGCCGACCTCGCGATCGACCTGTTCGCCATGGAGAGCGCGGTCGAGCGTGCGAAGGCGGCGGCCGACCCGATCCACCACGACCTGGCCCGGCTCGTCGTGGCAGAGCGGGCCGGTTCCAGCGAGCCGCGGGCCAAGCGCCTGGCGGCGGGGCTCGCCGAGGGGGACGAGGCGCGCACGATGGTCGCCGGCATTCGCCGCCTGTTGCGCGCGGAGCCGGTCGACCAGATCGCGATCGCCCGGCGGGTGGCCGCGGCGGTGGTCGCTCGGAGTGCGTATCCAGTTTGACGCCAACGGTTGACGCCAACGGGGAAGCAGGGAGGATGTCCACGATGCATGCCGATCTGTCGGCGGCCGGCCCGGAGCATCCCTGGGTCGCCCACTATGAACCTGGCGTCGCCGCGGAGGTCGACATCCCGGACCTCACCGTCGACGGCCTGCTGCGCAGGGCGGCGCGCCGGACGCCCGGCCACACCGCGCTGAACTTCCTCGGCGCTCGCACCTCGTACGCCGAGCTGGACCGCGCGGTGGACCGCTTCGCCCACGTCCTCCGCCGCATGGGCGTCGAGAAGGGAGATCGCGTCAGCATCCACCTGCCGACCACCCCGGCGTTCGTGATCGCCTTCATGGGTACCCTGCGGGCAGGCGCCGCGGCGGTGCCGATCAACCCGCTGTACATGGAACGGGAGCTGGTGAACCTGTTCGCCGACACGACCCCCAAGGTGTCGGTCACCATGGACGTGCTGGTGCCCCGGATGCGCAAGGTGGCCGCCGAGGGCGCCGCGCGTCCCGGCCGACTGGTGGTCACCGGGATGCAGGATTCGCTGCCCGTGCCGATCCGCTGGCTGTATCCGATCGGCGCGCGTCGCGAGGGGCGCTGGCATCCGCAGCCGCACAATGACGAGACCCCGAACCTGTTCCGCCTGCTGCGGGAGGCGCCGGACGAGGTCATGGAGTCCGCTTCGACACCGGACGACCTGGCGGTCCTCCAGCCGACGGGCGGAACGACGGGAACGCCCAAGACGGCGATGCTCACGCACCGCAACCTGGTCGCCAACGCGTGCCAGGTCGCGGCATGGTTCCCCACCGCGTCCAACGACGGACCCCCGACCCTGCTCTGCCCGTTGCCGCTGTTCCATATCTACGGGCTCACGGTCGACCTGGACTACGCGATGCTCACCGGCGGGACCCTGCTGCTTCTGCCGCGGTTCGATCCGAAGCAGGTGCTCAAGACGGCGGCCCGGTACCGCCCTCGGCTCTTCCCCGCGGCCCCCACGATGTACCAGACGCTCGCCCGCTACCCGGAGGTCGGCAAGTACGACCTGTCCAGCATCGAGGCCTGCATCAGCGGCGCCGCGCCCCTGGATCTCGAGGTGCAGCGCGCCTTCGAGGCGATCACGGGCGGGCGGGTGTGCGAGGGCTACGGCCTGACCGAGGCCTCCCCGGTGACGCACTGCAATCCGATCCACGGCGAGCGCCGCAACGGCACGATCGGTCTCCCGTTCCCCTCGACCGACGCCCGGGTGATCGACCCCCAGACCGGCGAGCAGGTCGCCGTCGGCGAGGTGGGCGAGCTGGAGGTCCGTGGGCCCCAGGTGATGGCCGGCTACTGGAACCGGCCCGACGAGACCGCCGCGGTGCTGCGGGACGGCTGGCTGCGGACGGGCGACATCGGCACGATGGATGCCGACGGCTTCTTCACCATCGTCGACCGCGCCAAGGACATCATCATCGTGGGCGGCATCAACGTCTACCCGCGCGAGGTGGAGGAGGTCCTGATGAGCCACCCCGCGGTCGGCGAAGCCGCGGTCATCGGCGTTCCGGAAGAGCGCCGCGGCGAGGTGCCCTTCGCGTTCGTCGTGCTGGCCGAAGGTGCCACCGTGACGGCGCCGGAGCTGCTCGAGCACTGTCGGGCGAACCTCGCGCGCTACAAGGTCCCGATCGGCATCGAGTTCCGCGACGACCTGCCCAGAACCATGATCGGCAAGGTGCTGCGGAAGGATCTCCGGCCCGCGCCCACGGCGACTGGCGGGGGCGGCCGCTGACGCGCTCGAGCGCGGCGTCATCCGAGGAATGGCCGGAGCAGGACGGCCTCGTCGTCACGTAGGGAGGATCGCGCGCCGGGAGCGCGGCTGACCTCCGGCCCGGGCCAGGAGTCCCGGCAAGGGATGGCCAATGGACCCTGCCAATGGCCCTTGCCACGCCAGGCCGGGGCGCCGAACGTAGGCGTCCAGATCGCCGCGCGGCAGGACCGAATACATGTTGCCCGCGTCGGATCGGCGTCAGGTGGGTCGCGTGCCGCCACGGTGCGGCCGCGGCGATGGAAGAAGCGAGGCATCGATGACCACGATGGAGAAGCCGGTGACCACCCCGCGGGTCGCCCGGCTGTTGGTGGGCGACCGCGAGCTGGAGCTGCCGATCGAGCAGGCGACGGATGGACAGTCGGCGATCAACATCTCGTCGCTGCTCAAGGACGCCGGGCTGACGACCTTCGACTACGGGTACGCCAATACGGCCCCGACCCGCAGCTCGATCACGTACCTCGATGGCGACAACGGCGTTCTCCGCTACCGCGGGTACCCGATCGAGGAGATCGCCGAGCGCGCCACCTTCCTGGAGACCGCGTACCTGCTGATCAACGGGGAGCTGCCCGACGAGCGCCAGCTGGATGACTGGACGAGCGAGATCAGGCGCCACACCCTGCTGCGCGAGGAGTTCCGGCAGTTCTTCGGCGGCTTCCCGATGGACGCTCACCCGATGGCCATCCTCGGTTCCGCCGTCAGCGCCCTGTCCACGTTCTACCAGGGGTCCGGCGACGTCCATGACCAGAAGGACGTCGACGTGTCCACGATCCGCCTGATCGCCAAGCTGCCGACGATCGCGGCGGCGGCGTACAAGAAGTCGATCGGCCAGCCCTACATCTACCCCGAGAACGCCCTGGACTACGAGGCGAACTTCCTGCGCATGATGTTCGCGGTGCCGAGCGAGCCGTACGTGGGCGACGAGGATGCGATCCGCGCGCTGCGCGTGCTGCTCATCCTCCACGCGGACCACGAGCAGAACTGCTCGACCTCGACCGTGCGGATGGTCGGTTCCAGCCACGCCAACCTGTACGCCTCGATCTCGGCCGGCATCGCGGCCCTCTGGGGCCCCCTCCACGGCGGGGCCAACCAGGAGGTCCTGGAGATGCTGGAGGCGATCGACGCGGCGGGAGGCGACATCGCCACGTTCGTGGACCGGGCGAAGGACCATAACGATCCGTTCCGCCTGATGGGCTTCGGGCACCGGGTCTACAAGAACTACGACCCCCGGGCGCGGATCATCAAGACGGCGGCGGAGCCGCTCCTGGCCCGCCTCCACGGGGACGACCGGCTGCTCCGGATCGCGCTGGAGCTCGAAGAGGTCGCGCTCAACGACCCGTACTTCGTCGAGCACAAGCTGTACCCCAACGTCGACTTCTACAGCGGGCTGATCTACCGGGCGCTGGGCTTCCCGGCCCAGATGTTCACGGTGCTGTTCGCCATCGGCCGGCTGCCCGGATGGATCGCGCAGTGGCGCGAGATGATGGTCGATCCGCAGTCCCGGATCGGGCGGCCGCGCCAGCTGTACGTGGGAGAGAAGAAGCGGGCGTTCGTGCCCCTCGCCGAGCGCTGATCCCGGAGGAGACCGGAGGCCCCGGACCGGCGGCGGCCCGGGGCCTTCCTCGTCCTCGACTTCAGCCCGCGCGCGAGTGGCGTCCGACCGGCGGCCGACCCGAAGGACCCGGGCCGCCGGCGCCGGGAGTCCCGGTCCGTCCGGACCGTGGTCGGCACGGCAAGACGACCGATGGCCCCTCAGTTCGAGGTGGTCACGCGCGACAGTGATGCCTGCGATCCCGGAGCGCAGGGGATCGAGCACGCGCCGAATGACCAGCGAGGGGTCGGGGTGAGATCCAACGGATCGGGGTCCGGGGGCGGCAGGCTGGGAGTCCTCCTGGCCGTGTTCGACTTTCCGATGCTGCTCGCGGGGCTGCGCTCGACCATCGATGCGGAGCTGGACATGCACGTCGTGGGCCAGATCCCCGAGCGCGACGAGATGGCCGAGTGGATCGCGAAGACGACGGCCGACGTCGTGATCACGGAGTGCCTGCCGTTCAACGGCGCCGCCTGCACCACGTTCGAGGCGATCGAGCAGATCCGCGCCTCGCGGCCGGACCTGCGGATCCTCGCCATCGAGTGCCGCTGCGGCAGCGAGCAGTTCAGCCTCGCCCTCAAGGCCGGCGCGGACGGGTTCCTGACCCGGGAGGCGGAGCCGGGCGACATCGTGGCCGCCCTGCGGTCGATCCACCGCGGCCAGACGTACGTCAGCCCGGCGATCGTGACCCGGATGGTCAACACCTACGTCCTGCGCAGCCCGGACGGCACGCTCGAGGACCCGTACGCGACCCTGTCCGACCGCGAGCGGGAGGTCCTGCTCCTGGCCGCAGTCGGGCACACCAACCGCGAGATCGCGAAGGTGTTCCACCTCTCGGAGCAGACGGTCCACAACTACCGGGCGAACATCATGGAGAAGCTCGGCTTCCACGACCGGGTGGAGCTGCTCAAGTACGCGATCCGCCGCGGGATCATCAGCGTCGCCGACCTGTAGCCGTCGGCCCCAGCGATCTGTAGCCGTCGGTCCCGGCGTCGCCGGGCTGTAAGACGTCAGCCCGCCGCGTCGATCGCCGCCAGGATCTTCGCCACGTCCAGGTCGTCGATGAACCGCGCGATCTCCGTCCCGTTCCGGCGGACGACCACGGACGGCCCTGCCGTCAGCCCCGCCGCCGTCCCCTCGGCCGTCTCTGCCTTCACGGCCGCGGCCATGTTCGGGTCGTCGAGGCAGCCGCTCAGGGCGCGCACGTCGAGGCCCAGCCGGGACCCGAAGCGGAGGATGTTCACGGGCGTGTAGATGCCCTTGCCGGCGCCCTGCCCGGACACCGCCAGCACGTCGTGGGCGAACCAGGCCGGACCACCCTGGGCGGCGACGCAGCGGATCGCCGTGGCGGCGACCACCGACTCGTCGCCCTGCAGCGCGAGGTCGCGCTGGACGGCGCTTACCGTGCCCCTGGCCATCCGGGTCCGCAGCTCCGGCTCGAGCTCGTTGGCGACGACAGCCGACCCCGTCGACTGGTAGTCCATCCACAGCTCCACGGTCACCGGGGCCGCCGCGTCGCCCGCCCGCAGCCCATCGGTCTTCACGGACGCCCAGGGATCCTGCGTCGGGGCCGCGGTGGGGAGCGGGGCCGGCGACGCTCCCGCGGCGGCCGCGTCGATCGTGGCGAGCAGCCGGGTGACGTCGGTCACGCCCAGCATTCGCGTCCCGTTGACGTCGATGGTGGGCGTCGAGGCGATCCCGGTCCGGACACCGGCGGCCGTGTCATCGAGGACCTCGACCAGCGGCTCGCGCTCGTCGAGGCAGGCCGTGAACGCGGGCCCATCGAGGCCGACCGAGGCCGCGATCTGCTGGAGCCGGGCCCGCGCGAACGCGCCCTGGTTCTCGCCCACCTGCGAGGCGTAGACGGCGTCGTGCATCGCCCAGTAGCGGCCCTCGCGCCCGGCGCACCGGACGGCGACCGCGGCGTCCACGGATTCGTTCCCCAGGAACGCGTAGTCGCGGTGGACCACGGCGACCGTGCCGTCCGCGATGCGCGATTCGAGCTGCGGGATCACCTGCTGCGCGAACGTCGCGCAGTACGGGCACTGGAAGTCGGCCCAGTACTCGAGCCTGACCCGGGCGTCGGCGCGGCCGAGGCGATTGCCGTCCGAGGGCAGCGCCGCGAGCCCGCTGGGCGCGGGCGAGGCAACTCCCGGGCTGGTGCCGGGGGAGGCGCCGTCGGGCGACGCGACGTCGGCCGTGCCGCCCGGCGCGGTGGCGCGGCCGATCGCGATGCCCGCCCCGAAGGCGAGCGCGACGGCCAGCGCGACGAGGCCGATCATGGCGCCGCGGTTCCGACGTCCGGCCGGTTCGGAGACGGGATCGGGGGTGGGGGCCGGGGTCGAATCATTCACGGGGTCATGGTGCCGGATGCCCGCCACGCCGCGTCAAGGGCCGCCGGGAGTCGATTCGGCCCGCCCGACCCGGCCGTCCACACCGACCCGGGCGGCGACTCGACCCCCGGGCACCGGCATCGCATACTCCGGGGAGCAGTGAGCCGCGATTCCGACGTCCGTCCCCTCCGCCACCGGAACCCCGCGCCGGCAGCCGGGGTGGCTGCCTCACGGCCGATTGCCGCGTCGGACGACCGTGCCCAGGTGGGGCGGGTCGTCGAGCAGCGGAGCCGGTTGCGGGAGGTGGCCGTTGCGCTGTCGCGGGCGCTCGAGCCGGAGACCGTGGCCGCCATCGTCGTGGACGCCGCCTGCGCGGTACTCGGGGCGCCACAGGGTTGGGTGTCGGTTGGCGACGCGGACGGTCCGGCGGCCGAGATCCTGTACGCGAGCGGATACGCGCCCGGGGCCATGACCACGTGGGCCCATGTCCCGATGGACGTGGACACGCCGGTCACGGCCGCGATCCGGACGGGCGGCCAGATCGTCCATGCCTCCGCCGAGGCGCGACTGCGCGACTACCCGGCGATCCGTGCCATGGGTGGCCCGGTGCGGGGCATGGAGGCATCCGCGGTCTCGCCGATCTCGATCGAGGGACGAACGATCGGTGCCCTGGTCGTGACGTTCGACACCGTCCGCGAGCTGGACGCGGACGACCGTTGGTACCTGACCGCCCTCGCGTCCCAGGCGTCCCAGGCCCTGGAGCGCGCTCGCCTGTTCAGGGCCCTGCGGGAGCAGGACGAGCGGTTGCGGTTCGCCCTCGAGGCGTCGGGCACCGGAACCTGGGAGTGGAGCCTCGCCGACGACCGCTTTGCGTGGTCGCGCGAGGTCCATGCCATCCACGGCGTGCCCGCCGGCACGGTGCCGGGCAGCCTCGAGGAGTACCTGCGGGGCATCCATGCCGAGGATCGCCAGCGGGTCGGTGACGCCATCCGCGCCAGCATCGAGACGCTGGCCCCCTACGAGGAGGAGTTCCGCGTTCTGCGGCCGGACGGCTCGTTCCGCTGGACGCATGGCGTGGGCAAGGTGTTCACCGATCCGGCCGGGCGGCCCGACCGGATGATCGGCACGACACGTGACATCACCGACCGCAAGCTCGCGGAGCTGGAGCGGGACAGGCTCATCGAGGCGGAGCGGGAGACGGCGCGCCTTCGCGACGCGTTCGTCAGCATCGTGTCCCACGAGCTGCGCACGCCGATCACGACGATCTTCGGCGGCACGCGGGTGCTCGCGCGGCGCTGGCGCGACCTGGAGCCGGAGGCCCGGGACGACATCCTGGGCGACGTCGTGGAAGAGGCCGACCGCCTGTACCGCCTGGCCGAGGACCTCCTGGTGCTGACCCGGGTCGAGCGCGGAACCCTGGAGATGAGTGACGAGCCCGTCCATCTCGGCCGCCTGGTGGAGCGCGTCGTGGCGTCCGAGCGGACCCGATGGCCGGCGGTGCGGTTCGAGACCCGCATCCCGCCCGACCTGCCGTCCGTCCCGGGCGAGGACACCTACGTGGAGCAGGTGCTCCGGAACCTGCTGGGCAATGCCGCCAAGTACGGCGGTTCGGGATCGACCGTCACGGTCACCGCCGAGGCCGGTGACGCGGACGTCAGCCTCTCGGTGCTGGACGAGGGACCCGGGATCGACGAGGGGGAGGCGGAGGAGCTGTTCGGCCTGTTCTACCGGTCCCCCACCGTCGCGACGACCGTGGCCGGGGCCGGGATCGGGCTGTTCGTCTGCCGCCAGCTGGTGAGCGCCATGGGCGGCCGGATCCGCGGTGAGCGCCGGCCCGCGGGCGGCGCCGCGTTCGTGGTCATCCTGCCGCGCTCCGCGGACGACGACGTCTGAACGGCGGCCCACACGCGCGCCCGGTCCGCCCCCGATCACGCTCCCGGCCCGCCACCCGGCCGCAACGTTCCGTTCCCGGACCGCTCCGGTAGACTGGCGGGGTCCACCCACACTGTGTCCCACTTGGACGGTGATGCCCATGAAGGTCGGCGTCGCCAGGGAGACCGCGGCCGGAGAACGGCGCGTGGCCCTGGTGCCCGAAGCGCTCGGCAAGCTGACTGCGGCCGGGCTCGAAATCCTCGTCGAGGCAGGCGCGGGCGCCGGTGCATCGATCCCGGACCAGGCGTTCGCGGACGCCGGTGCGAAGATCGTGTCCACCGATGACCTGTACGCCGCCGCCGACGTCATCCTCCGCGTCCAGAAACCGGTCGGGGCCGAGGTGTCGAAGCTCCGCAGCGGCCAGGCCGTCGTGGGGCTGCTGTCGCCCCTCCTCGACCCGGCGCTGATGCAGACGCTGGCGAGTGCCGGCGTCACGGCCGTCAGCCTGGACGCCATCCCGCGGACGCTGTCCCGGGCCCAGACCATGGACGCCCTGTCCTCGCAGGCGAACGTGGGCGGCTACAAGGCCGTCGTCATGGCCGCGACCACGTACGGGCGGTACTTCCCCCTCCTGACCACGGCGGCCGGCACCGCCAAGCCCGCCAACGTCCTGGTCCTCGGGACCGGCGTCGCCGGGCTCCAGGCGATCGGCACGGCCCGCCGGCTGGGCGCGATCGTCGCCGCGTACGACGTGCGCCCCGAGACTGCCGAGCAGGTGGAGAGCCTGGGTGCGAAGTTCGTCCGCCTCAAGACCTCCATCGACGCGACCGGTGCCGGGGGCTACGCCCGCGAGCTGACCGCCGAGGAGGTCGCGGCCCAGCAGGCGGAGCTGAACGAGGTCATCGGCAACCAGGACGTGATCATCACCACGGCCCAGGTCCCGGGCCGCAAGCCACCGGTCCTCGTGACGGCGGCCGCGGTCGCGGGCATGAAGTCGGGTTCGGTGATCGTGGACATGGCCGCCAGCGCCCTGGGCGGCAACTGCGAGCTGTCGAAGGCCGGCGAGACGGTGGTGTCCGACAACGGCGTCACGATCCTCGCGCCGGAGAACCTGCCGGCCACGATGCCCGCCGGCGCCTCCCAGTTCTACGCCCGGAACATCTCCGCCCTGCTGCTCAACATGGTCAGGGAGGGCGCGCTCAACCTGGACTTCGCGGAGGAGGTCACCAAGGCGACCGTGATCACGCATGGCGGCGCCGTGGTGTCCGAGGCGGTGACCAGACTGCTCCAGCCCGCGGGAGGTAACGCGTGAGCCCCGACGTCGAGCTGCTGCTCACGAGCTTCACGATCTTCGTCCTCGCGATCCTCGTCGGGTTCGCGGTCATCTCGAAGGTCCCGGCCACCCTGCACACGCCGCTGATGTCGGGCGCGAACTCGATCCACGGCATCGTGCTCGTGGGCTCGATGTTCATCGCGATCGGGTCCGACAACCCGGTCGCCTACGCCGTGTCGTTCGTCGCGGTCGCGTTCGCGAGCATGAACGTGGTCGGCGGCTACGTCGTCACGGACCGCATGCTCCAGATGTTCCGGCGCAAGCCGGCGGCACCCAGGGCCGACAGGGCGGAGGGCTGACCGTGGACCTCGCAACCCTGGAACCCCTCGTCAGGCTGGCCTGGCTGGCGGGCGCCGTCGCGTTCGTCCTGGGCCTGATCCGGATGAACTCGCCCGCCACCGCGCGCAACGGCAACCTGCTGTCGGCGGGCGGCATGGTCGTGGCGGTCGTGGCCACGGCCCTGTTCCTGCTGCTCGCCCCCCGCGAGGGCGGGGCCAATGTCACCGGCTGGGTCGTCATCGTGGCCGGCATCGCGCTCGGCGGCGGCCTCGGCCTGTACACCGCGCGCACCGTGAAGATGACGGCGATGCCGCAGCTGGTGTCGTTGTTCAACGCGGTCGGCGGCGGCGCGGCCGCGCTGATCGCGATCGACGACTACCTGCACCTCACCGAGGTCAGCCAGGTCCCGACGCTGCAGGTCAACGTCGCGACGGTGCTGGACATCGTCATCGGCTCCATCACGTTCGCCGGCTCGCTGATCGCGTCCGGCAAGCTCATGGGCCTCAGGATCACGCCGTCTCGCCCGGTCCGGATCCCCGGCGGTCAACTGGTGACGGCCGCCCTCGCGCTGATCGTCGTCGTCGGGGCGCTGTTCCTGTGGCTGGGCAACCTCAGCCTGCCGGTGATCGGCATCATCCTCCTCGCCGCGTTGATCTTCGGCGTCACGATGACGCTGCCGATCGGCGGCGCGGACATGCCGGTCGTGATCAGCCTCCTGAACTCGTTCACGGGCATCGCGGTCGCCATGGCCGGCTTCGTCCTGGACAACCCCGTGCTGATCATCGCGGGCGCGCTCGTCGGCGCGTCCGGCGGCATCCTGACCAAGCTCATGGCCGACGCCATGAACCGCTCCGTGATCAACATCATGATCGGCGGGTTCGGCGGCGCCGAAGGCACGCAGGGCGCCGTTGCAGGCGCCGGCGGCAACGTCCGGGAGCTCGGCATCGACGATGCCGCGATCCAGCTCGCCTACGCCGCGTCGGTCATCGTGGTCCCGGGCTACGGCCTGGCCGTCGCCCAGGCGCAGCACGCCTGCCGCGAGCTGGGCGAGCTCCTCGAGAGCCGCGGCGTCGACGTGAAGTACGCGATCCACCCGGTGGCCGGCCGGATGCCCGGCCACATGAACGTCCTGCTCGCGGAGGCGAACGTCCCCTATCCCCAGCTCAAGGAGATGGAGGACATCAACCCCGAGTTCGACCGGTGCGATGTCGCCCTCGTCATCGGCGCCAACGACGTCACGAACCCGGCGGCGCGTCGCCCGGGCTCGCCGGTGTCGGGGATGCCGATCCTGGACGTGGATCACGCGAAGAACATCATCGTGATCAAGCGCTCGATGGGTCGCGGCTACGCCGGGATCGACAACGAGCTGTACTCGAACCCCAAGACCGGGATGCTGTTCGCGGATGCGAAGCAGGGTCTCGGCGACCTGATTGCCGCCGTGAAGGCGCTGTAGGCCGCTCCTCTCACTCCGCACCGAGCACGGCCCCGGCGGCGACGCCGGGGCCGTGCGATTCCGCCCTGGCGCGCCGGGCGGTCGTGGCGGCCGGTCGTGGCGTGGCGGGCGGTCATGGCGCGCCGAGCGGTCGAGGCGCGGGGTCCGTCGCGGTCCGGTGGCGGGGCGGTCGTGGCCCCGTGGCCCGGGCGCGGTCCGGTGGCGGGGCGGTCGTGGCGCGCCGGGCGGTCGTGG
Organism: uncultured Chloroflexia bacterium; assembly: GCA_963703575.1. Classification (GTDB taxonomy): domain Bacteria; phylum Chloroflexota; class Limnocylindria; order Limnocylindrales; family CSP1-4; genus CAIXZV01. The sequence goes on from CAVPEU010000014.1 coordinate 64,253, forward strand.
CCCCGGTGGCGCGGCGGGCGGTCGTGGCCCCGTGGCCCGGGCGCGGTCCGGTGGCGGGGCGGTCGTGGCGCGCCGGGCGGTCGTGGCCCCGGTGGCGCGGCGGGGCCCCGCACGGAGCTGCCAGCATCCGGCACCATCGCGCGCGGCGTAGTCGCTCCATTCCTGTCCCCAGCGCCTGGCGGGCCACATCCGGAATCCGGGCGCAGCCGGGATCCCGTCCGAGGACGCCTGGCCGTCGCGCCATGCGTTCCACGCATAGAACCCACGACAGGGCGACTCCTGCGGGCGCCGAGGCGGTCGCCGTGCAGCACCTGACGCGCCTCGACAGGCGCGAGACCGTGGCGCAGTCATGCAGCGACTGGGCCGAATCGTTGGCGGGCGAGTCGCTGGCCGATGGGAGCCCACCCGCCACCCGCCATCCGGCACTCGCGGCCCGCCACCCGGCACTCGCCACCCGCCAGCTCCGGCCCGGCCCCTGATCGGATCGTCCACGGGGACGCCCCCGGAAGGCGCCGCCAGCGCCTACCCTGTGGCCATGCCCCGCAAACGCCCTGCCAGAGCGCCCTGGCCGCGCCCCGCCAAGATCGCGTTCATCGGGTCTCACGGCATCCGCAAGACCTCCGCCCTGCTCGCCTTCGCCGCCGAGGTCCAACGGGCCGGCCACTCCGTGGAGCTGGGCCGCGAGGTCGTCCGCGACAACCCGCTGGGGATCAACGAGGGCGCCACCGGCGAGGCGCAGCTGTGGGTGCTCGTGTCCCAGATCCGCCAGGAGCTGGAGCTTGCCCGCAAGGCGGATGTCCTGGTCACGGACCGCGGCGTGATGGACAACTACGCGTACTACCTGCGCTCCTGCGGCGGCGAGGACCGCTATGCCGTGGAGCCGCTGGTGCGACGCTGGTCACAGACCTACGACCTGGTCGTCCGGCTGCTGCCGGACGTGGCGCTCCAGGCGGACGGCGTGCGCTCGACCAGCGACGCCTTCCGCACCGAGATCGAGGCCATCCTGGACCGGGTCCTGCCGGCGCTCGTGCCCACCGAGCGGACGGTCACCCTCCGGGCATCGGAGGCGACGAGCCGGTTCGACTGGTTCGCGGTGCTGGAGCGCCTGGCGGCGGAAATCGGGGCCACCGTGACGGCGCCGGACCTCTGGCGCTAGGCGGCGGCCACCCGGACGGGCATCGCCACCGGCGGCGGCGGCCGGCGGCGGCGGCCGTCACCAGGGCTCGGCCGGTGCCGAACGTTCCCGCGCGCACAGCGCGACGGTCGTCACCGCCCCCGAATCCGGGTCCAGGCCGACGGTCAGCGTCGCCTCCCCGCGCTCGCTCAGAAGGTCCAGGGTCGTGATCGTGCGACCGTCGCCCTCTGTCGGGAGGCCGGGCGTCATCGCTCCGAAGCGAGCGCCCCCGGCCCGCAGCGCCCGCAGCACGGCGTCGCGGTCGAGGTCCGCGCCGTCGGCCACCTCGACGTCTGCCGGCCAGGCCGGCGTCGGTCCGGCCGCCAGCGCCAGCATCCGCTCCGCCAGCACGCGCAGGGCCGGCGATGGGTCGCCGACCGAGGTCACGCGCAACGCCTGGATCCGCGGCGACGGCTCCGGCGTCACCAGGATCGACACGCGGGCCCAGCCGCCCTCCCCGCGCAGCCACCACTGCAGGTGCGCCGGAGACTCCGAGGTCACGGGGCGCGCACCGTCCGCGTGGAGCGGACCCAGCTCCGCGACGATCTTCTCCACGGCCGCCCGTCGAGCGTCGCGCGGCTCGTCGAGGTCCATGTTCATCGCGAAGGCCGCGTCCGCCACCGCGTCGTCCCAGCGTTCGATCAGGCCGTCCACCAGCGGCCGAAGGGCGGCGACCGCCGGCATCGGCGACAGGCGCCGCCGTGGCGCCGCCTCCGCGCGGACGAGCATCGCCAGCATCTCCGCCACGACCGGGCGCACCGGCGCGTAGCGCAGGTTGCCGAGCCCGATCACGCCCAGCCCGGTCGCCGGGTGCCAGGCCATGTTCGAGCCGAAGCCCGGATACCCGCCGGCGTGGCTCACGATCGTGCCGAGCTCCGGGTCCTGGGACACGAACAGCCCCATCCCGTACCCGCCGGACACCAGCACGGGCTCCCCGTCCGGCGCGTGGGCCGCCAGCGACGGGGCCATCGCGCGGTGGACCTGCTGCATCTCGCGGCGCGTCGCGCGCCGCAGCGGGTGGGACCCCTCGGGATCGTCCCGGGCCGGGAAGGCGTCCAGGAACCCGGCCACCCAGCGCGAGAGGTCGCGGACGGAGGTGAACACGCCGCCCATCGATGCCAGGGCGCCGTAGCCGTCCGTGCCCTCGCGCACGAGCAGCTCCGCGCGTCGCACGTACCCGTGCGCGAGCCGCGGCTCCGGGACCTCTTCCTCGAGGTACGCGGTCGCGGTCATGCCCAGCGGGCCCAGCAGCCGGTCCCGGACCACCTCCCGGTACTCCGCCCCGGCGACGTTGCTGACCACCCGGCCCAGGATCCCGTATCCGAGATTCGAGTACTCGAACGTCGTGCCCGGCGGCCATGCGAATCCGGGGCCGGCGGCCAGCAGCTCCGCGAACCGGTCCAGCGCCAGGCCCTGCTGGCGGTCACCCCACGGGTCGTCGGTCGGCAGCCCGGCCGACATCGTGAGCAGCTGGCGGACCGTCACCGGTGGGCTGTCCGTCGTTGGCGGCCGCCAGGCGGCCAGCTCCGGCACGTACGCCGCCACCGGGTCGTCCAGCCGCAGGCGGCCCTCGTCCCGGAGCAGCAGGACGGTCGCGGCGGTGAACGACTTGGTCATCGAGGCGATCCGGAACACGGAATCGGCGTCCGGCCGGCGATCCTCGCCGTCGCGGATCGTGCCCGCGCCGCCGGCGTGGACCAGGTCATCGCCGGCCACCACGCCCCAGGCCACGCCGGGGACGCGGGCCTCACGCTGGAGGCGTTCGAAGCGGGCGTCGAGGTCCGGGAGCAGCGCGTCGAGGTCGGGCATCGGGTGATGATGCCGGATGACGTGCGCGGACGGCCCGGCAAGCACGCGCGAACCGCGCTTGCCGCCAGCACGCACCGGCGTCGCCCGCACGAACCGGCGTCGCCGGTGCGCCACCCGGGCACGGCCGGCACGCTCGTGGGGCGCGGCCGAGCGTCAGCCTCCCAGCCGCGGGAGCACGAGCTTCGCGATCGCGAGGGCCGACATCCGGGCGTCCGCCGTGCCTACACCGGTCGCGGGCGCGATGCCCAGGACCCGGTCGCCGCGGCGGACCGGCAGCCGGCTGCCGATGTCGCTCCAGGCGGCGCCGTCACCGAGGTCGACCGGGTCTCCCGGCAGCCCGACGTCGAGGAACGACGCCGCCTGGCTGCCGGAGAACAGGCTGACACCGAGGTACTGCCACCCCTGCGCCGCCATCTTGCTTGGTCCCAGGCGCACGCGACGTCCGTGCCGGGGAGTTTGGGGCGTCTCAATCACTCCTCCGTTATGCGGATCTCGCTGAGGCCGCCGTCGTTGACGGCATAGAACCAGGGGCCTTGGCCACGATCCACTATCACATCCTCGATCGCTCCCCAGTGGCGAATGAGCCGGGTGAGGTTGTCCCAGTTGCTCAGGTCCTTCTTGCCCCCAATCCAGAAGGCGCGCAGGCCGTGGGCGTGGGACGCCGCGAGTTCGGCGGGTTTCGAGCGGATATGCCGGTCGCGACTTATGACGATCAGCCCGAGCCCAGCAACGACTGGCATCCAGTCGGGATCCTTGGTGCCAGTCCGAACCTCGGGCAACCGCGGGTGGCCGGGGTGGACGACGTCGCGGCGCAGGAGCGCCATCGCCTTGCCGAGACCCATCGACGTCTCGTCCACATAGAACCGCAGGGTCTGGTCCCTGCCGTCCCTCGACATCACGCCGCCTGTGGCGCTTCGCGTCCTCGAAGGAGTCGTACCGGATGGCCTGCCAGACTTCGGCTGCGCTCAACTCGTACAACTCGGCGATCGTGGCCGCGTCGTCGCCAGCGCGCACCTGCTCGGCGATCACCGAGGTCGGCACGCTCCGCACGACAGGGTCGCCGAACTGGCGGAGTGGGTCGAGCCATACCTGGTCCAAATCAGGGAGGGGGTGCATACGCTGAACGACGTCGGTGCCTCCGAAGTCGACGGAGCTGACGAACTGACGCGTTGGCGGTGACAGGGCGAGCTGGTCGTTGCGTACCACGACGAGAAGGAGTTGCTTCTCAAGCCCCACGTCCTCCTGGACCTTGAGGACGAGCTCGCGGCCCCTCTCTTCGAGCCAAGGGCGCGCCTGGGCGAGCGGGTACTGGGTGTTGAAGATCTCGCGAAGCCGCTCGACGGCGGGGCGCATGTGAACCATCGACACTCCGTCAGCGCGAAACTCCGAGAGGTGCCGCGCCTCGGTGAACTCGCCCCACGTAACCAGTTCGTCGCCGGTCGACTCCAGGCGCACAACCGGCGGGTACTTCTTCCTGCCGCGCTCGTAGCCGTCGATCCAACGCCGAGCAGTGCCCGGATGAAGGCGCAGTATCCAGTCGACCTGCGCCATTCCGTACACCGGGCGCGCGAGGAGGTCGATCGGCTCAGGCATCGCGATCATCCTCCATGCTGTCCAAGGTGGCACCACCCGTGCAGTATGCAGCCGGAGTGTGACGGGTTGTCCGTCAAGGCGCGCGTGACGACGGCCGACGGTCCTGACGCCTCGCTGACGATCGTCCTGACGCGCACCGGGGCCGCGGGTCTCTGGGATGCGAGCAGGGGGCGAACCTGCGCCCTCCCCCACCGTCCGCGACCGCGCCACCCGGGCGAGCTCGGGGAGACGGATGTCGGGACGTCAGTCGACCGCAGGCGGCAACTCGATGACGTGCTCCTTCTTGAGGATCGGAGTCTCCCGCTCGCGCTTGTGGTCGGCCAGGCAAATGCACGGTCTCGGCGCTCCTCGATGGCGCTACAATAAGAACGTCCGTTCTACTTATGGCGAGGATCTGATGGGCCAACGTCAGCGGTCATCAGCACCGGTAGACTTCCGTGCATGGCGGGTGATGGGCGGCAAGTCGATCCGGGGCCGGGCACGCGTACGAACACCATTGGCCACCCGGTCGAACGGATGCTCAACGCGAGCGCGCGGGACATCCTGGACGCGCTGGAAAACGGGTTCCGGGCTCGTGCCGATCTCAAGGGCAAACTGGCGGAGCTGTTCATGAGCCGCCAGCTCGACGGGCTACAGCGTGACGACGTGATCGACCACTACGAGTGGTTCGACCAGGACGGCGTTCCCGACTTCACGATGTGGTTCACGGACGGGACGATGATCCAGCTCGAGGTCAAGAACGTCCGCTCGGGCAAGGGACCGCTCCGCGCCGAGACGCAGAAGACGCGGGCGAGCCGCGGCGACCCGATGAGCCGCTACTACCGCGTGGATCACTTCCAGATCATCGGCGCGTGCCTGTTCAATGCGACCGGCCGCTGGGACTACGTGTTCGCGCGGAGCGCTGACCTCCTGCGCCTCCCCGGCAACCCCGACTACCTCGCCACGATGCAGCCCATCGATCCTGCGGTCACGCATCCGTGGTACCGGACGCTGGCGGAAGTCCATGACGACACTTGACGATCGCCCGGTTGTCGCCTCTCTCTCGGCGAGGGCGATGGCGCTCCTGCGGGGCGTCGATCCGGCATACACGACGCGTCGAGGCGCGGCCTACCGGGGCGACGCGCTTGACCTCCTCCGCGCGATGCCGGACGAGTCGGTCAACCTCGTGGTCACATCCCCGCCGTACGCCCTGGAGTTCAAGAAGGAGTACGGCAACGAGCCGCAGGCCAGGTACGTGGAGTGGTTCCTGCCGTTCGCGCGCGAGGTCCGTCGCGTCCTCCGATCCGACGGGTCGTTCGTGGTCAACGTCGGCGGCGCATGGCAGAAGGGGCACCCCGTCAGGTCGCTGTACCACTTCCGACTGTTGCTCGAACTCGTCGAGACGGTCGGGTTCTTCCTGGCGCAGGAGATCTACTGGCACAACCCCGCCAAGATACCGACGCCCGCCGAGTGGGTGAACGTCCAGCGGATCCGCGTCAAGGACTCGGTCGAGCCGTGCTGGTGGCTGTCGAAGACAGAGCGGCCCAAGGCGTCGAACCTCGGCGTGCTCGTCCCGTACTCAGACGACATGGTGCGGCTGATCGACCGCGGCTTCCGCGCCAAGAAGCGCCCCAGCGGTCACCTTGCCAAGGCGACCTGGCAGAAGGATCTCGGCGGCGCGATCCCCGGCAACGTCCTCACGATGGGTAACAACGACTCCAACGGCCGGTACATCGCGATGCTGACGGCACGCGGGCTCAAGGTCCATCCGGCACGCTTCCCTGTCCAGCTTCCGGAGTGGTTCATCCGGTTCCTGACCGAGCCGGGAGACATCGTGCTCGACATCTTCGGCGGATCCATGACAACGGGCTGGGCAGCCGAGCGGCTCGACCGGGCATGGCTGGGTTTCGAGCTGTCCGAGGACTACGTCGAGGCATCGCGCCTCCGCTTCTACGACGAGGACGACCGGCTGCTTACCGATGGCGAGCTTGGGACCGCGCAGAAGGTCGTCGGGAATGGCCACGACAAGGGTCGGCCCGGCTCCACCTGAACGAGCTGCGCGGGTGCGCCGAGAGACCGTTGCGAGCAGATCGGTCCGAATGACCAATTTCGGGAAGCGTGGCATGGAGCGGTGTCAGACGACGTCGCCGGGGCAACGGACCAGGTCAAACCGGAGCCTGATCCCTATGCGTCCACCAGCGCGACCCTGATCCGCTTGTTGATCCGGCCCTTCGATTCGTAGCCGGTCACGTGGATCCCGCCGACCTCGCGCGTGTTCGCGACGTGCGTGCCCCCGTCAGCCTGGAGATCGAGCCCGACGATTTCGATCGTCCGGATCTCCTCGATGCCGGGCGGCAGGAGGTTGACCTTCGTCCGGATCAGGTCCGGGATCGCGAATGCCTCCGCGCGGGGCAGCACGTTCACCCGGACGTCGCGCGCGGACCGCAGCTCCACGTTGACCTTCGCCTCGATCTCGTCGACCAGGTCGCCGGACATCCGCTCGAACTCGAAGTCCATCCGTCCCGAGCCCGGCTCCATGTTGCCGCCGGTCACGAGGGCGCCGTAGTCCCGCCACACGACGCCGCACAGGGCATGGAGCGCGGTGTGGGTCCGCATCAGCGCGAAGCGCCGGGCCCACTCGACGTCCACGGAGACGAGGTCGCCGGCGCCCGGCAGGTCCCCGTCCTCGGGGGGCTCCAGCTCGTGGACGATCTCGCCGCCCACGCGGCGCGCCGCGCGCACCGTCCAGGACCGGCCGTCCGCGGCGCGCAGGATGACGCCGCGGTCCGAGGGCTGGCCGCCGCCGCCCGGGTAGAACGTGGTCGCGTCGAGCACGACGAGCGGCGGCCCGTCGGCCGCGGTGACCTCGAGCACGCGCGCCTCCAGCGACCGCGCATACGCGTCGCGATAGCAGCGCTCGTCGACGCGCGGGGTCATCGGGAGCAGGTCCCCGTCATCCGGCGCAGGCCCCCGTCATCGCGTCAGCCTCCCACCTTGAGCGTGCCGGTCATGTTCGTGTGGACCGTGCACACGAACTGGTACGTCCCGGCCGGGAGCGCCGGCACCTGGTAGTCGGTCTCGATCGGCCCGGTCACGATGTCGCCCTTGAACATCTCCATCCCGGACGCGTCCCTGATCGCGACATCGTGCGGGACGCCGGCATCCTTGTTGTTGAAGTGGATCGTGAACGCCGCTCCGGCCGGAGCGCTCACCTCGGTCTGCTCGAAGGCGATGTTGAGCGCGGAGATCTCGACGACCTCGCCGCCGCCGCCCGACGCGCCCCCGGACGGCGCTGCGGACGCCACCTCCGACGGGGCGGCCGACGCGACCTCCGACGGGGCGGCGGACGCGCCCCCGGACGGGGCGGCCGACGCCTCCCCCGAGGCCACGGGGGTCGCGGAGGGCGCCGGGGTCGGCGGGGCATAGGTCCACGCTGGCCCGGCCGTGCCGGCGCACGCGGCGGCCGACATGGCGAGCACGACGAGGACGAGGAAGGGGAAGGGGCGACGCATCAGAACCTCGGGTCCGGGCAACGTGGAACGCGGCGATCCTACCGAATGCCGGCCGGATTCGCCGTCACCGCTCGTTCGCCCCGTTCTCCGGCAGCCCCCCGGCGGGTCGATCGTCCCGCGCTACACGTTTCGGCGGGCGCCGCCGCCGTGCTCCAGCTCCAGCCGGATCGCGACCGCCGCGGCCTCCACGCGCCCGGACACACCGAGCTTCGAGAGGATGTTCCCGACGTGCACGCCGACGGTCTTCTGGCTGATGAACAGCCGGTCGCCGATCTCCCGGTTCGTCCGCCCCTGGGCGATGAGCGCCAGCACCTCGAGCTCCCGCCGCGACAGCCCGAAGGTATCGCCGCCGGGCGCGGACGGTCGTGGCGTCATGGCCCCGGCGGCGCGAACCGTGGCGTCCGGCACCGGCCCGGGCGCGACCGATGCGCGCGGGCCCACCGGCGCTGGCGCGGGCTCGTCCAGCAGGACGTCCACCTCCGCGGGCAGGGTGATCATCGCCCGCCGTCCCAGCTCGCGCAGCTCGCGCAGCAGCGGCCGGGCCCGCAGGCCCATCGCCAGGGCAACGGCCTGGAGGAGCGGTCCGCGGGCGTCTGCCCGCGCCTCGCGCGCATCCGTCCGGACCCGCGTGCCCGCCGCCGGTCCTGCCACGGCAGCCGCGAGGATCGCCTCGGTCTGCCGCCAGCGGGCCCGGGCCTCCCGGTACGGATCCCCGAGGTGCCGCCAGCGCTCGGCCAGGTCGGCCCACAGGGCGGGATCGTCCCGGCCCTCGAGCCGGGCGTGGAAGGCGCGGGCGGCAGCGAGGCTGGCGGTCGGCTCCCGCCCGGCGGCTCCCGCCCCCTCCAGGCCGGCCCGGGCCACCGCGGCCTCCGCTTCGGCGAGGATCCGCCGGGCCCGCGCGCGCGAGGCGGCCACGTCCGCGATCCGGCGGCGCTCCAGCGCCTCCGCGACCAGCGCGGCCTCCACCTCCAGCGCCGTCGCCGCCATCCGGGCGACCAGCACCCAGTCCTCCGTCCCGCGCAGCCGGGCCCAGCCGCGTTCCGCCGCCCGGCGCGCGTCGGCAAGGTCGCCGCTCCACATCGCGTACGACGCCGTCGCCTGGTAGGCGGGCACCGCGAACTGCAGGTCGCCCCCCGTCTCCAGCTCGACCAGGACCCGGCCCAGCAGCCGACCCGCCTCCTCGCCCGCCTCCGACTCGATCTCCACGATGACGAGGTTGAGGATCGCGTTGACGAACGGGACGCCGGCCGGGCTCCAGTCGAGCGCCCGCAGGCTCAGCTCGCGCGCCTCCGACCAGCGTCCGACGTCCACCAGGAGCCCGGCCACGTTGCCGCCGAGCAGCTTCCCGTACACCGCGTCGAGGTCGTTGGCGCGTGCCTCCTCCATGTCCCGGAACGCGACCTCGATCGCCTCCTGCGGACGGCCGAGGAGCTCCAGGACGACGGCCATGTTCGCGCCCGCCCGCCACCACTCCTCGACCAGGCCGTGGGCCCTGGCGCGCTCGGTGGCCTCGCGCAGCAGCGGAACGGCGGATTCCGGGTCGTCCCCCCAGCCGCGGACCACCGCGAGCGTCGTCATCGCGTGGATCGCCTCGGGCTCGGCATCCTCGCCGAGGGCCTGGGCGACCGACAGCGCCTCCGACGCCGCACGCTCGGCGTCCCTGAACGCGCCGGCGATCATGCGCTCCTGGGCGAGCAGGGCGAAGATCCGGGCCCGCTCCAGTGACGGCTCGCGGGGCACGACCTCGGCCGCGCGCCGGAGCGCGGTCGTGGCACCCGCCGTGTCCCCGGCGGCCAGCCGGTACCGGCCCAGCCACGCTTCGAGCGTCGCGTGCTGGATGCGGTCCCGCCGCTCGCCGAGGGAGGCCAGCGCCGCCTCCGCGTACGCGACCGCGCGCGTCGGCCGGAGGGCCGCCAGCGCGGCCTCCGCCGCCAGCTGCTCCAGCTCGACCGTGGCCCCGGCGGCCTCCGGCTCCTCCGGTCCCGGCAGCTCGAGCCCGATCTCGAACGCCGCCAGCGCGTCCTGCGGCGCATCCACGTCCATCGCCGCGCGGCCGGCTCGGATCGCCGCCTCACGGGCCTCCGCCGGTCGCGACGCCGCCCGCCAGTGCACCGCGGCCACGATCGGCACGTCCGCGAACGCCCGTGCCAGCGCGGCCCGGTACCGCGGCCGCTGCGTGGGCAGCAGGTCCTTGACCACAGCGCGCGCGACCAGCTCGTGGCGGATCCACGCGCGGCCCGCGGCGTCGGTGCGGACGAACCCGTGCTCCAGCGCCTCGTCCAGCCCCGCGACGAGATCGGCGTTCATCGCGACCGTGCCCCGCCGGGGCAGGGTCGTGGAGCGCGGCGGCAGGCGAGCCTGGGGACCCTCCTCGAACGCGGCGGCCGCGACGGCGATCCGCGCCCGCTCCATCGGCCGCTCGGCGGCGGCGATCAGCCTCAGGAACCGCCGGCATTCCGGCGACCGCCGCTGGAGGCGGGCCGCGACCAGGTCCGAGAGCGTTCCCGTCAGGGTGGCGCTCCGGAGCTCGCGTCGTGCGGCGACCAGCTCCTCCACGACCAGCGGCGACCCGGCGGAGCGCTCCGCGATGAGGACCACGATCGACGCCGACGGCCGCTCCCCCTCGATGCCCTCGACCTGGCGCCCGATGTCGCGCCGGGACAGGGGCGCGAGATCGAGGAGGACCGGCGGCCGAAGCCCCCCCTCGATGATCGCCAGGTTCTCCCGCAGCGGGTGCTCCCGGGTGAGGCGATCCGGCTGGTACGTCAGCACGAGCGTGATCCGCTCATCCCGGGCGATCCGGGCGACGAACGTCGCGAAGGCCCGCGTCGCGGCGTCCGCGACGTGCAGGTCCTCCAGCACGATGACGATCGGTTGCGTCGCCGCGACCCGCCCCAGCCAGCGCAGCAGCGCCTCCAGCGCCCTGGGCTGCCGCCGCTCGGGGTCCGCGAGGGCGCTGGCGGGCCGCGCCGGCAGCGTGGCCACGAGGGCCGCCATGCCGGGCAGGCCCTGCAGCACGGAGCGGGCATCGCGGCCGAGGAGCGCCAGGACCTCGTCCCGCGGCCGCGTGGCGAGCATGGGACCCAGCGCGTCCAGCAGGGCGGCCCACGGCGGGTCCACCGGGCCCTGCGCCCGTCCCCGGAGGACGAGCGGCGGCTGAGGAGCGGTCGCCGCGCGCTCCAGCGCCTCGTCCACGAACCGGGTGGCGCCCATGCCGGCGCCGGCCGCCATCAGCACGGTCGTCGCGACGCCCGACGAACCGGCGCCGATGGCGGCGGCGATCTGCGCGAGCTCGGGCTCGCGCCCGACGAACTGGCGGCTGACGACTCTGCCCGGCATCGTCCGCATTGTAGGGACGCCGCGAGGCCCTCCGGACGGCGACCGCGGCGAGGCCCTCCGGACGGCGACCGCGGCGAGGCCGATGACCGCCGCGACGTCGGGGCGCGCCACCGGCTGCGCCGCGGCCCGGTACGCTGGCTGCGTGCAGGACCGCCGCCCGCCGCACCCCGACAACGAGCTCAACGAGCTCTCGGGCGAGGAGTGGCTCTACTTCACCAAGTCGGTCTGGACGACGGCCTACCCGTCCGAGCTGGGCCACGCTCGCCGCAGGGTCCACGGGGCGAACAAGCCCCCGCGGCTGATGGCACGCCTGATCGAGTTCTTCACCAGGACCGGGGAGCTCGTCCTGGACCCATTCGCCGGTGTCGGGGGCACGCTGCTCGGGGCGGCCATCGCGCGTGGCCCCCGGCGGGCGGTCGGGATCGAGCTGGATCCCCGCTGGACGGCCGTGTACGAGGAAACGGTCGCCGCGCTCCTCGCCGAGCACGGAGGCCGGGGCCCCGACCTGGCGGACCTCGGCGCGAGCGACCCCGGCGGCCCGCGAGCGTTCGACCCGTCCGGGCTGGAGCTGCGCCTGGGCGACGCGCTCGCCATCCTGCCGACCGTGGCCCCGGGCTCGATCGACTTCGTGGCCACCGACCCGCCCTACAACGTCCAGCTGCCGATGACGATGGCGGGCGGCCGCCTCGCCGAGTCGCACGCCAACCGCCGCACGGACTACGCCATGGTCTCGGAGCTGGCCGGGGACCTCGCCAACCTGCCCGACTACCCTGCCTTCCTGGACGCGATGGGCGAGGTGCTGGCCGAGGTCCACCGTATCCTGCGCCCGGGACGGTACGCCGTGCTGATCGTCCGGGACGCGTACCAGGGCGGCCGCTACCTGTTCACGGCCGCTGACATCGCCGCGCGAGGGGCCGCCGTGGGGCTGGTGCCGAAGGGCGATATCGCGTGGTACCAGGCGGGGACGCGCCTCCGCCCGTACGGCTACCCGCGGTCGTTCGTGCCCAACATCGCGCACCAGCACATCCTGGTGCTGCGGAAGGCGCCGGTGCCCCGCAGCCCCCGGGCGAAGGGCAAGTAGCCCAGGTCTAGGAGGCCTCGCCGAACTGCTGGCGACGCTCCTTGTAGGCGCGGAGCATGTCCTCGAAGCTGCCGGAGACGGGTCCGTCGTCGCCCGATGTCCAGCTGGACGAGCCGGCGGCCCCCGTCTCGATCACGACGTCGCCGAGCGTCATCTTGTGCAGCCAGCCCTCGCGCCCGTCGGGACACAGGACCCGCCAGTACGTGCCGCGCTTCTCGAGCAGCACGACCTCGTCGCCCTCGTCCAGCACGCCGATCTCGACGCCGCGGACCTCGTCGGGCGCGCTCAGCAGGCTGACCAGGCGATAGCGGATGAGGCGCCGCTCCATGCCGCTCACGGCGGCCCCGACCTCGCCCTCGAAGCTGAGCCGGACGGCGGTCGTCGGGGCGGTTCGCAGCGGGTCGGCCTTGCGGGCCTCCAGGAGCGACGGGCGTCGCCAGCGCGGCAGGTCCGCGTCCTCGTCCGTGAAGCCGGGCGTACCGACCAGCGCCTGGACGGCGGCCGGCGCAGCGACGATCTCGGCCGCCGAGGCGGGGGTCGGCACGAGGCCGGAATGACCCGGCATGCCGAGGCCCTGCGCCGCGTTCGCGCCCAGGACCTCGTCCGGGGCCGTCGGCTCACCGTCACGCCGGCGCTTGCCGAATGCGAGGAAGGCCATGAGCATCGTGACGCCGCCGGTCGTGACCACGACGGTCGGGAGGACCCGCGTGATCGTGGCGGCCAACGAGGTGGAGCCAGGACCACCGGGGAGGGTCCCGTCCGTCCCGCGGCCGCTCGGGCCGCCGGTGGACGAGCCGCCCGCACCGCCGGCACCCTGGCCGGGGACGGCGGCGGTCACCGGCTCCGGGCTCGCGGCAGGCGTGGGCGACGGGGTGGCGGGAGCCGCGGTCTCCGGGGTGGGGGCGCCGGCCGGCGCAGGCGCGACGGCCGGCGCGACAGTCGGCGTGGCGGTGGGCGCGGGCGGCGCGGCGGTCGGCTTGGGCGTGGGCGCAGGGGTCGGCTTTGCGGTGGGCACTGCGGTCGGCTTGGGCGTGGGCGCAGGGGTCGGCTTTGCGGTGGGCACTGCTGTCGGCCTGGGCGTGGGCGCAGGGGTCGGGCTCGGCGCCACCGCGATCGCGACCGAGGGCCCGGCGATGCTCGTCCTGATGTGATCGCCTTCCGCCGCTTCGAACCGGACGGCCCAGGTGCCCGCCGGCAGTCGCCGGGTGAGTGTGTACCGCACGCCCTGCTTCCAGGTCTCGACGCCGGCGGTCCTCGCCATCGGGTACGCCGTTGTGCCGACCACGACCCGCACGTAGTCGGGCGCATCACCCTTGGCGCTGTGGTACGTGACCGCGAACGTGATCTCGGTCGCCGTCGTCCCGCTGGTCGGCGAGACCGAGGGGGAGGTCAGGTCGGTGGGTCCATTGCCGGCCGCGGCCGGCAGCACCGCCAGCACCACGAGCAACGTGGCGAGGCACGCCGCCCGGACCGATGACCGGCCCAGGGGGCTCGCGACCGAGACGATGACCTGCCTCGCGAGGTGGACCAATGCGGCTGCCGCCTCCTCCGTTTCCCCGTGACCGGGGGCTCCCGTGGAGCATCGGAGGCAGGACCGCGACGCGCAATGGTACGTGCGTCACGCGGCAGGCCGGACCGGCGGCAGTACCCGGGAACGCGACACGCGGGCAGCCGCGGCGCCGATCCGGGGCCGGCATCGGCCGTCGGCGGTGCCGGGGCGCACCGGCCCGGGTCCGGCATGGTCCTGTCCGGCATGGTCCGGTCCGGTCCGGTCCGGTCCGGTGTGGTCCGGTGTGGTCCGGTCTGGACGGGGGGACTGTCGCCGTCTCCGGCTAGCACGATCGATGCATTCCCGCGGGCGCGCACGACGGGGAGGATAGGAGCATGCAGGTCATCGCCGCCGCGTCCCCGGCCACCAGGACGGATCGCCTCGCCGTCGCCCGATCGGCCGTTACCGCCGTCCTCCTCATCGTGGTGGGCGGCATGCTCGCCTGGGCGTGCGTCAGCACGCCGATCGTCGCCTCCTTCGTGCCGCAGGGTCGACCGTCCGCGATGCAGATGGCGGTCGGGATCTTCGCCTGGGGGTTCGCGATCGTCGTCCCCGCGGGCTTGCTGATCATCGGCGTCGCCCGGAGCATCGAGACCATCGAGGCGCTCATGACGCTCCGCCCGAGCTCGATCACGCCGCGGCTGGCTCGGGCCCTGGGGCCGGAGCACCTCGCGGCCACGGACCTCGTCGTGCCGGGCGGCCGTCGCATCCATGAGCTGGTGCTGGGGCCGTTCGGGATCGTCGTCCTGGGCGACGTCCCGCCCCCGGGCATCAGCCGGCACGTCGGTTCGCGCTGGGAGGTCCGCGGCCCGCGCGGGCGCTGGATCCCGGTGGAGGCGCCCCTGGAGCGCGCGACCCGTGATGCCGAGCGGGTCCGCGGCTGGCTGGCCACCGACGACCGCGACTTCCTGGTCAAGGTCTACGCGGCGATCGTGACCGACGACGACCGGGTGGAGCGCACGCCGGGGTGCGCGGTGGTGCGGACCGACCAGCTGGGAGCGTGGCTGGAGGCGCTGCCGGTGCAGCGCGGCCTGACGCCTGCCCGCCGGGAGCGATTGGCGCAGCTGATCCGCTCGATCGCCACGAGGCGCTGACGCGCCGAGGTTGGTAGGGGAGCCAGGACTCGAACCTGGAACCGGCGGGATATAAGCCCGCAGCTCTAACCGATTGAGCTACTCCCCCACGGTGCGACGCGGGCGGGACTCACCCGTCACACGTCCGTGCGATTTCCGTCGCCGAGCAGGCGATCGGCGATGGCGCGCAGCCGGAACGGCCGGCCGCGCAACTGCGGACTGCCCTCGCGTGCATCGGGCAGCGGCTGGGCTGTCGCCACACCCTCGTACGTGGGGGCGGCCAGCTGACGGGCGAGCTCGCGCTCCTCGTCTGTCTGGACGGCCTCGAGGGGGAGCTCGTCCGGGTCGAAGGGTCGCTCGGCAGGCTGCGCGGGGACCACGGGCGGCCGCGCATACGCCGGTGCGCCGTAGAGCGTTGGCAGCGCGACGTGCACGTGATCTTCGGGGTTCACGCGAAACCTCACGGGCTGGGACATCGGTCCAGCGACGGGCACGATGATAGCGCCCGGGCCATGCGCCGCACGCCGGCGATGAGTCAGCCGAGGAGCGGCTTCACGATCTCGTGGAGCACGACCATCACGAGGTAGGCGATCGGGACCGCCGCGAACAGCCCGAGCGCGGCGCTCCACGGCGTCCGCGTCACGCGCCGGTCGCCGGCGCCGGTCGGCAGCGGCACCACCAGCCAGGTGATGAACGACCCGGACACGAGCACGATGGCGACGTACAGCGTCAGCGCCAGCAGGCGCAGGTCGCCGCCAGGCAGTCGAGCGCCCCGGTCGAGCGCGATGTCGTAGACGAGGAACGCGATTCCCAGCACGAGGGCCACGCTGAGGCTGCTGCCGACCGCCCGGACCACCGGCCGGGGCGCGTTGCGGAACTGGCGCCAGCGGACTTCCAGCCAGCCCCGTCGGCGGACGTCCGGGCGGGGGCGGGCCGCGGACCCCCGGCCGGCCTCGACCGGGGCCGGCCGGTCAGCCGAGGGGTCGGTCATCGCTGCCCAGGATCGTGAGCCGGCGACGGGGCGGGAGCGTCTCCGGGGTGTGGCGCGCGAGGAGCTCCACGGCTTCCGCGAACCGGTCGAGCTCGTCCTCCGTGTTCCAGAATCCCACCGAGATCCGGAGCGCGTCGATCGCCGGCACGTCCCGCAGGATCGCGAACACCCGCGCACCCAGCTCCTCGACCGCGGCCGCGGGCGTCCAGCCGGCGATCCGGAACGTGACCAGCGTTCCCATCCCGGTCCGCGGCGTGACCAGGGCGACGCCCGGGATCGCGGCCAGGCGGTCTGCCGCGGCGGCGGCCAGGCGCGCGGCCCGCGCCTGCGCCCACGGCAGCCCGAGGTACATCGTCTGCCAGCCGCAGCTGCGGGCGAACCCGAGGACGGACGGGCGGTGGAAGCCGGTGGCCTCGAAGCGCCGGGCGCCCGGGTGCCGGGTGCCGGTGCCCGTGGCCGGATCGAAGGCCGCATAGCTGAGATAGCCGGCGGACGCCGGCAGCGCGGCGTCCGCGAACGCCCGCCGCACCCACAGCGCGCCCATGCCCTCGGGCCCCAGCAGCCACTTCTGGGCCGGTACCGCATAGGCGTCCGCACCGAGCTCGTCCAGCATGACGGGGATGGCGCCGGCGGACTGAGCGCCATCCACGATGCTGGCGGCGCCGGCTTCCCGGGCGACGGCCACCAGGCGGGCGACGGGGAGCACCGCGCCGGTCGTCCACAGCACGTGGCTGAGGACCACGGCTCGAGCCGGGCGCTCGAGCGCGCGCGTGAACGCCTCGACGGTTCGGTCGTCGTCGCCGCCCTCGCCGATGTCCACCATCTCGATCTCGACACCCAGCCGGTCGCGGAGCGCGAGCAGCGGCGCGAGGCCCCCGGGATGCTCGTGGCGGGTCGTGATCACCCGGTCACCCGCCTGCCACGGCAGGGCGCCGACCGCGAGGTTCATGCCGTCCGTCGTGGAGTGCGTCAGCGCGATGTCGTCCGGGTCCGCGACCAGCAGCGCCGCGACGGCCGCGCGCGCCTCGGCCATGCGCTCCACGGTCTCCGGCCACAGGGCCACGTGGGCGCGGCCGGTCGCCAGCTCCCGGGCCGACTGCTCGTCCATCGCGCGCTGGGTCTCGGCCGGCATCGGGCCGGCGGTGCCGGCGTTCAGGTAGATGCCGGCCCTCGACGCGGGCATCTGGTCGCGGACGGCCGCGACCTTCTCCGACTCCGGCATGAACGGGGAGACCACGCCCGTATGATATCGGTGAGGATCCAACCCCCCGTCCCGCCGTTCGGAGGCCACGTGGCCGGTTTCGCCCGTCCCGAGCTCACCGCGACGCCCGAGTGGCTGGCCGAGAACCTCGGGCGGCCCGGCGTCCGGATCATGGACGTCCGCTGGCGCCCGGACGGCACCGCCTGGACGCTCTACGGGGCCGGCCACGTGCCGGGCGCCGTGTACCTGGACTGGAGGACGTCGGTCACCGACACGGGGCCGGGCGGCGGCGCGATCCTCCTGGCGTCGCCGCAGCAGGTCGCCGCGTCGATGTCCGGGGCGGGCGTCGGCGACGGGACGTCCGTGGTCCTGTACGACGACACGCTGTCCTACTACGCCGCCCGCGTCTGGTGGAGCCTGCGCGCCTACGGGTTCGAGGCGGCGCGGATCCTGGAGGGCGGCTTCCCCGCGTGGCAGGCCGGCGGATACCCGGTGGCCAACGGCGAGGTGGAGGTCCCCGCCGCCACCTTCACGCCGCGCGCCGAGGCGCGCCTGCGGCTGACGACCGCGGACGTGCGTGGGCTGCTGGGCACGCCCGAGGTACAGCTCGTGGACGCGCGCGGCCCCGCCGAGTACCTGGGGTTCGAGGGCAACGTCCGGCGGCTGGGCCACATCCCGGGCGCGGTCAACGTCCCGGTCTCCGCGATGCACCGGCCGGGTACGCAGCGCCTTCGTGACGCCGCCGATCTGCGCGAGCTGCTGCTCAAGGCCAACATCACGCGCGGCCGACGCCTCGTCTGCTACGACGGGTCGGGGATTGCGTCGGCGAAGCTGGCCTACGTGCTGACGCTCCTGGGCCACGACGACGTCGCCGTGTACGACGGCGGCTGGGCGGAGTGGGGAGACCGCCTGGATCTGCCGGTGGACCGGTAGCCGGACGGACCCCGGACGATCGGGCGAGCGCGCGCTGGCGCCCGATGGCGCGGCGCCAGGGGCGCAGCCGGCGCCCGATCGCGCTGGGCCGGCGGCCGACGGGCCTCTACGGCGCGGCGCCCGTCGCCGGCGGGCCGAGCCCCGCCCACGGATCCACCTCCGTGTGCGGCGCCAGGATCTGTGCCCGCCGGTGGTTGATCGCCAGCACCAGCGCCTTCTGGCGCGCCTCGCCCACGTGGTCGGACCAGAACGTGGCGTCCGTGATCGGCAGGAAGCGTCCGGTCAGCTCGGTCAGCGCCTCGCGCAGGTTGCCGCCCGTCGGCAGCAGGTGGACGGTGCCGGTGATCTTGAACGGCGGCAGCTCGATGATCGCCTGCTCCGGCAACTTGGGCGTCCGCAGCTCAGGGAGCGGATCGACGGGCGTGTTCGCGACGGCGAACAGCACGGTGTCCAGGTTGATCTGGGCGTAGGCCACCTTGAGCGGCGCGCCGCGGCCGCCGTACTCGTCGACGGTGACGTCCTCGAGGATCAGGAACGGGTCCTCGGCGAGATTGAGGATGTCCGTGACCCTGTGCTGGCGGGTCCGGACGGAGCCGTGCGTGATGAGCGAGTCCGTGTACAGGGTGAGCTCCGTCCGGCCGATCTCCTGGAACGCGGCGAACATGCGGTTCCTCCGTCCAAGCGTCCCCCGGGCGCGCAGGCGCGTCCCATGCAGGATACGGAACCGGCGTGAGGCGTCGACCCCCATTCGGCACCCCGTCCGGCATGGCGGCGGTCACGGCCGGTCCTGGCGCCGGGCGCTCGCGGTCACCAGGTGCTCGGCCCCGTGCTGGAGGCCCTCGTACAGCCGGGCGACGGTGGCCAGGGTGTCGATCTGGTCGGGCCGCTTGTCCGGCCGGAGGCGCGCGATACGCGGGAACCGGAGGGCGAACCCGGACCTGTGACGGGTCGAGCGCATGATCACGTCGAAGGCGACCTCGACCACCACCGCCGGCTCGACCACCCGGTAGCGGCCGAACGTCCGGATCGTGTGGGCCTCGAACCAGCGGGTCATCTCCTCGATCTCCGCGTCCGTCAGCCCGCTGTACGCCTTGCCGATCGTGACCAGCTCGCCGGTCGCCTCGTCCCGGACCGCGAACGTGTAGTCGGACAGCACGCCGTGGCGCTTGCCGTGCCCGACCTCCACCCCGACCACGACGCAGTCGAGCGTGGCCAGGGCCTTCTTCATCTTCAGCCAGCCGAGCCCGCGCCGGCCCGGCGAGTACGGGCTCGCCGGATCCTTGACCATCAGGCCCTCGTTGCGCCGCGCTCGCGCCTCCACGAACGCCGCTTCCAGGCCGTCCACGGAATCCACCGACTCGAGGTGGCTGAGCGCGAACCTGCCGCCGTCCGCGGCCAGCGGCAGGTCCAGCGTCTCGAGCCGCCGCCGCCGTTCCCTGAGCGGCACATCCAGCAGGGATGACACCACGCCGTCCCGGTCGTCGTCCAGGCCCAGGACGTCCCAGGCGACGTAGATCACTGGGACCCGGGCCAGGATCCTCGCCGAGGGGTTCTTCCGCCCGAGGCGCGCCTGGAGCTGGAGGAACGGGAGCACGACACCGTCCCGCCAGGCGAGGACCTCGCCGTCCAGGATCCCGGCCCAGGGGAGGTCGCGCGCGCCTTCGACGACCTCGGGGAACTGGCCGCTGATGTCGTGGAGGTCACGGGAGTAGAGGCGGACCTCGTCGCCGGCGCGGTGCAGCTGGGCGCGGATCCCGTCGTACTTGTCCTCCACCCAGACCGTGGGCCCCAGGCGGCGGATGATCTCGGCCGCGTCCTCCGCGGGCGAGGCGAGCATCAACCTGAGCGGGTGGAAGAGCGCCAGGGCGGCGTCGTCCAGGCGGCCCTCGCGGGCCAGCGTGGCCGTGGCGCCGACGTCCCCGGTGAGCATGCCCGCACGCTTGACGGCGGCCAGCGGCCGGTCGAAGGCCCTCGCGATCGCCGCCTCGAGCAGTCCCTCGCGGAGCCCGATCCGGAGCTCGCCGCCGAGGACCTTGACGATCGCGGCCGCCGTGGCCGGCGACGACCGGTCCAGGAGCGACTCGAGGATCGCGGCCCTGGGCGCGGTCCCGGTGGCGGACTCCATCGCCGTGAACGCGGCCAGCACCTCGGGCAGCGTGGGCTCCGCGCCGGGATCGGGCGCGTGCCCGGCGTCAGTGAGCACCTCCCGGACGGCCGTGGACAGGTCGGAGGAGCGATCGTAGGCGCGCCGGAGCGCGTCGTCATCGGCCCCGGCCACCCGCAGCACCGCGGCAGCGAGCCCGGCCCAGCCCACCCCGACCGAGCGCTGGTCGGCCTCCGCGAACGGGCGACCGGTCAGGAACACGGCCGCGATCGGCAGCTCGTCCGGAGCGAGACCGGCCAGGTAGGCGGCGAGGATGGCGGTCTTCTCCGACGTCCTCGTCGTCGTCGCCACGCGGTCGGCGATCTCGGCCCAGCGGCGCATGCGGGCGATGGTATAGGGTGTCCGCGATGCTCCAACGGCGCTGGTTCCCCGACCACATCGACGGCGAGGTGGTGGTGCTGCGACGTCACACGCGCGACAACCTGCGCGAGTTCCTCCGCTGGTACCAGGATCCCGAGGTCGCGCGGCTGACCCGCTACCAGAGCGGCCCGATGCGTCCGGACGAGATCGAGCGCTTCTTCGCGGTGCGGGCGATGGGCTCCGACTCGCTGGCGATGGGAATCCACGTCCGGGCCACCGGCCGGCTGATCGGGTCGTGCGCCTTCTCGCAGCTCGACGGGGAGAACGGGTCCACGCTGTTCCACATCACCATCGGCGAGCACGACGCCTGGGGCCACGGCTACGGCACGGAGGCGACGAGGCTGATGGTCGACCACGCCTTCGGCGCGCTCGGCCTCCACCGGGTGGCGCTGTCGGTGTTCGCCTTCAACGAGCGCGCGATCCGCACGTACCTGCGGGTCGGGTTCGTGATCGAGGGCAAGTCGCGGGAGGCGATCTGGCGCGACGGCCGGTGGTGGGACGAGATCCACATGAGCGTCCTGGAGCCCGATTGGCGGGCGGCGCGCTGGCAGGCGCGGGCGGTCGCGGACGGGCGCCGGGAGCCGGCCGGCGGACGGACCGAGGGGGCTGGCGGCGGAGTCGACGGGGCGGGGGACGGACGGACCGAGGGGGCTGGCGGCGGAGTCGGCGGCGCCCGGGTGGGCCCGCGCGAAGGAGGCTGACGATGCCCAGCGAGGGGGCGGACGCGGACGCGGCCCGGGCGGCCTTCCGCGGCTGGATGGAGGCGAAGGGCCACGCCGTGGACAACGCCCGCCGGGCGGTGGCGGGTCTGGACGCGGCGTTCGCCGCCGGTGCGCTGCGCAGGACGCCGGCGCTGAGCGCCATGCTCGCGGACCTGGACAGGGCGCTCGAGGCGAACGAGGGCCAGAAGCTGGGCGGCAAGAGCGCGGAGGCCGCGCGGTTCATCATGCGCGCCATCTCGCGCGAGCTCGACAACGCCTGATTGCCCCGGCACGACCGTGGATGCTGGATCTACTCACGCGCCTGGATGCCAGGCTGATCCACGTGTGGATCAGGATGACGACCTCCACGCACGGTTTGACCGCCCAACCCCGGGTTCGGTCCCCGGCCCACGCTCGGGGATCGCCCGGTTGATCCACACGTGAATGAGGGCGTGGCGGGATGGGCCCCGGGCAAGGCCCCGGAGCCTCCGCGCCGGGCAGATTCAGTCGAGACCGAACGCGCGTCGCTGCCTTGCGCCCGCCAGCGTCACGCGGGCATGAACCGGCAGCGCCTCGACCCTCGGAGCAAGCTCCGCCTCGAGCAGCAGCGCGACGCGCGGCAGGACGGCGGCGACGGCCTCGTCGAGCAGGTCCGAGAGCGCGTCCTCCTCTTCCAGCGGCAGCTCGTCACGGTCGAGGCGGCCGACCATGTCCCCGGCCAGCTCGCGCAGATCGAGGGCGAGCGTCGAGCGCGGACCCGGTCGGTGCGTCGTGTTGGCTCCCAGCCCATCGGGTGGAGCGGACGGGCGGATCACGTCGATCATCGGGCTTCCTCCACGACCGACGCCGCGTGCGGCTCGCGGGACGCATCAACGGCGCCGGTGTCGCGCCCCGAGGGTCGCCCCTGTCGCCGGACGGCGCCAAGTGCCATCCGGCACCACCGTCTCGGGGACCGGCCGTCGGAGGGTTCGGGGCGGATCGGAACACCGACGATCCCGGCGACGCTGGCCATGCTGGCGACGCTGGCCATCCAGGCGACGCCCGCGACGCCCGCGACGCCGACCGGGTAGGGTTCCGGGCACAGCCAGGGGAGCCCGCCGCCCGATGACCGCCAGCACCACGTCCCAGCGCGCCGCCACCGTCGAGTTCGAGCACGTCACCAAGGTCTACGACGAGCGCGCGGCCAGGGCGGGCGCGCCGGGCGCGGTCAACGACCTGTCGCTGAGCATCCCGGCCGGACGGATCTGCGTCCTGGTCGGGCCGTCCGGCTGCGGCAAGACGACGTCCCTCAAGATGGTGAACCGGCTGATCGAGCCGACGTCCGGCCGGATCCTCATCGACGGCATCGACGCCGCCACCCGGGACGTCACCGAGCTCCGGCGGAGCATCGGCTACGTCATCCAGCAGACGGGCCTGTTCCCGCACCAGACGATCGAGGACAACGTCGCCACGGTCCCGCGCCTCCTGGGCTGGCCGAAGGCGCGCCAGCGCGAGCGCGCGGACGAGCTGCTGTCCATGGTGGGCCTCGACCCGGCGAGATACGGTCGGCGCTACCCGGTCCAGCTCTCGGGTGGCGAGCGGCAGCGGGCGGGGGTCGCCCGGGCGCTCGCCGCCGACCCTCCGATCATGCTCATGGACGAGCCGTTCGGGGCGGTGGACCCGATCGCCCGCGAGCGGCTCCAGAACGAGTTCCTGCGCGTCCAGGAGCAGCTCGCCAAGACGATCGTGTTCGTCACCCACGACATCGACGAGGCGATCAAGATGGGCGATCTCGTCGCGGTGTTCCGGGATGGCGGGGTCCTGGAGCAGTTCGGGCCGCCGGCGGAGATCCTGGCCAACCCGGCCTCGGACTTCGTCGCCCGGTTCGTGGGCACCGACCGCGGGCTCAAGCGCCTGTCCCTGTTCCGCGTCGGCGAGCTGGAGCTGGCGCCGACGGTCACCGGGCATGTCGGCGGTGATGCCGCTGACGCCCGCAAGCGCGCCCTGGCGGACCCGTTCCCGTACCTCCTCCTGCTCGACGGGGCGGACCGACCGCTCGGCTGGGTGGACCAGCACCGGGTACCCGCGTCGGGAGTCCTGGGCCCGGGGCTGGTCGGGGCGACATCTCCCCTCCTCGACCGCCGGACCACCCTCAAGGACGCCCTGTCGATGCTCCTCGAGGACGACGTCCAGGCCGGGGTGGTCGTGGACCGGCGTGGCGTGTTCCGGGGCCTGATCACGGTCGCCCAGCTCTCGTCCTTCCTGCGCGACACGAGCCGGGACGCGGACGCGTGATCGACTGGGCCTGGATGGCGAACCACCTGGACGACCTGGCGGGGCGCCTCGTCCAGCACCTGTACCTGGCGGCCATCGCCCTGGCGATCGGGTTCGCCATCTCGTTCCTGCTCTCGATCTGGTCCGCCCGGCAGCGCCGCGTCTATGCGCCGATCACGGCGGTCGGCGGGATCCTGTACACGATCCCGAGCCTCGCGCTGTTCGCCGCGCTGGTCCCGATCACCGGGTTCTCCCTGTTCACCGCGGAGCTCCCCCTCGTCCTGTACACGATCCTGATCTTCGTCCGGAACACGGTGGCCGGCCTCGACGCCGCGCCGGCCGAAGTCCTCGAGGCGGCCGACGGGATGGGCTACACCAGCAACCAGCGCCTGTGGCGCGTCCAGCTGCCGCTGGCGGTGCCGCTGATCGTCGCCGGCCTGCGCGTCGCCAGCGTGTCCACGATCGGCCTGGTCACCATCACCGGCACGATCGGTGACCGGTACGGCGGCCTCGGGTTCTTCATCCTCGAGGGCTACCGGCACAGCTTCCCGACCGAGATGCTGTTCGGGGCAGTGCCGTCGATGGTGCTCGCCGTCGCGGTCGACCTGGCGCTGCTCGCCCTCCAGCACCGGGTGACGCCCTGGGCGCACGGGGCGGAGCCGACCACGGGGCCGGCCGACGGGCCGGCCGACGGCCCGACCACCGGGGCCGGCGGACGTGCGGGCGAGGCGGCTGTGCCCGCGGCCGGTGCGCTCGCCACCGGGGCGCTCGCCACCGGGGCGCTCGCCACCGGGGCGCTCGCCACCGATGCGCTCGCCACCGGGGCGCCCACCTGATGGAGCTGCTGACGGGCGTGATCGGCTGGCTCACCGATCCCGCCAACTGGACGGGCGCGGGCAGCATCCCGACGCGCGCCGGCGAGCACGTGGCGCTGTCGCTGGGCTCGCTGCTGATCGCGATGGCGATCGCGCTGCCCGTCGGGCTGTGGATCGGTCATACCGGACGCGGCGCCCGGCTCGCCGTGAACCTCGCCAACATCGGCCGCGCGATCCCGTCGCTCGCCCTCATCGGCATCGCCGTCCCGATCACGACCATGGTCGATCCCCAGGTCGGGTTCTTCGTGCTGCCCACCGTGGTCGCCATGGTCGTCCTCGGCCTGCCGCCCATCCTCGTCAACGCCTACGTCGGCCTGTCCGAGGTGGACCGCGAGCTGGTCGAGGCGGCCCGCGGCATGGGCCACACGGAGGCCGGGATCCTGTGGCGGATCGAGGTTCCCCTGGCGCTCCCCGTCATCGTCGCGGGCATCGGCTCCGCGGCGGTCCAGATCATCGCGACCGCGACCCTGGGCGCGATCTTCGGCTCCGGCGGCCTCGGCCGGTACCTCGTCGAGGGGATCGCCCAGAACGACGATCCGCAGATCTTCGGCGGCGTGGTGCTGGTCTCCGTGCTCGCGATCGGGGCGGAGGCGCTGTTCACGCTGGCGGCCCGGGTCCTGACGCCGCGGGGCGTACGGCAGCCGGCGGGCCCGGGATTCGAGGAGCCCGCACAGGCGCCGCGCGTCCCCGGCTACTGATCCACGGGGCGCATCGCGGCGTATCCCCGACGACGGCGCGGATGACGCCGACCGGCCATGCCGGACAGGTCCTGACACGACCGCTGGTATGGTTCCGGACGTGGCCGGGCGCCTTCCGGTCGATCGCATCATGGAGGAGACCCATGCGGCTTTCCCGCGCGCTCGCCCTCGGGGCGTCGATGCTGGTGCTGTTGAGCGCCTGCTCGACGGGTGGGGGCAGCAAGCCAACGGTCAAGGTCGGCTCGGACGGGTTCGACGAAGCACGGGTGATGGCGGAGGTCTACGCGCAGGTCCTCGAGGCCGACGGGTACACCGTCAATCGCGACGGCATCGGCCTCGGCGGCCGGAAGGTCACCGCACCCGCGCTCGAGAGCGGGCAGATCGATCTCAAGCCCGAGTACATCGGGTCGGGTCTCGCCTACTACGACGCGACCAAGCCCACGGGGGACGCCGCTGCCAACAAGGCGGCGCTCCAGGCCATCCTCGACGGCAAGGGCGGCGGCATCACCGTCCTCGACTACACCCCCGCCCAGGACCAGAACGCGTTCGTGGTCCGCAAGGAGACGGCCGACCAGTACAAGCTCACGAAGATGAGCGACGTCGCCGCGGTCGCCGACCAGCTCAAGCTCGGCTTCGCCACGGACTGCCCGACCAACCCGGTCTGCGGCCAGGCGCTCAAGGATGCGTACGGCATCGACGTGTCCAAGGCCACGCTCCTGGACGCCTGCAGCACGCCGATGGCCCAGGCGCTGGTCGCCAAGACCATCGACCTCGGCGAGTTGTGCTCCACCCAGCCGGACATCATCGTCAACGGCTTCGTCCTGCTCGCGGACGACAAGCAGACCCAGCCCGCCGACAACATCGCGCCGCTGGTCCGCAACGACTTCCTCGCCAGGACGGACAAGGCGGCGTTCACCAAGCTGCTCGACGGCGTGTCCGCGAAGATCGACACCCCGACGCTCGCCGACCTGTACAAGCAGGTGAGCGTGGACAAGAAGGACATCAAGGACGTGGTCAGCGCCTGGCTGAAGGCGCAGGGCCTCGTCAAGTAGCTTCCTGTAGCTTCCCGCGACCGCGATCGATGGCCCCGGCACCGCCGGGGCCATCGATATTCTCAGGCCAGCTCCAGCCAGCCCAGCAGCGCCTCGCCGTCACGCCACGCGGCGGGCGCGTCATTCGCCAGGCGGCGGGATTCGTGGTCCACGTTCGCCGCCAGGGACGGCTCGGCGTCCCGGAGCGGGCTCCCGGGTCGGAGCCGGCGCGCCGCATGGTGAAGGAACGCGGCGTAGACGGCCTCCGGGTCCGACGCCGCGATCCGGGCCTCCGCACCCTCCTGGTAATCCACGGGGACCATGAGCCGGGCGAAGAACGCCCCGATCTGGTCCGTGAACGGGTCCACGCCCTGGGAGTGACCGGCCCAGCGCACGATCGGCGCCCGCGACGTGAACGCCAGGAACGTCTGGTGGAGGTCGAAGGCGGCCGCCAGCAGCGTGCCGCCGAAGGTCAGGAACTCGTTCGAGACCGGGATCCGGTCGGTGAGCCGGATGCGGCCCCAGGAGAACGGCCGGGTGAACGGGACCGGCGTGTCCCGATCGATCTCGGCGAGCCGTCCCCGGCCGCCGTGGATCTCCCAGCACGTGGCCAGCTCGGGGTCGAAGTGCTCGAACGTCGGGCGGTCACGGAGCGCGACCAGGAGGCGGGGCCCCGGCACGGTCCCGGTGCGGCTTCCATCGCGGAGCACGAAGCCGAGGTGCGCGAGCTCGTCCGCGGTCTCGCTCAGCCAGTCGCCGCCCCAGTCCAGGGCGCCCGGCCAGGCGTGGGAGGCACCCGGCGTCATCGCACGGTGGTCATCCACGGTCGTCATCGTCGGCCCTCGGTCAGCCGTCGCCGGGGCTGCCGTCCTCGGCGGCCACGCGCACGCTTGTCGCGTGGACCCGGGCGCGCGCGTTCGCCCGCTGCCTGGACCGCCCGCCGAGCACGAACGCGAGCGCCCCGCCGGCCGAGGTGAGCAGCAGCGTCGTGGCGTGGACGAGCACGGCGAAGGCGAGGGCCGGCTCCGTCTCGATCCCCACCGATGCGCCGATCGTCACCGCGGCCAGCTCGAACGTGCCCACGTAGCCGGGCGCGGCCGGGATCGCCGTGGCGAGGT
Organism: uncultured Chloroflexia bacterium; assembly: GCA_963703575.1. GTDB lineage: Bacteria > Chloroflexota > Limnocylindria > Limnocylindrales > CSP1-4 > CAIXZV01. Next base: position 91,687 of record CAVPEU010000014.1, read on the forward strand.
TCGTGCCGGCGGCCAGGAGCGCGGCCTGGCCGATCGTCGGCTCCACGCCGATGGCCTGCGCGGCCGCCGCGAACGCCAGCACCGTGCACGACCACGACCCGACTGACAGGGCCACGGCCGCCGCCATCGTCCGGACGTCGCTCGCGATGGACAGCCCGGCCCGCAGCTTGCGCAGGATGTCGTGGACGCGGGGCCAGCGCCCGATGAACGCGGCCAGGCGATCGGCGCCCGGGAGCCGGTGCGCGGCCATCCCCACGGCGATCCCCACGACCAGCAGCGCCGTCACCGCCAGCCCGACCAGCACCGCCGACGCCACCATCCCCCGCACGGACAGGACCAGGATCGCGGCGGCGGCGATCGCGACGACCACCACCGTGTCCACGACCCGCTCCACGACGACCGTGCCCAGGATCGTGCTCCGCGAGACGCCCGTCCGCTCCCCGAGGTCGTGGCTGCGGACGATCTCGCCCAGCCGCGCCGGGAGCACGTTGTTGGCGAGGTACCCGACGAGCAGCGAGCCCAGCGTCTGCCGGAAGGGCACATCCGCCAGCGGCGACAGCAGCACCCGCCAGCGCACGGCGCGCATGAGCACATCGGCCACGACGAAGGCGAGGAGGAGCGCGATCCACTCGGGCCGTGCCCGGCTCAGGACGCCCCACGCCGCACCCAGGTCCACGGACCGCACGACGAGCGCGAGCGCGACGACCGAGATCGCGATGCCGAGGGCCGCCCGGCCGAGACCCCCGCGGAGGCGCATCTCAGGCGGTGCCAGGCTCGCGCGCGGAGGCTCGCGGGCGGAGCTTCGGCGAGCGGCGGACGCCGGTCCGGTGGAGGAGGAAGCGGGCGACCACCCGGAGCGTGGACAGCCCGTACACGACGCTCCGGCGGAAGTTCACCGAGCTCGCCTCCTCGAAGTACCGGGTGGGCACGGCGATCTCTCCGACCCGCATGCCGCCCGCGGCGACCACCTGCGCGATGAGCTCCTGGTCGAACACGAAGTCGTCCGAGTTGAGCCGGTACGCGATGGTCTCCAGCAGCCGCCGGCTGTAGGCGCGCAGGCCCGTGTGGTACTCCGACAGGTGGAGACCGAAGGCGGCGTTCTCGACGCCGGTCAGGAACCGGTTGGAGACGAACTTCCACTTCGGCATGCCGCCCGCGATCGGGTCACCCAGGAACCGGCTGCCCAGCATCAGGTCCGCCTCGCCGGCCAGGATCGGCGCCACGAGCGCGGGGATGCGGGTCGCGTCGTACTGGTAGTCGGGGTGGAGCATCACGACCACGTCGGCGCCCCATTCGAGCGCCCGGTCGTAGCACGTCTTCTGGTTGCCACCGTAGCCCAGGTTCTGGCGATGCACGATGGTCTCGACGCCCAGCCGCTTCGCGACCTCGACGGTCTCGTCCTTCGACACGTCGTCCACGAGGATCACGTGGTGGACGAGGTCGTGCGGGATGTCCGCGTACGTCTGCTCGAGGGTGCGGGCGGCGTTGTAGGCGGGCATGACGATGACGACGCGCGGATCCGACGTGGAGACCGTGTCGGGCGACATCGGGGTCGGTACGGGCGGATGCACGTGCGGTAGGGTACACGCCGTCAACGTGTGGTTGCCAAGGTGGGCCCTCAGCCTGCCGTGCACGAGAGGGATGGCTCGCGGGATGTCAAGGCGAACCGCGTGACGGTCCACCCGCTGCCCCGCGCCGGCGGGCCGCGGGGCCCTCGCGGGCGACGGACCGGCGAGCTGATGGTTGCGACGGCCGTGGCCGCCCTCGCCGCCACGGCGATCATGTTCTTCATGGTCCGTCCGGTGACCGTCGGGGCGGTCGGGTTCGACAGCGCCGCCTCCGTGCTGTACTTCGATCGGATAGTTGGCGGCACCCGCCTCGAGGCGTTCGTGACCGCGACACCGAAACCGCTGCTCACCCTCATCCACGGGGGCATCCACGCGGTAATCCCGGACTGGCGGGCCATCAGCATCGCGACCCTGGTCGCCTTCGGCGTCGCCGTGGCGCTCACGACGATCCTCGTCACACGCGCGATCCCCCGCAGCTGCCCGTTGACCGCGCTTGTCGCCGTGCCGCTGCTGCTCGTCGGCTCCCCGCTGCTGGCCAGCGACGTGGGGATCGCCTACGCCGTCCCGTGGGCCTTGCTGGGCTGGGTCGTCGCCGGACTCGCGGCGCTCGGTCCGCGTCCCCGCCCGTGGCTCGTGGGCCTCGGCCTCATGCTCGCCACCCTGGCACGCCTGGAAACCGTCGGTCTCGCGCCGTCGGTCATCGCGCCCGACAGCGTCCAGCTTCGCCCGGGCGTGGTGATCGTGCACTCGCAACGCTTCGACCGGCCCGCCGGGGCGTAATGGCCCGCTGGAGTCGGGCGGCACGACGCAGGTCGGCGGCCACATCGTAGAGACCGTCGCGATACCGGACGTCAACGCGTGGGTGCTGCGCGTCCGGTGATGAGCGCGAGCGCGAGACGACCCCGGCGCCTCCTCGTCGCCCGCCACGGACGGCTCTTCCCAAGTACCCCGCCACGCCGCCCGAGGCCGCGGGCGCGGTCATCGACGCGTCACGGACGATCGGCGAGAATGGGGTGCAGTCAAACACGGAGACCACGATGTTCGAGCGCCTGTTCGGGGATCGCCGCGCCGATCCCGCCCTCGTGGGACGCGTCCCGCCGGGCCAGTACGTCACCGGCAAGTTCCCGGTGCTCCACTACGGCAGCGTGCCCAGGGTGGACCTGGGGACGTGGGACTTCACGGTCTACGGGGAGGTGGACGCCCCGCTCCGCTTCACGTGGTCGGAGTTCCAGGCGCTGCCCCGCAAGCAGGTCACCACGGACATCCACTGCGTGACGCGCTGGTCGAAGCTGGACACGCACTGGGAGGGCGTCGCGATCCAGACGATCCTCGAGCTGGCCCGGGTCCGGCCCGGGGCGGCGTTCGTCATCGGGCACGCGGAGCAGGGCTACACGGCGAACCTGCCGCTCGAGGTGCTGGACGACGGGGACGTGCTGCTCGCGGACACGTACGAGGGCGCGCCGCTGGAGCCCGACCACGGGTACCCGCTGCGACTCATCGTTCCCAAGCGCTACTTCTGGAAGGGCCCCAAGTGGATCCGCGGCCTCGAGTTCACGACCCAGGACCGCCTGGGCTTCTGGGAGCGCTACGGCTATCACAACGACGCCGACCCCTGGAAGGAGGAGCGGTTCAGCTCGGAATGACCACGCCGGCCATGCCGTCCCGGCCGCCGCTGCTCAGGTGTCGAATCTCGTGAGCTGCTCGCCATCCGCGAGATAGCGCATCAGCCGGGGAACGCGAATGGCGAGGACGTCGAGGCGCTCGGATGGCGCATACCAGCGTCCGCGCGTCCGGCCCCGGGGCTCCAGCCAGCCGCGGGCCACGAGTTGGGCCAGCAGGGCTCGCGCCGCCGGCGTGGAGCGTCCGGTCATCGTCGCGACCCGTTCGGTCCGCAGTCTCGACACGCGTGCTGCAAGCAGGAATGAGGCCCACTCGGCCGAGTCTCCCGCGTCCTGGAGCGCCGCGACCACGACGCCCATGTCGCCGGGCAGGGCATCAAGGATGCGGTCCCGGACATCGAGGCGGTCCAGGGAGACGCGCGTGTAGTAGTCGAGCCAGTCGGTAGCCGGGTGGTTGTCCGGGTCGTAGCCGGTCCCGAGCGTCGTTCGCAGGGCCGAGACGTACTCATCCCGGTTCCGCCGCAGGTATGCCTCGATCGAGATGAGCTCGATCGCCGTGATGCCGTGCTCCATCAACGCCATCGCCGCCAGGAGGCGAGCAGTCCGACCGTTGCCGTCATTGAAGGGGTGGATCGCGATGAGGTTCAGGTGGAGGAGCGCCGACCGGACGAAAAGGCCGCAGCCCACCGCGCAGGCCGTCTCCGGCTAGTTCGTGCGCTCGCCCGGCGTCATCCGGTCCGGCGTGAACGGCGCGAGCCGTCGCGACAGCAGCAGGAGCTCGCGGTCCAGCAGCGTGTCGAGGTCACGCAGCCGGTCCTCGGCGCTCGTCGCCTCCAGCAGCGCCTGCTTGCGCTCCGGCTCCACCTGGACGATCCCGGTCAGCAGGAACGAGAGCGTCGAAGGGTCCTCGGGGATGCTCAGCGTGGCTGCCAGCTCGGCCGGCCCGCCACCGGGCGCGGCGGGTTCCCCGTCCTCCCGCTCCGGGACCTCGACCTCGACCTGGACGTCGATCGGCTCCGCGGCCTCACCGTCACGCGGCTGGAGCATCCGGAGATAGTCCACGAACCGCCGCGTGACGCGGGTGACGAGCGCCGCCGATGCCGACGGATCCCCCGCCTCGTCCTCGAGGGGCTCCGCATCCGCGACGAGATACGGCGCCCTGTCGTCGTGCACGTCGCCGATCACGAACCGGCCGCCCCCCACCACGAGCAGGCTCCAGCGCCCGTCCGCGAACCGGCTGGCCTCGCGGATCTCAGCGAACGTCCCGACCCCGGCGATCGAGAGCTCCTGCTCGTGGCCATCGGGCGGGGCGATCTCGCTCCCCTCGCGGATGAGCACGATCCCGAACGGCGAAGACGTGTCGAGGCAGTGGCGGACCATCGCCCGATAGCGGGTCTCGAACACGTGGAGCGGGAGCGCGACGCCGGGGGCGAGCACGGTGTGCAGGGGGAACAGCGGGACTTCCATCGGGCTCAGGATAGGCCGGAGTGCGCGGGTCGTCCGCGGGGGACCAGGACACCTCTGGCCGAGCCGGGCCCGACGCTTCCGGCCCACGGGTCCCGGCCCGGCACAGCCGGTCCCGCGGATCCCGGGTACGAAGAAGCCGCCGGTGTCCGGCGGCTTCAGGTGGGCGTCGCGCGGGTGTCAGCCCGCCGGCCGTCGTGTCAGTGCGCGCAGCTCCGCGCCTGGCCGGCATCGTCCGCGGTGCGGAAGCTGGAACCACACCCGCAGGCGGACACGGCGTTCGGGTTGTTCACCGTGAAGCCGGCGCCCATCAGCGTGTCCACGTAGTCGATCTGGCTGCCCTGGATGAGCGGCACGCTGTTGGTGTCGATGTAGACCCGGACGCCGTTCGCGCTCAGGACGTTGTCGTCCGCGGTCGGCTGGTCCTCCAGCATCATCCCGTACTTGTAGCCGGAGCAGCCACCCGAGTACACGTAGACCCGGAGCCCGACCTCGGGGCTCGCTTCGTCCTTCGTCAGCTCGCGGAGCTTCAACGCCGCGGTGTCGGTGAGCGAGACGATCGTCGGCTGGACTTCGATCATGTCCAAGGTCTCCTTGCGAGGGTCGCTGGTCCCGGGCCCACCCGGCCCGTGAACCCGACGATCGTACGCATGTCAACGGATTTCGTCCAGCACCTGCGCCGAAATTCTTCGCCGCTCTCGCCCTAGCCGGCCACCCGCCCTCGAGCCGCCCCCTGTGAGTCCGCCCCCTGAGCCCCCTGTGAGTCCGCCCCTTGAGCCGGCCACCCGCCCCGGAGCCCGCCCTCGAGCCGCCCCTTGAGTCGCGTGTGGTTCAGGACGGCCAACCACGAGCGTGGTCCGGGCACCAAACCCCGCCCTGGACGGCCGAGCCGTGCGGCAGCATGACCATCCTGAACCACCGGTGCATCAGCGCGGCACCCGGGAGCGTGACCTGAACCAGCCCTGCATCAGGCTGGATCGCCAACCCGCGCGGCCCGCGCGGCCCGCGCGACCCCCGCGACCCCCGCGAGAGCGGGGCGCGAGAGCGGGGACGCTACTCCGGGATGCGCTCCACGACCGTCGCGATCCCCTGCCCAACGCCGATGCACATCGTGGCCAGGCCGTAGCGGCCGCCCGTGCGGGCCAGCTCGTGCACCAGCATCGTCACCAGGCGCGCGCCCGACGCGCCCAGCGGGTGCCCGAGCGCGATCGCGCCGCCATTGGGATTCGTGCGCGCCGGGTCCAGGCCCAGCTCGTCCATGCACGCGACCGACTGGCTCGCGAACGCCTCGTTGATCTCGACGATGTCGAGGTCGCCCGCCTCGAGGCCCGCGCGCGCCAGCGCCTTGCGGACGGCCGGCACGGGCCCGATCCCCATCACGTCCGGGTGGACGCCCGCCACGGCGGTCGAGACGATCCGCGCCATCGGCCGGAGACCCAGCGCGGTCGCCCGTTCCGCCTCGACGACCAGCAGCGCGGACGCGCCGTCGTTGATCCCGGAGCTGTTGCCGGCGGTGACCGAGCCGCCGGCCCTGAAGGCCGGCTTGAGCCCCGCCAGCGCCTCGGCCGTGCTGTCCGGCCGCGGATGCTCGTCCCGGGACACGACCGTGACCGCGCCCTTGCGGCCCGCAACGCTCACCGGCACCAGCTGCCTGTCGAACCGGCCCGCCTCGATGGCCGCGACGGCCCGCCGCTGGCTCTCGAGCGCGAACGCATCCTGGCGCTCGCGCGAGACGGTCCACTGGTCCGCGACGCACTCCGCGGTCTCGCCCAGCGAGATCGGCGGGTAGGCCTCCTGCATCCGCGGGTTCACGAACCGCCAGCCGAGCGTCGTGTCCTCCATCGTCCGGGCACCACGGTCGTACGCGGCCTCCGGCTTGAGCATCACGAACGGCGCCCGGGTCATCGATTCCACGCCGCCCGCCACGAACACCTCGCCGTCGCCCGCACCGATCGCGTGGGCCGCCGTGTTGATCGCCTGGAGCCCGGAGCCGCACAGGCGGTTCACGGTCTGGCCGGCCACCTCCACCGGCAGCCCCGCGAGCAGCGCCGCCATCCGGGCGACGTTGCGGTTGTCCTCGCCGGCCTGGTTGGCGCAGCCGAGGATGACATCCTCGATCAGGGCCGGGTTGACGCCGGTGCGGTCCACGATCGCGCGGATCACGAGCGCGGCGAGGTCGTCCGGGCGGACGGAGGCGAGGGCGCCGCCGTAGCGCCCGATCGGGGTACGCACGGCATCGACGATCCAGGCCTCGCGGAGCGGTCGGTGCAGGTCTCGGGCCATGCGTCGATTGTGGCACGGGTGCCGGGCCCGGGATCCGGTCCGCCACCGCAGCTGCCGCCGTGGGGTGTCCCCCGGGCGGCGCCCGATCCCGGCCTCAGCGGCCCTTCCAGGCCGGCGCGCGCTTCTCCAGGAAGGCGATCATCCCCTCGCGCTGGTCCTCGGTGGCGAACAGCGCCTCGAAGCGGTCGCGTTCGAAGCGGAGCCCGTCCGCCAGCGACAGCTCCTGCGCCGCGTTGACCGCGGCCTTCGCGGCCCGCATCGCGAGGGGCGGCAGGGCGGCGATCCGCGCGCCGAGGTCCAGCGCCGCGGTCACCACGTCCGCGGCCGGGACGACCGCCGTCAGCAGCCCCATGCGCTCCGCCTCGGCCGCCCCGATCCGCCGGCCGGTCAGCACCAGCTCCATCGCCCGCGCGCGCCCCACCGCCCGCGTCAGCCGCTGCGTGCCGCCGGCGCCCGGGATCACCCCGATCCCGATCTCGGGCTGCCCGAGCTGCGCGTCGTCGCCGGCGATGAGCATGTCGCAGGCCATCGCCAGCTCCAGGCCGCCGCCCAGCGCGAACCCGCGCACGGCCGCGATCGTCGGCGTCCGCAGGCGCGCGACGCGCTCCACGACCGAGAACGGGTCATCGTCGTGGAGGCTGTCGGGTGTCTGGCCGGCCAGGTCGCGGATGTCGACGCCGGCCGCGAACGCTCGCCGGCCGGCCCCGGTGATCACGATCGCCCGGCACGCCTCGTCGTCGTCGAGCACGGCGAGCAGGACATCCAGCTGCTCCAGCAGCTGGAGCGACAGCGCGTTGAGCGCCTCCGGCCGGTCCAGGGTCACGAGCGCGACGCCCTCGCGGGGCGGGTCGCCCGCCGGGAACTCGACCCGGACGAGCGTCGGCTCGCCGGACGGGTTGGACTGATCGGTCATTCCGTTGCCTCCCGCAGCCAGTCAAGGTCCGGTTGGGGCGCCCCGGTCGGCTCGCCACGCGACGACGTCCAGCCGGCGGCATGGGGCACCGGCGTCGTCCGGCCGACGCCCGGATGAGCGTCGGCGCGGCGCGCCGCCACGTCGGCCGTCGAGCGGTAGAAGCCGGCCAGCGCCTCGTTGAACAGCGCGGGCCGCCGGACCATGACCTCGTGCCCGCAGTCCGGGGCGACGAACAGCCGCGCGTCGGGCAGCTGGCGCTTCAGCCCCCAGGCGTGGTCCACGGGCACGAACGGGTCCCGGTCCCCGGCCACGACCAGCGTCGGGACATCGATCCGCCGCAGGTCCGCGGGACCGTGCAGCTCCTGCGCCGCCACGTCGCGCGCGATCGTCGGCAGCAGCCGCTCCCACGCGCCCGGCCCCTGGACAGGATCGTGGAGGCGCCCCAGCTCCTGGGCCCATCGCGGATCGTGCTGCCGGATCCGCTCCGGGTCGAACAGCCGCCGGGCGACGGACGCCCGCGGCTCCCGCTGCGTGCTGATCCCCACCAGGACCAGCGTGCGGAGCCGGGCCGGGTTCCGGGCCGCGAACCCGAGCGCGGTGGCCGCCCCCATGGAGAAGCCGAGCAGGTGGAACGTCTCGAGGCCGAGCGCGTCCACGAACGCCGCCAGGTCGTCGATCAGCCAGTCGTACCGGAAACCGTCCGCGGCGTCCCAGCGGGTGGTGGCGTGACCGCGCGCGTCCGGGAGGTAGCAGTGGAACGCTCGCCGGAACAGCGGCAGCTGGGCGGCGAAGTCCGCGCGCCCGGACGAGGTGGCGCCGTGGAGCATCACCAGCGGCGGGCCGGCCCCCTCGACCGCGTAGCCGATGTCCAGCCCGTTGGCCCGGATGCAGGGCACGACCGACCTCGCTCAGCCCGCGGGCAATTCGGGCTTGCCGGCCACCAGCGTCGTGGTCGCCCGCTCGATGCGCAGGTACCGGCGGCGGTGGTACAGCAGCGGCGGCGCGTCCGGGTGATCCAGCCCGAGCGCCTCGACACGCGCGACATAGAGCCGGTGGTCGCCGACGCCGAACCAGTCCTCGATCGAGCACTCCAGCGAGGCGATCGCCCCGTCGAGCAGCGGCAGGCCAGTGGTCCCGGCGTGCCACGCGGCCCCGCAGAACGCATCCCGGTTGGGCGTGACGCTCGCGCCCGCGAAGCAGTCCGCCAGCCACTGCTGGTCCTCGTCCAGGACGTTGACGGCGAAGGCGCGCGTGGACTCGATCGTGGGCACGATGAACCGCTTGCGGTCGAGCGCGATCATGACCAGCGGGGGGTCGAGGCTCACCGATGCCAGCGCGTTGACGGTGATCCCCACCGGCCGCTCGCCGTCGAGGGCCGTGACCACGGTGACACCGGTCGCGAACTGGCCCATCACGGTGCGGAAATCGGTCGTGGGAACGTTCACCCGGGCAGCATACGGCCGACGGGCGGTGGAGCAGGCCGACGGGCGGTGGAGCAGGCCGACGGGGCAGGCCGACGGCCGGCACAGGGATAATGGCCCCACGTGCCGGACCCCTCCCTCCTCCAGGTCGCGCTGACCCCCGAGCTCGAGTTCATCCTGGACCTCGGGGTCGCCGTCGCACTCGCGCTCGCGGGCGGGGCGATTGCCGCCCGCCTTGGCCAGCCGCCGATCGTCGGGTACCTGGCGGCGGGCGTGGTCATCGGGCCGTTCACGCCCGGGTTCGTCGGCAGCGTCGAACGGATCTCGGAGCTGGCCGAGCTGGGGGTGGTGCTGCTCCTGTTCGCCCTCGGCGTGGAGTTCTCGCTGCGCGAGCTCGCCCGGGTGAGGTCCATCGTGCTGCCCGGCACGATCATCCAGGTCGTGGCCGTGACGGCGCTCGGGGCGCTGGCGGCACTGCCGCTCGGCGTGCCGCCCACCGGCGCGATCGTGATCGGGGCCGCCATCTCCATCAGCTCCACCCTGGTCGTGCTCAAGCTGCTGTTCGAGCGCGGCGAGGTCGACGCCCTCCACGGGCGCGTGGCCGTTGGCTGGATGGTCGTCCAGGACCTGGCGGCGATCCTGATCATCGCGATGCTGCCGCCGCTGGCCGGGTCCGACATGCTGGCCCCGCTCGGGCTGGCGCTGCTCCGCACCGCCGCGTTCCTGCTGCTCGCCTACGTCGTCGGGGCGCGGCTGCTGCCCTGGCTGTTCATGACCGTGAGCCGGCTCGGATCGCCGGAGCTGTTCCTGCTCGTGGTGTTCGCGACCGCGCTGCTGACCGCCTTCCTGTCGAGCGCGGTGTTCGGGCTGTCGCTGGCGCTCGGGGCGTTCGTCGCTGGGCTGATCGTGTCGGAGTCGGACCTGTCGCACCAGGCCGCCGGGGCGATCATCCCGTTCCGCGACCTGTTCGCCGTGCTTTTCTTCGTGTCCGTCGGGATGCTGCTCGACCCGGCCGCGCTGGTCAGCGACGTCCCGGCCATGGTGCTGCTCGTCGTCGTCGCGATGGGGGCCAAGGCCCTGATCAGCGCCGTGGCCGGGCGGCTGCTGGGCATGCCCGTCCGGAGCGCGATCCTGCTGGGGGCGACGGTCGCGCAGGCCGGCGAGTTCAGCTTCCTCGTCGCGGAGCGGGCGCTCAGCCTCGGCATCCTCGACGCGCGCGGCTACAACCTGGTGCTCGCCACGGCGGTCGTGAGCATCGTCGGGACGCCCCTCCTGGTCAGCGCGGCAGCCCGGTTCGTGCTCCGGCTGGAGCGCGCGAGCAGCCGGGGCGCGGCACCACCGGTCCCGGGCGCGGCACCCACGGCCCGCGGCGAGCAGACGTTCGAGGCCGGGGACCAGGAGGAGCGCCCCGCGATCGTCATCCTGGGGGCCGGGCGAGTCGGGCGCATCGTCGTAGGCGCCGTGCGGGCGCGCGGGTTCCGGTGCATTGCCGTGGACCGCGACCCGCGCCAGCTCGACGAGGTCGCGCGGCTGGGGGCGGCGACGCTGTTCGGCGACGCGGCCAGCCCGGCGATCCTCGCCCGGTGCGGGCTGGACCGGGCGAGGCTGCTCGTCGTGGCGATCGGCGACCCGCTCACGGCGCGCCTCGCGGTGGAGCGCGCGCTCGCGATCAACCCGCGGCTCATGGTCGCGTCGCGGGCGCGCGGCCGGCGCGAGATCGCCCCGCTGTTCGCGGCCGGCGTGGCGCGAGTGGCGGACCCCGAGGTCGAGGCGGCGCTGGAGCTGGCCCGCGCGGCCCTGCACCGGATGGGCGTCTCGGGGCCGGAGCAGGCCGCCGTGCTGCTCGGCCTGCGGCGGCGTGCCTACGGGGAGGCCCGGCCGACGCCGCCCATGGCCACGGACGAGCCGACCTGACGCGCCGGGCCATCCGGCCCATCCTCGCCGGAACGCCCCGCCGTACGATGGCCGCCATGGATACCGAGACTTCCGCCACCCCCCAGACCAGGATCGAGCGGGACTCCATGGGCGAGATGGAGGTTCCCGCGAACGCCCTCTACGGCGCCTCCACCCAGCGCGCCGTGCTCAACTTCCCGATCTCCGGCCAGCGGATGCCGCGCCGCTTCCTGCGCGCCCTCGCGCTGGTGAAGCAGGCCGCGGCCGAGACCAACGCCGGATTGGGCCTGCTCGACGCCGCGAAGGCGCAGGCGATCGTCGCCGCGGCGCGCGAGGTCGCCGACGGCGGCTACGACGAGCACTTCCCGATCGACGTCTACCAGACGGGCTCGGCCACCTCGACCAACACCAACATGAACGAGGTGATCGCGCCACCTCGCGTCGGCGCGCCTGGGCGGGGCGAGGGTCCACCCCAACGACGACGTCAACAAGTGCCAGAGCTCAAACGACACGATCCCGACGGCGCTCCAGCTGTCCGGCGCGGTCGCGATCGAGGAGGAGCTGATCCCCGCACTCATCGACCTGCAGCAGGCACTGGCGGCGAAGTCGACCGAGTTCTGGGACATCGTCAAGACCGGTCGGACCCACCTCCAGGACGCGACGCCGATCCGCCTCGGCCAGGAGTTCGCGGGCTACGCGGGCCAGGTCGAGGAGGCGATCAGGCGCGCCCAGGCCGCCCGCGACGAGCTGCTCACCGTGCCGCTCGGCGGCACCGCGGTCGGCACCGGCATCAACGCCCACCCCGAGTACGCCGCGCGGGCCTGCATGCGCCTCTCGGAGCTGACCGGCCTCCAGGTACGCGAGACCCCCAACCACTTCCACGCGCAGGCCACCCTGGACGCGGTCATCGCCGCCCACGGCGGGCTGCGAGCGATCGCGCTGGGGCTGTGGAAGATCGCGTCCGACGTCCGGCTCATGGGCATGGGCCCGCGCGCCGGACTGGGCGAGCTCGCCCTGCCGGAGACCCAGCCGGGCTCCTCGATCATGCCGGGCAAGGTGAACCCGGTCATCGTGGAGAGCCTGACCATGGTCGTCGCGCGCGTCATCGGCAACGACGCGACCGTCGCGTTCGGGCAGACCGGGTCGTTCCTCGAGCTCAACGTGATGCTGCCGGTCACGACCCAGGCGCTGCTGGAGTCGATCTCGCTGCTGGCGGCGTCGGCGCGCAACTTCCGGGTGCGCCTGGTCGAGGGCGTCCAGGCGACCGACCGGGGCCCGAAACTGGTGGAGCAGGGCCTGATGCTGGCGACGGCGCTGGCGCCCGAGATCGGCTACGACGCCGCGGCGGCGCTGGCCAAGGAGGCGCTCCGGACCGGCCGCACGATCCGGGACCTGGCCACCGAGAAGGGGATCGCACCGGACCGGCTGGACGAGCTCCTGGACCCGGCGAAGATGACCGAGCCCGGGCTGGGCGGCGGGTCGGCCGGGGGCTGATCCGGCGGGCGGCCCGGCCGGGGGGCCGATCCGACAGGGGGCTGATCCGGCGGGCGCCCCGGCCCGTTACAATCCCCGCGATGTCCGCCACGCCCGCCTGGGACCGCGCCGCTGCCCTCCCCGTCCCCGTCTCCGGCCCCGCCCGCCCGGAGATCGCCGCGCTGCGTGACGAGCTGCCGAGCGTGGACGAGCTGTTCACGTTCATGCGCGATGCCGAGCTCCGGTTCGAGACCCTCCGGATGCGCATCGAGGCGCGCGCCCGGAACACGCGGGGCGAGGAGCTGACCCTGGTCGAGGTCACGATCCGGCATCCCGGCCAGGTCAAGGTGCTGTCGTCCGTGCCGGCCCGCGGCACGACGGGCGGTCACGACGTGTGGGTCTCGGACGGCACCACCGTCCGCACCTTCGTGGCCAGCCGCAGGGTGGGGACGCAGCGGCCGGCCCGGCCCACGGTTCGCGGCGTCGCCGACGCGAAGGACCTCCCCGGCCGATCGCGGATCTACGTCCCGGTGACGCCCCTCCAGGCGGAGTCCCTGCCGGAGTTGTTCATCCACCCCGCCGGCTACTGCCAGAACGTGCTGGGCACGGGACGGTGCGCCGTGACGGGAACCACGACGGTCGCCGGCCGCGAGGCCATCGTCCTCGAGTGCGACCACCCGCGCACGATCGAGGTTGCCGCCGACCGGCCGGATTTCCGGATCCGGATCGCGGTGGACCGGGCGGACGGCGTGATCCTCCGCCTGGAGGAATCCGTCGGCGGGCTGGTCACGCGCGACGCGCTCGTGACCAGCTATCTCCCCAACGCCCCGCTGCCGCCGTCGGCGTTCGCGTTCACGTTCCCGCCGGACACGACCCGCGTCTACTAGCGACGGCGAGCCGGCGACCGGTGTCCCGCGCCCCGGGTCGCCGGCGGTCGGCCGGCTCGCGGCTCGCAACACCACCCACCAATTCCGGCGGGGGGCTTCCGCGCGGGAACGCGGTCCCGTATAGTCCGGCCATTCTCCCGGGGCCCGAGCGGACGTCCCGGTCTGCTTGCCCCGTGGGCGGTGTCGTGCGCGCGACGCGCCGGAAGGAGGGCCAGCAGCCAGACCGGCGAGCGGCTGCGCGGCCGCCACGCCACGTGGCGCCCAGCGCGCCGTTCCCGGACCTGCCGGCGGCTGAACGCGTGCCATGCATCGGCGCCGGCGTGAGGCCGTTCGCGCCGCGGGGAGCGGACGGGAGGAGGTGCGATCCGGTTGCCCGGGCGGGCCCGGGGCCGGACCGCGAGGGAGGTACTGATGACGCAAGGCCAATCCCGCAAGGACGTCATCGACCAGGACGTCCACGACCTGCACCGGCTCGGGTACGCGCAGGAGCTGTTCCGCACCATGGGCGGGTTCAGCAACTTCGCGATCAGCTTCTCGATCATCTCGATTCTCACCGGCGCCGTCATCCTCTATGACTACGGGCTCGCGTGGGCCGGGACCGCCGCCGTGCTCATCGGCTGGCCGCTGGTGACGTTCTTCGTCCTGTTCATCGCCGCGTCGATGTCCGAGATCGCCTCGGCCTATCCGACCGCCGGAGGCCTGTACTACTGGGCCTCCAGGATGAAGAACAAGAACTGGGGCTGGTGGACCGCGTGGTTCAACCTGATCGGCCAGTTCGCGATCGTGGCGGGCATCAACTACGCGGCCGCCGCGTTCCTCAACGTCACGATCATCAACAGGGTCATCGGGTCGGACTTCAACACCACCGAGATCATCCCCGGTGTGCTCAACGGCCAGCTGGTGACGATGGGCGTCCTGATGCTCGTCCAGCTGGCGATGAACATCGCGGGCATCAACCTGGTGGCGATCCTGAACCAGGTCAGCGTGTGGTGGCACATCGTCATCGTCGCGGCCGTGGTGATCCTGGTCCTGCTCACGGGCAAGCCCAATGAATCCGGGCTCAGCTACTTCCAGATCCAGCCGCTGGACACCGCCGGCAGCTGGAACAACAACCTCGGCTTCGTCAACCTCCAGTACGGCCCAGCCGTCAGCTACCCGCTGGTCCTCGCGTTCTTCTTCTCGCTGCTCCAGGCCAACTGGACCTACACGGGCTACGACGCCTCCGCCCACGTCGCCGAGGAGACCGTGGGCGCCCGGATGTCGTCAGCCTGGGGCATCTTCCTGTCGGTCGCCGTCTCGGCGGTGGTCGGGTTCATCTTCCTGCTGGCGCTGACCCTGCACCTGCCGAACCTGGCCACCCTGTTCCCGAGTGACGCGAGCCAGCTCGGCAGCGCCGCATCGAGCCAGTACTACTTCGGCGGCGGGGTCGCCGTGGTCGAGATCCTCAACTACAACCTCGGCCAGCTGGGCGACATCCTGTCCGCCGGCATCGCGATCGCGATGGCGTTCTGCGGCCTGTCCTCGGTCGCGTCCGCCGGCCGGATGCTGTACGCGTTCAGCCGTGACGACGGCCTGCCCGGCAGCGGCTGGCTGAAGAAGGTCTCGCACCGCTACCGGACCCCGGCCAACGCCCTGATCGCGATGGTCGTGATCAGCTGGCTGTTCACGGTCGTGGCGTTCATCGTCGGCACCGGCACGGCCATCATCATCGTGACCGCCATCTCGACCATCTTCCTGTACGCGGCCTACGGCCTCGTCATCTACCTCGGGGCCACGACCGAGGAATGGCGCACGGAGCGCGTGTGGAGCCTCGGCCGCTGGTCGAAGCTCGCCGCGGTCATCGCCCTGTTCTGGGTCGTCGTCCTGATGATCCTGTTCAGCTTCCCGACCAGCGGCAACATCTCGTGGCCGTTCATGCTCGGGACCGTGCTGATCCTGGTCGTCTACTACTTCGCGTACGCGAAGCGCCATTTCGAGGGCCCGCGGGCCATGGGCCGCGAGGACCAGCTGACCGAGCTCGAGAAGGAGTTCGAGCACGCGGCCGCCGACCTCACGGGATCCGCCTCCGCCTGAGCCGTCCCGCGTCTCCCGCCGCAGGGTGTGGTGAGTGCCGGCCGGCGCTGACCACACTCGCCGATCCACCCCACACCGAGCCTCGTCCCCGGCTCGGGTAGCAGCACGAGGTTCATGATGCCCAAGCAGCCCGCCCATCAGCACGCGCAGGAACCGCAGAAGAAGCACGCGCAGGAACCGCAGAAGAAGCACGCCCGGCTCGAGGAGCTCGAGGGGATGGTCCGGGACGGTCAGATCGATACCCTGGTCATCGCGATCACGGACATGCAGGGCCGCCTGGTCGGCAAGCGAGTCCAGGCCCAGGCGTTCCTCGACGGGGTCATCGACCACGGCGCCCACTTCTGCACGTACCTGCTGGGCACCGACATGGAGATGAACACCCCGGAGGGGTTCAGCCTCATGAACTGGGAGACCGGCTACGGCGACTGGATCGCCCGGCCCGTCTGGGACACCCTCCGCGTCCTGCCCTGGCTGGAGCGCACCGCGCTCGTGCTCGGGGATGCGATCGACGAGGAGACGGACGAGGAGATCCCCGTCAGCCCGCGCACGGTCCTCAAGCGCCAGATCGAGCGCGCGGCCTCGATGGGCATCGCCGTCAAGGCGGGCTCCGAGCTCGAGTACTTCGTGCTCCGCGATTCCTGGGAAAGCCTCGCCGACCGCGGCTGGCCGGTGCCCAAGCCGTTCGGCTACTACAACGAGGACTACCAGCTGCTGCAGGCGACCAAGGCGGAGCCGCTCCACCGCCTCCTGCGCAACCAGATGACCGAGGCGCGGATCCCGGTCGAGTTCAGCAAGGGCGAGGCGGCGAACGGCCAGCACGAGGTCAACATCCGCTACGACCAGGTGCTGGAATCCGCGGACCGGACCGTGATCTTCAAGCACGGCGCGAAGGAGATCGCCTACCTCAACGGCTGGGCCATCACGTTCATGGCCAAGCCGGATCATCGCTGGACCGGCTCGTCCGGCCACCTCCACATGAGCCTGTGGGGCATCGAGGACGACAGGCCCCTGATGCATGCCGCCCCCGGCGAGCCTGCCGGCCCCTACGGCCTGTCCACGCGCGGCAGCCAGTTCGTGGCCGGGATGATGGCGCTCAGCCGGGAGCTCGCCCCGTTCATCGCCCCGTTCGTCAACAGCTACAAGCGGTACGCGTCGCTGTCCTGGGCGCCGGTCAACGTGGTCTGGGGCCGCGACAACCGGACGACCGGGTTCCGGCTGGTGGGGCACGGCGGCGGGCTCCACGTGGAGAACCGCTTCCCGGGCGGCGACATGAACGCGTACCTCACGTACGCCGCGGCGATCGGTGCCGGGCTGTACGGCATCGAGCACGGCCTGGAGCTGCCGCCGGAGTTCAAGGGCAACGGCTACATCGCCACGGGCGTGCCGCGAATGCCCCGTGCGCTGTGGGAGGCGATCGGGGAGCTGGAGCGCTCCGAGGCCGCGCGCGAGATCTTCGGCGAGGACGTCGTCGCGCACTATCTCAACGCGGCGAAGGTCGAGCAGGAGCAGTACGACGCGGTCGTCCACAACTGGGACCGCGAGCGGTACCTCGAGCGCGGCTGACCCGCGACCGGCGGCGCGACCGGCGCCTCCCGGGATGTCCGCGGGGCCCGCGGCCGGAGCCGGCCGCGCTAGTCTGGACGCCTCTCACCCACCCGGTCACCTCTCACCCACCCGGCCACCTCTCACCCACCCGGTCACCTCTCACCCACCCGGTCACCTCTCACCCACCCGATCACCAACGGAGCCTCCGATGCGACTCGACGGCAAGGTCTCGATCATCACGGGCGGCGGCAGCGGCATGGGCAAGACCGCCGCCGAGCTGTTCTCGAAGGAGGGCGCGCGGGTCGTCGTCGCGGACTTCTCGGAGGCGTCGGGCGAGGCGGTGGTGGCGGCCGTCAGGGCAGCCGGCGGCGAGGCGACGTTCGTCCGGGCCGACGTGTCAAACGAGGACGATGCCCGCGCCATGGTCCAGCACGCGATCGCCACCTTCGGCCGCGTGGACACGCTCTACAACAACGCCGGGATCATGCCGGAGGCCGACCACTCGGTCATCGACACGGACGTCGCCACCTGGGACAAGGTCATGGCCGTCAACCTGCGCGGGGTCTTCCTGGGCTGCAAGTACGCCATCCCCCGGATGCTCGACCAGGGCTCCGGCTCGATCATCAACATCGCCAGCTTCGTCGCCATCCTCGGCTGCTCCGTGCCCCAGGACGCGTACACGGCCTCGAAGGGCGCGGTCCTGGCGCTCACCCGCTCGCTGGCCGTCCAGTTCGCCGGCCGCGGCGTCCGCTCCAACTCGATCAGCCCCGGCCCGATCGAGACCCCCCTGCTCATGGACTGGCTGCTCAAGGACGAGGCCGCCAAGCAGCTCCGGCTGAACCGCAACCCCAGCGGCCGGTTCGGCAAGCCCGAGGAGATCGTCAACGTCGGGATCTACCTCGCGTCCGATGAGTCGCGCTGGACGAACGGCGCAAACTTCGTCATCGACGGCGGCATCACCGTCAACTACTTCTAGGGATCTCCGGGCACGGCGACATGCGCCTTCGTGTCCCCAAGCGGCCAGGAGAAGGTCATGGACACCGACGACACGGACGACACCGCCACGCGAGCGGCAGGCGACAGCCCCGGCCATGACCCGGCCGCGCTGGTCGCCGCCGAGGCCGCGGCGCTCGCGGAGGCGGAGGTCGACGATGACGGGGACAAGGCCGGCCCCGTCGTCGCCGAGCAGATCGATCCGGGGCACCGTCGAATCGGGATCGGTGTCGATATCGGCGGCAGCGGGATCAAGGTCGCGGCGGTCGATCTCGATTCCGGCGAGCTGGTCTCGCCGCGGCACCGCGTCCCCACGCCGCAGCCATCCGCCCCGGCCGCCGTCGTGGCATCGATCGCGCGGCTGGTGAAGAAGATCTCCGCGGAGGTGAAGCTCGGGCCCGACGTGGCGGTCGGCGTCGGCTTCCCGGCGGTCGTCATCGACGGCGTCACCAGGAGCGCGGCCAACGTGGATCCGGGCTGGCTGGATTTCGACGCGGACACCGCGATGGAGCGGGTGCTCCGGCGCCCGGTCCACATCATCAACGACGCGGATGCCGCGGGCGTCGCCGAGATGCGCTTCGGGGCGGGCGTCGGGCAGCGCGGGACGGTGTTCCTGATCACGCTCGGGACCGGCACCGGGTCCGCGCTGTTCTACAACGGGATGCTGGTCCCGAACCTCGAGCTGGGGCACATGGAGATCCGCGGCCGGGACGCGGAGCGGCGGTCCGCAGCCGCCGCGCGCATCCGGCGCGGGCTGTCGTGGAAGGCATGGGCCGCGGACCTGGATGAGCACCTGCTGGCGATCGAGAAGCTGTTCTCGCCGCGGCTGTTCATCATCGGCGGCGGCGTGTCGAAGCGCTCCGACCGGTTCATCCCGCGCCTGACGGTCCGGGCGCAGGTCGTGCCGGCCAAGCTGCTGAACGACGCCGGGATCGTGGGGGCCGCGATGGCATCCGCCGAGCAGGAGGCCGCGACGACCGCCTGAGCTCGACCGGCGCGGGCGGCTCGGCGGCGCGGAGGGCGCGGGCGGCTCGGGCGGCGGGCGGCCGGGCGGCCGGCGGCGGCGCGGAGGGCGCGGGCGGCTCGGGCGGCGCGGCCATCGCGGCCGTCGCGGGCGGCGCGGAGGGCGAACCTGGCCGGATAACGCTGCGGTGCGTGCAACCGCTCATCGCCCCCCGTCACCTGGCCAGCCAACGACCAGGTGCGTGATATCCGTCCGTCCGGCACCGAACCGCACCAGGCCAACGATGACCTGCGTGTTGGGCCACATACATCCGGCCCACGACGCACGCCATCGGTAGGTGGCCGGACCCGACGATCAGGGCCGCACGGTAACCGCCGGCCTCGCACCCAACCCGCCCCGCCGCGCCCTGGCCGGTGGCCAGGTGACCCGATATCACGCGCCTCATCGTTTGGTGGCCAGGTCGCGGCACGCAGGGGTTCGGGTCCCCCGGGCCGGGACTATGATCGATCTCCCGTCCCCGACGCCCCGATCGTCACCCGACGCCCAGCCGAGGAGTCCAGGTCATGAGCACGGACCAGGCCGCACAGCCCGCCATCGCGCCACGCATGATCATCGGCGGGGACCTCGTCGATGCCGCCGACGGCCGGACGTTCGAGGTCGTGGAGCCGCACCGCGGCAGCCGTGTCGCGACGGTCCCCCAGGGCGGCGCCGAGGACGTGGACCGGGCGGTCGCCGCGGCGCAGGCGGCGTTCGAGGGCGAATGGTCCGCGATGGCCGCGTCGGACCGCGGGCGGCTGATGCTCCGGTTCGCCCAGGTCGTCCGCGACCACGAGGAGGAGCTCTCACAGCTCGAGAGCCGCCAGATCGGCAAGCCCATCAGCGGTGCCCGCTGGGAGGTGGGCCAGGTCGCGAAGGTGCTGGAGTTCTACGCCGGCGCCACGACCAAGATCCACGGCGCCACGATCCCCGTCACCCGCCCCGGCTTCGACTTCACGCTGCGCGAGCCGATCGGCGTGGTGGGGCTCATCGTGCCCTGGAACTTCCCGATCATGATGGCCGCCTGGAAGGTCGGGCCCGCGCTGGCCGCCGGCAACACGGCGATCCTCAAGCCCGCCTCCTACTCGCCGCTCACCGCGCTGCGGCTGGGCGAGCTGGCCCTCGAGGCCGGCCTGCCGGCCGGCGTGCTCAACGTGGTGACGGGCCCGGGACCCATCGTCGGCGGGGCGATCGCCGCCCACCAGGGCATCGGCAAGGTCGCGTTCACCGGAGAGACCGCGACCGGCCAGGAGATCATGCGGGCCGCGGCCGGCAACGTGAAGAAGGTGAGCCTGGAGCTGGGCGGCAAGAGCCCCAACATCGTGTTCGCGGACGCGGACATCGAGGCGTTCGCGGCCTCGTCGCCCTACTCCGTGTTCGACAACTGCGGCCAGGACTGCTGCGCGCGGAGCCGGATCATCGTGGAGCGGTCGGTCCACGAGAAGGTCGTGGAGCTGTTCACGGCGGCGACCGAGAAGGTCAGGGTCGGCGACCCGTCGGATCCCGCGACCGAGGTGGGCCCGCTCGTCTCGTTCAGGCAGCGCGAGCGGGTGGAGGCCTACGTCCGATCCGGCCGGGAGGAGGGTGCGCAGCTGGTGACCGGCGGCGTCCGGCCCACGGACCCGGCGCTGGCGGAGGGCGCCTACCTGATGCCCGCGGTGTTCGACGGCATGACCCCGGACATGGCGATCTCGCGCGAGGAGATCTTCGGGCCGGTCGTCGGGATCATCCCGTTCGACACGGAGGAGGAGGCCCTGCGCCTCGCCAACGCCTCGCCGTACGGGTTGTCCGGGTCCATCTGGAGCCGCGATATCGGGCGCGCGCTGCGGGCCGCGAAGGCGCTCCGGTCCGGCGTCATCTCGGTGAACTCCAACAGCAGCGTCCACGTCGAGGCGCCGTTCGGCGGCTACAAGCAGTCCGGGATCGGGCGAGAGCTGGGCCTGGAGGCCCTGGAGCTCTACACCGAGGTCAAGAACGTGTTCGTGGACCTCGGCTGAGGCCTTCCCGAGCCGGGCCGAGCGTTCGTCCATCACCGGGGCGAGCCGGCGCCGGCGGGGCGAGCCGGCCGGGCGCCGTTCGGCCATCCTCGGGGCGAGCGGCGCCGGCGGGGCGAGCCGGCCG
The DNA here is from genome assembly GCA_963703575.1 of uncultured Chloroflexia bacterium. Lineage (GTDB taxonomy): Bacteria > Chloroflexota > Limnocylindria > Limnocylindrales > CSP1-4 > CAIXZV01. Next base: position 112,940 of record CAVPEU010000014.1, read on the forward strand.
GGCGCCGTTCGGCCATCCCCGGGGCGATCCGGCCGTCCCCGGGGCGAGCGGCGCCAGCGGGGCGAGCTCCTCGGAGGCGCTGTGCGCCGTGCGCATGGAATCGGGCTCCGCGCGCCGCGACCTTGCGCACGACGCACGGATCAAGCGGGATTCCGGGCCGCTGAGCCCCCGGGGGGACCGGTTTCGTGCGTGCGGCGCATCACGACGGCAGCGGAGGCCGGAAACCGTGCGTGCCGCGCACGAGGGACGCGCGCCGGGACCACCGCGCCGACGACGGCCGCGCACGACGACCGCGCATCCCGGCCACGGGTGACGGCCGCGGGTGACGGCCGCGGCCGCACCGCGCCGACGACGGCCGCGGAGCGCTACAACCCCTCCTGCCCCCGGAACGTAGCGGGCACAGCGACACCCGGGTGGCGCGATTCGACCCAGTCGCGCAGCGCCCAGTAGGACGTCTTGAACGCGAGCCCGTCCCACGGGATGCGGTCCGGCGCGAACGCCCTGATCTCCAGCGCCTCCGGGTTCGCCCGGAACGCCCCGCCCAGGATGCGCGCCTCGAACACGACGACCACGACCGCCGCCTCCAGCCGCGAGTAGAGCCCGACGATCCCGCCCGGCTCCACGACCAGCCCCGTCTCCTCCAGCGTCTCGCGGATCGCCGCCTCGCCGACCGTCTCATCGATCTCGAGGAAGCCGCCGGGCTGCGCCCAGGTGCCGTACCCCGGCTCGATCCCCCGGCGGAGCAGGATCGCCTCCCCGGCGTCCGTGACCGGGATCGTGGTCGCGACCAGGCGCGGGTTGACGTAGGCGATGAACCCGCAGGCGGGGCAGGCCAGCCGGTCCCGGTTCTCCTCCGGCAGCGGCCCGAAGACCAGCTCCGCCCCGCAGCGCGAGCAGTACTTGAGGCCCGCGGCGACCCAGGCCGGGACGCCACGCCCGGACTCGATGTCGGTGGAACGGCCGTCCGGCCCGCGCCCGAGCGCCGCCGCCTGGCGCAGCTCGTCCGCGTCCAGGCTGCGCTCCCTCGGCCCGACCGGATCAGGCACGGAGCACCAGCGCGATCGCGACCACGATCAGGGCGAGGAACACCAGGCTGGCGATGATCCAGGTGAGGCGGAACAGCCCGCGACCGCGGTCCACCGGCATCCACGCCCACGCGGAGCGCCAGATTCGCACCGTGGCATCCGCCGTCGTGACCAGGAGCAGCGGCGCGGCGACCAGCACGCACAGCTTGACCAGCCAGCTGCCGAACCCGGCGCCCATCTCCAGCGCGGTGATCGCGATCGCGCCCATGACGAGGGCCGGGGCGGACAGCAGGACGTAGTGCTGCTGGAGCGGCGTGGGCGCGAGCTCGGGGACGCTGCGGGGCGGCTGGCCGCGAAGGCTCGGCGGGAGCGTCGCGCGGGCGGAGGCGCCCGCGGGGACGACCGTACCAGCGCCGGCGGAGGCGCCCGCGGGGGCAGAGGCAGCCGCGGCCACCACGGGCGCGCCGGCAGCCGCGGGCGCGCCGGCAGCCGCGGGCGCGTCCGGGTCCCGGACCGCCTGCCGATCCAGGACGGGCATCCCGGGTTCCCAGCGCTCGTCGTCCATCGTCACCCGAGTCTAGCCGGGCTCGCGCCGGGGGGCAGCGACCGGGGGCGTCTGGCGCGGCCAACGACCCTGCCCGCCGCGGCCGCGGGGTGTCGGGACGATGCTCAACAGCGGTCCGTGTCTCAGGGACAACAGTTCCCGCCCCAACCCGATGCGGTCCGTCGGCAGCCCCCGGTCTCGTGTCCCAGAGGCACGATTCATCGCCCGAGGCTTGCGTTTGGCCCCAACGCGCCGTCCTGGCACCGGTTCGCGTGTCCTGGAGACACGCTCGCGGCACCCCCGGCGCTCGCGGCACCGCCGGCAGCGGCACCGCCGGGGGCGGCAGCGGCTCAGCCGGGCGCCGACCGCCGGGCGGCGGCTCAGCCAGGCCGCAGCGGCGGAGCGGCCGCCAGGCCGCCGCGGCTCAGCCGGGGAGCGGCTCCGCGTTCGACGGGTCCGCCATCACCGCGTCCGTCTGGGCCGCCCGGAACTCGGCCAGGCGCGCGGCCAGCGCCGGGTCGGACAGGGCCAGGATCGCGGCCGCCAGCAGGGCCGCGTTCTCCGCGTTGCCGATGGCGACCGTCGCCACCGGGATCCCGCGCGGCATCTGCACGATCGAGAGCAGCGAGTCCAGCCCGCCCAGGTGCGCCGTCGGGACCGGCACGCCGATCACGGGCAGCGCCGTCTTGGCCGCCAGCATCCCGGGCAGATGCGCGGCCCCGCCGGCGCCCGCGACGATCACCCGGATCCCGCGCGCGGCCGCCGTCTCCGCGTAGCGGAACAGGTGGTCCGGCGTCCGGTGCGCCGACACCACCCGCAGCTCGCACGGGACGCCCAGCTGCTCCAGCGTCGAGACCGCCTTCTCGAGCACCGGGAAGTCCGACCGGCTGCCGCCGACGATGCCCACGACGGGCGTCGTGTCGCCCACCTACTCCTCCCAGTCCAGCGCCGCGCGCGCCCGCCGCGCCCGGGCCAGCGCCTCGTCCGCGTCCCGTCCGACGACCGTCACGTGACCCATCTTGCGCCGCTCGAACACCCGGCGCTTGCCGTACACGTGGACGTGGACGCCCGGGTCCTCCAGCGCGCGCTCGGTGCCCAGCAGCCTCGCCGGCCGGTCCGTCCCGGTGCCCAGCAGGTTGACCATGGCCGCGGTCCCGTGCGGCTCCACCGAGCCCAGGGGCAACCCCAGGATCGCGCGCAGGTGCTGCTCGAACTGGGAGGTCGCCGCGCCCTCGATCGTCCAGTGGCCGGAGTTGTGGACCCGCGGCGCCAGCTCGTTGACCATCAGCCCGCCGCCCCGCAGCTGGAACAGCTCCACGGTCATCACGCCGACCAGGTCCAGCCCGCGGGCGATCGAGTCCGCCACCTCGCGCGCGTCGTTGGCGACCAGCGGGTGGATCGGCGCCGGGGCCACGCTCTCGACCAGGATCCCCGCGTCGTGCACGTTGCGCGACACCGGGTACGCGAGCGTGCGGCCGTCGCGGTCGCGCGCGCACACGACCGACAGCTCGGCCTCGAAGTCGATCTCCTTCTCCAGCAACAGCGGGCGGCCATCGTGGCCCCCGAGCGAGGCAATCGCCGCCGGCACCTCGTCCCGGGCCGTGATCCGGACCTGGTTGCGGCCGTCGTAGCCGCCGAGCGGCAGCTTGAGCCGGAGCGGGTAGCCGAGCGCATCGGCGGCGAGCTCCGCGTCGGCCACCCCGCGCACCTCGCGCCAGGGCGCGGTCCACTCCCCGATCTCCCGGATGAACCGACGCTCCGCGAGCCGGTCCTGGGTGGCGCGCAGGGCCGCCAGGCCGGGCCGGAGGGGCGCGCGCCCACCGGCCGCCGCGGCCGCCGCGAGGCCCACGTGCTCCAGCTCGTAGGTCACGACGTCCGACATCGCCCCAAGCCGCGCCGCCGCCTCCGCGTCGTCGTACGCGCCGACGATGATCTCGTCCGCCACCGCGGCCGTGGGGCAGGCAGGATCGGGGTCCAGGGCGACGATCCGGTACCCCATCTCGCGCGCCGCGAAGCCGAGCATCCGGCCCAGCTGGCCGCCGCCCATGATCCCGATCGTGGCGCCGGGCCCGAGCGGCGAGGGCACGTCCGCCGGACCGCGCCGGATCCCCAGCCGATACAGCGCCTCCTGGACGAAGCCGCCCTTGTGGACCGTGTACAGCTCGCTCGCCTCCCCGTCCGGCGCCGCGTCCACGATCCGGCGCTTGGCGGCGGCGTACGCGTCCCGCAGCGCGTCGTCCGCGCGCAGCGCATCCCGGAAGGCGAGCAGCTCCGCCAGCTCTCGGCGGGCGGGCGGCACCACGTGAAGGTGGATGCGGAACACCTCGCCGCCCTCCACGACGGCGCCGACGACCATCGGCCGGGTCGGCGGGAACGGCGCCAGGCCGCCCTGACGCTGGAACCCGAGCGACAGCAGCGCGTCCGTGAGGTCCGGGATCTCGTCCGGGTCCGCCTCGATCGCGAGGTCCACGATGTTCTTGCCCGGCAACCCCGGCACGGCGGAGCTGCCGACGTGCTCCACGACCGAGCCGGGGCTCGCGGAGGCGACCAGCGCGGCGACCCCGCGGGCGACGACCTGGGTGCGCGGGTCCCACGCGTGGAACGCCGCCGGCAGGCGCTCGTAGGGGCGGATGGGCAGCTCCGACATCGCCCGTGAGTGTAGGGGAGCGCGCCTGCCGGACGGCCCCGGCCTGCAGCCCGGCCGACGAAGGCCCCGGCCGATGAAGGCCGCAGCCGGCAGCGGACGATGAAGGCGCCGGACGATGAAGGCGCCGGACGATGAAGGCGCCGGACGATGAAGGCGCCGGCCGGCAGCCCGGCCTCCGCCGACTCAGACATGTGTCACCTGGGCGATGCCCACGCTGGGCCCGGACGCGAAACCCCGGGTTCGGTGCCCGAGCCACGCTCGGATACCCGGCGACCGACACACTCCTGAGTCAGCCGCGGAAGTAACGCGCCCAGAGGGGGTCTCGGCTACGGGACGACCTCGCCCACCAGCCAATACTCGCCACCGCGACAGGCGGTCGGAACGTCCGCGGGCATGAGCGTGCGGAGGAAGTCGTATTGGCTCTCGTGGTACTCGCCACCGCCGAGTTTCACGGGGTCGCCAACCTTGGCGACCTCCGCGCCCCCGTTCATCACAACGTCGCCGGTCAGCGAGAACCCTGGTGGCCAGATCGGCAACCAGCGACTGCGGGGATCCAGGCTCTGCGCATACAGGCACGCGCCGTCCCGCACGAGCGTCGCCTCGAGTAGGGCAGCCGGATACCCGTTGAGGTCTTTGTGGGTCGGCAGCCCGCCGTTGTTCGGTGAAGGGCTGCATGAAGCGATGACGATAGCCGCTGCAATCAGCGCGGCGATCGTTGGCCTCGAGGCTGTTCTCGCCACCTGACACCTCCGCACGGGGCCAACGCCGATGCACCCGAGGCGCCCGATGCGCCCGAGGCGCCCGATGCGCCCGAGGCGCCCGATGCGCCCGAGGCGCCCGATGGCGCCCGATGCACCCGATGCGCCCGAGGCGCCCGAGGCGCCCGATCCCCGCTGCTATCCTCGCGGCATGCTGCACGGTGGACCCGGCCCGTACGGCGTCGCAGCGCCGCGGATCCTCATCGTGGACGACGATCCCAACCTGCTCGTCATCCTGGCGGACCAGCTCCAGGCGGACGGCTACGACGTCCAGACCGCTCGCGACGGCGAGGAGGCGCTGCGCCGCCTGTCCCAGTCCTGGCCGGACCTGCTGGTCATCGACATGCTCATGCCGCGCATGGACGGGCTGACGCTGGCGCGCGAGATCAAGGCCCGCGCGGACCTCCCGATCATCGTCCTGTCCGCCATCGACACCGCGGACTCCAAGGCCGACCTGCTCGACGAGGTCGCGGAGGACTACGTCACCAAGCCCTACCACTACCCGGAGCTGCGCGCCCGGATCCAGCGCGTGCTGCGGCGGCTGGGCGATCGCGTCCCGCGGCAGCGCCTGGAGCTCGGCCCCAACCTCGCCCTGGAGCTCCACCGCCGCGAGGCGATCGTCGCCGGCAAGACCGTGTCCCTCACGCCCACCGAGTCGCGGCTGCTGTACGCGCTCGCCGCCAACCTCGGCCAGACCGTCACCACCGAGACGCTCCTGGCGCGCGGCTGGGCGGACACGGACGATGCCGACCCGAGCTACGTGTGGGTCACGATGCGCCGCCTCCGCCAGAAGGTCGAGGTGGACCCGAACCGGCCCGTGCACCTGCTGACGGTGCGTGGCATCGGGTACCGGCTCGTCGGGGCGGCGAAGGCGAACGGCGGATGACGGCCGGCCCCGGGGCGGACGAGGGGAAACCTGGCGAGGCGGGGACGGGAGAGGGGCCGGGTCACGCCAGGCCGGGCGGCGGATGGTCCTATCGGCGCTCCGGCCCCGGCTTCCGGGCACGCCTGACGTCCGGGCTGGTGGCCGCCGCCGTCCTGCCCGTCGCCGGCTTCGGCATCGTCGTCCTCGTGGTCACCGGCGGGGGCACCGCGGAGGACGCGACCCTCGCCCGGGTCCTGCTGCTCGCCGTGGCGGTGGCCGTCGTGCTCGCGGTCCTGCTGGCCGCCCTGCTGGCCGCCGACCTGAGCGCGCCGCTGCGGGAGATCGCCCGGGCCGTGGAGCAGGTCTCCTCCGGCGACCTGGCCACGCCGCTGGAGCTGCCCGGCGACGACGAGTTCAGCCGCCTCGCCGAGAGCCACAACCGCCTGGCCCGGGTGCTGGAACGGCGGAACCGGGAGCTGCGACGGGTCCTCGATGCGCTCGAGGAGACGACGCTCCAGGAGCGGCCCGAAGTGCTGGCCCAGCGAGCCGGCGAGCGCGCACTGGCCGCCTTCGGGATGATCGACTGCGCCGTGGTGCTGGTGGATCCCGTCATGGTGCCGGAGGAGGAGGTGGTCCCCGGCGAGCCCCGCCAGGTCCGCACCGTCCTCATGGCCGGCGGCGAGATCCTGGGCGTCGCCGTCGGCCACGTGCCGGCCACCCGGAGCTGGGAGCGCGCGGACCAGGACCTGTTCGAGCTGTTCGCGATCGAGATCTCGGCGGCGATCCGCAACGCGCAGCTGTTCGCCCGCGTGGAGCACCAGAACGCGCGGCTGCTCGCGCTGGACGAGGCGAAGGACGACTTCCTGCGCGGCGTCTCGCACAACCTGCAGACCCCGCTGGCCAGCATCCGGGGCTACGCGCAACAGCTCGCCGAGGGCGGCCCCGGACCGGCGGCTGGCGATCATCACCGAGCAGGCCGACCGGCTGTCGCGCATGGTCCGCCAGCTGCTCACCGTGAGCCGGCTCGAATCCGGCGCGCTCCGCCCGAGGCTGGAGGTGTTCTCGCTCGCCTCCCGCGTCCGGCGGACATGGGAGGCCCTCGGCGCGGCCGACGTGCCGTTCAGCCTGGACGACCGGTCCGAGGGCTGGCTCGCGCTCGCGGACCCGGACCAGCTGGACCAGGTCCTGTGGGCCCTCCTGGACAACGCGCTGGCCTACGGCGGCCGGACGCCGATCGAGGTCTCCGTGACCGTGGACGCCGTCGCGTCCGACCTCGCGGTCACGATCGCCGACCACGGGCCGGGCGTCCCGGAGGCGGATCGTGACCGGCTGTTCCGCCGCTTCGAGCGGGGCGACCAGCGGGTGGCCGGCGAGGGCTCCGGCTCCGGCCTGGGCCTCTACGTGTCCCGCGAGCTGTGCCGCGCCATGAGCGGCGACCTGGTCCTGGAGCCGCCCGTGCCCGGCGGCGGCGCCGCGTTCACGGTCCACCTGCCCGCCGAGGCGCCGGACGAGGGCTGAGTCGGGGGTTGAGTGTCAGACGCGAGAGCAGAGCTTCGTGGGGGCCTATCGAGTGCGTTGAGCAAGACTGCGTCCGCCGTGCCCGGCGGAGTCGGCCTACTGGCCGATGTGCGGCTCGATCAGATACGGGATCCCGTTCTCAGGTCCGCGGTAGGTTTGATTGATCGTTGTCCCGCCGTCGAACTTGACGGTCCACGAGACGAGCTGGCCGACCGCATTGTGGCCCGGCTGGCCGGCGAGCTTGACGTTGTCGTGAGGTGCGTAGGTCACGCCCTGCCAGGCCAGACCGCCATTCGCGTTTACGTTGATGATCGAGGAGTTGTCGTCAGAGGCCGCGCTGGCGTTGTACTGGATCCTTTTGACAACATACAGCGCAACGCCGATGTTTGCCAAATTCGTCTCGAGCGCTGGCTGGTAAGCGCAGGCCTGGGTCGGTCCCGAAACCGTGCATGTGTATGGCGATGTCCCCTTCGTCATCCAGGCGCCCAAGATCTTGGTGGCGTTGAGGTCCACGACCCCATGGCTGTGGGCGCCGCCGGCCACGGCCAGTCCCTGATTGTTGTCCGAGTCGCTGGGCTTCGGTCGCATGATGACCGTCACCCCGTCCCCAATGATCATCGCGCCGTTATTGACGTCGATCTTCCCGTCGACATAGAAGATGCCAGGAAGCTGCCCGGTCGCCAGGTTCGGAACGAGTGTCTCGCTATCGACGGTTCCGCTGTAGCGGTTCACCGGGTCCAGGATCAGACACTTTCCGTTGGCCACCTTGATGCTCGTGTAGTAGCCGGGGCCGATCGATGGAGAGTCGGACTCGCAGCTCGTCGGCACTCCATTGGAGTCCACGTTCGTGCCACCCGGCGCGCTACTGCGGACGTCAACGCTCCCGCCGAAGGACCCGGTCGGGACTGAGCTCACTTCATTCGAAGGAGCGCCCGCAAGTTCCGCGGGTAGAGGGTAGTTGGGGTCGGGAACCTCCGGGAAGTATTTCACTAAGACCGGTTGGAGACTGCCGTCGATCACCTGGTACGGAAACCAGCCGTTCCCGGGACTCTGGCCGGATACAGGTTCCGTCAAATAGGGGCCGTACGTATCTGTGGTCGTCGACGTGAATTGAATGTGCGTATTGAGAGGGTTCCCGCCGATGGCCATTCCCCAGTTGCCGCCGACATCGCCGTTGATCACGTTGAGCTGCGAACCGCCTTGGATCGAGATATCTTCTGGGTTACTGCTTGAAGCCTGGCCATTCTTTCGGAGCGTGATGACCGCCCATCGGCCGGGGAACGAACCCGCTGTCGCCCAGGCGCTGACAACGCGACTGCCCTCGCCGAAGACGCCGCTGAGATAGGACGGATTGTCTTTCTCGACCCACACGAAGACGGTGTTCGCGGAACCAGTCGAGTTCCTGGGTACTTCGGGTTCAGTCCGGCATTGAGCGGTGGGGTGCTCACCCACATCCTGTAACCACTGTCGGTTCGCGGTGAGCCAACCCCGGTGTCGAGATAGCCATCCGTACCGAAACCTCCCGACAGCCCGAGCTGGGTCTTGAGCGACGCCCAGGCCGCGTCGCGCGCCTGCTGCCGCTTGGTGCCGTCGATCGGGCGGGTCAGGAACTGTGCGCCGGCAAGGGCTGCGGCGTCGGCCCCGTTCTGGTAGTCACGGCGAACCTTGAGCCACGAGGCGTAGTCGACCGTGAGGGCCGCCGCACCGAGGAGAACGCTGAGGAACAGGGCGAAGATGACGAGCGTCTGTCCTCGCTGGCCACCCGGGCGCTCGGCTGGCCCGGCGGGAACGGTACAGCCGGCTCGAGCATTCGTCGGGACATGTCGGCGATCCTGTTGGAGCCGCTGACGGCGGCGGGTTCTCGACGCGCATTTCTTCCGATGCCGCGAGCGTGAAAGCGTTGTCGCCTGGGGTGCCGTCGATCCCATCGACGATCGTTGCCACGATTGGGATGTAGAGGGGATGGCGATACTTGATCTGAACGCGGACCCGAACGGAGTACGTCGCACTATCGGCATTAGGGTAGGCGATGTAACAGACCGCAGTGCTCCCGAGGCCAGTCTCGACCAGGTTCGACGAGAGATAGCCGGGTACGCTTCTGGGAAGGATCTTGATCTTCAGTTCCTTCAACGTGGCCGCCGCGTCGGCGGTGGTTGTCGTCGAGTCCGCGGCTTGCAGGGTGGCTGCGTAGCGAGCGCCCTCTCGGGCGGCGTTGACCAGCCCAGTCTGACCGCCGAAGAGGAACCCGGACTGGATGATCCCGAACAGGAGGGTTAGCAGGGGGATCAGAACCAACGCGAACTCGACCGCGCCTGACCGCCCTCGCGCTGAGAGCGCGCTGTTGCCGGGGCGCGAGGTGGGACCCAAAGCGTGATCATGGCGTGCACACGTCGATACTTGGATTCGTCTGAAGCAACTGGTTCCCGACGGGCATCTCCACCTTCGACCCAACGCGAAGGCCGTCGTTCGGGGTGCCATCGAGGCCATCGATGATCGAGCCGATCAACGGCATGAGCATTGGATGCCTGTACTCGACCTCGACCGTGACCCGGACCGAGTAGTTACCACTCGGATCCTTGTAGGACGCGTAGCAGACCTGCGTATGCGGCGCGCCAGCCGTGACGAGGTTCGCAGAGTAGAAACTCTGGACGTTGTTCGGCAGGATCTTCGTGGTGAGCTGACTCATGACCTGGGTGCCGTGCGACGTCGCCTGGGCGCTTGTTGCAGTCTGAGACGCCGCAGCGTACCTGGCTGCCTCGCGCGCGGCGTTCGTCAGACCGATTTGCGTGCCGTAGAGGAACCCGAACTGCAGGATCCCGAGGAAGATGAGCATGAGCGGCACCAATACGAGCGCGAACTCGACGAGGGCCTGACCACGCGACCGGCGCGTCGGCACCGGCACGCTCCGGTACCTTGCGGATCGGCGGAAGAGGCTAATGCGCATCTGTTCCTCGGTGCCTGGTGACGCCACGTATCCCACCCGTTACGAAAACGTACTCTGCCCGCCAAACCTTGAGGTCAACCTTGCGGCGTTGCTCGACTGCGACGATGAGTCTCAGGACCCGCTCGGCGGACGACTCAAGGGATCATCGGACCACTTGCTGCGAAGAGGATGGAACAGGATGCTCGGCGTCACGGCTTGCAGCGTGGCTTGAAACGGTGCGCGGACGCATAGCCCTACAGTCCCACCGCCCGGGGCGAAGAAGTACCTTCGTAGTCGAGAAGAGCGGAGGCCTCGCGTCGCCCCCGGCGGGCGCCTCGTTCAGCGGATGCCGGTGTCGTAGGAGACGTCGAGCAACGTCTCGGCGCCGTCCGTGACCGTGAACGGCATCGCGGCGGGCGCGCCCATCAGGCCCTCCACGGGCTGCGCTTCCAGCATGTAGTCGCCCGGCTGGAGCCCGATCCGAAACAGTCCGGTGGCGTCCGTGGTGAAGCGCGCGACCTCGGCGCCGCCGGCGCCCCGGATGACCAGGACGGCGCCCGCGACGGGCCTCGGGTTGCAGGCGGGGTCCGGGGGGACCTTCTCGACGGGGCAGACCGGTCCCGCGGTCACAGCGCCGGCGACACCGGTAGTCCTGGCGGCGTTGCGCAGTCCGGCGAGGACGTCCGCCGGGAGGGCGGCGCCCGTCTCGCCGACGAAGGCGACGGTCCCGTCCTTCGTCACGTCGTACGTCCAGGTGTGCTCGTCGATGCAGCCCGACGGGCAGTCGCCCCAGCCCACCCGGAACGTGACGCGCCAGCCGCCGGAGGCGCCTTCGGCCGGGGTGGCCTCCCACCAGTTCGCCTGGCCGATGAGGTCGGGGTTCTTCGGCCCGATGGACTCGAGCAGCGGGGACTTCGCGGCCGCCAGCTTCGCCGCGGCCTCCGCGGAGTCGACGGTGCCGGGGCTGGGTAACAGCGACGGCGACGGCGACGGGGCGCCCGGCGAGGACGCGGCGCCGGAGCACGCGGCGACGAGCGCGACCAGGAGCAGGACGAGGACGGCCGGGAGGACCCGGGATCGGGGGTTCGTGTGCATGGCCCGATGACGAGCCGGGGCGGCGCGCGGTTCCACGGGCACAGGGTACGAGTCACGGACGGCCGTAGGTCATGGGCACGCCGAGATTCGGGGCATCCGCGGATCCCGGGCAGCCGGGGATCATGGGCATCCGTGGATCATGGGCAACCGGGGATCATGGGCATCCGTGGAGGACAGCGGGCCCGCGGCCCTGCCGATGCCCCAGTCGGCCGGTGGATCCTGCATCCGGGAGCCTCAAGGGCTTGGCCGGATCGGTTGTCGACCTGTCGGAGCCGGCGGTCGGTCTGCTCGTCCCATCGGGCCGCGAGCCTCGCGTGGCCCTACCATCGCACGCGGGACCGGGAAGCCGGAGGGTCGAAGGTCCCCAAACGGCGGGACGCGCCCGTGAGCAGCGCGGGGTGAGGCGGCGAATGGGAGTCGAAGGACGGGCACCCCGGGACAGCCGGGTCGTCGCGGGGCTGGCGCAGCTGTCCGACTACACACCGGCCTGGTTCCGCGCGGACGTGATCGCGGGGATCACGGTCACCGCCTACCTCGTGCCCCAGTGCCTTGCCTATGCCGGCCTGGCGGGCGTGCCGCCGGCCAGCGGGCTGTGGGTCGCGGTCATCGCGATGCTGGTGTACGCGCTGCTGGGGACGTCCCGGCTGCTGTCGGTCGGCCCCGAGTCCGCCACCGCGATCATGGTGGCGGCGGCGGTGTCACCCCTGGCGGCCGGGGATCCGGCCCGGTACACGGCGCTCGCCGCGGGTCTCGCCCTGCTCGTCGGGCTGGTGTGCCTCGGGGCATTCGCCCTGCGGCTGGGCTTCCTTGCCGACCTGCTGTCGCAGCCGATCCTCGTCGGGTACATGGCCGGCGTGGCGGTGATCATGGTCGTCTCGCAGCTGGGCACGCTGGCGGGGGTGAGCCTCTCGACCGCCGGCACGGTGGGCAAGATCGCCGAGCTGGCCGGGCGCCTGGACGAAGTGCAGCCCGTGACGCTGGCGATGGGGGCCGCGGTCGTGGCGTTCCTGCTGGGGCTCCGACGGGTGGCGCCGCTGGCGCCGGGCTCGCTGCTGGCGGTGGTCGGCGCGGCCGCGGTCGTCGCGGTGTTCGGACTGGAGGCGCACGGGGTCGAGCTGGTGGGTGCCGTGCCCGGCGGGCTGCCGGTGCCGGCGCTGCCGGCGCTGGGGGTCCCGGACGTGACGGCGCTGCTCGGCTCCGCGGCCGCGATCACGTTCGTGGGGTACACGGACGTCGCGCTCACGGGTCGCGCGTTCTCCGCCCGGAACGGCGAGACCATCGACCCGAACCGGGAGTTCCTGGCGCTGGGCGCGGCGAACGTGGCGGCCGGCTTGATCGGGGGGTTCGCGCTGAGCGCCTCGGGCTCGCGCACCGCGATCGTGGACGCCATGCACGCGCGCAGCCAGCTGGTCGGCGTCGTCGCGGCCATCGCCGTCATCGTGGTGGTGCTGGCGGCGCCGGGGCTGATCGCGCTGATTCCGAAGGCGGCGCTGGGCGGGATCGTCGTGTACGCCGCGCTGCGGCTGGTCGACGTCCGGGGGCTCCGGCGCCTGTGGCAGTTCCGGAGCACCGAGCTGGGGCTCGCGGTGGCGGCGCTCGTGGGGGTGCTGCTGTTCGACGTGCTGGCCGGCATCCTGGTCGCGATCGGGCTGTCGGTCGCCGACCTGTTCGTGCGTGTCGCACGGCCGCCGGCGTCGGTGCTCGGCCGCGTGCCGGGGCTGGCCGGGCTCCACAACATCGAGGATTACCCGGACGCGGAGCAGGTCCCGGGCCTGCTCGTGTTCCGCTACGACGCCCCACTGTGCTTCGCCAACGCGCAGGACTTCCGGACCCGGGCGCTGGCCGCGGTGGATGCCCAGGCCGCGGTGGACGGCCAGGCCGCGGTGGACGGCCAGGCCGTGCCGGTCGAGTGGTTCCTGCTCAACGCCGAGGCGATCGTGGAGCTGGACATGACGGCCGCCGACGCCCTGCGGCAGCTGACCGAGGATCTCGCCGATCGGGGGGTGACGTTCGCGATGGCGCGGGTGAAGCAGGACCTGCGGGCGCAGCTGGCGCGGGGCGGGCTGCTGGGGATCATCGACGTGGATCGGATGTACCCGACGCTGCCGGTTGCGGTGGAGGCGTTCGAGCGGCGCGGGGCGCGTTAGGGTTCGGTGCGGCGCGGGGCGCGGGGTGCGGCGGGGTGCGGGGCGCGGTAGGGGCGCGGGGGGGCGCGGGGGCAGGCGCCGGTGCGCGGGGCGCGGGGCGGCAGGCAGGGCGCCGGTGCGCGGAGCCTCTCGCATAGTCGCTGCCGTGCGCCCGCCCGGGCCCGATTCCTTGCCACATGCCACCGTGGTTGGTGCTCGTCGAGGAGTCCTCGCCAAGCCGCCGCCGTGGAGCGTCAGATGGCAAGGACCGCGGGTCGCGGTCGTCCCGTTCGTGCACATCGGAGCTGCGACCGGCACCGTCGTCCTCGACGTACGCCCCGCTGGTTGTCAATTGGCCAGGATCCGCGCCGGCAGCCCGGGCGGCGCGGCGGCAGGGCGCCGGTGCGCGGAGCCTCTCGCATAGTCGCTGCCGTGCGCCCGCCCGGGCCCGAGTCCTTGCCACATGCCACCGTGGTTGGTGCTCGTCGAGGAGTCCTCGCCAAGCCGCCGCCGTGGAGCGTCAGATGGCAAGGACCGCGGGTCGCGGTCGTCCCGTTCGTGCACATCGGAGCTGCGACCGGCACCGTCGTCCTCGACGTACGCCCCGCTGGTTGTCAATTGGCCAGGATCCGCGCCGGCAGCCCGGGCGGCGCGGGGCGCCGGTGCGCGGCGCGCCGTCGGGCGCGGGGGGCGGACGCGGGGGCGGCGCGGGGGCGGCGCGGCGCGGGGGCGGCGCGGCGCGGGGGCGGCGGGCGCGGGGGGCGAGGCGGACGGACGGGGCCGGAGCGGAACGGCGGCAACGGCGCGGCGCGGACGATCCCACCAGACGCAGCGGTGACCCCTATGCTGCCCGGGTGAGCTCCGTCATCGGCGACCGGTCGCCGGACCCCGGCCCGGGGTCGAACCGCGGCCAGGACGCCATCCCGGTCCTGCGCCCGATCCCCCACCGCAGCGTGCGCCCCTGGGCGGGCACCCGCCTGGCGGCCGCGGGCGAGCACGTGGGCGAGCTGTGGCTGGCCGGACCCGGTTCGGTCGTGGAGGCCGGGGCGTGGGGCCGGCTGACGCTGGACGAGCTGGCGGCCGCGGCGGGCGAGGCGCTGGTCGGCCGGCGGGGCATCGCGCTGCTGGGGCCGCGGTTCCCGCTGCTGGTCAAGCTGATCGACGCGGCCGAGTGGCTGTCGCTCCAGGTCCACCCCTCGGACGAGCTCGCCGCCGAGCTCTACGGCCCCGGCGCGCTGGGCAAGGCGGAGGCGTGGCTGGTGCTGGACGCGGCGCCGGGGGCGCTCCTGGTCACCGGGCCGCGCCGCGGCCTCCCGGCGGACGAGCTGCGGCAGGCGATCCGCGACGGCGCGGTGGGGCACGGCCATTGCGAGGAGGGGCCGGCGACGCCGGGCGACGTCCTCCTCCTGGAGACCGGCACGATGCACGCGATCGGCCCCGGCGCCTTCGTGTACGAGATCGAGCAGCCGTCCGACCTGACCTTCCGGATGTCCGACTGGGGCCGGCCGGCGACGCCGGACCGCCGCCTGCACCTGGCGGAGTCCCTGCGCGCGGTCCGTCCGGAGGCGCACGCGATCCCCGCCGGTCGGGACTGGCGCCTGGACGGCGGCGCACTGACCGTGCCGCAGTTCCGGCTGGAGGTCGTCGACGCCGCGGCCGGAGCCGTGAGGCGGCCGGCGGGCGAGGGCCCCGAGGTCGTCACGGCGATCCGCGGTCGGGCCGAGCTCCGCGGCCGGGCCGAGCTCCGCGGCCGGACAGAGCTCCGCGGCCGGGCCGAGCTCCGGGGCCGGGCCGAGCTCCGGGGCGACGGCTGGCGCGAGACCCTGGAGCCGTACGCGACCGTGGTGATCCCGGCGTCCATCGCCGAGTACCGGATCGAGGGACCGGACGGCGCGCTGGCCTGCGTCGGATCGCTGCCGCCGACCATGACCCGGCGGTAGCCTCCGCCGTTCCGCGGGCGCGGGCCGCTATGATCGACACGATCCCAGATGGGTTCGGCGCGCCGGTCGGACCAGGCCACCCGCCGGGATCCGGGCCACGCGCCGAGATCGGGAGATCATGCCGAGCCAGTCGCTCCCAGACCCGGCCGGTCGCGGCCGCCGGCTCGTTCGCCCGCAGGCCGAACCGGAAGAGCCGATCCTCGCCGAGCTGTTCAGCGTGGAGCGGCTGGAGCAGCACGCGCGGACCCTGGCGGCCGCCCAGGCCGTCACCGACGCACCCCGTCGGGGAAAGGCCATCGGGCCTCGCATCGCGGAGAATGGCCGCGTCCTGCTGGAGTCGTACCGGGTCCTCGCCCGCGCGATCAAGGAGGAGCGGTCGATCACGCCGGCCGCCGAATGGCTCGTCGACAACTTCCACATCGTCGACGAGCAGCTCCGCGAGATCCGCGACGACCTGCCCGCGGACTACTACCGGGAGCTCCCCAAGCTGGCCGAGGGCCACCTCGCCGGATATCCGCGGGTCATGGGCCTCGCGTGGGCCTACATCGCGCACACCGACAGCCGCTTCGAACCGGAGAGCCTGCGGCGCATGGTGCGTGCCTACCAGGCGGAGGAGCCGCTGACGATCGGGGAGCTGTGGGCGATCGCGATCAGCCTCCGCATCCTGCTGGTCGAGAACCTCCGCCGCCTCTCGGACCTGCTCGTGCGCAGCCGGGCGGCACGCCAGCGTGCGGACGAGCTCGCCGACAGCCTGCTGGGCCTGGGCAAGGACAGCCCGGAGGAGGCCGCGGCATCGCTTCGCCGGCTGCCGCGTGCCAGGTTCACCACGGCGGGCCGCGTCCAGCTCTTCCAGCGCCTGCGCGACCAGGACCCCGCCGCAACGCCCGCGCTCCGCTGGCTGGAGGAGCTCCTTGCCGCCCAGGGCACGACCGCCGAGGAGGTCGTCCGCGTCGAGCACCAGCGCCAGGCGCAGATGAACGTGACGGTCCGGAACGTGATCACGAGCATGCGCCTCATCTCGTGGTTCGACTGGGCCCAGTTCGTCGAGAGCGTCAGCCTGGTGGACGAGGTCCTTCGCGCACGCGGCCCGTTCGAGGAGCTGGACTTCGCCACCCGGGATCGCTACCGGCACGTCGTCGAGGAGCTGGCCCGGGAGTCGGGCCGGAACGAGGTCGACGTCGCCCGCGAGGCCGTGGCGATGGCGGACGCGGCGGCGCCGGGCGACGAGGTCGAACCGTCCGAAGCGGCTCGACGCCGGGATCCCGGCTATTACCTGATCTCCGACGGCCACGCCACGCTCGAGCGCTCCCTCCAGGCTCGCGTGCCGCTGGCCGGGCGGCTGCGGCGCGCCTACATCCGGGCCGCCACCCGCGGCTATCTCGGCACGATCGCGCTGGCCACGGCGATCATCATCGCCCTGCCCCTCCTGCTGGCCGCGCGGGGGGGTGCCGTCGGGGCCGGCCTCCTCGTCGTCGCCATCCTCGCGCTCGGCCCCGCCTCGGACCTCGCGATCGCCCTCGTCAATCGCGCGGTCACCGGCGTGCTGGGCCCCAGGCCGCTGCCCCGGCTCGAGCTGGACGATGGCGTGCCGTCCCGGCTGCGGACGCTCGTCGTCGTACCCACGTTCCTGGCCAGCGAGGCGGGTGTCGAGGCCCAGGTCGGCGGCCTGGAGGTCCACTACCTCGCCAACCAGGACGGGGATGTGCGGTTCGCCCTGCTGTCGGACTGGCGCGACGCCCCGACCGAGCACGTCCCGGGCGACGACGAGCTCCTGTCGGCGGCGGCGGCGGCCATCGACCGGCTCAACGAGCGCTACGGGGAGGCCCCCGGGGGAGGCGCCAGGTTCCTGCTCTTCCACCGCACGCGGACCTGGAACGAGGCCGAAGGCTGCTGGATGGGCTGGGAGCGCAAGCGCGGCAAGCTGCACGAGCTGAATGCCCTCCTGCGCGGCTCCACGACGACCAGCATCCTGACCAGCGGCCGGGCCGCGTCAACCCCGCCGGCGGACGTCCGCTACGTGGTCACGCTGGACGCCGACACGCGGCTGCCGCGGGGCGCGGTGGGACGCCTGGTCGGGACGATCGCCCATCCGCTCAACCAGCCGACCTTCGACCCGCGGGCCGGCCGGGTGACCCACGGCTATGGCGTGCTCCAGCCACGGATCACCTCGACGCTCCCGCCCGAGCGGGACGCATCGATCTTCCAGCGGATCTTCTCCGGGTCGGCCGGGATCGATCCCTACGCCTTCGCGGTGTCCGACGTGTACCAGGACCTGTTCCGGGAGGGGACCTACACCGGCAAGGGGATCTACGACCTTGACGCCTTCGACAGGGCGATGGCGGACCGGGTGCCGGAGAACGCGCTCCTGAGCCACGACCTGTTCGAGGGCGTCTTCGCCCGGGCCGGGCTGGTGACCGACGTCGAGCTGTTCGACGACTTCCCCTCCAACTACCTGGTCTCGGCGGCCCGCCAGCACCGATGGGCGCGGGGCGACTGGCAGCTCCTGCCGTGGATCCTGGGCCGTGCCCGCGACGCCACCGGCCGGCGGAGCCGGGGCTCCATGCCGGGGATCGCCCGCTGGAAGATGGTGGACAACCTCCGCCGGACGATGTCCGCCCCGCTGCTGCTGGCGACGCTCGTCGCGGCCTGGACGCTCCCATCCGTGTCCGCCGGCCTGTGGACCGTCGCCGTCGTAGCCAGCGTGATCATCCCCGAGGCGCTGCCGGTCCTGGCGGGGCTGCCGCCCCGGCGCCAGGGCATCTCCAAGCGCAGCCATCTCCGGGCCGTGGGCGCGGACGTCACGCTCGCGGCGGCCCACGTGATCCTCGGCTTCACGTTCCTCGCGCACCAGGCGTGGCTGATGGTGGACGCGATCCTGCGGACCCTGGCGCGGCTGTACGTCACCCGACGGAACCTGCTCGAATGGATGACCGCCGCCCACGCGAAGGCCAGCCAGGATCTCGGCCTCGGGGCGTTCTACCGCCAGATGGCCGGGTCCGTGGTGATCGCGGTCGCCGCCGCGATCCTCGTCCTCGCGGTGAAGCCCGGCGCCGGCTGGATCGCCGCGCCGTTCATCGCCCTGTGGGTGCTGTCGCCCCTCATCGCGCGACGGGTCAGCCTGCCGGCTCCCGATTCGGCCGCGGAGCAGCTCTCGGCCGCGGACGTCGCGGCGCTGCGCCTGACCGGCCGCAGGACCTGGCGGTTCTTCGAGACCTTCGTCGGACCCGGGGACAGCAGCCTGCCGCCCGACAACTTCCAGGACGATCCGGAACCGGCCGTCGCGCACCGGACATCCCCGACCAACATCGGGCTCTACCTGCTGGCGGTCGTGACCGCGCGCGACTTCGGCTGGATCGGGACGATCGAGATGGTGGAGCGCCTGGAGGCGACGCTCGCGACGATCGGCCGCCTCGAGCGCTTCCGCGGGCACCTCTACAACTGGTACGACACCCGCGACCTGCACCCCCTGGAGCCGGCCTACGTCTCGTCCGTGGACAGCGGCAACCTCGCCGGGCACCTGCTCACGCTGTCCAACGCCTGTCGCCGGATGATGGACCGGCCGCTCCCGGTGGCGGCCGCGCTGGCCGGGATCGGTGACGCGGTCGAGCTGGCCCGCGAGGCTGCCGGCGCGATCGGCGACGACCGGAGGAGCCAGACCCTCACCCGGCGGGACCTGGACGATGCCCTGGCGCTGCCCGGTGTGGCCGGTGCAGCCGGTGCGGCCGGTGCGGCCGGTGCGGTCGTGCCCCCGACGCCCGAGGCCTGGGCGGCCCGCCTGGACGAGCTCTCGACGTACGCACGGACGCTGTCGGACGTCGCCGCGGCCCTGACCGCGGAGCGCGGGGAGGGCGCGGACGGCGAGCTGGTGGCCTGGGCCGAGGCGGTGCGGCTGTCGGTGAACAGCCACGTACGAGATCTCGCGCTGCTCCAGCCCGCTGCGCTGGCGACCGCCGACGGCCCGACGACCGCCGACGCGACGATCGCGCAACTGTCCGACCCGCCCGGCGGCGAGCCGGCCGACGGGTCGTCGGCCGCGGCGACGCTCGTCCGACGCCTGGCCGCGATCGCCGACCAGGCCCAGCAGCTGTTCCGGGAGACGGACTTCAGCTTCCTGTTCGATCCGACCCGCAAGCTGCTCTCGATCGGGTACCGCGTCCGGGACGGCGCGCTGGATCCCAGCTACTACGACCTGCTCGCGTCGGAGGCCCGGCTGGCCAGCTTCCTCGCGATCGCCAAGGGGGATGTCGACGCGGAACACTGGTTCCGGCTCGGCCGCGCGCTGACGCCCATCGGTCGCGGCTCGGCCCTCATCTCGTGGTCCGGGTCCATGTTCGAGTACCTCATGCCCGCCCTCGTGATGCGGGCCCCCGCCCGCAGCCTGCTGGACCACACGTACGGGCTGGTCGTGGCCCGCCAGATGAGCTATGCCGCCGAGCGTGGCGTGCCCTGGGGCATGTCCGAGTCGGCGTTCAACGCCCGCGACCTCGACCGGACGTACCAGTACGCGAGCTTCGGCGTGCCCGGCCTCGGCCTGAAGCGGGGCCTCAGCGAGGACCTCGTCGTGGCCCCCTACGCCACCGCCCTGGGGGCGATGATCCGGCCGGAGGCCGCGGTCCGGAACTTCGCCCGCCTGCGCGCCGCCGGAGCGGGCGGGCGGTACGGCTTCCGCGAGGCGCTCGACTACACTGCGCGCCGGCTGCCCGAAGGCAAGTCTGTCGCGGTCGTGAACAGCTACATGGCCCATCACCAGGGGATGGCGCTGGTGGCCCTCGGCAACGTCGTCAACGACCGCGTGATGCTGGAGCGCTTCCATGCCGACCCGATCGTCGAGGCGACGGAGCTGCTGCTCCAGGAGCGGAGTCCACGAGACGTCCTCGTGGCCCGGCCGCGTGCCGAAGAGGTGAAGAGCGCCGCCGACGTGCGCGATCTCGTGCCGCCGGTGCTCCGTCGATTCACCTCGCCCCACGACGCGATCCCGCGGACGCACGTACTGTCGAACGGGCAGTACGCGGTCATGGTCACGGCCGCGGGGTCGGGCTACAGCCGCTGGCGCGACATCGCGGTGACCCGCTGGCGCGAGGACGCGACCCGTGACTCGTGGGGCGCCTACCTCTTCCTGCGCGACATGCACACCGGCGAGGTGTGGTCGGCAGGGCACCAGCCCAGCGGCAGGGAGGCGGACAGCTACGAGGTCATCTACTCGGAGGACCACGCCGAGTTCTCGCGCCGCGACGGCTCGATCACGACCCGCCTGGTCGTGGTCGTGTCGGCGGAGCACGACGCGGAGATCCGCCGCGTGTCGCTGACGAATCTCGGCTCGCACGCCCGCGAGATCGAGCTCACGTCATACGCGGAGCTCGCGCTCGCGCCGCAGGCGGCCGATGTCGCTCACCCGGCGTTCCAGAACCTGTTCGTGCAGACGGAGTTCGCGCCCGACATCGGTGCCCTGCTGGCCACCCGCCGCCCCCGATCCAGGGACGAGCAGCCGATCTGGGCCGCCCATGTCGCGGCGGTCGAGGAGGAGACCGGCGGCGTCCTCCAGTACGAGACGGATCGCGCCCGCTTCCTCGGCCGGGGTCGCTCCGTCCGTTCGCCGGCCTCGGTCATCGATGGGCGCCCGCTCTCGAACACGGTCGGCGCCGTGCTGGATCCGATCTTCAGCCTCCGGCTGCGGGTCAGGCTGGCTCCCGGGGCGACCGCCCACGCGATCTTCTCCACCGTCGTCGCCGGGTCACGCGAGGAGGTCCTGGACCTCGCCGACAAGTACCGCGAGTCCGCCACCTTCGAACGGGCCACGACGCTCGCCTGGACGCAGGCCCAGGTCCAGCTCCATCACCTGGGGATCGAGTCCGACGAGGCCCACCTGTTCCAGCGCCTGGCCAACCGGATCCTGTACTCGGACCCGTCGCTGCGGCCATCCCCCGGCCTGCTGGCCCGCAACGAGCGGGGAGCGCCCGGCCTGTGGGCCCACGGCATCTCCGGCGACCTGCCCATCGTCCTGGTGCGGATCGACGAGGCCGAGGACCTGGACATCGTCCGTCAGCTGCTGCGCGCGCACGAGTACTGGCGGCTGAAGCTCCTCGACGTCGACCTCGTGATCCTCAACGAGCATGGCGCCACCTACGCCCAGGACCTCCAGGATGAGCTCGAGACCCTGGTGCGGACGAGCCAGTCCAGCCTGGCCCACGCGGGCCATCCGGGCCACGGCGCCGTGCACATCCTGCGTGGCGACCGGATCTCCGTCGAGGACCGCACGCTGCTCCTGGCGGCCGCCCGGGCCGTCCTGCTCAGCCGCCGGGGCAGTCTCGCCGACCAGGTCATCCGCCTGGAGCGCCCGGAGCGGATCGCCCCTCCCCCGGCCCCGCCCGAGTCGCGGCCGACCCGGAGCGAGGTGGTCCTGCCGCGTCCCGAGCTCGAGTTCTTCAACGGGCTCGGTGGCTTCGCCGATGGCGGTCGTGAGTACGTCACGGTCCTCGGCCCCGGCCAGTCCACGCCGGCGCCGTGGCTGAACGTGATCGCCAACGCGTCATTCGGGTTCCAGGTCTCCGAGTCCGGGTCCGGCTACACCTGGTCCGGGAACAGCCGCGAGAACCAGCTCACCCCGTGGTCCAACGACCCCGTCAGCGACCCGGTGAGCGAGGCGATCTACGTCCGGGACGAGGACACCGGGGAGCTGTGGGGCCCGACGGCCTTGCCGGTCCGGCGCGAGGAGTCGACCTACGTCGCCCACCACGGTGCCGGCTACAGCCGGTTCGAGCACCTGCACGACGGCATCGATCTCGACCTCGTCCAGTTCGTCACGCTGGACGATCCGCTCAAGGTCTCGATCCTCACGATCGAGAACCGGTCCGGGCGCACCCGGCACCTGTCCGTGACCGCGTATGCGGAGTGGGCGCTGGGAACCTCCCGCGGGGCCAGCGCCCCCGGGATCATCACGGCCCTGGAGCCGGAGACGCAGGCGCTTCTCGTGCGCAACCCGTGGAACGCCGACTTCGGCGGTCGGGTCGCCTTCCTCGACCTCGGTGGACGGCAGACGGCGTGGACGGCCGATCGGACCGAGTTCCTGGGCCGCAACAGCGCTCCGGACCGGCCCGCGGGCCTGGAGCTCGGGCATCGCCTGCAGGGAGCCGTCGGCGCCGGCCTGGATCCGTGCACCGCGCTGCAGACCAGCTTCGAGCTGGCGGCAGGGGCCCGGACCCAGGTCCTGGTGCTGCTGGGCGAGGCGGACGACGCCACCGCGGCGACCGACCTGGTCCGGCGTGGGCGAAGGGCCGACCACCAGGCGGCGCTCCGCGCCGTGGCGACTCACTGGGACGATACCCAGAGCACTGTCCAGGTGCGGACCCCGGACCGCTCGATGGACATCATGCTCAACCAGTGGCTCATCTACCAGACGCTCGCGTGCCGGCTGTGGGCGCGGGCAGGGCTCTACCAGGCCGGCGGCGCGTACGGGTTCCGCGACCAGCTCCAGGATGTCATCGCCCTGGCCATCCCGAGGCGGGAGCTCGCCCGGGAGCACCTCCTCCGGGCCGCGGCCCACCAGTTCGCCGAGGGGGACGTCCAGCACTGGTGGCACCCGCCGTCCGACCGTGGGGTCCGGACCCGGATCTCGGACGACCGCCTATGGCTGCCGTACGCGGTCGAGCGCTACCTTGCGGTCACGGGCGACACGGGGGTCCTCGACGAGACCGTGCCCTACCTCGAGGGACCCTCCCTGCGGCCCGACCAGGCGGACGCCTATTTCCAGCCGGAACGATCCCTGGAGTCGGGCTCCCTGTACGCCCACTGCGCGGCGGCGATCGACGTCAGCCTCGCGGTCGGCGCGCACGGCCTGCCGCTCATCGGGTCGGGGGACTGGAACGATGGCATGAACCGGGTGGGCCACGAGGGCCGGGGCGAGAGCGTGTGGCTGGGCTGGTTCCTGCACACCGTCCTGGCCGCGTTCGCCCCGATCGCCGAGGCCCGCGGGGACCGTCAGCGCGCGGAAGGCTGGCGGGCCCACATGAAGGGACTCCGGCGGGCGCTCGAGCGCCACGGCTGGGACGGTGACTGGTACCGCCGTGCCTTCTTCGATGACGGGACCCCGCTGGGCTCGGCCGCGAACGCCGAGTGCCGGATCGACTCGATCGCCCAGTCGTGGAGCGTCCTGTCCGGAGCCGCCAACCCTCCCCACGCGGAGCGGGCGATGGCCGCCGTGGAGGAGTACCTGGTCCGACGCGGCGACGGCCTCGTCCTGCTGTTCACCCCGCCGTTCGACCATTCGGACGTCGATCCCGGCTACGTCAAGGGGTACCTGCCGGGCATCCGGGAGAACGGCGGCCAGTACACCCACGGGGCCGTCTGGGCGATCCTCGCCTTCGCGGCGCTGGGCGACGGCGACAAGGCGGGCGAGCTGTTCTCGATCGTGAACCCCATCAACCATGCGAGCACCCGGGCCGGGGTCCAGCGCTACAAGGTGGAGCCCTACGTCATGGCGGCCGACCTGTACGCCGAACCACCGCACGTCGGCCGCGGCGGCTGGACCTGGTACACGGGATCCGCGGGCTGGATGTACCAGGCGGGCCTCGAGTCGATCCTGGGCTTCCGCCTGCGCGGGACGAAGCTGCTGATCGACCCCTGCATCCCCCGCGCGTGGCCGGGCTACGAGATCCAGTTCCGCTACCACTCCGCGAGGTACGAGATCGTGGTGGAGAACCCGCAGGGGGTCAGTCGCGGGGTGGCCTCGGTGGAGCTCGACGGACAGCCGCTGGCGGACGGAGGGGCCGCGATCCCGCTCGCCGACGACGGCGCCGCCCACCGCGTCCGGGTCGTCCTCGGGTAGCCGCCGGCCGGCCTCGGCGAGACCTCGGCCAGTTCCCTGGTCTCGGCCGGGGCCCTTGGTCTCAGCCGGCCTGGTTTGCGCCGCGGTTCACGGCCCGCCCGCCGCGCCGCCGGGCGCGATACCACGCCAGGTACTCCAGCAGCTCCTCTCGCTCGTCGTCCGTGAGGTCGGCGAACAGCGACGCGGTGACCGCGCCCGTGGAGCCCGGATCCGGCTCACCGGGAACCTGGTAGCCGCACAGGCGCATGAGCGCCGCGTACGGCACGCCAAGGGCTTCGCCCAGCTGGTGGAGGACGTGGGGCGAGGGGCGCTTGACCGCGTCGTTCTCGAGCTTGCTGAGATAGGCCGGGGAGATGCGGGCGGCGCGCGCCGCATCGACGCCCGAGAGCTCGCGGACGTCACGCGCCTGCCGGAGGACGGCCCCCATCGTCATCGCCACGAGTGATCCTGTCCTACAGTAGATGTCAGCAACTACAGTTGACAATAGCACGGCCGCGTGGTTGAATGCAACGAGGCATTGACGCTCGAGCTCCGCATCGCCGACGACCGCCGGCTCGGCCGTGGCGTCGCCAGGAGAAACCGATGAACCCCCGGCCCGAAGCCCTGCCGACGAGGACGCGCGTCAACCGACGACCCGCGGCTGATCGGCTCTCGACGCTCGATGACCGGTGGGACCTGCAGATGTCGCGCCTCCTGCGCGATGCGGCCAACGCCCGCGAGCAACGTGACCGCACCCGGGCCGGCGAGGACGATCGCACGTCCCGGCGCGAGGCCGCCGCGCTCCTTCAGCTGGTCCAGGCCCATGACCGGCCGAAGGTCGATCCGACCTCCCACACGCAGCCCCGGGCCGAACACCGGGATCGGCGGAGTTGATCCCATGACGTCGAGTCAGAACCGGCCGCTCGAGGGGCTCGCCAACGTGCTTCGCGAACAGACGGCGCCCAACACCCTGGGCGGCCTTGGTCCTGCGGCGCCGGCCGCGCGACGGCGCCTCCACGTGACCGCGCCGCCGGCCGCCGCAGCCGTGGCCGCCGTGGGCGCGGCGCTCGCCGTGCTCGTCGTCCTCCTGGCGCGCGCCGCGTGATGGCCGACGGCATCGCGGCAGGAAACGAGGTCTCCCGGGCGCTGGACGACCAGGACGCACCGGCGGACCGACGCGGGTCCGGGCGGCTCCGCCTGCTCGTGGTCGATGATCACGAGGTCGTTCGCCACGGCCTCGTGGCGATGCTGGAGCGCCGCCGCCAGTTCCAGGTCGTCGCGCAGGCGGGCACGGTGGCCGAGGCAGTCAGCCAGGCACACCGGTTCGTGCCCGACCTGGTGCTCATGGACGTCCGCCTGCCGGACGGATCGGGGATCGAGGCCTGCCGCGAGATCCGGGCCGAGTTCCCCACCATCCCGGTCGTCTTCCTCACCAGCTCGCCCGAGGACGAGGACGTGTTCTCGGCCATCATCGCCGGCGCCAACGGCTACGTCCTCAAGCAGTCGCGGGCCGCCACGCTCGTCCAGGCCCTGACCGCCGCCGCCCGCGGAGAGTCGCTGCTGGACCCGGGCGTCACGGAGCTGGTCCTCGATCGCGTCCGGCGGATCGCCACCGGCAGCTACACCGACGAGGCGGCGCAGCTGACCAGGCAGGAGCGGAAGATCCTGCTCCTGCTCGCCGAGGGGAGCACCAACAAGCAGATCGCCGAGGCGGTCTTCCTGTCCGACAAGACGGTCAAGAACTACGTCAGCTCGATCCTCTCGAAGCTCAAGCTGGAGCGCCGCGCCCAGGCTGCCGCGTTCGTGGTGCGCCACCGGGTCGATCGCCCCGCCTGAGCCCGCTGAGCGTCACGGCCGGCGGGCGAACCTTCAACCCGTCGATGAGCGCGCGGGAGGCGGAGGGCTGACGCCCGGGATCATCGCCTATACTCACGCTCGCGCCGACATAGCTCAGCGGTAGAGCAGCTGTTTCGTAAGTCTCTGGCCGTCTGCGCAGTGCTACAAGCGTGGATGCCCGATACAAACGGGCACACTTATCAGCTGTTCGTTTCGAGGGGTACTCCGACCAAGAGCGCCGCTACGGCCCGTTTCCCGCTCGAGCCGACCCTGGCTACCTGAAATCGTCCCACAAATCGGTCGTCAGGTCCATCCTTGCCTTCTCGAAATCACCTCGTAGGCAGAGGATCCGGGGTCCACCAACGAGGGGTCGGTGGCCACCGGCTCACGGACGTGTGACCGTCGTGTCGCGTCTGCGTGCACCGGTCGTAGGCAGAGGATCCGGGGTCCACCAACGAGGGGTCGGTGGCCACCGGCTCACGGACGTGTGACCGTCGTGTCGCGTCTGCGTGCACCGGAGGCTCCGGAGAGCCCTACAGGTGATGATTCCGACGCTCGCATGCTCAGTAGAGTTGATGACTGTGGATTCTGGGCTTCATCCGCCACGATGCGGGCGCGCTTCTTACGGATCCTGAGACATTCGAAACATTGGCCGGGGTGGAGCTTGAGACTGTCGGCTCGATCGCGATCTTCGCGGCGGCGGCCCTGCGTACGAGAAGCTCAGAACCGTCGGACACGTTCCGGTCCTCGACGGACCGCGTGGGGGTCGGAAACCCCAATTCGATCACGCCGCGGCGCCGAGGTACTCGTGGAGCAGCCCGCCGAGCAGGGCCCGCCGGCGGACGTCGCACGGGTCGACGGGCGGACCTCCCGCTCACCCGTCAGCGGGCGATCGTGGCCGCCGTGCTCGACCGCGCGATCGTGCGCCTGGCCGTCCGCGGGCGGACCCGCTTCGATCCCGACCGCATCGAGCCCGTCTGGCGGCTCTGACCGATCAGGGCCACCGTGTCCGGGATCACCCGCGGATCGCGAACCTTCACCGGCACCCCCTGGGCGGCGCACGTCCGTTCGACCCACGCCCGGACCTCGTCCGGACCCGGTGCCCCCCTCACGCCCTGCTGATCCTAATGAAGGCCGAGCTCCGCCTCGGAGATCCCCGACACCGTCTGCGGATCGGCGTGGTCGTCCACCCAGACGATCCAGCCGCCGCCGGCATTCGACAGGATCGCCCCGGGCGTCGGCTGGAGCTCAAGCGCCCGTCCAATCGTCGAGGACCAGATGGCGAGGCGGTCGCCGTTCAATGACGGATCCGCCATCGAGAGCCGCTCGCTCCCCCAGGTGACGAGGCCGTCGCCTGTCGACGGCCATTCCTGGTGCTGCTCTGTCCCGGCGGAGGCCGGCGACACCATCTCCGGCGTCAGCGTGCCCAGATCGGCCGACCAGATCTGAGACCCGATCGCGGCGCCGTTGCCGGCGGGAGCGTCCTGCGACCAGGCCACACGGCCTCGGTCAAGGGCGACCTCGTAGGCGTTTGACGCGAGTGGGGTGCCCGAGGACGCGCCGGCCCTGGCGACCATGAGGTGCGTCGCGGTCGTGTACCCGAGGCCCGGGTCGATGGCGCCCTCAGTCCAGGCGATCGCCCCGTCAGACGCCGCGAGGTCATAGACCGGCTGCTCCGTGTGCATGGTCGCGACGACGTCGCCCGCGAGGGTGCGGACGACGATCTGCCACCCGCTGGCATCGGCTGCGGGGTCCTCGATCGCATAGACCACGCGGTCCCCGTCGAGGTCGAGCGCCGGCCAGGAGGCGCCGAAGCCCGCGCCGGCACGCCGCTGGACGCCGCTGGCGACCGTTCGTGCCGCGCCGGCGCCAGAGACGTCCTGGACCACGATCCGCCAGTCGCACGCCCCGGTGTCGTTAGCGCCCTCGCAGTGCCACTCGATCCACGCGGCGAAGGTCCCGCTGATCGCGGGCGACCACACCTGGTAGCCGGCGGGCGCCGGCGCGAGGAGGCGATCAACCCCCTTCTCGAGGTCGAGGTACTGCACGGACTGGGCCACGCTGGAGGCGCGCTGGTCGAGCACGACGCGCGGCCCGTCCGAGTCGAGCCGGTGCAGGCCGAAGCCGGCAGGCAGCACGGCGGTGTGCACGGCGCCCATCGGGAGGGCGAAGGGGGCGTAGCCCTCAGCGTCGGGGGACGCCAGCGCATCGGCCGTGGCGGGAGGGCCTACCGGTGAGGGGGCCGCGTGGCCGACTGTGCCGCGCGCAGGGACGGGATGGCCGACGGCGGGCTCGTCGCCGGCGCGCACCCGGTCGCCGCCGCGGTCGCGAGCGCGAGCACGCCGGCGAGCAATTCTCTCCGATGGGCAGCTAGAGCCACTGATGCTCCGACGCGTTGTACAGCCGCACCGTGTCGAAGGAGTAGTAGGTGCAGCCGTAGTCTGGCGTGGACGAGTAGCCGGGGTAGCCGTTGATGACCTTGCAGCCCTGGCCGGTGTCCGGCGAGGTGAACGGGTCATCGAGGTCGACGGACGTCACCGACGATCCGCCGTAGTAGGCGGTGACGGTGGTGGCGTGGTTCGCCGGGCTGGTCTGGTGCCAGGCGTACTGGGTCGAGGTCACGTCCACGGTCGTGTAGCTCGGCATCGTGAAGTTCCCGACGTCGATGAGGATGGCGTCCTTGAAGGTGGTCAGGGTGTTCTTGGCGTACGTGTAGTAGTTGAAGCCGCCCGTCAGCTTGCTGTTGATGTAGGTCAGCGCCCTCGACTCGCTCGTGCCCGTCGAGGAGTTGATCGTCGCCTGCTTCGAAATTACCGATGGCTGGATCCGGATCACCCCGTACTTGAAGCGGAGGATGCTCTGGACGGTCGCGGCGAGGCACTGGCTCGTTGTCTTCTGGTGGTACTCGAAGTAGCCGCCGAGGTTCACCGTGGTGGCCATTGCGACGATGTCCGACCCCGAGGCTCGCTGGGCCTCGAGTCCGCTCACCAGGGCCAGCTTGGCGGCGACCTCAGCCGCCGACGACCCGACTTGGGCAGGCGTCTTGCCGGCGACGTCGTTGACGAGGCCTACGAGCTGGTCGGGTGCAGCGGTCGGGCCTGCAGCCAGTGCCGTGCCGCCGATCGCGAGGCCGAGGAGCGCTGAGCCCGCGGCGGCTCCGAGCAGTTGCGTCTTGAACGTTTTCCCCTCCGGCCCGCTGTGCCCGGGAGGGCGTCCGGGCGATCCTCCCGCCACCGCATCGTTGGCGCAGCGGTCGCTGGGACACAGTGCCATTGGGGCCGTTCTGGGACACAGTGCCATTGGGGCCGTTCTTGGCGAGCGGGCCGCGGTCGTCCCTCCCGCCCGACTGGCGGACGAAGGGGCACAGCCCCGCGGGCCCTCGGGGGGTCACCTGGTTGCGTCGGGTCAGATCATCCCGCGGCGCGCCACCCGCTGTCGACGTCCCCATTCAGCGCGGCCATCACCGGCGGGTTCATGCCCATACAGACATGCCGCCAACACCGCTGAGCCCTGGCCAACCCCCCTTCATCGTCCGCCGGGGTCCTGTTTCAGGCGCGCGACTACGTTCGGTCGCGCGTGTGGCCGCCAGCTGGGTCATCGCGCCACGCGGGCCAACGTGGGCGCACAATGGCGGCCCTGGGCGAGGTCGCGGGGCCAGATCGCGCCGCGCACGCGCCTCGGGCGCGTTGCTGCGGGCCCGCAGGCGCCTGCGGCGCCCGTGGGCGAAGACGCAAGGGACGCGGATGGTGGGCGTCGCACCACCGACGCGGCCTGCGCCGCCCGCCGAGGTACGGGAGCTCGGCACCGCAGGCCGGGCAGTGGCGCGGCGGTGCGAGGATCGCGCGGAGGGCCATTGTCGCGGACGCGGCCACCGCCTCGAGGGCGTCAGCACTCATGTGTCACCCCACTGGCGAAAACCCCCGAAAACGGGCGAAACTCGGCCGCGTGCACACAGTCGCGCGGCGCAGTCAGCGAGCGTGCGCGTCGGCACATGGGTTACCCCACCCCGGTCCTGGCCTACCTCGGCACCGACCAGCGTGCTTGCGCCCTTCGTCGAGTTGCAGGACCGACAGAGGACGGCGCAGTTCGCGATGTCGAAGGGCGCACCGCCAGCGGCGAGCGGCGCGACGTGATCGACGGTGAGGTCGCTTGCATGATGGGCGTCGCGCTGGTAGCCGGGGCACCAGTTCACGTGCTGGCCACGCCATGCTCGGAGCACGCGGGCGCTGAGGCGCTGCCAGGCCCGCGTGCTGTACAGGGCGTTGTGGCGGCTGCGGTTCGACTGGCGGGCGTGCGTCGTGCAGCGACTTCCGGGTCGGCTCGTAGCGACACCACAGACCGTGCACAGCTTCACCGCGAGCACCGCCCGCGTGTCGTGCCGCGTCTGACGCTGGTGATACCTGATTGCACGTCCGTCGACATCGCGATGAGCGTGGTCGAGAACAGCGGCGGGGGTCTATTCGCCTGCGGTGCTACACCTGCGGGACCACCGCTGGTTGTGAGGCCCGGCGTCGTGCCTAGGCCGGCCGCCTGCGTCGCACGAGGACCAGTGAGCCGAACGCTGCGAGCGTGCCGGCTGTCAGGAGCAGCCCGGAGTGGACAGCGACTGCGTCGGGGTAACGGTCGCCCGGGACTAGCAGCCAGACCTGCTCGAAGTGCTCATCCAGCCAGGTGCCATCGATGCCGCCCGGCGGGAGCTCCGGATTCGGCGGGGCGAGCGCTCCCGCCTCCTCGTCCGTGAGGACACGCCCGTCTGGGGCGCGCCGAAGGAGGTTCATGATGTGGCCGGCGTATGACTGATTTCCTGGGACGGCTACCTCGTAGACGGCTGTCCAGTCGTACCACCGGTCCATCACCGCGAGCCCGCCGAGAACGATGATGACCGATGCTCCGAACCCCACGATCAGTGCCGGCAGCTGGCGCCCCAGGACGAGCCCGGCGAGCACGGCGACGCTGAAGGTCGCGATGCCGCGCACGACGAGGATCGGGCCGCGGTAGTTGTCATCGAGGAACGACTTGGCAGGGTCGACGCTCGGAGTCCACGAGGCCTCCAGCCGCTCCGACGCCAGTGCCACGGGGACCAGGGCGACCAGGAGGACGACTCCGAGGATCGCTGCCCTCGTGAGCAGCCACCGGCGCCGCGATCCGCTCAGCGTCCACGGCAGCGGCGCGGTTCCCCGCTCGAGCTCCCGGGCGAGGAGTGGCGCTCCGAGCAGCAGTCCTGCGCCGATGGGCAGGAGCCCGATCACCTGGAAGACGTGGACGGCGTAGCGGGTCCCGATCCTCGACCAGGTCTCGACGAGCGCAGAACAAGCGGCCTGCTGGCTTTCCGGCGGGCCGGGATACCCGAAGCAGGCCGCCGGCACGCCGACGTCGTCGAGCAGCCTGGCGACGATGAGCGCCGCGGCCGCCAGCGCGAAAGACGCCAGCAGCACGGCCGCGATCTCGAAGCGGTACAGCTTGAGGGTCAGCCGGATGGTCGTGGCCATCAGGCGGCCTTCCCCGTCGCGCCCTCGTCGCTGCGGCTGGCGGCGAGGTAGCCGAGGACGACCTCCTCGAGCGTCGCCCGCGGAAGCCGATCGGACCCGGCGTCGCCAAGCCGCCACAGCTGGATGCGCGCTCGCTCGGCGCTCTCGAAGTCGCCGATCAGGGTCGCGTCGCGCGGAATGCTCGCCCCGGAAGAACCGACGGCATGGCGCTCGAGGGCGTCCGCGATGCTGGCATCGAGCAGCTTCCGCCCGTTGCCGAGGACGACCAGACGGTCGCAGGCCTGCTCGATGTCGGTCACGACGTGGGAGGAAAGCAGCGCCGTCGAGCCGTCGGCGCGGACGGCGTCCACGAGGACGTGCAGGAACTCGCGTCGCGCGAGCGGGTCGAGGCTCGCGAGCGGCTCATCGAGCAGCAGCACGCGTGCTCGCGTCGCGAGCGCCAGGGCGAGCCCGACCTGAGCGCGTTGCCCGCCCGAAAGTTGTCCCGCCCGCTGGTCGAGCGGAACACCGAGCTCGCGAAGGCGCTGCTCTGCATAGCCGCGATCGAAGCCGCGCCGCAGGCTCAGCGCGAGCGCGAGGTGATCGTCGACCGTGAAGCCCTCGTACAGCGCCGGGGCCTGCGGGACATACCCGATGAGCGCCATGGCCCGCGCCGGATCGCGCCATGGATCGACGCCGCGAACGGCGACGCGGCCCGCGCTCGGAGGTTCTAGGCCGACCCAGGCCTTGAGGAGCGTGGACTTGCCGGCACCGTTCGGGCCGACGAGCGCGATGAGGCCGGGCTCGTCGATGACGAGGTCGAGACCACGCAGGGCGGACTGCCGTCCATAGCGCTTCACAAGGCCGTGGGCGGCGAGTGCCGGAACGGCGCGTTCGGGAAGCGGGGCATCGACGAGTTGGCTCATGCGACGACCGTATCTGGGTCCGCGCAGCCGAGCCATCGGCGAGCCTGCCGAGGGAAGGTACGGGGAATCCCGGACCCAAGTCCCGCGCTGCGTGCGCGACAATCGGGAGGCCATGCCTGCTCGCCCGCGAGACCGCGCCGCACTCGTCATCGCGGTTCTGGCCGCCGCGGTCGGGGCGCTCGCCATGCTCTATGGTCACTCGACCCAGTACAGGCCGGAGGAAATCTCTCTGGCGGGGCAGAAGCTCCTGCCGATCGGCATCGGCCTCGTCGCGCTGGGCGTCGCCTGGCCACTCGCGGATCACGGCCGGCTGCGCGATCTGGCGATCCCGTTTGCCGTCGCGACGGCGGTGCCGATCCTGCTTGAGCCGGCGCGGATGACGTCGGCCCAGCCGGCGACCCTCGTTGTCTGGACGCTAGGGGCCGCTGCGGCCATGATCCTCGCCGTCGGCCTGGCCGAAGCCCTTCCGGCTGCCCAGGCCCGCACCTTCCTCGGTGCGTCGGCGGTTCTGGCGGTGGTCGCCGGCAGCATCGGCGTGGTGGCCGGGTCCGGCTCGCCGCAGGGGCTCGGCGCGGGTGCCACGGGCTTGCTCATCCTCGGTGGGATCACGGCGGTGCCGGGCATCGGTGGCGCGGTCCTCCGTTACCGGACGCATGGCCCGGAGGGTGACCGCACTGGCGTCCCGGATGCGATCGACCTCGCCATCGGTGGCTTGACTCCTGCGATCGCCTGGCTGACCGTGGCCGGCTCGGGCGGCGCTCTGGCGCCGCTCGTCCCCCTCGCGATCTGGCTCGCGATCGCCGCGGTGGGTAGCCGCTTCGCGGTCAGGCCCCTCGTCCGGTCCGCGACCCGCGCGACCGTCCAGCGCGACGTGGCCGTGGCCGCCCTTGAGGCTGAACGGACTCGTATTGCCGCTGACCTCCACGACGAGGCGCTCCAGGACCTCACGCTGCTGGGTTGGCGCCTCGACACCACCGGCGACGTCGAGAGCGCGGCGCTGGCGCGTCACGTCGGCGAGCGTCTGCGTGCCATCTGCGGTGATCTCCGGCTACCGATCCTCGACGACCTCGGCACGGGACCCGCGCTCGAGTGGCTGGTCGCACGGGTCCAGCCGATGGCGGCGGGCACGGTGACGTTGGAGCGATCCGACGCCGTCCGGCCACCACCCGAGGTCGAGCTGGCGTTCTTCCGCGTGGCGCAGGAGGCCGTCTCGAACGCGATCCGACATGGCCACCCACCGGTCCGGATCCGCTACTCGAGCAACGCCTCAGGAGTCTCATTGTCAGTCGACGACACGGGGCCCGGTATCGCTCCTGGCGTGTTCGAGCAACCAGCCGAAGGTCACTACGGCCTCCTGAACATGCGCCAGCGGGCCGAGCAGATCGGCGGGCTCCTCCACGTTCAACGTTGGCCCGGGGGCGGCACTCGGGTCGCGCTCGAGTGGCGAACGACGTGACCGACTCGGAGCTGCGCACGGCTGATGCGGGCGAGCAGATCCGTCTCGCCATCGTCGACGATCATCCCGTCCTCCGCGACGGTCTGGCGTCACTGCTCGACCGCGAGCCCGACCTCGCCATCGTGGCGACCGGTGCGACGGCGAGCGATGCGACGAGGCTCCTCGCCTCCCCCGACATCGATGTTCTTGTGCTCGACGTCCGCCTCGGTCAGGCGAGCGGCTTCGAGTCGCTCAGCGATGCCGAGCAAGATGCGTCTCGTCCGGCTGTCGTCGTCCTGACGGCGTTCGACTACCCGCAGTACGCAGAGGCGGCGCTGCGGCTCGGGGCTTCTGCGTTCGTCCTCAAGAGCGCCCCGATCAACGAGTTGCTTGGCGCCATCAGACGCGCCGCTGCGGGCGGCCTCACCTTCTCGAAGCGCCCCGGTCCGGCCGTCTCGTTGACGCGTCGGGAGCTTGAGGTCATCCGTCTCGTGTGCGAGGGTCGCTCGAACGACGAGATCGCCACCGCGCTCGGAATGGGACCCAAGACTGTCGAGACCCACCTCCGCAAGGTCTTCGACCGACACGACATTGCCTCGCGAACTGAGCTCGCCGCCCGAGCGATCCGGGAGGGCTGGCTTGAGCTACCCCTGCCACCGGTCTCTCCATCGGCCGAGCCGGCAGACGCTAGGACTCGGGTGGAGCACTGACGGTCGCGAGTGAGGTCAACTGGGCTCAAGACCTGGAACGACCAGCCAGCCCTCCGCGCGCCCGCTGTAGATCAGCTGTTCGGTGGTGAGGCCCGACCGCGCCCGCAGGTCGGCGAGGTGTCGCTTCACGGTGCTCGGACGGATGCCGACGGCCACGGCCGCGTGAGCAACAGAGCCTCCTGTCGCAACGAAGGTGGCGAGGACGTCCATCTGCCGCGGGGTCGCCTGCGGTGACATCGGCTCCCCCTTCTCACCCGTTTCGCTCGCCGTCGGCCTCCTATTGGTGAACATGGGCGTGGAGGCGTGGTGGACACTGCTCGCATGAGGGACGCGGAGCTGGCCGAGACTCGTCCAGGACCGGCGCTGGTCGACGAGCTCTTCGCGCGCGCCATCCAGCGTCGGCGTGGCGAGGACCTCGATGCCCGAGCCCTGGTCCTGCTCGGCCACCGGGACGACGGTGTCGATCGCGAGCCCTGGCGCCTGCGCCGCGATCTTGAGGTCGTACCGGCCGGCCTGACCGCCGGTGACGGCCACGATCGCCAGCCGGTCGTTGCCGCCCACGGTGACCGCGTAGTCCTGCGACCGTCCCGTGCCCGGTCCGGCGAGGCGGAGCGCGGGGTCGAACGCGACCGTCCCGACGCCCGAGCCGGTGAACCCGTTCGAGGGAACGAAGGCCAGCTGGAGGGGCGCCGAGCCCATGTCGCCCCGTCCCCTGGGGGCCGGGCGCTTGTCCGTGACGGTGATCCTGACGCCCTCGATGCCGGCCCCGAGGAGGACCTCGTGGACCTGGCCGGCGTACGGGACCAGCGACGCGTCGTTGATGGACGCCGGCGCGGCGGCCGTCACGACCGGGGCCGGCTTCGGGAACGGGAACGGGAGCCGGCCCCAGGACGAGAGCCCGGAACCCGCGCCCGCGGCGCCGCCGTTCGCCGTGATCTCGTCCAGGAACCTGTACCCCTGGGGCAGGGTGTTGCGATTCCCGGCGTCCCGCACGTACGCGGTGAGCAGGAAGTCGCGGAGCGCGGCTTGCGCGGTCTCCTGGCGCCCGATCGCCTTCTCGATGCCATCCGCGTGCCACTCGCGGTAGAGCGCCCGGAGCATCGACGCGTCGCGGAGCTCGAGGTTCGCCTGGCCCTGGTCGCCGAACCGTTCGCCCAGGTACTCGAAGAACGGGGCGACGCGATACCCGGCGCGGCCGTCGTTCGGGACCTGGTCGACCTGGTGCGGGCGATTCCCGAGGAACGGCTGGGCGAGGCTGAGGAACGACTGGTACTCGGTGGCCGTCAGGTCGTCCGTGTCCGAGAGCAGATCCTCGATCGCGGTCGCCGTTCCCTCGACGTTCGCGATATCACCGCTCAGCGCGAGCCGGAGCGCCGCCGACACCTGGCCCGTGTCCTGGACCTGGAGGGTATGGGCCAGCTCGTGGTCGACCAGGTTCGCCCAGCCGGTTCCCGCCGCGTTCGGGCGCGGCGTCGTGGTGAGGTAGGCGAACAGGTTGGCGCGGATGAAGTCGGCGCGCAGGTTGATCATGCCGGCAGATTCGGTCCAACCCGGCGAGTAGCTGGGGATGAAGAACGGGAAGTCGCAACGGATGTTGATGACGACCGGGTCCGGCATCGCGTCCACCGGGAAGCCGAGCCCCTTGTACGTGTTCAGCGTGGCGATCGCGCGTGCCTGGACGGTCAGGGCCACCTCGTCGGCGCGGGCGCCGAAGGCGGGCTCCTTCTGGGACCACAGGAACCTGGGGTCGTACTTCACGATGACGCGGCCGTCGGGCGTCTGGTGGTTGAGCTGCTGACCTCCGCAGGAAAGCGTGTCCGTGATCCGGATCACGTGGGAGTTGGTCGCCTCACCGCCCGGGGGCAGGATGAACGACCAGCTCAGCCCCGCGCTGTTGTCGATGTAAGCGTCGGGCGGGTCGCCCCCGTCCACCAACGTCTCCTGCCGGCCGATCGTCGCCCACAGGTTGTCGTAGAAGCCGTAGAACATGAAGCTGTTCAGCGAGATCGGCGACCACTCTTCGACCCAGCTGCCGGGGACGCGGCTGCCGTCGGGCGCGGTGGTCGCGGCGACGCACGCGACCTAGGACGCGGGGCGCAGCCGCCCGAACCCGAAGTCGCTGTCCTGGAGGTAGCAGTCCGCCGCCCGGTAGAGGCGCACGTTCGACGACCCGCTCGACCCGTTCCGGACCGTGACGTCGGTCTGGTAGGAGACGTCTCCGGCAACGTACCGGTCGACCTCCGTGACGCGGGCCGCCGTTCCCGCATCCACCACCGTCGTGATCTGCCACGGGTCGCTCTTCAACCCGCTCCCGGTGAGTGTCTGGCTGACCGGCGTGAATGCCGTCCTCGGGCTCGCGCTGCCTCCGGCGGGGATCGAGGCAGGCCCGAAGAGCGCGCCGTTCACCGAGATCAGCGTCGCGCAGGCGGTGTCACCGTAGAACTCCCCGAACTGGTCTTCGAACTTGTTGACGGCGCAGTTGAGGTCAGGCGCGATCGCGATTCGAAGCGGCACCTG
The DNA here is from genome assembly GCA_963703575.1 of uncultured Chloroflexia bacterium. Lineage (GTDB taxonomy): Bacteria > Chloroflexota > Limnocylindria > Limnocylindrales > CSP1-4 > CAIXZV01. The sequence continues at coordinate 150,073 of CAVPEU010000014.1, forward strand.
CTTCGTGGGCGGGTTGCCACCCATGACCAGGCCCGGGATGGTCGCCGCCTGGATCGACGGGCCCGACGTGCCCTTGGGCGGGTCCTTGGCGGCGACCGGCGCCATGAAGGTGGTGATGAGTGCCAGGGTCAGCGTTCCGACCGCCGTGCCCGTTGCCATCCTCGGTGCATGGATCGACCTCCCCCTGCTCGACCGCGAGCAGCGCTCCTAGACGCGTGACGTCACGAGACCGTCTCGGTTCACGCAGAACAGCCGGTTGTCGCCGTCGTAGCGAAGCCCCACGTGGGCCGTTGGCACGGGGCCATCGGGCGTCGCCGCGAGGAGCCCGGGATCGAACCCCGCTGCCTTCCGCAGCCGGAGTCCCACGTCGGTCTGGATCCACTCGCCATCGTCCGTCGCGTTCGCGTACAGGGCGAAGCAGCCGTCGGGCAGTCCGCTCCGCGTCGTGCTGGCCGGCGCCAGGAAGGCGATCCACAGGACGGGCTGCTCGCCGCCCAGCACCAGGTCGCCCTTCTGGCCCGGGTTGCGGTACACCCACCGTATGGCCTCCCCGTCGGACACGTTGGCCGTCAGCGACGCCCCGTTGTCGAGGACGTACCGGGCGATCGTGTTCTGGGTGACCCACTCGCTGGAGACAAGGATGCCGGCGGTCTCCGGGACGTACGGACCGCCGACCCGCTGGTCGGACGTGGGCTGGCAGGCGGCGGTCAGCAGGGCGATCGCCACGACCGAGACACGTCTCGCCAGCGAGGGCCCGCGACGCGCGACCGCGGAGTGGGCGCTCGGGCCGCGGTTCGTTGGCCGGCGACCGACGTCCGTCATGCGGGGCGTTGCCGGTCGGGCGGCCGGGCCCTGGGCGGCGTGCAGTCCACCGATCACATCGCTCCCCCTGCCTTCGCGAAGATGACTTGACCGTGAGTATCGCGATGCGACTCCCGAAGGGCAATGGGGCATGTTCCCAGTCGACCAGCCGCCCGGGTCGCGGCTTGACTGGTTGGCCTGCCGGCCAGGGTGGGCCATGTCGCCCCGATCGCATGCATCTGGACGGGCATGACGACGACCGGGCCGTCCGCGCTACTGATCCCCGGCCGATCCTCGACGATCGGTCGTGAAGCGGCGTGGGACTCTACACTCGGCCGGAACCATGGTGGGTGCTGAGCGAGGACGGGGTGCTAAACTCCCCTCCGCGCCGACATAGCTCAGCGGTAGAGCAGCTGTTTCGTAAACAGCAGGTCCTCGGTTCAAATCCGAGTGTCGGCTCCACCTCCCTACCAGTTGTGATGCGCATGTAGGCGCGCCCTACATGGAGTGTTACCCGCCCGTTTCCCTGTGAACCATCGGCTTCGGTTTGACGGTTCCGCGCAGCGACACGCGTCCAAACGGAGGCATGATTACATCGGATCCGATGTGACTGTTATCATGTCGGCATCATCAGGACGCAGATCTCCCTCACTGACGACCAGATGCGGCGCCTCCGCCGGGAGGCGCGCCGACGACACGTGTCGCTTGCAGCGGTCATCCGCGATGCGGTCGACCGGGTCGTGCCCGACGAGGACGCTCTGCGGCGCGACCGCATCGACACACTCCTGGCTGCGGCCGGCTCGGCCGGGTCCGGAACGGGCCTGGTCGCCCGGGATCACGACGCCGAGCTGGCTGGTGACCGCTGGTGACCCTATTCGTCGTGGACGTGGGGCCGGTCGATGCCGACCTGCATGCGGCCGCGATCGCGGCCTTCCGAGACACGGTCGAGTCGTCGGTCTCGCTGGTGGACCGGACGAGTTTCCTCGTCATGCGCCGGGAGGGGATCGAGCGCGCGATCGCCCTTGACGCCGACTTCCGAACCGCGGGTTTCGAGACGCTCCCGTAGCGGGATCGCACCCGCGGGAGGGCTGGTCAGATGTCGTTCAACCCGGGGGCACAGCTCGATCCATCGCAGGTCGAGGACGTCCGCGGCTCGCGGATCGGGAGGGGCGGTCTGGCCGCCGGTGGCGGCGGCATCGGGATCATCGTCGCCCTGGTGTGGGTCCTCCTGGGGGGCAGTCCCACGACCGGCGGGACACTTGGCAGCCTCGTCGATCAGACGGTCGGCGGCGGCGCAGGCGAGCCGGGGCCGGCCAGCAGCGCACTGGCCAACGAGTGCAAGACCGGGGCCGACGCGAACACCCGGGAGGACTGCCGGATCGTCGGTTACGTCAACAGCATCCAGGCCTACTGGACCGACGAGTTCGCGGCTTCCGGCCAGCGCTACGTCGGGGCGAAGACCCGCTTCTTTACCGGGCAGATCAACACCGGCTGCGGCGTCGCGTCGTCGGCCAGCGGTCCCTTCTACTGCCCGAGTGACGCGTTCGTCTACATCGACCTCGGGTTCTTCGACGAGCTGCGCTCGACGTTCGGCGCGCAGGGAGGCCCGTTCGCGCAGGCGTACGTCCTCGCCCACGAGTACGGCCACCACGTCCAGGATCTCGTTGGAACGCTGTCGGACGGCACGAGCCAGGAAGGGCAGACCGGGCAGTCGGTTCGTACCGAGCTCCAGGCCGACTGCTACGCCGGCGTCTGGGCGAACCACGCGGCCGGGACGGGCTACCTCGTGCCGCTCACGGACGCGGAGACCGCCGACGCCCTCGATGCCGCGTCGGCCGTGGGCGACGACCGGATCCAGCAGCAGATGCAGGGCCAGGTCAACCCCGAAACCTGGACCCACGGCTCGTCCGCCCAGCGCCAGAAGTGGTTCACGGTCGGCTACCAGACCGGGTTGCCGGATCGCTGCGACACGTTCAGCGGCAATCCCTGAGGCCGGCGCGGCCGAACGCCGGCGACGACATTCGTCGACACCGACGCCCTGGTCCGACACCCTCACGGGCGATCCGCGGGAGATGGCCTCCCCGGCGACTCGCTACCTGGAGACTCCCCTCGCCCCCGGCCACGGCAGACTCATTCACTCCGGGCGGGTGGCCATGGCTCCGCCGGCGAACAGCGCGGGCGCGATGGCCGCGAGGGTGATGAGGCGTGGCGCCCCTGCGAGCTGGAGCCCGGTCGCCAGGCCGATCGAAGCTGCCGCCAGCAGCCGCAACGTCTGGTCGGGCAGCGTCTGCAGCGCGGTCGTGGTCTCCTCGACACCGAGCCGGGCGCGTGCGGCAGCGTCCGGCAGGCGCCCGGCACTGGCCCGTGCGCTCTCGAGCAGCCCGGGAACGTGATCGGCGATGGTCATCTGGTCTCCTTCATGGGATGGCGCAGTGCGTGGACGGCCCGGTCGAGTCCGGGTCACGCCCAGGGCCGCACCGCGCGGGATCTCATGAGCGAGCAGGCGACCGCGGTGACGTGCCAGGATCAGGCGTGGCGGGCCTTGCGGACGGCGTCCTCGACGTCGCCGAGGCCATCCTGGACCTTGCCCTGGACCTGTTCGACCTTGCCCTCGGTCTCGAGCCCCTTGTCGCCGGTCAGCTTGCCGACGCGTTCCTTGACGGTGCCCCTGGCGGTGCTGACCGCGCCCTTGACGTGCTGCTTGGACATCAGACGCTCCTGCTCCTGCCGCGCGGCCGGAAGGTCCGCGCGACGTAGATGACGATCGATGGCGGCGAAGCGGGACTGCGGACCGGTCAGGCGGTCCCGGCGGCCGGGCCGCGCCGGAAGATCCCGATGACCCAGAGGACGATGAGCTCGAGGATCGTCCAGCCGACGAAGGCCACGATGGCGGTGATGTCGAGGATGGAGCCCGAGGCGTGCAGGGAGTCCGTGCGCAGGATCCCTTCGAACGGCGCCACCAGCACCTGGCTGACGTCCAGGATCGCGGACACGAGGGCGTTGGCCTCTCGGGCGTCGAGCAGGAGCAGGACGATGCGTGCTCCGATGACGATCTGGATCAGCCCGAAGACGAGGACCACGATGCGGCGGCTCATCTCGGCCCCACCGGGACCCGTCCTTGTGATGCGACGACGGTCCGTCTGCACCGTCTCCCGGCCCGTGGCCGTGGGTTCCTGGGTGACGATTGTCCGGTCGACTTCATCGATGGCCATGGCGTTCTCCCGTGCCGTCGCCATCCCGGGGAAGCGGGGCCTGGCGACCACTGCCGGACGACACTCCGGCCAATGTTGTGCCTGCAGTAAGCATCCCGGGTGGCGCGATGTCATGACGGTTCGTCATTCGCAGACCAAGGGCTCGAGGGCGGAGCGTGTCGCCGTCGTGGGATCGCCCACCGGTACGCTAGAATCGGCTCGGTCACCCGCGACCAGCAGGGATCGCCCCTCCAGGCCCGCCGGTGCCCTCGCGCCAGGATGGAACCTCGTGATGAGCATGACGGTCCAGCGCCAGGAACCTCGACCAAGCGAGGCCCACCGCGCGCTCGTGCTCCACGATCGCCCGCTGGTCGTGGACCTCATCGAGCTCACCCTCAACCATGGCCTGTTCATCGTCCGGGCTGCCCACACCCTGGCCGAGGCCGAGACCCTCCTGGCCGAGTGGCATCCGCACCTTGCCGTGGTCGACATGGACCACGATGACAGCACGGTCCTGCTCGGGCGTCTCGGCGCTTCGAACCAGTTGACCAGGCGCGCGACGCCGGCCCTGGGCCTGACGCGCCGGGGGGACCTCAAGACGAAGCTCCGGGCCTTCGACCTGGGCGTCGACGACATCCTGACGATGCCGTTCTCGCCGGAGGAGCTGCTCGCGCGGGCCATCGTGATCACCCGTCGCGCCACGGGGATCGACCGGCCGCTCATCCCGAAGATCACGATCGGCGAGATCGAGATCGACATCCTGAGCCGCGAGGTTCGGACAGGGAGATCGATCATCCACCTCAGCGGGATCGAGCAGAGCCTCCTCTACCTGCTCGCGAGCCGCGGTGGGCGGGTCGTGTCGCGGGACGAGATCCTGGACGCGATCTGGGGCACGGACTTCGTCGCCGAGAGCAACATCGTCGACCGGCACATCCGGAGCCTGCGGATCAAGCTCCAGGACGATTACCGGCACCCGCGCTTCATCGCGACGGTCTCGGGCCGGGGCTACCGGTTCATTCCCACCTTCTCGAATGCGGGCTGGGCTGGCGAGAGGGATCCGGGCGGTCAGCCGCGGCCTTGATCGGCGGCCACCCGGCGCCGCCAGGATGCGGCGATCAGGGCCATCGCGCCGAGGAACGACAGCCCGGCGAGAGCCAGCAGGCTGCCACCGCTCGGTCGCGTGGGGAGCGGGCCGCTCGTGCTCGTCGGCGGGACCGTCGCGACCGGGGTAGCGGGCGCGCTGCTGGGCGATGCCGCCGCGCTGCCGCTGGGCGACGGCGATGCCGCCGCGCTGCCGCTGGGCGACGGCGATGCCGCCGCGCTGCCGTTGGGCGACGGCGATGCCGCCGCGCTGCCGCTGGGCGACGGCGATGCCGCCGCGCTGCCGCTGGGCGACGGCGATGCTGCGGAACCGCCGGTCGAGCAGGCTGCGTTCGTGATGACGTTGGTATCCAACGTGACGGCGCCGTTCCGTGCCAGCGCGCGGCCATCCAGCGTCGCGCCCGTCTGCAGCGCGATGGACGTCAGGGCGAGGATGTTCCCCTGGAACCTGGTGGACGTAGCAAGCGTCGCGGAGCTGCCGACCTGCCAGTACACGTTGCAGGCCGAGGCTCCATTGGTCAGGGCGACCGTGCTGCTCGGCGCCGTGATCAGCGTCGACGCGGCCTGGAAGATGAACACCGCGTTGGGATCGCCCGCGGCGTCGAGCGTGAGCGTGCCCGTCAAGCCGAGGGTCGCGGAGCCATAGACTCCGGCCTGCAGGGTCGTCCCGCCGAGCTCCGTGGCCACGGCCGTGACCGGCGTCCGGCCGGCGGCGTCGTTGTAGGCAGTGACGAGGTCGGTCTTGGCCTGCAACGCGACGGCATCGGCTGCGTGTGTCGCCCCTGTGAGCGTGATACTCGCCGCACCAGTGATCGCGGAACCCGGGCTGACACCCAGGTCGCCGGTGATTGTCGTCGGGCCGGTGTTGGTCACCGTGGTGCCGGCCAGGACGGCGAACGGAGCGGCCGTCCCAAGCCCGACCGTCGCCGGACCTGCCGCGTATGCAGTCTGTCCCGCCGCGAGCATGCCCATTACGAGCGCGACGGCGGTGCCACCCGTCAACAGCAGCCTGATCTCGTGAACCCGGATCTTCATCTTGTTCGCCTCACGGGTCTCTTCGTCGGTTGGTGTGCAACACAGGGGACCCGACCCGAGGGTCGGCGGAACGCCGTCAGACTGGCCCCGGGTCCCGTTCAGCGCCGGAGGAGGCCGCGGGATCCGGTCGCCAGGTGCACGACGTAGACGACCGCGATCGCGCCGAGCGTGGCGATCAGGATGCTCTCGAGGTTGATGCCGTCGACGGAGCCCATCTTGAGCACGCTCGTGGCGACGAACCCGCCGACGAGGCCGCCGACGATGCCGAGGACGACCATCATCAGGAGACCCTCCCGGGCACGCATGACCTTGCTGGCCAGGAAGCCGGCGATCGCGCCGACGACGATCCAGGCGATGTAGCCCATCGAGACTCGTTCCTTGCTCTGTCGCGCCCGCCGCACTCCGGCCGGCGCTGTCTACGGACAACGACGCCTTTCGGCGCCATGCGAGTGTGCTGTCTCACCATCGGAGCGTCATGACGGCCCGTCATCCTCGCGGGGCGACCCGGCTGACGCTGCCGTCGGTCCGGTGGCCGGAACCGGCAGGGCAGGATGTCGACCGGTGACGACGTCGTGTGGCAGCGCTGCGCGCCCTGACGCGTGGTCCGGGCCTATCGCGTACGGACAGGCTCGAATGCCGCATGATCCGGCTCGCCGGTGAGCTCCCCGTTGACCCACAGGAGGCGAAACCGGGTGACGTTCCCGTCGTCCGCGAACCGGGGCGCGCTCGCATCCGGCATCCTTGGCGCGCTCGGGTTGCTGCTACCGCCGATCAACAGCGCAGCCACCACGATCAACGTCGCCGCGACGCGTCGTCGGCGACCCATGTCGTCCTCCCTCCGGATGAGTTGGGGACGTCACCTGGTCCGGGCCTGGCTCGACGTCATCCATCGGCGCCGCCACCCCGAACGATAGCCGGGCCCACTTATCGGCCGCTTATGTACATCGGTCCGTTCCTGGCACGGTAAGGCGCTCCGCCCGAACCGGCGCCCCGTCCGCGTTCCCGCCTTACGGTCCGGATCGCGGCCGCCAGGCCGTCGCGCCAGCGCTCGACGCATCCGTGAGGCCTCGCCCGGGCCTTCGTGTCCGGTGCCGGGAGCGCCGTTCGGCGCGAGTCGACGCAACGCGACCACCGGTTCTCTGCCGGCTATCAGAGCGGCGATCCCGGCGGGTGCGACACGCTCAGCGCGAAGGCCTGAGGCCGTCCCGCGCGGTGATCACCCGGGCGCGGCACGCCGCCGGTCAGTCCGGGGCGCCCCCCGGGACCCCGGTGCCGGTCGCCTCGGCCGCCGGCGGCTCCCACCGGCCGAGGCTCGCGACGATGGCCCGCAGGTATCGACGCTTCCTCGCGAGGAGGGCGACCGCCACGACGATGTACAGCGCCGAGAAGACGAGCCGGACATCGGTCGTGGGGAACGGGAACTGGAGGACGAACAGCCCGAAGATCGCGGCCGCCTCCCACAGCCCGAAGCGGAGGTCGGCGAGGACGGCGAACGCGAGGAGGGCCTGGGCGCTCGTGAGGAGGAACTCCTCGGTCTGGCGCTCGTCGAGCGGCAGCGGCGCGCCACCGCCGCCTCCCAGCGTGTAGGCGACCCACAGGCTGCCGACGAGCAGGGTCCACTGGTTGACCTTGGCGGAGAGGAGCATCCCGAGGCCGTCCGCGGCACGGAGCCGCCAGGCGAAGATCGTGGCGATGATGAGCTCCGGGGCCTCGGAGGAGAGGGGCGCCAGCCACTGCACCAGCAGGAACTGGTCGATGCCGAGCGTCGCGCCCGTCTCGACGAGGCCGTCGGCGAAGGGCTTCGCGGCCATGATCACGATCGCCGCGGCGAAGACGAACAGCCCGGTGACGAGCCCCCGCCGCCGCCGCCGCGGGAGCAGGGCGATGTCCGCGGCCACGCCCATCAGCTCCGGCTCGTCGCGGCCCTCGCGGGTGACCCGCCAGGCGTAGGCGCCGAACAGCGCGAGGAGCACGACGGCGTCATACCAGGCGATCGAGCGGGTGAGCGGGATGAGGAATGCGTAGGCGCTGGCGACCGCGAGGAACGCCAGCTCGACGCGGTTCCGCGGCGGCAGGACGATCTCGAGTTTGCGATCAGCGGAGGCGGCAGGGCTCGTTTGCGCCTGATCGACGCCCCGTCGCCGTCGTCGCCGCATCGCCCAGAAGCCGACGAAGGCGACGGCCGGCCAGCCGATGCCGATGAGCAGCCGGTTCGACCCCGTCATGTTCGCCGCCGCGAACTGCGTGTAGGTCGGATCGCTGCCCGCCGTGAACGAGAAGTAGAGATCGACGGCGTATTCCGGCAGGACGGCGATCAGCGCGAGGATCGCGATCGCGAGGCTGCCCGAGATGTCGACCTGGGCCGCCTCGGCCGCCCACGACAGGAGGACCGCGGACGCCACGACGCCCGCGCCGTAGACGAGGACGGTGATGCCGGGGGGCAGCTCGGTCCCCGTCAGCCACGCCAAGATCGCGGGAAGGGCGAACATCGCCGTGAGTCCGAGCCTGCGCCACATCGTCGACACCTCCATTGCTGCGAGGTGTCGCCCCGGGGTGCGGCGAAACCTCGACCAAGCCCACCTTGGTCGAAGGTCTCATCCGTCTCTCGCGAGGTGGGGGACCGGGCCGAAGCCGGGTGTGTCGATCTCCCCTGGCCGCCGGGGTTGGCGGCCGGACTACTCCCCTTCGGGCGCCAGTCTACCCGGGGACGGCCCGAAGGGCACCGACGCCGGCGAGGAAGCGGTGGGTCGAGCCGTGGCCGGTGAACATGCCGGCGGTGGCGAACTCCCGTGGATCCCGTGGGCCGGCCTCGATTCCGGGCCGCCGCTGCCGGGCGGTGGACTTGCCGCTGGCTCGCACCGCCATCATGGTTGCTGGAGGACCCCGACTCGAGATGCGCGCACACGGGCTCCGCGCGAACCTTCCCGATATGCGCGACCTTCCGGGGTCGGACAGGACGCGATGACCGGAGGGCGTCCGGGAAGCGAACGCGAGGGCAGCCCTGTCGGCGAAACCCCGGCAGGCGTTGCCGGCGAATCGAAGGATGCCGGCGAACCGAAGGATGCCGTCGACCTCGGCCGCCGCCACTTCATGCGCCAGTTCCTGGCCGACACCGTCCACTCGACGGTGACGTTGGCCGGCGCCGCAGCCGGACTCCAGAGGACCTCGACCGAGGCCGCCGCCCGGCTCCTGGACCCGCTGCCGGGCACCGCCCGGGACGCTCCCTACGACGCTGCCGGCGTCGGGTCGCAAACGGGTGGGTCCCGAGGACCCTTCCGCCTCGACCAGGACAAGCTGATTCTCCTGGACCAGCGGGTCCTTCCGGGGAAGGTCCGGGAGATCGAATGCCGGACCGGCGATGAGACCGCGGCGATGATCCGTGACGGCGTCGTGCTCGGACCGGCCTCGATCGCCCAGGTCGCCGCGTACGGACTCTCCCTCACGGCGACCCGCGCCGTCGCGTCCAGGATGTTCGTCCGCCGGGCGAGCGTCCACAGCTCCGCGCAGGCCCTCCGGGATTCGGCGCCGAGCATCTCGCTCCTGCGCCGGGTCATGGTCCGGATGGTCGCCATCCACGACGAGATGGACGGCCGGGGCGAGAATCCGGAGCTCATCGCGCGGAGATTGCGGGAAGAAGCCGATTCGTTCGCTCTCGAGTGTGCCGACGCCCACGCCCGCCTGGCCCAGGTGGGTCGGTCGCTCCCTCCTCGCCGCCCAGGCGCCGGGCCTGCGGGCCGCCGGTCTCCGGAGAGTCACGGTGAGCCTGGACGCGCTCGACGACCGGACGTTCCGGCGCCTTGCCGGGGTCGACTACCCCGTGTCGGTCGTGCTGGAGGGGATCGACGCTGCCATCCGGGCCGGGTTCGCCCCCGTCAAGCTCAACATGGTCGTCCAGCGCGGGGTGAACGAGAGCCAGATCCTCCCGGTCGCGCGTTTCGCCCGCGAGCGGGGGATCATCCTCCGGTTCATCGAATACATGGACGCTGGGCAGAGCAACGGCTGGCGACGAGATGACGTCGTCGGCGCCGAGGAGATCCTCGCGCGGCTGGGTGCTGAATTCCCGGTCGGGCCGGCCCTTCCGCGCGCGGCCGGCCAGGTGGCGGAGCGATTCCGCTACGTCGACGGCGCGGGCGAGATCGGGGTCGTGGCCTCGGTGACCAGGCCGTTCTGCGGCGACTGCTCACGGATCCGCCTCACGGTGGACGGCCGACTGTTCACCTGCCTGTTCGGCGCTTCCGGTGCCGACCTCCGCGACCTCCTCAGGGGCGGAGCCGCCGACGGGGAACTCGCATCGCTCATCACGTCGACCTGGCGATCTCGCAGCGACCGGTACAGCCAGGTGCGCTCACCGCTGACCGCGACGGTCCCGCGCGAGGAAATGGCGGTGATGGGCGGATGACCGGCGAGCCGCGCTCGCGCCCGGCCTGGCGCCGAAGGCGGATCGCGGACGGCAGCCCGAGCGCGGCACAGGACCGCGCCTTCGGTCTGCTTGCCGAGACGGCGAACCGGCGGGCAATGGCCTGGCGCGCCCTGGCCCTGGCCTATCGGCCCCCCACCGCGGGATGGGTCGCGGGACTCGCGGCCGGCGCACTGTGGCAGGACCTGGCGGCCGTGGCCGACTGGCTGCCCAGTGGCGTGGATCAGATGGCGTCGCCCGGCGCACTCGTGCAGCAGGCGTCGGCCGAGCTCACTGCGGCGGGGGGCGGTGGGTTCGACGCGGCCCTCGCCGAGTATGCGCGGCTGTACGACCCGGACCACGGGCTCGTGCCGCTGGTGGAGTCGGAATACCTCGGCAACGGGGGCCGAGCCGAGGTGGAGCGCCTGTACGCGGCCAGCGGGCTCCGCCTCGCCGCGAGCCGCACCATGCCCGCCGACCACGTCGCGATCGAGCTCGAGTTCGTGTACGTCCTCTGTCGCCAGGAGGAGTCGGCGTGGGATCGCGCCGACCTCGACAAGGCCAAACGGCTGCGGCGGACGGAGCGGGAGTTCCTCCGGCGGCACCTCGCAAGCTGGGCGTACTCCGTTGGCGATGGGACGCGGGTGCATGCCCTCCTCCAGGTCTACCCGGCTCTGGCGGTGTGCCTCGAGCGGATCCTTGCGATCGAGACGCGGCTTCCTCGTCCGGAGAGCTGAACACGCGAGCGCCGGCCGCCGGCGACCTGATCGTGAGCTCGCGAACAGCAGGCCTCGGTTCCCCGTGCGGCCGTCGGCTCCATCTCGCGCCAGGCCATCCGGTTCCATACCGCCGGCCTCGCCCTGTTACAGTCGCGCGGCCGTCCTCCTCGACGAACCTGTCGTCGGACTACCGACGGCGGAGGCTTCGCCTGCACGCGCGCCCGCAGGCGATTGAACGTTGTGCCGGGGTCCGATCGTCAGAGGAGCATGATCGGCTCCAGAGCGACCCCTATGGTGAATGGCATGGACCTGCCCGAACCGGCGGATGTGCTTCGTGCCCGGACGTTCGACGCCCTCCTGGACCGGCAGGCCCTGGACCGCGCCTACCGGACCGCGCGCATCATCCTGCTCGACGCGACCGAGGCGGAGGACGCGACCCACGACGCCGTGCTCTCGGCCTGGCGCCGGTTCGGGGAGCTCCGCGACACAACGCGCTTCGAGGCGTGGTTCGGGCGCATCCTCGTCAACGCCTGCCGCGACCGGCTTCGGGCGCGGCGTCGCCTGCCCATCTCGATCGACACGGTGCCGCTGGGTTCGCTCGACCGGCGACGGGCTCCCGATCCGGGGGACGTGATCGGCGCGGCCGACGCCATCCGGGAGGCGCTCCGGCATCTGAGCCCGGACCACCGCGCGGTGATCGCGCTCCGGTACCAGGCGGACCTGACCGTCGACCAGATCGCGGAGCGCACAGGCACCCGGCCCGGGACCGTCAAGTCCCGACTCCACTACGCGCTGCGCCACCTCCGCACGAGCGTCGAGGCGGCCCAGGAGAGGAGCGCTTCCCGATGACGCACAACCCGCCCGACCCTGATCCGTTCGAGCAGGAGATCCGGGAGGCGCTCGCGCGGGAGGCCGGGGATCCCGCGCCGCAGCGGCTGGTCGCGCGCATCGCGCGGTCCCGCGCGGACAGCCGGCCATCCACCTCCGGGCTCGCCGGGCTGCGTGCCCGGCTCGCTCCGGCGCTGCGAGCCCGCGGGCCGCTTGGCGCCGCGCTGGTCGCGGTCGTCGTCCTGGCCTTCGCCGGCACGAACCTGCTCCGGCCCCCCGAGTCCGGCACGACCCCGATCCTGCCGGGTGCGAGCGATGGGCCGAACGCGAGCGGCGTGCCGAACGCGAGCGATGCGCCCGGCGCGTCCGCTCCGGTGGCGACGCCGACCGCTGCCCCGCCCGCGAGCGCCCCGGCCGTGACCGCATCGCCGGCCGCCGAGGGACCTGCCGCCGGGTCGGTGCCCGCCGACTTCCAGCCCGTCTCGGTGACCTTCGTCTCCGCGTCGCGGGGCTGGGTCCTCGGGAGCTCGACCTGCGCCGGGTCGCCGTGCGCGACGATCCTCCGGACCACGGACGGCGGCGTCACCTGGGGGCGCATCCCGGCGCCTGCCGCCCCGATCGCCCCCGGAGGACGGGCGGCCACGGGCGTGAGCGGGCTCCGGTTCGGCAGCCAGCTCGACGGCTGGGCGTTCGGCCCCGACCTGTGGGCGACCCACGACGGCGGCGCGACGTGGCATCGTGAGGCACTGCCCGGCGCCGGCGCGGCGACCGAGGTCATGGCCCTCGAGGCGGCCGCCGGCAAGGTGCACGTGGCCTTCTACGCGAGCGGATCGGAGGACATCGCGATCGCCTCGGGTCCCATCGACGGCGACGTCGTTCGCCCTGACCCGACGACAGTGTCGGTCGGCGCCGGGCCGGTACCCGAGACCCGGATCGTGCTCCACGGGCCGGCTGGGTGGCTCGTGCAGGTGAACCGGGCCGTGGTCGGTGGGGCCCGGCTGGCGAACGACGCCTGGCAGGCTTGGCAGCCGCCATGTCTCGATACCGCCGGACCGGCATGGCTGGCCGCCTCGAGTGGCTCGGACCTCGTGGCCGCGTGCGATATGGGGGTCTGGTCCACGCCGCTGGGCGTGCACCTGTTCACGTCGAATGACGGCGGCGCCACGTTCACGCAGCAGGCGACCGCCATCCCGATCACGGGCCTGGCGGGGATCGCCGCGGCGCCGTCCAAGCCGACCGTGGTGGCGGCAGGCAGCGTGCCGGGCGGCAACGCCGCGCTGGTGGCCACGCTCGATGGCGGGAGGACGTGGGCGCGCGTGGCCACGCTCGCGACTCCCGGTGGGTTCTCCGAGCTGGGCTTCACGACCGCCGAGCAGGGCGTCGCCATCGCCCGGACCGGGGAGAACGCCAGCCACCTCGTCATGACGCGGGACGGCGGCCGGACCTGGGCGGCAGTCGACTTCGGCGCCGGCTGAGGAGGCTGGTCGGCGCGGCAGTGTGCGTCGGCGCTGGCGGTCCACCTCGGCTCGGGCGGTCCGCGACGATGACGGATCGTCAGGTGAACGGGTCGCGGACCTCGATGCGCGGGAAACGGCGGAAGTCGCGGTCGCGCGTCAGGATCGTCCGCACCTCATTCTCCCGCATCAGGGTCACCAGGTGCGCGTCGGGAACGAGATTGCCGGACGGCAGGGCGGCGTCCGCTACCTCACGGAAGGACCGCCAGAACGTCTCGGCCTCCCCCGTCGTCCGCACGTGGGGGCGGGCCAGGAGCTGCTCGATGTTGCCGATCGCCTCGACCATCGAGAGCGGGTGCGCGAAGACGGCCGGATGGGTGGCGATCCTGAGGTACGCCATGACCGTCGGCCAGAAGAGGTAGGCGATCTCCGGTCCGTCGGCAAGGCGCCCGATGACGCCTCGAGCGCGGTCGTGGACCGGGCTGGACTCATCGGACGCGTACAGCAGCACGTTCACGTCCAGCGTGTAGCTCACGAGCTCCCCATGGCGCGCCGCACGCCCTCCGGATCTCCGGCCCGCACGACCCGACCCCGACGCGACGGTCGCGCGCGACGTGGCCGACCTGACGATCGGCCCCCACGCGCGGAACGTGACGTTCGCGTGACCGTCCGAGGGCGGCGCGACGCCCGGGGCCGGCGGTGGGATCAGGGACCGCGCGGGTACCATCGGGACATGCGCACCGAGCGGATCCCCGTGGCCGAGGGCATCGACCTGGCGGTCGACCTGTGGGCGCCGGAGCCGGCCGCTGACCGGCCGGACCTGCCCGCGTTCGTCCTCGCCCACGGCCTGGCCTCGAACGCGCGAACCTGGGACGGCGTCGCGGCCCGCCTGGCCGCCACGGGGCACGCGGTCGCGACCGTGGACCTCCGCGGGCACGGCCGCTCCTCCAAGCCGGATGGCCCGTACGACGTGCCGTCGGTCGCCGACGACGTCGCCGCGCTGATCGACGCCCTGGGGCTGGACCGTCCGGTCGTCGCCGGCCAGTCGTGGGGCGGGAACGTGGTCGTGGAGCTGGCCGCGCGCCACCCCGCTGCCGTCAGGGGCATCGCCTGCGTGGACGGCGGCTGGCTGGAGCCGAGCCGCGCGTTCCCCAGCTGGGAGGCCTGCCGCGCGGCGCTGCAGCCGCCCCGGCTCCGTGGCCGGCCGCTGGCCGAAATCGAGGGCTACATCCGCTCCGCCCACCCGGACTGGCCCGAAACCGGCATCCGTGGCACGCTCGCCAACTTCGAGGTCCTGCCCGACGGCACGGTGGCCCCGTGGCTGACCTTCGATCGCCACCTGGCCGTCCTGCGCGGGCTGTGGGACCACCACCCCTTCGAGCGCTTCCCGGAGCTGGCCGTGCCGGTCCTCCTCGTGCCGGCCGAGGATGGGCGGGCGGAGGGGAACGAGCGCAAGCGCGGCGAGATCGACGCCGCGCTCGCCGCGATCCCCAGCGCCCGGGTGCGGTGGTTCCGGGGCGACCACGACATCCACGCCCAGCACCCGGACGAGCTCGCGGAGGTGATGCACGAGCTGACCGCCGACGGGTTCCTCGCATGACGGAGCCGCGGGTGCTGGCGATCATGGGCTCGGGCGAGACGGCGCCCACGATGGCCAAGGTGCATCGCGCGCTGTTCGACCGCTTCGGCACCCAGCCCGCGCCAGTCGCGATCATCGACACGCCGTACGGCTTC
The DNA here is from genome assembly GCA_963703575.1 of uncultured Chloroflexia bacterium. GTDB lineage: Bacteria > Chloroflexota > Limnocylindria > Limnocylindrales > CSP1-4 > CAIXZV01. Next base: position 165,332 of record CAVPEU010000014.1, read on the forward strand.
CAGGAGAACGCGGACGAGCTGAGCACTCGCACGCTGGAGTTCTTCGCGACCAACGTCGGGCGGGCCGCGACGATCGCCTCGTACCGGTCGCGGGACGTGGATGCGGTGACGCTCGCGACCGCGGTGGCCCGCATCCGCGAGGCGCGCTACGTGATGGCCGGACCCGGCAGTCCGAGCTACGCCCTCCGGCAGTGGGCCGGCAGCCCGATCCCGGACGCCATCGGCGCCAAGCTCTCGGACGGCGGCATCGTGACGATGGCCAGCGCCGCCGCCCTCACGCTCGGCGTCGTGACGATCCCGGTCTACGAGATCTACAAGGTGGGCGAGGACCCGCGCTGGCTCGAGGGCCTCGACCTCCTGGCGGCGGCCGGGCTGCGTGCGGCCGTCGTCCCCCACTACGACAACGCGGAGGGCGGCACCCACGACACGCGGTTCTGCTACATGGGCGAGCGGCGCCTGCGGTTGCTCGAGCGGACCCTGCCCGAGGGAGCGTTCATCCTCGGCGTCGACAGCCACACCGCGCTGGTGCTCGATCTCGCGCGCGGCACGGCGTCCGTCGCCGGCCTGGGCGGCGTCACCGTCCGGGTGAACGGTCGGAGCGCCATCTTCCCGAGCGGGACCGAAGGACCGATCCGGGCCCTGGGGGACGCCGCGCGGGAGCTCGCCGCGGGCGAAACCGTGGATGCCGTCTGGATGCCGGCCGGGGGCGCGAACGGCACGCCGGGCGGCACAGGTGCCCCGGGGTCTGCACGGCCCGCCACGCGGCGCGACGGGGTGGCGGACCTCGAGGACGCGTTCGTGGACGCCCTCGGCCGGGGCGACCACCGGGCCGCCGTGGGGGCGCTGCTGGACCTCGATTCCGTGATCTCCGCCCGGATCCGCGCCGGGGAGGACAGCCCGGACCTGGACAACGCCGGCGCCACGTTCCGCTCGCTGATCACCCGCCTGGGTGAACGTGCCGACGCCGGCCCGGTGGACCCGCGGTCGATGGTGGACCCGTTCGTGACGGCGCTGCTCGAGCTGCGGTCGCGCGCCCGTGCCGCCCGGGACTGGCAGACAGCGGACCTGATCCGCGCCCGGCTGGACGCGGCCGGGGTGGAGGTCCGGGACGCCGCGGACGGGTCCAGCTGGGTCCTGGCCGGCCCGGCGAACCCCTGACGGTCGCCAGGCTCCGGCGAGGCTCCAGGGCATCCGGATCCCCGCGCCGGCCGGGAAGCCGGCGCGACGCGCGGCGTCAGCCCGGGGCGGGCGCCGCCACGGCCTCCCGCTCGGCCACGGCCTTGCGCAGGTCGAGCCGGCTGAACTCCGGCATCGCGAGCGCGATCGCGCCCAGGCCGGCCAGCGTCAGCAGCCCGCCGGAGACCACCGATCCCTGCGTCCCGATCACCGCCGCGACCGCGCTCGCCTCCGCGTCCCCGATCCGCGGACCACCGGTGACGACCAGGGTGTGGATCGACGACACCCGGCCCCGGAGCTCGTCCGGCGTGATCAGCTGCACGATCGAGCTGCGCAGGACGGCGCTGATGACGTCGGCGCCGGACGCGATCGCGAGGAACAGCAGCGCGAGCGGGAAGCTGAACGTCGCCAGCCCGAACGCCGTGATGCCGAGGCCCCAGACGGCGACGGCGCCCAGGACCGCCCGGCCGGGCCGGCGCACGGTGGTCGTCCAGCCGCTGAACACCGATCCGACGAACGCGCCCAGCCCCGCCGCGGAGGCCATCAGCCCAACGCCCGCCGGACCCACCCTGAACACGTCGAGGGCGAGCGGCGCGAACAGCGACCGCGGCGACCCGAACACCATCGCGTTGATGTCCACCACGAACGTCGCCAGGACCTCCCGGCGGCTGCGCGCGTAGCGCAGCCCCTCGACCACGGAGCGCAGGCCCGGGCGGACGGCGCCCTCCGCCGGCGGGATCGGCGCGATGAGCAGGAGGGCGACGATGGCGGCGCCGAAGGTGACGACGTCGACCATGTAGGCGGCCGCGATGCCGGCGGCCGCGAGGATGATCCCGCCGATGGCCGGCCCGATGACCGCGGCTCCGTTGAACACCAGCTGGTTCATCGCGATCGCGGCCGGCAAGCGGTGGGCCGGCACCAGGCGTGGGATCGCGGAGGCGCGCGCCGGCTGGTCGATCGCGCCGAGCCCGGCGGCGGCGAAGGCCACCGCGTAGATCGCCGCGACCGACGGAGCGGGCTGGACGGCCAGCACGACCAGCGCGAGGCTGGTCGCGGCCAGCCCGACCTGGGTCACGATCAGCAGGCGGCGGCGGTCCACCGCGTCCGCGACGGCGCCGCCGCCCAGGGCGAAGATCAGGATCGGGACGAGCTGGACGATCGACAGGGCGCCGACGGCCAGCAGGTCCCGCGTCAGGACATAGACCTGGTACGGCAGCACGACCGAGGTCACCATCCGGCCGATCATGCTGATCGCCTGGCCGATCCACAGCAGCCTGAAGTCCCGGTCATACCGGAGCGGGGCCGGATCGGCGATGAGGCCGCCCAGGCGGCGGCGGGGCGCGGGCGCGGGCGCGATCGGGGTCATGCGAGCGAATGGTGCCACCCCGCCCGCCGGTCGCGCCGGCGCGCGGGCTCAGGCGCGCCAGGCCTGCTCCAGCACCCGCAGCGTGTTGCCACCGATCGCCTTCGCGATCTCGTCGTCCGAATAGCCATGCTTCACGAGCCAGCGGACGATGTTCGGGAATTCGCCGATGTTCTCGAGGCCGACGACGTATTCCGGCACGATCGCGTCGTACTCGGAGTCGCCGCTGGCCAGGAGCTGGCCCATCGGCAGGCCGTAGGAGGCCGCGTGGTCGCCGAACAACGTGTCGGGTCCGAAGGTGACGTGGTCGATGCCGACCAGGTCCACGCAGTACTCGAAGTGGCGCATGACGGTCTCGATCGAGTGCTCCACCAGGTCCGGGCGGACCATCGTGGTGCCCGGGGCCGCCTCGATGCCGATGACGCCGCCGCGCTCTGCGCAGGCGCGGATCACGTCGATCCGGCTTGCACTTGCTGATCGGCCACAGCTCGCGGGCGCCCGAGTGGCTGATGCACACCGGGGCGCGGCTCTCGCGGATCGTGTCCAGCGAGGTCTCGTCGCCGGCGTGCGAGACGTCGATCAGGATGCCCAGCCGGTTCATCCGCTCCACGGCGCGGCGCCCGAAGGCCGTCAGCCCCGCGTCCCGTGCCTCGCGGCAGCCCGAGCCGAGCGCGTTGCTCTGGCTGTAGGCGATGCCCATCATCCGGACGCCGAAACCATACAGGACGTCGATCCGGTCGAGCTCGTTCTCGATCGGCGTGGCGGCCTCCAGCGAGGCGATCACGGCGACCTGCCCGTTGCCGAAGGCGGACCGGATGTCCGCGATCGTCTCGCCACGGACGACGAAGTCCTGGTGGGCCCAGTCGCTGAAGCGCATGCCCAGGTCGTGAATGACGTCGCCCCACTTCCAGCCGCTGTTGCTGGTGATCGTGCTGAGGCCGTCGCCGAAGTTCTCGAACACGGCGGCCAGGCCGGAGCGCGCCAGGCCCTCGAAGCCGGTCGCCACGTGCGCCTCGCGGATCCACGCCTCGGACTGGGTGATGTCGTCCGGGTCCACCTCGAGATGGTCGTGGAGCGAGATCGCCGGATGCGCGGCCAGCAGGCGCCAGGTGCGGGCCTCCTGGACATCGGAGACCTCGACGGCGAACGGCGGGACGCGGTCCGTCTCGCTGGCGAGGCGGAACGGGCGGTAGTCGCGTCCGGCCTCGAGGTACTCGAACGAGCGGTAGCCGCGGTATCGAAGCGCCCGTCCGCGGCCCTGCGCGGCCTCCGCCATGCCGTCCTCCTCGACCGTCGCGGGCCCCGTGCCGCGCCGACCTGACTGTACGCGTCCGGTGGCGTGGCACGGGCCTCCGGCAGGGCCCGGAATGCTAGGATCGCGGTGACTGGGGTTCCGATCCGGCCACTCACGAGGGTCGATGCGGCTCGAGCAGAACATCGTCTCGCTCGGCCTGCTCCTGCTGGCCATCGTCGTCTCGACGACGGTCGGGGGGCTGGTTGGCCGACGGATCCGCGTCATCCGGGAGCGGCGGGCGGGCCGCCGGAGCACGGCGACGGGGGCTGGCCGCGGCGACCAACGGTCGAGCTCGCACGCCGCCAGCGTTTCGCGCCCGGTCGTGCCCGTGGTCACGCCGTCGCAGTCGGCGGTCACCCGGCCGCTGTCGGGCGGGCCCCCGCCGGTCGCCACGCGCCGGCCGTTGAGCCTCTCCCCGGCGCTCGCGTCGCGAGGCGCCGCGCCGACCGCGACCGGGCCGACGACGGTCGTGCTGGATCGTTCCGCCGCGGGGAGCCCCGCGAGCCCGGCCGCCTCGGTTGCCTCGACGACTTCCGGCGGGGGTCAGGCCGGCCGCGGGCGTCGCGTGACCCTCGCTGGCCTGTTGGCCGGTCCGACCCTGGTCCTGGCGCTCCTGCTCGCGACCGGCGGCATCCCCGCGTTTCCCCGTGGAGCCGTGCTTGACGCCACGGCAACCCCCGACCCAGCGCTATTCCAGGCCGGTGCGACGCCGGCCGGTTCCCCATCGGATGCCGGGTCCGCCACGACGGCGGGCGAGCCTCCGCGCCACGCAGGTCGTCACCGTCGCGCCGTGACCCGCGTACCGGGGCCTGCCTCGGACGTGGTCCCCGACCCCTCATTCGCGCGCCCTATTCACGTGTGGATCAACCGGGCGATCCCCGAGCGTGGCCCGGGGGCCGAACCCGGGGTTGGGCGGTCGAACCGTGCGGGGTTGTCGTCGTCCTGATCCACACGTGGATCAGGGGGCGCTCCCGGAGCGTGGGCCGATGCACCTGCGCTTCACCCGCGTGCCGCGCACTCGCGCGTGCCGCGGACCCGTACGTGCAATCCGGCTCCAGGCGTTCAGGCGAACGCGCGACCGGCCCGCAGGGGCTCGTAGCGAAGGTCCCCGTCGGCCAGGACGAACGCGTCCAGCGCGAGGCCGTTCGGATCCATCTCGGCGAACTCGTCGTTCAGCCACGTGACGAACCCCCGGTCCGCCTCGATCGGCAGCGAGATCAGGAGGTCCCGCATCGGCGCGATCAGGCACTGCGGCTCGGCGCCGAAGATCCGCTCCAGCTCGTCGGGAACGAGGACCAGGGCCGACGCACAGCCGACGCCGGATTGGAGGACCCGCACCGGCACGCCGTCGATCGATTGCCGGACGAGGTCCCGCGGCCGGATCGTGCACAGCCGGTCGCGCAGGTTCTGCAGGCCCGTGGCGACCAGGTCCGCCGGCCCGATCGGCCAGGAGCCCAGGAGACTGGTCCCGACCACGAGGAACGCCGGGCCGATGTCGATCCCGAAGCCCGTGGGGATGCCGGGCGGCAAGGTGACCCGGAACGGCTCGCCCGCTGCCGGTGGCATCGGCCGGCGGCGGGGCAGGATCGGGATCACGCTGGGGGCCAGCTCGGGCCAGTCCAGGTCCGGCGGCAGGCCGCCCATCGCCCGGAATACCGCGTCCGGCGTGGCCTGCTCCATCCCGTTGCCGAGATCCCAGGTCTGGTACCTCTTGCCGGCCTTGCGCCGGCGCTTGTCGCGTCGCCTCTCTCGCTCGTTCATGGCCGCACTCTGACGCGCGCCGCTCATCCGCGGCCAAACCCGCCCTTGCCTGCGACTTACGTGCCCTCGCTCCCTGGACGCGCAAGGCGGTTCGTTCCATGTGGCCCGCGCCGGATCGTCGAAACACCTGCTCCCGGCGACCGGAGACGTGCTGAACGCGGCTTCGCGCACTACGATGACGTCGCTGGGCGTGCTCGGGGGTGGATCGAGAGCCATGGCGAGACGGAAGCCGTCGGGAATGCTGGAAGCACAGCTGCGGTTCGAGCCCGCCGTCGAGATCGAGAGGATCTGCGACTTCATCCGCGGCGAGGTGGAGCGCAGGGGCGTCCGCGGCGTGGTCATCGGGCTGAGCGGTGGACTGGATTCCACCACCTGCGCCTACCTGTGCGCACGGTGCCTGCCGGCCACGCAGATCCACCTGTTCAGTCTGCCGGAACGTGACAGCAGCTCCGCGATCCTCGCCAGCGCTCACTCCGCCGCCCGCGCCCTGGACCTGCCGCTCGAGGAGAGGGACCTGTCCGAGCTGCTCCACCAGCTTGGACTGTACGAGCGGGTGCCCCCTCAGCTGGCAGCGAACCGTTCGCTGCTGGAGCGATCCATCGGGATCCTGGGCAGGCTGAGCAGCACGCCGGTGCTCTATCCGTGGGCTCAGCAGTTTGCCTTCGGCACGCGGCGCGACACCCAGGCGCGGCTGGCCCGGCGCTGGTTGTGGCCGTACGCCGGGACGACCGAGACGTTCATCTTCGGGAAGGTCCGCAGCCGCATGCTGGTGCTCTCGCTCAAGGCGATGGAGACGGACTGCCTGCTCGTCTGCACCACGGACCGCTCGGAATGGTCGATCGGGTTCTACGACCCCCACGGCGATGGCGTGGGGGACATCGCGCCGCTTCGCCACCTGTACAAGACGCAGATCGGCGAGCTGGCGCGGGTGCTGGGCGTGGCGGACGAGATCCTCGAGCAGCCTTCGTCCGGCGACCTGGCGGCCGGCCTGCCGAACGAGACGGCCATCGGCCTGCGCTACGAGCAGCTCGACCACGTGCTGGCGGGGCTGTCGCTGCGGATGGGAGACGACGAGGTGGCGGTGGAGGCCGGCGTGAAGCGGTCGCTCGTGAGCGCCATCCGCTCCGCGTGCATGCTGGCGGACGAGCGCCGTCGGATGCCGGTGGGAGTCGGTGCGGGCGACGTCCCGTCGGCGCCGGCGGCCGTTCAACCGGACTGAATGTCATGAAGCCGCAGCCGCCACGGGTGCGGGATATCGAACGATCGATGCCATCCGGGGGATGCGGGCCGCACGACCGCGGCGACCCGGATCGGTGGGCACATTGAGGTCCGGTCCCGGCCACGGCTACCGTCGGCATGACGGGCCAACGCGCCCGGACCGCCCGAGGTGTCACCCCGATGGAGCCCAACGTCGCCCTGCCGTTCCTGTCGTCGACGCTGTCATTCGTGTTCGCGCTGTTCCTGCTGGACCAGTGGCTGGAGCGCCGCCGCTCGTACCAGCTGGCCTGGATGGTCGGCACGATCTGGTACGGGATCTCCGCCGGTACGGAGGCATGGGGCGGGGCCTTCGGCTGGAGCGAGCCGCTGTATCGCGCCTGGTACCTGATCGGGGCGGTCTATGTCGCCGCCTGGCTGGGCCTGGGCACGATGTACCTGCTGGGCAAGACGAGGTTCGGGTACGGCGCCGCGTTCAGCGTGGTGCTGGCCGGGCTGTTCACGCTGCTGTCGCAGCAACGGGAGCAGTACACCGACACCGGCATCCTCCCCTACGCGGCGTTCGCGATCGCGATCGTCGGTGCGGTCCTGATCTCGATCGAGACGTACCGCGGCACGGGGCGCTGGTCCCGGATCGCGGGTGCCCTGATCGTCGGCGGCTCGATCGTCGCCATCCCGATCGTCCTGACGGCTCCGGTCGCGGCCCCCGGGTATGCCCTCGACGCGGCCGGGATCCCGGTCGGGACCCTGATGCCCGGGTCCGTGCGGTTGCTCACCCCCCTGTTCAACGTGACCGGCGGCTTCGCGCTCGCGCTGGGCGCCCTGTACAGCACCTACGTGTTCATGCCCAAGCGCCGCCTCGTCCGGTACGACCTGACCCGCAGCCAGGGAGCCGGGCCGTTCCTCCTGAACCTGCTCCTGGCACCGGTCGCCATCATCGTGAACCTCGTCGCGTCGATCCCGGGCGCGGTCGTCGCGCTGTTCCGCGGCCAGCTCCACAGCCGCGTGCCGGCCACGATCCTGCTCGCCATCGGCGGCTTCATCCCCTCGCTCACCAGCGGGCTGTCGCGGTTCGGGGTGACGGAGACGTTCTTCCTGGGCGAGCTGCTGGGCGTGGTGTTCCTGTTCGCGGGCTTCCTGGTCTCGATCGAGGTGTTCCGCGAGATCCGGATCCCGTTCACCCACCGCGTCCTGCACGTCCGCCACGAGGCGGCCTGACCGGGTAGCGTCCGGGCGCAGCGGTGGCAGCGCGTCCGGGCGCCGGTTCGCCAGGGCGGGGACCTGGCGACGCGCGGCGACGACGGCGGCCGTGTCCAGCTCGGCTCGCACGATCCCCTCCTCCATGCCGGCATCCACCACGACCGTGCCCCACGGATCCACGACCATCGAATGGCCCCAGGCGGGGATCGCACCCGGCTCGCCGCGTCCGCAGCCGCCGGCGGCGATCACCCAGACGCCGTTCTCGATCGCCCGTGCGCGCAGGAGCACCTCCCAACAGGTGCAGCCTTGCGGTAGCGGGCGAAGAGCGTGCCCGAACGGTCGAACAGGGGCGCCGTGTTGTACGGCCGTGCCGGATCACCGGACGCCTCCGCGTGGCTGCCGGCCAGGATCCAGCATCCGCGCTCGCGGGCGAGCGCGGCGAACGGCGCCCTGGTGGGGCCGGGGATCGGGCGGGCGGAGGCGCGGAACCCCGCGTCCGTGCCGCGGTACTGGACGTACTCCGGGAGCACCACGAGGTCGGCGCCGACGGCCGCCTCCCGAGCGAGCGCGATCGCCCGCTCGATGTTGTCCTCGACGTCGTGACGCGCCTCGACCTGGACGAGCGCGACCCGCAGCCTCGACATCGCCCGATGGTACGGCGACCGGATCCGCGCCGGGGAGGGACGCGTCCCGACTCGAGCCGGCCGCGCCGCGCCGCGAGCCGCACGGGGCCGCGAGCCGGCCGCACGGTGCCGCGGGCCGCACCGCGACACAGGCGTTTGACCCGCCACTCCGCGCGGGGCTACAGTCCGCAATGCCCCCGCGCCCGTACGCGGGTTCGGGGTGTCCCGCGCCGCACCGAGGATTCCTCCCCCGTGGAGAACGGACCTAGTCAGGCCGGCACCCGCGCCGGCACCCCCGAGGTCCGCCCCGCCCGCTGACGGCCAGGGCCCGCGCCGGTGCGCCGGGCCATCGGTCACCCGAGGGCGGACGGACCCGCCCCGTGTAGGTGGCCACCAATGCGCTTCCTGAGCCAGTGCATCGGTCTGCCGGTTCGTGACCCGGACGGCGAGCCGATCGGCACGATCGCCGACCTGATCGTCGCCATCGGCGATCGGTACCCGCCGGTGACGGGTCTCGTCGCGCGCACCGACCGGCGCCGGATCTTCCTGCCGTGGCGCGATGTCTCGACGCTCGACGATGCGGGCGCGCAGCTGCGCGTGCGGACGATCGACATGGGCAGGTTCGTCCAGCGCCCGGACGAGATCCTGCTCAAGCAGGACCTGCTGGACAAGCAGATCGTGGACATCGAGGGCCGCAAGGTCATCCGTGTCAACGACGTGAGCCTCGACGAGATCGAGCACCAGCTGCGGGTCGTGGCCGTGGACGTCGGAGCGGCGGGCCTGCTTCGCCGGCTCGGGATGGAGGGCGCCTTCCGCACGATCGCCCGCAACCTCCGGCTGACCGTCCCGGAGCGCTACATCGACTGGGAGGACGTGGACCCGCTCGAGGCGACGATCGCGAGCGTCCGGCTCCGGGTCCCGCACGCCAGGCTCGCCGAACTCCACCCGGCCGACCTCGCGTCGATCATCGAGGAGCTGGCGCCCCGCGACCGCCTCGGCGTGCTGGCCTCCCTCAACGACGAAGCGCTGGCCGACGTGGTCGAGGAGATGGAACCCGAGACCCAGGTGGACGTCCTTGAGGACCTGACGCCGGAGCGGGCGGCGGACATCCTCGAGGAGATGAGCCCGGACGACGCCGCGGACCTCGTCGCGGACCTCGACCAGGACACCCGGGACGAGATCCTCGCGCTGATGGAGCGGGACGAGGCGGAGGAGGTCCAGGAGCTCCTCGGCTACCCGGAGGACTCGGCCGGCGGGATCATGACCACCGGCTTCATCACGCTCGAGGACCACCTGACCGTCGGGGGAGCGATCGATCGGCTGCGCGAGCTGGAGCCGGACGCCGAGACGATCTACTACGTCTACGTCACCGGTGACGACGGCCAGCTGGTGGGCGTGCTGTCGCTCCGGGACCTCATCGTCGCGCAGCCCGACACACCGATCCGCGACGTGATGATCCGCGAGCCGGTCGCGGTCAGCGTGACCGCCAACCAGGACGAGGTCGCCGAGGTGGTGGCGCACTACAACCTGCTGGCGGTGCCCGTGGTGGACGAGCAGGGCGTGCTCCAGGGCATCGTCACGGTGGACGACGCGCTCGACACCGTGATCCCGACCGCCTGGAAGAAGCGACTCCCGCGCGTGTTCTCGAGGTAGGGGGGACATGGCCGGCGTCGAGCGGCGACCCCCGGATCCGCAGCGTCCCCGGCGCGAGCGGCGCCCAGGCGTCGTGCGGCCGTTCCCGCGGCTGCCGCACTGGCGCGTCCGGATCCTGGCCACGCTCGCCGTCCTGGGACCCGGCCTGGTCAGCGGGTTCGCGGACAACGACGCGGGCGGCATCACCACCTACTCGCTGACCGGCGCGAACTTCGGCTATCGGCTGCTGTGGGTCATCCTCGCCAGCCAGGTGGTCCTGTTCTTCACCCAGGAGGCGGGCGCCAGGCTCGGGCTCGCCACCGGCAAGGGGCTGATGGGCCTGATCCGCGAGCGCTGGGGCGTCCGGTGGACGGTGTTCGCGGCGGTCCTGATGCTGACCGCCAACCTGGGTTCCATCGTCGCCGAGTTCGCCGGGATCGGGTCTGCGCTCGGGATCTTCGGGATCCCGCCCCAGGTCAGCGCCGCCGTGGCCGCCGTCGTCGTGGTCGGGTTCATCGCCCTCGGCAGCTACAGCCGCGTCCAGTACCTGTTCGTGGTGGTCGGCATCCTCGTGTCCGGTGCCTACATGTTCTCGGCGTTCGCGGCGTCGCCGGCGTGGGGCGAGGCCCTGACGAACCTCGTGCGGCCGCAGCTGACGTCGTCGCCGGCCTACTGGCTCGCCGTCGTGGGGACCGTGGGCACGACCATCACGCCGTGGGGCCAGGCGTTCATCCAGTCCTACGTCGCGGACAAGGGCCTGCGCCCCGATGATCTCCGCGCGAGCCGCGCCGACGTGTTCGCGGGGGCGCTGATCACGAACGTCGTCGCCGGCTTCATCGTGATCGCCTGCGCGGCGACGCTGTACGCGAACGGGCTTCGGATCGAGACCGCCGCCGATGCGGCCAGGGCGCTGGAGCCGATCGCCGGTCCCGCCGCCGCGGTCGTGTTCGCCGTGGGCCTGCTGGGCGCGTCGTTCCTGGGCCTGGGCGTGGTTCCCCTGTCGAGCGCCTACACGACGTGCGAGGCGTTCGGCTGGGAGACGGGCGTGGACTGGAACTGGCGCGACGCGCCGGCGTTCTACGGCCTGCTGGCGTTCTTCATCGGGTTCGCCGCGCTGTTCGTGATGATCCCGGGCCTGCCCCTGATCCAGGTCATGTTCTCCGCCCAGGTGCTGAACGCGTTGCTGCTGCCGTTCGTGCTGGTGTTCGTGATGCTCCTGGCGTCGGATCGGCAGCTGATGGGGCCGCTCGCCAGCGGGCGGTTCCTGGCCACCATCGGCTGGCTGTCCACGGCGCTCCTGATCGTCATGTCGGTGGTCCTGGTGTTCACCTCCGTGACGGGCTCGTAGACGCCAGGGGCTGTAGCCGTCAGGGGCGAAGACGACGAACCGGAGCGGCGGGAATCGACAGCCCGCTTGCGGCGACGTGCGAGCATTCGGACCATGGCACCCCGGAAGGAGACCATCGAGATCGGGGGCCGTGAGGTCACGATCACGAACCCGGACAAGGTGTACTTCCCGCGCCCCGGATACACCAAGATCGATGTCGTCCGCTACTTCCTTTCGGTCGCGGACGGGGCGCTGGCCGGCGTCCGCGGCCGGCCGATGGCGCTCAAGCGCTTCGTCGACGGCATCGAGAAGGAGCCGTTCTTCCAGAAGCGGGCGCCGCACAATCGGCCCGAGTGGATGCGCGTGGCGACGCTCACGTTCCCGTCCGGCCGCACCGCTGACGAGATCGTCGTGGACGAGGCGGCCGGCCTCGCCTGGGTCGCCAACCTCGGCTGCATCGACCTCAACCCGCACCCGGTGCGGGCGGACGACATGGACCACCCGGACGAGCTGCGCGTGGACCTCGATCCCGTGCCGGGGGTGCCGTGGTCCCAGGTCCGCGAGGTCGCGGGCGTCGTGCGCGAGGCCCTGGAGGCCGTGGGCCTGGTCGGTTGGCCGAAGACGTCGGGGTCCCGCGGCATCCACGTCAACGTGCGCATCGAGCGGCGCTGGACGTACCCGCAGGTCCGTCGGGCGGCCCTGGCGCTGGCCCGGGACGTCGAGCAACGGGCGCCGCGGATCGCCACCTCGAAATGGTGGAAGGAGGAGCGCCACGGGGTGTTCCTGGACTACAACCAGAACGCGAAGGACCGGACCGTGGCGTCCGCGTACTCGATCCGGCCGCTGCCGGACGCCCGGGTCTCGTTCCCGCTGCGCTGGGACGAGGTACCCGACGTGGCCGCCGAGGACTTCACCCTGGCGACGGTGCCCGCGCTGTACGCCGGGCGGGGCGACGCGGGCGCCGGGATCGACGGGGCCGTCGGGTCGCTGGATGCCTTGCTGGAGCTGAGCGCGCGGCACGAGGCCGAGGGCCTGGGCGACGCCCCGTGGCCTCCCAACTATGCGAAGCAGGAGGGCGAGCCGCCGCGCGTCCAGCCGTCCCGCAGGCGACGCGCCGATTCGGCGTACCGGGGCCGGGGCGTCGAGGGCGGCCCGGCCCCGGAGGTCGCCGCGGGGCGGGCCGCCGCGGTCGCCGCCGGTGACCCGAACGCCGGCCTGCCGGCCGACCGGGAGGGCACCCACCCGACACCGACCGGGCGCCGGAAATCCGGGATCCCCGTCATCGAGATCGCCCGCGCCGCCACGAAAGCCGAGGTCAACGAAGGCCTGGAACGCTGGAAGGGCCGCCACCCGGAGGCCGGGGCTCACCTGGAGCCTGCCGACATCCTCACCGACGGGATGCGCGGCCGTTCCTCCGTCTGGTACCGGTTGCGGGTGAACCTCGTCCACGTCCCGGAGGCGCTGCGCCCAGCCCAGGAGCCCCTGGACCCGGACTACGACCCTTGGGCCGGCTACGAGTGGCCGGACCGGAGCGGGCAGCCGGTCCGGGCCCAGCGGAAGAAAGCGTCTACCGGCTGAGGAACGTCCACCGGCTGAGGAACGTCCACCGGCTGAGGCCCGCTGCTCGTCTGTTGCGCTTCCTCGTTGGGCTGTGTGCCTGTATGTGTAGACATGTGGCTGGCCTCGACCGGCCTGCTTCGGTCGGGCAACCATCCGTTCGAGGCCGTCGGCCTGTTTGGCCGCCAGCACGGGCGGGGCCAGCCGGGCGCTGCCCTCTTCGATCCAGGAAATGGAACACCCGCTCGGAAGTCCGACCCCTCGGGTGAGCGGCAGGTGAGCGACCCGGGCTACCCTTCCCGGCTCCGAGTCGTGGCCCCGGAGCCATCCTCCGGCCTCCTGCCACCCTGGGTCCGCGAGGAAGCGGCCTTCACCACGGACCGGGGTGCCCTGCTCATCGCGCACTGTCTCGCCACGCTCCGGCGTATCCCGGATGAGACCTTCGACCTCGTCATAACCTCGCCGCCCTACGACGGACAGCCCAAGAACGGCAACGGCGAGAAGTACGAGCGCGAGTGGTACGCGGACTTCTTCCGGGTCGTCTCGGCCGAAGTTCTGCGGACGCTCAAGCCGCACGGGAGCTTCGTCCTCAACTACCGCTCGAAGCGCCAGGGAGACGAGCGGGGGACGCTCCAATACGAGCTTGTCTTCTGGCTCCGTGAGCAGGGCTTCCTGTTCGCGGAGGACTTCGTTTGGGGCAAGCCGTCACCCCCGCCCGGCCGCTTCAACCGGTTTCTCAAGGACGCGGTGGAGTATTGCTTCCAGTTCGCGAAGTCCCCGGACTGGCAGTTCTTCCCCGAGCACGACCTGAGCCCGGCCCGGTGGGATGCCAGGGACCGGGAGCGACGAAAGAAGTTGGCCCACAACTACGTGCGGGTCAACGAACCGTCAGGGCAGGGCCGCAAGCGCGTACAGGCCGGTCCTGACATGGTCCGCCCGTCAACGCTCCTTCACTTTGAGCCGGAGTTCAGTCCGAACCCCACGCGCCATCCCGCCCGCTTCCCCCTGGCCCTGCCGAGCTTCTTTGTCAAGCTCATGACGATGCCTGACCAACTCGTCTTCGACCCGTGCGGCGGGACCGGGACGACGGGCGTGGCCGCCGAGAACCTCGGACGGCAGTGGCTCATGACGGAGCTTGACACTTCCTACGCGGCCGTCCTTCCCGAGCGCATCAAGACGGGTCGGTAAGCGTTGGCCCGGGGCATCCCCATTGCGGAGCAGGTGGCAGCCGCGCCCTCGTGGGATGCCCGGGTAGCCCTCATTCGAAAGATTCCTGAGATCTTCGGCAAGGCCCAGCATCAGGCCGTCTACGCGGCCATCGCGGTGCAGCTTCGATGGGGAGCACCGCGCCATCCGACAGTCGGACGGCGATGCGCGGCACGAGGGCCGGAGCATCAGACGACGTCGGGTGATCTGGGTCATCGAGCCGGACGATCGCGCAGGCCCCGGCCTGATCGGGACATCGGTCCCAGCTCATGGATAGGACGGTCATGCGGGCCGGGGCCAAGGACCCCATGCTCGGTGCGACGGAGACCGCCGCCCGGACCCGTGCCTCCTCCCAGGCAGACAGGCCCGTGATCATGCTGGACGGGTACTCGACCTCGACGAGCTGCGCGCTCGCCGGATCGTCGCCGGTATATCGCGCCAGGATCTGCGAGCCGCTCGAGTAGTCGCCGAGGATCACGATCGACGCCCCGGTCTCGGCGTTCACGAGCAGCGGGACGATGACGTTGCCAGCCGGGATCGACGCCTTGCTGTCCGATTGAGCGCGGGCGACCCAGAGTCGAGCGACGTCCGCGTCGACGTTGGCGTCGGGAACGGCTGTGTCGATCGGTGCGGTCGGACCCGTCGAGCCTTCCGGCGCGGCTGAATCCGACGATGAGGGTGACGTCGCACACGCCGAACCGGCGAGAGCAATCAGGATCACGACCGCCGCCCAGACCGCCGGCCGGCTCGCGCGCGATGCTGACGTTTGCATCGGCATCAATAGCCGGTTGGGGCAGCCCGGAATGAATTGGGGAAGGCGACGGTACACCCGGCTCCGCCTGAGCCGCATCCTGACGGCCTGGAATACGCGCGGATCGAGTGATACCACTGGACCAGGTCGGCACCGGCCAAGATCGACTCATTGTTGTCGTAGAGCGCAGCGGGATACTGCTTTGAACCAGTTCCACCGCTCTCCCCTGCGTGGAACACGACGACGAGATCCGCGTACTTGTGCGTCAGGCTGAGCGGATCGACGGAGTAACGTCGGCCTCCAGCTTCCTGACGCCACTCGTAGCCACCACTCGCATTCACACCATCGTCGAAGAACTCAGCTTCGGTCGAAGGGTAGAACCAGCCGCCACCGGAGTAGTAGCTGAACCGGTTCGACCCTGCCGATGGGATGTCGTAGTCGACGCGCCAGAACGCCTCATAGGTGGCCGAATTCTGGAGTCCGGGTCCGTAGAGGTCCAGATTGGCGGTCCACTCGCCTGAAGCGAGGAAGGGTGTAGGTCTCAACGTACTTGTAGGAGAAGCTGTCGGAGGCATCGGCAGGCCTGCAGGTACCGAAGCAGTACGTGGTGCTGATTCTGAATCCGTTGGTGACGTTCGTCTTCGTTGGCCCGGACTTCCGTGTAGATCCAGATCCAAAGTCGTCAGTGCAGCAAGATCCGCTCGCGTAGTTGACAAAGACGCTCGGCAAAGTCACGGAACTGAAGACGCGCACACCATTGAAGTCCGCTAGGGTGATCGCGGTTCCGTCGCCGCTCGTCGGTGCGTAGTCAAGCGACCATCCATTCTGGGAGACATGAGTCGCGGCGAGCGCAGTGCCTGGATGCTGCAGCAGTAGTGCGACTGCGACCAGCACGCTCACCAGCCCGCCCGCCAACCGAACGGGCGCGCTCTTACGAGTCAATTGGACTTCTCGAACGCGACGACGCGCCGCGAGCCAAGGTCAACGATCGCGACGAGAAGCCCTGCGTAGTCCCCGTCCGGTGGTGTGAGGAACACCGCCATGCATCGTCGACCTTCACAAACACCGCGATCGGTGGCGCCTGGCAGGTTGTTCACGATGAAACCGCCGGAAGGCTGTCGCGCCAACACTCCTGGGTCAGCCAGCGCGATCGCCGAGGCGTCTGCTTCCTCAGCAGGGCTGTAGTTCGGCCAAGGCCCACCTTGAAAGCGGTTCACAATCGTCGACTTCGTCGGGTCGACAACGACCGTGAGGTGCTCCATCTCCGCATAGTCGATGAAGCGGACAATCACCCCGGTCTTGCCGTCGTGTGGGTCTGTAACCTCGACAACGCGGCTGCGTGTACCGGTACGGGCTTCCACCCAGGGGTCCTTCATCGCGATCGCGGCAGCTGCATCCGCGTCTGACTGATCGATCCCGCTGAGGGCTGCACCGGTCGCGCTACGGGGTTCCGCGGCGACCTGTGTCACGACGACGAGAGCTGCAGCACCAGTGCAGGCCGCGGCAATCATGAGCCGCCGGATCCGAATCACGAGCGTCTTGTCCATCGTCTTCGTCCACCGCGTCAGGCAAACGGTTCGTGACGGCGAGCAGTGGTCGGATCGTACGCCCAGTTGTCAACGGGCAGCGTCGGGGACGTTGACCGGTGGCTCTGGCATGGCTGGCGTCGTGGCGCGATCGTGGGCGCTCGTGATGTCGCCTGTGAGCTTCGTCCCCGGGCGACTCTTCGCATGTGTGTCTGCTCGCATCGCAACGGTCTGGTTGCGCGCACTCGCGACGCTCGTCGCCTGGCGCGACCACACCGCCAAATCGCGAACATGGCCCAATCGGCCAACTAGAAACCGCGGACCCCCGCCCGCACGATTAGCGCATGACGGCGCGCTGGTCCGATCCACATCGACTCCCGGGTCCCCCCACCGGGTACGTCCGCGCCGTCAACCTCTCGGGCGGCCCGATGAGCGGGGTCGAGCTCCTCCTCGCGTTCCTCGCCGGCGTGGTCATGGGCGGCGCCCTCGACCGCTTCGTGCTCCCGCTCCTCGTCGATGCGTGGATCGACCGACTGCGCCGGCATGGGCGATGAGCGTCGTGACGATGCGGACCAGCGCCGGGCCGACGTCTACTGCTCGGCCCGGATCGGCGCCGCGGCCGCGCTCACGCTCGTCCTGGTCGTCCTCCTCGTCCTCGATGTCGCCGTCCCCGACTACGACATCAGCCCCGGGATCCTCCTGCCCCTCCTCGGCGCGATCCTCGCGCTCCTGGGGCTCGAGGCCTCGGGCGTTCTGGAGTGGCGTGAGGTGACGACGATCACCGCACTCCTGACCAACAAGGCCTACGGCTACCCGACCCGCGGCGCGCGGCGGCGCCGGAAGCCGACGATCCTCGCCTGCCTGCACCAGACCGCCAACGCCAAGGCGACGGCCATGCAGGAGCGCAACTACGCCAACCGGGCCGGCTCCTGGGGGCCCTCGGCCACAGGGAGCAGGGGGACGAGATGCTGTTTGCCACCCATGACCAGCAGCTGGCGGTCGCGGCACGCGCGATGGGCTTCGCCGTGGACGGCGTCTCGACCCAGGAGCCAGCTGCCAGGCGCGCCGATGAGCAGCGGGCGGGCGGGAGCTAGCCGCCGGCCCCGAAGATCCGCGACAGCTCGAAGGGAGAGGTCGTCTCCAGCTGGTCGTAGCGGCAGTCCGTGGGCCGCTTGTCCGGCCGCCAGCGGCGGAACGTCGTCGCGTGGCGGAAGCGGTCGCCCTGGAGGTGATCGTAGGCGACCTCCGCCACGCGCTCCACCCGCAGCGGCTCCCAGGACAGGTCCTTGCCGCGGTTCCAGCGCGAGGTGGCGCCCGGCAGCCGCAGGCCGGACGCGTTCGCCGCCCCCGACGCCGCCCATTCGGCCCATTCGGCCCACGGGTGCCCGTCCAGCGCGCCCTCCCGCAGCGGGGCCAGCTCCTCCACCAGCGCGGCCCGCCGCTCCCAGGTGAACGAGGACGTGATCCCCACGTGGTGGAGCCTGCCCGCCTCGTCGAACAGGCCCAGCAGGAGCGACCCGACGTGCGTCCCCGGGCCGTTCCTGTGCCACCGGAACCCGGCCACGACGCAGTCCGCGGTCCGCTCGTGCTTGATCTTGAGCATGGCCCGCTTGCCGGGCAGGTAGGGTCCGTCGAGGCGCTTCGCGACGACGCCGTCGAGGCCCGCCCCTTCGAACCGGTCGAACCAGTCCGCCGCCAGGGCGCGGTCGAGCGTCGCCGGGGTCAGGTGGATGGGCGGCGTCACGGCTCCCAGCACCACCTCCAGGCGCGCCCGCCGCTCCCCCTGGGGCACGCCGCGCAGGTCCTCGTCGCCCAGGGCCAGCAGGTCCCAGGCGACGAACGAGGCCGGCGTCTCCGCCGCCAGCGTGCGCACCCGGGAGGCCGCCGGGTGGATCCGCAGCAGGAGCGCCTCGAAGTCGAGGCTGCCGTCGCGCGCGATCACCAGCTCGCCGTCCAGCACGCAGCGATCGGGGAGCTGGGCCCGTAGCGGCGCCGCGAGCTCCGGGAAGTAGCGGTCGAGCGGCTTGAGGTCCCGGCTCTGCAGTGAACACCTCGTCGCCGTCGCGGAACACGAGGGCGCGGAAGCCGTCCCACTTCGGCTCGTACAGCCAGCCCTCGCCTTCGGGCAGGGCGTCACCGGCCCTGGCCAGCATCGGCTCCACGGGGGGCTGGAACGGGAGGCGCATGGCCGCACGATACCGTGGGGAACCTGGGGGCGGCCGGCCGCGTCCCCCCATCGCCGCGATGACCGCGGCTCGCAGAGACTCGGATCCGTGCCCTCCAGGAGGTGCGTCATGGGGATCCTCGCGCGACGGGTCAGCGTGCTCCGTCCGGTCCTGCTGCTCGTCGTGGTGGCGGTCGTGGCCGCCTGCGGCGGCAGCGCATCGCAGATCCCGAGCCCGGCCGGGGGGTTCCTCGACCAACAGGCCGGCGGGTCCGGCGGAGCCGCCGCGACGGCCGCACCCGAACCGGCGGCGGGCGGCGACGCGCTGGGCAGCCTGCCGGACCGCGTCGGCGGCAGCGACAACGTGCCGGCGGTGCCGAGGGACGACCTCAGGATCGTCTACACCGGCTCGCTCGGGCTCGTCGTCGACGATCTCCAGCCCGCGCTCGCCAGGGCGAAGGCGGCCGTGCTGGCCACCGGCGGCTACATCGGCGCCTCGCAGGAATCGAATGACGGCGACCGCCCGGTCGCCACCGTCACGTACCGGATCCCCGCCGGCCGCTGGGAAGACGCGATCGGCGCCCTGCGCGGCCTCGCGACCAAGGTCGTCTCCGAGCAGACGCAGGCCACCGAGGTCGGCGGCCAGATCGTCGACCTGGAGGCCCGGATCCGGAACCTGCGGGCGAGCGAGGCCTCGCTCCAGGAGATCGCGAAGGGCAGCGGCAAGGTCAGCGACCTGCTCCTGGTGGAGGCGCAGCTGACCGACGTTCGCGGCCAGATCGAGCAGCTCGACGGGCAGCGGGCCCGGCTGACCGACCAGGTCGCCTACGGCACGCTGGTCACGACGTTCGGGCTGGAGCTGGTGGCCGTCCAGGAGACGGCGAAGGGGTGGGACCCGGCGAAGGACGTGGACGGCGCGACGGCGACCCTGATCGGCGCCGGCCAGGCGATCGTCAGCGCGGCGATCTGGTTCGCGATCGTGTGGCTGCCGCTGATCCTCGTGCTGCTGGCGCTCGCGCTCGTCGTCCGGTGGCTCTTGCGCCGGCTGATGCCGGCCCGCCCCGGGCACGAGGACCCGATCCCGGACTGGGACGGCGGCGCCTGATCACGCGCTTGCCGGCGGGCGATCGCCCCCTCAGATGGCCTCGTACGGGACGTAGACGGGACGCCACATCGCGGCATCCACCACGCCCGGGATGGCCTCCGGCGGGAACCGGCGCGCGACGCCCAGGTCGCCCAGGTGGCCGACGACCGAGATCGCCAGCTCCCGGGCGACCTGCCGGAGCTCGCCGATCGGCGGGAACAGCGTTGCCTCGGCGCCGAGCTCCGGGCGGGAGAGCTCCGCGAGCCGCCGCGCGGCCACGAGGAACGCGGACTCGGGCAGGATCCTCGCCTCGGACACGATCGCCGCAAGGCCCATCGCAGGGAACACGTACGAGTTGTTGGCCTGCGGGACCTCGCGGATGCGGCCGCCGATCTCGACCGGCGGGAACGGGCTGCCGGTCGCCACGATCGCTCGGCCGCCCGTCCACTCCAGCACGTCGGCCGGCCGGGCCTCGGTGTTGGCGGTCGGGTTCGACATCGGCAGGATGATCGGCCGCTCGTGCGCCGCCGCCATCAGCCGGATCGTGTCCTCGGTGAAGGCGCCGGCATGCCCGGTGGTCCCCAGCAGGACCCGGGGCCGGAAGGCCGCGACGACCTGGTGGAGATCGTGCGGGCCGTCCGGGTCCAGGCCCAGTGACGCGACCAGCTCGCGCGGCAGCACAGAGTCGCGCTTGTCGTCGTCCAGCTGCAGGCGACCCTCGACCAGCAGGCCGTGCGAGTCCAGCATGGCGATCGAGTCGCGGGCGTCAACGGGTGAGAGCCCGTCCTCGATCATCGCGAGTCGCAGGAGCCGGGCGATCCCGGTGCCGGCGGCCCCGGCCCCCGCCAGGACGATCCGTGTCCCGGCGAGCGACCCGCCCGAAGACCGGAGGGCGGCCAGGATCGCCGCCACGGCGATGGCGGCGGTCCCCTGGATGTCGTCGTTGAAGCTGCAGATCCACTGCCGGTAGCGCTCCAGGAGCCGGATCGCGTTGTGCTGCTTGAAGTCCTCCCACTGGAGCACGGCCCGCGGATGCACCTCCCGGACGCCGGCCACGAACGCCTCGACGACCTCGTCGTAGGCGGCCCCCCGGAGGCGCGGATGACGCCAGCCGACGTACAGCGGGTCCGCCAGCAGCGCCTCGCGGTCCGTCCCGACGTCGAGCGACACGGGGAGCGTCATGCCGGGGTGGATGCCGGCCGCCGCGGAGTACAGGGCGAGCTTGCCGACGGGAATGCCCATGCCGCCGGCTCCCTGGTCGCCCAGGCCGAGGATCCGCTCGTTGTCGGTGGCCACGATCAGCCGGATCTCGTCACGAGCGGGGTGCCGGAGGATCTCCGGGATGCGGTCCACGTCATCGGGCGTGATCCACACGCCGCGCGGGCGCCGGTACTGGTGGCTGAACTCCTGGCAGGCGCGCCCGACGGTCGGGGTGTAGACGATCGGCAGCAGCTCCTCGAGGTGGTCGCCGAGCACGCGGTGGAACAGCGTCTCGTTGCGGTCCTGCAGCGCGGCGAGCCCGATGTATCGCTCGAGGTCGTCCGCCTTGCGCCGGACGTGCTCCAGCTCGAGCACGACCTGGGCATCGATGTCCAGGACCCGCGGCGGCAGGAGGCCCCGCAGGCCGAGCGCATCGCGCTCCGCCTCGGTGAACGCGGCGTCCTTGTTGAGCAGCGGATCGGCCAGCAGCGCGAGGCCGCGCAGGGTGACCGGCGCCGGCCCGACGCCGGTCCGGAGCGCGTCCAGGATGCGCCGTGACAGGACGTGGGTGTGGCCCCGCGGCGTGGGCGCGTGAACCAGGAGGCTCATCGGACGATCGCCCGGAGGTGGGCCGCGGGTCCACCTCCGGTGACGGCGGGTGATACCCCGCGACGGACCGGGCGGGCGTCGTGCATCAGCGTGCGACGACCACGGTGGCGTGCGCGTTCGAGGCGACGTGGTCCGACACGCTGCCCTGGAGCATCCGGGACAGGGCGTTCAGGCCCCGCGAGCCGACCACGATCGTGTCGTAACCACGCTCGTCGGCAAGTTCCTCGATCAGCTTCGCGGGATCGCCGCCGGGCTCCAGCAGCTCGGCCTCGATGCCGACGTCCTGGAGGAGCTTGCGGGCCTCGAGGAGCTCTTCCGCGTGCACGGTGCGGTCGTCCCACGGATCGATGGGGGCGCGGCCGGGATGCACCGGCACGACGCTGATGACACCGACGGAGGCATCGAAGCGCTTGGCCAGCTCGATCGTCTGCTCGAGGGCCCGCCTGGCGGGCTCACCGCCGTCGTAGGCAAGCAGGATCTTGTTCATGTGTCGGCTCCTTTCGGGCCGCGTCGCCGGCCTCGGCCGGCAGTGTTCCGCGACACCGGTTGCTGCACCCTTCGGGAGCATCGTCCCGGGATCGCGCCGGGAACAGCGGCCCGCGGACCGCGCGGGGGGGCCGAAGGACCCGATTCCGTCATGGCACGATTGGCGTGTGACGGACCAGGAAGCGCGCTACGACCGGATCGCCGAAGGCTATGCGACGTGGTGGTCGCCGGTCCACCGCCCCGCGACCATCGGGCTGCTGGACGAGCTGGACACGGACGTGCGGGCGGGCGCGACTCGCCTGCTGGACGTGGGCTGCGGGACCGGCGCGTTCGCAGCCGCCGCGGTCACCCGCTGGGCGGACGCCATCGTGGACGGCGTGGACGCGTCCGCGGGCATGCTCCGGTTCGCGGAGCGTGAGCGGGCGGCGCTGCCCGGCCGGGCGGCGGACCGGATCCGGCTGCACCAGGCCTACGCGGACCGCCTGCCGTTCGAGGACGGGGCATTCGACATCGTCGCCAGCGCGTTCGTGCTGCAGCTGGTCCCGTCCCGGTTCCGCGCCCTCCACGAGATGCGGCGCGTCCTGCGCCCCGGCGGCCGCCTGGGGTATGTGACCTGGCTGCGGGGCGGCGCGCCGTTCGCCGCCGACGACGCCTTCGACGAGGCCCTGGTGGCGGTGGGGCTCGAGGCGAACGAGCGGGGCGATGACGGGCTCGACGACCTTGCCTCGCCCGAGGCAGCCGTCGCGCAGCTGCGGCGGGCCGGCTTCTCGGACGCGCGGGCGCATGCCGCGGAGCTCGAGCACCGGTTCACGCCGCAGGGATTCCTCGCCTTCCTCGTCCAGTTCGACGAGGAGGACCGGTTCGCGAGCCTCCCGCCGGAGCTGCGGTCGGCGCTCGAGCGGGAGCTCCTGGCCCGGCTGCAGGCGCTGCCGCCCGATGGCCTGCGGCTCGTGCTCCCGATCGTGTACGCGTCGGGCCGACGGGCGCCCTGAGCGACTGACGGGCGCCCTGAGCGACTGACGGGCTGACGGGCGCCCTGGGCGGGCGTCCGTCCGGGCGGGCACTCTCCGGGTGGGCGTCAGCCCTCGGCCGGCGCCTCCGCGGCGGTCTCGCCGGCCTCGACAGCCGCCCCCTCGGGCGCGGCCTCGGCCTCGGCAGCCGTGACCTCCTCGACGCGCGGCGCCAGGACCCGCGCGATGACCTCGGCCGGGTCCGCGTGGATCGTCACGCCCTTCGGAACGACGAGGTCGGCGACGGTGATCGTGGCCTCGTAACTGTCGAGGCTCGACAGGTCGTAGCTGATCGAATCCGGCAGGTCACCGGGCAGCGCTCGCACCTTGACGCGGGACGTCGGATGGACGAGCGTGCCGCCGGCCTCGGACGCGGGGGCGAAGCCGGTCCCGACGAGCGGCACCTCGACCGTCAGCTCCTCGGACATCTGGACCGCGAACAGGTCCACGTGGAGGGGCCGGCGGGTGACGGGGTGCACCTGGACCCCGTGCACGAGGACCGGGCGAGCCGTGCCGCCGTCCACCGCGAGGTCCACCAGCGTGGACGCCCCGGTGTGGCGACGGAGGAGCTCGAGCTCATGGGCGTCGAGCGAGAGGGACTCGCTGGCCGTTCCATGGCCGTAGACGACGGCGGGAACGCGGCCTTCGCGGCGCAACCGGGCGACGGCCTTACCGGTCACGGACCGGCTGGCGGCCGCGAGGCGGGGGCGGTCGGACATGGTGCTGAACCTCTCTGGTGGGCGGTGCTCCGGCCCGATCCGGGGGCGGCGCCGCTGGCGACGGCCTTCGGCCGTCGCGTTCGTGCGCCCGAGGCTATCACAGGCTGTCACGCGGGCCCCGGCTCGCCGCCGGGCTGCGGTGTAGGATCGGCGGGCCGTGACCGCCACCATCCTGATCGTCGAAGACGAGTTCGCCGTCGCGCGAGGGATCCAGTACGCCCTCCAGCAGGAGGGATACGAGGTGACCATCGCGCGCTCGGGCGAGGAGGGCCTCGATTTCGCGACGAACCAGGCCCCGGACCTGATCCTGCTCGACGTGAGGCTGCCGGGCATCGACGGCTTCGAGGTGCTGCGCCGCCTGCGCGCCGTCGGGTCCAAGGCTCCCGTGCTGTTCCTGACCGCACGCGGCGACGAGTTCGACAAGGTCGTCGGGCTGGAGCTGGGCGCGGATGATTACGTCACCAAGCCGTTCGCGCTGCGGGAGCTGATGAGCCGCATCCGCGCGCTCCTGCGCCGCGCCTACGGCGACCTGTCCAATGCGGCCGGCGGCCGGGTCATCCGGCACCGTGACCTGGTCATCGACCTCGAGCGCCGTCGGGTCCAGCGCGGCAACCGCCGGATCGCGCTCACCGCGACGGAGTTCGAGATCCTGCGTCACCTGGCGACCCGGCCGGGTCGGGTGTTCAGCCGCCGCGAGCTGCTGGAGCTGCTGCGCGACTACGAGGCGCTGGACCAGGACGAGAAGACCATCAACGTGCACGTGAGCCACCTGCGGGACAAGATCGAGGACGACCCGTCCATGCCGCAGTTCGTTCTCACCGTCCGCGGCGCGGGCTACCAGTTCGCCGAGCGCTGACATGGCCGACGTCCGGGCGGACACGCGGACGTCTGACGGCCGCTCCCGCCGGCCGGGCATGCCGGGCTCGTTCCAGACCCGGCTCACGATCGCGTTCATGGGCGTCGTCGCGCTGACCCTCGCGCTGGTCGTGCCGGTCGCCATCAACCGCATGGACGACTACTTCCGCCAGCAGGAGGAACAGAGCCTTCGCGTGCGTGCCGATGCCACGGCGGCCATCCTCGACCGGTTCATCGAGGACGTGGTCGGCGAGCACGCCGTGGTCCGGAGGGTCGGCGGGGAGGTCGCGCTCAACCCGGCGGTCCGCTCGCTGCTCGTGGACAGCGGGCTCCTGACCCTGGCCGCGAACCGGGTCGCGCTGGCGGATGTCAACGTCCGGTTCGGGCTCGCCCGGGCCGATACGGACGGCACGCTCGTCCCCGACCCCGTGGCGAGCCTGGAGTTCGACGCGAAGCTGAGCGTGGATCCCGCGCGCGGCCAGGCGCGCGATCCGGCGATCGCCCCCGGCCGGACCGACTTCGCGATCACGAACCCGCTCCAGGACTGGGGGATGGTGATCACCCTGTCCAACCCCTACACCAGCCGGGCGAGCACCCTGTCGGCGATCACCGGGCTGCTCCTGCTCATGTCGGCGATCGCGCTGCTGCTCGCGGTCCTCGTGGCGGGCTACTTCGCCCACCGGTTCACGACCCCGCTGACTCGCCTGACCGAGGTGTCGCGGCGCCTCGCCGAAGGCGACCTGAGCTCCCGCGTCCCGGCCGACCCGGCCTCAACCGGCACGCTCGAGCTGCAGGCGCTCTCGTCCCAGTTCAACACGATGGCCGACCGCCTCGAGGAGAGCGTCGAGATCATCCGACGCGACCGCGACCGGAGCCGGGACTTCCTGGCCGACGTCAGCCACGAGCTGCGGACGCCGATCGCCGCGATGCACACGTTCATCGAGCTGCTCCAGGGCCCGGCGGGCACCGATCCCGCCGCCCGGGCGGAGTTCCTCGACTCGTCGGCCGTGCAGCTGGACCGCCTCGACTGGCTGGCCCAGAACCTGCTCGAGCTGTCCAAGCTCGACTCCGGCCTGGTGCTGCTCGACCTCCGCCCGGAGGACATGCGGGGCACGATCGAATCGGCCGTGGAGCAGCAGCGCACGACCGCCGATCGCCGTGGGATCCGGCTGACCGTGACGCTCCCCGATCGGCCGCTCCGGGTCCGCCACGACCCGCCCCGCATCGGGCAGGTGGTGACGAACCTCGTCGGCAATGCCCTGAAGTTCACCGGGCGCGGCGGAGAGGTCCGGGTCACGGCCCGCGTGGAAGGCGAGGGCGGAGCGCGGATCGAGGTCTCGGACACCGGGGTCGGAATACAGGCCTCGGAGCTGCCGCGGATCTTCGACCGCTTCTACCGCGGATCGGAGGCCAACGAGGCCCGCAGCAGCGGCTCCGGGCTCGGCCTCGCGATCGTCAAGTCGATCGTCGACATGCATCACGGCACGATCGCGGTGGAGAGCCGTATCGGGCGCGGGTCGCGGTTCGTGGTCACCTTGCCGCGCGACCCACGCGACGTGGTGGAGGTCCAGCCGCCGGCGCGGGATGCCGGGCTCGACGAACCCCCGGGGACGAGCGCGACGACGACCGGGACCCACGCGCCCGGCCCTGCGGACGCGGCGTCCGGGTCCTCGTTGGCAGACTCCGCGAAGATGGACAATTCTTCACCGATCACCCCGTCCACCGTGAATCACGTTCAGGCACCCTAGGACACAGTCCCGATCGGCCCGCAAGCCGGTCCCGCCATCGCCACAGAGAGAAGACCGCCCCCGCCATGAACGACGAGCCCGATTCCAGCGGCGCCCAGGGCGCCGGCAGCGGCGACCACCTCGACGACACCCAGCGCGTCGAGGTCCCTCGCTTCGCCCCGACGCCCGATCCGCGCCCCGATACCCGCTGGGCGTGGGCCGCTCCCGGCGGCCAGCCGTCCGGCGACCGCTGGTACGAGCCGGCCCCGTCCGAACCCTCGGCGGTACCGGGGTACGGCCCCACGGGCTGGACCCAGCCCGGCCCGAGCGGCACCTGGGGCCAGCCGGCTCCGGGCGGCACGGTGGTGCCCCCTCCCCCGGCGTACGCGGTGAGCCCGGTCCCGGCCCGGCCCCGCGGCGGCGGCCCGGGGATCGGCACCATCATCGCCGCCTCGCTCCTGTCCGCGGTCGTCGCGTCCGGGGGCACCGTCGCCGTCCTCGACCGGGCCGGCGCGTTCGACCGCACGGTCGTCCAGACGAGCACCGGCAGCGGCGCCACCACCGGCAGCGCGCAGCCGGTCACGATCGACGAGTCGTCGGCGGTCATCGACGTCGCGGCCAAGCTCAGCCCGGCCGTGGTCAAGATCGCGACCGAGGGCCAGACCACGAACCCGTTCGGCAACGTCCCGACCGAAGGCATCGGCTCCGGCGTGATCTACGACCCCAACGGCTGGATCCTGACCAACCGCCACGTCGTCACGGGGGCCTCGAAGCTCACCGTGGAGCTCAAGGACGGGCGCAGGTTCGACGGGCGGGTCTACGGCATCGACACCCTCTCCGACCTCGCGATCGTGAAGGTCGACCAGACGGGCCTCCCCACCGCCCCGCTGGGCGAGTCCGACGGCCTCAAGATCGGCCAGCTGGTCGTCGCGATCGGCAGCCCGCTGGGCACGTACTCGTTCTCGGTGACGAGCGGCATCGTGTCCGGCAAGGGGCGGGACATCCAGGTCGACGGCGGGACCCGGATCACGAACCTCATCCAGACCGATGCGGCGATCAACCCGGGCAACTCCGGCGGACCGCTCGCGGACGCGACGGGGGCGGTGGTCGGCATCAACACCGCGGTCGCCACGGACTCCAGCGGCATCGGGTTCGCGATCCCGATCGACATCGCCCGCCCGATCATGGAGCAGGCGGTGAGGGGTCAGGCGCTGTCGCGCCCGTGGATCGGCATCCGGTTCGAGTCGATCGACCTCCAGCTCAAGCAGGACAAGAACCTGCCGGTCAACGCGGGCGCCCTGGTGTCCTCGAACGGCACGGACCCGGCGGTGGTCACCGGCAGCCCGGCCGCCAAGGCCGGGATCAAGGAAGGCGACATCATCCTGTCGCTCAACGGCAAGCAGATCGACTCGGAGCACCCGCTCGACGCGCTGCTCGTCCAGTTCGGGCCGGGCGACACGATCGAGCTGGACGTGCTCCGCGACGGCGCCTCGCTCAAGCTCAGCGTGACGCTGGGAACCCGCCCCGGCAACCTGTAGCCGTCAATCACGACCGGCGGCGATCGGCACGGCCTCAGGCCGGACGGCGCCGCCGGATCTCGACCCCTGCGGCGCGCAGCGGCCCGCCGAGCTTCACCTTCGGCTTGCGGACGCGGACCGTGACCTCCTGCACCGGGAAGTCGGCCAGGAGCTCGTGGGCGATCGCCTCCGCGAGCGCCTCGACCAGGTTGAACCGGGTGGACTCGACGATCTGCCGGCAGGTGTCGAACACCCGCGCGTAGTCCACGGTCTGACCCAGGTCGTCCGAGAGGCCCGCGGGCTGGAGGTTGAGCGCGAGCTCCACGTCCACCTCGAACGGCTGCGGCGTGACCTGCTCCTCGGGGTACACGCCGTGCGTGCCCTGGAACACCATCCCGTCGAGCACGATCCGGTCGCTCATCGCGTCCCACCTCCGGCCCATCCATCCGGACGCCAGCCCCGGAGGATCGCGTCCGCCACCCGGGCCGCGCGCACGTTCTCCCGCACGTCGTGGACGCGCACGATGTCCACGCCGGCGGCGATGCCCAGGGCGGTGGTCGCCACCGTCGCCTCCACGCGCTGGTCGGGCGGCAGGTCCAGCAGCCGGCCCAGGGTGCTCTTGCGGGACGTGCCCAGGAGGACCGGCCGGCCGAGGACGCGCAGCGCGTCGAGCTCGCCGAGGAGGGCGAGGTTGTGCTCCGGCGTCTTGCCGAAGCCGAAGCCCGGATCGACGATCAGGTCGTCCCACGCGACACCGGCATCCAGCGCCCGGTCCAGCGCCCGCTGGAGGTCCGTGACCACCTCCGCCACCACGTTGCGATAGCGAGCCTCGGCCCGGTTATGCATCAGGACGATGGGCGCGCGGCGCTCCGCGGCGAGCCGGGCCATGGCGTCGTCCTCGGCCACGCCCCAGACATCGTTGAGCAGGTCAGCGCCGGCGTCCAGGGCCGCCGTCGCGACGGCCGGGGTCGTGGTGTCGATGGAGATGGGCACCTCCGGGAGCGCCGCCCGGAGGGCCGCGATGACCGGCACCACTCGCGCGATCTCCTGGGCCACCGGGACGGCGGCGTGGCCCGGGCGGCTCGAGGCGCCCCCCACGTCGAGGAGGTCCGCCCCGTCGGCCACCATGCGCCGGGCGTGCGCGACGGCGGCCGCGACCGGGTCCTCGGCGCCGACCCCGGCCGCGACCTGGTCCGCGGCGACGCTGGCCAGCAGCCCGTCCCCGGAGGCGGCCGCGCCTGGGTCCTCGGCGGCGATGCCGGCCGGGTCCGCGACGCTGGCCAGCAGCCCGTCCCCGGAGAACGAGTCGGGCGTCATGTTGAGCACTCCCATCACGTACGTGCGCGCCCCCCAGTCGAACGTACGGGGCCCGATCCGCAGCGGGCGTGGTGCGCCCGGCAGGCCATCCGCGGCGTCCGGCGGGAGCGCGAACGAGGGCGTTGCGGCGCCGCCGCCCAGGTCGGGACGGCCGGCGACGACGCCCCGCTCCTCGGGGAGCTGCCGGTCCGTCACCCCGCCACCGGGTCCCGGAGGGCCGGATCGTCCACGAGGAGCGCGCGCACGGCGCCGACCAGGTACAGAGAACCCGCGACGACGACCGGGCCATCGGTGCGGCCGAAGGCGTGGTCGAGCGCGGCCGCCGGGTCCGGGGCCGTCAGCACGCGGGCGCCGGGAAGCCCGGTGCGCCAGGCCGCCGCGAGGGCCTCGGGTGCAAGGGCACGGGGCAGGTCCACGGCGGTGCAGATGATCGTGGCACCGCGGACGGCCCCGGACCGCGCCACGGCCGCCACGACCCCCGCGACGTCCTTGTCCGCCATCGACGCCCACACGAGGGTCAGGGGCATCGTCGCGCCCGCGAGGTGCGGCCGGAGATCGTCAAGGGCCTGCGCCAGCGCCGCCGCGCCGGCCGGGTTGTGCGCCCCGTCGAGCAGCACCTCGCGCGGCGGCCCGCCCGGCGTGCGCACCTCGAGCAGCTCCAGCCGGCCGGGCCAGCGCGCGCTCGCGTAGCCCCGCCGGCGCGCGTCGGCCGGCACGCGGGCGATCCCCGCGGCCTCCAGCCCGTCCAGCAGCGCGTCGGCCACGGCGGCGTTGGCCGCCTGGTGCCGTCCGCGCAGCCCGATGTCCGTCCGGCCGAGGCGGGGCAGGTCCACGGTCAGCGAGTCCCGGGTCCAGCCGAGGACGGGCGCCGGTGCCGCCACCGCCAGCGGCACGTCCAGGCGGGCGCACCGCCGCCGGACGATGGCGAGCGCCTCCCCGTCGGCGCCGGTCACGGCCACGTCGCCGCGTTCCACGATCGCCGCCTTCTCCCGCGCGATGGCCCCGATCGTCGTCCCCAGCCGGTCCATGTGATCCAGGTCCACGTTCGTCACCACGGCCACGCCGCCATCCCAGGCGTGGGTCGCGTCCAGCCGGCCCCCGAGCCCGACCTCGACCAGCGCCACGTCCAGCCCGGATTCGGCGAAATGCCGGAACATCAGCGCCGTCAGCAGCTCGAACTCGGTGGGGGGACCAAGCCGCCGGGCGACGCGGTCGGCGAGGGGCAGGGCCTCGGCGACGAGGCGCGCGAACACGTCCGGCT
Organism: uncultured Chloroflexia bacterium; assembly: GCA_963703575.1. GTDB lineage: Bacteria > Chloroflexota > Limnocylindria > Limnocylindrales > CSP1-4 > CAIXZV01. The sequence continues at coordinate 195,912 of CAVPEU010000014.1, forward strand.
CGATCGGCAGGCCGTCCATGACGATCCGCTCCCGGTACGTGACGAGATGCGGCTTGGGCGTCTCGCCGACGCGGTACCCGGCGGCCCGCAGCGCCGATCCGGCCAGCGCGATGACGCTGCCCTTGCCGTTGGTGCCGGCGACCAGCGCCCCGCGAACGGCGAGCTGCGGATCCCCCATTGCCCGCAGGAGCGCCCGCACGCGCCCGAGACCCAGGCGGATCCCGTATCGGCCCCGTGCCTCGATCGCCCGCAACGCCTCGGCATACGAGAGGTCTGCAACGGCGGACGCCGAGGCGTCGATCCCGAGCGCGCTCACCCCTTCGTCAGCTCGTCCTCGTAGAACACGCATTGGTTGAACCGCGGCGTGACGCACATGTCGTTGACGAACCCCTCGTCCAGGTGCACGCCGCCGCGCAGCTGGCAGCGGGACACGTTGTTCGGCTGGCGCAGAAGGCCCTTCAGCAGGTGGGCTGCCTGGATCGGGATCGCGCCACGTGGGCCGGTCATGTAGAAGTGCGGGCAGACGTTGCGCCGCAGGCTGGGCAGACCGAACCCGGTGCGCGAGGGTGGCGTCATCGGCCGCCCGCCGGGACCCATGGGGCGCATCGAGGGAGGCACGATGGGGCGCAGGCTCGGCGCGTAGGAAGTGGGAGCCCGGGCGGGGACGCGGGCGGCGGCGTCGGTCCCGGGGTCGGCCGCACGCGGCTGCACCCGGGCGATCGGCCCGTGGCTCCAGGGGCCGCGGTCGCCCGGGGTCGGTCGCATGGGCCGCCGGTCGCGGGGTTCCAAGCCCTCCCTCGTGATATCGACGCCCGCAGGGACGGGCGGTGCCTCGACGCAGCGCAGGGTACCACCGGGGCAGGACCCCAGGGCCCGTGCCCGCTCGTGCGACAATCCGCCACGATGGACTCCCGCCGCGGGGCACGGCCGTCGCAGGTCCGCCCCCGTCCGCCCTCCAACGGCCGCCCGGCCCCCGCCAGGCCGCGCCCGGTCTCGCCTTCGCCGACCAGGCTCGCACGGCACCGCGAGATCGAGCGGCGCCGGGATTTCCCATTGCTCGCGAAGGTGTTCCTCGGACTCTCGATCGTCGCCCTGGGTGCCACGATCGTGTGGGTCGGCAGTGGGGGCATCGGGCCGTTCGTCGCGAGCATCGCCCAGGGCTTCGGCGGCGTCGTCGGCCGGATCGGGGATGTCGTCGCCAGCCAGTCGCCCTCGGCGCCACCCACCGTCAGCGATGCGCCGACGATCATCGTGCCCGACAACCCGTACACGAACGTCGAGACCGCGGACATCACGGTCAACGTGCCGTCGGCGGTCGTCGGCCGGGACGGCTACTCGGTCCGGCTCTACGTCACGCTCAAGGACACTCCCCGCACGCCCCTCGCGGAGGCCCCCGTCGGGCCGATCTCCCGGCTCGTGCTCCCGAGCGTCGCGCTCGCGAGCGGCCGGAACGACATCCAGGCCTCCATCATGGGGCCCGCGGGCGAGAGCGAGCTGTCCCCGGTCACGACGTGGGTGCTGGACCAGGTGGAGCCCAGGATCACGATCATCTCGCCCAAGAGCAACGCCAACGTGTCCAGGGACTCGCTCACGATCAAGGGCAAGACGCAGGCGCTGAGCAGCATCGTCGCCCGCAACGACCTGAACGGCGCGACCGCCAGCACCGACGCCGACAAGGACGGCCTGTTCCAGGTCTCGATCGCCGTGGCCCCGGGCCCGAACGCGATCACCCTCACCGCCACGGACCCGGCCGGCAACGCCTCCAGCCAGGTCCTCAAGGTCACCAGGGGGGCCGGCAAGCTGACCGTCTCGCTGACCGGGACCGTGTACCGCTTCAAGGCGGCGAAGCTGCCGACGAGCGCGACCTACACGGTGACCGTGATCGGACCCGACGGCCGGCCGGTCGCGGGGGCGTCGGCGCTGTTCATGGTGACGGTTCCCGGCCTGGAGGCGATCGTCTCGTCCGCGATCCCCACCGGCCGGGACGGCACGGCCAGCTTCTCGACGAAGATCCCGAAGGGCGCCCAAGCCGGAATGCCCGGCCTCGCCGTGGTCCAGGTGACCACGACCGACTACGGGACGCTGACCGACCGCCAGGTGCTGACCGTCGAATAGGCGTTCGACGAATCTTCGGCGACCCTCGACAGCGGCGGCGGGCGCAGCTACGATCCGTCCATGCCGACTTGGCGTTGCCCCCACTGCGGCACCCCGCAGGCGGAGAGCTCCCGCTGCTGGGTCTGCCACCGCTCGACGACGTCGTGCGAGACGTGCCGGCACTTCCGGCGCGGGGTCGCGGGCGGGCTGGGCCTGTGCGGGCTCGATCCCCGGCATACCGCGCTGCAGGGCACCGAGATGCGTGCCTGCTGGGCCGCACCCGAGCCTGCCCAGGACCTGGCGTCGCCGCGCGCGACGTCCGTCGGGCCGGCGGCCCGCGACGCCGCCCCGGCGCCACACCGAACGTTCGTTCCCGTGGACGAGCTCCAGCGGACCGGCGACAGGGGTGCGCCGAAGGCCGCGCCGGTCGCGGCCCCGACGCCCGGGACGCCCGGCGCCGACCGTGCCGGCTGGTCGCTGTGGGGCGACGCCGAGATCTGAACCTGAGCTGAGCTGACCGCCGGGATCGGACCACGGGGTTCGTCCGGTCCCCCGTGGTCTCCCGGGTCGCGCCCCTGCGGCCGGGGGCCTCTGCTTCCCCCCGTTCCTTCTGCTTCCCCCCGTTCCTTCTGCTTCCCCCCGTTCCTTGAGTCGCGTGTGGTTCAGGTCGGCCATCCCCGTGCAGGGCTCGGGCACCGAACCCCGGGGTTGGCGGTCGAGACGTGCAGCCGTATCGCCGGCCTGAACCAGGGGCGGATCAGCGCGGCATTTGGAGCGTGTCGTGACCACATCCCGCGAGCGTGACCCCGCCCCAGCACCGAGAGAATGACGTGGCCCGGTCGGGACCCGCTACGGGCAGGTGACCGTCGTGGGATCGGCCATCACCAGGTTGATCGCGGTCCCGGCCGGCTGGTATGTGCCCGCCAGCGGGTCCTGCGCCTTGACCTCCAAATTGGCCGCCGGTGAGGCGTCGGGCGGATCCGTCGTGACGGTCCCCAGCGTGAAGCCGTCGCGCTCGATGGCACCGGTCGCGGCGGCCAGCTTCAGGCCGCAGTAGTTGCCGACGTTCCGCGGCGCCGGGGTGGGCGCGGGGGTGGGTGCCGGGGTCGGGGTCGGCGTCGGGGTGGGTGCCGGGGTCGGGGTCGGCGTGGGCGTGGGCGTGGGGCTGGGCGTGGGCTCGGGGCCCTTCGACACCACGTAGCTCACCGGCGTGCTGGGGGCCACCAGGATCCCGGGACCCGGCTGCTGGTCCACCACGGAGCCGGCCGGGACGAACGCATCGAACGCCTCCGTCCGCGCCCCGACCGTGAGGTTCTGGCTCACGATCAGCTGGAGCGCCTCCGACTCGGTCCTGGCGCGAAGGTCCGGTACCGCCACGGAGGTCAGGCCGCGGGCAACCGTCAGCCGCACCTCGGAACCGGTATCCACGGTCGCCCCCTGGGCCGGGTCCTGCGCCACGACGACGTCCGGCGCCACGTCCGACCGCTCCTCGCTGCCCACCCGGCTCACGGTGACGCCGAGCTCGGCGGCCTTCGCCTCCGCGTCCGCGAACGTCAGGTTGACGAAGCTGGGCAGCGTGACCTGCTGGGGCGGCTGGCTGGGGCCCGGGGCGCCGCCCCCGGTCAGCAGGCGGAACACGAGGAAGCCGACGATGGCCAGGATGCCAAGACCGAGCAGGCCGGCCACCCAGGCCCACGGCCCGGAGCCGCCGTCGCCGTCCGCATCGGCCGGCGGGGGCGGCGGAGCCGAGCGGGCGGACACGGGCGCGGGCCGCCCGCCCTGGCCCGCGTAGGCGTCCGGCGGGTACGGCAGGGGCTGGTTCGGCCTGGCGGTCGCCGCGGCGACGGTGCGGGGCCCGACGGTCGCGGCACCGGCGGCTCCCACGGCCGCAACACCCGCGGCACCGGCGGCAGCCGCGGCGGCCCCTGCCGGACGAGCGCCCGGCTCCGCGAGGAAGCCCTCGAGCGCGCTGGCCATCGCGGCCGAGGTGGGGTACCGCTGGGCCGGATCCAGCGCCATGGCACGCTGCACGATCGCGTCCAGCTGCGGCGGCACGTTCGACCGGAGCGCGGACGGGCGCGGCGGCGTCGTCGTCAGCCGGGCCAGCGCCACGGCGGCCGCGCCATCACCCGAGAAGGGTCGCTGGCCGGTGAGCGTCTCGTACAGGACGATACCCAGCGAGTAGATGTCGGAGGCGGCCGTGGACACCTCGCCACGCGCCTGCTCCGGGCTGAAGTAGTGCACGGAGCCCATCGTGGTGCCCGGCAGCGTGAGCTGCGACTCGGACAGCGCCCGGGCGATGCCGAAGTCGGCGACCTTGACCCGCCCGTCCCGGCCCACCAGCACGTTGGACGGCTTGACGTCCCGGTGGACGATGCCGCGGACGTGCGCGGCGTGCAGTGCCTTGGCAACCTCCGCGCTGATCCGGGCGGCCTGGCGCGGCGCCAGCGGGCCGTTGTCGCGGATGATCGACGCGAGGTCCTGCCCCTCGACCAGCTCCATGACGATGTACGGGCCCGACTCGTCCTCGCCGAAGTCGTGGACCGCGACGATGTTGGGGTGGCTCAGCGAGGCGGCGGCGCGCGCCTCGTCGCGGAACCGGGCGAGGAAGTCGGGGTCATGCCCGAACTCGGTGCGCAGCAGCTTGACCGCGACGTCCCGCTCCAGCTGCGAGTCGCGCGCGCGGAAGATGGTCGCCATCCCGCCCTGCCCGAGCAGCTCCACGAGGCGGTAGCGACCACCAAGCGTGCTCCCGATCTCGGTCACGGTCAGATCGTCTCCCCTGTGCGGCCAGCGCCGGGTGCCGCTCCCCGGGGCATCCTAGCGCACGCCGGGACGGCTCCCGGGTCAGATGTCGAGGGTGCGGAGGTACGCCCGGAACGGCCCGCCGGTGTCGGCTCGGCCGAGCGCCAGCTCCACGGACGCCTGGAGCCAGCCCATGGTGGTGCCGGCGTCGTAGCGGACGCCCTCGAACGCGTAGCCGAAGACGCCCTGTTCTTCCATGAGCGCCTGGATGGCATCCGTCAGCTGGATCTCGCCGCCCGTGCCGCGCTGCGTCTGCTCCAGCTTGTCGAAGATCTTGGGGGTCAGCACATACCGCCCGATGACCGCCAGGTTGGACGGCGCGACGTCTGGCTCCGGCTTCTCCACGATCGACGTGACGCGATACGTCCGGTCCTGGTCGGGGCCCTCCGTGACGTGCTCGCCCCCGATCACGCCGTACCGCCGCGTCTCCTCGCTGGGAACCTCCGTCACGGCCACGACCGAGCCGTGGACCTCGTGGTAGGCGTTGATCAGCTGTCCGATGCATGGCCGATCGGAGATGACCACGTCATCCGGCAGGATCACGGCGAACGGCTCGTGCCCGATCAGGTCCTTGGCCATCAGCACCGCGTGGCCCAGGCCCAGCTGCTCCTTCTGGCGCACGTAGGCGATCTGGGCGAGATCGCTGATCTGCCGCACCTGGCGGAGCTTCTCGATCTCGCCCTTCTCCTCGAGCAGGTGCTCCAGCTCGTAGTTGAGGTCGAAATGGTCCTCGATCGCGCGCTTCTGCGAGGACGTGACGATGATGATCTGCTCGATGCCGGCGGCGACCGCTTCCTCGACCGCGTACTGGATGATCGGCTTGTCCACCAGCGGCAGCATCTCCTTCGGCTGCGCCTTCGTGGCGGGAAGGAAGCGGGTGCCCCAGCCGGCAGCGGGGAAGACGGCTTTCCGGACGCGCATCGAACCTCTCGGGCAGGGAACAACGGTGCGGCCAGTATACCGGCCGACCCCCGGCCGACCCCTCAGCGGCACGCGGCGACGTCCCCGGCGACCCCCGGCGGACCCCGGGACCTGACCCGGATTGCACGCACGGGTTCGCGGCACGCGCGGGTTCGCGGCACGCGGGCGAAGCGCAGGTGCATCGGCCCACGCTCCGGGACCGCACGGTCATTCACGTGTGGATCAGGACGACGACCTCCCCGCACGGCTCGACCGCCCAACCCCGGGTTCGGCCCCCGGGCCACGCTCGGGGATCGCCCGGTTGATCCACACGTGAATAGGGGCCGGGGATGAGGGCCGGGGATGAGGGCCGGGGATGAGGGCCCGGGGATGAGGGCCCGGGGATGAGGGCCCGGGGATGAGGGCCCGGGGATGAGGGCCCGGGGATGAGGGCCCGGGGATGAGGGCGCGGGGATGAGGGCGCGGGGATGAGGGCCCGGGGATGAGGGCCCGGGGTCGGGCAACGCTCGGCTCTCAGCCGCCTCCGGCCACGTTCCGGGCGAAGGCGTCCACGTGCGCCGCGAAGGTCGCCGGCCGGTCCAGGCTGGACAGGTGCGCGGCCCACCGGATCACCGCCACCCGGCCCCGCCGGCAGGCGGCGGCCCACGGCTCCCCGCCGGGCCCGAACACGGGGTCCAGCGCGCCGTTGACGATCAGGACCGGCGTCCACAGCCGGCCCAGCCGGTCCAGGAACCGGCGCCCGGCCAGGTCGCGGAGCGCTGCGGCGCCGCCGGCGAACCAGAAGCCCCCACTCACGATCGGGTCGGCCACGGCTCGCCGGTAGCGGACCCGGAAGAACGCCGTGTTGACGGGTCCGAGCACGCGGCCCGGCACGTGCTCCAGGATCCAGGCCAGCGTCAGCATCAGGTTCGCGGTCACGCCGGTCGGCTCCGCGGTGCAGCCGGCGAGCACCAGCCCGGCGACGCGGTCCGGGAAGCGCTCGGCCGCCTCGATCGCGACGTACCCGCCCAGCGACAGCCCCACGAGGATCGCGCGACCGGCGGGCACGGCGCCCTCGATCGCGTCGGCGACCGCGGCGGCCGCGGACTCCATGCTGAACGGCTCGTCGGCGCGCTCCCCGTGCCCCGGCAGGTCGAGCGCGACGCACCGGTACCTGCGCGACAGGCGGCGCAGCTGCGGCGTCCACTGCGCGCGCGACAGGTGCGAGCCGTGGACGAACACGATCGCGGGGGCGCCCTCCGGTCCGAGGACCGTCCAGCCACGGCTCGCGGGACCAGGGCCGCGTGACGTCGCCATCGTCGCGCCCGTCGCCATCGTCGCGCCCGTCGCCATGGCTGCGTCCGGCGTCATCGTCGTGCCCGGCGTCATGGCTGCGCTCGACGCACCGCGGTGGCCGTGTCGCTCGCCGGGGCCGATGTCGCGGCCGCGTCCCGGCGCCTGGCGGCCTCCCGCCGGGCGACCCCGAGCCGGACCCCGGTGAACGGGATCCGGACCTCGCGGAACACCTCGACGGAGACGAGGAAGCCGACCAGCAGGAACACGACCGCCAGGAACTTCGCGACGGCGAAGGGGGCCGTGATCCCGAACCGGTTGAGGCTGTCGCCGGCCGACGCGAAGAAGGCGCCGATCGCGATCAGCAGCGTCGCGGGCACGCGGCTATGGAGGCGCCCTGCGAGCAGTGCGCGGACCGTGGCGGGGAGGGAGGCGACGAAGTTGACCGTGATCGCCACCAGCGCGATCGAGAGATTGAACAGGAACTGGTCGCCGGTCTGGTTCGGGTCCAGCGAGTAGGCGAGGACCCGCCGCTTGGGCATGAACACGTAGGTCGAGAACAGGGCCCCGAACAGCAGGCTGAGCCCGCCGGTCACGTTGAGGAACGGCGTCAGGAGCCGCAGCGAGCCGGGAAACAGCGTGGCGACCGGCTGGCCGGTCGCCGGATCCAGCGCGTAGCCGGGGGCGTCCAGCGTCGTCGTGAGCATTAGCACGACCGACAGCGCCGTCGCGCCCACGACGCCGATCGCCGCGATCCGCGGCCAGCGGTCGTTCGCGAAGTAGGTCTCGACCGCCACCGCCAGCCCGAGGATCGCGGCCCCGATGAAGTACAGGACGGGCGTCACGCCCGCGCCCGGGTAGTCGAACCTGCGCTGGGTCAGGAACGTGAACAGCCCACCCAGGAACAGCGTGAACGCGAAGGCGTAGCCGAAGCGGGTGCGCCCCAGCAGGAACGCGGACCCGAGGCCCAGCCAGCCGGCCGTCCACACGGCGCCGGTCAGGTACCAGGTCCGGTACAGGAGCTCGTTCCAGCCGGCGAGGCCGGCAAGGGCCTCGCAGCCGGCGGCAATCCCGAACGACACCATCCCCACGGCCCAGACCAGCTGGAACGTGTGCCGGCGCTCCAGCCACTGGTCGATGAGCATCACGGAGAACACGAGCGCGAGCACGGCCGTGACGCCGGGCAGCAGTGCCGTCATCGGGGCACGCGGGGACCGGTCACGAGGCCGGGGGTCGGCGGGACGGCTCCGGTTGGCGGCGGGACGGCTCCGGGGCCTGCACCTGGTCCGCGGCGGCGTGCGCGGCGACGAACGCCAGCAGCAGCCGGTCGAGCAGGCTCGTGGTGGTTTCGCACAGCAGGCGGGCGCGGCCGTCGTCCACGGCCCGGTGGTGCGCCAGGACGCTCAGCTCGGCGAGGAACGGCCGGCGGGCGGAGACGAACATCGAGACCGCGTCCGACAGGGGCACGCCGTGCCGGGCGAGCCGGTCGCCCAGGTCGCTGGCGAGATCGACCGCATCCCGCTCGGCTCTCCCGCGCGCCGGTCCCGTCTCGCCCATGTGGCGGACAAGGGCGTCCACCAGCCGGCGACCCGTGTCGCGGAACGACTCCCGTTCACCTTCCGGGACATTCGTGCGCGGATCCGGGGTCATGTCCCGCGATCCGTCGTAGCGCCGCCGGTACGCGGCGCTCAGCCGGCCCTGCGTCGCACCGAGGGCCGACGGGCCGCTCGCGGGACCGGTGCGCCGGGACGCGATCAGCCGCTCCAGCGCCCGTCGCTCGAACCGGCGGTGGCCGCCGGGCGTGGTGAACGCCGGGACGCGTCCCTCGTCCGCCCACCGGCGGAGCGTGTCCGGGTCCACGCCCAGCAGGCGGCTCGCCTCACCGAGGGCGAGGCGCTCCGGCAGGGGGCGGTCGCCGGGCGACCGGTCTTGGGTCACGTGTCACTCCGGGTGGTCGGGGTTCCCGCAGGCCAGAAAACCTGGGCAAATCTGGGCAGAGCCTGGGGCCCGAGGGCGCGAGTGTACGGGTGCGCCGAACGACCGTCAAACGAGCGCCGGACCCTCGCGGCGCGCCCCCGGCCGGGAGCGTCAGGCAGGCACGAACTCGTGGTCGTCGCGATGGATGCCGTCGCACAGGCCCCATGCGGGCGGCTCCAGCGGCAGGGCGACCGGGCGCATGATCTCGCGCACCTCGCCGCGCCGGCAGAAGTAGTAGCCCTTCTCCGCCATCCAGCGCCGGACGCAGGCGGGGTCCGAGTGGAACTGGTGCGGGCCTGGGTTGACCGGGGTCGACTCGGCCCAGCCGACGGCCACCTCCGGGGCGACGATGTCGAGCAGGTTCACCCGCCAGGGCGTCCCGGGAATGACCTCGCGGCATCCGTCGCAGCGGATCGCGACGTTGTCGTGGACGATCGTGCGGATCGTCACGCCCATGATCTCCATCGCCCCCGAGGATAGCAGGACGAGCGGGCGGCTCACGGCACGGTCCGCGGCGGCAGGCGCCCAGTCATTGGACCATGAGTGGCCGGGGTGGCCGAGTCGGAGGGGGGGCACGGACGACCCGCGGTGGGGTGGTACCCCCAACCGGATTCGAACCGGTGATCTCCACCTTGAAAGGGTGGCGTCCTAGGCCGCTAGACGATGGGGGCACGCGGGCCCGGGGGACCGGCCGAGTGTACCAGAGGGGTCTCGCGACGCCGCCCCGGCGGGCGGCATCAGGTGCCCTTCGTGCCGCTCCAGATGAGGCTCATGATGACCGATGCCGCGAACGAGAGGAAGGCGGCGATCGCGAGCAGGCCGCCCATCAGCGCGGTCGCCACGGCGGCTCCGTCACGGCCCTCGCGACCTGCCCGGAGCACGTTCGCGACGGCCATCACCGCGGTCGCCGCGAACACCAGTCCGCAGATCGCGAAGCCGGACGCCATCAACGGGATCTGCATCTTGTCGCGCACGAGCGCCGACCAGGCCAGGAACCCGAGGCCGCCGGCGAGCGCGACGAGGAGCGTCACCCGCGCGGGCGTGATCCGGACCGGGCCCACGTAGGATCCCGGGCGCTCCGGGCGCACGCCGGCGCCACGCACCTGGGTGCGCCTGCGGTCGTCTGACCGGCGATCGTCCGAATAGCGGCCTGTCATGGCCCGGAGCGTAGCAGGCACCGCGGGAACGCGGCCTACTGGCGGTGCCACCGAGGCGGCGCCGTCGCGGGCGCGCGGACCTTACGCCGAGCGGCCCGCCGGTCCCTCGGTGCCGTCCGGCTCGACGCCGCCGCGCCAGCGGTGATAGACCGCCACGTTCCAGCTCAGCCGGGGTCGCTTGAGCCGGCTTGCGACCGCCTCGCCCCGGTCCCCGAAACCCTGCACCAGGAAGCCCGTCGCGTCCTCCAGCGAGTCGAACGTCCAGAAGCAGTGGACGACGCGGATCCGGAACCCGCCACCGCGGAGGAACGGGCCGTCGCGCCGGCTCCAGTCGTGGTATTCGGGCGCGTCCGGCTCCCGGAGGGCGCTGACGTCGTCCCGGCCGTAGTCATGCACCACCAGCAGCCGGCCGCCGGGCCGCAGGACGCGATCGGCCTCGAGCAGGTCCGCCTCGTCCACACCGCGGAAGCCCGACCACAGGCTGACCAGCGCGTCCGCGCTCGCGTCCGGGAAGTCGAGGCGCAGGGGCGCGGTGAGCGGTACCAGGACCGGCGAGATCCCGGCCGCCGCAAGCCGGGGCGTGAAGCCCCCCGCCGGCGCGCCGAGCAGGACGACATCGCGCCCCGCCAGCGGCCCGAGGGCGTCGAGGGCGCGGACAAGCTTCCCCTCGAGGTCGGCGGCCCCCTCGAGCCGAGCCGCCAACGGGCCGGCGAGCTGGAACGGAAGATCGGTCACGTCAACGGAGGATATCCGGGGCGGGCCCGGGGCGGGGGGAGGATCGGAACCCGCGGGGTCATCGGTCCTCGGGTCGCCGGCCCGGGCCGTGCGTCGCCGGGCGCCGGTCGCCCGTGGGCCGTTCGTCGCCGGGCGCCGGTCGTCGATGGGGCAACGGTCGATTCGGCTATGGATGCAGGATCCGACCCGTGCGGCCCGCCACCGGGACCGACGCATGGCCGTCCGCGCCCACGGTGACCGTCAACGGCGAGCCGCCGGCGAAGCCGGGACCGGGCAGCCGGACGTCCGCCAGCGAGGCCCCCGCGAGCTCCGGCGCTTCCACCGCCACCTCGACCTCGCCCTCGCCCGCGTTGACGACGACGAGCACCGGCGCGTCCCCGGCTTCCCCGGCGTCCCCGGCGTCCCCGGCGTCCCCGGCGTCCCCGGCTTCCGCGCCACGGATGAACGCGACGGCGTCCCCGCTGGATCCGGCCACCCGGAACGACCCGCGCCGCAACGCCGGCAGCGCCGCGCGGGCGGCGAAGGCCGCGCGGGTCCACGCCAGCCCGTCCAGGTCCCACGCGCTCTCGTCGATCGGGAACGATCGGCGGCAGTCGGGATCTGCGCCGCCCTCGACGCCGACCTCGTCGCCGTAGTACACGCAGGGGGCGCCGGGGAGCGTGGCCTGGAGCAGGACGGCCAGGCGGTAGGAGGCGCGATCGCGGCCGGCCATCGTCCGGAAGCGCGGGCTGTCGTGGCTGCCGAGGAGGTTGAGCTGGACCTCCGTGACGGCCCGATCGTAGAGCGCCATCAGTCGCTCCAGCTCCGCGCCGAACGCCGCGCCATCGCGCCGTTGGACGGTGCCGCCGTACTCGTGATGGGCACGGACCACAGCCTCGTCCAGGTGGGCCTGGGCCGTGTAGCCCAGGATCGCCTCGGCCAGCGGGTAGTTCATCACGGCGTCGAACCGGTCGCCGGCCAGCCACTCCGGGGCCTCATGCCAGATCTCGCCCACGATGTACGCGTCCGGGTTGACCGCCCGGCATCGGCGCCGGAACTCCCGCCAGAACGTCTCGTCGCGGATCTCCCCCGGGACGTCCAGCCGCCAGCCGTCGATGCCGAACCGGAGCCAGTGCTCCGCGACACCCAGGAGGTGCTCGCGGACCTCGGGGTTGTCGGTGTTGAGCTTGGGCAGCGCGGGGAGTCCCCACCAGGCGCGGTAGCCCAGGTCGCGGAGGGAGGCGTCACCCCGATCGTCATCGGTGGGGTTGAGCGACGGCTCATCGGGCAGATCGTCGACGTCCGCCGGCCAGGGATAGGGGCGGAAGGGACGCCGGCCCTCGAGCGCCGCCGGGTGGAAGTGGAACCAGTCACGGTACGGAGACGCCGCGCCGTTCTCCAGCACGTGGTGGAACGCCCAGAAGCCGCGACCGGTGTGGTTGAACACGCCGTCGAGGACCACGCGCATCCCCCGCGCGTGCGCCGCGTCGAGCAGCTCGCGGAGCGCGGCATCGCCGCCCAGGAGCGGGTCCACCGCCAGGTAGTCGTACGTGTGGTACCGGTGGTTGGACGCCGACGAGAAGATCGGGGTCAGGTACAGCGCGTTGACCCCGAGGTCCGAGAGGTACGGCAGCCGCTCCACGATCCCCAGCAGGTCTCCGCCCTTGAAGCCCTGCGCCGTCGGCGGGACGTCCCACGGCTCCAGCCTGCCGGGCTTGGGCACCCGGGGGGAAGAGGCGAACCGGTCCGGGAAGATCTGGTAGAAGACGGCGTCGCGAACCCAGTCGGGCGTGTCGATCGGCATCCCGCAAGTCTAGGGTGATGGTGGCCGTCCAGCCCCGTGTCCGATCGGCACGGAGACGAGCCGCGCGAGATGGACGCGCGCCCTGGGCCGGTGGAGCCGGCCGCTAGACTGGGCCGATGCGGATCCCCCGCCGGCTGGCGGTCGGCCTGTTCGTGCTCGCACTGGTTGCCGGGGCGTGCTCACCGGGCCCCACGGCGGCACCCGGCTCGCCATCGGTCGGCGTGCCCTCTCCGGGCGCCGGTGCCTCGGCCCCCGGTGCCTCGGGCGGTGCAGGTGCCTCGGCCGGTGCGGCGTGCGTGCCCGCCGTCCCCGCCGCGTCCCGCGACTGGAACGACCGGGTCTGGTACGAGGTCTTCGTCCGCAGCTTCGCCGACGGCAACGGTGACGGGATCGGCGACCTGCGCGGCCTCACCGCGAAGCTCGATTACCTCAACGACGGCGACCCGGCCACGACGACCGACCTCGGGATCACGGGGATCTGGCTGATGCCGATCATGGAGGCCGCGAGCTACCACGGGTACGACGTCATCGACTACCGGAAGGTCGAGCAGGACTACGGCACGTCGGCCCACTTCAAGGCGTTCCTCGCCGCGGCCCACGAGCGGGGCATCAAGGTGATCCTGGACCTGGTCATGAACCACACCTCGGACCGGAACCCGTGGTTCGAGGACTCGGTGACGCCCGGGTCGGCACATGACGACTGGTACGTGTGGTCGCCGACCGACCCGGGCTATCCGGGTCCCACGGGCCAGACGGTGTGGCACGCCCTCGGCGAGCGCTGGTACTACGGCGTGTTCTCGGGCGCGATGCCGGACCTCAACCTGCGCAACCCGGCCGTGACCGCGGAGCTCGAGAGCGTCGCCGCCTACTGGCTGGACCAGGGCGTCGACGGCTTCCGGCTGGATGCGATCCCGTACCTGGTGGAGAATGGCAGGAAGCAGCTCAGCACGCCGGAGACCCTCGGGTGGCTCACCGGCTTGAAGGCCGCGGTCCGGGCCGTCAACCCGGACGCGATGCTCATCGGCGAGGTGTGGGCGGGCTCCTCCGTCGCCGGGCGCTACGTCCCGGGCTCGGTCGATCTCACGTTCGACTTCGACCTCGCAGCGGCCACGGTCGCGGCCGTCCAGAACGGGCAGCCTGCGCCACTCGCCTCGGCCCTCCAGGAGACCGTGCGTTTCTGGCCGGCGAACCAGGAGGGGACCTTCCTGACCAACCACGACCAGCCGCGGGTGATGAGCCAGCTCAACGGCAGCGTGGACGAGGCCAGGCTGGCTGCGCTGCTCCTGATGACCGAGCCGGGCGTCCCGTTCGTGTACTACGGCGAGGAGCTGGGCCTGACCGGCACCAAGCCCGACGAGCGGATCCGGACGCCGATGCCATGGACGGGCGCGCTGCCGGGCGGCGGGTTCACCACGGCCACGCCGTGGGAGCCCCTTGCCTCCTCCGCGCCCACGACCAACGTGGCCGCGGAGGCGGCCGACCCCGACAGCCTGCTCGCGACGTACCGGGAGCTGATCCGGCTCCACGGGAGCGACACCACCCTCCGTGCCGGGGCGACGGTGCCGGTCGCAGCCACGGGCCCGGTCGTCGCGTGGCTGCGCGTCACCGCGAACCGGACGCTGCTCGTCGTCGCCAACGCCTCCGCGGCGGCGGTCGGCGACTATGCGCTGTCCCTCGACGCCGGTCCCCTGTGCGGGGCGGGACCGGGCGCGGCGAGCATCGTCGCCAGCGTCAACGCCGGAGCCACCGGCGCCGGCGGCACCACTGGCGCTGCCGGTCCGGACATCGGCCGGTGGCTTTGCGGGCTATCGGCCTCTGGCGACGCTGCCTGCCCACGGCGGGTTCGTGATCGACCTCGGGACCCCGTGAACGGCGACGACCCCGGCCGCCCGGCCGGGGTCGCCGCGGAGGAGCGGGGAAGGCGGGCGCGCACCGCCCCACGGGCGCTCGCCCCACGGGCGCTCGGGGTGCCCGCGGGCGCTCGTGACGCTAGCCCTTGACGCCGCCGATCGTGAGGCCGCTGATGATGTACTTCTGGAGGAACAGGTAGACCACCGAGACAGGCAGCGCCACGAGGATCGAGAACGCCGCGAACGATGACCAGGGCGTGCTGCCCGCGTACTGCCCGACCATCCCGTTGAGGGCCATCGCGAGGGTGAAGTTGTCGGGGTTGGTGAGGAAGACCCAGGAGAAGTAGAACTCGGTCCAGCCGGCGATGAACCCGAAGAAGGCGGTGACGGCGATGACCGGCGTGGCGAGCGGCAGGATCACCATCCGGAAGGCCTGGAAGCGCGAGGCCCCATCGACCGTCGCCGCCTCCTCCAGCTCCTTGGGGATCGTGTCCAGGTAGCCCTTCATGTTCCAGATCGCGAACGGCAGCTGGCTGGAGGTCACGGCCAGGGCGACCCCGATCAGCGAGTTGCGCAGGTTGAAGCCGCCGACCTGGATCCCGTTGAGCATCACGAACAGCGGGGCCAGCGTGGCGACCGCCGGCAGCATCAGGACGGCAAGGACGCCGATCATCAGGATCTCGCGGCCCCGGAAGCGCATCCGGGAGAACGCGTAGGCGGCCAGGATGCCGATGCCCACGCTGGCGGCCGAGATGATCACGGCCACGAACAGGCTGTTGAGCGCCAGGCGGACGAAGGAGACCGGGTTCACCGTCGGCTGCGCGATGACCCGCTGGAACGCCCCGATCGACGCGTTGGCCGGGATCAGGTTCAGGCCGGTCGGACGCACGTTCGTCGGGTCGAGGGACATGCTCACGATCCACAGGATCGGGAACAGCACGGTGGCCGCGATGGCGAGGCACAGCAGCTGCAGGATCAGCTGCCGACCAAGGGGCAGTCGCGGTCCCTGGGCCTTGCGGGTTGTCGTGCGGGCGACCGGGGCGACGATCGCTTCCCGGGGGGCGACCATCGCGCCGGGCGCCGTGAGAGTCTGGTTCGTCATCGCTCGCACCGTGCTGTCGGGGGGAGTCCGGGCGTGGACGCGCGCTCAGGCGTCATAGCTGGCCGTTGCCTTGGCGAGGCGGTTGGTGATCAGCGTGAGCGCCAGCAGGATGAAGAACTGGAACACGGCGAAGGCTGCGGCCACGCCGTACAGCTGCTGCTCGTTGACCAGGCGGTAGGCCGTTGTCACGAGCAGCTCCGTCTGGCCGAAGGGCCCGCCCCCGGACATGAAGTACGACAGGTAGAACAGGTTGAAAGTGATGACGAAGCCGTAGATCGCGTACGGGAGCATCGCCGGGCGCAGGTGCGGGAGCGTCACGACGCGGAACTTCTGCCAGGCGCCCGCCCCGTCCATCTCCGCGGCCTCGTACAGGTCGCGGGGGATGCTCTGGAGCGCACCGGTCGCGACGACCGAGTTCAGCGGCCAGCCCAGCCAGACGTTGGCCGCGAGCAGCGCGAAGTACGCCATCGGCAGGACCAGCGGGCCGGCCGAGAAGATCGGGTTCGGCTGGTTGAGCCAGTCGAGGGTGAACGGCGGCAGCTTGAGCAGGACGCCGACGGTCGCGTTGATCAGCTGGTTCACGGCACCGTACTGGGGATCGAACATGTTCCGCCAGACCGTCGCCACGATGATCTGGGGAATGACCACCGGGATGATGTAGATGGCCCGGTAGATGCCCCGGAAACGGAGCCCCTCGACGTTCAGGAG
Organism: uncultured Chloroflexia bacterium; assembly: GCA_963703575.1. Lineage (GTDB taxonomy): Bacteria > Chloroflexota > Limnocylindria > Limnocylindrales > CSP1-4 > CAIXZV01. The sequence continues at coordinate 212,316 of CAVPEU010000014.1, forward strand.
CAGGGCGATGGCCACGCCCAGGACGACGTGGATCACGACATTCGTGAAGGCCCAGAACAGGTTGAAGGTCAGGATCCGCAGGAAGTTGAAGTTGGGGATGACGATGTCGTTGTTCAGGATCCGGACGTAATTGTCGAAGCCCACGTAGGCCGGGGCCGGCGCGGTCGGCTTGAGGTTCCCGAGGCCGTAGCTCGTGAACGACATCCATAGCTGGAAGACCAGCGGATAGAACGTGATGACGACCATCACGATGAGGGCCGGCAGGAGGAAGGTGTAGGCGGTTCGCGCGTTTGCCGTGCGCCGCCACCACAAGCGGCGGGGCTGATCGACGGCTCCGCTCGAGATCGCACTCATGGTCGTCTACTCCGCCCTTGCATCCGTGACCCTGGACGTGTGCAGTGTGCACGATGGGGGACCACACCGGGTCCCCCATCGTGCCGTCGGACCGGGATCGGCTCCCGGAACCCCGACTACTTGCCGTTGGCCTTGTCCATGGCAGTGCAGGCCTCGGCGACCGCGGCGGTCGGATCGGTGCCCTTGTCGATCACTGCGGCAATCGCGTTGCCGAAGTTGCCCCAGTAGTTGTCAAGCTCCTTGGCCGTCGGCCGGGCGAAGCCCGTCGAGACCGCGGTGGCGAAGCCGACCGTGATCGGGTCGGTTGCGGTGATCGTGGTGTTGGCGGGGATGTGGCCCGCCTTGTCGACGAAGACCTGCTCGTTGGCGGGCGCGAGCATCTGCAGCGCGAACTGCACGGCCAGGTCCGCGTTGGGCGAGCTGTCGTTGATGTAGTAGCCGTCCGGAGCAGCCATCGGCGAGAAGTCGGCAACCGCCTTCGGCCCGGGCGCCACGGCCAGCTTGTCGCCGAGCGCCGTCTTCAGGTCGCCGGTCTGCCACGGGCCATCGATGAAGCCCGCGATCTTGCCGGACAGGAAGTCGGTCTTGGCGTCGGTGTCATTCTGGTAGAGGATACCGCCGGCGGCCTTGAAGTCCTGGAGGAACTTCAGGGAGTCGGCCACGCCGGTCGTTGCCGTGGCGGCGCACTTGCCGGAGTCGTCGAGGATCTTGCCGCCGAAGGCGCCATAGAAGCCCCACTGGTAGTAGGCGCCACCGCCGTTGGGCCCGTACACGAGGCCCAGCTTGGTGCCGCCCTTGAGCGTGGTCATCCAGTCAGCCGTGGTGGCCGGGGCCGTCGGCAGCATGTCGGTGCGGTAGAACAGCGCGACCGCCTTCATGGACTCGGGGATCGCGTACAGCTTGCCGTCGACGGTGTCGGCGGTGATGGCGGTCTGTGAGATGTTGTACGGGGCGGCCATGAGGGTGCCGCTCATCGACGACAGGTCCTTGAGCAGGTTGGCGCGGGCCTCCTTGGGGAGGCTGTCGTTCGGGGCGATGTACAGGTCGGGGCCGCCGCCGGAGCCGGCGTCGGTCTCGAACTTGGTGAACAGGTTGTTGAACGGGACGTCGAGGACGGTCACGGTCAGGCCCGGGTTCGCCGCCTTGACGTTGGCGACGATCGTGTCGAAGGCGTCCTTCTCGGCGCTGCCGGAAGCCCCGTAGGCCTCCCAGATCGTGATGCTGCCCGTCAGGGGGGCCGCCGTCGGGGCGGTGCTGGGGGCCATGGACTCGCCGGTCGACGGGGCAACCGACGGCGCGATGGACGCCGGGCTCGCGGTGGCGGTGGTGCCGCCGCAGGCTGTCGCGACGATCGCGACCGCGCCGACGAGCGACGCGAGGCGGAGCTTGGTATTCACCTGTGCTGATCTCCTCCAGGAATGTTGACTGACGATGGTCAGGCCGGCGGTGCCGACCGTTTCGGGCCGGGTCCGGCCCCTTGGTCGCCGATGCGGCGATCTCACGTGCCACCTCGGGCTCTGATGGGCGGCGTGCAGGACGGTTGTCGTCCGCGGGCCGCCCCTCGACCTCAGCTTTGGACCCGCACCACCTCCTGTCGCCGTCGCGGCGCGGGACCGGTCGAGCCGCGGATGATGAGCCGCGTCTCGAGCCGGAGCTGCTGTGGGTGTGGATCCCGTCGTTCGACGACGGACAGGAGTAGGCGCACCGCGCTCTCGCCCTTCTGGCGGATCGGCTGGTGCACGGTCGTGAGCGGCGGGTTCGTGTGCTGCGCGATGTCGATGTCGTCGAAGCCGACCACCGACAGGTCCTCCGGCACCCGCAGCCCGAGCTCGCGTGCGGCCCGCAGGACACCGATCGCCATCGCGTCCGACATCGCCAGGACCGCCGTCGGCCGGAGGCCGACCTCGTGCGCGCGGTACAGGGCCGCGATCCCGCCCTCGATGGTCGCCGGGCCCACGACCACGGCCTGGTCCGGCAGCTCCACGCCGTGAGCCGCGAGCGCGCCCAGGTAGCCCTTGAGGCGCTTGCCCATCACCGCCTCGGGGTCCGGCTTCGCGCCCGGGGACGGAGGCTCGACGCCGACCACCAGGAACTCCCTGTGGCCCAGCGAGAGGAGGTGCTCCGCGGCGGCGCGAGCTCCGCCCTCGTCGTCGATGACGACCGCGGGCTGGTCCGGCAGGGCCGTCGAGTCCACCATCACCAGGGGTACGCCGGCGGCCCGGATCTGCTCCACCTCGGGATGGTCCGCGGACAGGCCGACGGCGACCACGCCGTCGACCGTCGCCCGCCCCAGCGCCCGCGCCAGCGAGCCGTGCAGCGGCGAGATGAAGTGCAGCGCGTAGCCCTCCTGCTCGGCGGCCAGCGCGACGCCTTCCGAGAAGGCGCCGAAGAACGGGTTCGAGAAGATCACGGACAGGGCCTGCGGCGTGAGCACGCCCAGGGTGTGGGTCTGGCGCTGAGTGAGCATCCGCGCGACGGGATGCGGCCGATAGCCGAGGGAATCGGCAACGTCGAGGATTCGGCTGGCCGTTCCGGGCGCCAGGCGATCCGGGCTGTTGAAGGCGAACGACACGGCAGTCTTCGACACACCCGCCTCGCGGGCGACATCGGCGATGCGTGGCCGTCGCGGGGTTCGGTCCTGCACGGTCTCCTCGCTGCCGGCTGGCGTGCGCGGGATGGGGGCTCGGGGCCGACCGGGCGCGACGTCCGCAGATCGCCGCACCCGCGAGCCGCCTGCCACGGGCACCGGCGGTCGGGGTCAAAACCGGTTTAGCAAACCGGTTTAGTGAGACTAGTGGCAGCCCGGCCGCGTGTCAAGTCGGTTACGCGCAGGTTGTGGACGGTGGCATCATCTGCCCGTGCTCGAACAGCTGCGCGCGATGCCGCCCGGCGTCCGGATCTTCCTCGGTTACGCATTCCTCGTCCTGGGGCTCATCGGCCTGTCGCTCCGGTCTGTCGTGGACCAGGCGATCAACGCCCCCGTCTCCGTGCCGGGGATCGTGGTCATGGTGCTGCTCGCCTACACGATCTTCACCACGACCCTCGTCCTCCAGCGCAAGGAGGCCAGCCGGGGCCTCGCGCTCGGCCTTTCGACGCTCACCCTGCCGGCCATCCCGCTGCTCCTGCTGGCCGCCCTGCCGTTGTACGCGCTGCTCGTTGCGGCCCTGGCGGGGCTGCTGTTCTTCGGCCTCACCCGGCCCGAGGTTCGCACGTACCTCAACGAGCAGTAGGGCCGACGGGAACGGACCGCAGCACAGGCGGGCCCCGAGCCGGCCGCGCCCCGAGCCGGCCGCGCCCCGAGCCGGCCGCGCCCCGAGCCGACGTCGCCGACCGCCTACGATGACGTTGCCCCGCCCACCGTTCCGGCGCGTGCACGCGCGGGACGCTACCCTTCGCGGTGCGCCTGCGGCCGACCGGCCGCGCGCGACGGCGAGCCATCATCCGGATCACCGCCGGAACGCACACGGAGCATCCCGACCTTGAGCGATTCGACCAACCGGCCTGCCGGCACCGGCAACCGGCCCCCCTCCCGGCCCGGTGGCGGCCGGCCCGCGGCCACCTCGACGGGTCCGTTGGGCACGCCCCGGGTGGGGCGACGCGAGACGCCGCGCCGCAGATACGACCAGCGCTCCCCGCTCGAGCGCTGGCGCACCCCCCTGGTCGCGCTCGGCGTGATCGTGCTCGTGGTGGGCGTCAGCGTGTTCGTGTTCGCCTCCGCGGCCGCCCCGACGTACGCGTGCTCCACCGTCGACACCGTCCAGCCGGCCCCATCGGGCGAGCTCGGCCAGGTCCAGCCGGACATGGGCAACACGCATGTCCAGACCGGCGACAAGGTCACCTATCCGGTCTGCCCGCCCGCCTCCGGCAAGCACGTCAACCGCAGCGGCTTCGGCCCGCTCCAGCCCAAGGTGTACGGGCCGGACGACCAGAGCGCTCCCAACGGCTGGGTGCACAACCTGGAGCACGGCGGGCTCGTCCTGCTCTACTCGTGCGACAAGGGCGCCTGCGATAACGCCTCGATCCAGCAGCTGCAGGCCTTCAGCCAGGGCTTCCCGGACAGCGCGATCTGCGGCCTCAAGGCCGGGATCGTGGGCCCGGTCGTCGCCCGGTTCGAGCAGATGCCGACGAAGTACGCCGCGCTGGTCTGGGACCGCGCGCTGTACCTGGACACGCTCGACGTCAAGCAGATCTACGACTTCTTCACCCGGTACGGGGAACGGGTCGCCGACGATGGGACCTGGATCGCACCGCCGGAGCCGCAGTGCCAGGCACCATCCCCCAGCGCCTCGGCCGGCCCGAGCGAGAGCCCCGCGACCGTCCCGAGCGCTTCGGCCGCGCCGAGCGTGAGCCCTCCCGCCTCGCCGAACCCCGCCGCCTCGCCGAGCCCCGAGCCGAGCGCCTCGCCGAGCCCCTCGGCGAGCTGAGCGGAAAGGCGGAATCGCATGCGGCTGTACGCGTACCGGGACCGGTTCGACGACGAGCGGTTCGGCGTCCTCGTCGACGGCCGGCTGCTGACGGGCGCCCAGCTGGAGCGGCGAGGACAGCTCGATCGGCGGGTCAGCACGCACCTCGGCATCGGCTTCCACGTCAAGTTCGAGGACGACGCCTGGCTCCGGCCGATCGAGCGGGCGACCCGCCGCGCCCTCAAGGCGGGTGCTCCGCTGCTGGCCCTCGACGCCCGCCGCCCGGCCCCGGCCATCGACGCGTTCGGCCTCGGTGACAAGGTCGTCTGCGTCGGGCTCAACTACGGCGACCATGCGAAGGAGGGCGGCCGCGCCGCTCCCGATCGGCCGTTGCTGTTCTCCAAGTTCGCCAACTCGATCATCGGCGACGGCGAGGCGATCGTCCGGCCGGAGGGCACCCACGCCCTGGACCTCGAGGTGGAGCTGGGCGTCGTCATCGGCCGGCGGGCACGACGCGTGGCCGTGGAGCAGGCGATGGACCACGTGGCCGGCTACGTCGTCGTCAACGACGTGAGCGCCCGCGACTGGCAGGGCAACCCCCAGGCGTTGCGCGAGGGGGAGAAGGGCGACGGCCAGTGGCTGCGCGCCAAGGGCAGCGACACGTTCCTGCCCGTCGGTCCGGTGTTCGCCACCCGGGACGAGGTGGACCCGGCGAAGGGCCTCCGCCTGCGCAGCTGGCGGATCCCGGGCAGCGGCCCGGATGCGGGCAGCCCGGTCCCGATGCAGGATGGGAACACGTCCGACATGCTGTTCGACGTCCCGGCACTCGTGAGCTACATCTCGAGGCACATCACGCTGGAGCCCGGCGACCTCATCGCCACCGGCACGCCCGCGGGCGTCGGCGTGTTCCGCGATCCACCGGTGTTCCTGGAACCCGGCGACCGCGCCCGATGCGAGATCGACGGCATCGGCGCGGTGGAGAATCCGGTCGTCGACTGGACCGACGATCCCCGCACCGACTGACGGACGACGGGGGCCGCCGAGGAGAGAGAGGCGCCGATGCTCGCCCTCGTGAAGACCGCACCCGGCCCCGGCCTCAGCCTGCTGACCGTCCCCGACCCGCAGGTCGGCATGAACGACGTCCTGATCCGGGTCCGCAAGACCGGCATCTGCGGCACCGATCTGCACATCGAGTCGTGGGATCCCTGGGCGGTGAAGACGATCCATCCCCCGCTCGTGGCCGGACACGAGTTCATGGGCGAGATCGTCGAGGTCGGCGCCAACGTCACCGACTTCCACCCCGGGGACATCGTGAGCGGCGAGGGCCACGTCACGTGCGGGCGCTGCCGGCACTGCCTGGCCGGGCGCCGCCACCTGTGCGCGAACACGGTCGGCCTGGGTGTGGGCCGGGACGGGGCCTTCGCCCAGTACGTGTCGCTGCCGATGAGCAACGTGTGGCACCACTGGCCGGGCATCGACGAGGACGTGGCCGCGATCTTCGACCCGTTCGGCAACGCCGTGCACACGGCGCTCGCGTTCCCGGTCCTGGGCGAGGACGTGCTGATCACCGGCGCCGGGCCCATCGGCCTCATGGCGGCCGCGGTCGTCCGCCACGCCGGCGCCCGGTTCGTCGTCGTGTCCGAGCCCAACCCGGTCCGCCGCGAGATCGCGATGCGCATGGGTGCCACGGTCGCCGTCGACCCGCGCGAACGGGACCTCGCCGACGTCCAGCGCGAGCTGGGCATGGTCGAGGGCTTCGACGTGGCGCTCGAGATGTCCGGTGCGCCGGCGGCGATTCGCAGCGCGATGGACAACATGGCCCACGGCGGGGCCATCGCGATCCTGGGCATCCCGACCCAGGACGTCTCGCTGGACGTCAACGAGATCGTGTTCAAGCTGCTGACGGTCCGGGGGATCTACGGCCGGGAGATGTACGAGACCTGGTACAAGATGACGGTGATGCTCCAGTCGGGGCTCGACATCACCCCGGCGATCACCCACCGCTTCGGGTTCCGGGAGTACGAGGCGGCATTCGCCGCCGCCCGCTCCGGCGAGGCCGGCAAGGTCATCCTCGACTGGACAGCATGAGCGCCGAGGAGGCGATCCCCATGGGTAGCGCATCCCGCCCCAACCCGCTGGCGTATCTCGACGAGGAGCTGGCGGCCCTCCGCGAGCAGCACCTGTACCGGCCGCTGCGGGTGATGTCCAGCGCCCAGGGCCCGATCGTGACGCTCGACGGCCGGCAGGTCATCAGCCTGTCGTCCAACGACTACCTGGGCCTGTCCCACCATCCGCGGATGAAGCGGGCGGCGATCGAGGCCGTGGAGCGTTTCGGGGCCGGCTCGGGCGCCGTCCGCACGATCGCCGGGACGATGACGCTCCACGAGGCGCTCGAGGCCGAGCTGGCGGCGTTCAAGCACACCGAGGCGGTGCTCACGTTCCAGTCCGGGTTCACCGCCAACACCGGGGTCATCCCCACGATCACCGGCGAGGCGGACCTCATCGTCTCGGACGAGCTCAACCACGCCTCGATCATCGACGGCATGCGGCTGTCGAAGGCGCCGCGCAAGGTGTTCCCGCACGCGGACCCGGCCGCGCTGCGCGAGGTCCTGCGCGAAGCGCGCGCGACAGGGCGCGATGGGCAGGGAACCCCGTACCGGCTGATCCTCGTGGTCACGGACGGCGTGTTCAGCATGGACGGCGACATCGCCCCGCTGCCCGGGATCGTCGAGGCGGCGGAGGAGTTCGGGGCCGCGGTGATGGTCGACGACGCGCACGCGTCCGGGGTGCTGGGCAAGGACGGGCGCGGCTCGGTCAGCCACTTCGGGCTCGAGGGCCGGGTGGCGATCCAGGTCGGCACGCTGTCCAAGGCGGTCGGCGTCCTGGGTGGCTACGTGGCCGGCAGCCAGGCCCTGCGCGACATCCTCGTCCAGCGGGCCAGGCCGTTCCTGTTCAGCACCTCCCATCCGCCCGCCGTCGCCGCCGCGTGCAGCGAGGCGATCCGGATCATGGTCGACGAGCCCGAGCTGATCGAGAGGCTGTGGACGAACACCCGCCGGTTCAAGGCCGAACTCGGGCGCCTGGGCTTCGACATCGGCCGGTCCGAGACGCCGATCACGCCGGTCATCCTGGGCGATTCGGAGACCACGATCCGCTTCTCAGACCGCCTGTTCGAGGAGGGCGTGTTCGGCACCTCGGTCGTGTTCCCGACCGTGGCCCTGGACCGGGCCCGGATCCGGACGATCGTCACCGCCGCCCACACGGACGAGCTGCTGGACCGGGCGCTGGCGGCGTTCGACCGGGTGGGCCACGAACTGGGCGTGATCTCCGGGTGAGCGACGGGCATCGGACACCGGCGGACGGGAAGGCGGAAGCGGCGGACGGGCGCCGGGGACCGGCGGCGGACGGGCATCCGGAAGCGGCGGCGGACACGCGCCCGCGCGCGGAGGCAGCCGCTGACACGCGCCCGCGCGCGGAGGCAGCCGCTGACACGCGCCCGCGCGCGGAGATCGAGCACGAGGCGTTCCTGGCCGGGCTCGCGGCCGGGCTCGGCGACTCGCGCGACCTGCCGCTCGACTCGCACCTGCACACCGTCCGCTCGCCGGACGCCAACGCGCAGCTGGACGCCCACGCGGCGCTGGCGGTGGAGCGCAACATCGCCGAGCTCGCGATCACGGACCACGTGGACTTCGATCCCACGATGCCGGCGTACGGCTACGCCTCGTTCGCGGACCGGGAGCGGGACGTGCGCGAGGCCGCGGCCCGCTGGGCGGACCGTGGCCTCGCGATCCGGTTCGGGGTCGAGGTCACCTACGAGCGGCGCTACGAGGACGAGATCCGGGGCTGGCTCCGGCGCCACCCCCACGACTACGTCATCGGCAGCGTCCACATCAGCGCCGTCTCCCCGTACAAGGCGAGCAACGTGGCCACCTTCGTGACCGGGCGATCGCTGCCCGAGATCGTGGCGCCGTACTTCGACGAGGTGATCGGGGCTGCGCGGTCGGGCCTGTTCGACACCATCGGCCACCTCGACTTCGTCAAGCGGTACCTCGTGCCGCACGTCATGCCGGCGGATCTCGCCGGGGCGCCGGAGCTGTACGAGCCGGTGCTCGCCGCGCTCGTGGACAGCGGAACGGCGCTGGAGGTCAACGCCTCGGGGCTCAGGCAGCTGCCACGCGAGACGTATCCGTCGGCGGCCGTGGTCGCGCGATACCGGGCGATCGGGGGCCAGCATGTGACCATCGGCACCGACGCCCACCGAACGGAGTGGTTCGCCTACGGCCTGGCGCAGGCGTATCGTCATGCGGCGAACGCCGGATTCGAGGCGCTCACGTTCCGCCGCGGGGGCGATCGCGTCGCCGTGGCCGTGCCGGTACGTCGCTTGACCTAGGCCCGCGGGCCTAACACGGGGGTCGGCTGATCGTTATGACCACGGACGACGAGGCGCTCGAACGTCTCGTGGAGGCGGCCCGCAGCGGCGACCCCGAAGCCTTCGGGGCACTGTTCGACCGTTACCACGCGCCGGTCTACCGCTATGTCGTTGCCCGCGTCGGCCGCCCGAGCGACGCGGAGGACCTGGCGCAGCTCGTCTTCGTCAAGGCCCTGGAGGCGCTCCCGCGCTACGAGGCGCGGGGCGTCCCGTTCGGGGGCTGGCTGTTCCGGCTGGCCAGGAATGTCGTCATCGATCACATCCGGACGCGCCGTGAGCACACCACGCTGGACCTCATCGTGGAGCGCTCGACAACGGACGACGGACCCGACGAGCTGGCGGTCCTCCGCCAGGAGATGGACAGCGTCGCGGCGGCGCTGCGCCGGCTGACCCCGGAGCAGCGTGAGGCCATCGAGCTGCGGTTCTTCGCGGGCCTGTCCGCGAAGGAGGCGGCCGTGGCCATGGGCCGGCAGGAAGGCACCGTGCGGGGCCTCCAGTTCCGGGCCATCGCGGCGCTCCGGCGGGACCTGGGCATCGAGCCCGCCCAGGACGAGCTACCTCGGGCCTCCGGGACGACCCGATGAACGAGGACGAGATGCAGGCACTGGAGCCGCAGGCGGGCGATGAGCTCGAGCGGCAGCTGGCACGGTACGCGCGCGTTCGGCTGGATCCCACGCCGGCGCTGACGCGGCGTGCCCGCGGGGTGGCCATGGAGGCGGCCTGGCGGCGGCGCCTGGGGCCACCGGGGACCGCACGTGCCACTCGCGACACCCGGCGCAGGCCCTTCGGGGCGTGGTCCGTCCGTCGCCTGGGGGCGTCGCTGACCGCCGCCGTGCTCGCGGGCTTGCTCGTGGGCTCGGCGACATTCGCGGCATCGCGGGCCGGGGGGCCACTGTACGAGGCCCGCCTCACGTTCGAGGCGATGACGCTGCCGACGGACCCCGATGCCCGGCTCGAAGCGGAGCTCGCCCAGGCGCAGGGGCGGCTGGCCGAGATCGTCGACGCCGCGGGTCGCGGCGACGAGCGCGCGCTGTCCGCGGCCCTGACCGCGTACGGACACTCGCTCGACGACCTTGCCACGGCCAGTGGTGGGCCGGCGGACCGCGCGCTCGAGGCGGTGGAGTTCCATCGCACGGTGCTGCTGCGCCTGGCGGGCACCGCGCCGGCCGCGGCGCTGGGTGGCCTCGAGACTGCGCTCGACCACAGCGCGGGCGTCATCGACAGGCTGGACGCGGCCGGCGGCGTGAACGCGTCCGGCGGTGGCGGCAACGGCGCGGGCGGCAAGGGCGCGGGCGGGCTCGAACGCCGGCGGCGGCAACGGCGCGGGTGGCGACGGCTCGGGCGGCAAGGGCGCGGGCGGGTCGAACGCGCGGCGGCAACGGCGCGGGTGGCAACGGCGCGGGCCCGACCAGGTCGCCCGCGCCCACGAAGGCCCCCGCGCCCACGAAGGCCCCGGCGCCGGACAGGACGCCGAAGCCCGCGGCGAGTGAGGCGCCCTCCCCGGGCAGCTCGCAGGGTCAACCCTAGATCCGCGACATCCGGCGGCGGCACCTCTGCGCGCGCTACGCTCGCGCCGGACGGAGGAGGCGTGGATGCGGCTGATCGTCATTGGCGCGGGCCCGGCGTACACGGATCGCGTTGACGCATCGGGTGCCTGCTACCTCGTCAGCGAGGGCGACACCCACGTTCTCCTGGACCTCGGCCAGGGATCCTTTCCCCGGATCTTCTCCCACGTCCACCCCACGGACCTCGCGGCCGTCGTGGTCAGCCACCTGCACCCGGACCATTTCATCGACCTGGTGCCGATGCGTCATTTCCTGCGCTACGAGTTCGACCCGCCGCGCCGCCTGCGGGTGCTGGGACCCGCCGCGCTGGGCGCGCGTCTCGACGCCCTCCACGCGGATGCCGGCTTCACGGCCCAGGCCCTGGACACCGAGCAGCTCGGTGAGCAGCCCCGACGCATCGGCAGGCTCACCGTGCAGGGCCGTCTCGTCGCCCACACGGAGGAGAGCTACGCCGTCCGCATCGCGGTCGACGATGGGCCCGGGCTTGTCTACAGCGGCGACTGCGGGCGCGCGGAGGACATCGCGCCGCTGGTGAAGCCCGGCGACAGGCTGCTGGCGGAGGTCTCGTTCGGGCCGGGCCCGGTGCCCCCGGGGGTCCTCCACCTGGACGGCCCGGCGGTCGGGCGCCTGGCCGCCGGCACCGCTGCCGGGCGGGTGCTCCTGACGCACCTGCAGATGGGGTTCGACGCGCAGGAGACGCTCGCGTCGGCCCGCGCCCAGTTCGCCGGACCCATGGACTTCGTGTGGCCCGGGACGCGCGTGGACCTGTGAGGCCCTGACAGGGTCCGGCCGGGGCGCGGCGGTTGCACACCCGGGCCGCGGGCCTCTTTCCCATACGGGGCCCGCGTGCCCACCGACGGCTCCGCGCGGCGGACACGAAAACGGACGGGGCGCACTCAGGCTAGTGCGCCCCGTCCGGGTCTCGGGGACCCTGGGTGATGGGCGGCGGATCCGTCGGGCCGACCGGTCCAGGACCGGCCGGCCTTCAGGTCAGCTCCGGGTGATCAGCCCCGGCGGTTCCGCCGGCGGGCCCGCGCGGGCGACGGGGCGAGGACCCCGGCCACCAGCATGAACCCGGCGATGGCAACCAGGAGGAGGAGCAGGCCGTTGCTGGCCGGCGACTCGGGGGCCTGGTCGAGCGTGGACGTGGGAGGCGGCGTGACCCGCGGCGTACCCGTGGCTTCCTCGACCTTGCCGACGCTGACGTTCCTGGAGTCGGAGTCGGGCTGGGTCTGGTCGGACTTGATCGTCGCCACGTTCACGAGCGGCTGCTCGAGGTTCGCGGCACCGTCTGCCACGGCGACCTGGTAGGTCACCGAGGCGTCCTTGGTCACGCTGGAGGCCAGCCACGTCAGGGTCCGGGTCACGTCGTCGTAGCTCTCGAACGTGAACTCGTCGCTGTTGGTGGCCGTGCCGTCGAGGTACGTGAGCCCTTCGGGCAGCACGTCGGTGATGATCCCGTTGGAGACGGGGCCATTCGAGAGGTCGTAGGTCAGGGTGTAGGTGAGCGTGTCACCTTCCAGCACGGGCGCGCCACCGGGCGCCCCGGCCGTGATGGCCTTGGTGATGAGGAGCTGGGGGACGCGCACGACGGCGTCGTCCGTGGCGCTGACCCGTCCCTCGTTGTCGAGGGACGGGTTGGCCGTGACCTCCGCGACGTTGGTGCGGACCCCGAAGTCCACCGGCAGCGTCGCCGTGCAGGTCATCGACTCCCCGACCGCGAGGGTGGTCTTCGGGCAGGTGACGGTCACGTCGTCGGCCGTGTTCGCCGGGGTGGCGTTGTCGTCCACGAGGGCGACATTCTCGAGATCGGTCGTGCCCGTGTTGGTCACCTTGTAGGTGAACAGCACGTTGCCCGGCTGGGTGACGAACTGGGTCCCGTCGGCGGCTGTACCGGCCGTCTTGACGAGCGCGATCGAGGCGCACTGGACGTCGATGGTCGCGCCGTCCTGGTTGTTCCCGGTGTCGCCGGCGGCCTCGTTGGTCGCTGCGACGGTGGCCTGGTTAGGCAGGCTGCCGCAGTTCGCAACGGAGGTGGGACCGCTGACGGTGACGCTGGCCTGGTCGCCCTTGGCCAGATCGCCGAAGTCGCAGGTCAGGACGCCGCTCGCGATCGAGCAGGACTCGCTGTTCTCGGTCCAGGCGATGCCGGCCGGCAGCGTGTCGCTGACGGTGACGTCATAGGCCGTGCCCTCGCCCTGGTTCCAGGCCGTGATCGTGTAGGACGCGGTCTGGCCGGCCAGGATCGGGCTGTTGCCGGCGGTCTTGAGGATCGAGACGTCGGGGCACAGGACGTCGACGCTGGACGCGTCCTCGCCGCTGCCGCCCTGGTACGTCAGGGTCGCCGTGTTGTCGACCGTGCCGCAGGTCGCGGGCGTGGTCGCGCTGACGAGGTGGACGGAGACGCTGGCCTTGGAGGCGAGTGTCGCCGGGCCGTACACCAGGTGCCCGCCGGCGATGGTCCAGCCGGTAGACGAGTTGGCCTGGTCGATGGACCAGCCCAGCCCGCCGTTGGTCGGAAGCGGGTCGTCAACGGTGACGCCGAACGCGGAGCCGTCGCCGGTGTTGGTGACGGTGACCACGAACCCGACCTGGTCGGTGGCGTTGACCACCGGCTCGTCGGCCGTCTTGGTGATGACGATGAGCGGGCAGTTGACGACGACTTCGGCCGAGCCGCTGTTGTCCGCGGCATCCGTCTCGGACTCGTTGGACGCGGTCGCGGACGCCGTGTTCGGGATCGTGCCGCAGTCGGCCGCGGTGGTCTCACCCGAGATCGTCACGGTCCGGCTGGCGCCGGCATCGAGGGTGCCGAAGTCGCAGGTCAGGACGCCTGCGGCGATGGAGCAGGACTCGCTGTCGTCCGTCCAGGTGATCCCGGCGGGCAGCGTATCGGTCAGCGTGACGTCGTAGGCCTTGCCCAGACCGTCGTTCCTGACGGTGATGATGAACGAGGCCGTCTCGCCGGCGCTGATCGTGCCGTTACCGGTCTTGGTGACGTGGATGTCGGGGCACTGGATGACGACGGTCGCGTCGTCGCTGTTGTTCTCGGTGTTGGCCGCCGGCTCGTTCGCCGCGGCGACGGTGGCGGTGTTCGGAATGCTGCCGCACACGGCGGCGCTCGTGACGCCGGAGACCCGGACCGTGGTGCTCGCGCCCGGGGCCAGCGAGGCCCACGAGCAGTTGAGCACCTGGTTGTCGCCGGTGCCGTCGATGGTGCAGTTGGCGCTGTTCTCCGCCCACGTGATGCCGTTCGGCAGCGGGTCGGTCAGCGTGACGTCCTTCGCCGTGCCGGTTCCGGCCGCGGCGGAGTTGGAGACGGTGATGTCGAACGCGATCGGGTCACCGGCATTGACCGGGGAGGCGACGGCGGTCTTGACAACCGTGACGTCGGGGCACTGGACCGTGACGCTCGCGTCGGCCGTATTCGGCTGGCTGCTCGCCGGCTCGTTGGTCGCGAAGCCGGTGACCGTGTTGGGGACGACGCCGCACTCGGCGGGCGTCGAGAGCCGGACGACATGGACTGTGGCGTTCGCGCCCGAGGCCAGGGTGGCGGGGCCGAAGGTCAGGGTGCTACCGCTGAGACTCCAGCCGTTGGCAGCGCCGCTGATCGCCCAGCCGGTGCCGGGCAGGTTATCGGTGGCCTGGGCGCCGTACGCGGTGCCGGGGCCGCTGTTGCTGATGGTGACGTCGAAGCCGATCTGGTCGCCGGCGCTGACCGGGCCGGCCGGGTTCGCCGTCTTGGCCACGTGGATATCGGGGCACTGGATCGTGACCGAGGCGCTGGCCTCG
>CAVPEU010000015.1:0-88613 GCA_963703575.1 uncultured Chloroflexia bacterium
GCTCCACCTTCAACGCTGCGTAGGAGGCTCCCCCGTGACCGGTTCGGGTTCGGGTGTGCCCGGCCGGGACACGAAGACGGGCCCCGCCTCCCGGCGAGGCATCGGCCGGCAGATGCTGATCGCGATGGCGATCGGCCTCGTCGTGCGGCTGATCATGGCATACGTCTTCGACGGCCTTCGCGGCTCGGGGTTCAAGACCGACCTCGACCTGTTCCAGTACTGGGCCGCTGACCTCGCGCGGCTCGGCCCGTTCGGCTTCTACGAGCGGGGCTTCTTCGCGGACTACACCCCCGGGTACCTGTACGCGCTGTGGGTCGTGGGCATCGTCGGGCAGCTCGCGGGCGGCATCGGCGACCTGGTCAAGCTGCCGGCGATCCTGACCGACGTCGTGCTCGGCCTGGTCGTGTACCGGATGGTGCTCGACCTGGGCGTCCCGGAGCGGCGGGCGACGATCGCCGGCGCGGTCGTCATCGCCAACCCGATCACCTGGTTCGACTCGGTGGTGTGGGGCCAGGTGGACTCGTTCGGGACGGTGTTCCTGCTGCTCGCGATCCGGGAGCTGTGGAAGGGCAGGAGCGAGCGCTCCGCGATCCTGGCGGTGGTCGCGGGGCTGATCAAGCCGCAGCTGGCCATCCTGGTGCCGATCGTCGCGCTGGTCGTCATCCGGCGCGCCCTGTGGCCGAGCGGTGGCTGGGGCGAGGAGCCCGCGCCCGCGCCCTCGGGGACGGCCTGGGAGCGACGGACGACCGGGCCCATCCGGATCCTCACGACCGGTGCCGCCGGCTTCCTGACGGCCGTGGCGATGGCGGCGCCATTCGGCCTGTCGGTGGTCTCGTTCTCGACGGCGGCGCCGTTCGTCGACTCCTCGCTGGTGCGCCTGATCCTGAGCACCGCCGCCACGTACTCGTACGTGACCGTCAATGCCTACAACGCGTGGGCCCTGTTCCCCGTGAACGGCAACAGCATGGCCACCAACGGCGGCTGGATCCCGGACGCGCCGATCCCGGACGCCACATCATGGGCGGCCATCGGCGGCGTGCCGGCGGGGGCCGTGGGCGCCGTGCTGCTGCTCGGGATCGCGCTGCTGACGGCGCTCGTCGTCGCGCGCCGGCCGGACCGGCTCACGATCCTGGTCGGCGCCTCGGTGCTCGCGCTCGCGTTCTTCGCCGTCCCGACGCGGGTCCACGAGCGGTACCTGTTCCCGCTGTTCGGGATGGCGGCAGTCCTGCTGGCCGTCTCGTGGCGCTGGCGGATCGCATACCTGGTGGCTGGCATCGCGACGTTCCTCAACATGTACGTCGTCCTGACCACGCTCTACCCGGGCAACCCGAGCATCTCGGACTGGCTGGGAATCGGCCCCGCGATCCGATCGTTCCCGGGCGTCGCCGCCATTGCCACGATGCACACGGCGGCGCTCGTCTGGGGGGTCGCCCAGCTGCGCCCCGCCGCCCGCCGGGCGCTCGCGACGGAGCTCGAGGAGGGCCGGCTCGAGGCCGACGGGGAGGGTTCTCGCGTGCCGCCTCCCGCCCAGTTCCCGGTGGCGCTCGCGGCCACCGGTGTGTCCGCTGGCGCCCCGCCGCCCGAGGCCCCTCGCGGCGTCCCGCCCGAGCCGGCCATCCAGCCCGAGCCGGCCATCCCGCCCGAGCCGGCCATCCAGCCTGAGCCGGCCATCCAGCCCGAGCCGGCCCCACCGCCGCCCGGCGCCCCGCCCGCGCCGGCCGCCCCGGCGCTCCGCCGCGTCCCCGCCTGGTATGACCGGCCGTCGCTGGCGGACCTCGGGCCCATCGGCTGGATCCGTGCCCGGATGGCCGAGACGCCCATCCGCCCGGACCGGTCCCGCGAGCTGGCGCGCGAGGGCCGGGGGCGGTTCGACCGCCTGGACCTCTGGATCGTGATCGTGATCGTGGCGGCGGCCATGGGCCTGCGGATGTTCCGCCTTGCCGAGCCCGCGCGAATGCACTTCGACGAGGTCTACCACGCGCGGACGGCGACGGAGTTCCTCCAGGACTGGCGGTACGGCATCTCGCACCCGATCTACGAGTGGACCCACCCGCATCTCGCGAAGTACGCGATGGCGGCCGGCATCGTCCTGTTCGCCGGCCACGACGTCGCGGCGTCCAGCGACCTCGGCGTCAGCGTCCGTGATGCCACCATCGAGCCGAGACGCCCGAGCGCCGACAGCGCGAGTGCCCGGCTCGGTGACCGCGTGTGGGTCGTGACCGGCGACGAGCTGATCGGCTACGACCTCGAGACGCGGGCCGTCACGGCGCGCTGGCCGGTCCCGGGCGCGTCGGCGGTCGCGTTCGACCCGGACGGGCTCCAGCTCCTCGTGGGCACGGAATCGGGCCAGGTCCTGGCCCTGGACGCCACCTCGCTGGACGGCCTGCGGGGGGCGAGCGCCTCGGACCTGCCGGTGGCGCCGGAGCCGGTCGCCACCCTCGACGGGCCGATCCGGCGGATCGCGGCATTCGACGGCGGCCAGCGGATCGCGGCGTTCCTGCCCGGCGATGCCGTCTCGATCGTGGACGCCGGCACCGGCACGGAGACGGGTCGCGTGACCGTGGCCGGCGCGAGCGACATGGTCGACGGCGGCAGCGGCGACGCGATCGTCGCCACGCCGGTCAACGTCACCGACCCGACGGCCGTGGCCGCGGAGCTGGCGAAGATCCTGGGCGGTGACGTGGCGACCTACACGGCCGACCTCGCCGCCACGGGCGCCGAGACGACCGTCGTCCACGGCGTGCTGACCCCGGATGTCCGGAAGACGCTCCAGGCGGCGATCGACGGCGGGCTCCTGCCGGGCATCCAGGTCGACAAGGCGCCGATGCTCGCCGTGGCGGGCTCCGGTGGCGTCTCGTTCGTCAGCGACCGCGGCACCGTCGCCTCGGTCGCGACGCTGGGCCGGCCGGCCACCGGCCTGACGCTGGTCAGCGGCGTGGACGACGGGACCCAGCTGTGGGCCACCACGACCGACGCGACGACCGGCGACCCGGAGGTCTCCGTGATCGCCGTGAGCGGCGACCAGGCCAAGACCGGGCCCGCCCAGGTCACCACGATCCGGCTGCCCGGGGCCGGCACCCGGATCGTCTACGACGCCGCGACGGTGATGGTCGAGGTCCTGGGCACGGTGCCGGATGGCTCGGGGGCCACGGTCTACGTCATCGAGCCGCACGGCAAGGCGGTGTTCGCGGATCACCGGCTCCCGTTCACGCCGGCCGCCTGGGTCCTCGACCACAACGAGCAGTACCCGTCCTCGAGCCCGGGCGCGATCCTGGCCTTCGGTTCGGATGGCGGGTCCGCCTCCATCGACATCGGGCACTACCCATTCGCGTGGCGGCTGCCGGGCGTGATCCTCGGAGCGCTGACGGCCGGAATCCTGTACCTGCTGACGCGGCTGCTGTTCCGCCGCCGCGACGTCGCGGTGCTGGCCGGCCTGTTCGTCCTCCTGGACGGGATGGCCTTCGTCCAGAGCCGGATCGCGATGAACGACGTCTACACGGGCGCGTTCATCCTGGCCGCCTACCTGGTCTTCTCGTGGCTCTGGCTCGAGCCGCGCCGCCGCCGGGCGTTCTGGGTGCTGATGCCGGTCGTCGGCGTGCTGCTGGGCCTGGCGCTGGCCTCGAAGTGGGTCGCGGCGTACGCCATCGGAGCGCTGGGGATCCTCGTCCTGGCGCGGTCGGCCCTCGGCCGCCTGCTGCTGATCGCCGCGCTGATCGGCCTGACCGGCGTCCTGGGCTGGATGGCCCTGGCCGTGCCGGCGGGGAGCGGGGGGACCGGCAACCTCACGTTCGCCCTGATCATGATCGCCCTCACCCTGGGCACGGTCGTGGTCACCGTGTACCACCCGATCGCCTGGTCCGACGAGGAGGTGCGGTTCGCGGTCGCCGGGCCGGCCGCCCTGGGGATCCTCGTGGTGCTCGCCGCCCTGGCGCTCGGCAAGGCGGACGCGACGATCGCGGCCGGACCGTTGCTCGTCAACCCGCTCACGGCCGGCTTCGCACTGGTCGTGGCGGGCCTCCTCGTGTACGCGGCGTTCCAGGTCGGGGGCCGCGCGGGCTTCGGACCGATGGCGCCGGCCCCAGCGGCCGGCGACGCGCGCGCGGGGGTCCCGCCGCCCTCCCCGCCCGCGGAGGGCTGGCTGCGCCTCGGATCCGGCCTGGGCCTGCCCGTCGCCTGGATGCTCGGCTCGCTGATCGCGATCCCGCTCGCCGTGTACGTGGCCTCGTACATCCCGTGGGCGCTCATCGAGAACCACCAGCTGTTGGCCGGCTGGCCCGCGGGGCACACCGGCCAGACGCTGATCGACCTGACCGGCGAGATGTACCGCTACCACAACAACCTGACCGCGGCCCACCCCGCCAGCTCGCCCTGGTGGGCGTGGCCGCTGAACTTCAAGCCGGTCTGGTTCTACCAGGGCAGCTTCGCGAGCTCGACGGCCGCATCGATCTACGACGCGGGCAACATGGTGATCTGGTGGCTCGGCATCCCGGCGATGGCGTTCGTCGCCTGGCAGGCGTTCCGCCGCCGGAGCCTGCCGCTGGGGATGATCCTCATCGGATTCCTCGCCCAGTGGATCTCCTGGGCCCGGATCGACCGCGCCGCCTTCGAGTACCACTACTACACCAGCCTGCCGTTCATCATCATGGGGCTCGCCTACCTCGCCGCGGAGCTGTGGCACGGGGCCTCGCGCCGGACGTGGCTCCTGGCCCGGATCTCGGCCGCCGTCGCCCTGATGGGGCCCGTCATCCTGTGGCTGCTGCGGATGCCGCTGTGCGGGCTCGCGGGCGTCGAGGCGGTGAACAAGGGCTCCGCGGCGTGCAACGGCAACCCCGGCAACCTCGTGGTCACGCCCTCTGCGGCGGCGACGGCGATCGTCGGGATCGTGACGGTCATCGTGCTGGTGCGCCTGCTCATGACCCTTGGCCGGCCGCGGCCGGCCGGCCGCCCGCTGGGCTGGCCGGACCTGCTGCCGCTGGTCGTGACGGCGGTCGCGGGCGGTGTGCTGCTGGCCCTGTCGCGGGCGCTGCCCTCGAGCGATCCACTGCTGAGCCTGCCGGGGATCGTGCCCGAGCTCATCGCCCTGCTGGTGGCGGTCCCGCTGCTGCTGGTCGCGATCCAGGTCGTCACCGCACGGGACAGCCGGCGGTTCGTGGCGGGGCTCGTGGCCGCGGTCGGGATCTGGTTCGTGATCCTGTATCCGAACATCGCGGCGCTGCCGCTGCCCGCGACCATCGTCAACGCCTACCAGGGCCTGCTGCCGACCTACCTCTACGCGTTCCAGTTCTCGGTCAACACGATCGACCGGAGTGGCGCGATCTCGTTCGCCGACCCCCGCTTCGCCCTGCTGATGGTGTTCCTCGTGGTGTCGGCGCTGATCGTGGCCTACGCCGCCTGGGTGTGGCGGGCCTCGCTGGCCGGGGATGGCGCGGACGAGCCCGGCGACGCGCCGGCCGGACCCGCGGGTCACGGCGGACCTGGCTCCCCGGCCGGACCCACGGCGGAGGCCGGCACGGCCTGATGGGCCCGGCACGGCCTGATGGGCCCGGCACGGCCTGATCAGTCGGCCGGCTCGGGTCCCACGGCCACCGTTCCGGCGGTCGAGCGCTGGAGCGCCGGCACCGGGGCCGTGAAGTGCGGCGGCAGCGACCCGGTCGCGGCGAGCCGCCGGATGACGAAGCCGTAGTAGTCGTCCACTTTCGCCGTCACCCGCGGCCAGCTGAACTCTTCTGCCCGCCGCACGCCGGCCTCGGACATGGAGCGGGAGAGCTCCGGGTCCCGCAGCAGGCGCGCGACAGACATCGCGATGTCCTTCGGCGAGTGCGGCGGCACCAGGAGCGCCTCGCGGTCGCGCCGCACGACGCCCTTGTAGCCGTGGATGTCCGAGGCCACGATCGGCGCACCGGCGGCCATCGCCTCCAGCAGCACGATGCCGAACGACTCGCGACCCGTCGCCGGCGAGACGAAGGCGTCCGCTGTCCGGAACAGCTGCGTCTTCTCGTCGTCCGAGACGCGGCCCAGGAACTCCACGCCGCGCAGCCCCCGCGTGGCGACGTACCGGCGCGCCTCCCGCTCCTGGGGGCCGCCGCCGACCAGCAGCAACCGGCAGTCGTACCCGCTCTTGCGCAGGATTCGGTAGGCCTTGAGCAGGTCCAGGACGCCCTTGCGCGGCTCGAACCGCCCGACGAACAGGATGTTCCGCGTCCCGTCCTGCCAGCGCGCGATCGGGACCGCGCGACGGAAGCGGTCCACGTCCACGCCGTTGGGGATCACCTTGTAGTCGCCGGGGAAGTAGCGGTCGATGAACTGGCGAGCCGCCGCGGAGACCGCGATGCGGCCGTGCAGCCGTTCGGCGTACCCACCCAGGGTCCGGCTGCCGAACTCGTACGCGGGCGACCAGCCGCCGTAGGCGTGGAACGTGGCGATGTTGACGCTCCGGGACTCGCGCAGCAGCACGAGCGACAGGAAGGGGACGAACGGCTCGTGGAAGTGGAGGACGTCGAACCGCTCCCGCTCGAGGACCGAGCGCACCTGGGAGAGGTAGCGGGGCGACAGCGTGACGGTCCCCACCGACCCGTTGGTGGGGACCGAGAACCCCTTGCCCAGGCGGATGACGTCGCCCTCGGAGGCGCGCTGGAGGCCGTGCGAGGAGGTCAGGATCCGGACGTCATGGCCGCGCAGGCGCAGGTTCTCGTACAGGTACCGGACGTGCTGCGTGACCCCGCCGGGCAGCGGGTAGACGTACGGGGAGACGAGGCCGATCTTCATCTCGCCTGTTCCCGTCGGGCCTGGGAGCTCCGGTCCGGGTCGTAGCGCGGAGGGCGGGCGTTGCCGCCCGGGTAGCCGTGATCGCGCCCGGTGCCGTCACGCCGGACCCGGCCCCCGATCTCGGCCCGGGCGTCGCGGCCGTACTTGCGCAGCTGCAGGCCGAACGTGCCGAGCTGCCCGATGGTCCCGTGGAACGACCCGTGGTGGCGGCTGGTTCCCGCGAGAATGGCGGCGCGAACGTCTTCGGGGGTGCGGCCCTCGAACGATGTCCAGCCGGCGCCGATCTGCGAGTAGTGATGCGCGTCGCTGTTGCCGACCTCGGACAGCCCGTGCTCGGCCGCGAAGGCCAGTACCCGTCCGTGCCGGTAGCGGCCGAGCGCCGTGGGGTTGAACGTCTCGATCGTGTCCGGGCGGACGGCGGGATCATCGCTCGCCAGGAGCCTGCGGAGCGCGAAGCCCTGGGCGCACAGCGGGTACGGGACGAGGGGGTGGGCGGGGATCGCCAGCCCGCCCTGGTCGTGGATCGCCTCGATCGACCAGCGCAGGCCGCGCAGCGCGGGCACCGGGCGCTCGAGGAACAGGCCGAGCAGGTGCCCGCCGCGGGTCGTGATCTCCTCACCCACGACGACCTGGACCCGCAGCCCGCGATCCCGGGCCATGGCCCGCGCCGCCAGCGCCGCGTCGATCCGCTCGTGATCCGCGATCCCGATCACGTCCAGGAAGCCCTGCGCCTCGACGTGCGCGAGGATGGTCTCGATCGAGGACGTGCCGTCCGACGCCAGCGTATGGACGTGGAGGTCCGCCCGGCCCAGGCGGACGAGCGGCTCGCCGGCGGTCACGCGCCCACCCCTGCCGCCGCCCCGGTTTCGCCGGCCCCGTCGGCCATGGCTTCCGCCTCGGTCTCGCCGGCCCCGTCGGCGCGGGCGCCGCCGCCGTTGTTCGCCTCCCCCGCGCCTCGCGGCGCCACCGCCAGGTCCGGCCAGATCGGGTGAAAGGCGCCCCACCACTGTTCCGGGGCGTCCGCGAGCAGCGACTCGAAGGCCTGTGCCATCGCCGTCGTGAGGGCGATCATCCGCTCCCGGCGCGATCCGCCCTCGGGCGTCGGCACGAGCAGCAGCCTGGCCGCGTAGCGCCGGTTCCTCGTTCGGCGAGCCGAGCCGGCGTAGATCGGCACGCCGGCCTCGATCGCGAGCAGGGCGGGTCCCGCGGGGATCGGGGCTGGGTGCCCGAAGAACGGCACCATGATCCCCGTGCCCGTGAGGTCCCGGTCCGCGACGAGGCCCACGGATTCCCCGCGGCGGAGCGCTCGCATGAGGGCGTGCCGCGCGTCGGCGATCGGGACGATGTTGACGCCGACCCGGCTCCGCGACTCCACGAACCAGTGCTGGAGCACGGGATCCGCGACGGTCTCCATCGGAGCCGTGACCGCATGGCCGACGAGGTGTGACACCTCGACCGCCGGCAGCTCGATCGCGCCGAAGTGCAGACCGGTAAGCACGATGGGGCGACCGCCCTCGAGCGCATCCGCGACCTCGGCGGGGGTCTCGATGTCGATCCGGGCAAGCGCGGTCTCGATGTCGAAGCCGCCCGTCCGGGCGACCTCCAGGTAGTACCGGGCGGCGTGGCGGAAGGAGGCTCGCACCATCCGCTCCAGCGCGTCGGGGTCCGTCGCGGCCCGCCGGGCGGCGCGGGATCCGCGTCCCGTGGCGGCCAGCCCCTCGCAGACGCGCCCGAGGTTCGCCCGCGCCTGGGCCGCCCGCTCCGGCGACGTCCGGTACCACAGCTCGCCGATGGACTCGGCGGCCGCCACGAGCGGCGCCTCGGGCAGCCGCGCGAGCACCGTTGCGGCGAGGAGGAGCAGCGTCCCGCGCAGGCTGGCGCGCGGCTTCGGCGCGGCCGTCGTAGCGCCCGGTGCTGCGGCGCCCGGCGCCGGGGCGTGCGTCACGAGGCGGCCGCCTCCCGCGCGGCGATCGACGGTGTCACCCCCGCGAGCATCCGGATCGCCCGTTCCTCGAGTACCCGGGTCTCGTCCGTGTCCTGCGGCCACATGGGCTTGAAGCTGTACCACTGGTCCGGCGCGGCCGCGATCGCCCGCTCCAGCGCGTCGGCGATCCGCTGCGTGGCGCGCTGCAGGTCGGCCGGTTCAGACGACGCCACCGTGAAGGTCTCGTACAGCTCGATCCGGAACCGCCCCGAGGTGGTTCGCCGGATCGTGAGCGGGGCGATGATGGCGCCGGTCTTCGCGGCCAGCGTCGCCGGGCCGGCCGGGAGCGTGGTCCAGTGGCCGAACAGCCGCACGGGGATGCCGTCGTCGTGGTAGCCCCAGTCGATCAGCAGCGCCAGGATCTCCTTGCGGCGCAGGACCGCGAACAGCTCGCGAAGGTTTCGCCAGGGGATGATGCGCACGCCCCACGCCTCGCGCTGCCGCCGGAGGAACTCGAACAGCTCGGGGAACGAGGTATCGTCCGCGACCGCGTTGGCAGGGTACCCGTGACCGGCGATCGCGGCGGCGATCGCCTCGTTGTTGCCGACGTGCCCGGCGACCACGATCACCGGCTGGCCCGACTCCCTCCAGATCGAGACGAGCCGTTCGATGCCGTCGCCTTCGATGCTGTCCGCGAGCTCGTCCGCCGGCCGGGAGGGCAGGCGCATGAGCTCCACGATGTAGGTGGCGTATTCGCGGTAGGCGCGCAGGGCCAGTCGCCGGACGCGCGGATCATCGGGCGGAAGCCCGAGCACGCGTCCGAAGTTCGCGTTGGAGGAGCGGCGCTTCGCCGGCATGACCAGGTAGCTGCCCTGGACGGCCGGGCCGACGACGGCCCCGGAAAGGCGCGGCGGAACGTGCGAGAGGATCGCGGCCGCGCTCCTGTACACGACGACGGCCGCCTTCTCGACGATGCGCGGTGACGACGACTCGAAGCGCCGGTGCGGCGCGACGGGTCGTTTGGGCGACGTCACCGGGCGGCGACGGCCTTGGCCTTCGCCTGACCGGCCAGCACCTTGGAGTCCTTCTTCGACTCCTCGTTGCCCACCAGTGTCTCGTTGTCCTCGCCCCGGATGAACGCCTCGACGCGCTGGTGTGCGATGTCGTCGTGGACCTGGAGCGGCGGGCTCTTCATGAAATAGCTGGACGGGGCCACGAGCGTGCCCTTGAGGCCGCGGTCGAGCCCGATCCGCAGGCAGCGGATCGCGTCGATGATCACGCCCGCGCTGTTGGGGCTGTCCCAGACCTCGAGCTTGAGCTCGGCCTTGAGCGGCACGTCGCCGAACGTCGTGCCCTCGATGACGATGTAGCAGTACTTGCGGTCCTTGAGCCACGGCACGTAGTCGGACGGGCCGACGTGGATGTCGCCATCGGCCAGCTCGTAGTCGAGCATCGACGTGACCGCGTTGGTCTTGGAGATCTTCTTCGACTCGAGGCGCTCGCGCTCGAGCATGTTCATGAAGTCCGTGTTGCCGCCGAAGTTCAGCTGGTACGTGCGATCGATCCGCACGCCGCGGTCCATGAACAGGCGGGTCAGGACGCGATGCGTGATCGTCGCGCCGACCTGGCTCTTGATGTCGTCGCCGATCACCGGCAGGCCCTTCTCGGCGAACCGGCGCTGCCAGTAGGGCTCGCGCCCGATGAACACCGGGATGGCGTTGACGAAGCCGACGCCGGCCTGGAGCGCCTGCTCCACGTACCACTTCGTGGCCTCCTCGCTCCCGACCGGGAGGTAGGAGACGACGACGTCGACCTGGCGCTCCCGCAGGATCCCGACGACGTCCGCCGTGGGTCCGGGCGCCTTCTCGATGACCTGGGACAGGTACTTGCCCAGGCCGTCGTGGGTCATGCCGCGGTCGACCTTCACGCCGAGGTGCGGCACGTCCATGAACTTGTAGGTGTTGTTCTGGCCGGAAAAGATCGCCTCGGAGAGGTCCTTGCCGACCTTCTCCTTGTCCACGTCGAAGGCCGCCACGAACTCCACGTCGCTGATGTGGTAGTCGCCCAGCTGGACGTGCATCAGCCCGGGGACGAAGTCGCCCGGCTTCGCGTTCTCGTAGTAGTAGCGGCCCTGGACGAGGCTGCTCGCGCAGTTGCCGACGCCGACGATCGCGACGCGGATCTTCTTGCCGCGCTCCTTGGAGGCGCTGCCGTTCGTGCTCACCTGCTGCTCCATGTGCTGTGGTTACCCCTGCTCCTGCCTGGCTGCCTGGTTGATGGTATGGACGATTCGCTGGATGGTGGTGACCGTGGCGAGGATGGCGATGAGGCCGAGGGCGGCCTCGAGAGCCAAGGCGGACGGCGGGTACGCCATCGCCCCCGGTTGGTCCATGTCGGACGGGAAGCCCGGAAGGAGTCCTGCCGCGACGAGGCCGAGGGTGAGGATGAGGATCCGGACCTCGCGCGGCGCGAGGCCGACGTTGGCCATGCCGGTCCCGGGCGTGAAGCCCAGGCTCTCGGCCTTGGCCCGGGTGTAGCTGACCATGAAGGCCGCGCCCATCGCGGCCGTGGCGAGGACGACGGGGCGCCACAGCCCCATGTCCAGGGTGCCCCAGACGAGGCCGACGTAGACGACAACCTCCCCCCAGCGGTCGAAGGTGGAGTCCATGAACGCGCCCAGCCTGCTGACCTTGCCGGTCGCGCGAGCGAGCGCGCCGTCGAACAGGTCGAACACGCCGCCGAAGATCACGAGCAGCCCGGCCACGAGCCAGGCCTGGCGCGCGGCGGCCACGGCCGCGACGCACGCGATGAGGAAGCCGATGACGGTCAGGGAGTTGGGCGTCAGGCCCAGCCGCCCGAAGCCGAGCGCGACGGGCTCCATCAGGCCGCGGACCCGGGCCCGTGTCTCGGGCGAGACCAGCGAGCCGTTCACGATGCCGCGCGCCGCGTGCCCGGGGCCGGCGCGCCGAAGCCGAGGACCTCGGCCTCGCGGCTGGCGAAGCGCGCGAACGCCTCGGGATCGATGGTGTGGACCGTTTCCCGGCCGTGACGCTGCGCCGTCACGAGCCCGACTTCGCGGAGCTTCCCGAGGTGCCACGACACGAGCGGCTGGGACAGCCCGACGTGCTCGATGAGCTCCGTGACGGTGGCGGGTCCGTGCGCGAGCCGGCGCACGATGCGCAGGCGGTTCACGTCGGCGAGGGTCTTGTGGAACAGCCGCAGCTCGCGGAGGTCGTCGGGTTGGTCGACGACGGACGCGATGGTGCTGCGGAAGCGGGCGGGGGACGGAGACACGGGCGGTTCGTACCTGCGGGCCGGGGGTTGTCGCCGTCGGATCAACGGCGGTTTATATCAATGTCCGTTGATGCTATGGACCCGGGTCCAGCGTGTCAAGCACGAGGATGCTCGGCTGTGGACGAGGATGCCCGGCTGTGGACGAGGATGCCCGGCGCCGCACGGCGGAGGCCGGGGGTCGTCCGGCACCGCACCGCGAAGCCCGACGACCCACCGTGCGCGCCACGCATGCATTTCGGTGCCTTGTGTCATGGCCGTGCGTCGCACGCACGGGTGGGACCTGAAATCCCGCCGATGGCCGTCCGGAGGCGTCCTTGACGTGCGCCGCACGCATGGCGGCGCAGGCGACGAACCGGATCGATGCGTGGCGCGCACAGTGCGACGGCCGAGGACTCCGGTCAGCCCCCTCGAGCTGCTCGCTCCGTCCGGCACTCGTGCCGTCGCAGCGCGGAGCCGGGGTGGTCCGGCACTCGTGCCGTCGGAGCCCGGATCCTCCGACGGCCTACACTCGGCGGGTGGACCGGCTCTCGCGTCGCGACGCCCTGGTGCTGCTTGCCGTGCTCGGGACCGGGGTGTTCATCGCCGGTCTCGAGCTGATGATCACGGCGGTGGCGCTGCCCGCGATCGTCACCGACCTCGCGGACTGGACCCGCCTCCGCGAGGCGTCGTGGGTCATCAACGGCTACCTCCTCGCGTATGTCGTCACGATGCCGCTGGCCGGGCGCCTGGCGGACCTGTGGGGCAACCGGCGCCTGTTCCTCGTCGCCCTGGTGCTGTTCACCGTCGGCTCCCTGCTTGCCGGCCGCGCCCAGTCGCTGGAGGAGCTCGTTGCCGCGCGCCTCGTGCAGGCGGTCGGGGGAGGGGCGCTGGTCCCGGTCGCGACGGCCGCGGCGTCGCACCTGTTCCCGGGCGCGGGGCAGCCGCGGGCGCTGGGCGTCGTGGGCGGGCTGACGTTCCTGGGGATGGCGGCGGGACCGTTCCTGGGCGCGGCGATCCTGGATGCCTTCCACCCCGACGCCGCCCTGACACGGCTCGGCATCGCCCCCGGCAGCGCGCTCGCGGAGGCCCTCGCCCCCGCCTGGCGCTGGGTGTTCTACGTCAACGTGCCCATCGGCTTCCTGGCGCTCGTGTTCACCTGGGCGGCGAGCAGCGGCTGGGAAACCCCGCGCCGCCGGGGGCGCGTGGACCTCATGGGCGCCCTCCTGTTCTCGACGTTCCTCGTCGGCGCGCTGGGGGCCATCACCCTGGTCGGCAGCCGGGGCGAGGCCGGCACGGCCGGCGTCGACCCGGTCACGATCGGCCTCGTGCTGGCAGGCCTCGCCGCGGTCGCCGGGCCCGTAGCCCTGGCGCGTGGCCTGCGCGTCCGGGACCCGTTCCTCGATCCCCGGCTGTTCCGTAACCCGTCGTTCGCCGCCGCCGCCCTGGTCTCCGCGCTCACCGGGTACGGCTTCGCGACCGCGATCGTGGGTGGCGCGGTGTTCGTGGACCGCGTCCTGTACGGCGGTCCGGATGACCAGCGGCTGGCGCTGGGCGCGCTGGGCCTCGCGACGGCCGTCGGGGCGCTGGTCTCCGGGTTCGCGGTCCGGGTGCTGTCCCTGCGGGTGGTGACGGTGGTCGGGCTCGGCGCGTCCTTCGTGGCGCTGGTCGCGATGGCGGGTTGGACGCCGGCGACGACGATCGGATCGACGGCGGGCGTGCTGGCACTGTTCGGTGCCGGGTTCGGCCTCACCGTGACGCCCCGCTCGACCGCGGCCATCGCATCCGTCGCACGGGAGGCGTACGGGACCGCCTCGTCCACGGTGACGGTCGCCCGGATGGTCGGGATGGCCGTCGGCCTCGCGATCCTCACGGCCTACGGCTCGACGACGATCGATCGCCTGTACGACCAGGTCTACGCGACGCCCGACGCCTACCGGCAGTTCATCCCCGAGAGCCTCCGCGACCGGCCTCTCCAGGACGGCCTGGTCGTGGACGCCCTCGAGGCGTGGGCGGCAAGCGAGGCGGCCCGGATCATGGTCGGGATCTTCCTCGTGGCAGCCGGCGTGACCGCCGCGGCCGTGGCGCCGTCGCTGGTCCTCGACCGGCCCCGGCGTCGTATGCTCGCGGATGGCGAGGCGGACGCGACCAGTGGAGGGCCAGAGCCCGATGGACCCGATCCCCGGCACCAACCCGGCGCAGCCGGCGGTTGAATCCGCACCCGCCCCGGGTCCGGTCGACAAGTGGCCGCTCGTGCGCACGCTGGCCTGGGCGGACGGCCGTTTCACCCAGACCGAGGGCCGGGAGGCCCTGGTGCCGGTGCTGGCGGATCCCGCGACCAGCGTCTGGGTTGATGTCACCGCGCCGTCCGACGCGGAGATCGAGGAGATCGCCGAGCTGCTCCACCTGCACCCCCTCATCACCGAGGACATCGTGGAGCGGAACCAGCGCGCCAAGGTCGAGGAGATCGAGGGCACGGTCCACGTCGTCATGTTCTGGATCGAGCACGGCGGCGAGGCCACCGAGATCGAGGTCGACATCGTCCTGGAGCCCGGGCTCCTGCTCACCGTCCATGACCCGGGCTGGGATCCGTTGACGCTGCCGCAGCTGCGAGGGGACGGCGTCCACCTGTTCCGCGGCCTGGACTTCCTGCTGTACGCGATCACCGACGGCATCGTGGACGGCTACTTCCCGGTACTGGACGCGATCGAGGACGAGATCGACGTCCTCCAGGACGACGTGATCCGCAAGCCGACGCCGTGGACCCTGGAGCGGCTGTTCACGCTCAAGCGCGAGCTGGTCAGCCTGCGGCGGGCGATTTCCCCGGCCCGCGAGATCTTCAACCAGCTGACGAACCGCGACCTGCCGCTGATCGCGCCCGACCATATCGTCTATTTCCGCGACGTCTACGACCACCTGATCCGCGTCACCGACGAGCTGGACAACGACCGGGAGCTCGTGGCCGGCACGCTCGAGGTCTACCTCTCGACGATCAACAACAACCTGTCGGTGATCATGAAGCGCCTGACCGGCGTGACCGTGATCCTGGCCGGCATCGGGGCGGTCGCCGGGGTGTTCGGCATGAGCGAGGCGGGTGCCGCGCTCGGTGGGCTCGAGGCCGCCGGCTTCTGGCTGGTGACCGGCATGATCGTGGCCGGCGCGGCGCTGACCGCGGTCTTCCTCCGCCGGATCGACTGGATCTGACCGGCGCCCGGAGGCGAGCTAGGAACAGGCGACCGGGTGCGGCGTGGGGTGCGCGTCGGCCGGGTCGGCGTTGCCCACGTACAGCGGAACGGCGATGATCTGCGTCTTGCCCGGTGTGCTCTTCGGGCCCTCTGAGGTCTGGAGCCAGAGCTGCTCCGTCGTGGCCGAGAACGCGTCGTCCAGCGAGGTCTGGTGCAGCCGGATTTCGTGGATCTCGTACAGGTAGAGCCTGTCGTCGCTGGTGTAGACCTGGACGATCATCCCCAGCATCTTCCGCTGCCTGCCGGCGTGGGCGAGCTCGTAGATCGGTCCGAACATGCCGGCGCGCGCGTGCGCGTACAGGTAGGTCGCGCGGCCTTCGCCCGGCTGGCCCAGCTCCTTGAAGTACATCGCGACGTTGCACAGCGGGTACGCGTCCGTCCCCAGGACGATCGGCAGGTCGATGCTGAGCACCGGGATGACGACGCGCGTGGCCACCGCTCGCGCGCCGGGCGACGCCGACGGGCCGGCGGACGAGCTGGGTTCCATGGAGGCGGTGGCGGACGGCTTCGTCGATCCCCCGGGTGCCGGCGACGGGACCTCGATCGTGGGCGACGGATCGAGGGCCGTCCCGGTGGTCGCCGGGTCCGCGTAGGACAGGAGCCCGGCCGCCAGCAGGACGATGCCCAGCGAGGTGAGCATCGCCGGAAGGACACGGGTCCGGAGGGCGGCGAGGAGCGAGGGCATGGCCCCGGAATCCTAGGGGACGACGGGAGGTCGTGCCTTCTGCCGCTTGGTACTGGTACGCTCGCGCCGATGGGTGGGAAGACGGCGATCGCGGCGGGTCTCCTGGCGGGCATTGCCGCCGGTGTCCTGGCGCTGGGCGCCCTCCTCGTGCTGGCGCCGGCGCCCCCGGATTCCGCGACGCACGCCGCATCGTCCAGCCCGGCGCCGGCCTCACCCTCGGCCGCCGCATCGTCCAGCCCGGCGCCCGTCGTGCCGTCGGCCTCGCCCTCCGCCTCGCCCTCCGCGCCCGGTGCGGGCGCGGCCTTCGGCGTCGGCCAGCCTGCCCCCGGGCTGAGCGTGGGGCAGCTGGGCGGCGGCACGATCGACCTCACGGCCCTGCGCGGCAAGCCCGTGTGGGTGAACTTCATGGCGACCTGGTGCCCGTCGTGCCGGGACGAGCTGCCGCTGATGAACGGGTACGCGGCTCGCTACGCGGACACCGGGCTGGTCGTGGTCGCGATCGACGTCCGGGAGGACGAGACGACGGTCGATGCGTTCGCGAAGGTCGTGGGCGTGACGTTTCCGGTGGGCCTCGATGTCAACGGGTCCGCCCAGCAGGCCTGGCGCGCCTGGGCGCTGCCCGTCCACTTCTGGGTGGACAAGGACGGGATCGTGCGGTACGGGGCCCTGGGCGGGATCGGGCCGGACGTGATGGCCCAGGGCCTGGCGGCGATCCTGCCGGGAGTAAGCATCACCCCCTGAACGCGTGCGGTGAGGTGCCGCCCCGCCCCGCCCCGCCGCGTACGCCGCATGCCGTCCGCCGCGTGCCGGTGGCCAGCCGGGCTTCCGGGCTCGGTCGCCCACCGAGCCAGCCGATGGAGATCCCATCCCCGCGCCCTGCGGGCGAGCGGGTTCGCGGAGATGCGGCCTCCCCTTCGTGGTCCTGCCCGGCAGGCGAGCAGAATCGCAGCCATCCTCATCGGGACGCCCGCCGCGTGAGCCGCCGCGCTACGGGTGAGCCGCCGCGCCCCGGGTGAGCGCCGCGGTGTAGCCGCCGCGCCCGGGTGAGCCGCCGCGCCACGGGTGAGCCGCCGCGCCCCGGGTGAGCGCCGCGGTGTAGCCGCCGCGCCCGGGTGAGCCGCCGCGCCACGGGTGAGCCGCCGCGCCACGGGTGAGCGCCGCGGTGTAGCCGCCGCGCCCCGCGTGAGCGCCACGGGTGAGCGCCGCGCAAGGCTACCCCGGGACGGCCCTGCGGGCGACAACGACAGCCCGACCGGCCCCCTGAGGCCGCCACGTCATCGATGCGTGCCGCGACCGGCGACGGCGTCAGGCCTGGCTGATCGCCCTGGCCGCGCTCCCGACGATGTCCAGCATCCAGCCCGGGAAGACGCCCAGGACGATCGTGAGCACCGTCGCCACGGCAAGCCCCGCCCAGACGAGACGGCCGTGTGGCAGTACCGGCGCCTCCGTGGTCGAGTCTCGCATGAACATGTACACGATCACGCGCAGGTAGTAGAACGCGGCGGCGGCGGCGTTGAGCACGGCCAGCACGGCGAGGACCGAGAGCCAGCCGCCCGCCTGGACGGCCGCGAGGATCACGTAGAACTTGCCGAAGAAGCCCGCCGTCGGCGGGATGCCGGTCAGCGACAGCAGGAACAGCGACATCAGGACCGCGAGCGTCGGCTCGCGGCGGATCAGGCCAGCGAACGTGGACAGGTTGCTGGTGACGCCGAGGCGCTTCTGGAGCGCGGCGATCACCGCGAACGCGCCCAGGTTCATGAACGAGTACGCGGCGCCGTAGTACAGGAGCCCCTCGAGGCCGGACTGCTGCCCCGCGGCCCAGGCCGCGAGGCCCACCAGCATGTAGCCGGTGTGGGCGATCGAGGAGTACGCCAGCATCCGCTTGACGTTGTCCTGGGTCAGGGCCACGAGGTTGCCGAGCGTCATCGTCAGCGCGGCGAGGATCATGATCACGACGTTCCAGTCCGCGGCCAGCGGCCCGAGGGCCTCCGCGAACAGCCGGATGATCAGCGCGAACGCCCCCACCTTGGGGCCCACGGACAGGTAGCCGGTCACCGGCGTCGGCGAGCCCTGGTACGCGTCGGGCGTCCAGTAGTGGAACGGGACCGCCGCGATCTTGAACGCAACCCCGGTGGTCAGGAACGCGAGGCCCATGCCCAGCCCGGGCGACAGCGGCCGGGCGCCGGCGACCACGGTAAGCGCCGCGGCCACGCCGGCGATGCTCGTCGTCCCCGTGATCCCCCACACGAAGGCGAGGCCGAACAGGAAGATCGCGCTCGAGAACGAGCCCAGCAGGAAGTACTTGATCGCGCCCTCGGTGCTGAACCCGTCCGACTTGTGGTAGCCCGCCAGCATGTAGCCGGGCAGCACCATCAGCTCCAGGCCGAGGAACAGCACCAGCAGGTCCGCCGAGGCCGAGATCAGCATC
This sequence comes from uncultured Chloroflexia bacterium, assembly GCA_963703575.1. Lineage (GTDB taxonomy): Bacteria > Chloroflexota > Limnocylindria > Limnocylindrales > CSP1-4 > CAIXZV01. The sequence goes on from CAVPEU010000015.1 coordinate 18,318, forward strand.
GCGCCCGACATCGCGAACACGAGCACCGCCGCGAACTCGGCAACCGGCAGGTCACGCTGCTCGAGGTAGTCGGGGGCGAACGCGACGGTGAGCGCGACGATGGCCACGAACAGCAGGTCCAGGAAGGTCGTCAGCGGGTCCGCGACGTAGGACCCGTGGAACGCGGTGGACTCGGTCTGGCCGGTGACCGCGGTCAGCGCCGCCACCAGCGCCAGTCCGATGAACGTGGCGGCCAGCGCCGGTCCCTTGCGCCCGGGCGCGATGAAGTCGACGAACAGGATCGCGGCCGCGAGCAGGATGGCGGCGATGAGCGGGGCGATCGTGACGGCGTCGGAGAAGGTCACGGCTGGCCTCCTACCGCCACAGCCCGAGGGCGATGGGTGCGCCCTGCACGACCGCGTTCAGCGTCTCGGTCACGGACCCCGAGATGAGGTCCAGGATCAGGCCGGGGAACAGCCCGAACACGACGACCAGCGCGCCCAGCGGCACCAGGGTCAGGGCCTCCGCGGGGCGCAGGTCCGTCACGTGGTCGCCCAGGCCCCTGAGGAACCCGGACAGCTCGCCGAACGCGACCCGCTGGAACATCCACAGTAGGTAGCCCGCGGCCAGGATCATCACGAACGTCGCGACCACGGCTGCCCAGGGGTACACGGAGAACGTGCCGATGAGCGTCAGGAACTCGCCCACGAAGCCGGACAGCCCGGGCAGCCCGACGGACGCGAACACGAAGAACCCGAACGCCGCGGCGTAGACCGGGGTCTTCGCGCCCAGGCCGCCCATCTTCGCGATCGTCCGATCGTGGGTCCGCTCGTAGATGACGCCGACCAGCAGGAACAGGGCGCCCGTGATCAGCCCGTGGTTGACCATCTGCAGGATCGCGCCCTGCAGGGCCTGCTGCTGGAACACGAAGATGCCCAGCGTCACGAATCCCATGTGGCTGACCGACGAGTACGCGACCAGCTTCTTGAGGTCCGGCTGGACGAGGGCCACGATGGCCCCGTAGATGATGGCGATCAGGCTCAGCACGATCATCAGCGGCGCCCAGGTCTGGGCGGCGTCGGGGTAGAGCGGCAGCGCGAACCGGATGAACCCGTACCCGCCGAGCTTGAGCAGGACTCCGGCCAGGATCACCGAGCCCGCGGTCGGCGCCTCGACGTGCGCGTCCGGGAGCCAGGTGTGGAACGGGAACATCGGGACCTTGATCGCGAACGCGAGCGCGAACGCGCCGAAGGCGAGCATCTGGAACGTCGTGTCGAACGGGAAGCCGCGCAGGACCGTGAGGTCGAAGGCGCCCTCCCAGCTGCCGGTCGCCGCCTGGTAGGTGAACGCGGTCGCCAGGATCGCGACCAGCATCAGGAGCGAGCCGACGAGCGTGTACAGGACGAACTTGATCGTCGCGTAGATGCGGTTTGCGCCGCCCCACACGCCGATGATCAGGTACATCGGGACGAGGACCAGCTCCCAGAACACGTAGAACAGGAACAGGTCCAGGGCGACGAACACGCCCGTCATGCCGACCTCGAGGACGAGGAAGGAGATCATGTACTCCTTGACCCGGTTCTGGATCGGCCGGAACGAGGCGAGGATGCTGATCCAGGTCAGCGTCGTGGTGAGCACGACCATCGCCATCGACAGTCCGTCCACGCCGACCTTGTACTGGATCCCGAACAGCGGGATCCAGGGGGCCTGGTCGACGAACTCGAAGCCCGGCCGGCCGGGCGTGAAGCCGATGAGCAGGATCAGCGAGACCGCCCACGCCGCGAGCGCGAAGCCGAGCGCGGTATAGCGGATGAGGTCCGTCCGCTTGCCCGGCAGGAACCCGACGACGATCGCGCCCAGCAACGGCAGGAACGTGATCAGCGAGACGATCGGGAAGTCGGACACGTTCATCACCGGCTCACGATCACGAGGAAGGAGCCGGCCATGACGATCAGCCCGATCGCGATGCCCAGCGCGTAGTTCTGGACGTAGCCGGTCTGGATCCGCCGCAGCCCGCCGCCCGCCCCGCGGGTGAGCGCGCCGACGCCGTTGACGGTGCCGTCCACGATCGTGCGGTCGAACCACCACAGGGACGCGGCGACGCGGCCGCCGATCCGGACGAACAGCAGGTCGTTGAGCTCGTCGAACCACCACTTGTTGAGCGAGGCGCGGTACAGGAACCGCGTGGCGCCGTTGGCGGCGGCGATCCGGTCCACGGTCGGCTGGCGACCGCGCGCCCGGAAGGCGCCGAACAGCCAGATCCCGGCGACCAGGCCCACGGCCGCGGCGGCCACGCTGGCCAGGATCAGGATCCCGTCGATGCCGAACAGCGCGAACGCCTGGGGCGTCCCGTGGAGCAGCTGCTCGGACTCCGCGAACACGGGCTCCAGCCAGCCGGCGAGGAGGCCGGTGCCCGAGGACAGCGGCGGGCCGCCCCAGGTGAGGGCGATGCCCAGCAGGACGGACGGAATCGCCAGCAGCACCAGCGGCAGCGTCATCGTCCACGCCGACTCGTGGATGGCGGGCTCCACGTGCGGGTCCACCCGGGACTCGCCGTAGAACGTCTTCGCCATCAGGCGCCACATGTAGAACGCGGTCATCACGGCGACCAGGACGCCGATCGCCCAGACCCAGGTGAAGCCGAACTTGAACGCGTCGCCCAGGATCTCGTCCTTGGAGAAGAAGCCGGCGAACGGCGGGATGCCGGCGATCGCGATCGCGCCCGCGAACATCGTCCAGTGGGTGATCGGGATCTTCCGCCACAGGGCGCCCATCCGGTTCATGTCCTGTTCGTCGTGCACGGCGTGGATCACCGACCCCGAGCCGAGGAACAGCAGGCCCTTGAAGAAGCCGTGGGTCATGAGGTGGAAGATCGCGGGCACGAACGCCCCCACCCCCAGCGCGGCGAACATGTAGCCCAGCTGACTCAGCGTGGAGTACGCCAGCACGCGCTTGATGTCGGTCTGGGTGAACGCGATCGAGGCGGCGAGGATGGCGGTGAAGATGCCGATCGCGGCGACCACCACCATCGCGTCCTGCGCGTGGGCGAACAGCGGATTGGCGCGCGCGACGAGGTACACGCCCGCGTTGACCATCGTCGCCGCGTGGATGAGGGCGGACACCGGGGTCGGGCCCTCCATCGCGTCCGGAAGCCAGACGTGGAGCGGGAACTGGGCGCTCTTGCCCATCGCGCCCGCGAACACGAGCAGCGCCACGATCGAGAGCGGCACGCTGAGCTGGGCGGCGGGCGTCTCGACCAGCTTCGCCAGGGAGTCCTGGATGTTCATGGTCCCGGTGTTGACCCAGATGGCCATGATCCCGAGCGCGAACCCGACGTCGCCCACGCGGTTGACGATGAATGCCTTCTTGGCCGCCAGCGCCGCCGAGCGTCTCTGGTACCAGAACCCGATCAGCGAGTAGCTCGACAGGCCGACCAGCTCCCAGCCCGCGAACAGCAGCAGCCAGTTGTTCGCGAGCACCAGCAGGAGCATCGAGAACATGAACAGGTTGAGGTAGGCGAAGAACCGCCACGTGCCGGGGTCGTGGGCCATGTACCCGACCGAGTACAGGTGCACGAGCATGCCGATCGTCGTGACCACGATCAGCAGGGCCGCGGTGAGCGCGTCCACGCGGAACCCGAGGTCCACGGACAGGTCACCGGCCGGGATCCAGGTCCACAGCTTGACGTCCAGCCCGGTCTCGCCGAACGGCTCCTGGTGCTGGAGCACCGCCGCCACGACGACCATGGCGACCACCCAGGTGGCGACGACGACCGCCAGCGGCACCGCGGCCGCCACGTTCCGCCCGAAGGTCATCTGCAGCCGGCGCCCGAACAGCGCACTGAACGCGAAGCCCAGGATCGGCAGCAGGACGATCAGCGGGATCAGGGTCCCGTAGATGCCGGCGTCTGCGACGGCGCCCTCGACGGCCGGGAAGATGAGGCCCGCGGGGAGATGCATCGTCGTCCCGCTGCCCTATTGCCGCATCGCGTCGTACTCGTCGACGAGCGGCGTCCTGCGGTTGCGGAAGATCGCGATCACGATCGCGAGCCCGACGGTCGCCTCGGCGGCGGCGGCCGCCATCACGATCAGGACGATCACCGACGCGGTGGTTTTGAGCGAGGGGCTGAACGCGCCGAACGCGATGATCGCGAGGTTGACGGCGTTGAGCATCAGCTCGATCGACATCAGCATGCTGATCGCGTTCCGCCGGGCCAGGAACCCGAACGCGCCGATCGCGAACAGCAGGCCGGCCAGGACGAGGTACGCGTCCAGGGACTGGGAGATCCGGTCGAGCATCGAGAGCATCAGTCGTCCGCCCCGCGCTCGCGCTTGGCGAGGAACACGCCGCCGACCACGGCGGCCAGGAGCAGGACGCTCACGACCTCGAACGGCAGGACGTAGTCCGTGAACAGCGCGTTCGCCACGTCCTCGGTGCTCGTCCAGACCCGGCCGGCCGTCTGCGGCCAGTCCGTGGCGGTCACGGTGACCGCGATCAGGATCGCCAGCACCACTGCGGCGATCGCCGCCGGGAGCGCCTGTGTCTGGAACACCAGGCGGCTGGGCGCGGCCTTGGTCTGGGTGATCATGATCGCGAACAGGACCAGCACGCTGATGGCGCCGATGTAGACGAGTACCTGGGCGCCGGCCACGAGCGGTGCCCCGGCCATGACGTACAGGCCGGCGAGCGCGCCGAAGGCCACCATCATCGCGAGGCCGCAGCGGATGATGTCGCGCATGCTGACGACCAGCAGCGCGGCACCGATCATCACGCCGGCGAACGCGAGGAAGAGCAGGTCGTCCCAACCGATCCCGAGCAACGGGATCGTCCCAGGCAGCGTCACACGTCCCTCTCAGTGATCGTGGGCGTGGCCCGACCCGTTCCCGGACGCGGCCAGCGCCGCCTGTCCGGTCCCGTGGCCGTTCCCGTTCCCGTTCCCGTTTGCGAGCGAGGCCGGCAGGACCGGGAGGAGCCGCGAGGAGTCGAGGAGGCGTCCCTCGGCCCGCGCCCGCTCCGCCCAGTCGCGCTCGCGCCGGACGTAGCTCATCTCCGTCTCGCGTTCGACCGCGGCCAGCGCGAGGAGGTCGATCATCGGCTCCTCGCGGGACGTGTGGCTGAGCTCGAACTGGTCGCTGTCGCGGACGGCATCGTATGGACAGGCGTCGACGCAGATGCCGCACAGGATGCAGCGGCTCTCGTCGACCTCGTACTTCTGCAGGACCCGCGGCTTGGGCATCAGCGCGCCGGTCGGGCACGTCTCCGCGCACCGGCCGCAGGACACGCAGGGCGTGTCGTTGAGGCTCATGTCCAGCGGCGTCGTCACCAGGGTGTCGAAGCCGATCCGCATGAAGTCGTAGCACGCCGCGCCGACGACCTCGGCGCACACGTTCGCGCAGCGGCCGCAGTCGATGCACCGCGACGGCTCCCGGAGGATGAACGCGTGGCTGTCGTCGCGGATGTAGTCGTGGTTGACGCCCGTGAACCGGTTCTCGGTCACGCTGCGGTAGCCGGCGCCCTGGTGGAACGCGGGCTCCAGCGTCCGGAGCGTGGTCCCGTACTCGATGCCCAGCCGGCGCAGGTCGCAGAACCCGATCGCCTCGCAGGTGCACTGGAGGCAGCGGGTGGACTCCGCGACGGCCTCGTCCCGGGTGTACGGGATCTCGTACTCCATGTAGCTGGTGTTGCGGGCATCCGCCTCGAGGGCCTTGAGGCGGTAGCGCGGCTCCTTGATCTCGCCCGTGAACGGGACGATCGAGAGGAACTCGGGCTGCGGCTCGGCGAGCGTCTGGCGGGTGCGGATCGCCGCGAGGTCCTGGCCCTTGAGGTAGGCGTCCACCGCGTAGGCGGCACGGCGTCCCTCGGCGATCGCCTGGACGACGGTCGCGGCGCCGATCCGCACGTCGCCGGTGCCGAACACGCCGGGCCGGGCCGTCTCGAACGTGACGGCATCCGCGCCCAGCCGGCGCTGCTTCGTGGCGACCGGGCCGTCGGAGCCGGGACCGATCCAGCGCAGGTCCGGGCCCTGGCCGATGGCCAGCAGCACGCGGTCGCAGGGGATCGTGAACTCCGTGCCGGGCGCGGGCTCCGGGCGCCGCCGGCCGGAGGCGTCGGGCTCGCCCAGCTGCATCCGGATGAACTCGACGCCGGTCACCTTGCCGGTCTGCTCGTCCGTGATGACGCGCGTCGGGCCGGCCTGGAAGATCGCCGTGACCCCTTCCTCGATCGCCTCGTGGACCTCGCCCGACGCGGGCATGTCCTTCATGTCGCGCCGGTAGACGAGGGTGACCTCCTTCGCGCCCTGGCGGATCGACGTTCGGCTGCAGTCCATCGAGGTGAAGCCGCCGCCGATGACGACCACGCGCGAGCCCTTGTGCCCCGGGTACTCGAGGCCGAGCGTCGCCGTGCGCAGGTATTCGAGGCCGTCGATGACGCCGTCGGCGTCCTCGTCGGGGATGCCCAGCTTGTTGGTGTCGTAGCAGCCGATGGCGACGACGACCGCGTCGAAGCCCTGGTTCTGCAGGTCGTCGAGCGTGAAGTCCCTGCCCAGCTCCTGGTTGCACCGGAGCTGGCCGCCCAGGCGCAGGACCGACTCGTACTCGGCCTCCAGGACCTCGACCTTGGGCAGGCGGTACTGCGGGATGCCGTAGCGGAGCATGCCGCCGGGGGCGGGGTCCCGCTCGAAGACCGTGACGTCGTGGCCGCTGAGCAGCAGGTAGTAGGCGGCGCTCATGCCGGCCGGGCCGGAGCCGATGACCGCGGCACGACGGCCCGACGGCGCCTGGCGCTCGAACGGGATCGGCGGATCCACGTTCTCGTCGAGCATCGACCGGAGGACCTGGTCGCCAGCGTAGCGGTGGCTGTCGCGGATCGCGATCGCCTCGTCCACCTCGTCCCGGCGGCAGTGCTCCTCGCACGGGGCCGGGCACACCCGGCCGAGCACGGACGGGAACGGGATCGTGCGCTTGAAGATCCGCGTGCTCTCGCGCCAGTTGGCCTCGGCATTCGCCTTGAGGAAGCCCGGGATGTCGATGTGGCTCGGGCACTTGTTCTGGCACGGCGGCAGGCAGTAGGCGTTGTGGTCGCTGAAGATCAGCTCGAGGTTCGTCCGCCGCAGCCGGCGCAGATCGTCGGTCTGGGTCTGGACGACCATGTCCGCCTCGGCGTGGCGGGAGCACGAGATCGGCGGGGTGTCCTCGCCCTCGACCTCGACCACGCACATGCGGCAGGCGCCGAAGCCCGGCAGCTTGGGCTCGTAGCACAGGGTCGGGATCTCGATCCCGTTGTCCCGGCAGACCTCGAGGATCGTCTGGCCCTCGAAGCCCTCCACGACGCGGCCGTCCACCTCGATCCGGATCCGGGGCGTGCTCTGCGGGCGTTGCGGCGACTGGGTCGTGATCAACCGCTCGGCGAGCGAATCCTCGCGCGGCGTGAAGGTGTCCAGGAGCGTGGGCGAGTCCGGACGGACCTCGCGCGGTCGCTCCAGCCGGGGATCGGGGCGCGTGATCAGGTCGGCCATCTCGGCAATATCCCGGTGGGCCGCGCCGGCCGCCACCGCGATCGGGTGACAGACGCCGGCGGGGCAGGTGCTGCGGAGGATGTGGTCGTCGATCTCGGAGCGGAAGTATCGCATCCCGCTCGTGAACGGAAGGGTGGCCAGGCGCTCGTGGTCGCATAGGCCGCTGGCCGCGATGTCGTGCGCGAGGTCCGCCAGCAGCGTCGCGTCGGTCGGCCTGGGGCGGCCGCCGGCGACCCGGTCGCCGATCTCGTACATCCGACGGAGCCCGATCCGGCAGGGGATCGTCTTGCCGCACGCCTCATCGGCCGAGAAGCGGGTCAGCAGCCGGGCCAGGTCCACGACGCAGGCCCGGTCGTCGGCGATCACCACCGAGCCGGACCCGATATGGGCGCCGGCCGCGCGGAGCGCGTCGAACTCGTAGGGGGTGTCCAGGAGGTCGGCCGGCAGGAGGCCGCCCGTGGGACCGCCGACGAGGATGGCCTTGAGCGTCCGGCTGCCGGTGCCGCCGACGAGCTCGACCAGCTGGCGCAGCGTCGTCCCGAGCGGGATCTCCGCGATGCCGGCACCCTCCGGGCCCCGGAGCTGGACGAGGATCGTGCCGGGGCTGGCGCCGGAGCCGATCGCGGCGAACGCGGCACCGCCCTCGCGGACGATCCACGGGACGGCGGCCAGCGTCTGGACGTTGTTGACGACGGTGGGCTTGCCGAACAGGCCCCGCTCGGTGGGGTAGGGCGGCCGCTGCTCGGGCTGGCCGCGGCGGCCCTCGAGGGCCTTGAGCAGGACGGTCTCCTCGCCCAGCATGTACGCGCCCTGGACCGGGCGAACCGAGAGGAACACCGGGTGGCCGGAGCCCAGGACGTCCTCGCCGGCGAAGCCGGCCTCCTCGGCCGCGAGGACCGCCGCCTCCAGCCCCGCGACCAGCGCCCCGTCATCCCCGCGGACCGCGAGGATGGCCTGCGTGGCCCCGGTCGCGAAGGCCGCGATCACGAGGCCCTCGATGACGGTCCACGGATCGGCGGCGAGGAGCCCGGCGTCCGTGTGCACCGCGGGGTCCGCGCCGTAGCCGTTGGCGACGACGTACCGCTGGTCCGCGGGCTGCGACGCGGCGGCGCGCCACTTCTCGGCGGTCGGGAACCCGGCGCCGCCGCGCCCGCGCAGGCCGGCCGCGGCGAGCGTGGCGATCGTGCCCGTGGCCCCCAGGTCCCGGACGGCCTTGCGTAGCCCCTCGAAGGCACCGGCCCGGACGGCCGCATCCAGGTCGGCGGGGTCGGCGGCGAGCACGTCCACGCGCCCGGTGAGGACGCGGGGCCAGGCGGGCGGCGTGGCGAGGAACGTGGGCATCAGTCCTGGCGCCCTCCGTAGCCCAGGGAGGCGTCCAGCGAGGAGCGGTACGCGGACTCGAGGACGCGGTGCGCCTCGCCGGCGGCCGGTGCGGCGGTGATCGCCGGCGGCTCGAACCGCAGGTGGCGGTAGTACGTGGCGGTCCCGTAGATCATCGCGTACCAGGCGCCCGTCACCCGCGAGATGTGCTTGAGCGCGGCGACCGGCAGGTAGCCGTACTCCGCCTGCGTCTCCTCGAGGATCGCGAGCATGTCCCTGGGGTCGTAGTCGTGCGCCTCGAGGATCGCGTCGATCGGCGTGGTGTCGATGCCCTCGAAGCGGGCGTAGTCGCCGTCCGCCACCGGGCGGCCGGAGCGCCGGAGCGCCGATTCCTCGCGCCGCTCGTCGTACGTCTCGGGCGCGCCCCAGTGGACGTGGAACCGGCCCTTCGTGTCCACGCCGCCCATGTCGATGCACTCGATCGGGCAGGCCTGGGCGCACTGGAAGCACGTCTCGCACTTGAGCGTGCCGTACTCGTCGTACAGCAGCTGCAGGCGGCCGCGGAACTTCGGCGCGACGTCCGCCCGGACCTCGGGCCACTGGATGGTCGCCTTGGGCTGGAAGAACCGCCGCAGCGTGAGGCCCATGCCGCGGACCATGCCCATCCCCGGGATCGTGCTCATCGGGTCACCCGCCCTTCACGGACTGGACCACGAGGATCGCCGCCGCGGTCAGGAACAGGTTGAGGAGCGCGGCCGGCAGCAGCCACTTCCAGGCCAGCCCCATCAGCTGGTCGATGCGGACCCGCGGCAGCGTGCCGCGCATCCACACGAAGATGAACACGAAGATGAACGACTTGGCCATGAACCAGACGAGGCCGGCGACCCAGTCCAGCCCGACATAGGCGACGCCGAACAGCGCTCCGGCCGCCAGCAGGCCGGAGAGGAGGAAGCCGAGCACGAGCGCCTGCCAGGCCGGCGTGGAGCTGCGGGCGAGGTAGAACGGCGCCGCGAACAGCAGCGTCAGCACCAGGGGGCCGGCCGCGACGAGGATCGGCAGCCCGACCCCGAGCGAGCCCGGGTCCAGCGCGAGCGTGATGTGGGGGAACGGGAAGGGCGCGTTCCAGGCACCGAAGAACAGCGTGACGATCAGCGCCGAGACGATGAACACGTTCACGTACTCGGCGAAGTACAGGAAGCCGAACCGCATGCCGGAGTACTCGGTCGCGAACCCGGCGACGATCTCCGAGTCCGCCTCGGTCAGGTCGAACGGGGTCCGGTTCGCCTCCGCGGTGGCGGCGATGAAGAAGATCAGCGCGCCCAGGGGCTGGCGGAACACGAACCAGCTGGTGAACCAGCCCTCCTGTGCCTGCGCGATGTCGTAGACGCTCAGGGTGCCGGCCAGCAGGATCAGCCCCACCACCGAGAGCGTGAGCGGGATCTCGTAGCTCACGATCTGCGCGGCGGACCGCAGGCCGCCCACCAGCGAGTACTTGTTGAAGCTGGACCAGCCGGCCATCAGCAGGCCGACGACGGTCATGCCGCCGACCGCGAACAGGTACAGCAGGCCGATGTTGAGGTCCTGGCCCACCAGCCCCGGGCCGAACGGGATGACCATGAACGTCATCACCGCGGTCAGGAACACCACCACCGGGGCCAGGGTGAACACGATGCGGTCCGCCCCGGTGGGAGTGAAGTCCTCCTTGAGCAGGACCTTGAACCCGTGGACCACCGACATCGCCGCCCCGCCGGGCCCGATCCGGTTGGGCCCGACCCGGAGGTTCATGTAGGCGATGACCTTGAGCTCCATGTAGATGATGATGAACGCGGCCGGGATGCTGAACACCAGGACCCCGACGACGGCGACCAGGAACCGGACGATGCCGATGTTCGAGGCCAGGACGTCCACGACCCACGGGCCCACGAACACCGCGACCAGCACGGTCAGGACCGGCGCGACAACCAGCAGCAGGAACAGCAGCGGCAGCAGCACCTTGCCGGTGAGGGTCAGGTTGCCCCAGGCACGGTTCAGCATCGTCATCGCGGCCCTACTTGTCGATGCCGCCCATGACCGGGTCCAGCGAGGCCATCACGGCCATCGTGTCCGCGATCAGGTTGTTGCGCATCATCGGCCCGACCAGCTGGAGGTTCACGAACGACGGGTCGTGGATCTTCATCCGGAACGGCTGGTCCGTGCCGTCGGAGATCACGTACGTTCCATACATGCCGCGGGGCGCCTCGACGGCCGCCCAGGCGCGCCCCGGGCGCGGGCGGAGCAGCCGCGGCAGCCGGGCCATGACGGGCCCGTCGGGCATGTTGTGGAGGCACTGGTCGATGATCCGGAGGCTCTGCTTGACCTCGTCCAGGCGCAGCAGGTAGCGGTCCAGCGAATCCCCGCCGGCGTGGCCGCGGGTCGGGATGTCGAACTCGAGCTCCGGGTAGACCGAGTAGGGGTGCGCCCGCCGGACGTCGAACGGGACGCCGGCCGCCCGGATGTTCGGTCCCGTGGTGCCCATCCGGAGCGCCGTCTCGCGGTCCAGCACGCCGATGCCCCGCATCCGGCGCACGAAGATCTCGTTCTCGTTGAGCAGCTGCATGTTCGCTTCGTGCTGGGCGGTCGCACGGCTCATCCAGTCGCCGAGGCGGGACATGAACTCGTGGTTCAGGTCCCCGTTGACGCCGCCGATCCGGAAGTAGTTGAACAGCATCCGCTGGCCGGTGATGGCGGCCAGCATCTCCACGATCTCGTCGCGCTCGATGAAGCTGTACAGGATCGGGGTGAGGCCACCGAGGTCCAGCGCCATCCAGCCCATGTACAACCCGTGGCTGGCGACCCGGTTCAGCTCCCCGGTCAGGACCCGGATGTACTCCGCCCGCCGCGGCACCTGGACGTCAAGCAGCTGCTCGAACGCCATCACCGGTGCCCACTCCATGAACAGCGAGCTCACGTACTCGAGCGGGTCCACCTGGCTGAGGATGTGGTGATAGTCCGAGTTCTCGCACAGCTTCTCCACGCCGCGGTGGAGATAGCCGAGGACAGGGTCCAGGTCCACGACCTGCTCGCCGTTGATCTTGAGCACGATGCGCAGCACCCCGTGCGTGGACGGGTGCTGCGGGCCCATGTTGAGGAACATCTCGCCGTCCCGGAGCGAGTAGAACTCGGCCTCGCGCTCGGTGCGCGGCGGGTACGGCGGGACGGCCTCGAACGCACCGATCTGGTCGTCGAGGAGGATCCGCGGGTCGTCCGCGGACGGGTGCTGGTGGGGCGCGGCGGGAGCGGTCATCGTCAGGCCTTCACGGTGCGGCGGACCACGGACGGCGTCGCCTGCGCCGGGACGTGGGTCTGCTCCATGTGGCGGACCCCGCCGCCCGGTGACCGGGCGGCATCGTCTGCCAGGTAGAAATCCTTGCGCAGCGGGAAGCTGGTGTAGTCGGGCGGCATGTAGATCCGCCGCAGGTCGCGGTTGCCCTCGAAGATGATCCCGAACATGTCGTAGGTCTCGCGCTCCATCCACTCCGCGCCGGGCCACAGGCCGGTGAGGGTGGGGATCCGCGGGTCGTCGCGCGGCATGCCGTCCGCGATCACCCGCAGCCAGTCCGCCGTGTTGGGCGACCAGAGGTGGTAGACGACCTGCATGTGGGTGCCGGTGTCCACCCCGGCGAGGTCGGCGAGGATCTCGAACCCCAGCTGCGGGTCGTCGTGCAGCTCGCGCATCACCTCCGGCACGTCGGCCGGCCGGATCCGGATCTCGGTCTGGTCGTGGCGCTGGCGGACGGGGCCGGTGAGGCGCTCGCCGAACTGCGCCTCGAGGCGCTTGCGGAGGCTCCGGTCCATGCCTAGACGTCCTCCGGCACGGTGGGGCCGATCGGGCGCTCGTGCCACTGGCCGCGCCGCTCCTTGACCAGCTGGCCCAGCTTCATCATCCCGTAGATCAGGCCCTCCGGGCGGGGTGGGCAGCCCGGCACGTAGACATCGACCGGCAGGACTCGGTCGATGCCCTCGATGGTGGAGTAGCTGCGCTTGTAGCGGCCGCCGGAGCACGTGCAATCGCCCATTGCCAGGGCCCATTTCGGCTCCGGCATCTCCTCCCACAGGCGGACCAGCGGGCCGGCCATCTTCGTGGTCAGGGTGCCGGCGACGATCAGGACGTCCGCCTGGCGGGGCGAGGCGCGGAACGGGAACATGCCCCAGCGGTCCATGTCGTTCCTGGACGTTGCGGCGGACATCATCTCGATCGCGCAGCAGGCGAGCCCGGACAGCAGCGGCCACAGGCTGTTCATCCGGATCAGGTCCAGGACGACGTCCGCCCGGGTCGGGATCACCTCGAGGGCGCCCCAACGGGCGTTGTCCCTGACGACCAGCTCGGAGCCTTCCAGGTCGCGCAGGTGCGTGTGCTCGGTCGGCAGGCCGCCGCCGTACGCCTCGGGGCGCGTGGACGCCCACAGCGTGTTGGGCACGACGATCGGCCGGGTCAGGTCCTGCGGGCCCGCCGCGGCCAGGGACGTGGGACGCTCGCCGTCCCGGCCGGATGCCTCGGGGCCGTCGCCCGGCCCGGGACCCGGGATCGCGTCCGGCCCGGGACCGGGGGTCATCGCCACGTGAGCACTCCCTTGCGCCACGCGTAGGCGAGGCCGATGAGCAGCACCGACACGAAGATCAGCATGCTCACGAAGCCGCCCAGGAGCACGTCGCGGAACACGAGCGCCCAGAGGTAGATGAACACCACCTCGATGTCGAAGGACACGAACAGGAGGGCGTAGATGTAGAACGAGATGCCGAACCGGGCGTGGGTGTCGCCGTAGGTGTCGATCCCCGACTCGTACGGGTAGCCCTTGTGGCGATCACCGCGGGTGCGGTGCGAGAGCAGCCACGCGAGCCCGATCGTCAGGAAGACGAACGAGACGCCGGCGATGGCGAACCCGACGACGTACCAGATCCCGGTCACTTGGTCCTCGGCATCGAGCGTGGCCGGCCACATGGGGTCGGCGCCCGCTCGAAGTGCGGTTCCTGGGCAGCCGAGACCCCTGCTCGGGGTGGCACGGCTCCCGCATTCTACCAGCGGCGCCCGGCGCACGATCCCTCCGCCCGAGTGTCCCCGGACCTGGTGGGAGCCGCCCGCCGCCCCTCCCCGACCGGCCCGCCGTCGTTCAGGCGCCCGGCCGCGCGAGGCGCCGGAGGCCGTCCAGCCCGGTCCCCGGCGGCAGCCCGCGGCCGAGCACGAGGACGCGGAACCCGCCCATCCCGCTCGTGTCCATCAGCCGCACCAGCGCGGACCGGAGCGCCAGCGCATCCTGGAGCGTGGCGCCCGGGCGCCGCAGGAACGTGTCGACCAGGGCCCCGGAGCCCACCGCGGCCAGCAGCTCCGCCTGGGTCGTCTCCCCGAGGGGCTCCAGGCCGGCCCGGGCGGCCGCGGCGCGGACGGCCGCCAGGTCCACCGTGGCGGTGAGGTCCTGGCGGCCGACGTGGCGGAACGGGTCGCCGCCGACGGCGTGCCGCGCAAAGGCGCGAATGGTCCCCCTGCGACGCGTCGGGACGTGGAGCGCGGCCGGCTCCTGCGCGTAGTCCACGAGCACGACGACGCCCCGCTCCAGCCGGCGGATGGCGGCGGCGAGCCAGCCGTCGAGCGCGAGGCAGACCTCGGTCTCCTGGCCGTCCTCGAGCTCGACGCCTTCGTCCGCGAGGCGCCGCGCGAGGTCGGGGGTCGTGGGCGCCGCCTCCACGTGCACGAAGCGGCCATGCTCGAACCCGACGAGCAGCTCGTTCGGGCCGCCCGGGCGGCCGATCACGCGGTGGACGGGCAGCGCGTCGAGCACCTCGTTGGCGACGACGGCGCCCGTCTCCCCCGGTCCGTCCGGGGCCGTGTCCGTCGCCAGCTGCGCGGCCAATCCGTCGCCGGCCAGCCGCGCCTCGAACGCCGCCAGCCGCGCCGGCTCGATCTCGACCGGCCGGTACCGCACGGCGTCGAGCAGCGGCGAGCCGAGGTCGCGGAGGCCGCCCAGGAGGCCAGCCGCCAGGCTGCCCGAGCCCGCGCCCGGCTCCGAGATCGTGAACGGCGTCGGGCGGCCCAGGGCCTCCCACGCCTGTTCCAGCAGGCGGCCGATCGCCGCGCCGAAGATCGGGTGGGCATCGGGCGCGGTCAGGAAGTCGCCCTCCCGGCCCGGACCCGCGACCGGCCGGCGATAGTAGCCATGGTCAGGCTCGTACAAGGCTCGCTCCATGAACCGGGCGAAGGTGATCGGGCCGGTGGCCTCGATCTCGGCCCGCAGGCGCGCCACCAGCTCGGCATCCTCGCCGACGTCCTCGGGGTCCGGGAGCGTCTCACGGCGGTACCCGGGCCGGAACGCGTCGCGGTCCTCGTTCACGGCGTCGAGGCTCCCTGCGGCGGGCCCGACCAGCGAGGCGGACGGCCGGCCCGGAGGGCGAGGCGGATGCCCGGCCCGACGAGCGAGTGGCCGCCGAGGAGGATCGGGACGGGCGCGTCCGCGGCGGCGGCCGTCAGCGCGCGGAGCCACGGGTCGTCGATCCGCTCGGGCAGCAGCAGGTCGCTCGCGAACCGGTCCCCGGGCGCGGGCCAGGCGAGCTCGCCGGCGCCCAGGCGGTGGGCCAGGAGCACGCGTGAGTCGATCAGCGCGCCGTCCGCGAGCGCGGCCACCTGGCGCCCGAGGCTGCCGGGCCCATCGCGGTCCAGCAGCTCGCCGAGGATGCTCCGGGGCGCGCGCCGGTTCCGGCCGCCGAGGAACGCGGCCGCGGATGCCGTGCGCAGCCCTCGCTCCTCGACCAGGGCGCGCGTCCGGGACCGGGTGTGGCGCTCCAGCCAGCGGAGGTCCGTGGCGGATGTCCGGCCGGCGACGAGGAGCTCCGCGCCGGGGTCCGCCGCCAGCCGCCGGAGCGCGGCCAGGCGATCCCGGGCGCGTGCGGCAACGTCATCGGCGAGGGGGGGCAGGAGCGGCGCCCCCCGCGTGTCCTCGAGCAGCAGCACGTCCAGCGGGGAGTCCAGGTCCATCGCCAGGCGCCGGCGGCCCGCCAGGTCCCGCACGGTCACCCCCGCCACCTCCGCCAGCCAGCGGGGGAGGGCGTTGTCGGACGGAAGGTCCGGGAGGTCGCGGAGCACGTCCGGGGCCATGGCGATCGCGACGACGTCCGCGGAGTAGCGGTGGTTGGCGAGGGCCGCCGGCGTGGCGGCCGCGGCCGCTTCGACGAACCTGCGCCGGTCGTCGCGGGTCGCCAGCGGCAGCGCGCCCGCCCCCAGGACGACCAGGCCCTCCGGGCGCAGCTCCTCCACGAGCCGGCGGAGCCGGGCACCGAATGGGGTATCGTCGGGTGGCTCCCGCCGGACGACGGCCCTCGTCGCACCCGCCGCGAGGAACGCCGCGCGGTGATGCTCGGCCAGCGCGGTCCGGGCGGCGTCGAGCGCGCGCTCGAGCGGACCGGCATCGGTCGCGAGCGCGGGGGCGAGGATCAGGACGGTGACCGGGGCCATGCACCCCCGAGTCTACCGACGCGGAGGTGACCCGCCGTGGGCCGGGTGCGCGCGTACATCGGGCTGGGGGCGAACGTCGGCGACGCGGCCGGCACGCTTGCGGCGGCCGTCCACGCCCTCGCGGCGCTGCCCGGCGTGCGCCTGCGCGGCGTCTCCCGGCTGTACGCGACCGAGCCGGTCGGGGTAGTGGACCAGCCCGAGTTCAGGAACGGGGTCGTGGCGCTCGACGTCCCGGGAGGGCGCGACCCCGCGGACCGGGCCGGCGCCCTGCTGGTAGCCCTCAAGGGGCTGGAGCGGGGGTTCGGGCGGCAGGCCCGCGGGCACTGGGGGCCGCGCGAGCTGGACCTTGACCTGCTCGTCTTCGGACGCCACCGCCTGGACGTGGCGCGGCCGCCGGAGGGCCGGAGCGACGACCCGGCGAAGGCCGCCCTGCCGCTCGTGGTGCCCCACGTCGAGGCGCGGCACCGGCTGTTCGTCCTGGCGCCGCTGTCCGACCTGGCGCCGGGCCTGGTGCCGCCGGGCTGGGGCGAGACCGTGGCGACGGCCGTCGCGCGGCGGCGCGCCGAGGAGGGACCGGCCGCCGCGCGGCCCATCGCCACCTGGGACGGCTCCGGCTGGCGCCCGCTGGGCTGACCCCCCAGTCCGGGAACCGGGCTGCGGACCTACAGCCGGACCGCCGGCGGCCGCTCGCGATCGAACATGTGGACCGTGTCCACGAACCGGATCTGCTTCATCTGGTAGGCCATCACCAGCGAGTGCGTCCGTGCGCCGCCGCCGAAGAAGCGGACGCCCTGGAGCAGCTCGCCCGGCGTCACGCCGGTCGCCGCGAACACGAGCTGATCGCCGGACGCCAGGTCCTCGGTCCGGTAGACCCTGTCCTCGTCCGCGTGACCCATCATCTGGACGGCCCGCTCGCGCTCCTCGTCGTTGCGGAACCGGAACCGGGCCTGGATCTCGCCGCCCAGGCACCGGAGCGCCGCCGCCGTGATCACGCCCTCCGGGGCGCCACCGATGCCCATCACGGCATGCACCCCGGTGCCCTGGACAGCGCAGGCGATCGCCGCCGACAGGTCGCCGTCGCTGATGAGCTTGATCCGGGCGCCGGTCGAGCGGACCTCGGCGATCAGGTCGGCATGCCGCGGCCGGTCGAGGATGATCACCGTGATGTCCTCGACCTTGCGCCGGAGCGCCTCGGCGATCCGCCCGCAGTTCTCGGCCGGGGAGACGGTGATGTCCACCGCGCCGGCGGCCACCGGCCCGACGCACAGCTTCTCGAGGTACGTGTCCGGGGCGTTGGTCAGGCCGCCCTTCTCGGACGCGGCGAGGACCGTGATCGCGTTGCCCTGGCCGGTCGCGACGAGGTTCGTCCCCTCGAGCGGGTCCACGGCGATGTCCACGGCGTTCGCGCTGCCGCCGCCGGGCCGCCCCACCTGCTCGCCGATGTACAGCATCGGCGCCTCGTCCCGCTCACCCTCGCCGATCACGATCGTGCCCGCGATGTCGGTCTCGTCCATCGTCCGGCGCATCGCCTCGACGGCGGCACGGTCCGCCCCGTCGCGCTCGCCACGGCCCATGAACCGCGCGGATGCGATGGCGGCGGCCTCGGTGACCCTGACCATCTCGAGCGCCAGAAGCTGTTCCATGCGGCGAGTCCCTCCTCGGGTGGCTCGGGAAGCGTGACCTCCGCGGGGCGGAGGGCTCCAGGTCGGTCTCAGTGGCGGAAATGGCGTCTGCCGGTGAACACCATGGCGAGGTGGTGGCGGTCGGCGACCTCGATCGCCATCTCGTCCCGGATCGAGCCGCCGGGCTGGATGATCGCGGTGATGCCGGCGTTGGCGGCGATCTGGATCCCGTCGGGGAACGGGAAGTAGGCGTCCGCGGCCATGACGGAGAGCTTCGCCCGGGCCCCCGCCCGCCGGAGCGCGATGTCCACCGACGTGTTCCGGCTCGCCTGCGCGGCGCCGATGCCGATCGTCGCGGCGTTCCGCACCAGCACGATCGCGTTGCTGCGCACGTGGCGCACGGCTCGCCATGCGAACAGCAGGTCGGTCAGTTCGCCCAGTGTCGGGTGGCGCCGGGTCACGACCTGCAGCTGGCCGCGATCCAGGTCCAGCGCGTCGAGCCCCTCGACCAGCAGCCCGCCACCGACGCGCTTGAAATCCAGGTTGGCGATGCCGTAGTCGCGCATGCCGTCGGTCGGGGACGGCGGGATGGCCAGCAGCTCCAGCCCGGGCCGAGCCCGCAGGATGCCGAGCGCCGCCTCCGAGAAGCCCGGGGCGACGATGGCCTCGTAGGAGTTGGCCGCGATCTCGCGGGCCGTGGCCCCGTCCAGCTCCCGGTTGACGCCGACGATGCCGCCGAAGGACGCGACGGGATCCGTCTCGAGCGCCTTTCGATACGCCTCCACGAGCTCGTCCGCGGTGGCGATCCCGACCGGATCCGTGTGCTTGACGATCGCCACCGTCGGCGAGGTGTAGTCCGTCGCGATCCGGTAGGCGGCGTCGAGGTCGAGCAGGTTGTTGAACGTCGGGGGCGTCCCGGCGAGCTGGGTCGCGTCGGCGAGCGAGCCGGACCGGTGCGTCGTCTCCCGGTAGAACGCCGCCCGCTGGTGCGGGTTCTCGCCGTACGGCAGGTCGGCCACCTTCTCGAGCACCAGGGCCAGGCGCTGGGGGTAGATGTTGCCCGAGATCTGGTTGAGGTAGGCGGCGATCTCCGCGTAGTAGGCGGCCACCGTGCTGTAGGTGTCAGCGGCGAGCCGGTAGCGGGTGTCCGCCGAGACCTGGCCCAGCGAGCGCATCTCCTCGAGCACGATCGGGTAGTGCTCGGGCCGGCAGACGGCGGTCACGCCGGCGGCGTTGCGGGCCGCCGCCCCGAGCAGCGCGGCGCCGCCGATGTCGATCATCTCGATCGCCTCGTCGATGCCGATGTGGCCGCGCCCGACCTCGGGCGCGAACGGCTTGACGTTGACGACGACGAGGTCGATCAGGCCGATCCCGTGCTCCGCGAGCTGGTCCAGCTGCTCCTGGACGTCGCGACGGGCGAGGATCCCGGCGTAGATCGCGGGATGGAACGTGCGGACCTGTCCGCCCACCAGCGGCGGGACGGCCGTCAGGTCGCCGACCGACGCGGCCTCGATGCCGTCCGCGGCCAGGTGCTCGCGGGTGCCGTCGGTGGCGTAGAGCTCAACGCCCAGGCGCTGCAGCTCGCGGGCGAATCCGGAGAGCCCCTCGCGGTTGGCGACCGACAGCAGTGCACGCACCTTGCGTGGGTCCTCCCTCCGGGCGTCCGGTCCGGCGCCCCGTGCACGGCCAAGTCCGGGGACGTGTCCCCGGACGCTCCGGGCGGGCGCGTTCAGGCGCGAGTATATCGTGGCGCCGTGGCATACTCGGACGGCCCAAGTCCCGGCCGGACCGCCCGGCAGCCGTGGAGACCAAACGCGTGCAGCTCTTCCCCTGGGAATACCTGTTCCGCTCGTTCAACAAGCACAACTTCCCGGACCTGTACAACCCGCTCTGGATCGCGTCGCTCGTGATGCTGATCGCGACCGTCGTGTTCTACAACGTGCGGACCCGCCAGCTGCACCGGCACAAGGTGTACCTGGAGATGTACGAGTGGCTCCTGTGGACAGGGATCATCGTGTTCAGCCTGATGCTGGTGTACACGGTCTTCCAGTTCGACTGGGTCATCGTCCTGGCCACGCTGGTGATCGGCCTGGGCACGCTGGCGTGGGTCCGCTTCGTCCGGTTCCCGCCCTACTTCCGGGCGTACGAGCGCCAGCTCGCCAAGCAGCGCTACTACTCGCGCGACCGGTTCTCCAAGCCCGAATCCACGATTCGGACGAAGTCCACGCGCCGGCGCCGGCGCCGCTGACGGGGACGGTGCGCCGTGCCGATCGAGGTCCGGCGGTTCGGCGTCGGGCACCGGCGACCCGAGGGGCCGGCCGGTACGGCCGGCATCGAGGGGCAGGTCATCGAGAGCGGCGGCTCCGGGGTCATCACGGAGCTGGCGTTCGGCCGGCGGGCGCGGATCGCCCCCCACACCAACCCCAGCACCACGTACTTCCTCGTGATCGAGGGCGGCGGCTGGGTCGGCGTGGGCGACGAGCGGACGCGCGTGACGGCGGGCGAGGCGGTCGTCTGGCCCCCGCACGAGCTGCACGCGGCCTGGACGGACGGGGCACCGATGCGGGCGATCGTGGTGGAGCTCGCCGCCCCGACCCCCGCGCTTCCCGGCGCGGTCGAGGGAGCGGCACGGGGGATCGCCCCGGGCGCGGCAAGCGTCGGCCGCGTCGGGCGAGGCGAGGGTGGGCTTGCGCCGCGCCCGGTGGGCCGGTCCGTCCGCGACCCCTCGCCCGGCGCCGACGAAGGCGAGCCGATCTAGCCTGGGCGCGATCCCGGCCTGTTCATCATGTGGGCAGCGGTCACAGCGATCCTCATCGGCGGCGCGATCGGCATCATCGCGATCGCGGTCCGACTCGGCACCCGCCGGTAGATCGCGCGGTCCCTGCCGTTCCGGGACGGCTTGCAGAACCTGGCTGCCGCCGCGGCCGGCCCGTGCCGCCCGATCGGCGGTCACGCCTCCGCGGCGAGGTGGGCGCCGAGACCGCCCAGGACGCGGGCGGTCATCCCCCACACGTTGAGGCCATCGATCGGATAGGCCGCATAGCGGAGCTGCCAGCCCGGGACCTCGCGCTCGACGCGGACCAGCGGCGCGTCGGGCAGGAACGCCCGCACCGGCGCCTCCAGGATGGCGGCGACCTCCGTGGGCTGCGCGACGAGGACCGGGTGCCTCGCCGCGACGGCGACGACCGGCGTCACGCGGAAGTTGCTCACCGGGATCCACTGGACGGGCAGCGTCCCGATCACCCGCACGCCGGCCTGCGCGGCATCGAGGCCCACTTCCTCGGCCGCCTCGCGCAGGGCGGTCGCGACGAGGTCCTCGTCCTCCGGCTCGGCGCTGCCGCCGGGAAACGACACCTCGCCCGAGTGATGCCCGCCCCGGTCCGCCCGTTCGGTCAGCACGATCCGTGCCTCGCCCTCCTCGCCCGGGAACACGAGCACGAGCACGGCCGCCAGGCGGCCCGATCCGGCCGGCTCCCACCCGGGTCGTGGCTGCGGGCCGCCGGTCGCGCGGAGCACCGGCAGCAGCGCCGTGGGCCCGTCGGGGAGGATCTCCGGCAGGACATCGAGCCGGCGGACGGCGTCCTCGAAGCGCATCGGGCGTCGGAGATCGCGGGGCGCGCTAGTTCACGAGCTCGCCGTCGTCCGAGCCGTCCGGCTCGTCGAGCGGCGGCAGGTCGAACGCCGAGCGCCCGCGACCGCCCGCGCCCGCGGCCGCGGTCTCGCGCCCGGCGCCCGGCGATCGCGCGTCGCGCCGGTCGCCCGCGTCCGTGACGACGGTCCCCGACTGGGCGGTGAACAGGAGCGTGCCCGACACCGGGTCCGCGTCCGCGACCACCGTGTCCCCCGGCCGGAACGTCCCGGACAGGAGGGCCCGCGCGAACGGGTTCTCGACCAGCCGCTGGATGGTCCGCTTGAGGGGGCGGGCACCGAACGCCGGGTCCGTGCCCTCGCGCACGATCAGCCGGCGCGCGGCCGGCGTGAGCTCGAGCGCGAGGTCGGTGGCGGCGATCCGCGCCTGCAGCTCGACCAGCTGCAGGTCCGCGATCGCCACCAGCTCCGCGTCCGTGAGGGCGTGGAACACGATGACCTCGTCGACCCGGTTGAGGAACTCGGGCCGGAACTGGCCACGGAGCGCCTCGGTGACCTGGCGCTTCATCGCCTCGTACGTCTCGCCCTCGGGCCGTCCTGCGAACCCCTGGATCTGCTGCGAACCGACGTTGCTGGTCATGATCAGGACGGTGTTCTTGAAGTCCACCGTCCGCCCCTGCGAGTCCGTCAGGCGCCCGTCGTCCAGCACCTGGAGCAGGACGTTGAACACGTCCGGGTGCGCCTTCTCGATCTCGTCCAGCAGCACCACCTGGTACGGCCGGCGCCGGACGGCCTCGGTCAGCTGGCCGCCCTCCTCGTAGCCCACGTAGCCGGGAGGTGCCCCGAGGAGCCGCGAGACCGCGAACTTCTCCATGTACTCGCTCATGTCGATGCGGACCATCGCCTGCTCGTCGTCGAACAGGAACTGGGCGAGCGCCCGGGCGAGCTCGGTCTTGCCCACGCCCGTGGGCCCCAGGAACAGGAACGAGCCGATGGGCCGGCGGGGGTCCTTGAGGCCCGCGCGCGCCCTCCGGACCGCGTCGGAGACCGCGGCGATCGCCTCGTCCTGGCCGATGACGCGCCGGTGCAGCCGCTCCTCCATGTGGACCAGCTTCTCCAGCTCGCCCTCCATGAGGCGCGTGACGGGGATGCCCGTCCAGGCCGCGACGATCTCCGCGATGTCGTCTGCGGTGACCTCCTCCTTGAGCAGCGAGCCCGGGCCCTGGAGCGCGGCGAGGGCCGCCTCCTGCGCCTTCATGCGCTCCGCCAGCTCGCCGGCCCTGCCGTACTTGAGCTCTGCCGCGCGGCCGTAGTCCGCCTCTCGCTCCGCCTGCTCGATCCGGACCTGGAGCTGCTCGATCTCGGACTTGGTGGCCCGCATCGCGGCGATCGCCGCCTTCTCGGCCTCCCAGCGTTGCTTCATCGCGCCGGCCTGTTCCGCGATCTCGGCCAGTTCCTTCTCCAGCGCGTCCAGCCGGGCCTTCGACGCGTCGTCGGTCTCCTTGCGCAGCGCCTCGCGCTCGATCTCCAGCTGGATCCGGCGCCGCTCGAGCTCGTCCAGCTCGATGGGCATCGAATCGATCTCCATCCGCAGCCGGCTGGCGGCCTCGTCCACCAGGTCGATCGCCTTGTCGGGCAGGAAGCGCTCGGTGATGTAGCGGCTGGACAGGGTGGCGGCGGCGACCAGCGCGGAGTCCGTGATCCGGACGCCGTGGTGGACCTCGTAGCGCTCCCGGAGGCCGCGCAGGATCGAGATCGTCTCCTCGACCGTCGGCTGGTCCACGACCACCGGCTGGAAGCGCCGCTCCAGCGCCGCGTCCTTCTCGATGTGCTTGCGGTACTCGTCCAGCGTCGTGGCGCCGATCGTGTGCAGCTCACCGCGCGCGAGCATCGGCTTGAGCAGGTTGGACGCGTCCATCGCGCCCTCGGCGGCACCCGCCCCGACGACCGTGTGCAGCTCGTCGATGAACAGGATCACGCGGCCCTCGGAGTCCTTGATCTCCTTGAGCACGGCCTTGAGGCGCTCCTCGAACTCGCCGCGGAACTTGGAGCCGGCGATGATCGACCCCAGGTCGAGCGCGACGACCCGCTTGTCCTTGAGGCCCTCGGGGACGTCGCCCCGGACGATCCGCTGCGCCAGGCCCTCCGCGATCGCGGTCTTGCCGACGCCCGGCTCGCCGATCAGCACCGGGTTGTTCTTGGTCCGGCGGCTGAGGACCTGGATGACGCGCCGGATCTCCTCGTCCCGGCCGATGACCGGGTCCAGCTTGCCGGCGCGGGCCTCCGCGGTCAGGTCGCGGCCGTACTTCTCGAGGGCCTGGTACGTGCTCTCCGGGTTCGGGTTGGTCACCCGCTGGCCGCCACGGACCGTCCGGAGGGCGCCCAGGATCGCCTCGCGCCCGGCGCCGTGGCGGTCGAGCAGCTGCTGCCCCTCGCCGCCGGCCTCCGCGACCGCCAGCAACAGGTGCTCGGTCGAGGTGTACTCGTCGCCCAGGCGGTGTGCCTCGTCCTGGGCACGCTCGATGAGCCGCTTCGTGCGTGGGTCGAGCGTGAGCGAGCCGCCCTGGATCCGGGCACGACGGGCGAGCAGCGCGGCCAGCTCGCCCCGGAACGCGGCCAGGTCCACGCCCAGGCGCCGGAGCGTCTCGGCGGGGATCCCGTCGTCCGGCTCCAGGAGCGCGGACAGCAGGTGCTCGACGTCGAGCACGGGGCTCTGGAGCCGCTCGGCGAGCTGCTGGGCGGCGATGACGGCCTCCTGGGCCTTCTCGGTGAAGCGATCGAGTTGCATGTCCGGTTCTCTGCAGTGGGTGTCGTTGGGATGGATGGTCAGTGGGCCGTCCGCGGATCGGGCTGGTCCGCGAGGTCCAGGAACCGCCGCGCCGCGTCCTGCGCGACGTCGTCCAGCTTCGTCGGGAGCACGACCCGGACCTTCACGTACAGGTCGCCGCTGCCGTCGCCCTTGAGCTTCGGCATACCCCGGCCGGTGAGGCGGAAGGTCTTCCCGGCCTGGGTCCCGGCCGGGACCGTGAGCAGGATCCGGCCCTTGAGCGTGGTCACCGGCACCTCGGCGCCCAGCAGCGCCTCGCGCAGCGTGACCTGGAGCTCGCGCTCCAGGTCCGCGCCCCGGCGCGTGTAGACGTCATGCGGCCGCAGGCGCACGGTCACGACGATGTCGCGTCCGTCCGGGCCCTTGCCGCTCAGCCGGACACGGGTGCCGGTATCGGCTCCGCGCGGGATCCGCACCTCGTACCGCTTGCCGTCGATCTCGACCAGGCGGGTGGTGCCGTGGAACGCCTCCTCGAGGGTCAGCTCGGCCGGTGCCTCGATCTCCGCGGGCCTCGGCTTCGATCGCGCGACCCTGCCGGCCCCCGTCCCGCCCGTCGGGGTGCCGTCGAAGCCCATGTTCCCGAGGATCTCCTCGAACGAGGGGCTCGAGCTCGTGGACCGGCGTCCGGCCGCGCGCTCGCGGGCGAAGTCGCGCGTGCCCGTTGCCGTCGAGGCACCCGCGGTCGCGCCGGAGAAGAACATCCGGAAGAAGTCGGAGAAGCCGCCCTCGCCGCCGCCGGCGGTCCGGAACTCGTAGCGGACATTGCCCCGGCGATCGGCGCCCCCCGCCCCCGCGCCCCCCGCCCCCGCGCCAGTCGCCCCCGCGCCCCCCGCCCCGTAGCCGAAGCCGGCGAACGGCCCGCCGGGCCCGAACGGGTCGGCGCCACCGCGGCCGTCCCCGGCGCGCTGGAACTGGTCCCAGTTCGCGCCGAGGGCGTCGTACTGCTTGCGCTTCTCCGGATCCGACAGGACGGCGTTCGCCTCGTTGATGTCCTTGAACCGCTTCTCGGCGCCCGTGTCCCCGGGGTTCCGGTCCGGATGGTGGGCGCGCGCGAGCTTCCGGAAGGCCTTCTTGATCTCGGCCTGCGTGGCCGTCCGCGGCACGCCCAGGATCTGGTAGTAGTCCCGGTATTCCATGGGCGTACCAGCGGCGACCCTAGACCACGACCTGGGGCTGGTCGGGCGGGAACGGGGTCCGGCGGACGCGCGCGGCGGGCTCCGGCTTCGTGCCCTGACCGCCGCCCTCGCCCACCGTCGGCACCGCCTTGAGCGGCTTCGGCCGGCGGCGAAGGGCGGCCTCGAGCACCTCGTTCATCGTGTCCACGAGGACGAGCTTCAGCTGCTTGCGGACGTCCTCCGGGATGTCGCGCAGGTCCTTCTCGTTCTTCCTGGGCAGGATGACCATGCCCGCGCCCGACAGGTGGGCCGCGAGGATCTTGCTCTTGAGCCCGCCGATCGGGAGGACCCGGCCCCGGAGCGTGATCTCGCCGGTCATCGCCACGTCCTTGCGGACCGGGATCCCGGTGAGCGCGGACACCATCGCCGTCGCCATGGTGACGCCGGCTGACGGGCCATCCTTGGGGGTGGCGCCGGCGGGGACGTGGATGTGCATGGTGTGCTTCTCGAACACCTCGCGCTCGATCCCCAGCTCCGCCGCGTGCGACCGGATCCAGGACAGCGCCGCCCGCGCGGACTCGCGCATCACGTCGCCCAGCTGGCCGGTGAGGATGAAGTCCTCCTTGCCCTCCATCAGCGTGACCTCGACGGCGACGACGTCGCCACCGACCTCGGTCACGACGAGGCCCGTCGCGCTGCCGGTCTGGTCCTCGGCCTCCAGCTCCCCGTACTCGAACCGCGGCGGGCCGAGGAACTCGAGGAGCCGCTTCACGTCCACCACCGTCTTGCGCTTCCGTCCCTCGGCGACCTGCCGGGCGACCTTGCGCATGATGTTCGCGAGCTCGCGCTCGAGGTTCCGTACACCGGCCTCGTGCGTGTAGGCCTGGACGAGCTCGACGAGCGTCGCCTCGGGGATCTCGATGTGCCGGGGCTTGAGGCCGTGGTTCTCCATCTGCTTGGGGACCAGGAACCGCTTCGCGATCTCGACCTTCTCACGCTGCGTGTAGCCCGGCAGCTGGATGACCTCCATCCGGTCCCGCAGGGCGGCCGGGATGGGTTCCAGGAGGTTGGCGGTCGCGATGAACAGGACCCGGGACAGGTCGAAGGGGACTTCGAGGTAGTTGTCCTGGAAGCTGAAGTTCTGCTCCGGGTCGAGGACCTCGAGCAGCGCGGACGACGGGTCGCCCCGGAAGTCCATGCCGATCTTGTCCACCTCGTCCAGCATGAACACCGGGTTGTTGGTGCCGGCGGTCTTGACGCTCTGCACGATACGGCCCGGCAGGGCGCCGATGTAGGTCCGCCGGTGGCCCCGGATCTCGGCCTCGTCGTGGATGCCGCCCAGGCTCATCCGGGTGAACTTGCGGCCCATGGCCCGGGCGATGCTCTTGCCCAGGCTCGTCTTGCCCACGCCGGGAGGCCCCACGAACAGCAGGATGGGGCTGCGGATCTTGTCCGCCAGGCTGCGGACCGCGAGGTACTCGAGGATCCGCTCCTTGACCTTCTCGAGGCCATAATGGTCCTCGTCCAGGATCGTGGCGGCCTCGCGGATGTCCAGCCGGTCGTCCGTCGCGACGTTCCACGGCAGCGACACGAGCCAGTCCACGTAGGTCCGGATGACGCCCACCTCCGGGGAGGCGGACGGGATCCGGCTCATCCGGTCGATCTCCTTGATCGCCCGGTCGCGGACCTCCTCGGGCATGCCCGAGGACTCGACCTTCTCGCGCAGCTCGTTGATCTCGGCCTGCTGCGGGTCGTCCTCGCCCAGCTCGCGCTGGATGGCCTTGAGCTGCTCGCGGAGGATGTACTCCCGCTGGGTCTTGTCCATCTCGGACTTGACCTCGCTCTGGATCTTCCCCTTGAGATCGAGGATCTCGATCTGGCGGGCGAGGAACCCCGAGACGAGCTTCAGGCGCTGCTCGGCGTCGATGGTCTCGAGGAGCTCCTGGCGCTGCTCAGTGGACATGTCGGGGCTGTAGGCGACCATGTCCGCGAGGAGGCCCGGATCCGTGATGTTGCGGGCAGCGACCGCCGCCTCGGGGGGCACGGGGGCGCCGGTGGCGACGTACTGCTCGATCTGGGCCTGGACGCTGCGGATGAGGGCCTGGATCTCGAGGCCGGTGAGGGTCTCGTCGTGCAGCTCCTCGATGCGCGCGGCGAGGTAGGGCGAGGTCTGGGCGAAGCCATGGACCCGGATGCGTCCCTGGCCCTGGACGATCGCGCGCACCGTGCCGTCCTGGAGCTGGACGACCTGGGCGATCTTCGCGAGCGTGCCGATGGAGTACAGCTCGGACGGGTCGCCGACCTCCTCCTGCTCCGCGTGGCGCTGGGTCACCAGCGCGATCGGGCCGCTGCTCTCGACGGCGGCGTTGAGCGCGGCGACGCTCTTCTCGCGCCCCACCTGGAGCGGAACGATCATCTCCGGGAAGATGACCGTCTCCCGGAGTGCGACGAGGGGCACCTCGCGGATCGCGGGGGACGCCTGCTGCTCCTCCGGGCTGGACGGTCGCTTGGCCATCAGAATTGTCTCCTTGGGTGCCGGCCGGCTGGTCCGGCTCGACGGTTCGATTGTGCGGTGTTCGGTGTGCGGATCCGGCGGTCGATCAGGTGGCGGATCCTCCGGGTGGCTCGGGACCCGCGCCCCGGGTGGCCGCCGCGGGGGTGGCCGCGCGCCCGGCCGTGCGGCCGGATCCGCCGTTCCCATGCTGGTCACGGGTCCCTTCGTCGTAGAGCGCCTCGAGGATGCGCTTGCCGAGCCGCTCCTCGAGCTCGAACAGGGTGCGAACCCCGGCGAGGTTGACGCCGCGGTCTCGCGTGAGGTGCCGGATCCACAGGATGCGGCGAATGTCCTCTTCCGAGTACAGGCGGATGTTGGTGGGCGTGCGCGCCGGACAGACCAGGCCCTCGTCCTCGTAGATCCGCAGCGTGCGCGGGTGAGCCGACACGAGCGTCGCCGCCACGCTGATGACATACACGGGCCGTGTCGGATCGCGGTCCGGCCGGCGCGCAGTCGCCATCAGGCCTCAGCCCTGCCCGCGGTGGCGGGGACGCCGGGCTCGACGCCCTTCGCCTCGCCGGTGGCCGCCGGCCGGATCTGGATCTGGCGTGGCTTGACCTGCTCGGCCCTCGGGATGCGGAGCTTCAGCACGCCGTGCTCGAAGGTGGCGTCCGCCTTGTCGGCCTCAAGGCCGCTCGGCAGGGTCACGGTGCGCATGACGCTGCCCCGCGAGATCTCGCGCACGATCCAGTCACCCTGGTCGTCGGTCCGCTCGCTGCGGTCCTCGGCGCGGATCGTGAGGGTGCCGTTCTCCACGGTGATGTCCACGTCCTCGGGCTTGATGCCCGGCAGGTCGGCCTCCACGAGGAGGGCGTCCGGCGTGGTCCGGACATCGAGCGGCAGCCGGGCGAACCCCCCGCCGTCATAGCTTGTGAACGGCCGGAACACCGTGTCATCGAAAAGGCGGTCCATCGCCTGGCGAAGCGTCAACAGCTCGCTGAAGGGCGACGGGCGGCGAACGAGCGTCATCTGTCGAACCTCCTGCTGGGTTGCCGGCGGGTCTGCCCCGCCGGTCCTGGTGCGGGTCCCCGACGAGCCGCCCTGGAGTGCTCATCGGGCAATGCGTAGGCTAGAACCCTGACAATGGCGTTGTCAAGATAAGTATCCTAAATCTCGCCTACATCGACGGGCGCCATGCGTCCAGGAGGGACGCGGCGCCTCACCGGCGCGATCCCGCCGGCGCCAGGCTCGGCTCCGGTGCCTATTCCTCGGCCGCGGTCCCGATCAGCTGCTCACGGAGCTCCGGCTCGCAGTCGGGCCGCCCGATCGCGATCACCTTGTCGCCCTCGGCGAGAACCGTGTCCGCCCGAAGCTGGGTGGGCACGCCTTCGCGGATCACGCCGAACAGCGAGCAGCCGAGGGGCACGGCCAGGTCCAGGGCGATCTTGCCGATGGCCGGCGACCCGCGCTGGAGGCGCGCCTCGATGATCTCCAGCTCGCCCACCCCCAGGGCGGCCAGGTGGAGCAGCTCGTGGACCGGGATGTCCTGCTCGATCGAGCCGAGGATCATCCGTGTCGGGCTGATGATCTCGTCCACCCCGAGGTGCCGGAACAGCTCCTCGTTCTTCGGGTTGTTGACCCGGGCGATCGTCCGCCGCACGTCGAAGTGGTGCTTCGCCATCTGGCAGATCACGAGGTTGTCCTCGTCGTCGCCGGTGACCGCGGCGACCACGTCCGCACGGTTGGCGCCGGCCTCGCGGAGGTACTTGCCCTCGCACCCGTCCTGCGGGATGACCACGGATCCGATCTCGTCGGAGATCTGGTCCGCGCGCCTGCGGTCCTTCTCCATCAGGGCGACCTCGTGCCCCGACTCGATGAGCTCCTTGGCCAGGTAGTACCCGACCTTGCCGCCGCCCACGACCAGCACGAACATCGATCAGGCCTCCGTCGGGTTGACCGCGCCGGCACCGCCGCCGCCCGCCGCCGCGGGCTCCCCGTGCTCCCCGTGCTCCCCGTGCGAGTGCCCCCCCAGGGAGGGGTAGATGCCGGGGGCCGGTGGCACGGCCTGGCCGATGAACCCGAGCACGGCAGCCGTCATCAGGTTGGTCCGGCACAGCGACGCGATGCCGAGGTGGGCATAGGCCTCGGCGCGCACCGGGTCGTTGATCTTGGCGATCGTCTGGCGGGCGCGCAGGGCCTCCACGGCCAGCTGCGCGGCCATGACGTTGCGGTTGTCACCCTCGGTCAGCGACAGGAACAGGTCGGCGTCCTCGGCCCCGGCCCGTCGGAGGGTGTCCTCGTCCGTGCCGTCGCCGCGAAGCGCCGTGCCGCGGAACGTCGAGGGCAGGCGATCGAACGCCGCCGTCGAGATGTCGAGAATCAGGATCTGCCAGCCGGCACGGTCCAGCTCGTCGGCCAGCCTGGCGCCGACGCGGCCGCAGCCGATGATGACGGCTTTCATGCTTGCTCCTCGGGCATCGCCTCGCGAATGACCCATACCGCGCAGGGCGCGTTCTTCAGGACGTAGGGAACGGTCCGGCCGATGGCGAAATCGCCGCCGAAGCGTCGTCGGAACGGCAGGCCGCAGATGATCAGGTCCGCCCCCCGCTCCGTCGCCTCGTCGACGATCGCCGCGCCGACGTCGCGGGCCTGCAGGAGGACCGTATCGAGCTTGTGCTTGTGTGCCTCGGCGACCGCCTCGGCGATGTCGAGGACCCGCTGGGCATCCTCGGAGCGGCTGGCGACGTCCGCGTCCAGGGGCAGCGTCCAGTCGATCTCCACGACGTGGACGCCCACGAGCTCCGCGTGACCCGCCCGGGCGACGTCGGCGGCGAGGGCCACGATCGGCCGGTCCGTCCGGCCACCGGACAGCGCCACGACGGCGCGCCGGAACTGGGGTGCCGACGAGTCGGCCACGAGACCTGGGAGCCTCCTCGCTGACGGCGACGACGACGGGTGACGACTGCGCCAGGGGCCGGTCGCCGCGCCGGGTCACCATACCACCCGCCCGGTTCGGCGACGACCGGCTCAGCGCCCGGTCGCGGGCTCGTCCGGCGGCAGGCCCGTCTCGGCCTCGCCCGGCCCGAACTTGGCGGGCTCGTCGCGCCGGTACGGGACGTCCACCACCACGGTGTGGGGACGCCCGAGCAGGACGGTTCGCAGCCGTCGAGAGGACTGGTTGTAGAGGATCCTCTCCCACCAGTTGCGGGCGACATACTCCGGCACCACGACGAACGTGATCGGCTCGGGCTTGTCCGGCGGCCAGGCCCGGTCCAGGACGTCCAGGTAGGCCACCAGCGGCCCCGCCAGCGCCCGGTACGGCGACTCGACGATGACCAGCGGCACGCCGGGGACCTGCTGCTCCCAGCGCTGGCGCAGGCTCGCGGCATCCTCGGGGTCGGCGCTGATGTAGACCGCCAGGACGTCGTCCGCCAGGGATCGGGCGACGTTGATCGCGCGGACCGCGGCTCGGTTCAGGGTCGGGACCGGCACGATCGCGCGCTCTTCGCGCATGGGGGCCGGCAGCACGAAGTCCGCGCGGACGGCGAGCTGGCGCCCGGACGCCGCGTACTGGCGCTTCACGAACAGCATGGTCGCGACCAGCACCGGGATGAGGACCGCCACGATGTAGGCGCCGCGGTCGAACTTCTCGACCAGGACGATGACCAGGACGACGAACGTGAGGGCGGCGCCGAACGCGTTGACGCCCAGCCGCCACCACCAGCCGCTCTGGCGCCCCCGGAGCCAGTGCAGGACCATGCCGCTCTGGGACAGCGTGAAGCACACGAACACGCCGACGGAGTAGAGCGGGATCAGGCTGGTCGTGTTGCCGCGGAAGGCGACGTACAGCCCGGCGGCGATGGCGGCCAGGGCGATGATCCCCCAGCTGTAGGCGAGCCGGTCGCCGCGGACGGCGAACTGGCGCGGGAAGTAGCCGTCCTCGGCCAGGATCGCGGCCAGCCTGGGGAACGCGTTGAAGCTGGTGTTCGCGGCCAGGAACAGGATCAGCGCCGTCGCCACCTGGAACAGGTAGAACAACGGGCTGGCGGTCCCGAAGGCGGTCTGGGCGACGAGGGCGATGACCGTGGGTCCCCCGGACAGCTCCCGGGACGGGACGATGTCGTAGGCGCGGGCGATCACGGTCACGCCGATGAAGATGACGCCCAGGAGCATGGCCATGGCCAGCATCGTGTTGCCGGCGTTCTTCGATTCCGGGGGCTTGAACGCCGGCACGCCGTTGGCGATGGCCTCGACACCGGTGAGTGCGACGGAGCCGCTCGCGAACGCGCGCAGGATCAGGAAGATCCCGAGGGACTCCGTGCCCAGGTGGACCGCCTGGGGCTGGTGGGGCAGCGCCGCCGCCGTGCCGTTGATGATGCCGAACACGCCCGCGCCGACGATCCACAGCGCGAGCCCGACGAACAGGTAGGTGGGGACCGCGAACACGTTGCCCGACTCCCGGAGACCGCGCAGGTTGCCGATCGTGATCAGGGCGATCACCCCGACCGCGACCTCGAGCCGGACCAGCTCCAGGCCGGGCGCGATCGAGATGAGCTGGTCCATCGCGGACGACGTGGAGACGGCGACCGTCATCACGTAGTCGATGAGCAGCGCCGCGGCCGCGATCAGGCCCAGGATCGGGCGCAGCTCCTGGCGGGCGACCGCGTAGGCGCCGCCCCCGCCCGGGAACGCGTTGCACACCTGGCGGTACGAGATCGCGACCACGGCCAGGAGGATCGAGATGGCGATCGCGACCTCGATCGAGATGAGCAGCGCGCCCGCCCCCGCGAGCACGAGCACCCGTAGGATCTCCTCGGTCGCGTAGGCGGACGAGGAGATCGCGTCGGAGCTGAAGATCGGGAGCGCGAGGCGCTTCGACAGCCGCTCGCCGATCTCCTCCTCGTTGGCCAGCGGTCGGCCGATCAGCCAGGCCTTCACGCGCGCCCACGTCCGCTCGACCCCCGGGCGGGGCATGGACGCGGTCGGCTTGGCGACCAGCTGTCCCGGGCCCGTGTACCGGAAGTAGGCGGAGTGGGGTCGATCGACGCGGACGCGCCGGTCCGCTGGCTTGCGGCCCTTGATGGGCCGGCGTCCACCGATCATGGGCTGGTTCGCGACGACCTCGTGCGGGTGCTGGGCGACCCCTCGTCAGGTGCCGGAGCGACGATACGGCACGTCGGCGATCACCGTGTGCTCGCGACCCATGAGTGCGGCCTTGAGCCGCTTGGCCGTCTGGTTGTACAGGATTCGGTCCCACCAGCGCTTGGCCACGTATTCGGGCAGCACGACGATCGTGGTGGGCGTCTCGCGATCCGGCGGCCAGGCACGGTCCAGCACCTCGAGGTAGGTCACGACAGGCCCGACCAGCGCCCGGTACGGCGACTCGACGATCACCAGCGGGACCTCCGGCAGCTGCCGTTCCCAGCGTGTGCGCAGGCTGTCGGCCTCCTCGGGATCCGTGGTCACGAACACCGCCTGGAGCATGGACGGGTCGCTGGCCAGGGAACGCCCGAACATCACCGCCTGGATCACCGAGCGATTGATCCCGTTGACCGGGATCACGACCCGCTGGTCGCGGTGCGGCCGCTCGAACACGAGATCCTCGCGGACGTCGAGCTCCGCGGCCTGGCCGTCGTACTGGTGGCGCACGAACAGCATCAGGCCGACCAGCGTCGGGATGAGCGCGATGACGACCAGCGAGGTCGGCGCCTTGACGGAGGTGACGACGACCGCGATGACCGCCGTCAGCGCACAGCCGACCGCATTGATCGACAGGCGGTAGCGCCAGCCCGGCTCGCGGGTCGCCAGCCAGTGCCTGACCATGCCGGCCTGCGAGATCGTGAAGTCGATGAACACGCCGACCGCGTACAGGGGGATCAGCGCGTGGGTGGCCCCGCCGCCGACGATCACCAGCAGCGCGGCGACCACGCCAAGCAGCACGATTCCCTGCGAGAAGGCGAGTCGGTCGCCGCGGAACGCGAACTGGCGCGGGATGAACCCGTCGTCGGCCAGCACCGCCGCCAGCCGTGGGAAGGCGGCGAACGAGGTGTTGGCGGCCAGGAACAGCAGCAGCGCCGTGAACGCCTGGAACAGGTAGAACCCGACCGTGTCCCCGTAGACGTGGCGGGCGATCTGGGAGATGATCGTCTGCTTGGGTTCGTCGATGGGCATGATGTGGAAGTTCGCCGCCAGGAACGTGATGCCCACGAACAGGACGCCCAGGATGACCGCCATCGTCATCAGCGTCCGCGCCGCGTTGCGCGACTCGGGCTTCTCGAAGGCGGGCACGCCGGTCGCGATCGCCTCCGTGCCGGTGAGCGCGACGGCACCGGACGCGAACGCGCGGAGCAGGATCAGGATCCCGACATCGCGGGCCGTCTCGGTCGTGGCCCGGATCACCTCGGGCGACGGCGCCGGACCCGTGTCGCCCTGGGCGACGATCCGGAACACGCCCATCGCGATCATCAGGAACGCGCTGCCCAGGAACAGGTAGGTGGGGATCGCGAAGATGTTGCCCGCCTCGCGGACGCCGCGCAGATTGCCGAGCAGGATCAGGCCGATGGCCGTGATCCCGATCTCCACCCGCAGCGGATCCAGCGCCGGGACCGCGGACGCGATCTGCTCCACGGCCGAGGAGGTCGAGACGGCGACCGTCATCGTGTAGTCGATCATCAGCGCGGACGCGGCCACCAGCGAGGCGAGTCGGCCGAAGTTCGCCTTCGACACCGAGTACGAGCCGCCGCCTGTCGGGTAGGCGATGCAGACCTGGCGGTAGCTGAAGGCGACGATCGCGAGCAGGATCGCGATCGCGATGCTGACCTCGATGGACAGGCTGAACGCGGCCCCGCCGACGCCCGCCAGGATGAACGCGAGGACGATCTCCTCGGTCGCGTAGGCGGAGGACGAGATGGCGTCGGAGCTGAAGATCGCGAGGGCCTTCTTCTTCGACAGCCGCTCGCCGGCCTCCTCCTCGTTGGCCAGCGGCCGGCCGATCAGCACCTGCTTGACCCGCGCGAAGGCCTGGCCCATGGGTGTCGTCGGGGCGCTGGCGGCGGCCTTCGCCGTCAGCTGGCCGGGGCCGGTGTAGCGGAAGTACGGCGCGTGGTAGCGCTCGACGCGGACCCGCCTGTCGCCCGGCTTGCGGCCGCTCAGCGGCCGCCGTCCCCCGATCATCCGGCCACCGCGTCAGATCCCGTACGCGAGCCTGGCGACCAGCCGCTCCGGCAGGCCGAGGCTCATCATGCGCGCCTGGACGACCGAGACGTCGTAGGCGGTCCGCTGCCAGGTTGCCGCGCCGGCGTCGGTGTCCAGGAGCAGCCAGGACGCGGCCGGGATGCCGTCCCGCGGCTGTCCCACGCTGCCGGGGTTGAGCAGCGCCCGCCGGCCCTCGAACACCAGCCGCGACCCGGACCCCGGGCTCATCGTCTCGAGTCGCCCGTCCTCTTCGATGTAGGCCACCGGGACGTGGGTGTGCCCGTTGAGGCCGGAGCTCGTGGTCATCGCCGCGATCCCGGCGCGCGCCAGGGGCGTGGTGGTCACGTACTCCCAGGTCGGGTCCCGCGGGCTGCCGTGCACCAGCGTGAAGCCCTCCAGCTCCAGCCGTTCCGGCAGCGTCGCCAGCCAGGCCCGCGTGTCAGGGGCGATGGCGGTCCGCGTCCATTCCATCGCGCGCCGTGCATCCACGTTGAACCACTCGATCTCCGGCCCGCCCAGGGCTGCGGCGTCGTGGTTGCCGCGAACCCCCCGGGCGCCGATGTCGCGCAGGCGGGCAACGACCTCGTCCGGGTCCGGGCCGTAGCCCACGACATCGCCCAGCTGCCATACCTGGTCCACGGACGGGACCGCGGCGAGGACGGCATCGAGCGCCGCGAGGTTCGCGTGGATATCCGAGAGGACGGCGACGCGCACCCCCGGAGGGTAGCGCAGCGGATCGCGTCTGAATGGGGCGCAGCGTGGCCTCGTGCCCGGCGCCCCGCCGCCGCACCTGGCCTGATGCCCGGCGCCGGACCGACCGCCGCTCAGAGCGGCCGGCGCCGCCGTTCCGCCGGGTCTCGCGGGAAGCGGGGGTCGATCGGGCCGTGCCTCGGAACGATGACCAGGCGATGCGCCTCGAGGCCGGGGACACCGGGGTCGTGGACTAGGACCGGTCCGGCCCGGAGTGCCTCCAGCGCGGGACGGGCCGCCGCCAGCTCATCGTCCAGGGGCACGCGCTTCCAGGCGACGAGGACGCCGTCCGGTGTCGCCAGCGGCAGGGCCACCTCGACCAGCTCCGCGAGGCTCGCGACCGCGCGGGCCGTGACGATCGGCCAGGCCGCGCGGTCGCGGCGACTGCGGGCGAGGGCCTCGGCCCTTGCCGTCTCGGCATGGACCCGCCCGCCCAGGCCGGTCGCCTCGATCACGGTCGCGAGGAAGCGCACCTTCTTGCCCACGGAGTCGACGAGCAGCGTCCGCTCCGCGCCCAGGGCAGCGGCCAGCGGCAGTCCCGGGTAGCCGCCCCCGCTGCCGAGGTCGAGCAGCGCTGCGGCGCCGCGCTCGCGGAGCAGCGGGGCCGCAGCCAGGCTGTCCAGCACGTGGAGCCGGGCCACGTCCCCAGGGTCCCGGATCGCGGTCAGGTTGATGGAGGTGGTCCACGCCAGCAGGAAGCGCGCGTGGGCGTCGATCGCCTCGCGCGCGACCGGCTCGAGTCGGAGCCCGAGCGCCGCCAGCCCCGCGTCGAGGACGGCGTGGTACCCGGGCGGGAGCGGTGGAAGGTCCTGAACACGCGTCGGGAGCGGACCTCTCGGTCGGTCCAGGGCACCCTCCTGTGGTCGCAGTGCCAGGCCCGCCCGGGAGCCGCTCCCGGCGCCGTTCGTTCGCTGCGGCAGGCATCACCCGGTCTGGCGCGATCCGTTCGGTTCCGGCCCGGGTCTCCCCGTGGCCTCTCGCGGATCGCGCTCCCCGGTGCGCGCACGCTGCATGCGGAGTGCGGACGTTAGGGGGGCGCCTCGACACCGTCAAGGCCTGTTATCCACGAATCGCGTGCCGATTCAGCGGACTGTGGACAATGTCTCCGCCTGTCCACCATCCGGCGTGCGACCGAGGGCCGATCGGCCTCGCGAATCGTCCCGTCCGGCCCACCGGACCGTGGTTCGAGTCCCGGCGTCAGCGCTCCGGGAGGCAGGGGCGAGGCCGGCGGTCAGGTTACGACTGCGCCGTGCGCCCGCCCGCGCGAACCGGCCGGCCGAGCGTCCGGCGGACCACGTCGATCACCTCGTCCACGTACTTGTCGGCCTCGCCGCGCTCCGCTGCCGTCCGGATGCAGCCCTGGACGTGATCCTCGAGGACGAGGATCGACACGGCGTCGACGGCCGCCCGGAGCGCGGCCGTCTGCTGGAGGATGTCGACGCAGTATTCCTCGCGCTCGATCATGCGCGCGATCCCGCGCACCTGGCCCTCGAGGCGGCTGAGCCGTCGGACGAGCTGGGCCTTGTCCTTGGAGTAGCTGTGGCGGAAGGTGTCGTGATCGGCGCCGTGGTCCGACGCCGATCGGGTGGGGGGCTCGACCATGGTCGCATGATACCCCATGGGAGTATCCAGGCAACCCGTTCCCGTGCCGACGCCCCGATCGCCCGGAATGAGTAGACTTCACGGCCGATGGATCATCGCGGACTCCGGGCGCGCCTCACCGGGGCCGCCTGCACGTCGTGCGGTGCGGCCATCCCGGTCGACCGGATCGCGATCCTCGCCGACCGGGGTGATCTCGCCTTCGTCGAGCTTGCCTGCCCCCGCTGCGGCAGCCGGACGATGGGCGTCGTGATCGCCGCGGGGCCCGGCCAGCCCGTCCTGGATACCGCCGCGGACGCCCGCCTCGCCGGTGGGCCACCGGTTGAC
Organism: uncultured Chloroflexia bacterium; assembly: GCA_963703575.1. Lineage (GTDB taxonomy): Bacteria > Chloroflexota > Limnocylindria > Limnocylindrales > CSP1-4 > CAIXZV01. The sequence goes on from CAVPEU010000015.1 coordinate 56,129, forward strand.
CGGGACGATGTACGCGCGATGCGCCGCTTCCTGGCCGGTTGGGACGGCGACCTCCGCTCCCTGCTCGAATCCCACGGCGGCGCCCCGTGACGTCGCGGGATGGCACGCGTCCCGCGTTCGCGCACGCGAGCGAGGCGGAGCTCGCCCGGATCCTGGACTTCTACGACGTCCGCTGGGCGTACGAGCCGGACACCTTCCCCATCGGCTGGAACCTCGAGGGTGACGTCGTCGAGAGCTTCTCGCCGGACTTCTACCTGCCGGATCTCGACCTGTACGTCGAACTCACGACGCTCAAGCAGAAGCTGGTGCGCAAGAAGAACCGGAAGCTCCGCCGGCTGCGCGAGCTGTACCCGGACGTCCGTATCAAGCTGTTCTATGCGCGCGACTTCCGGGCGCTGCTGCTCAAGTTCGGGCGGCTCGCGCTCGTGGACGAGCTGACCGGGACGAGCGGCCAGGCGACCCCGCCGCGGTCGGTCGTGGCGGGTGGGAATGCGAGTGCCGTTCCCGCCGGCGCTGCCGTTCCCGCCGGCACGGCCGTTCCCGCCGGCACGGCCGAGGACGACGCGATCGGCGACCGGTCGGCCGAGCCGCCCGACGCGCCGCCCGCCGGACCGGCCTCGACCCCCCGGGGCCGTCGCCGCGGACGCCGCCGGCGTGGGCGGACCGGAGAGGCCGCCGCGACGGTCGCAGCGCGGGCCGGCGAGGGCCCCGACCGGCCCATCGCCTGACCCGCCCGCCGGAGGGCCGTGCGCCGGATCGCCGGACGCGCGATGATCGAACCCAACCTCGGACCCGTCCATACGTGGAGGCAGCCCCGACCTTCCGATGAGCCGCACCGCCGATCTCCAGGGCGACGTCGGCGACGTCCTTCTCACCGAGGAGGCGATCGCCGCCAAGGTGGCCGATCTGGGCCGCCGGATCACGGCCGACTACGCCGGCCGCAGCCTGACGCTGGTCAGCGTGCTCAAGGGCTCGCTGCCGTTCATGGCCGACCTGATGCGCCAGATCCCGTTGCCGCTGCGCATCGACCTGATGGAGGTCAGCTCCTACGGCGGCGCGGCGACCGAGTCGTCCGGCCTGGTCCGGATCCTCAAGGACCTGTCCGCGTCCATCGCCGACGAGGACGTCCTGCTCGTCGAAGACATCATCGACACGGGGCTCACGCTCAACTACCTCGTCCGCTACCTGCGCGGCAAGAACCCCGCCTCCCTCCGTATCTGCACGCTCCTGGACAAGCCCGCCCGCCGCCTCGTGGACATCCCGGTGGACTACGTCGGGTTCGAGATCCCCGACCAGTTCGTCGTCGGCTATGGCCTCGACTACGGGGAGCGGTACCGCAACCTCCGCTTCGTGGGCGTGCTGCGCCCCGAGGTCTACACGCCGGCCGACTGATGCACCGTCGACCGCTCGGCAACGGCCGTCGCCTGGCGCTCCTGGGCGCGATCATCGTCGTCATCGGGTCGGTGCTGCCGTGGTACGGCATCGGCGGCCAGGAGGGCCAGCTCTCCGCGCTGACCATGACGGCGTTCGACGGCACCGGGATCCTGGCGTTCTTCGCCGCCCTGGCCACGCTTGCGCTGGTCGCGCTGCCGTACGCCGCCGGGGAGCGGCCGGTAGCCATCGACCGGGGCCTCACGTTCGGGTTCCTCGCGCTGCTGGCGGTGATCGGGGTGCTGCTCTGGGTGCCCGATGTCCTCGACGCGCCCGAGGGGCTGCTGCCGATGCGAGCCTACGGGTTCTGGATCGCGGCCCTGGGGACGATCATCCTCGCCCGCGCCGCGTACGACATCTCGCTGGAGCCGCCGCATCGCTGAGGCAGGCCGGGCCGCGGAGATCCGCGACCCCCGCGACCCTCAGCCGCCGAGGTACGCCTTGCGGACCTCCTCGTCCTCGAGCAGCGCCTGCGCCTCGCCGGCGCGCACGATCCGGCCAGTCTGGAGCACGTAGCCGCGATCGGCCACGCCGAGCGCCATCAGCGCGTTCTGCTCGACCAGGAGGATCGTGGTGCCCTGCCGGTTGATGTCCCGGATGATCGAGAACACCTCCTGGACCAGGATCGGAGCGAGGCCCATCGACGGCTCGTCGAGGAGCAGCAGCTTCGGCCGGGTCATCAGGGCGCGACCGATCGCGAGCATCTGCTGCTCGCCGCCCGACAAGGTGCCGGCTTGCTGCGAGCGCCGCTCCTGCAGCCGCGGGAACAGCTCGAACACGCGATCGAAGTCGGGTTGCAGGTGGCGGCGATCGGACCGGCTGTAGGCGCCCATGTGCAGGTTCTCGAGGACGGTCATGCGGCCGAAGATCCGACGGCCCTCGGGCGACTGGCCGATGCCCCGGCGCACGAGCTGGTGGGCCGGGACGTGGGAGATGTCGTCGCCGTCGAATTCCACGCGACCGCTCCGCGGATGGAGCAGCCCATGGATCGTCTTGAGCGTCGTGGTCTTGCCCGCTCCGTTCGATCCGAGCAGGGTCGCGATCTCGCCGCTGTGCACCTCGAGCGAGATGCCCTGGAGCGCGTGGATGTGGCCGTAGTAGGTGTGCACATCCGTCAGCCGCAGGACGACCTCGGTCCCACGCGGGGTGCCATCCGCCGCGGTCGCAGGCGTGGCCGGCGTGGCCGGTTCGTCGAGGTCGCCCGCCGGGACCGGCTGCCCCGTCACGCCGCCGCCCCCTTGCCCAGGTACGCCTCGATCACGCGTGGGTCGTTGCGCACGACCTCTGGCGAGCCCTCCGCGATCTTGTCGCCGTGGTCGAGCACCGTCACCCGGTCGCTGACCCCCATCACGACACGCATGTCATGCTCGATCAGCAGGATCGTCACCCCGAGCTCGTCCCGGATACGGCTGATCAGGGCGGTCATCTCGGTGGTCTCGACCGGGTTCATGCCCGCGGTCGGTTCGTCGAGCAGCAACAGCTTGGGCCGGCTGGCCAGGGCCCGGGCGATCTCGAGCCGGCGCTGGTCTCCGTACGGCAGGTTGCGGGCCAGCTCCTCCTCACGATCGTCGAGTCCCACGTAGCTCAACCACTGGCGGGCCTGCTCGCGGCCGGTCCGCTCCTCGCTGACATGGCGACCGAGGCGCAGCACGGCGTCCAGCGGCGTGGCGTGGAGCCGGGCGTGCATGCCCACGAGCACGTTCTCGAGCGCCGTCATGTTCTGGAACAGGCGGATGTTCTGGAATGTCCGGCCGATGCCGAGGGCCACGATCTCGTGTGGTCGGGCGCTGCGGAAGATGGCGACACGACGCAGCAGATCCCCGTACCAGGGCGGCCGGATCACGGCGACGAGCAGCGAGCCGACGAGGAGCCCGAAGGCGAGCAGCAACAGGACCTGACCGACGACCTCGAGCCCGCCCGCGAACGCGAGCAGGGACAGGACGAGCGCGGGCACGGGAAGGACGAACCAGAACAGCGGTTCGGCCCACGCGCGCACCGGGCGGGAGATCATCTGCCGGCCCATGAACTCGACCCCGCCGGACGTGGGGTCGTACAGCCCGGCGATGATGTTGAAGAACGTCGTCTTGCCGGCGCCGTTCGGCCCGATCAGGCTCACGATCGAGCCGGTCGGGATGTCGAAGTCGATGTCGCGCACGGCCACCAGTCCGCCGAAGCGCTTCGTGACCTGTCGAGCGTGGAGGATCAGGCTCGGCTCCGCGCCCGCCGTCGCCAGCGGCGCCTGGGCCATGGCGGAGACCTGGCTCGTGGTCATGCTTCGCCGACCCCCCCGGATGTGATGTCCGCAGGCAGACCGTCATCGGCCGCCTCGTGCAGCTCCTGGCGCCTTCGCCGGCTCGGGAACAGGCCCTCGGGTCTCAGCAGCATCATCAGGACCAGGGCCAGCCCGTACAGCAGGTACTGGTAGTTGAGGAAGTTGATCGAACCCAGGTCGATCGTCATCGGACCCAGGCCGAACCTCGGGATGCCGAGGCCCTGCACGAAGTTGCCGAGCTGCTTGAGGCCCTGGCTCTGGATCTCGTAGATGATGAAGGCTCCGGCCATGACTCCCCAGATGTTGCCCATCCCCCCGAGCACGACCATCGCCAGCGCCGTGAACGACACCGTGAACCCGAACTGCTCGGGCGACACCGATGACAGCTTGGCGGCGAAGAAGACTCCCGCCAGGCCGGCCGTCGAGGCCCCGATCGAGAACGCGAGGAGCTTGGTGCTGACGGTGTTGATGCCCATGCTGGCCGCGGCCAGCTCGTCCTCCCGGATCGCCACCCAGGCCCGGCCGACCCGGGAATCCTGGAGCCGGTACAGGAGCATCGTGGCGACCGTGACGATCGCCAGGACCGTGACGTAGTACGGCCACGGGTTGGTGAACCCGAAGCCGTTGATGCCCAGGAACCCGTACAGGTTGGGCTGGGCGATGCTGGTGATCCCGTTCGTGCCGTTGGTGTACGGGTCGGCGTTGCGGAACACGACCGGCACGATCTCACCGAACCCCAGGGTGACGATGGCCAGGTAGTCACCGCGCAGGCGCAGCGTGGGTGCGCCGAGAAGGAGGCCGAAGATCGCCGCCGAGAAGGCCCCGATCGGCAGCATCAGCCAGAACGGCGTGGCGAGACCCGAGTAGCCCGACGCGCCGTACGCCATGGTGTAGGCGCCGATCGCGAAGAACGCCGCATAGCCCAGGTCGAGCAGGCCCGCCAGGCCCACGACCACGTTGAGGCCCAGGGCGAGGAGCACGAACACGCCCGCGTCGGCAAAGCCGAACACGAAGTCGTTCTGGCGCCCGAAGCCGTTGAACGGCGGGACGATCGCCAGCACCGGCAGGACGACCATCACGAGGGCCATCGCGAACACGATCGTGGTCGACTGGTGGTGGCCGAAGAAGCCGCGGGCCACCTGTACGACCCGGCGCGCGCGCGCGCCGATGCCGCTTCTCCCGCTGCCCGCCGCCGGGGCTCCGGTCCGACCCCTCGAACCGCTCATGCTCGATCCGTCAGCTGCTGGCCGAGGATGCCCGTGGGTCGGAAGACGAGCACCAGGACCAGGGCGCCGAACACGGCGGCCTCGCTCCAGCGACCGTACCCGAAGACCGACGCCAGCACCTCGATGAAGCCGATCATGAACCCGCCGATCGCGGCTCCCGTCGTATTGCCGATCCCGCCCAGGACCGCTGCCGTGAACGCCTTGAGGCCGGCCTGGAAGCCGAGGTCGAACTTGCTGATGCCGAAGTACAGGCCCTGGACCACGCCGGCGGCCCCGGCCAGCGCCGAGCCGATGAAGAACGTGAGGGCGATGGTCGTGTTGATGTCCACGCCCATGAGCTCGGCCGCCTCACGGTCCATGGCCGTGGATCGCATGGCTCGACCGAGCCGGGTCCGGTTGATGAACAGCTGCAGGGCGGCCATCAGCACAAGGGACAGCACGATCACGAACAGGTTGACCTCGCGGATCACGACCGGCCCGAACGTGAGCTCCGGATTGGGCATGATCTGCGGGATGGTGACGATCGAGTTGCTGATCGTCACGTAGATGATGTTCTGCAGGATGAAGCTGACGCCGATGGCGGTGATCAGGGGCGCCAGTCGAGGCGCGTTGCGCAACGGCCGATACGCCAGCCGCTCGATCAGCACGCCCACCACGCCCATGACGAGCATCGACACCAGGAAGGCGACCACGAGGATGACCGCGAGCAGGATCGGGTCGCTGATCGCGCCGCTGAAGCCCAGGGTGGTCAGCAGCCACCACGACACGAAGGAGCCGACCATGAATATCTCGCCGTGGGCGAAGTTGATCAGCTCGATGATCCCGTACACCATCGTGTAGCCGAGCGCGATGAGCGCGTAGATCGCGCCGATGGTGAGCGCGTTGATGAACTGGTCCTGCGCCTGCGCTCCGGCGCCGATGATCATCAGCAGGTACGCGGCGACGAGGCTGGCCGCCACCCCGATCACTGCATTCCATCGACCCGCGCTCAGGCGTATCGATCTCGGGTTAGGTCCGGCCGCGGCGGCGGTGGTCATTCGGCCCTCATGGCTCCAGTGAGGTAACGCGGGGCAGGGGATCGCAGCCCTGCGACCGATCGTGGGACATGGATGCCGGGGCGCTCGCGAGACGCGCGCCCCGGCATCGCACTCAGATCGCTACTTGACCGGATCCGCGGTGAAGTCGCGCTGCTTGAGGAACGCCCAGTCCTTCGTCGTCGGGTCGTACTTGTAGTACGAGATCGTGTGCTGGGTGGTGTCGCCGTTCGCATCGAAGCCGACCTTGCCGAGCACCGTGTCGTAGGTGTGGGTCGTGTCGGCGACGTACGCCCGGACCGCCTCGCGCAGCTGGGCGAGATCGGTCACGCCCGTGCCAACGGCCTTGAGTGCCTGCAGGAAGACCTGGGTGCACGCGTAGCCGGGGGCGCTGTAGGAACCGGGGTCGGTGTTGAACTTGGCCTTGTAGTCGGCCTTGAACTTGTCGGGGTTCGGGATGTCGTGGATGGCCGCGACGGTGCCGTAGGTGTTCATCGCACCATCCGGGCCGGCGACGTTGAGGAACGAACTGGCCGTGTCGGCCGAGCCGTCGACGATGCCGTCGCCACCGACCAGCGGGATGTTCGACAGGCCCTGCGTGGCCATCTGCTTGCGGAACAGGCCGATGCCCGAGGTCGTGACGCCGCCGTACATGATGATGCCCGGGTTGAGCCCCTTGGCCGTCGTCACGTAGCTCGTGAAGTCTGTCGTGGAGTCCGGCACGCCGTCGCGCTTGGCGATCGTGCCGCCGAACGTGGTGTACGCATCCGTGAAGCCGTCAACGAGGCCGACGCCGTAGGTCTGGGTGTCGTCGAGGGCGTAGGCCGTCTTCGCACCGGCGATGTTGTAGGCGATGTCGGCGGTGCCGGCGCCCTGGTTGTCGTCGGTCGTCGCCACGCGCACGTACGCGAGCTTGTCGGGGTTCGTCTGGCGCAACGCCTTGGCGGCGTCGCCCTTGGTCAGGCCCACGGCCGTGTTGGCCGGGCTGCACTGCATCAGGCCCGCGCCGTTGCCGACCGGGATCTCGGCCTGCGCGACGTTCGAGTTGTACGGGCCGACCACGAACAGCACGGCCGGGTCGTTCGCCAGCGTCTGGATGTTCTTGGCGCCCTGGTTCGGGTCGTGCTTGCCGTTGAGGGCGTCGTCCTGCTGGTTGATCGTGACCGTGAAGCCGTCAACGGGGTTCTGCTCGACGGCGAGCTGGACGCCGTTCGCGGTCGGGACGCCGTTGGGCGCCTCGCCACCGCTCATCGGCAGCTCGATGCCGACCTTGACGGCCAGGCCCCCTCCTCCTCCGCCGCCAGTGGCGCTGCTGCCGCTGCTGGTAGCGGCCGGGGTGCTGCTGCACGCCGCGGCGATGATGGCCAACGCAGCCATGGCCGCGCCTACACGCGCGAACTTCATGAACGCCTCCTCCATTTCCCCTCGCCGATGCCCGGGAGCAGCCGATGCTCCCTGGCCGTGCCGACGTCCCTGATTGGCCGAGTAGGGAACGTCCTCGGCGCGGGGGTGACGGGAGCACGGGGCGAGAGACCCATTCGCCCCGCAGCGATGGCGGCGGAGCGATGCCGTATCATAGGCATCAGCGACACGGATGCAAGGTGTCGCCGTTTGCTCCGGGATGGCTGTCGAGCCTCGAGTCGCTCGCCTCCCGGCCCCTGAACCGGCGGCGAGGCGTGGCCGCCCCCTCCGATCCCATCGGGACGGGAGCATCGCGCATCGACCGCTCGCTGTACGAGGTTCGCGCATCGGCGTGGAGTACCAGGTAAGACCGGCACGCATCACCGACATCGATCGCCTGACCGCCATCGGCCACGCGTCGCTCCCGGGAGCCGGTCGCGGGTCGCTCGATGCCGCCGGCCTGCTTCGTCAGCTCGTCTACTTGCCGAACGCGAGCCTGGTCGTCGCCGAGGCGCGACGGGAGCTCGTGGGCGGGGCGCTGCTCGTCCTGCGTCCGTCGGTCGTGTCCGGCGGCTACGTCGGGACGATCGACCTCCTGATCGTCGCCCCTGGCCACGACGCGGATCGCGTGACGGCCGTACTCCTGGAGGAGCTCCTCCGCTCGGCGAGCAACAAGGGTTGCTCGACCGTCGAGGCGACGGAGCCTTCCGATCCCGCGGATCTCGCCCGCCTCGAGCAGGCCGGGTTCGCTCCCGCCGGACCGACGCTCCGGCGACCCGTCGCGGCGGCCGGCTCGTCCGCTCGTCGCACCTAGCGCCCCGGGCAGCCGGATGGTCCCGGACCGCCCATCAACATAGGAGTCAACGTGAGCAAGAATGTCGCCGTCTTCGTGGACGTGGCGAACATCTTCTACGCGGCCAAGGCGGCCGGCGTGGACATCGACTACGTCACGCTGCTGAAGTCGGCCACCGCCGGGCGTGACTTCGTCCGCGCGTACGCCTACACCGGGCTCGACCCGGAGAACGAGAACCAGCGCAACTTCCACCAGTTCCTGGCCCGCCACAACTACAAGGTGGTGAGCAAGGACATCCGCAAGTACGGCGACGGCAGGGTCAAGGCGAACCTCGACATCGAGCTGGTCGTGGACATGATGAAGACGGCGCGCAACCTCGACATCGCCGTCGTCGTGTCCGGGGACGGCGACTTCGCCTCCGCGATCCGCGCCGTCCAGGAGATGGGCGTGCGGGTCGAGGTGATCAGCTTCCGTGGCAACACGTCGTCGGACCTGATCGAGGTCGCCGACCTGTTCACGGACATCACCCAGATCGCCAAGGTGGACAAGGGGTCCACGCGCTCGGGCCGTCGCGTTGCGGATGACGAGGAGGACCTGTCGATGACCGAGGTCCCCGAGAAGCAGTCCGAGGGCACCGGTCGCGGCCGCGGTCGCGGCCGGGGTCGCGGCCGGATCGAGCGCGAGGGGACGCCGGTCGCGGCATCGTCGCGCCGCGCGGGCCGGAGCGCCGACGTGGCGAGTCCGGCCATCGTTGCGGCCGCCGCCGGCGGGGGCCTGATCGCGCTGCCGGGCGAGAAGCTGTCCCGGGCGGCCGCCGCGCCGGTCGCCGGCGGGGACGTCGTCGAGGAGGCGGCCGAGATCGACGTGGTCCGCGCCGCCGAGGGCGGCGAGGGCGAGGCCGGGGAGGCTCGTCGACGTCGCCGACGCCGGGGCGGCCGCGGCCGGGCCACGGCCGGCACGAGGGCGTCGACGTCATCGAGGGCGAGGAGGTCGAGGCCACCGCGGGCGAGGCCGTCGAGGCCGTCGAGGCCGAGGCGCCCGCAGCGCGTCCGGCGCGCACACCGTCGGGTGACCTGCCGACGCCGTTCGACGACCTGGACCTGCTCCAGTCGTCCCGCCCGGCGCCCAGGTCCACTCCGTTCGGATCCGTCTGGGATCGCCAGCTCGGCACCCCGGCGCCACGTCCGGCCGCCGGCGGCCCGGCGCCGCTCCCTGATGAGGAGGAGGACCTCGAGGAGCCGGAGATCCCGGAGTACCTCATCGCGGAACAGCGGCGCGGCAACCAGGCCCGCGGCAACCAGGGCCGCGGCGGCCGGGGTGGCGCGCGAAGCGCCTATGCGGCAGCGGTCGACCGCGAGCGCTACGGGGGCGGTCGTGGCACCACCATGAGCCGGTACGCGGAGCCAAGCCGACGCACGGGCGCCGGTGGCGGCGCCGGTGGCGGCGGCGCCATGGGCGGTGGGCGCGGCGGCCAGCAGCCGTCGCGCGGGCCGCGCCCGGATCGCCCCGAGCGTCCGGATCGCCCCGAGCGATACGACCGGGCACCGCGGACCGGCGGCAGCGCCGAGCCGTGGAGCGAGGTCCCGCCGGAGCTCGAGGAGCTGCTCCGCGCGCAGATGGCCAAGGGCCGGCCGGTCGAGGCTCGGGCCGGCGAGCCCGTCGCCGAGGCGGCCGCCGAGGCCCCGAAGCGCCGGACGACCCGGAGCCGGGCCGCTTCGACGGCACCGGCCGCCGAGCCTCTCGCCGAGCCCGTCGCCGAGGCGGCCGCCGAGGCCCCGAAGCGCCGGACGACCCGGAGCCGGGCCGCGGCACCGGCGCCCGTCGCCGAGTCGGCGACCCAGGCCGGGACCGCCGAGCCTCTGGCCGAGCCCGTCGCCGGGACCGCCGAGCCCGAGGCCCCGAAGCGCCGGACGACCCGGAGCCGGGCCGCGGCACCGGCGCCCGTCGCCGAGTCGGCGACCCAGGCCGGGACCGCCGAGCCCGAGGCCCCGAAGCGCCGGACGACCCGGCGCAAGGTCGCGGATTCGGCCGAGGGCTGAGCGCCCCGGTTACCTTCGCCCCGCCGCCGTGGACGGCTTCCTGACCGTCGGCCAGCCGGTCGCGGTCGCGGCCGTCCACGCGATGCTGGGCTCCAACGTCCCGCACGCGGTGCTCCTCACGGGGCCCGCATCGGTGGGCAAGCTGTCGCTCGCCCTGGACCTCGCGGCCGCGCTGCTGTGCACCGGGGCGACCGGGAGTGCCCGGCCGTGCCGGACGTGCCGGGGCTGCCGCATGGTCGAGCACGGCAACCATGCGGACGTCCACCTCCTGGTTCCCGGGGGGCCGGGCGGGCAGATCCGGATCGGGGACCGCGACCATCCCGAGCCGGGGACGGTACGCGGGCTCCTGCGCGAGCTCGCGCTGCTCCCCGTCGAGGGCGGTGAGCGAGTCGCGATCATCCGCGACGCGCAGCGCATGAACGAGGACGCCCAGTCCGCGTTCCTCAAGACGCTCGAGGAGCCGCCCGCCGGCGTCACGCTCATCCTCCTCGCCGACGACGAGGACCGGCTCCTGCCCACCGTCCGGTCGCGCTGCGCGCGGGTGCGCCTCGGCGCCGTCGGCGTGCGCGACGTGGAACGCCTCCTGGCGTCGCAGGGCCTTGCCGACCCGCCCACCGCGGCACGCCTCGCCCGGCTGTCGGCGGGTCGGTCCGGGCTCGCGGTGGCCTACGCGAGCGCTCCCGAGGCGGAGGTGATCCGGGGCGAGCTCACGCGGACGCTCCTCGACCTCCTCGGCCGGAGCCGCGCCGCGCGCCTGGGGGCGGCCAGGGACCTCGTCGGGCGAGCGGGCGCGCTCGCGGCGCTGCTGGCGCCCGCCCTCGAGGGGTCGACGGAGAGCCCGAAGCGGCGGGGACGAGGCGCGAAGGCGCCGGGCTCGGTCCGGCCGCCCGCGGCGGCGGACGACCGTGCGTCGGCCGGCGACGGGGAGGCGGGCGCCACCCAGCCGGCCGCGGATGCGGCTCCCGACGAGGCCGCGTCCCGCGTCCCGGCGGCCGAGCGTCGTCGCGCGCTGGCGGTGCTCCTCGACGCGTGGCGGGATCTCGCGCGGGACCTGGCCCTCGCGCAGGCCGGATCCGTCGCCGAGGCCCGCCAGACGGCGCTGCTCGAGGAGCTGGAGGCAGCCGCCCGCGGCCTGCCGTCCGGCGCCGCGGCGGGGGCGCTCGCACGCATCGTCCGCGCTGGCGAGCTCCTGGACGCCAACGTCAGCCCGGAGCTCCTGCTCGACGTGCTGCTGCTCCGCTGGCCGCGCCTCGAGGGCGCGGCGTGACGGGCGCGTCCGGAGCCGCTCGCGTCCGCCTGGAGGCGAGGGTCCGTGGTCGCGTCCAGGGCGTGGGCTACCGCGTGTTCGCGCTTCGCGAAGCGTCCCGGCTGGGGCTCGGCGGGTTCGTCGCGAACGAGGCGGACGGAAGCGTGCGCGTCGTCGCCGAGGGAGAGCGCGCGGACCTCGAGGCGCTGCTCGAGCGGCTCGAGGAAGGGCCTCCGGCCGGATTCGTGGACCGCGTCATCACGCGCTGGGAGCCGGCCCGGGGCATCGGGTCCGGGTTCCGCATCGCCAGCGGTGCCCACCGGGGCGACTGAGCCAGGGCCCATGGGCATTCCCCCGCCTGCTCGCGGCACGCGCCCCCGCGGCACGGCGGGCCCGCGGCACGCGCCCCCGCGGCACGCGCCGGTGATGCACACGTGGATCAGGACGACGAGTTCGCCGCACGGTGATCCACGCCTGGATCAGGATGACGATGTCCCCGCACGGCTCGCCCGCCAAACCCCGGGTTCGGCCCCCGGGCCACGCTCGGGGACCGCCCGGTTGATCCACACGTGAATGAGGGCCGGGGGACGGTGACCGGGGGATGGAGCCCGCGGGATCGGGCCCCAGGGGACCGGGGCCCGTGGGATGGGGCCCGGGGACACACCCGGGTCGAACCGGCGCGGCCCGGTGCCCGCGCGCACCTCCCCGGACTCCTGCCGGACCGGGCTGGGACGACCCGCCCATTCCCCCCGTGGGTGCCCGCGCGCACCCTTTGACCCATGGACGACCGGATCCCGGCGGAGGAGCTGCCCCACCTCTACCGAGCCGTGCTCGACACCGTCTCACGACTCGAGCACCTCGGCGAGCGCGAGCTCGCATGGCGGATCCGGCAGGACGCCCTGAAGGTGTACTCGACGCGCTGGGACGAGCGCGGGCGTCGTTCCCTCGAGCGGCTCAACCGCGAGGCACAGCGGGGCGTCGCCGCATCGCGACGCGCGGCCGAAGGGGCGGCCCTCAGGACGAGGATCGAACCCGCCTGAGCCGCGGATTCGCGCCCGGCGCGAGGGCGGCACGCGGGCGGCACAACGCCGGCGCGTGCCCGACCGGCGGCGTACGCTGCGGGGGATGCCCGCCCCGACCCTCATCGCCACCCTGATCGACCGCGCCCTCGCGGGCTTCGACGCGCTCGCCGGGACGGCCGGGCCCGTGACCGAGGAGTGGCAGTACGTGACCGACCTGGGGACCGTTTGGCGGGCGCGCCTGCGGGCGGTCGCGCAGGCGCGCGGCGCGGAGGAGGCTCCGGCCGGCGCGGAGGAGGCGCTGGATGCCCTGGTCGTGGAGACGGGGCGAATCACCGACCCCCACCGCGCGATCGACTGGCTGTCCACGCTGCCGCAGGTCGCGCTGGCCGCACTGGGCGAGGCCGGCTGATGCGCTTCGGGGATCCGCGGCCGGACGGACGGGCGATCGTCTACGCGCGGATCCAGGCCGACCCGCTGGTCGCGCGGGCGGCCGACGTGCTCGCGGGGGCGACGGGCACGCAGCGCCTGCTCGCGCGGGCGGTCATGAACGGCGAATCCACCGCACCGGAGGTGTGGCGGACGATGTTCCCCGCGCTGTTCGGGCCCTCCGCCCCGGCGCCCGGCGACCCGGTCAGGGACCGCTCCGAGGCGATTCTCGCGGTCTCGCTCCAGGTCGCCGATCGCGGCGAGCAGGCACGAAGCCAGTTCCGGGGCGCCATCGTGGAGTCGCTCACCGAGCGACTGCTGGAGGCGAGGACGGGTCCCGTGCGGCGCGAGCGCCGGATCCTGTTCGACGGCGTGCCGTCCGAGATCCACCCGTACGACGTCACCGTGGAGCAGGCGGCGGCGGCCGAGGCCTGGGACTGCAAGTGGGGCGCGCGCGGGATCAAGGCGGACGTCCTCCACCAGCTCGACGACGCGCGGCGCAACGCGGCGGCGGAGGGAACGCGGCTGCTGGTCGGCCTGGTGGTGTTCGACGCGCGCCGCTCGTGCGAGGTCCGGCTGGTGCGGGAGCGCGGCCCGATCGCGCTCGAGGGGCTGAGGCTGATCGCGCTCGAGGGGCTGGACCGGCTGGCCGGGCGGAAGCCGGCGTGAGCGCGCGGGCCGGGGCCCTGCCGCCCGGCATGACCGTCTCGTACCGTGTTCGCTTCGACGAGTGCGGGCCGGACGGCATCGCGCGCACCTCGGCCCTGCTCCGGTACGCGCAGGATGTCGCGTGGATCCACTCGGAACGGCTGGGGTTCACCCGCGATTGGTACCTGGACCGTGGCCTCGCCTTCGTCGTCCGGGCCGCGGAGCTGGCGGTCCTGCGCCCTGTCCGGCCGGGCGCGGCCCTCGCCGTCTCGACGCGGGTGACGGGCTTTCGGCGAGTCTGGGCGCGGCGCCGAACGGAGGCGGTCACGGATGACGGCACGCTCGCGATGTGGGCCGTGACCGACTGGGTGATGACCGACGCCCGTGGGATGCCCGCCCGCATCCCGACCGACGTTTCGGGCCAGTTCGCGATGCCGTCGGGCGAGTTCGAGCCCGTGCGCGTCGCGCTGCCACCGACGCCCCCCGACGCCGTCATGACCCGCTCCCTCGTCCGGCCGCAGGACCTGGACCCGATGACGCACGTCAACAACGCGGCGTACGTCGACTACCTCGAGGAGGCTGTCCGGGCGGCCGGAGCCCGCGGCGCAGGCTCGGTCTCGGCGGTTCCCCGCCGGATCCTCCTCGAGTACCTGGTGCCCGCCGCGCCCGGCGCGCGCCTGCTTGGCGCGGCCTGGCCGGACGCCGCGGTAGGCGACGCGTCCGGCTGGGCGTGGCGCCTGTCGAACGAGGACGACCACGAGGACGACCACGAGGACGACAGGGAGCTCGCGCGCGGGCGGCTCATCGAAACGGCCGCTCGAAACGGCCGCGGCGACGCCATGACGCGGCCGGCCTGATCGAGGGTCCCCGGACGCCGGGGGTGCGCCCTCCGGTCCGGGCCGCGGGCGGTGCGCCCTCCGGCCCGGGCCGCCCGACCCAGGACTTTCGGGCCAGGACCCCGATGTCCGGACCTGTGGGCGTCCGCGCACCGGGCACGGGCGCGACCCAGGACGATGGGACCATCGCGTCATGGCGCGCGCGCCGCTGGCCGGTAGCCTCTGCTGAGAGGTGTGACCCGAGGGAGGCGCACCCACCCGCCAATTCGCAGAAGGTGCCTTGGACGTCCTGACCTCGGCCGCCGCCATCCTGGTCGCCGCCGCCCTGATCGGGGCGCTGGCGGGCTCTGCCGGGTTTGCCGCATTCGTCGTCCGCCGCCAGAACCAGCGTCTTGCTTCTCTCGCCGAGCGGTTGACGCGCGCGGGCGACGAAGGCGAGCTGATCGCGCTGGACGCCGAGCGGATCGGCGATCCGCGGCTGCGGGCCGCCTTCAGCAATCTCGCCGACCGTGTCGCCGACACGTGGCGGCTCGCCACCATCGACCCGCTGACCGGCATCGCCAATCGCCAGGCCGTGCTGTCACGGGTGGAGGAGGAGCTCGCGCGATCGACGCGCTATCACCACCCGATGTCGGTGATCCTGGTCGACCTGGACCACTTCAAGCGGCTCAACGATTCCCACGGCCACGCCGCCGGGGACGCGATGCTGCGCAACGTCGCCCAGCTGCTGGCGGGGAACGTGCGCGAGGTCGACGTCGCCGGCCGGTACGGGGGCGAGGAGTTCCTGGTCGTCCTGCCGGAGACGGACGTGGACGCGGCGGCCGCGCTGGCCGAGAAGCTGCGCCGGATCATCGCCGGCGCCGAGGTTCGCACGGTCGAGGGCGAGCACCTGTCGATCACGATGTCGGCCGGGGTCGCCGGTGGCATGGGCAACGTGCTGCACCTGGACGCGCTGGTGCGCGACGCGGACGCGGCCCTTTACTCGGCGAAGGCGCTGGGGCGCGACCAGGTGTTCGTGTTCCGCGAGACCGGGGACGCCGACACGATCCGCCGAGCTCCGATCACGTCCGCCGCCCGCAGCCACGCGCTCGACGTCGGTCGGGCCGCGATGCGCGCCGCCCAGGACGCCCTGATCGCCACGCTGGCCGGGCGGCCGGCCTGGGCCGGCAAGCCGTCCACGCTGATCGCGGAGGCCTCCATCTCACTCGCGCGGGCCATCGAGCTGCCCGAGGGCGAGCTGGAGCGCATTCGTACGGCCAGCCTGCTCCACGACCTGGGCAAGGTCGCGATTCCCGAGGAGATCCTGGCCAAGCCCAGCGACCTCGTCGCGTCCGAGTGGCGTGTGGTGACCGAGCACCCGAAGATCGGCCAGGTCGTGCTCGAGCAGGCCGGCGCCCTGCGTGACGCGGCCACGATCGTCCTTCACCACCACGAGTGGTACGACGGGCGGGGCTACCCGATGGGCCTGGCCGGCGCGGACATCCCGATCGGGGCGCGGATCGTGTCCATCGTGGACGCGTACGAGGCCATGATCGCCGGGCGGCCGTACCGCGACGCGATCTCGCACGAGGAGGCGATCGCGGAGCTGCGGCGGATGGCAGGCGTGCAGTTCGACCCCGAGCTCGTCGAGGTGTTCGCGGTGTTGTACGAGAACGGCGTTCCCTGGGAGCCGGACGAGCACCACCACCACGAAGCCATGCCCGCGGAGCTGGAGCCGGTCACGCTCGGACCGGGGAACGCGCGGCGCCAGCTCCAGGGGCGGCCCCGCCGCGACACCCGGACCAACGCGGAGATCCACGACCAGCTGCACGAGCGGCGTCGCCGCGCGGGCTGAACGATCGTCCGGCGCGGAACCCCATCACCGCGTGCGTGCCGGGATCGGCGCCGGGACTGCCTCCGGAGAATCGGGGCGGCCCGCCGCAGGGGCGGGCCGCCGGGCCGGTCAGGCCGAACGCACCTGTGAGGCGCGCGGGCCCTTGGGGCTCGTCTCGATCTCGAACAGCACGCGCTCGCCGCCGACGAGGCGATCGAACTCGAGCGAGGAATCGAGGGCGCCGCGATGGAAGAAGTATTCCTTCGCATCCTCGGCGGTGATGAAGCCGAAGCCGCGATCGGCGACGACCTTCTTGATGGTACCGGTGGTCATGAGGACCTCCAACGCTTCCCGAACGGGGATTGCAGAACGCACGGTCCGTTCGAGAAGGGGGTCGACCACACGAAGCATCACCACGAGTCGCGGTGAGCCCTGATCATCGCACAGATGTTCGATCCGCGCCACCGCCGGCGAGCGGGCCTGCCGCGCGCGGCGGCAGGCGATCCGCGCGTTGACGTCGCGTTTCTTGCCTTCTATAGTTTCTTCCGAACCTGTTCGGCACCAGGATTGGTGCCCCAGGCGATCGGCGAGAGAGGCTCATGAAGCTCACACACCGCCAGTCCGCGGCCGTGGCCGCGCTGCTCGACCTCTACGCCGACAGTCGAGAGCAGCCGATCGCCTACCGCCAGGTTGCCGAGCGCCTCGGGGTCGCGCCGACGACGGCCTACCGCATGCTCCGGCTGGCCGAGAAGATGGGGTACCTGCGGGCGATCTACGCGGCCCGTCCCGCGGAACGCTCGGCCGGCCGGTCCGCCGTGTTGTTCGAGCCCACCGATCTCGCGCGGCGGACGATCGCCGCGGTCGCGGGCCCGCCGCCTGACGAGGCGTGGGAAACGACGCGGGCCCGCATCCTCGACGCGCTCGCGTCACCCGAGGCAGCGGCGTACAACGACGCGCTCCGGGACCTGCTGGCCGGCCTGGAGGAGCCCGGAACGCCGGTCGACGTTGCCGGCCGCACGATCGCCGCCCTGATGATCAGCCTCGAGCAGTCCCGCGAGGGCGTGGACGACACGGACCTGCTCGACCGCATCGCGAGGCCGGGGACCCGGTTCGGGGTCGCCACGCTCGGGGGCATGCTCCTGGGCCTTGCCTGGGCGGACCGGGCCACGCGGACACTCGCCGATCGGCTGGACCGCCAGGTCGACCGGTTCGAGTCGGCGCTGGCCGAGCTTTCCCCGGAGCAGTCGAGCGCCATCGCCGGCTTCGTTGCCCAGCTCGATGTGGCCCTTCGAGCTCGGCGCCGACGGCGCCTGGGCAACGGCCATCGGTCCGGGAGTTGAAGGGACCGCAGGTGTCCATCGTTCCGAGCCGCAGGCAGGTCGGGACCGGCCGGATGGTGGTCGAACCCCCGGACGTGCGCGCGGACCTGGAGAGGGCGGACCGGGGAAGGGGAGCGTCCGTGGCCACGACCTACGAGCGGGTGAGGCGATGCCTCGTCGAGCAGCTCGGCGTCGACGAGCGCGAGGTCGTCCCGGAGGCTTCGCTGGTCGACGACCTGAACGCAGACTCGCTGGACCTCGTGGAGCTCATCATGAGCCTCGAAGAGGAGTTCGGGATGGAGATCCTGGACGAGGAGGCCGAGGGGATCCGTACGGTCCGGGACGCGGTCGAGTACTTCGAGGCGCGCGTGGCCTGACCGGTGGCGGTCGATCAGCCGAGTCGCCGCCGGCTCCGGCCGCTCGGCGACGGCTCGGCAGGAGATCGAGCCCGGTTGGTTTCCGGCGTAGAGGTCCAGGGGCGTCGCCACGACATCGGCCTGGCGATGGGCCAGGCCGTCGCGGCGACGCCCCTCACCCCTTCATCCGGCGCGCCGCCGGAACCCGGGTCGGTCGGCCGGCGGGAGGACGGCCACCAGCTGAGGTCACCGAAGATGGCGGTGATCGCCGGAACGAGGAGGCTGCGCACGATGAACGTGTCGACGAGGATGCCGACGGCGACCGCCACGCCCACCTGGAGCAGCATCTGGAGCGGCGCCGAGATGAGGGCGAGGAACGTCCCGGCCAGGATGATCCCGGCCGACGTGATCACCGTCCCGGTGCGGGCCGACGCGATCCGGATCCCGTCCCGGATTCCGCGACCCTCACTCTCCTCCCTGATGCGGCTCATCAGGAAGATGTTGTAGTCGGCGCCGATCGCGACGAGGAGCACGAACACGAGGAGCGGGATGAAGTAGTTGACCCCGGCGTGCCCCAGCACGTCCTGGAACAGCAGGGTGACGAGCCCGAGGCTGGTGGCATACGAGAGGAGCACCGAGCCGACCAGGAACAGCGGGGCGACGATGCTGCGGAGCAGCAGGATGAGGACGAGGAGCACGCCGGTGACCGTGATCAGGGCCACGCGCTGGAAGTCCTCGCCGATCGTCGTCTGGATGTCGGCGAACTCGGCGATCGGGCCGCCCACCAGGACCCGGGCGCCGTCGCCGAAGGACGACCCCTCCCCTGCGGCCGCGGCGCGCGCGACGCGCACGGCCTCGAAGGATGTCGTCGCATACGGATCGCCGTTGACCGTCGCGATCAGGCGAGTCGTGCGGTGATCGGCGGACACGAACGCGGCGAGCAGCTGCTGGGCCGCGCTGCCGGCGTCTCCCGGCAGGCTGGCCGGCAGGAAGTAGTCATCGGGACGCGCGCTGAACTGTGCGGCGAGGGCGTCCATCGCCTGCCTGAGCCCGTCCAGCGATTGCCTGAGCTGCTCCTGGAGCTTCGTGGCCTCGGCGCTGGCCGGCAGGCTCCTGGGGAACAGGAGCGCGTCTGGCCGGTCCGCGAAGGTCGTGGACAGGTCGCGGAGCGCGCCGGCGAGCCGGCCGACCGTCGCCGGATCAGGCTTGTCGCGCAGCTGCTGCAGGGCACCGGTAGCGGTCCCGAAAGCGGGGGTGGACGTGACCTCCGGGTACGCGGCCGCGAGCTCCTGCAGATACCCGCCGATGGCCTGGAGGAGTGCGGCCGTGCTCGCGGCCGAGCTCGCGCCCGGGGTCGCGGGCGGCGAGGAGAGCAGCGTCGAGAGCTGGGTGAGCTGGGCGCTGACCCGGGCGCCGGCCCGGAGTTCCTCGACCCCGCTCCGCAGGGCGGTCAGGTTGCGTGTCACGTCGGTGTACGCGGGCCCGCTCGCCACGTCCGGGAACGCGGTCCCGAGCGCCGCCAGGTACGCCCCGGCCGCATCGAATCCGGCGAGGGTGTCCGGGCTCGCGAGCTGCGAGGCCAGGGCCGACGGGTCCGTCGGCAGCTGCATCTGCTTCGAGAGCGCGGCGATCTGGCCCGAGGGCCGCATCTCCGCGGGCGTCTGCTGCGTGCCCTGCGGGTCGACGACGCTGCGCACGGTCTTGATCCCGGGCACCGTGGCCACCTGTGCGGCGATGGCCTGTACCTTCGCCAGCGAGGCCGGGGTCGTGAGATCGGCGGCCGGGGTATCGACGAGCACCGTCACCGGGAACAGCTCGCCCTTGTTCAGGTGCTGGCCGGCGACCTCGAACCCCTGTCGCGCATCGGAGTCGCCCGGGAGCTCGCCGAGGAGGTCGAAGCTCGATCGCAGGCCGGGCACGGCCAGGGCGGGCAGGATCATCACGGCGATGATCACGATCGTGACCATGCCCGGGCGGTCCGTGATGAGGCGCGCGAGCCGGTTCCAGAAGCCGGTCTCGGAGAGTGCGCTCCCATCCTCCTGGTGGCGCGGCCAGAACAGGTAGTGACCGAAGACGCCCAGCAGCGCCGGGGCCAGCGTGAGCCCGGCCAGCAGCGTGATGAACACCGTCAGGGCCAGCGCCGGGCCGGTCGTCTGGATCATCTCGAAGCGGGCGACGACCATCGAGCCCAGCCCCACGATGACCGTGGCGGCGCTGGCGCTGATGACCGCCCCGATTCGCCGGACGGTCGTCCGGGAGGCGGTGTGCCAATCGTCGCGCTTCACCTCCTCGCGGAAGCGGGAGATGAGGAAGATCGTGTAGTCGGTGCCGATCCCGAACACGAGGACGACGAGGAACGAGTCGAGCAGTGTCGAGATCTTGAGCCCGCCCTGGGCCAGGTAGCCGAGCGCGCCGCGGGAGACGAGGAAGGCAGACCCGATCGTGAGCAGGGGCACGAGGGCCGCCAGCGGGGCGCGGTAGATGAGGAGCAGGATGCCGATGACCAGCAGGACCGTGATGATCGTCGTGCTGCCGGTCGCCCGGATGATCGCGTCCAGGAAGTCGGCCCCGATGCCGGCCGAGCCGGTGACATAGACGTGCAGACCCTCCGGCTGCGTCGCCGCGACGTGGTCGCGCAGCGCGTAGACCGCATCGTTGGAGCTCGTCTGGAAGGGCGCCACGGACAGCTCGACCTGGGCGAGCTCGACGGTTCCGTCGCTGCTCCGCAGGCTGGCGGCGAGTTCCGGGTGATCGGCGGCGGTGACGATGCTGGTGATGACGTGCGTTGCGGCGGGCGCGTCCGGCCCGGCGAGCCAGGTGGCCGTCTGCGCCAGGTAGGCGCGGTCGGCATCGGTCAGGCCGCTGGCCCGGTACAGGACCAGGGCCCCGGTGCCCGGGGCCGACTCGCCGGGGAAGGCCCGCGCAAGGACGGTTCGGGCCTGGATCGCCTCGGCGTCCTTCGGCAGGAAGCTGGACTCGTCCGCCGAGCCGACCACGGCGAGGCTGGGGGCGAGCACCATTGCCCCGACCGCCAGGGCGACCCAGATCGCGATCACCAGGTATCGCAGGCGGAAGACGAGGCTACCCAGAGCGTCGAACATCGAGGGGGCTCCCTTGCTGGCGTTTCGAGTTCAGTGGTCCGTTCGGATAAGCAAAGAAACACAATAGTGCAACAGCGACGACTGCACCGGAACGACGGCAGCGCCGGCAGGGACCGTTCGTCCCGTGGCCGGGAGCCGTCCGGGGTCGCGTTGCCGTGGCCGGTCCTCGCGTGCACAGCGCGCGGAGTCGGAGCCGTCGGGCACGACGATGCCACTCATCGCCGAGCTTCTCGCCGAGCTTCCTCGCCGGCGAGGCGCGACGAGCCGGCGCCCGTGCGGCCGGCTCGGCGACGCCCGACCCACTTCTGGACCTCGATGGCGCCGAACCCGAGCGTGGAGGCGACGAGAACGACCGCGAGCTGGACCGGGGTCAGCGCGGCCGTCTCGAAGATCGGCTGGAGAGCCGGGACGAACAGGAGCGCGAGCTGGATGGCGAACGTGACGGCCACCGCCATCGTCAGCGGCAGGTTCGATCGGGGCCCGAGCCGGAAGAAGCTCTCCGTCTCCGAGCGGACCGCCAGCGCCCCCCCGAGCTGGAGCAGCGCGAGGGTGGTGAACACCATCGTCTGCCACGGCCAGCCCCGCCCGACGGCGTACGCCTGGACCGCCAGCGTCACGCCGGCCATGAACAGGCCCACCCAGATCGCCTGCTGCCACAGGCCCCGGGCGAAGATCGACTCGGTCGGGGCGCGTGGTGGCCGCCGCATCGCGCCCGGCTCGACCGGTTCGACACCCAGGGCGAGCGCGGGGAAGCCGTCGGTGACGAGGTTGATCCACAGGATCTGGACGGCGATGAGCGGGAACGGGAGCCCAAGGAACGGCGCGAGCGCCATGACCCATATCTCGGCGGAGTTGGTGGTCAGCAGGTAGCGCACGAAGCGCCGGATGTTGTCGTAGATCCGGCGGCCCTCCTCGACGGCCGCGACGATCGTGGCGAAGTCGTCGTCCGCGAGGACCATGTCGGCGGCTTCCTTGCTGACCTCGGTCCCCGTGATGCCCATCGCGACGCCGATGTCGGCGAGCTTGAGCGCCGGCGCGTCGTTGACCCCATCGCCCGTCATCGCGACCACGGCTCCCCGGCGCCGCCAGGCGTCGACGATCCGGAGCTTCTGCTCGGGGTTCGTCCGCGCGTACACCGCGACATCGGCGACGATCGCGTCGAACGCGTCGTCGTCGAGCGCCTCGAGCTCGGTCCCGCTCAGGCTCCGGCCGCCCTCGCGCAGCACGTCGATCCGGCGGGCGATCGCGGCCGCCGTGAGCGGGTGGTCGCCGGTGATCATGACCGGCGTGATGCCGGCCGCCCGGCAGGCCGCGATGGCCGGGGCCGAGGCCAGCCGTGGCGGATCGGCCATGCCCACGATGCCGATCAGGTGCAGCCCCCGCTCCGCGTCGTCGAGCCGGGCCGGGATGTCGGTGATCTGGCGCTCCGCGAACGCGAGGACGCGGTAGCCGTCGGCGGCGTAGCCCTCGGCAACCTGCTCGGCCCGCACCAGCAGCGCGGCATCCGCAGGGTCGAGCAGCGGCCCGATCGCTTCGAGGGCGCCCTTGACGGCGACCCAGACATGCCCGGCCTCGGCGTGCAGGGTCGCCATCCGCCGGCGTGCGGAGTCGAATGTCAGCTCCTCGACCCGCGGGGCCGCGGCGACGAGGTCGGCCGGGTAGACCCCGCGCTTGGCGGCCAGCGCGAGCAGCGCCGCCTCGGTCGGGTCGCCGGTGATCGTCCACGGGTCTCCGTGCCGCGCCGGCGCGCGGAGCGATGCGTCGTTGCAGGCGGCGGCGACACGGGCGAGCCGGTCGAGCGCCGGGTCATCGGCCGGCTGTGGCTCGAACGTGCCCTCCGGGGCATAGCCATCGCCGGTGACCCGGTACTCCGCGTTCGGCGTCCAGACCCGCTGGACGAGCATCCGGTTCTGGGTGAGGGTCCCGGTCTTGTCGCTGCAGATGACGGTCACCGAGCCGAGCGTCTCGACGGCCGGCAGCTTGCGGATCAGCGAGTGGCGCCGGGCCATCCGCCGGGCGCCCAGCGCCAGGGCGATCGTCACCACGGCCGGCAGGCCCTCGGGGATCGCCGCCACCGCGAGGCTCACCGCCGTCAGGAACATGACGTCCACCGGCTCGCCACGGGCGACCCCTGAGACGAACACGAAGACGCACACGACGAACGCCGCGACGGCCAGTCGCTTGCCGAGCGTCGAGAGCCGTCGCTGGAGCGGGGTCTGGCCGCTGCCGTGCTCCTGGAGCAGCTCGGCGACCCGTCCGAGCGCCGTGTCCATGCCGGTCGCGACGACGACCCCCAGGCCGCGCCCGTAGGTCACGGCCGTGCCGCTGAAGCCCATGTTCCGCTGGTCGGCCAGGAGCGCGGCCGTGACCGCGGGGAGGGGTGCGGTCGTCTTGATCGCCGATTCCGACTCGCCGGTCAGGGCCGCCTCATTGATCCGCAGCGACTGGGCCTCCAGCAGGCGCAGGTCGGCGGTCACGATGTCGCCGGCATCGAGGCGCACGACGTCACCCGGCACCAGCTCCGTCGCAGGGACGATCGCCGTCTCGCCGTCGCGGACGACACGGCTGGACGGGCTCGTCATCCGCTTGAGGGCGTCCATCGCCTTCTCGGCCTGGTACTCCTGGACGAAGCCGACGATCCCGTTGAGGGCAACGATGGCGAGGATGACGACCGTGTCCTTGAGGTCACCGATCACCGCCGTGATGACCGCAGCGCCGATCAGGACCAGGATCATCGCGTTGGTGAATTGCTCGGCGAACAGGCGCCAGGCTGGTTTGACTGCCCGCGCGAGGAGCTCGTTCGGGCCGTCCCGCTCGAGGCGGACGCGGGCCTCGAAGGACGTCAGCCCGGTGACGGGATCCGATCCGAGCGCCGCCGCGACATCCCGGGCCTCGATCGTCCAGGGATCCGGCACCGCCCTCGTGGGCTCGGCTGTCTCGCTCATGACGTCGACACCCAGACCCCACCCAGGAGCAGGACGTAGGCGAGCAGGACGCCGACCGCGTCGGGCTCGAGGCGGCGGATCCGCGTCTCCGTCCCGTGGATCACTGCGGCCATGGCCAGCGCCATGAGGAGGATGGCCCCGACACCGGCGACCGCCTGTGCGGGCGCGACGGCCGCCAGGATCGGGCCCGGGGTGTAGGCGAGATCCGCGGCCAGCAGCGCCACCATGTTGAATGCGTTGCTGCCGAAGAGATTGCCGACGGCGAGATCGTGGGCGCCGATCCGGACGGCGGTGAGCGATGCGACGAGCTCGGGCAGTGAGGTTGTCGCGGCGAGGAGGAACGTGCCGATGAAGGTCTGCCCGACCCCCGTCTCGTTCGCGATCCCCTCGGCCGACAGCGCTACCGCGGGCGCCGCCAAGAGAATGACAGCCGCCGCGAGCATGAAGCGGAGGACGACACGGCGAAGCGGAACGCCGGCCGCCGCCTCGCGGCCCCAGCCGATCGGCGCGATCACCTCGCCGCTCCCGTCTCGTTCGCGGCGGCCCGTCGTGCGGGTCCGGTGGATCCAGGCCGTGGCGGCGAGATAGCCGGCGACCATGACGATCGTCTCGACGCCGACCCAGCCGATGGCGACTGGCTGTCGCACGAGCAACGCGAGGAGGGCGACCGACGTCAGGGCGATGGCGACGGCCGCCAGTCGCGCCTGGCCGAGACCGACCTGCGTCCAGACACGACCGCGGTACACGAGATCGACCAAGGCCAGGATCGCCATGTTCGCCATGCTGCTGCCGAACAGGTCGCCGACCGCGAGGTTCGGGGCGCCCGCCAGGGCCGCGCTCATGTCGGTCGCGATCTCGGGCAGCGAGGTGGCGCCGGCCAGCAGGAACATCCCGACCACCAGCCCACCGAGACCCGTCCGCTCCGCGATCGCATCGCCGCTCCGGGCGAGGACGATCCCGGCCCCGCCGACGGCGCCCGCGGACGACCCGAACACGAGCACCAGCTCGGGCAGGCCGAATCCGGACAGCGCATCCAGCATGGCGTGACGCCTACGCCCAGGACACGAAACGGACGGATCCCGCCGAGGGGCGGGCGGCCTCCGCGTCCGTGCCGGCGGACGCCCGCTTGTCGGTCGCGGGCAGGACGTGCATCCCGGTGGGTTCGACGGTTGCCATGCCGCGCTCCTTTCGGTGCCCTCCGGCGGCGAGAGCGTTCCCTCGTCCGTGAACGCTCGGCTGGCATCAGCCGTCGCCCAGCGCAGCCGCGACCTGCCGCCGGACGATCCGGCAGCGTGGCGACCCGGGTCACACCGATTGTCGGGCGACCCGATCGCGTCCGGGCAGGGCCGACTGACCCGATCGGGCCTTGCCGGTGGTCTGCGCGCGCCGTGACGATGCGGTCTCGGGCGTCCGTCTTCCGGACCGAGCGCGCCAGCTCGACCGAGATTGCTGAACGGACGGGCCTCTCGCGCGGGTGCGTCACGCGCGGGTCGCGGGTGTGGTTCAGGCGGACCCCACTGATCCACCTGTGGATCGTTTCAGCCATGTTCGCGCACGGATCCGTGCCCAACGCCCGAGTTCGCGGGGAGCGCCACGCTCGCAGGAGCCTCCGGTGATCCGCCTGTGGATCACATCGGCCATGTCCGCCACTGATCCATGCCCCAACCTTCCGGAAGGCGCGCCCCACGTGTCGAACGCCGCCCCGAGAGTCGAACGGCCGTGGGCTATCCGGCGATCCCCAGGCGCGTCGCGACATCCTCGTAGCCGGGCGCCTCGGCATAGAGGCGCTCGAGATCGGACCGGGCTCGCTTCGGTTGGCCGGCGGCCTCATAGGCGAGGGCCCGTTCGTAACGGAGCGCGTGGAGCAGCTCCGCGGGCCGATCGGCCGTCCGCCGAAGGGTCTCCGACAGCACCGCCGCAGCTGCATCGGGCAGGCCGAGCTCGCGCATCGCCGTCGCCCGGTAGAGACGGAGCGCGGCGTGGATCGCGGAGTCGTTGGGCGCGTTCTCACCGAGACGGGCAGCCTCCTCGAGCGCCGGACGGTCGGCCGGGTGCCCGCGAACGAGCAGCTCCGCCAGCGACAGGCGGACCACCGGGTCATCGGGCGCCAGCGCCTGCAGCCGGCGGAGGGCCGTCATGGCGTCGGCCTCGCGCCCGAGCTGCTGGTACGCCTCGACCAGGGCGAGGAGGGCGCCATCGAGGCTCGGCTCGAGGGAGGCGGAGATCTCGTCCGTGACATGGAGGACGAGCGTCGCCGTGATCCCGTACCGCTCAACGGTGCGGCCGAGCTGGTCCGGTATCGCCACGGCTGCCTCAAGGTCGGTCGCCGCCTCTTCGAACGCCTCCGCCCGGAGGGCGAGGCAGCCGGCCAGAAAGGCTCCGTCAGCCAAGTGGGTGGCGGCGCGGAGGTGGTCGAGCGCCGTGTCGTGGTCGCCGTTGACGAGGGCTCGACAGCCGTCGACGAAGGCCCGCTCATCGGCCGGCGTCACCAGCCTGCGGAAGAAGGACATCGTCAGCCTCTGGCCGGGCCTCGACGTCCCGCTGGGCGGCGGGACGGAGCCGAGCGGCGCCCCGGCGACCGGGCCGGGACCTGGGGATGCCTGGCGCTGGACCGTCGTCCAGTAGAGCCCGGTCCCGGGCAGCCCGATCGTCGTGCGTCGCCCACGCGATCCACCGAACGTGACGTGGGCACCACGCGTGCCGACCGAGAGCGATGGCCCGGACTTGCTCAGATTGACCGTGAGGCCGGGCGCGACCCGCAGCCGGCGGAAGAACCGGTAGCTCATCCGTGTCGCCTCTCGTGGTCTCGACGGCGCCGGCCCGCCGACGCCTCTCGCCGTCCCGTATCTCACCGCCAGCTCAGTTTGCCCACGATACCGCGCCGGGGGCGCACCGGGATCCGCGCCGGCGGCTGTGGCCGGTCCGGCCACCCCGTGATCGAGGGGACCCTGACCCGGGCTAGACTCTGACCCATGGGAGAGGAACCACGAACGATGCGTGACCTGCTGCGGCGCGGCGCAGGGACGGAGCCGACGGAGTACCGGTTGGCTGCGCGTGACTGAGGCCGCCCTGCCCATCGACCGGCTCCTCGCACCGTTCCGCGCGTTCGCCGCCAACAGCGCGGCAAGCGGGATCCTCCTGATCGCCGCGGCGGTCGTCGCGATCCTGTGGGCCAACTCGCCGTTCGCCGCCTCCTACCTTTCGCTCTGGGACACCCATCTCACGATCGGCGTCGGCGACGCGGTGCTGTCGAAGAGCCTGCTGCACTGGATCAACGACGGCCTGATGGCCATCTTCTTCTTCGTCGTGGGTCTCGAGATCAAGCGCGAGGTTCTCGTCGGCGAGCTGGCGTCGATCCGTCGCGCGGCGCTCCCGATCACGGCGGCGGTCGGTGGGGCGCTCGTCCCCGCCCTGATCTTCGTCCTCATCGTCGGCTCCGGCGAGAACGCCCGTGGCTGGGGCATCCCGATGGCAACGGACATCGCGTTCGCCCTCGGCGTGCTGGCCCTGCTGGGTGACCGGATCCCGGTCGGGCTTCGTGTCTTCGTGGCAGCGCTGGCGATCGTGGACGACCTGCTGGCGGTCCTGGTCATCGGGTTGTTCTACACCTCGGACATCTCGATCCTGGCGCTCGCGGCCGCCGGAGGGTGCTTCGCCGGGCTCGCCGCCGCCAACCTCCTCGGGGTCCGGCGACCGGTCGTCTACGGCGTCCTCGGTCTCGCGCTCTGGCTGGCGGTCCTCCAGTCCGGCGTCCATGCCACGATCGCCGGCGTCCTGCTTGCGATGACCATCCCGGCTCGGACCAAGATCGACAGCGCCGACTTCGCGGCCCGCGCCAGGCAGCTCGTGGATCATCTCGTGCGGCGGGAGAACAGCGACGAGCCACCGACGATGGAAGAGCACCACGATGCGCTGTGGGATCTCGAGACGATCACGGAGCGGGCCCAGGCGCCGATGCTGCGGTTCGAGCATGCCCTCCAGCCGTGGGTTGCGTTCATCATCGTCCCGATCTTCGCGCTGGCGAACGCCGGGGTCGCGTTGGGCGGCGATGTCGGCGGCATGCTCACGGAGCCCGTCGTGCTGGGTGTCGCGATCGGGCTCGTCGTCGGCAAGCAGATCGGGATCACGACGGCGACCGTGCTGGTCGTTCGAGCGGGGCTCGCATCGCTGCCGTCAGGCGTGACCATGCGGCACATCTACGGTGCGGCCTGGCTGGGCGGAATCGGCTTCACGATGAGCCTGTTCATCAGCGAGCTGGCCTTCGGCGGCGGGGCGGCCCTTGGATTCGCGAAGGTCGGGATCCTCGTCGCATCGGTTGTCGCCGGCGTGGGCGGGTACTCTTTCCTGCGGTTCACGACCAGGCCGGCTCCCGAAGCGCCCGGCGAATCGCCCGGATGAGGTCCCCGCCCCTGGCGACCGGGAACGCCCGCGCCGGAGCAGGCGGCGATGGATCGTCACGCTGGCCCTGGGCTCGAAGGTGCTACGGGATGCGCTCGACCTCCACTCCGAGCGCCTCGTAGACGGGCCGCGCCCGCGCGTCCGCGGAAACGAGCTTACGTTGGTGCTGCCTCGCGGCCGCGCCGACGAGCGCGTCGTAGACGGCACCGCCGGAGATCCCCAGCCCGGCAAGTTCCCCGCCGAGGCCGGCCGCCTCCGCCTCGCCCAGGAACCCGGATGCCGGAAAGTCGCGAGCCAGCAGGTGGATGGCATCGGCCGGCGAGCGACGGAGGCCGGATGGCAGCCGCGTCAGGACCGAGTACGTCTCGAACCAGGCGTGGCCGGCGAGACCCAGCCGGCGGCCCCGGACGGCATTGAGCGTCGCGACGTGGGCCTCGTGGTCTTCAACGACCAGAGCGACGGCCGTGCTGGTGTCGAGCAGGACGACCTGGCGCTCCTCAGCGTCCGTGCCGGTCCGCATCGATCAGCTCCCGCACCAGCGTCGCGTCGATGGGCGTTCCTGCCGCCGGGATGAACAGCAGGCCGCCGTCCTCCCGGAGCTCGCCGCCGGCAACCGGCTCGACGCGGATCGCGGCGCCGTCGAGCTCAACCTCTACCTCGCCGCCGCTGGCCAGGCCGACGCGGTTGCGCAGTGAGCGTGGAATGACCAAGCGCCCGGCCTTGTCGATGGTAGTCCTCATGGCACGGATCCTACCATCACATTGGTCTTCAGACTCACGGGTCGAGGGACCGGGGCGTTGATGTCGACGTCGTACATCGAAGGTGCCTCGTCCAGCGCCATGACGAACGTTCGCTGCCGTCCGTGCAGGGGTCACGCGCCCCGATCCCGGGAGATCAGCTCGGTCGTTGTCGGCGGTCCGGGACCGGGCCGTCGCCGCACGACGGGCTCCAGCGGACGGTCCCTGGTTCGGCGCTCCGCGCCTGCTCGCAGGGTGGCGGCGACTCAGGACGCGGGTTTGCCAGAACTGTTGAGGGCGACCGCTTGGCGAACGAGCGCCTTGAAGGCGGACTCGTCAACCTTTTCGCCTTCGTGGATGTCGATCGCGCGGCGTGCGTTTCCGTCGAGACTCGAGTTGAAGAGACGGGCCGGATCCACCAGAGACGCGCCCTTGGAGAAGGTGAGCTTCACGACATTCTTGTAGGACTCGCCAGTGCAGATGATGCCGTCGTGCGACCAAACCGGGGTGCCCATCCACTTCCACTCCTCGACGACGTCCGGGGCTGCTTCCTTGATGAGCTTGCGCATGCTGCTGAGGGTTTCCCCGCGCCAGTCCCCGAGTTCGGCGATTCTGTTCGAGATGAGCTCCGATGCCGACTGGCCCTGGCTCGCGCCCGACTTGTCCATGTTCCCATCTCCTCCAGTGAGGGGACTCACGCGGTGTGCGCGAGAACACCTGACCACCGGTCGGCGGAGCCAGTCAACGGCCGCCGCGGCGAGCATAGCGAGCCGTTGCACGCGGCGGCACGACCGCAGGCCGCGCACCCCGGACGGGCGGCCCTGCGACCTCACGATCGGTCTTGCGGTCGCCACGGAAGGGGAGAGGCACCTTCAGCCGATCGAGCCGTCCAAGTGGCATCGTCGATCACCAGCCTGTCCTGCGGATCGGGCGTGCCAGCACTGCTCCACGCGAGCACGGTGGCGCTACCTCGCTGACCTGCGTGCGGAGTCGGGTCTTTCGGCCGTCGAGCCGAGGAGCTCATGACACAATGGACACAGCAGCATCTTCGGTGCGGCGGATGCGTCCGCCCCACGGCAGTCCCTCGCCGGATCACCGAGGCGCGCCTCGTGCCGATCCCGGGTACCTGACTCCCGAACCATCCAGGCCATCGATTGACGCCGGGCCACGGGCCGAAAGGCTTCGCCGGGTGACGACAGGAGCGCCCCATGAAGGCCATCGTTTACCACGGACCAGGCAAGAAGACCTGGGAAGACGTCCCGGACCGCAAGATCATTCATCCCACCGACGCCATCGTGAAGGTCGACACGACGACGATCTGCGGCACGGACCTGCACATCCTCAAGGGCGACGTGCCCGCCGTGACCGACGGCCGGATCCTCGGCCACGAGGGGGTCGGCACGATCACCGAGATCGGATCGGCCGTCTCGACCCTGGCGGTTGGCGACCGGGTGATCATCTCCTGCATCAGCGCGTGCGGCGCCTGCTCGTACTGCCACCAGGGCCTGTACGCCCACTGTCTTGCCGACGAGGGCGCAAGCGGGATCGGCTGGATCCTTGGCCACCTGATTGACGGCACCCAGGCGGAATACACCCGCGTCCCGTTCGCCGACAACTCCCTGTACAAGCTGCCGGCCGGCGTCTCCGACGCGGAGGGCGTGATGCTCTCCGACATCCTGCCCACAGGTTTCGAGATCGGCATCCGGTACGGCCGGGTGAAGCCCGGTGACGTGGTCGCGGTGGTCGGCTCGGGGCCTGTCGGCCTGGCCTCCATCATGACGGCGAGCCTGTACGGCGCCGCCCGGATCATCGCAATCGACCTCGACGACAACCGCCTCGCGGTGTCCCGGACCTTCGGTGCGACCGACACCGTGAACAGCGGCAAGGCCGGCTTCATCGACGAGATCAAGGGCGCCACCGACGGCCTCGGCGTCGACGTCGCCATCGAGGCCGTGGGGCTCCCGGCTACCTTCGACACCTGCGTCAGGATCGTTCGCCCCGGCGGGACGATCGCCAACGTCGGCGTTCACGGCAAGCCCGTGGAGCTGCCCCTCCAGGACCTGTGGATCTCTGACATCGCCATTACGATGGGCCTGGTGAGCGCCTCGACGACGCCGATGCTGCTCAAGCTCGTGGCGCAGAGGAAGCTGCAGGCCGAGCTGTTCGCGACGCACCGGTTCACGTTCGACGCGTTCATGGATGCCTACGACACCTTCGGGCGCGCCGCTGAGACGAAGGCGCTGAAGGTCGTGATCACAGCCTGACCCTCCCCGGCTGGCCGAGTGGACGCTAGTCGTCCACGCGGCCAGCGACGACCAGCAGCGCGCGGGGCTGGTGGGTCTGGTGGTCCCGTCGGATGCCCGCGTCCCGAGGCTTCCCACGCCGACCCACCTGTTCGCGTCCACGGTCGGCCCCGACGCAGCAGCGCGCGCCGGTGCGAACGGTTTGGCGCTGGCGCTGCCCGAAAAGGTTGTAATGGCGCGCCCGACAGGTGTTGGGCGCGAGATAACAACCTACAGCGTCCCGGGCTGCGATGGCCGTCTCATCGATCACCCGCCCATGATACCACAGCGATAATTAGCTGACAAGCCCTTAGTTCCCTGGCCGGCGCCGTGGAGGACCGTCCAGCCCAGCCGGCCGAGGACGGCCAGGGCCGCCTCCTCGACGATCGACTCGGTGAAGCCCGTCATGCTCGCCGGCGGGCGGCGGCCCGCTCGTAGTCGAGGTCCGCCGCGTACAGGTCGCGAAGGCCGACGAGGGTCACATCCGGCGCGCCTGCCAGATTTCGGTCGAACCCCGACCTGCTGTAGAGGAAGAGGCGCGGCCGATCACCTGGGGCCACGATCGCCACGTCCCGCCGGAGGTCGGCCAGGTCACCGGGCTTCACCTGGTCGCGCGTCCACTTCGCGGAGCCGGCCGCCGCCAGGCGCGACCCCGCCATCGCCGCGGCATCGATATCGCCGCCCGTGAACCACCAGAACGCGACCGAGCTGAAGGGGCCGACGGACCCCGTGCCGGCGAGCCGCTGCAGGTGTTGGCGGGCGACCTCCTCGAACGTCCGACTGACGAATTGGTCGAAGTCCTCGCCCCATTGCTGCGCCAGGACGGCCGCACCCTGGCCTGCCTGGATCGCGCTCCGCCACGGGTCCACCAGCGCGAAGTAGAACCGGAGGTACGGGTCGGCGATCACGTACTGGCTGTTGCGCGAACGCGGCAAACCGGCCTCGGGCGGCGGCACCCGGCGTTCGACGATCCCCAACTCCATCAGTCGGTCGAGGTACGGCGTCACCCGGTTCGCCGCGCCCAGGCCCGCCTGGGTCGCGATCTCGCCAGGGGACAGGTAGCCGTTGGCGATCGCGCGGAGCACCGTCTCGTACGTGCGCGGCTCGTTGAACTCGGCACGCAGCAGGTCGGGCGCCTCGCGGAACAACCGGCCCGTCGG
>CAVPEU010000016.1:0-73620 GCA_963703575.1 uncultured Chloroflexia bacterium
GAGTCACCGTCTACCCGGGCGCGCCCCACAGCTTCTTCGACCGCAAGGCGGAGGAGTTCGCGGACGCCTCGGCCAAGGCCTGGGACGAGATCCTCGCCTTCATCCGCGCCCACGACTGAGGGCGGCGATGGGGTTCCTGCGGCGCCTGCTCGGCGGGTCGGCCGACGGGGCCGAGGCGGCGGGATCCGGCACCATGGCCACGGACGTGTCGCCGACCGCCGGGGACGAGGCCGCCCGGGAGCTCTCGCTGCGCCGAGAGGACGCCGCCCGCCTGGCCGACGACCTGCTCCAGCGGCAGCTGCGGTACGCGGATCGGTCGTGGACACCGCCCCGCCAGGGCGGCGAGCGGCGCGCCGGCGACGACCAGGGCAGCGGCGGTTCCTGAGGACCCCGGGCGCGAAACCTGAACACCGCGGGCGACCCGGCGCCCACTACCGCCTGATCACCGCCAACACGAGCAGCAGCGCCACGACCACGCCGATCACGGGCAGCGCGCCCGGTGGCAGGGCGGCGTCCAGCGCGCCGACGACGCCGTCCAGCGCCGTCCCGATCGCCTGCAGCGACCCGCCGACCAGCCCGGAGATCCCGTCACCGACCGAGCGCGAGAGTCCGTCCATCGCTCGAAGTGTCGAACGAGCGTCAAGCGTGGACGGCCAGGCAGGCATGGACGGCCAGGCACGGCGGGTTTCGATTCCGGGTCCCGGGCGACACACCGGGCGCGTACGCTGGTCCGACATTCCACCACGGAGGGGACCCCATGAAGGAACGGCTCATCGGCGAGGACCAGCTGCTGGTCACGGCCGATACGACGCTCGGGGACGCGCTCTGGGACTGGGTTGCGGCGGACGCGGCACGGCGAGCGCCGGACGGCTGGCGAATCGCGAACATCGGGGCCGTCGGAACCCAGGTCAGCGGCGCGATCGGCAACGCGGCCCTCACCCCCGGTGGCGGGTACCTGACCGGCGTCACGATGTGGCTCCTGTACCGCCGCTGATGCCGGAACGCGACACCGCCCCGGAACGCGACACCGCCCCGGAACGCGACACCGCCCCGGAACGCGACGCCCGCCCCCCAGCGACCGCACGCGCGCCCGGCGCCTCCCGGAGCGGGGCCGGTACGACCGCAGGACGATCGACGCGATCCTCGATGACGCGATCGTGGGACACGTGGGCTGGGTCCTGGATGGCCAGCCCTACGTCACGCCCACGTCGATCTGGCGCCAGGGCGACCGCCTCTACTGGCACGGCTCGGCGGCCAGCCGCATGCTCCGGGCCACGGACGGGCAACCGGTGTGCGTCACCGTGACCCACCTGGACGGCCTCGTCCTCGCGCGGTCCGGGTTCAATCACTCGGTCAACTACCGGTCGGCGATGGTCCTCGGCACCGCGCACCTGGTCACCGACGACGCCGGGAAGGACGCCGCGCTCGAGGCGTTCATCGAGCGCCTGTACCCCGGTCGCTGGCGGGAGCTGCGGCCGATGACCCGCAAGGAGCGCAAGGCGACGTCGGTGATGTGGATGGACCTCCACGAGGCGTCGGCGAAGGTGCGCGACGACACCGCCCACGACGATCCCGGGGACGAGGCCTGGCCGGCCTGGGCCGGGGTCATCCCGGTGCGGACCGTCCTCGGCACACCCGAGCCGGATCCGTTCGTGCCGGACGGGACGCCGTCTCCGCGCACGCGCCCGCCGCGCTGACATCACGCCGAACCCCGGACCGCCGAGCCCCGGACCGCCGAGCCCCGGACCGCCGAGCCCGGACCGATCAGGCCACGAACACCTCCGGGCCATGGTTCCGGGGCGCGACGATCGCGCTCCGGCCCGCCAGGCGGAGCTCGGCCGCCGCAGAGACCAGCGCCGCCTCGACCGGCCCCGGATCGGCGCCCGCCGCCACGAAGGCGAGGACCGTGGACCCGGCACCCGACAGGAACGCGCCCAGCGCCCCGGCCGCCCGCGCCGCGCCGGTCAGCCTGGGCAGCTCCGGATAGGCGACGGACCGGTACGGCTCGTGGATCCGGTCCACGGTCAGGTCCGCCAGCAGCTCGAACCGGCCCGACGCGATCCCGGCCACGCCGATCGCGACGCGCCCCAGGTTTCCCACCGCATCGCGCAGCGGCACCTCCGCCGGCAGGACACGGCGCATGTCCTCCGTGGACAGCCGGCGCTCCGGGATGAAGAGGACGGCCCGCAACCCGTCCGGCGCATCGAACCGCACCGCCTCGACCCGGTCGTCCAGGTGCGCGGACACGACGAAGCCGCCCAGCAGCACGGCCGCGGCGTTGTCCGGGTGGGTCTCGATCGCCGTGGCGATGCGCAGCAGCCGGACCGTGTCCAGCCGGCCGCCCACCAGCGCGTTCCCGGCCACCACGCCGCCGACCGTGGCCGCCGCCGACGAGCCCAGCCCACGCGACAACGGGATCCGGTTGTGCATCGCGATCCGCCAGCCGATCGACGCGGGCCTCGGACCGAGCGCGGCCGCCAGCGCGCTCTCCAACCCCGCCACGAACCGGTTGGACCGGACCGCGGGCAGCTCCCCCGCTCCCTCACCGGTCACCGCGAGATCGATCGACCCATCGCCCTCGACCGCCTCGACGGATACCCGGTTCGTCAGCTCGAGGGCCAGGCCGAGGCAGTCGTAGCCGGCGCCCAGGTTCGCGGACGAGGCCGGCACCTCGATCTCCAGCCGCCGCCCGACGATCGCGGCCCAGGCCGCCCGGGCCTCCCCGGCGGTCACCCGGGGCCCCACCCGAGCGCACGGGCAACGCCCGTGACGGTCGGATCGGCCTCGACCACGTCCACCGCCAGCCCCGCCTCGGCCGTCGTCGGATCCTTGAGGCCGTTGCCGGTGAGCACGCACACCACCGTCGCGTCGGGGTCCAGCTCGCCCGCGCGCGCGGCCTTCGTCACGCCGGCCACCGACGCCGCGGAGGACGGCTCGCAGAACACGCCCTCGAGCCGCGCCAGCTCCCGGTGGGCGGCCAGGATCTCGTCATCGGTCACGGCCTCGATCCGGCCGCCGGAGTCGTCCCGGGCGGCCGTGGCCAGGTTCCACGATGCCGGGTTGCCGATCCGGATCGCGGTGGCGATGGTCTCCGGGTGCTCGATGGGGTGGCCGGCCACGAACGGCGCCGCGCCCGCGGCCTGGAAGCCCCACATCCGCGGCACCGATGCCACCGCCCCGGCCTCCCGGTATTCGCGGAAGCCGCGCCAGTAGGCGCTGATGTTGCCGGCGTTGCCGACCGGGATCGCGAGCACGTCCGGCGCCCGGCCCAGGTCGTCGCAGACCTCGAACGCGGCCGTCTTCTGGCCCTCCAGGCGGTACGGGTTGACGGAGTTGACGAGCGTGATCGGGTGCTCGTCCTGCTCGGCCAGGGCGCGGACCACGCGGAGCGCCTCGTCGAAGTTGCCCCGCACGGCGATGACCCGCGCCCCGAACACGAGCGCCTGGAGCAGCTTGCCGACGGCGATCTTCCCGGCCGGCAGCACCACGACGCACTCGATCCCGGCCGCGGCGGCATACGCGGCGGCGGAGGCGGACGTGTTGCCGGTCGAGGCGCAGATCACGCTCCGGGCGCCGGCCTCCAGCGCCTTCGCGACCGCCAGCACCATGCCCCGGTCCTTGAAGCTGCCGGTCGGGTTCTGGCCCTCGATCTTGAGGTGCAGGTTCCGGAGGCCGAGGCTCTCGCCCAGGCGGCGGGCGTGGACCAGCGGCGTCCCCCCCTCGCCGAGCGACACGACGGGCGTGGCATCGGTGACCGGCAGGAACGCGCGGTAGTGCTCGACGAGGTTGGGGCGCGGCGGGTTGGGCGGGGGCATGTCGGGGGTCAGTCCGCGGTGGGGTAGCAGGCGCCGGACGGCGCCGCCACGCATTCTGACGCCACCGGCCGCACCACGAGCCGGGACGGCTCGGTGGCCGGGGCGAGCCCCGCCCACGTGGAACCCACCCCCCGGGCGATCGCCACCAGGTCGCCGAGCACCGCGGACGCCGTGGCGGACCCACCGGCGCCCGGCCCCTCGAACGCGACCCTGCCCACCGGCGTGGCGTCCACCTCGACCCGGTTGAGCACGCCGTCGCAGCGCCCGAACGGCGAACCGGCGGGAACCGCGGTGGGCACGACGGATGCCTCGATCGCCCCGTCCTCGGCCAGGCGGGCCGTCGCGATCAACCGCAGGGTCCGGCCCTCGGCGGCCATGGCCGCCATGTCGGCGGCGGTCACGCCCGTGATCCCCGGGGCGCCGTCCCGGCCGCGGGCGGTCCCCGGGCGGTTGCCCACGGAGGCCGGGGCGATCCAGGCGCCGAACGCGAGCCGGACGAGGATCACGAGCTTGCTGACCGCGTCCAGCCCCTCGACGTCCGCGGTCGGATCCGCCTCGGCGTAGCCGCGGGCCTGCGCGTCCGCGAGGACCTCGGCGTAGTCGCGGCCCTCGCGGGCCATCGCGCTGAGCATGAAGTTGGTCGTCCCGTTGACGATGCCGCGGACCCGCGCGACGCGGTTCGCGGCAAGGTCCTGCGCCAGGGGACCGAGCACGGGGATCCCGCCCCCGACGGCCGCCTCGAAGCGCAGCGGGACCCCGGTGTCGCGGGCCGCCTTCTCCAGCTCCGGCCCGTGATGGGCGAGCAGGTGCTTGTTCGCGGTGACGACGCCGCGACCGTTGGCGAGCGCGGCCCGGACCAGCGTGCGGGCGGGCTCGGCGCCGCCCATGACCTCGACCAGCACGTCCACCGCCGGATCCGCGACGAGGTGCGCGGGGGCGTCGGTCAGGAGCTCCTCGGGGATGCCGGCGGCCTTCGCCCCGGCGATGTCCCGGACCGCGACGCCGGCCAGCACGAGCGGCGCGCCGTCCGCCGGCTGGAGACGCGGTGAGCCCTCGAGGAACGCGCGGACGACCTCGCGGCCGACGGTGCCGGCGCCCAGGACGCCGACGCGCAGCGGCTGGACGCTCACGATGGGAACGAGCTCACGGGATCACGCACGCGGGGGATGGTATCGCCCGTCGTGCGTGCCGGGCGTCTGATCGCCGTTCCTCACCCGGATGGGGCCGGATCGATCCCGTACACTCCCCCGCGATGACCGTCGAGCTCGCCCCCGCCCCGGCGCCTGCCGCCGAGCCTGCCCCGCGTCCCCGGATCTTCTCCGGCATCCAGCCGTCCGGGATCGTCCACCTGGGCAACGACCTGGGCGCGATCCGGAACTACGTGACGCTCCAGTACGTGTACGAGGCGATCTACTGCATCGTCGACTACCACGCCCTGACCAGCACCCACGACCCGGAGCTCATGCGCGCCCGCACGCGCGAAATGGCGGCCGGCCTGCTCGCCCTGGGGCTGGACCCGGACCGCTGCACCCTGTTCGTGCAGAGCCACCGGCCGGAGCACACGGAGCTGATGTGGCTGCTCGCGACGGTCACGCCGGTGAGCTGGCTGGAGCGCACGCCGACGTACAAGGAGAAGAAGCAGAACCAGCCGGACGACGTCAACCACGGGCTGCTCTCGTACCCGGTCCTCCAGGCGGCGGACATCGTCATCTACAAGGCGGGGCTGGTGCCGGTCGGCAAGGACCAGGCCGCGCACCTCGAGCTCAGCCGGGAGATCGTCCGGGCCTTCAACAACCGGTACGGCCAGACGTTCCCGGAGCCCGTGGCGGTCTACACGGAGGCGCCGGTCGTGCTGGGCACGGACGGCGTGCGGAAGATGTCGAAGTCGATCGGGAACACCATCGACATCCTGGGCGAGCCGGAGCAGATCCGGAAGCAGGTCATGTCGATGGTCACCGACACGAAGCGGATCCTGCGCACGGACCCGGGGCGCCCCGAGGTGTGCAACGTGTGCCAGCTCCACCGCTTCTTCGGTGACGACTACGAGGAGGTCTGGGACGGGGAGCGCACGGCCCGCACAGGCTGCGTGGACACCAAGAAGCTGCTCGCCGAGCGGATCGTCCGCCACTACGCGCCCGCCCGCGAGCGGTACGCGGAGCTGATGGCGCATCCGGCCGAGGTCGACGGGGTCCTCGAGGCCGGCGCCGACCGCCTCAAGCCGATGGCCGAGGCCACGATGGCCGAGGTCCACGCGAAGATGGGCCTCCGCTGAGGGGTACACGGGCTCACGCGGGCGGCGTAGGCTGAGGCCATGCCG
Source organism: uncultured Chloroflexia bacterium (assembly GCA_963703575.1). Taxonomy (GTDB): domain Bacteria; phylum Chloroflexota; class Limnocylindria; order Limnocylindrales; family CSP1-4; genus CAIXZV01. Next base: position 6,133 of record CAVPEU010000016.1, read on the forward strand.
ATCGAGCTCACGGAGCGCCAGCGCCGTCTCATCGACGCGGTCCTCATCCTGGCGGTCATCGCGCTCGGCTTCGTCGTGCTCGGCTACGCGGCCGCCGTGTTCTACACGTTCGGCGACATCCTGCTGCTGTTCTTCCTGTCCTGGCTGCTGTCGTTCGCGCTGCTGCCGCTGATCAAGGGCGTCTCCGCGCTCGTCCCGCGCCTGCCCCCGGCCGTGGCCGTGATCGTCGTCTACCTCGCGATCGTCGGCGTGCTGCTCGCCATCATCGTCCAGGCGTCGGCGAGCCTGGCACAGTCCATCGGCCAGTTCATCAACGACGCGCCGCAGTTCCAGGACCAGCTGGGCAACGTCCTGGCCGGCATCCAGGACCGGCTGGCCGGGCTCGGCTTCCAGGTGGACCTCGTCGGCCAGGCACCGGGCATCGTGGCGAACCTCCAGCGCTGGGCGGGCGAGCTGGTCGGGCCGCTCCAGTCGCTCGCGTTCGCGAGCATCGGCGTGTTCGGCAACATCCTGATCCTGGTCATCCTGTCGATCTACATCGCGCTGGACCGCGACCGGATCCTCGCGTTCCTGAACCGCCTGGTCCCGCCGGGCGTGGCCCCCGCGGCGCTGTTGATCCAGGACAGCGTCTCGAGGTCGTTCGGCGGGTTCCTGCGCGGCCAGGTGATCCTGGGGCTCGTGTTCGGCGTGTTCACCGCGGTGGTCAACATCGCGTTCGGGCTGCAGTACGCGGCCCTGACGACGGTGGCCGCGGGGCTGCTGCAGATGATCCCGTTCTTCGGACCGTTCGTGTCCTGGGTGCCGCCGGTCGCGATCGCGCTGCTGTTCCGGCCGGAGGTCACGTTGCCCGTCCTCATCATCATGGGCATCGCGTGGTTCGTGGTCATGAACGTCCTGTCGCCGCGGCTGATGTCGGACGCCGTGGGCATCCACCCGATCGTCGTCCTGGCGTCGGTCGTGATCGGGTCGAAGGTGGCGGGCATCGCGGGCGCGATCTTCGGGATCCCCGTCGCGGCCGTCCTGTCCGCGCTGTTCTTCCACTGGTTCGGGCGGTCGAGGGAGGGCGGCACGGTCACCGCCCGCGCCACGCAGCGCCTGACCCAGCGCGAGGGACACGAGGTCCGGGCGCCACGGGAGCCGGTGCCCGGCGTGGACGTGGACGTGGATGATGTGGACAGGCACTCGGTGGACGGGCACTCGGTGCCCGGCTCCGCCGGCGTCGAAGGCAACCGGTGAGCGACGGAACGGACGAGGGCGGCCAGGGCCCCGACATGACCCGGGAGCGCGCCCGGACCGAGCGACGGGACCTGGACAAGGAGCGGGGCGAGCCGCTGGCCGGGTCGCGCGGCGGGAAGCGGTCGCTCAAGCGCGTCGGCCGGCCGCTGGGCGACTGGACGACGAGACCGAGGATCCTCGTCACCAACGACGATGGCATCGAATCCCGCGGCATCCTCGCGCTCAAGCGCGCCCTCGAGCCGATCGGCGACGTCACCGTGGTGGCACCGGACACGAACCAGTCCGCCGTCGGCCACCAGAAGACCCTGATGCGCCCGCTGCGCGTCCGGGAGCGGACGCTCGCCGACGGCTCGACCGGCTACTCCATCGACGGCTCCCCCACCGACTGCGTCAGCCTCGCGTTCCTCGGCTTCTTCGAGGAGCGGTTCGACCTCGTCGCCTCGGGCATCAACTACGGCGCGAACCTGGGCGACGACATCACGTACTCGGGCACGGTCTCGGCGGCCATGGAGGCGGTCATCAACAACTGCCCGGCATTCGCGATCTCGCAGGAGTACTACGAGCAGGTGGACTTCTCCCTGGCCGCCGCGGCGGCGGCCGTCGTCGCCCGGAACATCCTGGAGCACGGCCTGCGGCGCGGCGAGCTGCTCAGCGTCAACGTGCCGGCGACCTCGATCGAGGACTGCGAGGGATTCGAGGTCACGCGGGTCGGCCGGCGCATCTACCAGGACGAGCTGATCCGGCGGCTGGACCCTCGCGGCATCCCCTACTACTGGATCGGCGGGCCGCCGCCGTCCGGCATCAGCGTCCCCGGCACCGACTTCAACGCCGTCGTGAACCGGCGGATCTCGGTCACGCCGATCCATCTCGACCTCACCGGCCGGCGCCTGCTCCGCCAGCTGAAGACGTGGGACTGGACGATCGAGGGGTCTGCCGTCCGGGCCGGCGGGACGGCCGAGGCACCCTCGCCGATGCCCGTCGGGGAGGCGCGGATCACGGAGGAGGCCCAGATCGAGCGCCGGTAGCGACGGTTCCGCTCCGTGTGCCGCTCCGTGTGCCGCTCCGTGTGCCGCGGGGGTCGGCCGTCCCGCCGGATGGCCCGGGCGGCGGGGGGCGGGCAGCCCCGCAGGGATGGCCCCGACCGGGTGGTTCCGAACACGCGGAACGATCGACGGTACCGGCCCGGGATCGCCCGCGCCGCGGACGGCCCGGGGGGCGGGGTCGGCCGCTCCGCAGCACCGGCCCGGGGGGCGGGGTCGGCCACCTGGCACGCCGCCCTGCCTCGCAGGGATGGCCCGGGCAGCCGGGGGCGGGCAGCCCCGCAGGGATGGCCCCGACCGGGTGGTTCCGAACACGCGGAACGATCGACCATACCGGCTCGGGATCGCCCTCGCCGATCGATGGAGTCATTCCGCATGACTGGAACCAGTGGACGGGCGACGTTCCGGGGTCAGGGGCACGGCCGGCTCCCGCGCGCGGCGGCGACCCCGCGCGAGACGCGAGAAGGGCTAGCGCTGGCGCCGCTGCTTCCGGCGGTCCGCCAGGATCTCGCGCGCCGCGTTGCGCCCGGGGGCGCCCGTGACGCCGCCGCCCGGGTGCGCGCCCGAGCCCGCGAGGTAGAGGCCCTCGACGGGCATCCGGTAGCGAGCCCAGCCGAGGAGCGGCCGCCACAGGAAGAATGAGTCGAGCGACGGCTCCGCGTGCAGCGGATGGCCGCCTGACAGGCCGTACTCCGTCTCGAGATCCGCCGGCGTCAGCACCTGGCGGGCGGTGACCCGCCCGCCGATCCCGGGCGCCACCGTCTCCAGGGTCCGGATCGCGAGGTCGCCGACCTCGTCGCGCCGGGCGGCCCAGTCTCCGTCGGCCGGGATCGTCGGGACCCACTGGAGGAGCACGCTCATCACGTGGGTGCCCTCGGGCGCACCGGCGACCAGCGATGGATCCACCAGGGACGGGATCGTCGCCTCCAGTACCGGGGATTCCGGCAGCCGCCCGTACTTCGACGGGTCGAAGGCCCGCTCCATGTCGTCGATCGAGGTCGTGCCGACCTGGATCCGGCCGCGAAGCAACCGCGGGTCGCCGGCCGCCGCCGGGAACGCCGGCAGCCCGTCCAGCACGAGGTTGATCTTGGCCACGGTCCCGGGCGTCCGGATGTTGCCGGCCCGCCAGCGCATCGCCGGGCCCAGCGTCACCGGGTCCACGAGCTCGGTGAGCAGGCGCTTCGGGTCCAGGCCCGAGACGACGGCCGGCGCCGTGATCTCCTCGCCGGAGGCCAGCCGGACACCGGTGACGGCACCGTCCGTGGTGGTGACGGCGGCCACCCGCGCACCGGTGCGGATCTCGGCCCCGGCGGCCTGGGCCGCCGCTGCGAGCGCCTCGGCCAGCGCGGACGGCCCGCCCTTTGCGTACACCGTCTCGCCGGCGGCCCCACCGTCGTTGCCCGCGGCCTCCCCCAGCAGGACGGCCGTCGAGCCCGCGGACCAGGGGCCCATCGCGGTGTACCGGACGGCCCGCCAGGCGAGCGTGGCACGGATGGGCTCCGACGCGAACGATTCGGCCACGAAGTCCGCCGCCGCCATCGGCAGCACGCGCAGGATGGTGCGTCCGTCGTCCCTGCCCAGGCCGCGGAAGGCGCGCCCCAGCCGGAGTCCCAGCAGCGCGTCGCCGACGCCCGGCGTCCGGATCTCCGGCGGCGCCTCGTCGCCGAGGTCCGCGAGGAATCGTGACAGCGTCCGGACCCGGCGATCGAACTCCACGTAGGCGGCCGCGTCGTCCTCGGACCAGGTGCGCAGCGCGTCCACCGTCTTCGCGAGGTCGGCCCACAGGGTCACCGCGCGGCCGTCGGCCTGGGGCGCGAACACGCGGACCTCCGGCGCGACGAGCGACAGGCCGTACCGGGCCAGCTCCAGCTCACGGACCACGGAGGGTCGCAGCCTGCCGACCGTGTGGGCAAGCGACGGGACCTTGACGCCCCGCCCCAGCTCCTCGGTGATCGTGGCGCCGCCCACCCGGCCCCGCGCCTCGAGGACGAGGACGTGGAGCCCGCCGCGAGCCAGGTAGGCGGCGGCCGTGAGCCCGTTGTGGCCGGCGCCGACGACGATCGCGTCGAAGGCGGGTGCCACGCCGGCCGGGGTCGCCCCGGCCGAGGGCGACGTGGCCGCGGTCGAGCTGGCCGAGGTCGAGCTGGCAGGGGCCAGCGTGGTCGTCGCCATGTCAGGCCACCTTCCGGCCGCGGGCCCGCAGGACCTCGAGCGCGGCGAGACGCCCGTTGGCGCCCATCAGCCCGCCACCCGGGTGCGTGGAGGATCCGGACAGCCACAGGTTCCGGATCGGCGTCCGGAACCGGGCGTAGCCGGGCACCGGCCGGTTGAAGAACAGCTGCTCCAGGGACAGCTCGCCCTGGAAGATGTTGCCCTCGGTCAGGCCCATCGTCCGCTCGATGTCGAGCGGCGTGAGCACCTGGCGGCCGATGATGATGTCCCGGATGTTGGGCGCGAACTCCGCGATCCGGTCGATCACCGCATCGCCGAACGCCTCGCGGTTGTCGTCCCAGGTGCCGAGCCCCGGGGCCAGCTTGTACGGCGCGTACTGGACGAAGCAGCTGATGACGTGCTTGCCGGGCGGCGCCATCTGTGGGTCCACGAGGGTCGGGATGATCATGTCCACGTACGGGCGGCGACTCCAGTGCCCGTACTTCGCGTCGTCGTACGCCTGCTCCATCTCCCGCATCGACGGGCTGAAGCTGATCGCCCCGCGGAGGTGCTCGCCCTCGCCGGGAAGGCAGGTGAAGTCCGGCAGCCGGTCGACGGCCAGGTTGACCTTGCCCGAGCTGCCGCGGAACTTGAACCGCCGGACCTCCTGCTCGAACTCCGGGTCCAGCGAGCCCGGCTCCAGGAGGTCCAGGAAGGTGACCTTCGCGTCGGCGGACGAGAGCACGACCGAGGCCTCGATCTCCTCGCCGCTGTCGAGCGCGACGCCCGTGGCCCGCCCGTCACGGACCATGATCCGCGCCACCGGGGCCTCGGTGCGGATCTCCGCGCCCAGCGCCCGGGCGGCGCCGGCGATCGCGTAGGACACGCCGCCGGTCCCGCCCTTGGGGATGCCCCAGGCGCGGAAGGCGCCGTCGATCTCGCCCATGTAGTGGTGCAGCAGCACGTAGGCCGTGCCGGGGGAGCGGATCCCCTGGTACGTGCCGATGATCCCGGACGCCGACATCGTGGCCTTGAGCGGGTCCGTCTCGAACCACTGCTCGAGGAAGTCGGCCGCGGACATCGTCATCAGCTGGACGAACACCGCCTGCTGGCGCTCCGGCAGCCGGCCGAAGCGGCGCGCGAGGCCCGCCAGGGGCATCAGCGGACGCGGATCGTTGTCCGTCGGGTCCGGCGGCACGATGCCCAGGATCGGCTTGATGAACCGCGCCATCTCGACCATCAGCTGGCCGTACTCCTCGTACGCCTCGGCATCGTTCTTCGACCAGCGGCGGAGCTCGCGAACGGTGCGGCCGTGGTCGTTGACCCGCCACAGGTAGTCGCCACCGCCGGCCTTCGGGCCCTCGCCGGGGCGGAGCGGGGTGAACGTGCCGTCGAGCGGCAGGATGTCCAGGCCGTGCCTGGGGAGGTCCAGGTCCCGGATGATCTCCGGGCGGAGCAGGCTGACGACGTAGCTCGCGACGGAGAAGCGGAAGCCCGGCACGATCTCCTCGGTCACCGCGGCGCCGCCGAGCACGTGCCGCCGCTCCAGGACGAGCGTCCTGAGCCCGGCCCGCGCCAGGTACGCGGCGGAGATGAGCCCGTTGTGCCCTCCGCCGATGATCACCGCGTCGTAGCGCTGCGACACGCCACCCTCCAGTCCGGGGACCTGAGCGACCGGTCGGGCGCGACGGGGTCGGCGCCTGCGATCGCTATCCAGCCTGCATAGTCCCGATGCAGTCTAGTCGACGCGGCGGGTGGGCCGCGGGATGGGCCGGCGCGTCGCGTCGGCGTCTCGGGCGCCACTCGCACCGCCGGCTCGCCGACTCCCTGGTGGCGGGGGTGGCCTGGGACTTCGACGCCACGGTCGTCACCCGGAATCCCCGGGACTTCGAGTCCCAGGGTGTCCGCGTCCTCGCCTACGGGCAGGCTCCGGCCGCCTGACCCGCGCTACCAGCCCCCGGTGAGGGTCCGGTCCAGCGCCGCCACCACCACGTCCGCGCTGTCTCGCGTGAAGCACAGGGGCGGCTTCACCTTGAGCACGTTGTTGCCGTCGCCGGTGGGCTGGATGACCACGCCCAGCTCGCGCATCCGCTCGCAGATCGCGAGCGCCTCGTCGGTGGCGGGCTCCAGGGTCTCCGCGTCCCGCACCAGCTCCACGCCCAGGTACAGGCCCATCCCGTGGACGGCTCCGACGATCGGGTGCCGCGTCGCGACCGCCTCCAGCCCGGCCTTCAGGTACGTCCCGACATCCCGCGCGTTCGCCTGGAGCCCCTCGCGGTCGATCGTCTCGAGCACCGCCAGCCCCGCCGCGCAGGCGACGGGCGAGCCACCGACCGACGAGAAGAACGAGCCCTCGGCACGGAACGCGTCCGCGATCGCGCGGGTCGTGATCACCGCACCGACCGCCATCCCGTTGCCCGCCGCCTTGGCCACGGTGACGATGTCCGGGACCACGCCCTGCTGCTCGAACGCCCACTGGAACCGGCCCAGCCGGGCGTAGCCGGTCTGCACCTCGTCGCCGATGCACACCCCGCCGGCGGCCCGCACCGCCGCGTACGCCTCCGCGAGGTACCCGTCCGGGAGCACGACTCCGCCGGCGTTGCCGTACAGCGGCTCCGCGATGAACGCCGCGGGCGGGCGCCCATCCGAGGCCAGGGCGGCCAGCGTCGCGCGCACGTCGTCCGCGTACCGCGTCCCGGAGCCGGGTCCGCGATACCGGCCACGGTACGGGTTCGGGGCCTCGACCGGGTGCACCCAGCCGGGCCGCGTGGCGAGCGCCCGGGGGTTGTCGAGGAGCGACGTCGTGATCGCGTCCGTCGCGCCGGTCCAGCCGTGGTAGGCGCCGCGGACGGCGAGGACGTCCTCGCGACCCGTGACGACGCGCGCCAGCCGCAGGGCCAGCTCGTTGGCCTCGCTGCCGGTGTTGACCAGGAACACGGTGTCGAGCGGCGGCGGGAAGCGGGCCACCAGGGCCTCCGCGAACTCGACCATCACGGCGTACAGGAACCGGGAGTTGGTGTTGAGGCGCCGGAGCTGGCGGGCCACGGCCGCCTCCACGGCCGGGTGGCTGTGCCCCAGCACCGCGACGTTGTTGACGACGTCCACGTAGGCGCGCCCCCGGGTGTCCACCAGGTGATGGCGCCAGCCCCGCTCGATGTGCGGAGGGGCATCGAAGTAGTGGACCTGGACGCCGGCCAGCACGCGGGCCCGGCGGGCGAGGAGGTCCGCGGCGTCATCGGGCGGGGCGGCGGCGAGGCCCGGCGGCAGGCCGATGATGGCCGACGGGTCCGGGCACAGCGCAAGCCACGCGTCGGCGAGGGACGGGACCACGCGGCGAGGGACATCCACGCCGACGCCCGGCTCCAGGACCGCCTGGACGTGGACGTGCGGCGGGAGGCCGTCCGGCCCGGTCGCCGCCACCCGGCCGACGACGTCGCCCGCCGTCACCGCGTCGCCGAATTCGGTGACCACCGCCACCCCATCGAGCACGAGGTCGAACGTGCCCGCCTCGATGATGAGCCCGTCGCCGCGGAGCCGGACGCGCCCGCCGACCGGGGCGTGAACGGGCGTGCCGGCCGCCGCGAACAGGTCGATCCCCAGGTGGACGGTCCCGGTCTCGTCGTGGCCGTCGAGCCGGACGTCCACCAGGCGCGCCTCGCCCCAGCGCCCGACGGCACCCCTGCCTGTGATGAGGCTCGCCGCATCGGCCGGACGGCCGGTCGCCGCGCCCGGGAGGGCGTCGCTGGTCGTGGACAGGTCCACCACCCGGGGGTCGAACCGGGGGTCGAACCGGGGGTCGAGGACCGGGGCTGTCGCCAGCCCGGCCCACGACTGCCTCACCGTCGGCCCCGGGCCGGCCGCCGCACGGAGCGCCTCCCTCGCCAGGGCGAAGGGCACTGCCAGCACCGCCTCCAGGGCGGCCCACTCGTCGTCCCGGGAGGCGGCCACGTACGCGTTGTCCGGCTCCAACGACGCCTGCTGGTCACCGCTCACCGCCACGGCCGCCGCGCGCGCCACCACCATCGGCCAGATCGCCGCCAGCTCCGGCTCCGTGAGCGGCAGCCGCGCCAGGAAGCCGCGCGCGATCTCGACGCCCAGCTGGAGGGGCCGGGCCGGGTCGTGGAACGCGTCCGCGGCGATCGTCACCGCGAGCTCCGCCGCCAGCCACGACCGCGACACGTCCCCGAAGTCGATGAGCCCGACCGGCATCGGGCGGCCCGCCCGGTCCCGGACGGCGACGGTGTTGAGGTCCGTCACGTCCGCGTGGATGACCTGGATGCGGAGGTCCGGCTCCAGCGGGGCCAGCGCGGCCGCGGCACGCGCCATCGCCGACTCCGCCCGCGCCCGGCGCGCCGGCGTGGAGGCGAACGGGGCCAGCGCCTCGACCACGCCCGCGGCCTGGCGCACATCCCACTGCAGCGCCCGATCGAGGCCCGGGTGATCGAACCCGCGCAGCGCCAGGGCGATCCCGGCGGCCATCGCCCCGTGCGCCCGGAGCACCGCGGGCGCGAGGTAGCCGGCCCCGTCCATCGGCTCGCCGTCGATGTAGCTGACCAGCCTGAGGTCATGCGCCGCGCCGGACGCCGTCGCCATCCGCACGATGTCCGCGCCGCCGAGCCCGGGCTGCGGCACCGGGATCGCGAACGGCAGCCCGGCAGCCAGCGCGTGACGCATCGCGGCGTTCTCGGCCTCCAGCTCCCGGCGCGAGATCCCCGTCCGCGCGACCTTGAGCACGAACCGCCCATCATCCGCCTCGACCAGGACGTTGCGGTCCTGGTGGCTGCCCAGCTCCCGCAGGCGGCCGGTTCGCCCGAACGCCGCCTCGAGCAGGCGGGACGCCTCCTCGATGCCCACGTCGGGGCGGCGGTGCTCGTGGCCCAGGAACGGGTTGTCGATCATCACGATCCATGGTCGCAGACCTGTTACCGTCCGTGATCGATGGAGCTGCACGAGGCCCTTGCCGCCCGCGTCCGCGAGTGGCGAGACGCCGGCTACCCCCACGACCGCTACCCGGCGATCGCCGAGATCCTCGGCTTCGCGATCGACGGCGACGGCCCCCAGGCGCCTCTCCGCTACCTGCGGGCGGCCCAGCTCCGCGCCCTGGAGACGTACTGGTACCTCCGGCTGGTCGCGCACACGCCCCGGATCGAGGCGCTGTACCGCGACCTGTTCCCCGACACCAGTGACCGGCTGGCGGCACTCGGCCTTGGCGCGCCGGTCCTCAAGGACATCGCCCTCAACATCGGTTACGAGGGGCTGCTGGAGCGGATCCGGACGGACGACGCGCTGGTGCACGCGCACCGCCTCGAGGCCCAGCGGGAGACCCTGACCCTCGACTATCCGTCCTGGATCCTCGCCCTCGCCATGGGCGCCGGCAAGACCGTCCTCATCGGCGCCATCGTGGCGACCGAGTTCGCGATGGCCCTCGAGTACCCCGACGCCGACGACGACGACGCGCCGTTCATCGAGAACGCCCTCGTCTTCGCCCCGGGCACGACGATCATCGAGAGCCTCCGGGAGCTGGCGGGGATCCCCTACGACCGGATCCTGCCGACGCGCTTCCACGACCGGTTCGCCGCCTCGGTCAAGATCACCTTCACCCGCGATGGTGAGCGCGACATCCCGGTCGTCCGCGGCAGCCGCTTCAATCTCGTGGTCACGAATACGGAGAAGATCCGGATCCAGTCGTCGACGCGCCGTGCGGGCAACGGCCTCGGCCAGCTCCGCTTCGCGCACCTCGACGAGACACGGCACGAGGCGGCGGAGGCGGTCGCGAACCTGCGGCTCCAGGCGGTCGCGTCGCTCCCCCACCTCGGCGTGTTCAGCGACGAGGCGCATCACACCTACGGCCGGTCCCTGGGCACGGAGCTCAAGCGCGTCCGCCAGACGGTGGACTACCTGTCGGCGGCCACCAACGTCATCGCCGTCGTGAACACCACGGGCACCCCCTACTTCGAGCGCCAGCCGCTGCGCGATGTCGTGGTCTGGTACGGGCTGGCGCAGGGGATCGCGGACGGCATCCTCAAGGAAGTCGCCGGCAACATCCGCGCCCTGTCCTTCGAGCCCGAGCACGCGGACGAGTTCGTCGCGTACGTCGTCGACGACTTCTTCGCGACCTACCGTGACCACCGGCTGGCGGACGGCGCCCCGGCGCGGCTGGCGATCTACTTCCCGCAGGTTGACGACCTGGACGAGCTGGCCCCGCACGTGGAGCTGGCCGTGGCCCGCGCCGGCCTCGCCCCGACCGTCGTGCTCCGCAACACCAGCCAGTCCAGCCGGGCGGAGATCGACGCGTTCAACCGGCTGAATGACCCGGACAGCCCCCATCGCGTGATCCTGCTGGTGAACAAGGGCACGGAGGGCTGGAACTGTCCCAGCCTGTTCGCCACGGCGCTTGCCCGCAAGCTCCGGACCAGCCAGAACTTCGTGCTGCAGGCCGCCAGCCGCTGCCTGCGCCAGGTTCCCGGCAATGACCTGCCGGCCCGGATCTACCTGTCGGAGACGAACCGCGCCGCGCTGGACACCCAGCTCCGGGAGACCTTCGGCGAGACGCTCGAAGGGCTGGACCGCAGCCGACGCGTCAGCCAGCCGGCGGTCATCCGCCTGCGCAAGACGAACCTGCCCGCGATGCGCGTCCGGGTCCCGCGGCGGGTGCTGGCCCGTGCAGCCGCAATTCCGGGCAGCGGCGCAGCGTCGGCCGGCCCTCTCGCCTTCGAGCGCCCTGGTGACGACGCCGCCACCGAGCTCCGCGTCTCATCGTTCGACATCGGCCTCGGGGCCGCGACGCGCCGGGTCCTCCGGCAGGTCGGCGACACCATCGCCATCGACACCGCCACGGACACCCTGGACACCCGGACCGCGGCGGCGACCCTCGCCGCCACCTACCGCGTCCCGTCCTGGCCGGTCCTGGACGCACTCCGCGCCGCCTACCCCGACGACGACATCCCCATCGGGCACCTGGACGCCCTCGCCGGCCAGCTCGAGACCTCCCTGGGCTCGTACGTCGAGTCGGTCGAGGATGAGGAGCGCGACCTCCGGATCGTCAAGCCGGACGGCTTCGACCTCGTGACGGTCGGCGGCGCACCCGTCCGCCAGGCGGACATCAGCTACCCGGCGGATCGGGCCGGGCTCGTCTGGCCGGTGGATCGCGTCTCGGACAACGCCGGCGACTACGGCTTCCACTACACGCCGTACAACTTCGACTCCACCCCGGAGGCCGACTTCTACGACCGCATCCTGCGCCAGCTCAACCTCGATCCGACCGATGTCCAGGACGTCTACTTCACCGGTGCCATCACGGACCCCAACAAGACGGACCTCTCGTTCGCCTACCGGCGGGACGGACGCGAGCACCGCTACACCCCGGACTTCGTGGTCCACGCCCGCGGCGACCGGTGGCTGCTGGTGGAGATCAAGATGACCGCCCGCCGCGACGATCCGGTGGAGGGCCGCGACGGCGTCAAGGCGCAGCGGATGCGGGACCTGGAGGCCCGAAACGAGGGCCGCGTGGTCTACCGGATCGTGTTCGCGGACGCCGTGGTGGCGGCCAACGACGTGGAGGCGGTGCGCACGTTCCTGGCCGGGTGAGCGACGACCAGTTGACGGCTAATCTTGACAAACGTAGCCGTACGGGCGATGGTTACGGCTAAGTTTGCCCTTGTTAGTCGTGGATTTTCCGATGCGTCTCCCTGATCACGCCCCTTCGCTCCAGGACATGCTCAGCCGGCCAGGGCTGACGGACAGCCTTCCGCGCGTGTTGTCCACCGTGACCAGCCCGCTGATCGGTGGCCGGTATCTGCACTGGGATGATGTCCGCCGGCGCACGCCCCCTGAGGGACTGACCAGCGAGCAGTGGTGGCTCGGCATCCTCTTCGCTCGCCAGCCCGCTGCGCGCACCTTTCCGCTCCGATCGCCGGACGGCACGCGGTTCCACTACACCCTGCCGGATCCAGTCCTGGAGCTCCTCCACTTGATCGACCAGCACGCCTCGGGCGAGGTGATGGTGTCCGAGACCATCCGCGATGCAGGCGATCGACGGCGCTACCTCGTCAACTCACTGATCGAGGAGGCCATCACCTCCAGCCAGCTCGAGGGGGCCAGCGCCACGCGCCGGGTCGCCAAGGACATGATCCGGTCCGGCCGGCCACCGCGGGATCGCGCGGAGCGGATGATCCTGAACAACTACCAGGCGATGAACGAGCTGCGGGGCCTGGCGACGGAGCCGTTGACGCCCGACGTGGTGTTCCGGCTGCACCGGACCCTGACCGAAGGGACACTGGACAACCCGGACGCCGCCGGACGCCTGCAGCGACCCGACGAGGAACGCGTGCGGGTCGAGTGGTCGGACGGGACGGTGACCCACGTTCCTCCGCCCGCAGAGGAGCTTCCCGCGCGACTTGCAGCCATGTGCGAGTACGCGAACGGCGGGGGCGCCGGGTTCACGCATCCCGTGGTCCGGGCGGTCCTCCTCCACTTCTGGCCGGCCTACGACCACCCGTTCGAGGACGGCAACGGGCGCACGGCGAGAGCCCTCTTCTATCGAGAGATGCTGGCCAACGGCTACTGGCTGTTCGAGTACGTCTCGATCTCGCGCCTCCTGCTCAGGGCGCCGGCGAAGTACGGCGAGGCGTACCTCCACACGGAGACGGACAACGCTGATGCCACCTACTTCCTCCTGTACCAGCTGGGAATCTTCAGGCGCGCGATCGAGGATCTCCTCGCCTACCTGGTGAAGAAGATGGCCGAGGTCCGCGAGACCGAGGGCCTCTTGCGACGAACCGATCTCAACCACCGGCAGATCGCCTTGCTGACGCACGCTCTCCGGCATGGCGATGCCGCCTACACCGTCCACTCGCATTCAGAGAGCCATCGGGTCACGCGCCAGTCCGCGAGGACGGACCTTGCCGATCTCGAGCGCCGCGGGTTCCTGGAGCGGCGCGTCATCGGCAGGCGCTTCGAGTACTTCGCGGCCCGGGATTTCCGCCTGCGGCTGCAGGCAGCGTCAGGCTGACTCGCAGGATCTTGCGATCAGGATCCTGCGAGCCGCGTGATGGACGCCAGGGCGACGCCGCGAATCCGCTCGTCGAGCGATGGGAAGGCCGCGTCGGCGCTCGGGATCCCCTCACCAAGCATCGCGTCGAGGACCCTGCCGACGGTCGCGGCTGCGGCCCGTTCGGGCACACCCCAGGACCTGGCTTCCCGAACCAGATGATCGCGCGTGCAGTCCGCGATCACGAACTTGCCGGCCACGGGCAGGGCGAAATGGCGTTGATCGATGAACGCCATGGTCGGCGCAACGTCGTAGATCGGCGTCAGCCAGACCGCTCTGCTCCGCTCGTGGACCACAGAGTGATTCTTGGCGTTCGCATCTGTGTTGCCCATCGCGAGGTTGACGGTCGTCTGCTCCAGGAGTCGAAGCAGCTCCTCCCGGGGTTCGGAGGTGCGCCGCTTGAGCGCCGCGGCGATCCGGGCGTAGCTTGGCAGCCGCGGGTTCACTGGATGCGACGCGTACTTGATCTCCGGCGCCAGTCCGAGGAATTCCCTGGCAGAAGTCCTCCTGGTGGATCCGCGTCACCGTGCCATCAGGCGCAAGCTCTCGGTCGAAGCGTGTCACGGAGAGCACCGGGGCCTGTCCATCCGCAACGATGATGTCGGCCTGCGCGGCGTGCGTCGCCGCGGAAGCCACCTTCAGGGACCACGCCTCGACCACGGCCAGACCCGGGTGGTGCGCGGGCTCGGGCTTGAGGATGTGCGTGCTCGGGGCGCCGTCGATCGGCATCTCCCATCCGTCGAGTCGCCTGGCCAGCAGGAGCTTGTTCTGACCCCCGCCGAGTGACATCCGCACAGCCGCGTCGCGGTCGTACGGGCGCGCCGGAAGCTCCGCCATTCGGAGCCAGAAGTCATCGTCCGAAAGCGGCTCATAGCTGCCCGAGAGCGGCGTTCGGCCGGGCGGGAGGACGGCGACGGCGCCGGCGCATTCCCAGCCGATCTGCTCCAGCAGACCCCAGGTATCGTCCGATCGCAACCCGAATCGGGCGGCGATCCGGGCGCGCGGTTCCTCCTCCGGGAGAACGTTCTCGAACCAGGCCCGCGTGAACTCGGGCGCCCAGGGCGTCCCATCGTCGGGCGTCCCAACCGACAGCCCGATCCCGGCTCGGCTTGGCCGGAACACGGCCGACCGCCGCCCAGTCGTCGCCAGCTCACCGACGATCTCGGACCCGAGCCAGACGATGAGCTCAGCCACGCTTCTGGGTCTCTGGATCGACGTCGATCCGCGTGGCCTTGGGGACGATGACGATCTTGGATCCCAGCATGGAGACGGCACGCATCGCGATCGTGATCGCAACTGGCTGGCCGTGCTCCAACCGGCCGATGGTCACCGGGTTGACGCCGACCCATTCAGCAAGCTCAACCTGGGTCCAGCCGCGACGCTTGCGAAGGCGTCGGATCGCCAATCCGAGGTCCGTGATGTCGTAGGCCTCCATCGGCTGATCTCGCTTCTGGTCAAGATTCCTGGCTGGATGCTCGAATCTGACTCACGTGCAAGATTGGCCCACATCACCCGGAATGTCAACGATAAGTGAGATTTGCAGCCGGCGACGTGTCAACGGCCTCAGAAGGCGGCACACTCGACATGACACGTGCGACTGGGAGCCGAACCATGGAGGAGCCACGAGTGGCCGGGGGAGAGCAGGTCCGGATCACGCAGGCGAAGGGTCGCCCGATGCTCAGCTGGGTGGGCAAGCGGCCGCTGCGCGAGGTCCGCGCCTTCCCCGCCCAGCTGGTGGAGCGGTTCGCACCGGAGGCGCCGGCGGGCGTGGCGGCGGACACCGACTGGACCGGCTGGCCGGATCGCGTCGACCGCGGCGGCCTGCTGTTCCACGGCGACAACAAGGAGGTCCTGGCGCACCTGCTGGCGGGCGGGTTCCGGGGCAAGGTGGACCTGGTCTACATCGACCCCCCGTTCGACTCCGGCGCGGACTACGTGCGCAAGGTGCAGCTGCGCGGCGGCTCCGGCACGGCCCGGATCGACGGCGAGACCTACACGCTGGGCGAGCAGATCCAGTACACGGACATCTGGGCGAACGACACGTACCTGCAGTTCATGTACGAGCGCCTGCTGCTGCTCAAGGAGCTGCTCGCGCCAAATGGGTCCTTCCTTCTGCATGCGGACACGAAGCGGAACTATTTGCTGAGAGCCGTTGCGGACGAGGTATTCGGTGCCGAGGCGTTTGTGAACGAGATTGTCTGGCGACGGGCCGATGCGCACAACGATCCCGGGCAGTTCGGCGCGATCCACGACACCATCCTCTACTACGGCCCGACCGAGCGAGTCTGGAACGAACCCCAGACGACTCTGGTGTCGGCGAAGCTTGAGACCGACGCTCACTACGTATGGGATGCCGACAAGGGCAAGTACTTCCGACTGGGCGACCTGCGCGGTCCAGGCGATCGGGGTCCGCGTTACACCTACAAGGGCGTCGACCGCTACTGGAAGTGGTCGCGGGAGAAGCTGGAGGAGGCCGATCGCGAAGGTCGGCTTTACTTCACCAAGAACGGAATACCGTTCTACCGCCTGTACATCGAAAACGAGTCGATGCCCGTGCAGGACCTGTGGATGGACATTCCGCAAGTCAAGTCAGGCGATGAAAAGGCGGACTACCCGACACAGAAGCCCGAGGCCCTCCTCGAGCGCATCATCCGGGCTTCCTCCAATGCCGGCGACATCGTCCTCGATTGCTTCATCGGCAGCGGCACCACGGCGGCCGTCGCGCAGAAGCTGGGGCGGCGGTGGATCGGCGCGGACATCAACAAGGGCGCCATCCAGACCACCGAGAAGCGCCTCGCCGCGATCATCCGGGAGCAGATCGCGGCCGGCGCGGGCGAGCAGCTGACGCTGGCCGACGGCGAGGCCGCGGCTCCCCCGAAGCCGGCCCAGCTCGCCTTCTCCGTCCATCGCGTCAACGACTACGACCTGCAGATCCAGCACAACGAGGCCGTCGAGGCCGCGGTCCAGCACCTCGGCGTCGCCCGCACCCGCGCGGACACGTTCTTCCAGGGAACGCTGGGACGGGAGCTCGTCTACATCGTCCCCTTCGATCACCCGGCCACGCCGCTGGACCTCCAGGCCGTCGAAGCCGAGCTGCGCGCGCGGCCGGGCGAGGACCGCGACGTGGTGGTGGTCGCGCTCGGACGCGAGCTTTCGACGCAGGGCTGGCTGGACACGTGGAACCGACATCAGCCGGTGAACAGGCTCCGCCTCGTGGACCTGCGCACGGACCCCAGGCACGGGCGCTTCTTCGAGCATCGCCCTGCGGAAGCCCGGGTCAGCTTCGAGCGCGCGGGCGATCGCGTGAGCGTGACGATCGACGACGTCCTCTCACCCTCGATCCTCGAGCGCCTCGCCGGTCAGGAAGGCATCCTCCAGCCGCGAGTGGACGGCTGGCGCGCGATGGTCGACACGGTCGCCATCGATCCCTCGTACGACGGTTCCGTGTTCGAGGTCGGCATGCTCGACGTCCCGGCCCGCAAGCGGGACCTGGTGGAGGGCACGTACGAGGTGGCGGTGGATGCCGCCTCGTCCGAGCCGGTCGCGGTCCGGATCACGGACATGCTGGGCGAGGAGATCCTCGTCGTCGAGCCGCGGGTACCAACCGGCAGTTGACCTCTACTCCACGAGGATCCCGAGGGCGAGGACGGCATCGTCCGCCGCCGGGATCCCGCGCCACGCGGGATGCGAAGTGCTGAGCAACGCTGGGTGGAGCCCCAGGTAGCCACGCTCCCTGCGGGTGAACTCCGCTCGCATCGCCCGCGGCTCTGCCACCAGGGCGAGCAGCCTCGCCAGGTCCCCTCGTGCTTGGCTCGCGTCCTGCGGGCGTTCGCTGCGGCGCGCGCCTTGATGATCAGCGCGCCGGCCAGTGACGGGACGGGCAGGTCGAACGAACCCTCACCGGCGTCGATGCTGATCACGCGGGCTTGAGTGCGGCAGCAAGGTGAGTTTCAGGATGGTAAGTCGGGCACGGTCTGCGCCCGTATTGCTCTGGACTGGTAATGGCCGAACGATCCCGTGTTCACGTTCTAAGACAACTTGACATGGACTACATGCGCACATAGAGTTGTCTTATGCGCAAGCTCGCCGGAGACATCATCAACGAAGCGCTCGAGGCGCGGGGGGCGACTCTCTCGTTCCGCGGCGTCGAGGCGAGCCTGGTCATCATCGGGGGCGGCAACCTCGTCTACGCCGGGCTCGTCAGCCGGACCGTGACCAAGGACCTCGACGTCGTAGGGCAGATGGACGACGGAGAGGTCGTGGCAATCGCCCCGATGCCCGAGCCCCTCGCACAGGCAATCCTGGACGTGGCCCGGCAGTACGACCTCGCCCCGTACCTGGATCAACACCGGGCCGATGTCCCTACTTGAGAAGGGCCTTCCCGACGGCTTCGTCGGCCGCCTCGAGCGAGAGGGCTACAGCGGGGCCCTGAGCGTCTGGTTCGCCGGGCGTCAGGACATCATCGCAACCAAGATTTATGCCGCCGCCAATCCCAACCGCAACGACCCCAACCCGGGTCGCCACCTTCAGGACCTCGTCAATCTCGAGCCGACCAGCGACGAGCCCGCGTTCGGGCGCCACTGGATGACGAACTGGGCCGATGACGATCTCCTCGCCGCGGCCGACGATGTCATCGCCGAGCTGTCATGACGGCGGATCAGGTGCTGTCCGCGCTCGCGCGGGTCGCGTGGCGGCAGTGGACGGGCATCGGGGTCACGGGTCGCATCTCGCCGGCCACGGCACCAGTGGATCCAGAGGCCCTGATCGTCCTGACGGCGCGCCTCGGGGACCATGACGCCCGACTCCGCGATGCCGCCATCGACTGGTGCGTGGCGGCCGGCCACCTCGTCAATGGATCAAAGGTGACTCGCATCGCGTCCGAGGCCGGGCTTCACGGCGACCCCGACTTCGGGCGGTTCCTCGCCACCGTCGGAAACGCCGGCGGCCCGGCGTGGGGGGCGCGCGATGTCGCCCCTGCGCCGCATTCGGCACGCGGAAAGGTCAGCCTGTCGTCGCTCGCGGGCGACGCGCGCCTCCTCCTCCGTCTGCGCGCTTCCGTGGGAGTCAATGCTCGGGCCGATATCGTCGCCAGGCTGCTCGCCGACGACGAGGCGGTCGCCATCACCAACCTCGTGGCCGCGACCCACTTCACCCGGACGAACATCGACAAGACCCTGGCCGTGCTCGAGCTCGCTGGTCATGTTGAGGTCATTGTCGAGGGAGCGCGACCGGAAGGTCCGCCTGACCGACAGCTCTCCGTTCCGGGTCTGGGGCAGACTGGCTGCTCCCGTGTATGACTGGCCGAACCTGTTCGACATGGCGATGCGCTCGGTAGAGATCGTGCAGATTGCCGACCAGCAGCCTGATGCCGTCTTCGGGATCGAGGCCAAGGCGTTCATCGAGCGGTGGCACAAGACACTGGCGGACGCCCGCATTCCCTCGCCGCCGATTTCCATGAGTGGCCCTGCCTTCGTCGCAACGGCGCGGACGTGGACGTCGGCGCTGCCCGGAGAGATGGACCGACTCTCCCACTGAGGCATTCGCAGCGGCCATCTGTTCCAGCGACCGTCGGAACGCAGAGCGGGACCTCATGCCTCCCTATGGTCCGGGTCGAAAGACCCCGCGAACCTTCGGACGGTCGGCCTGACCGCCGGACTTACCATCCTTCTGGCTCACCTTGCTGCCGCACTCACCCGAGCGCGGCGGATCGCCTGCGTCCCGCCGATCGTTTCGAGCGTCTCGTCCGGTGGCACCGTGGTGAGGTTGCGCCGCCGGCCAAGGTTGTCCGGGGCGAGCACGTCAACGATGTCGCCGTCCCGGCTGAATCGAAGGGAAGCCCGTCATCCTCGGGCTTGGGCGCGAAGCCCGCGGCGAGCAGGCGGGCGGCCGCCTCTTCGGTCGCCGTGGACAGCGCTCGGACGTCGACCAGCGTGTCCGCATTGGCTGTGTCTCGGCCTACCGACACACCGTGTTCGATCTCGATGATCGCGACCATCTGGCCCCCGATCAGCACCCAGGGCAGTCCGCGCAGGATGTCGCTGACCTGGCGCGTCAGGCGCCAGAGCTTGGCCTCTGCGTCCGAGGCCGGGGTGACCCGGATCGTTTGTGCGCGATTCGCCCTCCACGCGCTCAAGCAACTAACGCCCGATCTCCTGGCTCCGCGGGTCGGTGTCCTCCAGCAGGTCGAGTGCCACGGCCGGCAGGGGCGCGTAGCGGCGGCCGGCGGGCCAGGCCGGTGTCGAGGCGACTCGCAGGATGACGTTCGGTTGTCGACTGGGCTTGAGATGGTGGCGATCGACCAGACGCTGTGGCCACAGTTATACGCTGCACGAGCGCTGTAGGTCGCCGTCCGGCGTTAGAATGGCCTTCGCGCTCACGCCGATGGTCTTCCTGAGCGCGAAGCTGAGCGGGAGTAACTCAGCTGGCAGAGTGTCTGCTTCCCAAGCAGAATGTCGCGGGTTCGAATCCCGTCTCCCGCTCCAAACCGCCAATCTGAACTAGAGAGACCGCGACTGGCGGTCTGCTGCTCCCCTTTTGGCCCAACCCTTTCTGCCTCGACCTGCAACCCGAAGACGCCCGTGGACGTCGCTGTATCTATCACCGACTCGACAAACGAAAGAGCCGAGCAGAGGATCACCGATGAACCAGACGGAGCGCCAAGGCCGCCGCTGGACCCTGGCCAAGATCGCTGTCGCATTGCTCGCGGGGCTTGTCGTCCTCGTCCTCCTCTTCCCGGGAAGCGGAACCTCCACCCTGCCTCCGGAGTGCTACTCGGCGTTTGGCTATACCGTGCCGTGCGGCGGCGGCTTGGCCAACGCCGCCGGAGCGGCGATGGCTGGACTCGTTGGCTTGTTGCTCTGGATCATTGGCCGCCGCAGTTACCAGGGGTGATCTGAAAGCTCGCTGACCGTCATCGCCGCGCACGACCAGGAGACCGGACCGAGCAGCCACAACGCAAAGGACCACCATCAGCGCCATGGCCGAGAGCGTGCGGCGTGCCCTCATGGCCGACAGCAAGACCACACGGACGGTCCGAACCTACCTGGAGTCGGTAGACCGCTTTGGGGAACTCCTCGTCGCCGAAGAGCCTTGCAGCCGCAGTTGCGGCCATTCGGCGCGAGGAGGTCGAGGCGTTCATGACCGACCTCCTGTCGCGGTTCAAGCCGGCCACGGCCTCGGTCCGCTTCCATGCGCTCCAGACGTTCTTCGAATAGCTGAAGGCAGAGGGCGAACTCGACGCGAACCCGATGGCGCGGATGCGACCGCCGCATGTGCCGACGTCTCCTGATGTCGTCACCGACGAGATCCGTCGCCTGATCGCCGCCTGCAAGGGTCGCGATTTCGACGACAGGCGCGACGCGGCAATCATCCGGCTGTTCCTCGACACGGGGATGCGGCTATCGGAGCTTGCGGGTCTCCAGGTCGCCGATGTGGTTCGGCGGCGTGGCGCCTAGGCTGGCGTCGCGCGCCTCCATCCGCACCGGTTCCGGCACACCTATCCCCACATTGGCTGGTCGCCGGTGGCAACGCGCGCGACCTCATGCGAGGGCCGGCTGGCGGATCTCCTCCACCGGCGGCCATTGTGTTGACAAGCCCGACGCCGATGCCTATCTTGCCACTGGTAAGGCCGGTAAGGCCGGAAAGACCACGGAGGAATGTGGGATGTCAAGACGGAGGATGGGCCTGGCCGCGGTCACCATGGTGCTCGCGGTCGTCGCATCGGCGTGCGGGGGTGGCGCGTCGCCATCGGCCTCACCGGCCTCGCCGGCCTCAACCGCAGGGTCGAGCAGCGCTGCCTTCAACTGGAAGCAGTTCGAGGGGCAGACCATTCGGGTGATCCTCAACCAGCATCCTTGGCAGGAAGCCATTGAGCCCATGATCTCCGAGTTTGAAGGGCTGACCGGGATCAAGGTGGAGGTCGAGAAGCTCCCGGAGGAGCAGTTCCGCCAGCGCGTCCAAGTGGAGTTGACCGCGTCGTCGCCGGATCTCGACGTGTACATGACGAGCCTACTCAACGAGGGCGCCAAGTTCGCGCGCAACGGGTGGTACTCCGACCTGAAGCCGCTGATCGCAGACCCCTCGCTCACCAGCCCTGACTACGCGTTCGATGACTTCGGCGAGGTCCTGATCGACAGCCACACGTATGACGGCAGCCTGGTTGCCATCCCGATCCAACTCGAGACCCAGATGCTCTACTACCGAAAGGACATCCTGGCGGCCGCGGGGGCCCAGGTGCCGACGACGATGGACGAGCTGGAGCAGGTCGCCAAGGCGATCGACGATCCGAACGGGACCCGAGCCTTCGTCGCGCGCGGCAAGGGCCGCGCGGCCGTGACGCAGTTCTCTACGTATCTCTACAACTTCGGCGGTCAGTGGACCAAGGAGGGGTCGTACGACGCCGGCTTCAACACGCCCGAGGGCTTGGCGGCATTCGACTTCTACACCCGCATGCTGCGCCTGTACGGCCCCCGCGGCACAACGAACATGAGCTGGGAAGAGGCGCTTCCCTTGTTCGCCAGTGGGCAGGTGGCGATGTATACGGACGCGAGCACGTTCCTCCCTACCATCCTCAAGGATGGCAATGCCGACGTCGTGAACAATCTCGGGTTTGCCCCGATGCCTGCAGGGCCCGGCGGCTCGTTCCAGTCGTTCTTCGGGTGGGGACTCGCGATGTCTGCATTCACTGAGAAGCCGGGTCCCAGCTGGTTGTTCCTGCAGTGGGCGACCTCACCGGAAATCGTTGAGCGGATCACGGTGAACGACAAGGTCGTCGGGGGCCGTTCATCGGTCGACTTCGGCGACTCCTTCCCTGCCGACTGGGCTGCAGCCTTCAAGTCGTCCATCCCGAACGCCCGGCCTCAACTCCCAGCAGTGATTCCGGTGTCCGAAGTCCGTGATGTCATCGGCGTCGCCCTGATCGCCGGGATCGAGGGCGGCGACCTTCAGGCAGCCCTGGCCACTGCAGAAGACCCAGTTCAACGCCACGGTGGCCGGCGGCTGGCAACTGACGCGTTTTCGTCGCCTCGCCAGTGACGTGAGCGTGGCCCGTCGGACCTCTCCCGCGAACCTGCATGGGAGAGGTCGGACGGGCCGGGCAAGCAGCGAGTTCAACGGAATGGTCGTGCGCATCACACGGCGTCCTGGGCAGACGACAGCCGTCGCTCGACCTATGCTCCCGGGCGGGCGTTCAGCCCGGACGAGTCGGCACGTGCGGCCGGTGAAATCGCGACCACAGGAGCTTCGGGCACGATCCACCGGCGAGTTCAACTGGTCGGCGATGGTCGCGCTTATCGGGGGCTTGCGACCCGCCGACCGATGGGGAGGCACAGGATGAGCGAAGGCCACATCAGACTGCCAGGGTCCTCGATCGGGGGGGCGATGCCGCAGCCGACACGATCGGGCCCAGCCGCCGCAGCGCGGCTGCGGCTGATGCATGATCACGCCAGCTGTCGTCTTCGTTGTCGTGATGATGGCGGCACCGATCCTGTTCAACATCTGGCTCTCCTTCAACCGATGGACGGGCGGTGTCCGGCGAGAGTCCTGACTGGATCGGTCTCGACAACTACGTTCGCATGGCGGCGGATCCCCGGTTCGTCGATGCCCTGGGTCGGACGATCGGCTTTAGAGTGGCGACGTTGCCATCGAGACAGTACTCGGCGTGGCGATCGCGGTGATGCTCGATCGCTGTTCGTGCGAAGGGGCTCGTGCAAATGGTCCTGCTCCTCCCGATGGTGGCAATGCCGTTGTGATCGCACTGGTCTGCGTTCATGTACGAGCCAACGGGCGTTCTGAGCGACCTGCTCTGGCTGTGCTCGGCGTGACCTGGAATCGACTTCTGGCGGACGAAGTCGGCGCCGGTGGTCGACCGTGGTCGACGTCTGGAACGGATACGTCATGACCTCGATCGTTGCTGCCTTGCTGCTCAGCCGACGGAGATGTTGGGAGCTTGTCGACG
This sequence comes from uncultured Chloroflexia bacterium, assembly GCA_963703575.1. Taxonomy (GTDB): domain Bacteria; phylum Chloroflexota; class Limnocylindria; order Limnocylindrales; family CSP1-4; genus CAIXZV01. Next base: position 29,564 of record CAVPEU010000016.1, read on the forward strand.
GGGCGAGGCGCCGGGCACCTCCGGAGGATAAACGCTGCCAGCGATCCGTGTGATTGTCATGGTGGCTGTGTTGGATGATCGACTGGATAAGATGTTCGACGGCACCTGGGTCATGACCCAGGCCGGCCGGGGCTTCGTCTTCGAGACGTCGAACATCTACATCGACAAGCAGCTCTTCGAGGCGAGAATCCCGGCTACGTGGTCGCGATGCTGGAATCTCTTCTTCATGATCGTCGTGGGCGCAGCGCTCCTGCTCCTCCACTTCGAGGTAGGCCATCGTGAGCAGGGTCAGCGCCCGGCCGGTCGAAGTCGCGCAGCTCCACGTCCTCGTGATCACCACCGTGCTTCCCGTGATCGTGCTCTACTCATGATCAGCACGTCGAAGTCGGTCGTGGTACCACCAGCCCGACGATGAGGTCCTGGTCCGCGCCAACCCTCGAAACCACCGAGAGGTCCTGGTCGAGAATGCCACTTCCTGCTGTACTTCCGCAACTCGATGGTCGTCGCGGCGAACTGCTCGGCCTCGTGATCGGGTTCCGGGCGGCGTACGCCATCGCCAGGGAGTGAGGTGGCTGAGCACGATCATCCTGGCCGTTGGCGTGGCGCCGGGATTCCGCCGCATCCCGTGGTTCGTGATCTTCAGCCGACTCGGCTGGACGGACACGTACCAGGCGCTGATCCTGGCCCATCTCCTGCAGAACTTGCCGATGATGGTGTTCCTGCTCATCGGCTTCATCGAGGATGTCCCCGATGAGATCATCGAGGCGGCGCGTGTTGATGGGGCCTCGATGCCGACGATGCTCGCCAGGGTCGTCATCCCCGTTGCCAAGGGCGGGATCGCCGCCACGGCGATCCTTGGGTTCCTGTTCAGTTGGAACCACTTCATGTTCTCGATCGTGCTGTCGGGCAACGACACGCGGACGCTCCCGGTCGCGGTCTTCAACTTCATGAGCTATGGCTCGGTCAACTGGGGCGCCATCACGGCAGCGGCCGTCGTCATGGCGGTCCCGGCGATCGTGATGACGCTGTTCGTCCAGCGCCACATCGTCCAAGGGCTCGCGGCGGGCGCGGTCAAGGGATGATGCGGCAATGTCGACACCCAACGATCCGGGCACGAACGGGAGGCACGCACATGTCAGACGCTCAGTCCTTGGATACGCAAGACCCGAGGGGATTCCTGAGGTCTGGCATCGCAGAAGGCCGGCTCTCACCTGCAGACGTCATCCTGGGCATCGAGTCCGAGATCACATCCGGCAGGCTGCCGCTGGGCTCAATGTTGCCGGGAGAACGGGCGCTTGCGCTCGCGTACGGGGTTAGTCGGCCGCTCGTTCGGGAAGCGCTCCGCAACCTCGTCGGCAGGGGTTTGCTGGAGGTCAGACCCGGTCGAGGCACCTTTGTCACGGGCGTCACCGGATTCGGCAGGCTCGACTCGGGCGATCTGATGCGGCAATCGACGGCGAGGCAGGTCGTTGAGGCGCGCACGATCCTCGAAAGTCAGGCAGCTCGGCTGGCCGCCGAGCGTGCATCGGAACACGAGAATCTCCCTCATGGCCGCGACGCTCGAGCGTCTTGAAGCGAGCGTGACTCCCGTGGAGCAGGGGAAGGCTTGACCTTGCGTTTCACCTCACGATCGCCCGAGCGAGCCGCAATCCCGTGGTGGAAGCGATGCTGCGATCGGTCGCGCCGCTCATGGTCAAACTCATGGTGCGTTCGATCGGGGACGGCACGACGGCGCGGCTCAGCCATCCGTTTCACCGGGAGTGCCTCGAAGCGATCAAGGCCAGGGATGGAGATAGGGCGGAGGCAGCGATGGCGGCCCATCTCCGGGTCGCCGACATGAGTTACGGCGAAGGGTACGACGACCCGCTTGCCGCGACCACGACGCGGTACGCGCAGTCACTCGTGGAGGACTATGGCTCGCTCGACGCCCTCGTCGAAGCCGTCCTTCACGTCGAAGGAACCCCTGCCCCTTCTGCCGATGGGCGGGCGTCCGTCGGTCTACCCCCGTCAACAACGGGGCGGAGCCTGCGGCGTTGAGCACGGACCCTCAGGGCTGACGCAGTGTGGAAGGTCGGATGAACCCGCGCGTAGGTGGTCGACTGGCCCACCCGGTTTCCTGGTGCCGGCGCGGCGGCCGCACCACAAAGCCATGGAGGCACGAAGCAATGCAGATCGGAAGGGTCGGCCTCGGCCGCAGTGGCGTCAACATGGCGCGACGCTGCGGCGCCATGGCCACACCATGATCGGGTTCGCGCGGACCGCCGCGACAGTCGAGGGCGCCATCGACGGGGGCTCGACCTCCCTCGTTGAGTCTCTGGGGGCGCGGGTCAGTGTCGGCGATGCGCTGGGGATTCGGCGGCCACGTCGAGCTCGAGACAGGAGACAGATAGGATGGCACTCTCGATCAAGCCGGCTGGGGGGATCGACCTCCTCGCCCTCGGCGGCCTCGCCATCCGCTTCGACACCGGGGTGATTCCGTTCCGCAAGGCGCGCGCCGCCGATATCCATGTCTCCGGCGCCGAGTTCAACGTCGCGTTCAACCTTGCCGATTGCTTCGGCATGCGCACCGCGGTCGCGACCGCGATGGTCGACTACCCGGTCGGCGACCTCGTCCGCGAGCGCGTCCGGGCCGCCGGGGTCATGCCCTTCTATCGCGCCTTCGCCCACGATGGCGTGACCGGGCCCAACATCGCGACGGTCTACTCCGACCGCGGCATGGGCATTCGGGCTCCGGTCGTGTTCTACAACCGGGCCAACGAGGCGGCAGCACAGCTCCGGCCCGGCGACTTCGACTGGGACGCCATGCTCGGAGACCACGGCGTGCGCTGGTTCCACTCCGGCGGCCTCTTCGAGGCGCTGTCGGAGACGGCTCCCGACGTCGTGATCGAGGCGATGGCGGCCGCACGTCGACACGGCGTGGTCACGAGCTTCGACCTGAACTTCCGACCGAAGCTCTGGAACCGCCTTGGCGGCCAGGTTCGAGCCCAGGAGATCACCCGCCGGATCGTCGAGCACGTCGACGTCCTGGTCGCCAATGAGGAGGACATGCAGCTCGCCCTCGGCATCGAAGGCCCCGAGGCCGGGAAGGCAGGCGGGCTCGACGTGTCCGCTTTCGTCGGGATGATCGAGCGAGTGACCGCGGAATTCCCGAGGATCGCACTTGTCGCCGCCACCCTCCGTGAGGTCGTCAGCACCAGCCGCCACCGCTGGAGCGCGGTCGTGGCGGTCGACGGCGCGGTCCATCAGGCGCCGACCATCGAGCTCGACGTCTACGATCGCGTCGGCGGCGGCGACGGCTTCGCCTCCGGCCTCTTATACGGCTTGCTCAACGGCCGGCCGATCGACGAGGCGTTGCGCTTGGGCTGGGCCCACGGCGCCCTGCTCACCACCTTCCCGGGCGACACCACGATGGCGACGATCGACGAGGTGGAGGCACTCGCTGCCGGCGGATCATCCCGGATCCCACGATGACGGGCGCGATTGTCAGGGGTGACGGGTCGAGGACCAGAGAAGTGTCATCGCCCTGCTTCTGGCCATCTACGCGCCGCATCGTCCTGCGTCCGTCGCCACCCATCCTTCCCTCGGAGGTACTCCCGTGAGCATTCTCGACTCGTTTCGCCTCGACGGCAAGGCCGCCCTCGTCACCGGCTCCGGCCAGGGCATCGGGCGGGTCTTCGCGCTCGCTCTCGCCGAGGCCGGCGCCGACGTCCTGATCGTCGACATCAACGACAGGACGGGGCCTCTCGTCGCGGATGAGGTTCGTGCCCTCGGCCGGAGGTCGGCGTTCGTGAAGACCGACGTCACGGTCGAGGCCGACTGCCAGCGGATGGTCGACGTGGCGGTGGCCGAGTTCGGCGGCCTCGATATCGCCGTCAACAGTGCCTGGGCCGGTGGCCGGGCCGGGGCGGCGAAGGGCGTCAGGACGACGGCCGCTGATCTACCGGTCGACGAATGGGACTTCATCCACGGCCTGCTGCTTCGCGGCGTCTTCATGTGCTGCCGGGCCGAGGGCCAGGCGATGATGGCGCGCGGGCGGGGGCGCATCATCAACATGGCGTCGATGTCGGCCTACATCATGAACGCGAACGCGGCCTACTGCTCCGCGAAGGCGGGCGTGATCGCGCTCTCCAAGCGCCTCGCCGTCGAATGGGGCCCCTACAACATCAATGTCAACTCGATCAGCCCGTCGTACACGCTGTCGCCCGCGCGGCGCAGTGATTCGCAGGAGTACCGCAACCTCATCCGGTCCCTGCATCCGGTTGGCTGGCACGAGCGACCGGACGACATCGCCGGCACCCTGGTCTACCTGGCGTCGGACGCGTCGGCCTACGTGACCGGCCACGACGTCCTCGTCGACGGTGGCCACACCCTGAACGTCTGGCTGTCCCCGATCGAGCGAATATACCCGCCGCTCGTGTCCGTCGAGGAGGAGACGCGGTCCCTGATCCACGACCTCGACATACTCGGCATGGCCCACGACGCGAACGGGGTAGTGGTCGGCGAGTAGGGTCTTCGGACCGCAGGACTCAGCCGACGATCCCCGAAGGCTGGAGCCCGGGCAGCGGGCCACCCGACCTTGGTTTGGTCAGCTCGGGCTCGGGGCCGCGACCCGCGTCACGGGCCGCGAGGTCGGCGTCCAGCTGTGCGATGCGTCCAGTCGCGCGAGCGTCACAGAGTCGACGTTCCACCGTCATCGGAGCCCAGTCGATCACGATCACCATCGGCGACATAGCCGTCGACGACATCATCCGCCAGCAAGCCCAGCCGCTGGCCCGACGCGGCGCTCGAGCCCGACAGCACGATGGCGTCGTCCGACTTCACGGCCTTCAGCTCCGACGGATGGGCACGCAGGCGGACGACGGCCGCCCTGGCCACGAGCCGTGACCGAAGCCCGGACAATCCGCGCCGTTCCAGCAGCTGCCGCAATCTGTATCGGGAGCGACGATCGAGCCAGGTGGCGTCTTCGCCGGCCGCGAGCGCGATAACGCCCCAGGCATCGCTCGCCGAGAGCCGCCGTCCTCCACGGGGCGCCGCCGCCGCCCGGCGCTCGACGGATTCGGCGTCGATCACGTACTGGCGGGCGCCCATCCGTCCGGCCTCGAGGGCTCCTGCTCGGATCAGGGCACGGACACGCTGGGCTGTGATGCCGTACGGATCGAGGTTGGCGGGGTGGATCGCAAGGTGGACGTCCGGCGCCTGCGGGCGCGGTTGGGCGAGACGTATCGGCCGCTGCTGGAGCGCGGCGAGGTCGTCATGCGCCTGGACCGCGCGGCGGTCACGCCGCTGACCTGGACGCTGGAGGAGCGCCACGACGTCTCGGTTCGGGCCGGCGGCCGGGTGATCCACGGCTGGTGGGGCCTGTTGCCGGACCCGCTGCCGCTCTCGCCGCCGGATGCCGGGATCCGGCTCTACCACCTGGGGCGACTGGTGGGGTCGCCGGAGTGGTTCGGACACCCGGGTCCTGCGCAGCACCCGGCGCTCAACCGGCTGGTGGGCGAGCTGGAGCTGCCGCACGTGCAGGTGACGATGAACAAGGCGGACGTGGACCGCGGCTCTCCTGTCTGGGCGTCCGTGGAGGCGCGGCTGCACGGGCTGCTGGCGCCCGCGGTGCGGCGGCTGACACGGGACGTGGAGGTGGCGCCGAGCGCCAGCGCGCTCCGCACGGCGGACCAGGTGCGGCGCATCCTCGCCCGGGCGCTGCGGATGCTGGAGTCCGGCAGGCTGTTCGAGAGCGAGCTCGGCGTGGGCAACGAGGGCCCGGGCGGCCAGCTGACGCTCGACTCGCCGGTGCACGCGCCGCCGGAGGCCGCTCCCACCCCGGCCGAGGCGATCGCGGGAGAGACGGAGGATGGCCCGGAGGCGCCGCCGCAACCGGCGAACCCACGTCGCGGGGGTTCCGGGCCGGGGTCGCGATCCGGCGTCGGCGAGGTCGTGATCCGTTCACTCGACCCGCGGCTCCGCAGCGCGATGGTCGTGGAGGACGGCGTGCGCCGGGTGGTCATCAACGCCCGCTACCCGCTGTACGAGGTCCGCAAGGGCGACCTCTGGTACCAGCTGGAGACCGCACTCCGCGAGGTGTGCGTGACGATCCCGGAGGCCACGGTCCCGGAGTTCGAGCGCAAGGTCAACGAGCTGATGCTGGTGTCACTCTCGCTGGCGGATCGGCGCCGCCGCCGCCCGACCCGGAGGAAGGACAGCGCCCCGACGCTGCTCTGAGGCCGGACATGAGCGAGTTCGGGGCCCGGGCGTTGCCATACCACGGTCCGGTATGCATACTCTCGGGGCAGCAACGTACAAGAGGTCCTTCGTATGACGAATGTCGTCGGCGAGCGGTTCCAGATCACGATCGACAGGGCCGTGCGGGAGGCGCTCGGGATCCGGCCCGGTGATCGGGCGATCGAGCGGGCGGAGGGCGGCCGCCTGGTCATCGACTTCATGCCGGCCCCACACCGGGAGTCCATGCTCGGGATCTTCCGCCGGCCCGACCTGCCCCCGATCACGGACTGGCAGGAGGTCAGGGACCGCGCGTGGGAGGCCCGCGACGGGGAGATCATGGAGGTCCTCGTGGAGGACAGCCGGCGGCACGCCGGAGACCGGTAGTGGCGGCCCGGGTCTTCTGCGACACGAGCGTCCTCGTGCGGTACTTCGCCGAGGACGACCCGCCGCGCGCCCTCGCGGCGGCAAGACTCTTCGACAGCGACGCCACCCTCGTCGTCTCCACGACCGCGCTGCTGGAGCTTGTCCACGTCCTGCGGACGGAGTTCAAGGTCGCGAACCCGAGACTCGGCGAGGGGCTGATCCGCTTCCTCACGCGCGACGGGGTGGAGCTCATCGATGCGGACCGGGGCGCGACCGTCGCCGCGATCCGCTGGTCCCTGCGCTCGTCCGCGCGCCGCCTCCCGGACGCGATCCTCGCCGCCGCCGCGGAGTACGCCCGCTGCGACGCCATCGCCACCTTCGACGAGCGCATGGAGTCCCCGACGGTCCCGGTCCGGCTGCTCTGAGCCGGGCACGGCATCCGGGCTGCATGGATCTCATGCATACTCGCCGGGACACCATGCCAGGAGGAGCCCCGTGAGCGTCGGCACCCCGTTCCATCCCCGGACTGCGCCCCTCAACCGGAAGATGCAGTGGCGGGAATGGGCGGGCTACTACGCCTCCTCCGCGTACGCGGACGTCCACGACATCGAGTACAACGCGATCCGGGAGGCGGCTGCGGTCATCGACGTCAGCCCGCTGTCCAAGTACCGGCTGACCGGCCCGGACGTGATCCGTCTCGCCGACCGGGTCATCACCCGCGACGCGACCAGGCTCCGGGTCGGACAGGTCTACTACACGCCCTGGTGCGACGAGCACGGCAAGGTCATCGACGATGGGACGATCCATCGCGTGGGCGAGCACGAGCTCCGGTGGACCGCCGCCGACCCCCAGTACCGCTGGCTGAGCCAGAACGCCGCCGGCCTGGACGTCGAGATCGAGGACGTGACCGAGTCGCTGGCGGCCCTCGCCCTCCAGGGCCCGTTCAGCCGGGCGGTCCTCGAGGCCGCGACGGGCGAATCCTTCGCCGACCTGCGCTACTTCCGCCGCCGGACGTCGCGGATCGCGGGCATCGACATCGACGTCAGCCGGACCGGCTACACGGGCGACCTGGGCTTCGAGCTGTGGATCCCGGCCGGCGACGCGGCCGCGGTCTGGGATGCCCTGTTCACGGCCGGCAGGGCGTACGCGATCCGCCCCGCGGGCATGCTGGCGCTGGACGTCGTGCGCCTCGAGGCGGGCCTGATCCTGCTGGAGGTGGACTACACCTCCGCGCGCCACGCGATGAACCCGGACCAGAACTACAGCCCGTTCGAGATCGGCCTGGGTCGCCTCGTGGACCTCGACAAGGCGGACTACGTCGGCAAGCGCGCCCTCCGGGCGGAGCAGGTCGCGGGTGGCCCGTCGCGCCGGCTGGCCGGCCTGGTGCTCGACTGGTACGACATCGAGCGCCTGTACGACGAGCAGGGTCTGCCGCCGTCGATCTCGCCGGTCATCGACCGTTCGCCCGTCCCGGTGTTCGCCGACGGCCGCCAGGTGGGCAAGGCCACCTCGCACGGCTGGAGCCCGCTCCTCAAGCAGGCGATCGCGCTCGCGTCCGTGCCCGCGCGCCACGCGCGCGTCGGAGGCAGGCTCCAGGTGGAGTGGACCGTCGAGGGCCGCCGCGGACGGGTGAACGCGACGGTCGTGGAGCTGCCGTTCCTGGACCTCGATCGGAAGCGCGCATGACCGGCCCGAGCGCGGACTTCGCCGCCTTCGATCGCGTCGTCGACGCGCGGCTCGAGCGCTGGACGCAGGAGCTGGTCGAGTTCATCGCGGTCTCGTCCGAGGGCGGCGACGTGCCCGGCCTCCGCGCGGCCGCGGACTGGACCGTGGACCGGCTCCGGCGCCTGGGCGCGACGGTCGAGATCCTCGAGATCGAGGGCGCCCCGCCGCTGGTCGTCGGGGAGATCGGTGGCGGGCCGCGGACGCTCACCGCCGTCGGGCACTACGACGTCCAGCCCGCGGCGCCGCTGGAACTGTGGACGACCCCGCCGTACGAGCCGGACGTTCGCGACGGACGGGTCTGGGGGCGCGGCGCGACCGACAACAAGGGCGAGCTGCTGCCGCGGATCTGGGCCGTCGAGGCGTGGCTGGAGGCGATGGGACCGCTCCCCTGCCGGGTCCGGTTCCTCGTGGAGGGGCAGGAGGAGAGCGGCAGCAACGCCCTCGACGCGCTGCTGGACCTGCGGCCGTCCCTCCGCGAGGCGGACGCGGCGCTGATCGAGGGCGGCGGCCTGGACCTGGCGGGCCGACCGGACATCGTCGGCGGGGGCAAGGGGATCGTCGTCCTCGAGCTCCACCTGCGGACGATGGCGCACGACGCCCATTCCAGCCTGTCGGTCGTGTTGCCCAATGCGGGGCACCGGCTGGTGCAGGCGCTGGCGACGTTCTGGGACGTGGACGGCCGGCCGGCGGTCGCCGGTCTCGACGTCGGCAAGCGTCCGCCGACGGAGGCACAGCTGGCGACGATCGCGGGCATGGATCGCCAGGAGCTGGCCGACATCCGGGCCGACTGGCAGGTGGACCGGTTCCTCGGCGGGCTCGACGGCGTCGCGGCCATGGAGGCGCTGACGTTCGAGACGACGCTCAACCTCGAGGGGCTGTGGGCCGGCCACACGGAGGCCACGCCCAAGACCGTGACGCCCGCCGAGGCCCACGCGCGCCTCGACGTCCGGATCGTGCCGGACCAGCGGCCGGCCGACATCGTCGCCGCGATCCGCCGTCACCTGGACGATCGCGGGTTCCCGGACGTCGAGGTCGTGATGCGCGAGGGCGAGCCCGCCTGGTGGACGCCGCCGGACCACGTGGTCGTCACGACCGCCGCGCGGGTGAGCGAGGAGGTCACCGGCCTCGAGGCGAGCGTCGGGATCTCGATGGCGGGCACGGTGCCGATGTACCAGGTGTGCGCGCGGCATCGCGTGCCCGCCACGTCGCTCGGGACCGGCCGCGCGGACTGCCGGGCGCACGCCCCCGACGAGAACATCCGGATCGAGGACCTGGCCGCGGCGGCGCGGATCACGGGGCGCTTCCTGGACGCGTTCGCCAGCCTGCCCGAGGTGCCGCGGGTCCCCTGATCCGCCGGTGCCTCGCCGCCGGTGCCTCGCCGCCGGGGCCTCGCCGTAGGTCAGCCGGTCAGCCGGTCAGCCGCCGGCCGCCGGTCAGCCGGGGGTCAGCCGCCGAGGACGCTCCCGCCGCCGCTGGTCGTCACGTTCACGCTGGCCGGCGGCTGCGTCAGGCGGATCGTCGCACCCCCACTGGCGGTGCCCGACAGGGCGTCCACGACGTTGAGCTCGGCCTGGCAACCGCCGGACGCGGCGACCGTCGCCGAATCCGTCACCAGCCCGCCCAGCTTCGCCTGGGCGCCGCTGGACGCCGTGAGCGTGAGGGTGCGGGTGCGGCCGGTGGCCTCCAGGAGCGCGCCCCCGGACACGTCGAGCGCGAGCGCGTCACCCATGGTGGCCAGTGTCCCGTTCGCGCCCCCGGAGAGCGTCACCGAGCGCACGTCGGGCGCGACCACCGTGAGGGTCATCGGCTGGGAGGTGCTGACGCCCGGCGCCCCGATGTTGACGATCAGCTGTCCGCCCGCGACCTCCGTCGTGATCAGGGGCAGCAGATTGGGCTGGGCGGCGACCTTGACGGACGTCGGCGAGCCGGCGGTGACCTCGACGCGCAGCCCGCCACCCACGCTCAGGTGCCGGAAGTCGCCGCTCGTCCGGTCCTCGGACGTGACGGAACCCTGGCCGATGACGGGGCCGGGCGTGGTGGCGATGGGCGCCAGTCCGGCACATGCCGCCAGCGCGGCCGAGAGGGTCGCCGCGAGCAGCGGCAGGGCCAGGGTGGATCCGGCGCGGCGAGGCGCGCGAGAGCGCATGGGCAGACTCCTCGAGGGGCGCACCGAGAGGATGCCGCGCGCGAAGGCGGCGCCGGAGGGCCGGTGGTCGCCCCGGTGCGGGCCGGATGGCTCGGGCGGCTCGGGCGCCCCGGGGGCCGGCCCCCTTACCCGGCCTACCCCAGCGTCCGGTCCGCGAACGCCTCCAGCCGTTCGAGGCCCACCGCCAGGTCGGTCCGGCCGAACCCCAGGCGGAAGTGGTTCCCCGGATGCCCGAAGATCGAGCCCGGGGCGATCAGGACGCCCTCGGTCTCCAGGAGGTCCTCCGCGAACCGCTCCACCGGCACGTCCGCGCGGAGCTGCGGGAACCCGATCGATCCGCCCCGCGGCCGGACCCACCCGAAGTGCGCCGCCTGCCGCTCGAAGAATCCGTCCAGCAGGGCGACGTTCGTGCCCACGATCGCCCGTGACCTGGCCAGCACCTGCTCCCGCGCCCGGAGCGCGACCAGCGACAGGATCTCGGCCGGCGCCGACGCGCAGATCGTCGTGTAGTCCTTGAACCGGGCCGCGGCGTCCAGCAGCCGCGTGTCGTGCGTGGCCAGCCAGCCGATCCGCAGCCCGGCCAGGGCGAACGACTTGGACATGACGCCGACCGAGACGCCGTGCGGCCCGACATCGGCGCCGGCGGGCAGGCGGTCCGTCGGGTCCAGCTCGAGGAAGCGGTAGACCTCGTCCGAGAGCAGCGTGGCACCGGCATCGGCGGCGATCTCGGCCACGGCCCGGTAGGTCGCGGCACCGGGGAGGGCGCCGGTCGGGTTGTGCGGCGCATTGACGACGATGAGCCTCGTCCGCGGCGTCACCTGCCGGCGGAGAACGTCCACGTCGATCGCCCAGCCGTCGGCGGCGCGCAGCTCATGGAGCGTCACGTCCGCGCCGGTCGCGCGGGCCACCTCGTGCAGGCTCTGGTAGGCGGGCCAGACGACGATCGCGTGGTCGCCGGGTCTCAGCAGGACGTTGGCGGCCACGAAGATCGCCTCCTCGGCGCCGCTGAACACCAGCACCTCGCTGGGGGCGATCGTCTCGTACAGGCCGGCGATCTCCGCGCGCAGGAGCGGGTGCCCGGGCGCCTCCGTGTAGCCCAGGCGCAGGCCGTGCCACAGGGCGGACGCCTCCGGGTCCGCGAGCGCGAGCAGGTCGGACATCGGCCAGCCCTCCACGTCGGAGGCGCACAGCAGGTGCCGGACGGCGAACTCGTAGCGCGCGAAGAACCGCTCCAGCGCGAAGTCCTCGATCCGCATGGCGACATCATCGTCGATGCGGAAGCCGGAGATCGAGAGTGTGACGAGCTTCCACGTCTTGCCGCCATCCCGCGTGCCATCGAGGTCCTGGTTCTCGAACAGGGTGACATTCGCGCACGCTCGCCGACGGTTGCGCCCCGTCCTGAGTCACGCACGGTTCGGGCGGGGCATCTCCACGCTCAGCCCGGTGGTCCAGACCCCGGGTGTGAGCGCAAGCCACGCTCGCCATGTCGCGATCTGACCCACACGTGACTCAGGGCGACAAGGTGGACCTCTCCTGAGTCTGAGCTGTCGTCCAGTCAGGGGACACCCGTCGCCGACGAGGGCGGCCATCTGACCGGAACGCGCCTCGGACCTTGACGAATGACCACGGGGCAACTACCGTGCCAGACATGGATCACGGCGGCGCACGTAACCCAATGACCGAGCTCCGGCGGGGCGTGCTGGAGTACTGCGTCCTGGCGCTGGTCTGCCGGGAGGAGATGTACGGGTTCGACATCGTGCGGGCACTGTCGGCCGCCGGAAGCCTGCTCACCAGCGAGGGGACGATCTATCCCCTGCTCGCGCGGCTGCGACGGGACGGGCTGGTGACGACGACATGGCGCGAGTCCGAATCCGGACCGCCACGCCGCTACTACCGGATCACTGACGAGGGGCGGCGTGCCCTCGACGCGTTCACCGGCGACTGGCGCCGCTTCGCCGACGCGGTGAACGCGTTGCTTGCGGAACCATGGAGCGGAGGCGCGTGACGTGGCAGGTGAAGCCCTGATCCGGGACTACCTCGGCCGGCTGGACACGGCATCGTGGCCGCTGCCGGCCGGGCGTCGCGAGGAGCTGCGGGCGGAGGTGGCCGACCAAATCGAGGCCGCGCTCGCCGAGACCGGCAGCCGCGACGAGGTCACCATCCGCAACGTCCTCGAGCGCCTGGGCCGCCCCGAGGAGATCGCCGCCGCAGACATCGATCCGGTCGCGGTGTCCTCGACCCCGTCGCCGTCCGTCGCACGCGGATCGTGGGGACCGGTCGAGGTCATCGCGATCCTCCTGCTCTCGGTCGGTGCCGTGCTCCTGCCGGTCGTCGGCCCGCTAGTGGGGCTCCTCTTCGTCTGGGGGTCGCCGCAGTGGACGAGCCGCGAGAAGACGATCGCGAGCGCGATCGTGCTCGCGATGCTCGCGCTGCCCGTCCTGTTCCTCATTGCCGTTTAGGAGCAACGACATGACGATCGACCCGACCGGCACGCTGGTGCTGTGGGCGATCCCCCTCGCGGGGATCGTCGCGGCGATCTACCTCGCACTCGCACTCGCGCGCCGCCGGCGCTGACTCGACCTAGCGGGCGACCTCGTGCAGGGCGGCAGCCAGCGAGGTCGCGGTCGCCCGGTCCAGGCCGTGGGTCACCAGCAGCCAGCTGAGCGCGGCGCCGCGGTCCACGACGATCGCCCAGTCGCCTCCGTCCAGCGCGACCAGGGTCCCGCTCATCGACCCGAACGCCGCGTCGCCCGCGTCGCTGCCGGATGGGACGCAGCCGCTCGCGTCCTGGCAGAACGCACCCTCGGACAGCGCGAACGTCGCCCCGGCGGGACCCTTGTAGGAGATCACCAGCTTGCCGCCGTTGGCGAGGCGGTAGGAGCCGGCCGACACGAACCAGCCGCTGGGCAGGACACCGCACAGGACGGGCCAGTCCACGGCCCGGGCGACGCTCAGGAAGAAGTCGTGGATCGACTGGTCGCCGGAGCAGGCGTCCGCGGCCGTGGGGGGAGCGGAGGCGCCCGGCTCGATCGATGGATCCGGCGAGGCGCTCTCGGCCGGCGACTGGCTCTCCGTGGCCGGGGGCTCCGACGGCTCGGATGCCGGCTCGGACGGCCCTGCGCTGCTGCCGCCGCCGCCGGGCTCGGCTGACGCGGGCTCCGCGCTCGACGGGGCCGCGGACCGGGTCGACGACGCCGTGGGGTTGCTTGACGGCGCTGACGTGCCGCACGCGGACGCGACCAGTGCGGCCAGGACCAGGAGCGCGGCGAGCCGGAGGCGGATCACCCGCCCAGCGTACCGGTCCGGCGCCCGCGGCGCTGGCCGATGGGCCCGGGTTCCCGACACGGGCTCGGACGCCCGGCGGCCACTTCCGCCACTCAGCGCGCCCCCACGGATGCCGCCAGCCGCACGAGGGCCGGCTCCACCCCGAACACCTCGCGGATCCGCTCGTCGGTCAGGACGTCGGCCGGGGCGCCATCCGCGACCACGCACCCCTGGTCGATCACCACCAGCCGCGGGAAGAAGTGAGCGGCCAGGCCCAGGTCGTGGAGGACGGCGACCAGCGCCGTGCCGTCCCGCTCGTTGAGGTCACGCAGGAGCTCCATCGCCTCGACCTGGTGGCGCAGGTCGAGGTGCACCGTGGGCTCGTCAAGGAGCAGGACGGGCGCCGCCTGGGCCACGGCCAGCGCGAGCAGCACCAGCTGCCGTTCACCCAGGGACAGCTCCCGCGCATCGCGGCCCAGCAGGTGCCCGAGACCCACCCGCTCGATCGCCGCCGCCACGGCCGCCCGGTCCGCGGGCCGCATCCCGCGCAGCAGCGCTTCGTGCGGGAGCCGTCCGAGTGCCACCACCTCCTCCACCCGCATCGCGAACGGCAGCGCGGCCTGCTGGGGCACCACCGCCAGGCGACGGGCGATCTGCGCCCGGTCCAGCGACTCGATCGGCTCCCCGTCCAGCGCCACGCGCCCCGCCGTGGGACGGAGCGTGCCGGCCAGCACCCGCAGGAGCGTGGACTTGCCGGCGCCGTTCGGACCCACCAGCGCCACCCGTTCGCCCTCCCCCAGCGCCAGCGAGACGTCGCGCAGGATCGCCCCAGTGCGGACCTCGACGGTGACGCCGTCGGCGCGCAGCGCGTCGCGGCTCACAGCTCGTACCCCGTACGCGCCCGGCGCAGGAGCGCGAGGAAGAACGGCGCCCCGATCACCGCGGTCACCACGCCGACCGGCACCCCGCCCAGCATCCTCGCCACGACGTCCGCGACGGCGAGCAGGCTCGCCCCGAACAGCGCCGAGATGGGCAGGACCAGCCGGGCGTTGGGGCCCACCAGCAGCCGCACGAGGTGCGGCACGACCAGCCCCACGAAGCCGATCAGGCCCGCGATCGCGACGCCGGCCGCCGTGACCAGCGAGGCGAGCGCGAGCAGGATCGCCCGCTCCCGTCGCACGTCCACGCCCAGGTGCGCGGCCGCCTCCTCGCCCAGCAGGAACCCGTTGAGGGCCCGGGCCCGCAGGAGGATCAGGAGGCTCCCACCCAGGATCAGCGGCGAGGCGACGGCCAGCCGCGTCCAGGACGTGCCGTCGAACCCGCCCAGCAGGTACGCGAAGATCACCCGCAGGCCGGTGCCCGAGAGGTACATCGCCATCGCGAGACCGGCGGACAGCAGGGAGCCCACCGCGTAGCCGGTGAGCAGGAGCGAGGTGAGCGGCGCCAGCGGGCTCGTGCGCGACAGGCGGTACACCACCGTCACGGAGCCGAGCGCGCCCGCGAACGCGAGCCCGTGCAGCAGCCCGAACTCGAGGACCAGGCCCCGCACCGGGATGAGCACCGCGATGGCCGCGCCGAGCGCCGCCCCGGACGCGGTCCCCAGCACGTACGGGTCCGCCAGCGGGTTGCGCAGCAGGCCCTGGAACGTCGCCCCGGCCACCGCCAGGCCGGTGCCCACGACCATCGCCGTGAGCACGCGCGGCAGGCGCAGGTCGATCACGATCGCCTCCGTCGTCGCCGGCCAGGTGACCGGGACCTGGAGCCCCAGCAACCGCCGGGCGAGGATCGCCAGGGTCGTCCCCGGGCTGACGTCCACGGATCCGAGCACGATGCCGCCGACGAGGACGACGGCCAGCGTCACCACCCCCAGCACGGCCAGCCACCCGGCCCGTCCCAGCAGGCGAGCCGGGGCGACCACGGCGGCACGGGCCCCGGCGCCGGCGGGGACGGGGGTGCTGGTCATGGCCTAGGGCGCCGTCGACGGGAACGCCAGGTCCGGGTGGATCGCGATCGCCAGCGCCCGGATCCCCTCCGCGAGCCGGGGGCCGGGCCGCGTGACCATGACGTCGTCGATGGGCCGGACGTTGCCGGTCTTCACCGCGCTCAGCGTGTCCCAGCCCGGCCGCTTGCCGACCTGGTCCGCGGTCACGCCGTAGGCGGCGTCGCCGAGGAGGATGACCTCGGGATCGAAGGCGATGATCTCCTCGGCCTCGATCTGGTAGACGCCCGGGGTGCCGCTCGTGAGCGGCTGGCCGCCGGCGATGCCGATCATCTCGGTGCCGAAGTAGTCGGGCGCCGGACCGAAGAACCCGTTGGTCGCGTCGAGCTCGTAGAACACCCGCGGCTGGGGCAGGGTGGACGTGGCCTGCGAGACCTGGTCGACCGCGGCCTGGATGTTCGCGCTGATGGCGGTCGCCTCGTCCGGCCGGCCCACGGCACGCCCGATCAGGCCGATGTCGGCGAGGGCGGTCTTCACGTCCGGCGCGTAGAGCACGAGCACCGGCACCCCCAGCTGGCGCAGCTTCGCGATGGACTCGGGCGGGTTGAAGTTGTCGCCGCCGGCGAGGACGAGGTTGGTGCCCAGGCCGACGATCTTCTCGACGTCCACCGAGCCGAACTTGGCGACATCGGGCACCTTGGCGGCCTCCGGCGGGTAGAGGCTGAAGTCCTCGACCTTGCCCACGACGCGGTCGCCCACGCCCAGGGCGAACAGGGTCTCGGTCGTGGCCGGCGTGAGCGACACGATCTTCGCCGGCTCCGAGGGGATCGTGACCGCCGTGCCCTCATCGTCGGTGAGGGTGGCGGGGAAGGCGGGCGCGGTCGTCGCGGCCGGGGTGGTCGTCGCGGTCGCGACCGCGCTGGCCGACGGGGACGGCGTGACGGGGGCGAGGGTCGGCGTCGCGGCGGGGCCGGCGCAGGCGGCCAGCAGGGTCGCGACGAGGACCAGGACCAGGGCGGGAAGCGGGCGGCGAGCACGACGGCGGGCCGCGAAAGAGCGTGCGTCCACGGGAACTCCGGAATCGGGGAAGGCCTGGGAATGGAAGACCCCTCGCTTCGGGATCGAAGGAGGGGTCACGCTGTAGATCGCACGCTGCGCCTGACCTTTCTCTCGAAGGTTCGAGCGGCGACGGCAGGTCGGCGACCGGACTTCCGCCCCTCAAGGGGCGGTCACCGTAGCGGGACTGTGCCGGATTCGCACCGGCTTCGCGACCGTACCGCGTCGGACATGTGTGGGGACACGGGGTCCCGATGAAGTTCCAAGCGTATCACTCCGGATCCGGATAAGCGGCAGCGAAGTGGGGCCCGCCACAATGCGGACCTCGCCCTCCTCCCGCCCATCCCTGTCCCCGCCGGAGGAGGTCCTCATGGAGGCCGTTCGATGGTTCCGCGGTCTGGCACCCGTTGCCGCGCTTGCGATGCTCGCGGCGGTGGGGCTCGGCAGACCGCCGGCACTGGTCGCGGCGGATCCGCCCTGGCAGCCACCGCCGTGCAGCGTGGTGGATCCCGCGGCGGTGCCCCAGTCCGCTCCGGCCGCCTGGTACCGGATGGATCCCGTGCTCGACCGGGCCGGGACGCTGGCCGGCCAGCGCCTGGCGCTGGGCGTGCTCGGAGCTGGCTCGCGCCACGTCGATCTGCCGCCGGAGTCGTTCGCGTCCGGCCCGGTGCTCGGCCGGCTGCTGGTGGGCGATGACGACGGGTCGTCCTCGCGGTTGCGCGTCGTGGATGTCGCGCGTGGCTGCGCGACCGTCGTCGCCCGCGAGGCGGACGTGATCCGCAGCGCCCTGCTGTCACCCGACGGCGTGACGATCTGGGAGCACCGGGTCGATCGGGCCAGCCGGACGGACGAGGGGATCTGGCGCCGCACGGCGGACCAGCCGGCCGGGACCCGGATCCTGCCGGGCCTGCCGTCCGACGACCGGTACGGCCCCACGTTCGCCACGGAGCTGCGCTGGACGGGCGACGGGCGCCTGGGCGTCGCGTCATGCGGCGAGCTCGCATGCCGGAGCCGGGTCCTGGATCCGGCGACGGGACGCGTGTCGTCGATCGAGGCGACCGGCCCGATGATCGGCGTGGACGGGGACACCGTCGTCGCCTACGACGCGTGTCACGGGTTCCCCTGCCCGATCCTCGCCGTGGATGCCGTCACCGGCCGGCGAACGACGCTGGTCGACGACTCGGGAGCGGCGTCCCTGGGCGCCGCCGACGACCACCTCCTCGTGTTCGAGGCGGCACGCGGGTCCCTCGAGACCCTCGACCTGCGGACGGGGATCCGTCGGCCGGTCGAGGGCGGCGCCGGCCTGCTCCCGGTGCGCGGCGGATCGCTCGCGGCGAGCGGTGCGGACCTGCCCGCCGGGGATGTGCTGGTGGCGCCGGATGGGCTCGTCACCGAGCCGGCCGAAGCCCGGGGGATCGATCCCCTGACCTCCGCCGTCGAAGCTGTCGAGGAGACGTCCCGATGAGGAGCCGAACCCGCGCTCGCCTGGCCGGCCGCGCCGCGGCCCTCGCCCTGGCGCTGCTCCTGCCGGTCGGGGCGCTCGTCCCGATCTCCGCCTCCACCCCCGATCCGATCCTCGGCGGCGGCCTGTACGCGCAGAACCTGCTGCTGAAGTACCGCTGGTCCTCCGCTGGCACGCCTCCTGCCGCGATGAAGACGGCGATCAACGCCGGCGTCGCCGACGCCGCCCGGACACGATTGTCGAAGGCACCGACCTTCGCCTATGCCAGCGGCGCCGGCAACCTCGTGTACTACGGCACGAGCGTGCCGTGCGGCGTCAACGCGCTCGCCTGCATGCGCCGCGATCCACCCGGCTGGTTCGGCGTCTGGTACCGCGAGAACGGCCATCGGTACGACTGGGGAACGCTCCGGTGGTGCGAGATGACGGGCTCGCCGACCGGCTGCTTCGAGGCGGAGAACGTGACCCTCCACGAGTTCGGCCACGTGATGATCCTCGACCACCACGTGAACCTACCCGACAACAGCGACTTCCTGGACGCCGTCATGCAGACGTACCAGCACGCGAAGGCGAAGGCCGGCTGGAACGTCCACGCCTACGAGCGATGCGACGTCGCCACCCTCCAGCAGCAGTACGACGTCCCGACAACCTCCACGCTCTACAGCACCTGCCTCAGTGTCCCGACCACCATCGGCCTGTCGGTGTCTCCGGCATCCGTCGTGACCGAGACGAAGGTGACGTTCACCGCCACGCTCCGGAGCGCCGGCTCCGGGCGACTGTCGGACAACCTGGTCGCCGGGCGCAAGGTCGTCCTCCAGCGGTGGACGGGCAGCGCCTGGGCGGACGTCGCCACCCTGCCGCCCGGGTCATCCGCCGGCACCTACACCACGAGCCTCACGATGTGGACGAGCGGCGACTACCGGGCGCTGTTCCGCAAACCGTCGAACGAGGGCCTCCGGTCCTCGTCGTCCGCCACGACCAGGGTGACCGTCAAGGCCCCCTGCGTCACGCAGGTCTGTCCGCAGTCCGTCATCCGCTGAACGAGCAAGGAGGGAACGCCATGTCCACGCGCGCCGCCGTCGTCAGGTCGGTCGGCCTCGTCCTGGTCCTCGTGCCGGCGGCGGCGTGCGGGACCGCCGGCCCGCCGCCGGCATCCACGCCCGCCACGAGCCCCGCCGCATCCACGCCCGCCGCGAGTCCGGCCGCATCCACGCCGTCGGCGAGCCCGGGGCCGGCGAGAAGCCCGGGCCCCTCGACATCCGCCACCGCTCCAGCCGCGACCGACGCCGCTCCCCCGGCGGCCCTGCTGGGCGGGCTGTCCGGTGCGGTCGCGGCGGGACAGCTGGGCACGTTCTCGTGGGACGGGTTCGTCTCCGATTCGCCGTGGATCGTGGGCCCGTCCGCCGGGGACGTGCGCGCTACGGAGCGGCTCGCGATCACGCTCGACCCGGACCTCGCGCCGATCACCTGGCAGGCGCGCTGGGCGCCGGTGACCGGAGGCCAGGCGGGGGATCCGGTCGACGGCGGGTCCGGCTCCACGAGCGGGATCGAGGTCTCGCCGCCGGCGACACCGGGCGCATGGAGCCTGCAGCTCACCGCAGGGTTCGGCGTGGGACGCAGCGCGACCTGGTACTGGCGGATCGAGGTCGCACCCTGAGCCGGGGCGCGTCCGGGCGCCGCCGCAGCTGCGGCGGCGCCCGGTATGGCGGACATGCGGTGACCGGCCGGATGCCCGGCCGGCGACGGTCAGGCGGTGGCCTCCGCCGTCGCGTTGAAGATCGAGACCTGCGCCTCCTCCGGCAGCATCACGCCGAAGATCTTCTGCAACGCGAGGAGATGCACACACGAGCCCCAGCTCTCGAAGTAGTGGCACGTGCAGTGCCACCGGCCAGCGTCGAGGCTCACGTGGTGGGTGTCGTTGTCACCGCGGAACGTCAGGGCGACCCGCTCGACCGTGATCCGGTCCAGCTCGCGGGCATAGCGATTCGCCTTCTCGACCTTGCCGATGAGAGAGGAGTGCATCGCCGATCATCCTCCAGTCGCCCCGCGACGGGCGCCCACGAGGGCCGCCGTCCGGTCGGACCCGCAGGACCGGTGATGGCGGTCGTGGGACAAGCCTACACCTCCAGGCGAGCGGGTCAGCACGTGGGGAGAGACCCGCTCGCCGGGGGCCGGAAGGACCATCCTCCACCCGTCCGGCCGGGACCTCCGGCCCGACGCCCGGGCAGTCCGGCCGGACGGCGAGCAGGTGCATCGCGCGGGTGCGTGGGGGAGCAGGGCGGGAGGTCAGCCGCCGCGCACCAGTCGCTCGCCGGTGGTGACGAGCCGGTCGCGCGCCTCTGCGCTGCCGGCCTCCGTGTAGACGCGGACGAGGGGCTCGGTGCCGCTCGCGCGGACCAGCAGCCACGACCCGTCCGCCAGGAACCACTTGAAGCCGTCACCCGTGTCGAGGACCTGGGTGCGGGCGATCGGCTCACCGGCCAGGTCGGTCGGCGGCTGCTCCCGCAGGCCGACGAGGATCCGCCGCTTCACGCCGTCGTAGGACACGCGATCGAAGTGGACGTCGATGCGGCGATAGAACGACGGCCCGGCCAGCTCGTGGAACCGCTCCACGGCCCGCGACACCGGCCAGTTGCCCCGCGCGCGCTCCTTGAGGAACAGGTCCAGGAGCATCAGGTCCGCGTAGATCCCGTCGCGCTCGGGCAGGTGCATCCCGAAGCCGTAGCCCCCGGATTCCTCCGCGCCGAGCATCGCGCCGGTCTCGATCATCTTCGGCCCGATGAACTTGAAGCCGACCGGGACCTCGAACGTCTCGATCCCGTAGTGCCGCCCGAGCGTCGCCGCGGTGGACGTGTTGTTCACGCTGACCACGACCGGGTCGCGCAAACCGCGGTGCTCCGCGAGGTAGTACATGAGCAGGCCGGTGACCTCCAGCTGGTGGAGGAACGAGCCGCGCTCGTCGGCGGCACCCGCCCGGTCCGCGTCGCCGTCCAGGAGCAGCCCCAGGTCGTAGCCGCCGGCGGCCAGCAGGGCGAGGGCCTCGTCCACGTTTGGCCGGATCGGTTCCGGGTTCACGCCGCCGAAGTACGGGTTGCGCTCGCCGTGGATCTCGGTCACCCGGATCCGGCCACCGGCAAGCAGCCGCGGGATCCAGCCGGAGCCCGCGCCGTACAGCGGCTCGACCAGGATGGAGACGTCCGCCGCCTTGAGCGCATCGAGGTCCAGTGTCCGGCGCACGAACCGCTCGTAGCCCGGGAACGGGTCGAACCACTCGACGAGCCCGGCGGCCTCGGCATCCGCGAACGGCCGGCGCTCGATCGCCCGGCCGCCGTTGTCCGCGATCGCGGCCTCGATGACCGACAGGATCTCCGCGCCGGCGGCCGCGCCCGTTGGCGCCTTGACCTTGAACCCGTTGTCCGTCCAGGGGTTGTGCGAGGCGGTGATCACGATGCCGGCCGCCGCGCCACGCTGGACCACCTCGTAGGAGCTCATCTGGGTCGGCACCGCGGTCCGGCTGATCGCGACCTGGATGTCGCGGGCCATGAGGACCTCGGCCGCGGCCTGCGCGAAGTGCTCGGACGCGAACCGCCGGTCGTACGCGACGACGACGCCCCTGGCCTGCTCCCCTCGCCCGGCCACGTAGCGCGCGACGCCGTCGGCGCAGCGCCGCACGTTCTGGAACGTGAACTCGTCGGCCACGCGGGCCCGCCAGCCGTCGGTCCCGAACGCGATCCGGGTGGGAGTGGGCGCGTCCGCCACGTTCGTCATCCGCGGGCCTCCGCTGCTGCGCACCGATCCAGGAGGGCCTGCACGATCGGGCGCGCCCCGCGGGCGCCGCGCAGGAGGGCGGTCGGCTGGTCGGGGGTGATCGTACCGTCCGGCGCCTCGCGCACGGTGAGGCCGGCCGCGTTCCGCTCGACCAGGAGGTCCCCGGCGACGGTCTCGCTGGTCGCTTCCGCCTCCATGACGCGTCCGTCGATGCCGGGCGCCCCGAGCACGTCCAGCAGCGCCGGCCAGCTCCCGATGTCCGTCCATCCGACGTGCATCGCGCCCATCACCACGGACCCCGCCGCCGCTGCCGGCTCCATCACCGCGTAGTCGATCGAGCGCGGGGAAATCGCGGCATACTCGGCCGCCAGGACGCCGTCGCGGAGCCCGCGCGCGACGGCCCCGGCGACCTCCGGCGCGTGCGCCTCGAGGGCCGCCCGGATCGCGCCCCGGCGCCACAGGAACATGCCGGCGTTCCAGGCGACCCCGGGTGTCCGCCACAGCCGCCGTGCCTCGTCGATCGGCGGCTTCTCCCGGAACGCCTCCAGCGGATAGGCCTGCAGGCCATCGATCATCCGGCCGCTCCCCCGGGGGACCAGGTAGCCGTACTGCGTCGCCGCGTACGCGGCCTCGACTCCGAGCGTGACGAGCGGAAGGTCGATCCCGAACGGGTGATCGGTGAGCCCCCGCGCGGCATCCCGGAGCACCGCCCGGAACCCGGCCTCGTCCGCCGGCTCGATGCGGTGGTCCGCCGGCAGCACGACCATCACGTCGTCCTCGTCCCGCTCGACCTGGAGCGTCGCGAGGGCGATCGCCGCCGCCGTGTTGCGCCCCTCGGGCTCGACGACGAGCCGCGCGCCGGGCAGCTGCGCCGCCACCAGGGGGCCGTAGCGCGCGGCCGCCACGACGTACACGTCCACCTCGCCCAGCTCCGGTCCCCGCAGCCGCGCGACCGTCCGCTCCAGCAGGGTCTCGCCCGTGGGCAGCAGGGGGAGGAACGGCTTGGGCCGGACCGCGGTGCTGAGCGGGCGCAGCCGCGTGCCCCCGCCCCCGGCCATGATCACGACATACATCGCGCCCATTCTAGGGAGCCCCGGAGACCGGGACACCGGGGCACCGGGAGCCCCGGGACACCGGGACACCGCTGACGGGCGCGGCGACCTCGATGCTGCGGCCGCCGACGGTGACCATCTGCCGGTCGGCCGGCTCGTGGCCCGCGGCTACTCGTGGCCCGCAGCTGCGCGTGGCCCCGAGGCTACTCGTGCCTGCGGCTACTCGTGGCCCGCGGCTACCTGACCGCGCTCAGCTCCGGCTCCGGGAGGCCGGCCTCCGAGGCCAGCAGCGCCGCCTTGTCGGTGCGCTCCCAGGGCAGGTCCAGGTCCTCGCGGCCGAAATGGCCGTAGGCGGCTGTCTGGCGGTAGATCGGCCGCCGGAGGTCCAGCGCGTCGATGATCGCCGCAGGCCGCAGGTCGAAGTGCCGTTCCACCAGCTGCTGGATCCGCTCGTCGTCGATCCTGCCGGTCCCGAACGTCTCGACCGACAGCGAGATCGGCCGGGCGATCCCGATGCCGTACGCCACCTCGAGCTCGAACCGGTCGGCGAGGCCCGCGGCCACCACGTTCTTGGCCACCCATCGCGCCGCGTAGGCCGCCGAGCGGTCCACCTTCGTCGGATCCTTGCCGCTGAACGCCCCGCCGCCGTGGCGGGCCATCCCGCCGTAGGAATCCACGATGATCTTGCGCCCGGTCAGGCCGGCGTCGCCCATCGGGCCGCCGGTCACGAACCGCCCTGTCGGGTTCACGTGCATCACGGGATCAACGGGCCGCAGGTCCTCGGGGATGGTGGGCAGGATCACGCTCTCCGCGATGTCGGAGCGGATGCGCTCCGCCCGCACGTCCGGGTCGTGCTGCGCCGAGACGACGACGGTCCGCACCCGCTTGGGCACACCGCGCTCGTACTCGACCGTGACCTGGGTCTTGCCGTCGGGCCGCAGGTAGTGCAGCTGGCCGGAACGGCGGACCTCGGCCAGGCGACGGGCCATGCGGTGCGCGAGGGCGATCGGGAGCGGCATCAGCTCCGGCGTCTCGCGGCAGGCGAAGCCGAACATCATCCCCTGGTCGCCCGCCCCCAGCTCCCGGTGCGGCCGGTTGTCGTCCCTGACCTCCAGTGCCTCGTCCACGCCCTGCGCGATGTCCGTCGACTGTTCCTTGACGCTCACGATCGTGCCACAGGTGAGGTAGTCGAAGCCGTACTCGGCCTTCGTGTAGCCGATGTCGCGGACCGTGTCCCGGACGACCGACTGGAAGTCGATGTAGGTCGAGGTCGTGATCTCGCCCATCACCACCACGAGGCCGGTCGTGGTCGCCGTCTCGCAGGCGACGCGCGCGTCGGGGTCGTCACGGATGATCGCGTCCAGGATGGCGTCCGAGATCTGGTCGCACATCTTGTCCGGGTGGCCTTCGGTGACCGACTCGGAGGTGAACAGGTACTGGTCGGCGTCGACGATGCTCATGACACTCCGGAATCGATCCTCGAGCGGGCTGGATCGGGGGAGCGTACCACCGGCGTCGGCACGGCCGGCCGGCAGGGCATGCACTGTCGGCCCGGACGTCCCGGCGCCGGCCCCGCGGATCATGGCGAGGGATTGCCGACGCGCGGGATGTGGCCCATGATGCGCACGCTTGGTGATTGGTCGAACATGGAGAGCGAGCGTCCCATGACCGAGGAGCCGATGGGCCACGACTCCGGGGCCGTCCCGCACCCGAAGTTCCGGGCGTGGCTGCGACGGGACAGCATCGTTCAGCTGGTGTGGGCACCACGGTCCCCGATGGCTCTCGACGACGCCATCGCGGCGATCGAGGCGACGGCCCAGCTGACCGGCGGGCGACAGGGCCCCCTGCTGGTGGACATTCGTGACATCGGCCCGATGGATCGGCCCGCACGTACCGAGTTCACGCGCCGCGGTGACCTGGTGTCGGCCGTCGCCTTGGTCGTCGACACCCCCCTCAGCCGGGTCATGGGCAACTTCTTCCTCAGCGTGAGCAAACCGGTCGCGCCGACACGGCTGTTCGAGGACGAGGCCTCCGCGCTCGCCTGGCTCCGGGAGTTCGTCCCCTGACAGCGGAACCTGAGCCGGTGGACCCTGAGGCTCGGTCGCGCGCCCGGGCACCTGTCCCGTCTCCCCCCGGACCAGCGCCGGACCGGGACGACGGGCGGCGGGCTCTCGAGAGGCGCCTCGAGGACGTCGTGAGCACGATCCAGGAGTTCGCCGACCTGCGGTTCGACGTCCGCGCTCCGGTCGGTCCGGACGGCGACATCGTCGATGCCGTCGCGGCCGGCGTGAACTTCCTCGGCGAGGAGCTCGATGCTTCATTCCGGGACCTCGAGCACCGAGTCGCGGACCGAACGGCCGAGCTCACGCTGGCAACGGAGGAGCTCCGCCGCCGGTCGCTTCACGACGGGTTGACCGGCCTGGCGAACCGCGCCCTCGGCCTGGAGCGCCTCTCCTACCGCCTGGAGCTCGCGAACCGGCGTCGGGACGCCTTCGCGGTCCTGTTCCTGGATCTCGACGAGTTCAAGGTTGTCAACGACACCCTGGGCCATGCCGCCGGTGATCGACTGCTCGTCGATGTGGCGGCACGCCTTCGTCTCGCGCTTCGGTCGGGTGATGCCGCGGCTCGCATGGGTGGCGATGAGTTTGTCGTGCTGCTCGACGAGGTAGCCACGGCGGAGACGGCCATGGCCGTTGCCGAGCGCCTCGGCGAGGCGCTCCGGGCACCGTACGAGATCGCAGGGAAGCCGCGGATCGTGCCGGCCAGTATCGGCGTCGCCGTCGGCCCGGCGGGCTTCCGGACCGCCGACGATGTGGTCGCCGCCGCCGACGCCGCGATGTACGAGGCGAAGCGGCGCGGCGGGGGACGATGCGTGCTCTACACCGAGTCCCTGCACAGGATGCGGGACCGCTGATCGCGGCGGCGAGCGTCAGGCGACCGCCAGCCGAAGAGACGTCTGGCGGTCCGTCAGCGAGCGCCGGCCGCGGTGCGCGGGCACGCCGGAAACAGGGTCGCCGCGATGGTGGCTCGGTCGCAATCTTGCTATCGTGCCCTCAAGCTGGATGGCCGCTTGGTGGTCGTCCGGATCAGGGAGGCGTCTGGTGAGTGGATCCGGGACCGGACCCGGTCGCGGGGGGCACAGGCGAAACGGTCCCTCGAACCCGGAGACGAGCCCGAACCCGGAGACGAGCCCGAGACCGGAGACGAGCCCGAGACCGGGGGCGCGCCCAACACTCGAGGCGACGCCCGGCGAGCCGGGACCGGTGCGGCCGGCAGGCCGGGTCGATCACAGTCGTGCGTCCGTCATGTTCCACTCTGCCCGCAGCGCTCTCCTGCGTGCCGGGGACGAGGCCGAGCTGCTTGACCTGATCTGCCGGATCGCGGTCCATGAAGCCGGCTATCGACTTGCCTGGGTCGGGCTCGCCGAGGATGATCCGGAGCGGACCGTCCGCCCGGTCGCCCATGCCGGCAATGGGGCCGAATATCTCGGATCGATCAAGGTCACGTGGGCTGACACCCTGCTGGGCAAGGGGCCAACCGGGACGGCGATCCGTACGGGTCGCCCTGTCGTCGGCCGGAACTTCTTCGCCGATCCCGAGCTCGCCCCGTGGCGGGAGGCGGCGCTCCGGCACGGCTTCGCCTCCTCCGCCGCGCTCCCCCTTCGAGCTGGTGACGGCACGTTCGGTGCGCTCTCGCTCTATGCCGCCGAGCCGAATGCCATCACCGCCGACGAGGTGGCCCTGCTCGCCGGCCTGGCCGATGACCTCGCGCTCGGGATCACGACCCTGCGGGCCCGTGCCTCTCGCGACGCATCCGAGGAAGGACTCCTCCGAAGCGAGCGCAATCTCGCCGAGGCGCAGCGGATCGCCCACATCGGCAGCTGGGACTGGGACCTCGCGACCGACACCGCCGAGCGATCCGAGGAGCTGTTCCGGATCTTCGGGGTGGAGCCAGCCGCGATCCACGGGACGAGCGAGGCATTCCTCGCGTACGTCCATCCCGATGATCGAGCCCGGGTGCAGGCGTCCCAGCGGCCGGCGGCCGGCGGCAGCGGCCGGCATGACCTCGACTACCGGATCATCCGGCCCGACGGCGCCGTCCGGATCCTCCACGAGCTGGGAGGGCTCATTCGTGACCCGGCGGGCACACCGGTCCGAATGGTCGGCACCGTCCAGGACGTCACCGAGCGGGTCGAGATCGAGGCGCAGCTGGCGCGCTCGGCGCGGCTGCTCGATGAGCTGTTGAGCGAAGTCTATGTCCTGGACTCCGAGTCCCTGCGCTTCACGGATGCCAACGCCAGCGCGCTCCAGAGCCTCGGGCGCTCCCTCGATGAGCTCCGTGGGCTGGCACTTCCCGACATCGAGCCCGGGGACACCCTGGCCTCGATCGTCGAGCTGGTGGCCCCGCTTCGCACCGGCGAGCGTGAGCAGGTCACCTTCCGGACGAGCCACCGCCGCAAGGACGGCTCCACCTACCCCGTCGAGGTGCGCGTCCATCTCCTGGCCACCGAGACGCCACCGGCCTTCGTGGCGGTCGTCCAGGACATCAGCGAACAGGTCGCGGCGGATGAAGAACGAGCCCGACTCGCCTCGGCCGTCGAGCAGACCGCGGACGCGGTCTGGATGCAGGACGCCGACGGCATCGTCACCTTCGTCAACCGGTCCTTCAGCCGGATGTACGGCTACGAGCCGGACGAGATCGTCGGGCGCTTCGCGGGGATCGTCGACAGCGGCCACCAGGAGCGCGCCTCCTTCGATGCGATCTGGGCATCCGTGGCATCGGGCAAGACCTGGACGGGCTCGATCGTCAACCGCCGAAAGGATGGATCGCACCTCGAGGTCGAGGCCGTCATCTCGGGGATTCGCGATGCTGCCGGCCGCCTGGTCAGCTACATGCAGACCGACCGCGACGTCTCCCGGGAGCGCACCCTCGAGCGCGCGCTCGCCCGCGGAGCGCGCGAGCGCGAGGCGATCGAGGCGGCCCTCAAACGGCTCGACCCGGAGGGGACCCCGGAAGCGATCGCCGGAGCCGCATGCGCCGAGATCCTGCGGCTGGCGGGGGTCGACTCAGCCTTTGCGATCAGCGTCGGGGCAGGCCGCGGGCGGATCGTCGCCGCGGCGGGACGAGTGGAGAACGTCCTGACCGTGGGGGCGTCGATCCCCGAGGCACGGGCGCGCTACCTCCTTGACCGGGCCGTCGTCGGGCCGTGGGCAGAGACCCTGCACAACGGGCCCCAAGACGGCACCTACGGCGAGACGATCGGCGCAACCGACTTTCGCGCCACCGTCTACGCCCCGCTCAGTGGATCTCATGGGGTTGTCGGCGTGATCGGCTTCAGCGCCCACGACCCGGCCAACGCTGAGGGGATCATCGAGCGCCTGCCGGCCTTCGCGACCTTCGGCTCGATCATCGGGGCGCTCGTCGCGCCAGGTCTCGAGGCCCGCCATCGAGAGGACGACGCCCGGGCGATCATCCAGGCGATCCTCGACACCGGCGCCTTCACCCCGTTCTTCCAGCCGATCGTCGAGCTCCACACCGGGACGGTCCTCGGGTACGAGGCGCTCAGTCGTTTCGCCGACGGGACGCAACCCGACATCGTGTTCCGGATGGCCGAACGGGCGGGACTCGGGATGGAGCTCGAGATGGCCACGCTCCGCGCGGCGCTCGAGGCGGCCACCGTCCTCCCGCCCGCGACGTACCTCAGCCTCAATGCCTCCCCGGACCTGATCCTCTCGGGCGCGCTCCGGGAGCTCCTGGCCGGGTCCACGCGAGAGATTGCCCTTGAGGTCACCGAGCACGTCGTCGTCGACGACTACGGCGCGCTCCGGCGCGCGCTCATGGCACTCGGGCCGGCCGTCCGCCTCGCGGTCGACGATGCCGGCGCCGGGTACGCCAGCCTCCGGCACATCCTCGAGCTCGCTCCTGACCTCGTGAAGCTCGACATCGGCCTCATCCGCGGGATCAACACGGATCCCGCTCGCCAGGCGCTCATCGCCGGGATGTCCTACTTCGGGGTGAAGGGCAAGCTTCGACTCATCGCCGAGGGAATCGAGACCCCGGCCGAGCTCGCGACCCTGCGCTCGCTTGGGATCCCGTACGGCCAGGGCTATCTGCTCGGACGGCCCCGGGACGGCCGTCAGCCGGGGTCATGGCCGTCAGAGGTCGCCGTGGGCACGGGGTGAGGGAGCGCGATCGTCCACGGGACGGCCGCTGCTGGTGGGGCAACGATGCCCCCACGGGTCCCGTGTGGCGTCGCCATTTGCCTCCGCGCGCTACGATCACGATCCAGGATGGAGGCGCGCGCATGACCCGGATCCTCGTCGTCCAGCGCGACCCGGCGGTCGCAGAGCAGATGGCCGCCAGTCTTCGCGGTGCGGGCTATGAAACCGAGCTGTGCGGTGGGCCGGAACGAGAGGCGTGCCCGGTCATCGCCGATATGCCCTGCCCGCTCGTCGACCGAGCGGACGTCCTCGTCTACGACGCCTGGGTCGCCGGCGACGCCGTCGGAGGGCACCAGCTCGTCTCCGCGCTTCGCGAGGTGTACGTCGACCTCCCGGTCGTGCTCACGTCCGTGGACCAGTCGGTGGGCTGGGCGGAGCACGAAGGCCCGCATCGCGTGGTGCCGCTGGGCAGCCGGCCGAGCGACACGGAGCTGATCGGGGCGATCGAGGTCGCCCTCGGCGAGCAGGGGATGGCCGTCTGAGCTGATGCGTCCGTGCCCGCGAGCGTTCCTCGCCCTCGCCGGGCGGGGCGCTTCCGCGACGGCCCCCGGCACGCCTCTGGGCGGCCTCTCGCGTGACGGCCGGGCGGACGGCGCCAGGGCCGGGCCTGGCAGGGATCCGCGCCTGGCAGGGATCCGCGCCTGACGCGTATGGTGAAACCCCTTTCGACGCGTTGCTCGACAATTGGATACGCATGTGCTGCCGTCTGATGAATGACTATTACTATTGACAGGAGCTGTCTGTCTTGACCATACTATGAGCCATGAGCCGACCGGCAAGGATGCTGTTCCCCGCCACGCAGCGCCGCGCCGAAGGGCTCGGTGAGCGTCTCCGTGCCGCCCGCCTGCGGCGGCGGATGAGCGGGGCCGAGATGGCGGAGCGATCGTTCGTCTCCCGGACCACGCTGCGCAAGCTCGAGGCCGGCGACCTGTCGGTGAGCGCCGCGGTCCTCGCGCGCGTCCTCGAAGTGCTGGCGCTCGACGAGGACCTCGACCTGATCGCCGCCAGCGATGAGCTGGGCAACCGGCTCGCGGACGCCCGGACCCCGCTCCCTCATCGTCGCCGTTCGCTCGCCTGATGGCCGACAGGGGGGACCGCCTCGCGGTCGTCCTCGACGCGCCCGAGCTGGGCCCGGCCCGCCAGGTCGGCACGCTCGTGCGGTGGCCCGGAGCCGGCGAGCGCCGGGCGGTCTCGTTCGCCTACGACGACGCGTGGCTCAACGGGCGGGGCGCGTTCCCGATCGACCCGCGCACGCTCCTGTTCTCGGGCGACCAGCCACTGGGGGCCGACGCCCTGCCGCCGGCGCTCCTCGACACGACCCCCGACGCCTGGGGGCAGATGCTCCTCGCTCGCGAGAGGCACAGGCTGCCCGGCAACTGGGAGATGCTGGTCGCCGTGTCCGACGAGACGCGGATGGGGGCACTCCGGCTCGGCCAGACCTCCGACGGCCCCTTCGTCCGCGACGGCGAGCCGGCGGTGCCGCCGATGGCCTCGCTGCGCGAACTCCAGGACCTCGCCCGATGGATCGAGGACAACCCCGATGCCGAGATCGAGGATGAGCGTCTGCGCGACCTCGTGGTCCCGGGCTCGTCGCTCGGCGGGGGCCGCCCCAAGGCGAACGTGCGCGACACCGACGGCAGCCTGTGGATCGCGAAGTTCCCGTCGCGCGAGGACCGCCGCCTCGACATCGGGGCGTGGGAGTTCGTCTACGCCAACCTCGCGAGCCAGGCCGGCATCGAGGTGGCCGACCACCGGGTGGAGGCCGTGAACGGCCCAGGGCGTGGCCGCACCTACCTCGTGCGCCGCTTCGACCGAGGGGCCGGCGGAGCTCGCCGCCTGTTCGTGTCGGCGATGACACTCACCGACCATCGCGACGGCGAGCCGGCTTCCTACCCCGACATCGCCCAGGCGATCAGCCGCTACGGCGCGGCGCGTGCGGTGAAGGCGGACCTCGCCCGGATGTTCCGCCGCCTGATGTTCAACGTGGTCGCGGGGAACCGCGACGACCACCTCCGGAACCACGGCTTCCTGCGGGCTCCCGAGGGCTGGCGGCTCGCGCCCGCCTTCGACATGAACCCCGCCCGAGCGGCGCACCCCCACAGTCTCTCGCTCGACGGGCGCAGTGCCGGCCAGGATGTGCTCACCGCCTTCGCCACGCATGCGCTGTACGCGCTCGCGGAGCCCGACGCGCGGCGCATCCTGGGCGAGGTGGTCAGCGCCGCGACGCGCTGGGAGGCTGAGGCCGAGGCAGCGGGGATCGGCGCTGCCGAGCGGCGGATCGTCGCCCCGGCGTTCGCGGCGCTCGACGACGCCGGGACCCTCACCTCGGCGTAGCACCCGCCGCGGCCTGTTCGGCGCGATCCTGCGCGACCCCGTTCCTCAGAGCCCCGGGATCTGCATCGGCTCCAGGGCATCCGCCGGCGTGAACCCGAAGACCCGGCCCAGGAACGCCAGCTCTGCCCGGTACACGGCCCGCCTGGTCTCGGCCCGCCGGAAGCCGTGGCCCTCCCCCTCGAACGTCATCGCGACGTGCGGCAGGCCGCGCGCCGTGAACGCCGAGACCATCGCCTCCAGCTGGGACGGCGGCACCACCTTGTCGTCCAGGCCCTGGAACAGGAGCATCGGGGCACGGATCCGGTCCAGGAAGTGGATCGGCGAGCGGTCCCGGAAGACCTGGCGGCCTTCGGGCCACGGGGCGACCAGCCCCTCGTCGTAGCGCGACTCGAACTTGTGGCCGTCGAGGTGGATGAGCTCCAGGTCGGCGATGCCGTAGAGGCTGATGCCGGCGGCGAACACCTCGGGCCGGAACGCGAGGGCGGCGAGCGTGGTGTAGCCGCCGGCGCTGCCGCCGCGGATGGCGAGCCTCGCCGGGTCCGCGGAGCCGCGCTCGACCAGGAAGCGCGCGGCGGCGACGCAGTCCTCCACGTCGGCGATCCCCCACCGCCCCTTGAGCGCGTCGCGGTACGGGCGGCCGTAGCCGTTCGAGCCACGGTAGTCCACGTCCACCACGGCGATCCCGCGCGACGTGAAGAACGCCCGGTCCAGGGACAGCGCGGACGAGGCCGACGAGGTGGGCCCGCCGTGCGACAGCACGAGCAGCGGTGGCAGCTCGCCGTCCGGGCCGCGGAAGCGGTCGTTCGTCGGCGGGAAGAACAGGGCCCTGGCCGTGGCGCCGTCGCCGGTCGGGAAGCTGATCGGCTCCGCGTGCGGCAGGACGGCCGCGGCGATCGGCGTGGCCAGGGACCGCGCCAGGACCCCGGAGGGCTCACCGGTCCGCGGATCCAGCGCCGTCACGGTGGCGCCGTCGTGCGGCCCCGCGGCGATGACGACCGCCCGGGCCGGGCCGACCTGCAGGCTCTCGACCTCGCTGAACGGCGCCTCCACCGGCGTCACCACGCCGTCGTCCCCGATCCGGATGAAGGCGTCCGAGCCGGCGGCCCGGGCGACCGCCAGGATCGACCCGTCCGGCGCGAACCCGTACGAGGACCGGCCGAAGACCCACGCCGGGTCGCCCAGCTCCGCGTCCATGGGGGCGAGGTTGCGGGCGGCCCCGGCGAGGCCGTCCGGACCGTCCAGCGCGTACAGGTTCCACCAGCCGGTCTCGTCCGACACGTAGTGGAGCACACCGCCGGCGGACCAGGCGGGCTGGACGATGGACACGCCGGGTCCGCCGGCCACCGTGACCGCCTCACCGATCGAGCCGTCGTCGTTGATGTCGGCGACGCGCAGGCGGGTCGTGTCCCAGGGCATGTCCGGGAGATCCCATTCCAGCCAGGCGAGCCGGCGACCGTCCGGTGACGGCCGGGGCGCCGCCACGAAGTCCGGTCCCTGGACGATCACGCGGCCCGCGCCGTCCGACCCGTCCAGGGCGAGGGCGACGAGGACGTTCGCAACCGTCTCGGGCCGGTCATCGGCGGGATCGTGCGTCTCGCGAACGGCATACAGCACCGGACGCACGGGATCGAACCGGAGATCGGCGAAGCGGTGGGGGCCGGGCGGCGTGATGGCGGTGGCCCCCGCCTCGCCCCCGGGGTCGATCCGCCACAGCTGGCCGCCGGCGAAGGAGGACGCGACGACGCGCCCGCCATCCACGACGTAGCTGCCGCCGCCGTATTCGTGGACGCGATTGCCGACGCCGAACGGCCCCGGCGTCAGCTCGCGGGTCACGCCGTCCGGCGTACGGCGCATCAGCGTGCGCCGGCCGCCCTCCGTCGCCCGGCCCTCGAGCCAGTAGACGTCGTCGCCGTCCAGCCACGGCTCCGACAGCCCCACCGCGGCCCCCGCGAGGAGCTCGACGTCGATCGGTGAGCGCCAGCTGCCGTACGGCGCCACGACGCCACCGACGTGATCGTGGTCCGCCGGCCCCGCCATCGCTCAGGTCCCGTGCTGCCAGGAGGAGACGTACGCCAGCTGCTCGGGCGTCATCGGGTCCAGCGTGATCCCCATCGCCGCCAGCTTGAGGCGGGCCACCTCGGCGTCGATCGCCTCGGGAACCACGTACACGCGCGCCTCGAGCTCCGCGTGGTGGCGTACGACGTACTCGGCCGACAGCGCCTGGTTGGCGAAGCTCATGTCCATCACCGCCGCCGGGTGCCCTTCGGCCGCGCCCAGGTTCACCAGCCGCCCCTCGGCGATGAGGTTCAGCTTCTTGCCCCCGATGTCGAACTCCTGGACGTTGTCCCGGACCTCGCGGACGTGACCCTCGGCCATCTCGCGCAGGGCCGGCAGGTCCAGCTCGGCGTCGAAGTGGCCGGAGTTGGCCATGATCGCGCCGTCGCGCATCGCGGCGAAGTGCTCGCGCCGGAACACGTTGATGTTCCCCGTCGCCGTGATGAACAGGTCGCCCCAGGCGGCGGCCTGGCCCACGGTCATCACCTGGTAGCCGTCCATCAGGGCCTCGAGCGCGCGAACCGGGTCCACCTCCACGACCGTGACGTGCGCGCCGTGGCCGTCCATGCGCGACGCGATCCCGCGCCCGACCCAGCCGTAGCCCGCGACGACCACGTTGCGGCCCGCGATCAGGATGTTCGTGGCGCGCAGGATGCCGTCCAGGGTGGACTGGCCGGTCCCGTACCGGTTGTCGAACAGGTGCTTGGTCAGCGCCTCGTTGACCGCCACGACCGGGAACGCGAGCGCGTTGTCGGCGGCCATCGCGCGCAGGCGGATGACGCCCGTCGTCGTCTCCTCGGTGCCGGCCAGCACCTCTCCCAGTTGCTGCCGCCGCTCGCTGTGGAGGAGCGTGACGAGGTCGCAGCCGTCGTCCATGGTGATCAGCGGGTGGGTGTCCGCGACGGTCCGGAGGTGCGCGTAGTAGGTGTCGCGATCCTCGCCGCGGCGGGCGTAGGTCGAGATCCCGTACTGGGCGACGAGCGCCGCCGCCGTGACGTCCTGGGTGGACAGCGGGTTGGACGCGGCCAGGTGGACCTCGGCGCCGCCCGCCTTGAGCGTGCGCATGAGGTTCGCCGTCTCGGTCGTGACGTGGAGGCACGCGCCCACCCGGATGCCCTCCAGCGGCCGCTCGCGCTCGAAGCGCTCGCGGATCAGGCGCAGCACGGGCATCTCGCGCTCGGCCCACTCGATCCGCCGAACGCCCTCGGCGGCGAGGGAGAGGTCGCTGACATCGTGCGGGACGAGGATGGGGTCGGTCATCTGGACTCCTCGGCGGGGCCGTCGGGCGACGGCTGGCTCGGGTGGATCGGCGGGATGGGATGTGCCTGGTCGGGGCCGGCGGGCGCCGAGAGAGCCGGGGCGCGGGAGGCGAACAGGCGCCGGATCGGGGCGGTCAGGTCCGACCACGCCGAACTCGTGCGCCGCACGAGCCGCTCCTCGAACCGGCAGTGCTCGACGTAGCCCAGCCTGCGGTAGGCGGCGATCGCGGGCGGGTTGTCCGCCCGCACGTTGAGGACGACCTCATCGCAGTAGCGCAGCAGCTCGGCCGTCACGGCCGAGGTGACGGCGGTCGCGTAGCCGCGCCCGCGGTGGGCGCTGTGGGTCAGCACGTTGCCCACGACCGCGAGCCGCGCCTCGCGCGAGATCACGTGGGTTCCGGCGGCCGAGACCAGGCGGCCGCCGACCCGGATGCCGAAGTAGACGCCCTCGGCGACGGCGCTCGAGGGAAGCCAGGCCGCGAAGCCGAGCTGGTACAGGCGGTTGAGCTCGCCCACCTCGACCGGGAGCAGGCGCTCCACGGCGGCCGGTGCGGGCTGGAACCGGGTCCGGTCCACCCACATCCGGATCATCGGCGGGCCCGGGTCCACGCGGTAATGCTGCGCGACCGCCGGCAGGGCCTCCGCGGCCGCCGCGAGGTAGGCGGCGCGCGGCCGGACGATGTCGCGGAGGATGGCGGCGATGCCGTCGTTGCGGCCCATCACGAACAACGGCTGGGGGTTGACGCCGCCGTACTCGAGGCCGACGGCGACGACCTCGTCACCGCTCGTCGCGACGCCCCAGCGCGTCCGGGGGAACTCGCGCTCCTCAAGGTCGCAGATCGCGTAGGCCGCGAACAGGCGGTCGCGCTCCAGGAAGGCGCGCAGGAGCGCGCGGTCCGTGGTGGACCGGGCGACGACGCCCCGGCTCCGCTCGCCGACGGCCACGGTAGCCATCAGGAGGGGGTCCCGCCGGTCGCCGGGGCCGCGGCCGTGGCGGGCTCGACGGGCGCAGGTGTCCCCGCGGCCGCGGCTTCGGCGGCTTCGGCGGCTCCGGCGGCTCCGGCGGCTCCGGCGGCTTCGGCCTCCGCGGCCTTCCGGACCAGCTCCGCGAACCCGGGCGACGCCAT
Source organism: uncultured Chloroflexia bacterium (assembly GCA_963703575.1). GTDB lineage: Bacteria > Chloroflexota > Limnocylindria > Limnocylindrales > CSP1-4 > CAIXZV01. The sequence goes on from CAVPEU010000016.1 coordinate 65,548, forward strand.
CCGGCGCGCGGCCGCCCGCTCCGCGGCCGCGGCGATCGCGGGCCCGAAGGGCGCGGCCAGCACGCCCTCCTCCGTGATCAGCACCGACACGAGCGAGGCGGGCGTCAGGTCCTGGGTCGGGTTGCGGATGTGGGCCCCCTCGGGCGTCACGCGCGTTCCGGCCGCACGGATCACCGCCCCCGGCCGGCCTTCCTCGATCGTCGCCTGCTCGCCGGCCGGCGTGGCGAGATCGATCGCGATCGTCGGCGCGCAGACGAGCAGCGGCACCCCGGCCACGCTCGCCGCCAGCGCCAGAGGGTACGTGCCCGCCGGCGCGATGACGTCGCCATTGGCGGCCACCCGGTCCGCGGCGACGAGCACCGCCGCCACCTCGCCGTTCGCGATGCATCCTGGGGCGGCGGCGTCGGTGACCACCGCGTACGGCACCCCGGCCTGGCCCAGCTCCCAGGCCGCGACGCGGGAGCCCGAGAACAGCGGCCGCGCCTCGGCCACCAGCGCGTGCACCGGCCGGCCCGCGTGATGTGCCGCCGTGACGATGTTCAGCGCGGTCCCGTACGTGCCGCTGCCCATCGCGCCCGTGCTCCCGGCGACCAGGACGTGCAACGGCGCGTCCGGCGCTCCGGGGAGCGCCGTGAGCCCGTGCGACACGAGCGTGCCGTGGTCGTTCGACGCCTCGAACACGATGGACTCGGCCTCCTCGCGCAGGCCGGCCGCCAGGGCATCGCCGTCCGCATCCGGCGCGAACAGGTCCAGCCGCCCCAGCATCCGGTCCACCGAGGCGGCCATCGCCGCCGAGCCGGGCCGGGTCAGCCGCAGTGCGTTGGCGGCGCCGCGGATCGTGGCCCGGCGGGCGAAGGGACGCGACAGGCGCGCGCGGCCCGCGACGATCGCGAGGGTCACGGCGGCGACCTGGGCCTGCACGAGCGACCCGAGGATCGCGCCGTCGTTGATCGCGTTGACCGCGTCGGCGGCGCCGCCGATCTCGATCTCCGAGAGGATGTCCGGCAGCCGCCGCTGGTCGATCGCCCAGCACACCCGGGCATCCTCGTCCCAGCGGAACGGCGCGCGGTAGCCGGCGGTCGAGGCGTCCGCATCGGCCGCGCGGCCCGCCGCCGTGCCGACCGCGGCGGTCGGTGCCACCACCGGATCCGCGACGGCGAGCAGCTCCCGCGCCGCCTCCGCCGACTGCTGCTGGAGCACCTGCACGGCACCGAGCACGCTCCCGACGGACGTTACGACGTCACTCGCGAACAGCCGGAAGAACCGGCGACGATCCGGGTCGGGAGGCTTGACGGGCGGTTGGTCGGGGCGATCGGTCATCGGGACGGCGGGGCGACCGGACGGACCGCGCGGCTGGATCGCGCGCTGCCGGGCGGTCAGTACCGGACGACGCTCGTGACCTTGCGGCCGTCGAGACGGTCGCGGCCCTTGAGGAACTCGAGCTCCACGAGGAACGCGAGGCCGACCACGACGCCCTTGAGCCGCTCCACGAGCTCGATCGTGCCGCGCACGGTGCCGCCGGTGGCGAGCAGGTCGTCCACGATCAGCACCCGCTGGCCGGGCGCGATGGCGTCGCGGTGGATCTCGAGCGTGTTCGAGCCGTATTCCAGCGCGTACTCCACGGTCAGGGTCTCGGCCGGCAGCTTGCCCAGCTTCCGAACGGGGACCAGCCCCGTCCCCAGCAGGTAGGCCATCGGCGCCGAGAAGATGAAGCCCCGCGACTCCATGCCCACGACGATGTCCACCTGCTCGTCCCGGTAGGGCTCGAGCATGAGGTCGATCGCCTCCTTGTAGCCCGCGGGGTCCTTGAGCAGGGTGGTGATGTCGTAGAACAGGATGCCGGGCTTCGGGAAGTCGGGGATCTCGCGGATCTTCTCGCGAAGCGTCTCGGCGGACATGGGGTTCGGGAACCTCCGTTGGATGGCGGGCCGCGGGACGGCCGGTGCCGAGCGGGCGGACGTGACGAGACCGGCCTAGTCTACCGCAGCCGTCCGTGCCTCCAGCGTGGTCGGGGACCGCCCGGCGCCCGGGTCCAGGCGTCTCCGGCCGGGGAGCCGGCGGCTCGCCCGCAGCCCGGCCAGCGCCACGGCCAGCGCGACCGCGAACACGATGCCCAGCCCCCAGCCGAGGCCGTCGCCGCCGCTTCGCTCGCCGATCGCGGTGATCGCGCCGCCGACCCCGGTCCCCAGCGCGGTCCCCAGGATGTCGGACAGCTGCAGCGCGGAAGAGGCGGCCCCCTGCTCCGCGGGCGTCGATTCACGCAGCACGATCAGGGTCAGCGCGGAGTAGGCGAGGCCCATCCCGGTCCCGGCCACGGCCCACGTGAGGACGACGAGCCCCGGGGGCACGCCGGGCAACGTCGCCGGGATCGTGAGCAGCACGCCGGCGGCGACACAGGCGAAGCCGATGGCGACGAACCGGCGCGGACCGGAGCGGTCGATGCGCCGCGCCTGGAGCCATGTCCCGAGGGTCCAGGCGAGCGTGGTGGCCGTGAACACGACACCGGTCAGGGTCGCGGGCGTGCCGCGCCACGTCTGGAGCAGCAGCGGGATGTAGGCGTCGCCGGAGAAGAAGGCGAACGTCAGGATCCCGCGCAGGAGCACCGCCGCCGGCACGCCGACAGCGAGTGCGAGCGTACCCGCGGGCGTCAGGCGCCGGAAGGCCGGCACGAGCAGGATGAGCCCGAGCGCGGTCCCCGCGATCACCAGGCGGAGGTCGGGAACCGTCAGCGCGGCGACCAGGATGCCCGCCCCGGCGGCCGCGAGCAGCGCGTTCGGGAGGCGGCGGACCGTCGCGCGGCTGGCCGCGGCCTCCCCCGTGCCGGGGTCCGCGGCCGGCACGCCCCGCAGCGCGGAGAAGGCGAGCCCGCCCGCCACCGCCAGCAGCGGCAGCAGGCCGAGGAACACCCAGCGCCAGCCGGGTCCCTCGCCGACGAGGGCCGCGATCGACGGCCCGATCACCCCGGGGACCACCCAGGCCGTGGACATCAGCGCGAACATGCGCGGATGGAGGCGATCCGGCAGGCACCGGCCGATGGCCACGTACGCCGTAGGCGCCACCGCCCCGCCGCCCAGCCCCTGGATCAGCCGCGCTCCGATCAGCATCGGCATCGACTGCGCCAGGCCGCCGACCAGGAGCCCCAGCGCGAACAGGCCCAGCCCGATGCCGAACGGCCGGCGCAAGGGCACCCGGTCCAGGGCGCCGCCGGCAACGACGATGCCCACCAGGTTGCCGAGGAAGAACGCCGAGAAGACCCAGCCGTACAGCCCGATGTCGCCGAGCTCGCCCGCCACGATCGGCATGACCGTGCCGATGGCCAGCGATTCGAGGGCGACCAGCGTGATCGTGGCGACCAGCCCGAAGGTCAGGCCGCGCAGGCCGGGCGCGAACAGGTCGCCGGTGCGCGGAGGCGGGGCGGCGTGGGCGGCCGCCGGGGTCGAGGGAGCGGTCGAGGTGGAGGTCGAGGTCACGGGGTGATCATGCCGGGTCCCCGGCGAACGGGCCGCCGTGGGCCGCCCGACGACCGGGTGCCCCGACCGGACCCGCCGGTCACGCGGCGGCGGAGCACCGGGCGGGCCCGGTCGACGCTCCTACCCCCCGATCAGGTGCAGGAGCTCGCCGGCCACCGCGATCGACTCCGGCGTCCGCAGGCTGACGTTTCGGAAGGTGAAGCCGGTGAAGCCGGCGTCCAGGTACGGACGCAGCGCTTCCGCGGCCTGCTCCGGGGTCCCCACGAACTCCTGCGCCCGGCGCTCGGGCGGGATCTGCTCGCGAACCGCCTTCGCCTCGGCCTCGGTCGCCACCACGATCACCGGCGACCCCAGCGTGCGTTCGATGGTTGCCGGATCCCGCCCGATCGCCTCGCAATGCCGCGCCAGGACGTCCGTCTTGTGCTGCAGCCCCTCGAGGCCCAGTGGGAACCAGTGCGTCATGTCCGCGTGCCTGGCGGCGATCTTCAGCGTCCGCTGCTCGCCGCTGCCGCCGACCAGGATCCGCGGACCGCCCGGCTGGAGCGGGCGCGGCATGTTGAGCGCCTCCTCGATCCGGTAGTAGCGGCCGTGGAACGTCGGCCGCTCCTGCGTGAACATCGCCTTCGTGATCGTGAGCGCCTCGTCCAGGCGGTCCATGCGCTCCCTGATCGGCGGGAAGTCGAACCCCAGGCCGATGTGCTCGCCCTCGAACCAGGCCGCGCCCATCCCCAGGATCGCGCGGCCGCCGGAGATCACGTCCAGCGTGGTGACGATCTTCGCGAGCAGGGCGGGGTTGCGGTACGTCACCCCGGTGACGAGGGTCGCGAGGTGGACCGTCTTCGTCTCGCGGGCCAGCGCCGCCAGCACCGACCAGCTCTCCAGCATCGGGTCCGTCTGCGGTCCGACGCCCGGGATCTGGTTCAGGTGGTCCATCACGGTGATGAGGCTGAAGCCCGCGTCCTCGGCGGCGCGCGCCTGCTCGACGATACGGTCGAACAGTCGTTCCGGGGGGCTGTCGGGGAAGGTGTAGCTGGGGAGGTGGAGGCCGAACCAGGGAGTTGTCATGCACGGAGTGTGCATCGAATCGGCGAAGCGGTCCCTGCGCACCCCCCACCACTGCCTGACGCGCCTGTCCGGATCGCCGGACAACGATCTCCCCGGCCGGCTACTGCTACTCGCCGCCGGTCGGGAGCGACTGGATCAGCGCGAGCTTCCAGCCCGCCGGGGTGCGGCGCCAGACCAGCGTCGTGGGCGAGACCACGCGCGTCGTCACGCCGTCGAGGTCGTAGACCTGGCCCAGGACGAACGTCTCGATCTCGACGTCCCCCCATCGGAGCACCTGCACGTCGTCAGCGGTCGAGTGGACATCGCTGACGCGCGAGAAGATCGTCCGCAGCGCGACACCGATCGCGGACGGGCCGCGCACCCAGCGGCACGTGATCTCGTCCACGAGCTGGGCATCGTCGGTCAGCAGGTCCCGGATGGCGGCCTCGTCCTTGGCATCGAGCATCCGGAGATACTCGGCGCCGTGCGTGGCGACCGGAGTGATCGATGTCATGGCGGCCTCCTGAGGTTCGAGCGTGTCCGTCACCGTCAGGTTCGATCGGAACGGTGCACGCCGCCCAGTGCCGGAAGGCGCTAGCCTGTCCCCATGCCGGTCATCGAGCTCCCGGTCCTGAACCCGAGCGGCCTGCACGCGCGGCCGGCGACGGTGTTCGTCGAGACAGCAACCGCCTTCCGGTCGAGGATCACGATCGAGAACCTGGACCGTGCCACGCGGGCCGTGGACGCCAAGTCGATCCTGTTCCTGCTCACGATCGGCGTGCTCCGTGGGCATCGCGTCCGGATCACGGCCGAGGGACCGGACGCGGACGAGGCGCTCGCCGCGCTGCGCGACGTGGTCGAGGCCGGCCTCGGGGAACCGACGACGGGCTGAGGACCGCGCCGGCGCCGCCGGTCAGCCAGCGGGGGCAAGCGCCTCGAAGCGGCGGCGGATCACGGCCGCGGACGGCTCGTCGAGGGCGGCTGCCGCCTCGCGTTCCAGGGTCGCAAGCTCGGCGCCGCGGATCGCCCGACGGACGGCCGCGAGGCTCCCGCTCGCCATGCTGAGGTGCCGGATCCCCAGCCCGACGAGGGCGATCGCGGCGACCGGGTCGCCGGCCATTTCGCCACACACGGACAGCTCGACGCCGGCCCGCCCGGCCCGCTCCACGGCCTCGCGTATCAGCCGCAGGAGCGCCGGGTGGAGCGAGTCCTGGTAGCGGCCGAGCGCCGGGTTTCCCCGATCGACGGCCAGCGTGTACTGGAGCAGGTCGTTCGTGCCGAGGCTGGCAAACCCCAGCCGGCCCAGGTAGCTGTCGCCGACCAGCACGGCTGCCGGGATCTCCAGCATGACGCCCAGCACGACGGATCCGTAGGTGAGACCCTCCGCCTCGAGCCCGGATTGCGCGCGGGCGGCGAGCCGGAGCAGCAGCTCCGCGTCACCGGCATCGGCGACCATGGGCGCCATGACCTTGACGGCCGGCGCGCTGCCGTCCGGGCCGGCGGCCGCGGCCCGCATCGCGGCGCGGAGCTGGGTCACGAACAGGTCCGGCCGTTCGGGCGCGAGACGCAGCGCCCGGACGCCGAGGAACGGATTCGCCTCCTGGGGGATCGAGAGGTACGGGATCTGCTTGTCGCCGCCCACGTCGAGCAGGCGGATCGTCACCGGGTGGGGACGGAATGCATCGACGACGGCCCGGTAGGCGAGGAGCTGCTCGTCCTCTGTCGGCGGCTGGGGTCGCTCGATGAACAGGAACTCCGTCCGGAACAGCCCGACACCGCGGGCGCCGAGCGCGACGGCACGCTCCGCCTCCGCCGGGGTGCCGATGTTCGCCAGCAGCTCGATCGTCGTCCCGTCACGGGTCACCGCCGGCAGGTCGGCCTCCGCCAGGGCCACCGCGGAAGCGAGCTCCGCGTCCCGCCGGCGTGCCGCGAGCCCCGTCGCCACGGTCGCGTCCGGGTCGAGGACGACCTGCCCCGCCCCGCCGTCGATCCACAGCGTCCCCGATCCGGCGGCGACGCCCGATGCGTCGCCGGGCGCCCCGGCGACGAGGTCGTCGAGGCCCGCCAACAGCCCGCCGACGCCGACGACCGCCGGGATCCCGTAGGCACGGGCGAGGATGGCGGCATGGGCGGTCGGCGACCCCGCCTCGAGCGCGATCCCGAGGAGCCGGTCACGCGGCAGCATCGCGGTCACCGACGGCGACAGGTCCGTCGCGACGACGATCGCCGGCTCGCGGAGCGTCGGGCCGTCGGCCGAGCCGCCCGCCAGGCGGCCGGCGATCCGTCCCCCGACGTCCTCGATGTCCGCGGCCCGCGCCGAGAGCAGCTCGTCCTCGAGGGCGCGCAGCTGGTCCGCGAGGTCCGCCGCGGCGGCCTGGATCGCCCCGATCGCGTCATGTCCCTCGCGGATGTGGTCGGCGGCCAGGGCGGCCAGCGCCGGGTCACGGGCCATCGCGGCCTGTGCCCGGAAGATCGCGCCCTCATCGGGGTGCCCCTCCGCCGCGACTCGCGCGCCGAGCCGGTCGAGCTCATCGGCCGCGACGGTGGCGGCGGCCTGCACCGCAGCGATCTCGGCGTCCACCTGGTCCGGGGCGATGCGATGACCGACGGGGCCGGCCTGTGGCGAGATCCGCACCCAGGACCCTGCCGCCACGCCGGCGGACGCCGCCACCCCGGAGAACTGCCGCATGGACACGTCACCTCGGTCCGGCCCCGGCTGGCGGGCCAACGGCCCACCTGATTGGAGTCCATCGCACCTTCCGCGCGGTCGCCAGACCCATGATGCTCGGATTCCGGCTACCAGTCGCTCTGTATAGTCCGAGGTGGGATGGATGCTCAAATATCGCCCGGACCCGGGGGTTCACCTGGAGCGCCTGCTCCCCGACTCCGCGATCACGATCGGCGCGCGGGCGGCAGACTGGCGGGAGGCTGTGCAGGCGGCGGGTCAGGCGCTTGTGGCGAGCGGCGCGACCACCGACGCGTACACGGACGAGATGATCGCCACCGTCGAAGCGCTCGGGCCCTACATCGTCATCGCCCCGGGGATCGCGCTCGCCCACTCACGACCCTCGCCGGCCGTGCGTCACGCGGGCATGAGCCTCGTGACGCTCGCGCGCCCCGTCGAGTTCGGGCACCGCACGAACGACCCGGTCTCGCTGGTCGTCGGTCTGGCCGCACCCGATGACGAGGGCCATGTCTCCGCCCTGGCGACACTCGCGGACTTCCTCACCGACGAGGGGCGGCGCGCCGCGCTGCTCCACGCGGCGGATCCGCGTGTCGTCCGGTCGCTCATCGCCGCCTACGAGGGCAGCGCGACCGGTCGACCGGACAACGCGCCGGAGACGGCGCCAGCAGGAGGGCGCGCCGTTGACCCGGCGTGACCCAGGGAAAGGAGGGATACAAACGCTGTGAAGATCCTGGCGGTCTGCGGCATGGGCCTCGGGTCGGGCCTCATCCTCCGGATGCAGGCTGAGAAGGCCCTCAAGGAGCTCGGCCTGCAGGCCGACATCGAGGTGGCCGACATCGGGACGGCCCGCGCGCTCGCGTCGACCGCCGACCT
>CAVPEU010000017.1:0-34446 GCA_963703575.1 uncultured Chloroflexia bacterium
GGTGACTTGAGAGGAGCTGCCCCTAGTACGAGAGGACCGGGGTGGACAGACCGCTGGTGTGCCAGTTGTACCGCCAGGTGCATCGCTGGGTAGCCACGTCTGGCAGGGATAACCGCTGAAAGCATCTAAGTGGGAAGCCCGCCTCAAGATGAGGTCACCCACTGGGTAACCAGGTAAGACCCCTGGAAGACTACCAGGTTGATAGGCGGCAGGTGTAAGCGCAGCAATGTCTTGAGCCAAGCCGTACTAATGGTCGAGGGCTTAATCACGTCAGATTGATTGACGTGTGGAATTGATGCAACTGCATTCTGTTCAGTTTTTAGGGTGCTCGGCAGCGTTAACAAGGGGAAAGCAGGTTCTCTTGGTGATATGGAGCGGAGGGGGTACACCCGGTCCCATCCCGAACCCGGCAGTTAAGCCCTCCAGCGCCGATGGTACTTCCCTGGTAAGCGGGGTGGGAGAGTAGGTCATTGCCAAAAGGTCTCTTTTTTTGTTGTTTATGACCTGGCACTTATCGTAAGACGCCGGCGACCCGCATAGGGTGCGCCGGCGTCTTCGTCGTGTGCTCACGCAAAGGCGCAAGGGACGCTAAGGCAGGAGGTGCGGAGGCGGATGATTGGGAGGATGCGGAAGCAGGAAGGGACCGGAAACGGGAGGTGCGGAGGGAGGGAGTGTATGGAAGCGGGAGGTCGGAGACGGACATATCGTAAGACGCCCGGCGACCCGAATGGGGTGCGCCTGTCTCCGTGCGCGTGTGCTCACGCAAAGGCGCAAAGGACGCTAAGGCAGGAGGTGCGGAGGGCGGATGATTGGGAGGATGCGGAAGCAGGAGGTACGGAAACGGGAGGTGCGGAGGGAGGGAGTGTATGGAAGCGGGAGGTCGGAGACGGACATATCGTAAGACGCAGCAATACGTACTGTTCCAGCAGACAACCGATTGCTATCGCCTGGCACGTCGCGGAGGCGGCCCACGTGCCCATGGCGAAGACCCGCCGGGTGACCTTCAGCGAGATCACGGAGGGCGCGATCCGCGAGGCGTTCGCGAGCCCGCGCGACATCGACCGGAACCTCGTGGACGCGCAGCAGGCACGCCGGATCGTGGACCGGCTGGTCGGCTACACGCTCAGCCCGCTGCTGTCGCGCAAGATCCGGGGCGGTCTCTCCGCCGGACGCGTGCAGTCGGTCGCGCTGCGGATGGTCGTCGAGCGCGAGCGCGAGATCCGGGCGTTCGTGGCGCGCGAGTACTGGACCCTCGAGGCGCTCCTGGCGGCGCCCGACGGCACGCAGTTCACGGCCGACGTCATCCGCATCGGCGGCAAGGCCCTCGCGATCGCGGACGGCGAGACCGCCAGCGGCCACGCGGCCGCGCTCCGGACCCTGCGCCCGGAGGTGGACTCGGTCGCGACCCGGTCCTCGAAGCGCAACCCGGCGCCGCCGTTCACGACCAGCACCCTCCAGCAGGAGGCGAGTCGCAAGCTGGGCTTCAGCCCCAAGCGCACGATGTCGATCGCGCAGCGCCTGTACGAGGGCGTGGACACGCCCGATGGTCACGTCGGGCTGATCACCTACATGCGGACGGACTCGACGGCGATCGCGAGCGTGGCGATGGCGGAGGCCCAGGCGGTGATCAAGGACCGCTTCGGCGAGCGCTACGGCACCGGCAAGGGGCGGTTCTACAAGACGAAGTCGAAGGGCGCCCAGGAGGCGCACGAGTCGATCCGGCCGACGTCGTTCCTGCGGGACCCGGACTCGATGCGCCCGCACCTCAAGGCGGAGGAGCTCAAGCTCTACCGCCTGGTCTGGCAGCGCGCGCTCGCCTCGCAGATGGCGTCCAGGGAGCTCGAGACGACGACGGTCGAGCTGGCGGCGGGCGATTACCGCCTGCGCGCCTCGGCGACCCGGACGCTGTTCGACGGCTTCGCGCGCGTCTACACGGAGGGCCGGGACGATGCCGCCGAGGACGAGGCGGAGCGCACCCTGCCGCCGCTGCGCGAAGGCGACGCCACCCGCGTCCTGGACGTCACGTCCGGCCAGCACTTCACCGAGCCGCCGCCCCGGTTCACCGAGGCCACGCTGATCAAGGCGCTCGAGGAGCACGGCATCGGCCGCCCGTCCACGTACGCGGCTACGATCTCGACCATCGTGGACCGCGGCTACGTGCACGTGGCGGATCGCCGGCTCCACCCCGAGGAGATCGGCGAGGTGGTCACGGATCTCCTGGTGCAGCACTTCGGCGAATACGTGGACCTCGCGTTCACGGCGCGCATGGAGGAGGACCTGGACGAGGTCGCGCGCGGCGAGCGGGCCTGGGTGCCGCTGCTGCACGCGTTCTTCGGCCCGCTCAAGGAGCGCGTGGACGAGAAGCGCCGGGAGCTCAAGCGCCGGGACTTCACCACCGAGCCGACGGATGAGGTCTGCTCCCTGGGCCACCCGATGGTCATCCGGCTGGGGCGCAACGGGAAGTTCCTCGCCTGCTCCACGTACCCGGAGCACAAGGAGACGCGTCCGCTGCCGGGCGAGGAGACGCCACGCCTCGAGGGCGACGGCGAGACGTGTCCGCAGTGCGGCGAGGGCACGCTCACGACGAGGCGCGGCCGGTTCGGCGCGTTCGTCGGCTGCTCGCGCTACCCGGACTGCAGCTACATCCGCAGGGACGGCCCGCCGCCGCCGGACCCGCTGCCGTTCGTGGTGCGCTGCCCGAAGAACCTGGACGGGGTCCTGACCGCGCGTCGCGCACGGCGCACCGGCAACGTCTTCTGGGGATGCTCCAACTACCCGCGCTGCGACTTCACGACCAGCTACGAGCCGGTCGGGGCGATCCACGATGCTCACGACGACGGCAGGGGCGCGGTGGCCCGCAAGGGCGACGCGGGGCTGTGCCTGTCGTGCGGCGCCGCCGTGCCGCTGCCGGACGGCGAGCTGGTCGGCCGGTCGTTGCCCGGCGGTCCGCCGGACCCGGCCGCCCTGGAGCGGCCGGCCCGGGCCGCGCGCCCGGGGCGGGGCGGCGCCCGGGGCGGGGGAGCGGCGCGGCGGGGTGGCCGCACATCGGCGTCGAGGACGCCTTCCGGATCCGGCGCCCGGCGATCCCGGGCCTGAGCCGGGTCGCGGTGGCGTGACCGGCACCGAGGCGCTCGCGCGGTTCCTGCGCTCGCTCGAGGCGCGTGATGCCTCTCCGAACACGCGGCGCTCCTACGAGACGGCCCTCACCGCCTACCTCGCCTGGCTGGAGGGGCGTGGCGCGGACTGGCGGACGCCCCCGCGCCCGGTCCTCCGGGCGTACCTGGCGGAGCTCACGGAGGGCCACGCGAAGAGCACGGTCGCGCAGCGGATGGCGGCCATGCGCTCCTTCCACCGCTACGCGGCGCGGGCAGGCCTCGCGCCCGGCGATCCGTGGGGCGCGATCTCCACGCCACGCCTGCCGCGCCGGCTGCCGAAGGTGCTCGAAGTCGAGCAGGTCGAGCGGTTGATCGCGGCGGTGGACGCGGACCTCGAGGCGGCCGAGGCCGGGACCTCACCGACGGGCCGGCGCGACCGTGCCCTGGCCCGCGCGATCGCGCTGCGGGACCTGGCGCTCGTCGAGACCGCGTACGCGGCCGGGCTCCGGATCAGCGAGCTCGCCGCCGCGGACCTCGGCAGCCTGGACCTCCGGCGCGGCGAGCTGCGGGTGCTGGGCAAGGGTCGCAAGGAGCGGGTCGGGCTGCTGGGGCGGCCGGCGCGGGAGGCGCTCGCCGCGTACCTGGAGGACCGGCCGGCCGGAGCTTGCCTCCCGCCGCGCCGGAGGCCGGGACCTGCCGTCGGCCGTGTTCCTCAATCATCTCGGGAATCCACTCGGGGTTCGTGGGCTGCGAACCCGCCTGGACCGGTTGCGCCGCCTGGCCGGCCTGCCGGACGGGATCACGCCGCACACGCTCCGGCACAGCTTTGCCACGCACCTCCTGGAGGGCGGCGCGGACCTGCGGGTCGTGCAGGAGCTGCTGGGGCACGAGAGCCTGGCCACGACCCAGGTCTACACGCACGTCTCGCCCTCCCGCCTCCGCGACGCCTACCGGGCCGCGCACCCACGGGCACGGGCGACATGATGGACGACTCGACGATCGACCCGGGGCCCGGCTCGGCGGCCCTGGCCGGGGACCCCGACGCGCTGGCCGAGCCGGCCGGGACAGCGGCCGGGACCGATTCCGGATTCGGCACCGGTGCCTCCACCACCCGGTCCATCGCTCGCGCCGGGCTCATCGTCACCTTCGCCTTCCTGCTGTCGAGGATCCTGGGCTACATCCGGTACGTCGTGATCGCCGCCGTCGTCCCCATGGGCTCGCAGCTGGACGCGTTCTTCGCCGCGTTCCGGATCCCGGACTTCCTGTTCCAGCTGGTCGCGGCCGGCGCGCTGTCCTCGGCCCTCATCCCGGTCATCGCCGGCCTGTTCGCCACGGACGAGGAGGCCCGGGCCTGGCGGGTCGTGTCCACCGTCAGTACCCTCATGCTGGCCGCGCTGCTGGTGCTGGCCGCGATCGTGCTGCTGCTGGCGCCCGTGCTCGTCCCGCCCATCACGCCGGGGTTCGATTCGGACGAGATCGACCTGACCGTGCAGCTCACGCGGATCATGGTCCTGTCGCCCCTGTTCCTCGCGGCCGGGGCCGTGGCGACCAGCGTCCTGAACTCCCGCGGCCGCTTCGGGGCCGCCGCGATCGCCCCGCTCGTGTACAACGTCGCGATCATCCTGGGAGCCGTGGTCCTGGTGCCCGTGTTCGGCGTGTCGGGGCTCGCGCTCGGTGTCGTCGCCGGTGCCATCGGTCACGTCCTCGTCCAGCTGCCGACCCTGGCGCGCCTCGGCGCGCGGATTCGCCCGCGCATCGACCTGGGCGAGCCCCAGGCGCGCCGGGCGCTGCTCCTGATGGCCCCGCGGGCTCTCGGGCTGGGCATGACCCAGATCGTGTTCCTGGTCATGACGAGCCTCGCGTCGTCCCTGCCCGAGGGGTCGATCAGCGTGTTCAACTTCGCGTTCGCGGTGCTCCAGATCCCCATCGGCGTCATCGGCGTGCCGCTCGGTGTCGTGCTGCTGCCGTCCCTGTCCAGGGAGGCGGCGGTCGGCGACCAGGCGGCGTTCCGCCGCCTGCTCATCCGCGGCCTCACCATCCTCAGCTACGTGATGATCGCCATCACGGCGCTGGGCATCGTCGTGTCCGAGGACGTCGTCCGGCTCCTGTTCGACTATGGGTCGATCGGGGAGGATGCGCTGGAGCAGACCGCCGCCACCCTGGCGGTGTTCCTGCTCGGCCTCACGGCACATTCGCTGATCGCCGTCCTGGCACGCGCCTTCTATGCGCGCCAGGACACCGCGACGCCGGTCGCGGCTGCGCTGGTGGCGGTGGTCGTCAACATCGTCGCCGGCACGGCCCTCGTCGGGCCGCTCGGGCTCACGGGCCTCGCGGTCGCGATCGCGGTGGCCGCGTGGCTCGAGACGCTGACCCTCGTGGTACTGCTCCGGCGCAGCGTCCCGGGTCTCGGCCTCGGGCGCGTCGGGGTCGTGATGGCGAAGACCCTGGTGGTCGCCGGCCTGGGGGCGCTGGTGGCCTTCGGCGTGGAGCAGGGCCTGCTCGGCGCCTGGGGGCAGGACCCGGGCGTGATCCGGCTGCTGGTCCGGGCGGTGCTCGCGACCGGCGCGGGCGGCGCGGTCGTCGTGGTCGGCTCGCTCGCCCTGCGGATCGAGGAGCTGCGCACGATCACCGGCGTGGCGCTGGACATGGCCCGCCGGCGGCGAGTCGCGTGAGCGCCTCCGGCCGGGCGCAGCCGCGTTGCGAGGGTTCCCGCGTGCCACCTATCGTTACCCCGTGATCTCTCTCCCGCCGTACCTCGCATCCCGGCTTCGCCGGTGATCGGCCGTCCGACCGAGCTCGCTCCCGACGGGCTCGCCGATTGGGACCGCCTCACGGTCGATCGTCCCGGTGGTCACGTCCTGCAGTCGCTGGCCTGGGCGCGCCACCGGGCCGCCGCCGGCTGGCGCACGCACTTCCTGCGCTTCGACGACGGGGTCGGGGTCCTCGCGCTCGTGAGGCCGTGGCCGGTGCTGGGGGGCGGCGGCGCGTACCTGCCGCGCGGTCCGATCCCGGCCGGCGATGACCCGGCGACCACGGCGGCCCGCCTCGGGGCGGTGGCTGACTGGCTCGGGGAACGCGGCGTCGACGTCGTCGCCAGCGACGCCGAGATCCCCGCGGCGACCGGATACGGCGCCATGCTCGCCGCCCTGGGCTTCCACCCGATCGAGGAGCTCCAGCCGGCCCGCCACCGGCTGTCGCTCGCGCTGCCGCCGGGGATCGACGAGGACACGGTCTCGCGCGGGGTCACCAGGTCCACGCGCCAGCGGATCCGCCAGGCGGAGCGGAGCGGGCTGCGGGTGGTCCGCTTCGACGCCCGGGCCTCCGGTGATCCGGGTGACGGGTTTGCCGCGGACGAGGAACCCGGGGCACTGGGCGCGGCGCTGGGCCGGGCCTACGACCTGGTGACCTCGACGGGCACGCGGCGCGGGTTCAGGCTCGAGGCCCGCGCGGCCTACCTCGACTGGTGGCGGGCGGCCCACGACGCCGGGCACCTGGTCGTGCTCGAGGCGCGGGACCCGGCGTCGGGCGACGAGGCGGTGGCGACGCTGGTGCTGTACCGGCACGGCGAGCGCTTAACCACGGCGGTCTCGGGCGACCGGGCGGACTCTCGGAGCAGGCATCCCGGCGTGTTCCACCTGCTCCGCTGGCGGGCGATCCAGCTCGCGCTGCGGGAGGGTTGCGAGGAGATGGACCTCGGCGGCGTGGACGTCGCCGGTGCCCGGAACGAGCCGAAGCCCGGCGACAGGATGGCCGGCCTGTACGAGCACAAGCGATCCTTCGGCGCGACGTGGGTCGAACTCGCCGGCGCCCACGAGCGGGTCATGGACGGTCCGGGCTACCTGGTGGGACGCGCCGCGCTCAGGGCGACCGGCGTCCTGCGGCGGGTGCGCGCACGCTCGGCCGGCCGATGAGCGGGGAGCGGCTGCCGGAGGTCGTGCGGGACCCGGCCGCGATCGAGGACCTCGTCCCGGCGTGGCGTGACCTGGTCACCGAGACCGGCGCGCAGCCGTTCGCATCGCCGGACTGGCTGCTGCCCTGGCGCCGCCACTACGCCAGCGGGCGGGAGGCGTTCGTCCTCGCGTGGCGGGACGGTGATCGCCTGCTCGGTGTCCTGCCACTGGTCCGGCGCGTCCGGCGCCTGCCGCCGGTCCGCGAGGTCGCCCCGTGGGCGAACGACGGCACGTCGCTCCGCGGGCTCGTGGACATCGTCGCGCGCCCGGAGGACCGCGAGTCGCTGACCCGGGGCCTTGCCGCCTGGCTGGCCGGCCCGGAAGCGGGCTGGGACGTGTGCTCCGTTCTCCGCCTCCCGGCCGGCTCGCCGACCGCCGCGGCGCTCGCCGGGCTTGCGCGCGAGCGGCGGTGGCGGCTCGCGTCCAACACCGGCGTCGTGCGCTCGGACACGTTCGTCCTGGGGCTGCCCGGCCCGGACGCGCCCGGCGGCCACGTTCTGGGTGCGAAGGCCCGCCACAACCTCCGCACGGAGGCCCGGCGATTCGAGCGCCAGGGCGGGCACTACGAGCAGCTCACGGACGCGGGCTCGGTGCCCGAGGTCGTTGCCGCGGTCCGGCGCCTCTCGGAGGCGCGCTGGGGGAGCGGGGAGCGGACGTTCCGCGGGGATCCGGCCGCCGAGCCGTTCCTGGCGGAAGCCCTGGGAGCCTTCGCGGCCCGGGGCTCGCTCCTTGCCCACGTCGCGCGGGACGCGGCGGGGATCCGGGCCGCGCTGGCGACCCTCGTCGTCGGCCGGCGGGCGGTGGCGCTCGTGATCGGCGTGAGCGGGGACGAGGACGTTCGCCGCCTTGCCCTCGGCAAGCAGCTGTTCGCGTCGTCCATCGATGCCGCCGTCGAGCGCGGTGCCGCCAGCTACGACTTCCTGTGGGTCGGTGGCTACAAGGAGACCTTCTGGGGCGCCCGGCCGCACCGGCTGGAGAGCCTGGTCGTGGGCCGCGGGCCGTTCGGCTCGCTGTTCGCGCTCCGCGCCCGCGCACGTCGGGCGGCGGCCCCGGCGACGCCCTCTTCCCCGGCGGCCCCGGCGACGCCCTCTTCCCCGGCGGCCGCGGCGACGCCCTCATCGCCGGCGGTGCCCGGCTCGCCCGCGCCGGCGCCCGCGGCCGACCGGCCCGGAGACGAGCCGTGACCGACGTCCGTGTCTCACGGGCCCGAACGCCCGATCGCCCGGCGTGGGACGCGTTCGTTGCGTCCCGGCCCGAAGGAGATCCACTCCAGCTGTGGGCGTGGGGGGACGTCCGGGAGCCCGACGGCGAGTCTCCGGTCCGGCTCATCGCCCGGGGAGACGACGGCCGCGTCCGGGGCGTCGCGGGCCTGCTCGTCCGCGATACCTCGTTCGGTCGGACCGTCGGCTACGTCCCTCACGGCCCGCTGTGGGAGCGCGAGGCCCCCGACGGCGATGCCGTCCTGCGTGCGCTGCTGCGTGGACTCCGTGCCGCGGGCCGCGCCGAGCGCGTCATCGTGGCCAAGCTCGACCCGCGCGCGGCGACGACGGACGATGGTCCGCGCCTCCGCGCCCAGCTGCTCGCGACGGGGCTCCGCCCGGCGTCCCATCACCTGCAGGCGCCCAGCACCGCGATCGTGGACCTGCTCGACGGTGCCGACGCCCTGTGGCGGACGTGGGACCCGGCGGCCCGGAACCAGGCGCGGCGTGCCGCGCGCGAGGGCGTGGAGGTCGCCGTGGACCGCGCCGGGGACCCGGCGGCCGTCGCCGACTTCCACGGGCTGCTCCGGGCGACGGCGGGCCGGGGCGGGTTCCGGATCCATCCAATCGAGCATTTCGAGCGTCTCGCCGCCGGGCTGGCGCCCGCCGGCGGCTGGTACCTCGTGCTCGCGTCGCACGGTGGCCGGGCGATCTCCGGGGCGGTCATGCTGCGGATCGCGGACCGCGCCTTCTACGTCTACGGGGCGTCGCTCCGGGATCGCGAGGTTCGCCGCCTGTACGGTTCGAACGCGGTCATGGCGGAGGCGATGCGGGTGCTCGCGGCCGACGGCGTCGGCACGCTCGACCTGTGGGGGGTCGTGGCTCGCGACGATCCCGACGCGGACCCGGCCTGGACCGGGTTCAGCGAGTTCAAGCGCCAGTTCGGCGGCACGCAGATCCGGCATCCGGGCACCTTCGACCTCGTCGTGGACCGGGGATGGGACCTCCTGCGCTCGGTCCGCGAGCAGGGGCTGGCCACCGCCCGGCGGGCGTCCGCGGGGCTGGCGCGGCGGCGACCTCGATGAGCGTGGGCGACGCGCTGGCCGCCGCCGAACCCCGGGAGCCGAAGGCCCTCGGAGGGCTGGTCGCCCGCCTCGATGCCATCGGCCAGGTCCGTGGCGCCCGGAGGGACGGGCTACCCGCGGGCGTGGCGGCGCTGGCCGACGTCCAGGTGCGGGGCGTGGTGGAGGACTCGCGAGACGTCCAGGCGGGTTCGCTGTTCGTCGCCGTGCCGGGCTTCCACGTGGACGGCCACGAGTTCGTGGGCCTGGCGGCGACGGCGGGGGCGGCGGCGGCGATCGTCGAGCACCCGGTCGCCGGGGCGGCGATCCCGCAGCTCGTGGTCGCCGACAGCCGGGCGGCGCTCGCCCGTGCCGCGGCATGGTGGTACGAGGACCCGTCGCTCGGGCTCGGCACCGTCGGGATCACCGGCACCGACGGCAAGACGACCACGTCGTTCCTCGCGGTCGCGGCGCTCGAGGCGGCCGGCCTCTCGACGGGTATGGTGGGCACGGTCGAGACGAAGGTCGGGGCGTCGCGCGAGCGCCACGAGGCGCACTTCACCACCCCCGGCGCCCCTGAGCTCCAGGCCACCCTCCGCGCGATGGCCGGGTCGGGCAACGTCGCGGCGGTGGTCGAGACGACGTCGCACGCCCTGGAGCTGGATCGCGTGCTGGGTATCGCGTACGACGCCGCCGTGCTCACCAACCTGACCCACGAGCACCTGGATCTGCACGGCACCTTCGAACGCTACCGGGCCGCCAAGCTGCGCCTGTTCGAGCGCCTGGCAGCGGGCCCGGACAACCCCGCCAAGATCGTCGCCGGGCGGCCGTGGCCCAAGGTGGCGATCGTGAACCGGGACGACCCGGCCGCCCCCTGGTTCGAGGCCGCGGGCCGCGCGGCCGGGGCGCGGCTGCTCACGTACGGGAGCGATCCGGGCGCGGACGTCCGCGCCCTCGCCGTCGAGGAGGACGCGGAGCGGCTGCGCATCCGCTTCATGGCCCCATCCGGTGCCGGCGCTCTTGACCTCCGCCTCGCCGGGCGGTTCAACGTCCACAACGCCCTCGCGGTCGTGGCGCTGGGGGAGGCGCTGGACCTCGACGCGGCGGCGGTCCGCGCGGGCCTCGAGGCGGTGCCCGGGGTGCCGGGCCGCATGGAGCGCATCGATGCCGGCCAGCCGTTCGCCGTGATCGTGGACTACGCGCACTCGCCGGCGTCGCTGCGAGTCGTGCTCGAGCTGCTGGCGCCCGTTGCGGCGGCCCGGGGTGGGGCCCTGATCGCGGTCTTCGGGTCCGCCGGCGAGCGCGATACGGCCAAGCGCGCGGTGATGGGCCGCATCGCGGGCGAGCGCTGCCGGATCGTGATCGCCACGGACGAGGATCCCCGCGGCGAGGACCGCCACGCGATCATCGAGGAGATCGTGCGCGGCGCCGAGTCGGCCGGCCGCCGGCGCGGCGTGGACGTGCTCGCGATCCCGGATCGTCGTGGCGCCATCCGGGAGGCGTTCGCGCGCGCCCGAACGGGCGACGTCGTGCTCCTGGCGGGGAAGGGCCACGAGCCGGCGATCCTGTACCTCGATGGCGACCTGCCGTGGGACGAGGCCGCCGTCGCGCGGGAGGAGCTGGCGGCGATGGGCTACGGCGGGACCTGAGCGTGCGGGGCTGCCTGTTCGTCGTCGCCCTGGGTGCGGTCGTGGCCGCGCTGGTCGTCATTGTCGGGCTGCCGGCCATCGCGGCCGGCGCTCTCACCGCCGGGGTGACCGCGGCCGGGCTCCACGCCGCCGACACGACCGTCACCGTGTCCAGCGATCCGCCCACGGACCTGGTCGCGCTGCGCGCGGACCGGGTGCGGGTCCGCGCCACCCACGCCACGTTCCGGGGCCTCGAGATCGGGGCCCTGGACGTGACCCTCCGGGGCGTCGCGATCATGAACCGCACGGCCGCCGGGACGGATGGACGGCTGACCGATGTCGTCGTGCCGAATGTCGGCGCCCGGTCGCTCACCCTCGACTCGATCACGCTGTCCGGCGGTGGCGACGTCGTCACCGCCGCCACCACGATCTCCGCGTCCGAGGCGAGGACCCTGGTCGCGGACGCCGCGGAGGCGGGCCTCGGCGCCCGCCCGACCTCGGTGACTCTCCGGGCCCCGGACCAGGTCACGGTGGCCATGGGCGTCACCGTCCACGCGCGGCTCTCCGTCACGGCCGCCGGCGACCTGGTGGCCCGCGTCTCCGACGGTCCCGTGGCGGGACTGGAGGTGACGCTCCTGCGCGGCGGAGAGGACCTGCCGGTCCGGTTGACCAGCGTGACCGTGACCGAGGCAGGTGACCTGACCCTCGCCGGCGAGCTGACGGTGGGGCTCCTCGGGTAGGATCGCGCCGGCGAGGGTCTGCGAGCCGGCGGAGTAGACTCGCGAGCATGGCCGAACCCGTCGTACGCGATCCCGAGACCCCGCTTGCGGCGCCGCGTGCCGCCGCCGGGGCCGGGCAGCGCCGCGGCCCGCGCCGGGAAGCGTCGCCGGGACGGACGACCCGCCGCTCGGCGGATCCCCTTGAGAACCTGCACCGGGCGCTCCTGGACTCGCTCCGCCAGCACCATCACCAGGCGGACCTGTCGGTCGTGGAGCGCGCCTTCGAGCTCGCCGTCGAGGCCCACAGGACGCAGGTCCGCGCCACCGGCGACCCGTACGTCACGCATCCCATCGCGTCGGCCCAGATCCTGGCCGATCTCGGCATCGACCCGGTCGCGGTGGCGGCCGCGCTCCTCCACGACGTCCCCGAGGACACCGAGTACAGCCTCGCCGAGATCGAGGAGCGCTTCGGCCCCGAGATCGCGCACCTCGTCGACGGCGTCACCAAGCTGTCGAAGTTCAGCACCCACAGCCACGAGCAGCAGCAGGCCGAGAACATCCGGAAGATGTTCCTGGCCATGGCGGACGACATCCGCGTCGTCCTGATCAAGCTCGCCGACCGCCTCCACAACATGCGCACCCTGGGTGCCCTGGGCGTGGACAAGCAGCAGCGCATCGCGCGCCAGACGATGGAGATCTACGCCCCGCTCGCGGAACGGCTCGGCATCTGGCAGATCAAGTGGGAGCTCGAGGACCTTGCGTTCAAGGCGCTCGAGCCGGACGCCTACCGGAACCTGGTCCGCCTGCTGGACACGCGCCGCAAGGGCCGCGAGACCTACATCGACCGCGCGATCGAGGAGCTCCGCCCGCGGCTCGCGGCCGCCGACCTCGAGGCCGACCTCGAGGGTCGCCCCAAGCACATCTACAGCATCTGGAAGAAGATGCAGCGCAAGGGTGCGGAATTCGGCGAGATCTACGACGTCTACGCGATCCGCCTGCTCGTGAACGAGGTGCGCGACTGCTACGCCGCCCTCGGCATCGTCCACTCGCTGTGGCGCCCGATCCCCGGCCAGTTCGACGACTACATCGCGGTCCCCAAGAACAACATGTACCAGTCGCTCCACACGGCAGTCATCGCGCTGGACGGCAATCCGCTCGAGATCCAGATCCGGACCCACGCCATGCACCAGGTGTCCGAGGTCGGCATCGCGGCCCACTGGCGGTACAAGGAAGGCTCCAGGGCCGAGCGCGACTACGACGCGAAGCTCGCCTGGCTGCGCCAGCTCATGGAGTGGCAGCGTGACGTCAGCGACTCCGATGCCACGGAGTTCGTGGAGGGAATCAAGCTCGACATCTTCCAGGACCAGGTGTTCGTGTTCACGCCGCGGGGTGACATCAAGGACCTTCCGGCGGGCGCGACGCCGCTCGACTTCGCGTACCGGATCCACACGGACATCGGCCACCGGACGATCGGCGCCAAGGTCAACAACCGTCTGGTGCCGCTGGACTACCGGCTCAAGAACGGCGACATCGTCGAGATCGTGACCACCAAGGGCGAGCACGGCCCGTCCCGCGACTGGCTGAATGTCGTCCGCACCTCCCACGCCCGGGAGAAGATCCGGCAGTGGTTCAAGAAGAAGGACCGCGCGGAGAACATCGTCCACGGGCGGGAGGCGCTGGAGCGGGAGCTCCGCCGGCTGGCCCGGACCAGCCTCCAGGCGGTCGGCCACGACCGGATCACCGAGGTCGCGCGGACCTACCAGCACGAGACGGTGGACGACCTCCTGGCCGCCATCGGCTACGGAGCGATCTCCCCCCAGCAGGTCGTGATGCGGCTGGGCGTGCTCGACGACGGGGAGATCACGCTCCCGAGCGTCGCCCAGCATCCGCCGGCTCGCACCGGCGGCGTCCGCGTCAAGGGGGTGGGGGACCTGCTCGTCCGGTTCGCGAAGTGCTGTCACCCGATCCCCGGGGACCCGATCCAGGGCTTCATCACCCGCGGCAAGGGGGTCACCGTCCACCTTCGGTCGTGCCCCACCGTGCTCAACGAGCGCGAGCTCGGTCGCCTGATCGAGGTCGAGTGGGAAGCCGCGCCCGCCCAGACCTACCCGATCGCCATCCGGGTCGAGGCGTACGACCGGACCGGGCTGCTGTCGGACATCACGCAGGTCATGGCGGAGAACAAGGTCAACATCCTGTCCGCCAACGTCGGCGTGAACCCGGACCACACGGCGATCGTCGCGATGACGCTCCAGGTGGCTTCGGTGGCGCAGCTCGCCAAGGTGATGGTCCGCGTCGAGCGGCTCAAGGACGTGCTCAACGTCCAGCGCGAGCTCAACTGACGCCGCCCGTCGACCGCGCCGCGCGCCGGGGTCGCGGTCCTTGCAGCCTCAGCCGGAGTCACCTCCGCGGGGGTCGGCTCGCTCGCGACCTCCGCCGGGTTCGCGACCTCAGCCCGGGCGGACGGGGACCGGGGCAGCCTCGGCCGGCGGGCTGACGGGGACGGGTGTCGCGCCCGGCTCCGTGCCGCTCGCCGCGCCGGCGAGCCCGGCGAGGGCCTGCCGCGCGCGGATGCGGCGCAGCCACGCGAACGCGGCCAGGCCGGCCAGAACGCACACGACCCCACCCGCCGCGAGCGACACGTCAACGCCGTAGCGCGACGCGATGAAGCCCATCAGCAGGCCGCCGACGGGAGTCGTGCCGGAGAACACCGTGGTGTAGACGCTCATCACGCGGCCCCGCAGCTGGTCTGGGACGTTGAGCTGGACGGTCGTGTTCGCGGTCGCGGACATGCCGATCGCCCCGAGCCCCACGAACACCATGGCGACCATCGCGAGCGGGAACACGTGGAGCACCGAGGCGACGATCTCGGCGATCCCCAGCAGGGTCGCGCCGCCCGCGATCACCCACACCCGGGAGCGGGCCGAGAACGCGATCCACAGGGCCGCGATCAGGGAGCCGATCCCCGACGCGGTCATCAGGAAGCCGTAGCCGGTGGCACCGACGTGGAGCACCTCGTCGGCGAGCGGCGGGATGATCACGCCGAAGTTCATGCCGAACGTCGAGGCGACGCCGACCACGACCGTCGCCAGCAGCACCACGTCCGTGCGCCGCACGTACCTCAGGCCCTCGGCGAGCGTGGAGCCGACGTCGCGGATGCTCGACGGACGCTGCAGACGGGCCGGCGTGAGGAGGTCCTCGTCGCTCATCAGGCCGTAGCCGATGATGACGGCCAGGAAGCTGAAGCCGTTGACCAGGAACGCGATGCTGATGTCGAACGCCCCGATGATCAGCCCCGCGACAGCCGGCCCGACGATGCGCGCGGTGTTGAACACGGCCGAGTTGAGGGCGACGGCATTCGCGACGTCCCCGCGCCCGACCATCTCCACCACGAAGGACTGGCGGGTCGGCATGTCGACGGCGTTGGTGGTGCCGAGCAGCGCGGCCAGCACGATGATGTGCCAGACCTCGACCTGCTGGCTGGCAACCAGGGCGAACAGCGTGAACGCGAGCACCATCTGGATCGTCTGGGTGGCGACCAGGGTGCGGCGCTTGGGCAGCGAATCGGCGATCAGGCCGCCGAACAGCCCGAACACCAGCACCGGCAGGAACTGGATGGCGGCGACCACCCCGAGCAGGAACGGGTCGTTCGTCATCTTGAGGACGAGCCAGGCCTGGGCGACCGACTGCATCCACGTCCCGACCGACGAGATCAGCTGACCGGCGAAGAACAGCCGGTAGTTGCGATGCCGGAATGCCCGGGCGCCGTTGGCCAGCCCGAAGCCGGAACGGGCGGGCGGCGTGTCGGCGCGACGGTCGGGCATCAGCGGCGGACCGTCCCGTGCTCGTGGGGGGCGAGCTCGCGGCCGTTCTCGACCTCGTCGAGGTGGTCCGCGAGGTGGTCGCGGCGGGCCCGGGCATCCTCGACCATGGCTTCGAGCCGCGCGATCTTGCCGCGCAGGATGTCGACCTGGTGGTCCACGCGTGCGATGGCGTCCGTCAGGATCTCGCGGCGTTCGGCTCGGCCCTGGGTGACCTTGAACCGGGCGCGGATCCGGGCGCGGGCCCGCTCGTCCTCGAGCAGCTGCCGGATCTCGGCCAGGGAGAATCCCGCGTCGTCTCGCAGGCCCCGGATGAACCGCAGGCGCTCGAGGTCCTCGCTGTCGTAGAGACGGTAGGCACCCTCCGAGCGGGCGGCGGGGGCGAGGAGGCCCAGCTCCTCGTAGTAACGGATCGAACGTGGGGTGAGGCCGGTCTGCGCGGCGACCTCCTGGATGCGCAGCAGGTGCGGCGCGGAAGTGTCACGGGGACCCGGCCGGGCAACGGGGGTCACCGTCACAGCCTAGCAAGCCTTACCGTTTGCGTAAACGTCAGGGTGCGACGCCGGCCGCCCCGAACGCCCGTGCTAGGATGACTTCCTCGCGGCCGTCGCCGCGACGCGCCGCGTGGTCGATTCCCTCTTCGAACGGACCGTGCGTCACCGCTGTCCCAGTTCGGGGAGCGCAGGAGGCCCTCATGGCCACCGGTACCATCAAGCGGGTCATCGCCGATCGCGGTTTCGGCTTCATCGTCGCCGAGGATGAGAAGGAGTACTTCTTCCATCGCGGTGGCCTGGACTCCACCCTCGACTTCGACCGGCTCGTCGGCGGCGAGCGAGTGGAGTTCGATGTCGAGGCCAACCCCAAGGGGCCGCGAGCCGTCCGGGTTCGCGCCGCCTGACCCTCGACCGGCGCCCGCCATCGTGCCGGGTGCCGCGGATCGTCCCGACCGCTGTCCGCGTCGCCCCGGCGCGCCCCGGCCGCATCCCGAGGAGGTGCCCGCTTGACCCGGACGGCGTTCGTTTCCACGTATCCCCCGCGCCAGTGCAGCGTGGCGAAGTACACCCACAACCTTGCCGCGGCCATCGGCGGCCGAGAGATCGTGGCCCTGTACGGAGCGGACGATCCGCCCCCGCCGCCGGTCGAGGTCCACCACCGCATCCGTCGCGACGAGCCGGACGACTATGCGCGGACAGCACGCTCCCTGGCTGCCTGCGCCGACGTGGTGGCCATTCAGCACGACTTCGACATCTGGGGCGGCGAGGCCGGGCGGAGCGTCCTGGACTTCGTCGGGGCGCTGGAGGTCCCGGCGATCGCGACGTTGCACTCCGTGCCCGCGGCGCCGGACGGCCAGCAGCGCCTCGTCCTGGCCGAGCTCGTGAAGGCAGTGGCCGCGACGGTCGTGATGTCGCGCTCGGCGGCAACGCTTCTCCATGACGTGTACGGGGTGGACCGGCGGCGCATCGAGGTCATCCCCCACGGGACGCCCGACCTGCCGCTGGTGGATTCGGCAACGGTGAAGCCCGCCGTCGGGATGACCGGTCGCGAGGTCATCCTGAGCTTCGGGCTGGTCGGCCCCGAGAAGGGCTGGGAGGCGATGATCTCGGCCCTCCCCGCCATCGTCAAGGCCCGTCCGAGCGCCACGTACGTGATGCTCGGCGCCACGCACCCGGACGTGGGCCGCCGCGACGGCGAGGCGTACCGGGAATCCCTGGTGGCGCTGGCCGCCAGGCTCGGCATGACCGATCACGTGCTGTTCGTGGACCGGTTCGTGGGGAGGGTCGAGCTCACGCGATGGCTCGAGGCGTCCGACCTGATCGTGGTGCCGGCCCTGGACCTCACGCGGAGCTCGGCCGGGACGCTGGCCTACGCGATGGCCACCGGCCGGGCGGTGGTGTCGGCATCAACCGCCCACGCCGCCGAGGTGCTGGCGGACGGCCGGGGCGTCATCGTGCCGCCGGGGGGGCCCGCCTCCCTCGCCGCGAGCGTCACGGAGCTCCTGGCGGACGTCGACCGGCGGGCCGCGATCGGTCGCCGCGCGCACGAGTACAGCCGGCCCATGACCTGGTGGCACACCGCGGCGCGGTACCGGAACCTCCTCGACCGGGTCGTCGCGAGCCCGTTGCGCAGCCGGCCCACGGTGCACGGCATCTCGCCCAGCGCCTGAAGCCGGGGCGCGCCGGGGCGGCGGGATGCACGCCGGTGATGGACGGGTGCGTCGGCCCACGCTCGGGGCCGCACGGTGATCCACAGGTGGATCAGGACGACGACCTGCCCGCACGGTGCGACCGCCCAACCCGGGGTCCAGATCCCGGGCCACGATCGGGGATCGCGCGTTTGATCCACACCTGGATGAGGAGCCCCGGGGGACGGGGCCCACGAGGAAGGGCCGGGCGACCGGCGCACGGCTCCGGCGCTCCCCCGCGGGAGCCTCGCGGGCTCTAGACTTCGGCTCGATGCCGACTTTCCGCGCCCCGCGGGGCACCCGTGACCTGCTGCCCGACGACCGCGCCGTGTTCGATCGCCTCGAGCGCATCGCCGGCGGCCTCACCGCGCGCTACGGCTACCGCAGGATCGAGACCCCCCTGTTCGAGCAGGCGGCCGTGTTCGAGCGGGGGATCGGGGAGGTCACGGACGTCGTCGAGAAGGAGCTGTTCCGCATCGTGCCCCGGACCGAGGAGTCCGAGTCGTGGGCACTCCGTCCCGAGCCGACCGCCGGCATCGTCCGTGCGTACGTGCAGCACGGGATGCAGACCTGGCCGCAGCCGGTCAGGCTCACCACGACCGGGCCGATGTTCCGCTACGACCGGCCACAGGCCGGCCGCTTCCGCCAGTTCTGGCAGTTCGACGTCGAGGCGATCGGCGACGCGGGGCCCGGGATCGATGCCGAGATCGTCGAGCTCGGCCACCGCTTCTACGCGGAGGCCGGCGTCCGGGGCGCCGAGGTGCTCATCAACTCGATCGGCGATCCGGCCTGCCGCCCGGCCTACGTCGCCGAGCTGACGATGTACTACCGGCGGCACGCCGCCTCGCTGCCCCCGACGGAGCTGGACCGCCTGGAGCGCAACGCGCTCCGGCTCCTGGACTCCAAGGACCCGGCGATGGCCGACCTCAACGCCGCGGCGCCGCGCATCACCGACCGCCTGTGCGAGGCCTGCGCGGCGCATTTCGAGGCGGTCAAGGCGCACCTCGCCGCTCTCGGCGTCCCGTTCCGGGTCGAGCCGGGCCTGGTCCGCGGGCTGGACTACTACACCCGGACCGCGTTCGAGTTCTATGTCGCGGGACGCGAGGGGCAGCAGCAGGCGCTGGGCGGCGGCGGTCGCTACGACGGGCTGGTGGCGCTCCTGGGTGGCAGGCCGACGCCGGGCATCGGGTTCGGGCTCGGGCTGGACCGGGTGGCGATGGTGCTCGCCGAGCAGGGGCCGGACGCGGTCGGCGCGACCGTCGATGGACCCCTGGCGGTGGTCGTGGGCGCCGATCCGGATGACACGATCGCCCGGCTGCGCATCGCGACCGAGCTGCGCGCCGCCGGCCTGCGGGCGCGGGCGGACCTCGCGCGCCGGCGGCTGGGACGCCAGCTGGAGGGTGCCGGCAAGGACGGGGCGCACTTCGCGGTGATCCTGGGGGACGAGCTCGCCACGGGGCAGGTCCAGGTCCGTGACCTGCTGGCGGGCAGTCAGCGGACCGTGGCGGTGGGCGACCTCGCACGGGAGCTGGCCCGCGCCGAGGCGAGCCACCGGCACGGCTGACCCGGGCGGGGACGGGCGCGCGATGCGGGTCCTCGCCCTGCTCCGACGGGCCGTCCGCGAGCTGGGCGACTTCTGGGCCGCCAACCTCCGCGTCGCCGGGGAGTGGCGCCAGGACCGCCGCCGCCTCGTCCGCTACGTCCTGCTCACCTGGATCATCGACGCGCTGGCGCTGGCCGCGGCCGCCTGGGCCTCCGAATCGATCCGGTTCCGCGATCCCGCGACCCTGGCCGGTGCCGTCGTCCTGATCTCGCTCGCGAACGCCCTCGTCCGGCCGATCGTGGTGCGGTTCCTGATCCGCTATGCCGTGCTCACCTTCGGACTGCTGTCGCTGCTGATCAACGGCCTGATGATCGGGCTGGTCGCGACCGTGCTGCCCGGGTTCGAGGTGGGCTCGTACCCGGTGGCGTTCGGCGTGTCACTGTACCTCGCGGTCGTGAACCTGCTGCTGGGCCTGGCGCTCGATCTCGACTGGTCCGACTCCTACTACCGCCAGGTGGTCCTGGAGCTCGTCCGCCAGGAACGGCACCGACCGGGAGAGATGACCCCGGGGGTCGTGTTCGTGCAGGTGGACGGACTGTCGGAGCCCCTCCTGCGGTTCGCGATCCGGACCGGGAACGTCCCGCACCTGGCGAGCTGGGTGCGGGACGGGTCGCACCGGATCGCCCGCTGGGACGTCCTGCTGCCGTCCCAGACGTCCTCGAGCCAGGCCGGGATCCTCCACGGCAACAACGACGACATCCCGGCCTTCCGATGGTACGAGAAGGCGAGCGGACGGCTGCTGGTGTCGAGCCGGCCGGCCGACGCCGCGGAGATCGAGCGGCGGGTGTCGTCCGGGGACGGGCTGCTCGTGGGCGGCGGATCGTCAGTGACGAACCTGCTGTCCGGGGACGCGTCACGGAGCGTGCTGACGAACTCGACGATCCTGGGGGCGCAGGGCGTCCGATCCAGCGACTTCTTCGGCTTCTTCGCCGATCCGTCGACGGTGTTCCGGTCGCTGATCCTCGGGATCGTCGAGATCGTGAGGGAGGTCGCAGAGGCGCGCCGGCAGCGGCTGCGCAAGCTGGAGCCCAGGATCTCGCGCTCGTGGCCCTTCCCGCTGCTGCGGGTCGCCGCGTGCGTGCTCCTCCGGGACCTGTCGGTCGGCCTCGTCCTGGAGGACATGTACCGGGGCGCGCCGGTGATCTTCACGAGCCTCGTCGGGTACGACGAGGTCGCCCATCACGCGGGGCCGGAACGCCCCGAGGCGCTCGACGCGATGACGGAGGTGGACCGGCAGATCGGGATCCTGGCCAGGGCGGTGGCGTCGGCGGCACGGCCGTACCACGTCGTGGTGCTCTCGGACCACGGCCAGAGCCAGGGGGCGACGTTCCGCCAGCGGTTCGGACGGACCCTGGACGACCTGGTGCGTGAGCTGATGGCGGGGGAGCCGGCGGTGCTGGCCGCCACCTCCGACGTGGAGGGCTGGGGCCGCGTCAACACGGTGCTGACGCAGCTGGCCAGGGGCGAAGGACGCGGCGCGAGGCTCGCGCGACGGCGGCTTGAGACGCGCGGCGAGGATGCCCCGGACGCGCTCGACCGGGCGTCCGGACCGGACGACCTCGGGGCGGCTCCCGCGGGCGGGCCCGGGCGCGAGGTCGGGGAGCATGACGTGGTCGTCGCGGCTTCCGGCAACCTGGCCAACGTGTACTTCACCCGGATCCCCGGCCGCGCGACGTGGGAGGGGCTGGGGCGGGCGCACCCGGGACTGGTCGAGGCGCTGGCGTCGCATCCCGGCGTCGGGCTCGTGCTCGTGCGCTCGGAGCGGTTCGGGCCGGTCGTCCTGGGCGGTGGCGGCGTCCGCCACCTTGCGGACGGCCACGTGGACGGCACGGACCCGGTGGAGCCGTTCGGGCCGCTGGCCGAGGCGTCGCTCCGGCGGCTGGATGGGTTCTCGAACGTGGGCGACCTGGCGGTGGTCTCGATGCTCGACCCGGTCACCCACGAGGTCGCGGCGTTCGAGGAGCTCGTCGGATCGCACGGGGGCCTGGGTGGCTCGCAGACGGAGGCGTTCGTGCTCTACCCGTCCTCGTTCGCGGAGCCGGGAACCCCGATCGTGGGCGCGCCGGCGCTGCACCGGGTGCTGGTCGGGTGGCTGCGGGACCTCGGGCTGCGCGGGTCCGTGGCGGCCGAGCGACCGTGACGGCGCGCGTCGCCGGCCGGGCCCGCGGCGGGAGCCGTGCACTACGATAGTCGCCG
The DNA here is from genome assembly GCA_963703575.1 of uncultured Chloroflexia bacterium. Taxonomy (GTDB): domain Bacteria; phylum Chloroflexota; class Limnocylindria; order Limnocylindrales; family CSP1-4; genus CAIXZV01. The sequence continues at coordinate 21,455 of CAVPEU010000017.1, forward strand.
ACCCGCCCACCCCCAAAGCCCGGAGTCCCTTGCCCGTGCCCGCCGACGCCGCCTCCCTCGCCACGCCGTACCGCACCCACACGTGTGGGGAGCTGCGGGTGGACGACGCCGGGGCCGACGCGAAGCTCGCCGGCTGGGTCCACCGCCGCCGCGACTACGGGAAGCTGATCTTCATCGACCTCCGGGACCGCCACGGCATCACGCAGGTCGTCGTTGACGCGGCGGACGCGCCCGAGGCGCACGAGGCCGCCGACCGTGTCCGGACCGAGTTCGTGATCGCGGTCGAGGGCGTGGTCGAGCGGCGCCAGCCGGGCACCGAGAACGCGAAGCTCGCGACCGGCGCGGTGGAGCTCCAGGCCCGGCGGGTCACGATCCTCAACGAGGCGAAGACCCCGCCGTTCTACGTGAACGACCCGGACGCCCCGATCGACGAGACCCTCCGCCTCCGCTACCGCTACCTGGACATCCGGCGCGAGGCGATGCAGCGCCGCCTGCTCCTGCGCAGCCGTCTCGTCCAGGCGATCCGCGACGTGCACCACGCCAACGGCTTCATCGAGGTCGAGACCCCCAACCTGATCAAGAGCACCCCGGAAGGCGCGCGGGACTTCATCGTCCCGAGCCGCCTCCAGCCGGGTACCGTGTACGCGCTGCCGCAGAGCCCGCAGCAGCTCAAGCAGCTGCTGATGGTCGGGGGCATCGACCGCTATTTCCAGATCGCGCGCTGCTTCCGGGACGAGGACCTGCGGGGCGATCGCCAGCCGGAGTTCACCCAGCTCGACCTCGAGATGAGCTTCGTGGACGAGGCGGCCGTGATGGCGTTCGTCGAGCGGATGGTGATCCAGGTCAGCCGGGCCACCGTCCCGGACCGCCCGATCCGCGAGACCCCGTTCCCGGTCTTCGAGTACGACGAGGCCGTCGAGCGCTACGGGTCGGACAAGCCCGACGTGCGTTTCGCCATGGAGCTCGTCGACCTGGCGCCGGCCCTGGTGGGCAGCGACGGCGCACCGGCCTCCGGCTTCCGCGTGTTCGACGAGACGCTCGCCGCGGGCGGCCGGGTCAAGGGGATCACCGCGCCCGGCATGGGCGGCGCCACCCGGCGCGAGATCGACGAGCTCACGGAGCTCGCCAAGCGCTTCGGCGCGAAGGGCCTCGTCCACCTCGCGGTCCAGGCGGGCGGCGAGCTCCACGGCCCGATCGCGAAGTTCCTGTCACCGGACGTCCAGCGCGCCCTGCTGGAGCGCGCCGGTGCCGCGGAGAACGACCTGATCCTGGTCGTGGCCGACCGGGCCGCGATCGCCAACGACGTCCTCGGGCGCCTCCGGGTGGAGCTGGGCGCCCGGCTGGCGCTGGCGGACCCCGAGGAGCTCGCGTACTGCTGGGTCCACCGTTTCCCGATGTACCAGTGGGACGAGGAGCACCGGCGCTGGGACGCCACGCACAACCCGTTCAGCGGCGTCCTGCCGGAGGACGAGGTGCTGCTGACCACCGTCTCGGGGGACCTCGACGACCGTTCCCCGGCGGACCCGGCCGGCCGTGCCCGCGCGATGCAGTACGACGTGGTGCTCAACGGCTGGGAGCTCGGTGGCGGGTCCGTCCGGATCTGGCGGCACGACCTGCTGGCGCGGAGCTTCAACCTCCAGGGCTACACGCTGGAGCAGATGAAGGAGCGCTTCGGCGCCATGCTCGAGGCGTTCGAGTACGGGGCGCCCCCGCACGGCGGCATCGCCCTGGGCGTGGACCGCTGGGCGGCGCTGCTCAGCTACCAGACGAACATCCGGGAGGTCATGGCGTTCCCCAAGACGCAGTCTGGCTCCGACCTCATGCTCGAGGCGCCGTCCGCGCCGGACGAGGGGCAGTACGCGGAGCTGGGGCTGCGGTTCGTCGGCGTGCCCGGGCGAGGCTGACCCGCGTGCGGCCGGCCAGCGTGCGCCGGCTGGCGATCGACGAGGCGGGGCTGGGCCAGGAAGCGCCGGACCGGCCGGGTCCGCCGGGTCCGCCGGGTCGCGCGAGCATCCTCGAAGCCATGGCGGCCCGGCCCCGGCTGGCGGCCGTGCTGGGCGCCCTCGCCATCGCGTCCTCCGGGATCTTCTACCGCTGGTCCGGGGTGTCCCCGTCCACCGGCGTGCTGTTCCGGTGCCTGTACGGCCTCCCGATCCTGCTCCTCGTCGCCGCGGCCGAGTCCCGCCGCCTGGGATCGATGTCCCGCCGGACGCTCGCGGTCAGCACCGTCGCCGGCCTGTTCTTCGGCGCCGACCTGCTGTCGTTCCATTACGCCGTGGACCTCATCGGGGCCGGCCTCGGGACGGTGATGGGCAACCTGCAGGTGGTCGTCGTCGCGATCGCCGCCTGGCTGATCTGGGGCGAACGGCCCCGGCGCGAGGTGCTGGTCGCCATCCCGGTCATGCTGCTCGGCGTGGTGCTCATCTCGGGCATCTTCGGCGCCGGCCATTACGGAGCGGACCCGCAGGCCGGCGTGGCCATCGGCCTGGTCACCGCGACCGCCTACGCCGGGTACCTGCTCGTGATCCGGCGGGCCAGCCCGGAGCGGCGGGCGGCCGGGCCCGTCGCCGTGGCGACCCTCGTGACCGCGCTCGTGGCCGCCCTGGCCGGGCTGGTGGCCGGCGACCTCGACCTCGTGCCGTCGCTGCCGGCGCACGCGTACCTGGTCGCGCTCGGCGTCCTGTCGCAGTCGATCGGCTACCTCGCGATCCAGGCCTCGCTGCCGCGGTTGCCGGCCGTCATCGCCTCGGTGCTGCTGCTGGTCCAGCCGGTGACGACGGTCGTGCTCGGCGCCGTGCTCCTGGCGGAGCTGCCGTCGGCGGCCCAGCTGGCGGGCGTGGTCCTCGTGGTCGGGGGGATCGCGCTGGCGACCGGATCGCTCCGCTGGATCCGGTCGGCCCTGTCCGTGCGGGCGAGGCCCGCGTATCATCGCCGAGAGCCGCAAGGGGACCGACAGCCGGGACGTCCGGCGGAGGAGGCTGGAGTGGGGGACATCGACGCGGGTCGCGGGCCGGACCCGGTGGCTGGGTCCACCGACGGTGCGGCGCCGGGCACGACCGGCACGACCGACACGACCGGCACGACCGGCACGACCGACACGACGGCGCCGCCCGATGCGCCGGGCACGACCGATGCGTGGGCCGCCTTCGATCGCTGGGCCAGCAACCTGTTCCTCGTGTTGGCGCTGCTCGGCCTGCTGGTGACCCTCACGATCGTCGGGCCTGCCGTCAACGCCGGCGGCCTCGTCCTCGTGCTTGGCATGGTGGTCGCCGTGGCCGCCTTCGCGCTCCTGCTGGCCGCGTCCATCGGGCTCGACCGGAAGCGCGGCTGGGCGCGCCCGACGGCGTTCGGGCTGCTCGTGATCACCCTGGTCATGGGCCTGGCCGGTGCCGCGCTGGATCTCACGCGTGGGACCCTGACGTTCCCCCTGGGTGCCATCGCCGCGGCCCTCGTCCTGTCCAGGAAGCCCGGGCCGATGCCCGCCATGGCGGCCCGCGACCGGCGTGTCGCGGCGGGGCTGGTGACCGTGTTCCTCGTGACCTCCCTGGGTGGGGCGCCGGCCTGGCTCCTGACCCAGGAGGCATCGCCGATCGTCGCGGACCGGAATCAGCTGGACCTCGTGGTCACCGGTGACTGTCCCGGTGGCGTCACCCCGGCGGGCACGATCACCCGCGTGAACGTGACCCTGGCCTGGCACTGGCGGTCGCGCGACCTGTTCCCGCAGGGCGGCGATGCGCTCGAGCTTGCCTGGGGGAACGCGATCTCCGTGCGCGCGCGGTACGACGAGGTCCGGGCACCGGTCGGTGCGACGATCGGTGGCGACGGGCCGGGGATCCAGCTGCTCCAGCGGGACGCGGGCACGCCCGACATCGCGGTGGGGCTCGTCCGCTTCGGCGACACGATCCGGTTCAGCCTCGACGCCGGCGGGGGGCCCCCGGCCGACGGACGGCTCGTGGTCCCCCTGGACGTGGAGGTGCCCGAAGGGGGGACCGCGCTCGACCTCGTGGCCCGCTATGCGCACGGCTCCGCGTGGACGCGGGTCGCCGCGATGGACTGCATCATCCAGGCCACGGCCGCTCGCGCCGTCCCCTGACCACCGCAGTGCCCTGACCTCGCGCCGAACCCACGGCCCCCGGCCTCGCGCCGGTGCCAGCTCACGGGCGGGCGAAGCGCGCGGGGCCCTCGAGCGGCGCGTCATCCGGCTCGTCCGCCGCCGCGGCGCCCCACTCGTGCGCGTGCGCGTCCGCGGGTTCGGGCGGGCCGTCGAACGGCGGCAGCGCCGACCGGGCCGTCGAGACGTCGTGCGTGACGCCGGGATCGCCGGTCTCGACGGTGCGCGTCGGGATCCCGGCCGCCTCGAGGTCGTCGAACAGCTCGTCGGGCATCCGGTCCGGAGCCAGGAGGCGGAAGGCCTCGAGGTACGCCGTCGGCAGCAGCACCGGCCAGCCGGGCTCACCGCCGTAGACGGGCCGCAGCACGGTGGCGCGGTCCGCGCCGTGGGCGGCGATGAGCGTGGTCACGGTTTCCGCGTCCACCCAGGCCATCCGCGCCGGCCACACGAGCGCGGCATCCGTCTCCGCCACGAGGTGGGTAGCGGTCTCGACGCCGTTGACGATCTGGCCCACCGGCCCCCGATCGACCGGAGCCGGGTCCACGAGCGATACCTCCGCGTTGGCCAGGGCGCGCCCGACGTTCCCGTCGGGGTCCGCGGCACACACCACGACCGGCGTCGCGCCGCCGGCCCACGCGACGTCGACCAGGCGCCGGGCACCGGGCGTGCCGTCCGCGTCGGCAAGGGCGGATGCCGGGCCGGCGGCCAGGATCACGGCGGCGACGGTCATGCGGTCTCCTCGTGCACGTCCGGGAGTGTAGCCAAGTGCCGGAACCGTTCGCCGCCCGTCGTGTGCGTCCGAGGCACCGATTCCGGGCGGCTGCGCCGTCCGCGTGCGCGCGACGCACGGACAGTCGCCGTTTCCGGCCCCAGGTGGCCCGCGCGGCGCCGCCGGCGTGCGCCGGATGCATGGCGGAAGCCGATCGTCGCGGAATCCGTGCGTCGGACGCACGATGTGGCGTCGACGGTCCGGGATCGGCGAGGACCGCTGGCCGGCCGCCCCGTTGGCCCGAACGGGCCGCATGTGCGACACTTCGCCGGCCCATGAGTGACACGCCCGGCTCTGCCATGCCCACCACCGCCCCCGCCGCACCGCCGGCCGCCTCGATCGACACCCCGCTCGCCGCCCGCCGCGACCTGCGCAACGTGGCGATCGTGGCCCACGTGGACCACGGCAAGACCACGCTCGTGGACGCGATGCTCCGCCAGACGGGCGTGTTCCGCGACAACCAGGCGGTCGTGGACCGGATCATGGACTCCATGGACCTGGAGCGCGAGAAGGGGATCACGATCCTCGCCAAGCAGACGACGATCGATGTCGGTGACGTGCGGCTCAACATCGTGGACACGCCCGGCCACGCGGACTTCGGCGGCGAGGTCGAGCGCAGCCTGCTCATGGTGGACAGCGTCCTGCTGCTGGTCGACGTCGCGGAAGGACCGCTCCCGCAGACCCGGTACGTGCTCCAGAAGGCCATGGCCCGCCGGCTGCCCGTCATCGTCGCGCTCAACAAGATCGACCGCTCCGACGCCCGCCCGGCCGAGGTCCTCGACGACGTCTACGAGCTGTTCATGGACCTCGGCGCGGACGCGCACCAGATCGAGTTCCCGGTCGTGTACACGAACGCGAAGCTGGGCACCGCGACGCGTGACCTGGCCGTCCCGGGCACGGACCTCCGCCCGCTGCTGGACCTGCTCGTGGACGTGACCCCGGCCCCCGTGTTCGAGCCCGGGCACCCGCTCCAGCTGCTGGTGACCAACCTGTCGGCCAACGAGTACGTCGGCCGGATGGCGGTCGGGCGGATCCGCAACGGCACGATCCGGGTCGGCCAGCGGATCGCGGTCATCCGCGAGGAGCTCGACGACGTCGCGGGCGCCGTCGAGCCCGGGCGGTCGGTCACCCTCAGCGGCACCGTGACCAGCCTCCAGACCGCGCACGGCATGGACCGAATCGACATCAGCGAGGCCGGCCCGGGCGAGATCGTGTCGGTCGCGGGGCTGCCCGAGGTGACGATCGGCGACACGCTCACGGATCCCGGCGACCCGCGGCCGCTGCCGCGCCTGGACGTGGACGCGCCCACCCTGCGCATGACCTTCGGCGTCAACACCTCGCCGCTCGGCGGGCGCGACGGCAAGTACGTGACCTCGCGCCAGATCAAGGCCCGCCTCGAGCGGGAGGTCCTGGGCAACGTCTCGATCGAGGTCCACCCGACGGAGTCCGGCGACACGTTCGAGGTCCGGGGCCGCGGCGAGCTCCAGCTGGCGGTGCTCATCGAGCAGATGCGCCGCGAGGGATACGAGCTCACCGTGAGCCGGCCCGAGGTGATCCTGCGCGAGGTGGGCGGCAGGATCGAGGAGCCCTACGAGCGGGTCACGATCGACATCCCACCCGAGTTCATCGGCGAGGTCCAGCAGGCGCTTGCCGGCCGGAAGGGCCGGTTGGAGCAGATGACCACGGATGCCGACGGCCGCGTCCGGATGGAGTTCGTGCTCCCGGTCCGGGGGCTGATCGGCTATCGAGGCCAGCTGCTCACCGACACCCGGGGGACCGCGCTGCTGCACCAGATCGGCGAGGGATACGGCCCGTGGGCAGGCGAGGTCACCCACCGCACCAACGGCGTGCTGGTCAGCGACCGCACCGGCACCTCCAACGCATACGGGCTGTTCAACCTCCAGGAGCGCTCCGAGCTGTTCATCGGCGCCGGCGTGGACGTCTACGAGGGGATGGTCGTGGGCGAGAACGCCCGCCCCGGTGACATGGACGTGAACGCCACCAGGGAGAAGAAGCTCACCAACATCCGGACCCACGCCCACGACGAGGCGCTGCGCCTGACGCCGCCCCGGCCGCTGACCCTGGAGAGCGCCATCGAGTTCATCGGCGCCGACGAGCTGGTCGAGGTCACGCCGTCCGCGATCCGCCTGCGCAAGCGCCTGCTCGCCAGGCACGAGCGGGAGCGCGAACGCGGTCGCGCCTACGAGCAGGCGCACCCCGAGCGGGCGTAGCGCCCGCCCCCGTCAGCCGCCTCAGCCGAGGGCCGTCAGCCGCCCCCGTCAGCCGAGGGCCGTCGGCCGAGGCCGTCCGCGCCCGGACGTACAATCCGCGGACGATGCCGATCTACCTCGACCACGCAGCGACGACGCCGGTCCGCCCCGAAGTCCTCGAGGCGATGCTGCCGTTCCTGGGCGGGACCTTCGGCAATCCGTCGTCCGCCCATGTGTTCGGGCGCCAGGCCCGCGAGGCCCTCGACGACGCCCACGAGCGGCTGGCGCGCGCCATCGGCGGCGACGCGCGGGAGATCGTGTTCACGGGCGGCGGCACCGAGGCGGACAACCTCGCGCTCAAGGGCGCCGCGTGGGCCGGTCGCGCCAGGGGCCACCGGATCGTCACGACGCCGATCGAGCACCACGCCGTGCTGTACACCCTCGCGTACCTCGAGAAGTTCGGCTTCGAGGTGGTGCAGGTGCCGGTGGACCGCTACGGACGCGTGGACCCGGCCGACATCGAGCGCGCCATGACGGACCGCACGATCCTCGTCTCGGTGATGCTGGCCAACAACGAGGTCGGCACCATCCAGCCGGTCGCCGAGATCGGCGAGATCGTCCGCGCCAGCCGCGGCACGCTGTTCCACGTGGACGCCGTGCAGGCGGCCCCGTGGCTGGACCTGGACGTCTCCACGCTGGGCGCGGACCTCGTCTCGCTGGCGGCCCACAAGATCGAGGGCCCGAAGGGGATGGGCGCGCTGTGGATCCGGCGCGGCACGCACATCCTGGCCCAGCAGCAAGGCGGCTCGCAGGAGCGGCACCGCCGCGCCGGCACGGAGAACGTCGCCGGCGCGGTGGGCATGGCGCTCGCCTTCGAGCTGCGGGTGGCGGAGCGTGCCGAGCTGGCCGCGAGGGTGCGCGCGCAGCGAGACCGGCTCCTGGCGGCCGTGGTCACCGGCGGCATCGAGCTGACCGGACACCCGGTCGATCGATTGCCCCACATCCTGTCGCTCATCGCGCCCGGTACGGACGGCAATTCCGTCGCGCTGGCCCTGGACCTCGAGGGGATCGCCGTGTCCACCGGGTCCGCGTGCTCCACGGGCTCCACGGAGGTCAGCCACGTCCTGTCGGCGATGGGCTACCCGGAGGACGAGGCGCGGGGCGCGCTGCGCATCAGCCTGGGCCGGACCACGACCGACGCGGAGATCGACCGTGCGGCGCTCGTCGTGCCGGAGGTCCTGCGGCGGATGGCGACCGCCGAAGCCGCCGGGATCGAGGCGGCACCGTGAGCCGCATCCTGGTCGCCATGTCCGGCGGCGTGGACAGCTCCGTGGCGGCGGCGCTGCTGCACGAGCAGGGGCACGAGGTGGTGGGTGTCTGGATGCGCCTTCACGACGTGGCGGACAGCTACTCGGAGTTCCGCAAGAGCTGCTGCTCGGCCGACGCGGCGGACGACGCCCGGCGGGTCGCGGCGCGCCTGGGGATCCCGTTCTACGTCATGAACCTGGAGCGCGAGTTCGCCGCCGGCGTGATCGAGCCGTTCGTGGCCGCCTACCTGGGCGGCGAGACTCCCAGCCCGTGCGTCGCCTGCAACACCTACGTCAAGTTCGGCGCGCTGCTCGGGCGGGCGCAGCACCTCTATGGCTGCGAGGCCGTGGCCACCGGCCACTATGCCCGCCGCGTTGTCGTCGAGACGTCCGACGGCCCGCGGGCCCGGCTCGCCCGGGCGGCCGACACGGACAAGGACCAGACGTACTTCCTGTACGGCCTGCGGCAGGACCAGCTGTGGCACAGCCGCTTCCCGCTGGGCGAACTGGTGAAGCCGGAGGTGCGCGCGATCGCGCGCGGCCTGGGCCTCGTCACCGCGGACAAGCCCGAGAGCCAGGAGATCTGCTTCGTGCCGGGCGGCGACTACCGGGCCGAGCTGCGGACGCGGGGCGGGTGGACGCCCGCGCCGGGACCCGTGTTCGACGCGGACGGCACGCGGGTCGGGGAGCACGGGGGCGCGGCGGGGTTCACGATCGGCCAGCGCAAGGGCCTCAACGTGGCCCTCGGGGAGCCGCGTTACGTGTCGCGGATCGACCCGGCGACCAACGCGATCGTGCTGGGGCGGCGCGAGGACCTCGAGACGCGTCGGATCCCGCTCGACGGCGGGACGTTCGTCGCCGGCGACCCGCCCGCGGGCCGCGACGCGGACGGCGCATGGCGCCCGTTCCGCGCGCGGGTCCGCATCCGGCATCGTGCGCCGCTGGTGGACGCGACCATCCGCCCGGCCACGCCCGACGAGCCCGCGCGTGGCGGCCGGTGGATCGTGGACACGGACACGCCCGTATGGGCGATCGCCCCCGGGCAGGCCTGCGCGCTGTACGACGGCGACGTCTGCCTCGGCGGCGGCAGCATCTCGCGGCCGGAGGCGGCACACGAGGAGGCGCAGGCTGTCGAGGAGGCGCAGCCTGCCGGGGCCACGCGCGCCGCCGGGGCCACGCGCGCCGCCGGGGCCACGCGCGCCGGCGCGCCCGTCGCGGCCGTCGCGTGACCATCCCTCCCGCCCTCCCGCTGGCGCTCCTCGTGGGCCTCGCGCACACCGCGATCTACGTGCTCCTCCGGGGCGACGCCGGTGGCCGCCTGCCCCTCGTGTATCTCGCGGCCGCCCTCGGCGCCTGGGCCGGCGCAGCGGTCGGCGGTCGGTTCGGTCCCGGCATCCTCGCGATCGGTGACTTCGGGCTGATCCCGGCGTCGATCGTGGCCTGGCTGGGCATCGGGTTCGTCGCGATCGTGGCGACGCTCGGCCCGCAGTCGACGAAGGTGCGCTGACATGGCGAACGACGACCGCGACCCCGTTCGGTCCCGGCCCGCCGGCCCGCGCCCGCTCGGCGGCCTGGCGGACCTGGCCGAGCTGCTGGCTGGCGACACGGATCGCTCGAGGCGGTTCCTGGGCGGCCTCCTCGCCGGGGCGCTGGTCGGCGCCGCGCTGGCCGGCGGTTCCCTGCTCCGCCGCCGCGGGAAGGGCCCCCGGGCCGGCTGGCCGGCGAGTACCGCGCGCCGCCGCCGCGGGAAGGGCCCCCGGGCCGCCTGAACCGCGGTGCGGCGGTCCAAGCCGGGGCCGCCCCGTTCGCTACCATTGCGGCGATGTCCACGCCCGCCACCGACACCCCCATCCCGTACCTGACCGGCGCCCAGATCCGCGCCCGCTTCATCGAGTTCTTCGCGCAGCGCGGCCACACGGTCGTGCCCAGCGCCAGCCTCGTCCCGGCGGGCGACCAGACGCTGCTGTTCACGAACTCCGGCATGGTGCAGTTCAAGGACGCGCTCACGGGGATGGAGAAGCGCGACTACGTCCGCGTCGTGGACTACCAGCGCTGCCTGCGGGTCGCCGGCAAGCACAACGACTTCGAGGAGGTCGGCCGGACGCCGCGCCACCACACGCTGTTCGAGATGCTGGGCAACTGGAGCTTCGGCGACTACTTCAAGCGCGAGGCGATCCTCTGGGCCTGGGAGTTCCTGACCCGGGACCTGGGCATCCCGGGCGAGCGCCTGGCGGCGACCGTGTACACGACCGACGACGTGGCGCACGCCGTCTGGAAGGACGAGATCGGGCTGCCGCCGGAGCGCCTGGTGCGCTGGGGCGACTTCCCGGCCGGCGACGAGAAGAACTGGTGGCGCATGGCGGACGTCGGGCCGTGCGGACCGTGCTCGGAGCTGCACTACGACCGTGGCGCCCACCTGTCCGAGGGCCCGGAGTGCGTGCCGGACCATTCCGAGCACTGCCCTCGGTGGCTCGAGATCTGGAACCTCGTGTTCATGGAGTTCGAGCTCCACGCGGACCGGTCGCTGACGCCGTTGCCGGCGCCGGGCGTCGACACCGGGATGGGCCTCGAGCGGATCGCGAGCGTGGTCCAGGGCGTGTCGTCCAACTACGACACGGACCTGTTCGCGCCGATCCACGCCCGGATGCGGGAGCTGCTCGGCCACGACCCGGAGGGATTCGAGCAGGAGCGCTTCAGCTACCAGGTCATCGCGGACCACACGCGCGCGATCACGTTCCTGGTCGCGGACGGGGTGCTGCCCTCCAACGAGGGCCGCGGCTACGTCCTGCGCCGGATCCTGCGCCGGGCCGTCCGCCACGGCCGGCTGCTCGGCCGCCGGGAGCCGTTCCTGGGCGAGACGGCCTCGGTGGTCGTCGAGATCATGTGGGTGGACTTCAGCCTCGTCGCCTTCGACCAGCTCGTGAACCAGGCGGCCAACGTCCGGTACATCTCCGCGGGTAGGCTGACCGCTCCCCTGACGGTGCGGACGCAGCAGGGGATCCTGCCCGGCTCCTGCGCCCAGCACTCCCAGAGCCTGGAGGCGCTGTTCGCCCACGTGCCCGGGCTCCGGGTCGCCATGCCCGCAGATCCCGGTCAGGCCTACGCGCTGCTCTTGGCGTCCATCGCGTGCGATGACCCCGCCATCGTCATCGAGCACCGCGCCTTCTACCACACGCTCTCCGGCGAGGTCGCCCTGGACGCGCCCATCGAGCCGGTTGGCGGGGCGCGGGTCGTCCGCGAGGGCAGGCACGCGACCCTGGTGGCGTTCGGGCCCATGGTCCACGTCGGGCTCGAGGCGGCCGACCAGCTGGGCCGGGAAGGGATCGAAGTGGAGGTCATCGACCCCCGCTGGATCGCGCCCTTCGACACCGCCACGGTCGTCGCGAGCGTGGGGCGGACTGGGCGGCTCGTGATCGCGCACCAGGCCAACGTCACCGGCGGGTTCGGCGCCGAGATCGCCGCACGTGTCGGCAGGGAGGCATTCTGGTCCCTGGATGCGCCCATCGAGCGCGTAGGCGTGCCCGACACCCGGATCCCCGCCGCCCCGGTCCTTCAGGAGGCGCTCCTACCTGGCGCGGACGACATCGCCGCGGCGGTCCGGCGCACCTTGAACCCCTGAGTCCACGCCAATGCCACGCTCGCGCAGCACCGACAGCGAGCCGTCCCGCGGCACGCCGCGCCCGGTCGGCTCGCCCTCTCGCAGAGCGATCGACGGTGCTCCGAGGCCACCGACGCTCCGGGACGTCGCCGCCATCGCCGAGGTGGACGTCAGCCTCGTCTCCCGCGTGGTCAATCGCGACCCGTCCCTGAGCATCCTGCCGACTACGCGCGGCCGGATTGAAGCGGCAGTCGCGCAGACCGGGTATCGGCCCAACGTCCAGGCCCGCGGCCTGCGGACGGCCCGTACGTTCACGATCGGCTTCCTGCTCCCCGAAATGTGGAGCCCCATCTACGATCCGATCATCATCGCGGCGATGCGGCGCGCGGCCGAGCAGGGTTATTTGATCGTCCTCGGCAGTAGCATCGACGCCCAATTCTCGGACCGGGCGTTCGAGGGACTGCTCCTGGAGCGCCGGGTGGACGGGCTGATCGTCGCGTCGGGCGAGCTCTCCGACGCGGGCATCCAGGCCATCAACACCCGTGGGGCGCCCATCGTCTTCGCGAACCGGCGTCACCCGCAAGGCAGCCGGTCAGCTGTTGCGCCGGGTGCGCACCCACATGGCGCTGGCCGGCACTGCATCGGCCGTGACATCCGCGCCGCGGATCCGCCGACCATCAGCACCTACCACGCATTCGCAGGATCGCTGCTGCGCGACCACGGGCTACTGCTGCCGGTCGAACCGGACACCCGGTTGATCGGCGAAACTGAGCTGTGGCAGTTGGCTTTCCGGGTGGTCTGCGAACATCCGAGGGTGCTCGACACGGAGAAGTCGCCGGCCGCGGTGACCGCCATGGTGCTCCGGCTGGCCGGAGCCCTGTCCGAGCACCTGGTGGACACCGCCGCGTTGCTCGACTCGCATGCGGAGCTGGAACGGCTCATCCAGCACCTGCCCGCCGGTGGCAGCCAGCGTGACCGCGGCCCCAGTCGGTGGCTG
>CAVPEU010000018.1:0-36989 GCA_963703575.1 uncultured Chloroflexia bacterium
GAGGACGAGGTCGCGGCCCTGGAGCGGGGCCTCGTCTCGCTGCGAGGGGACGTGGAGGCCGGCACGATCGCCGGGGACCTGGCGCTCGAAGACGTCCACATGAACCTTGAGACGCTGTCCACGGAGCGGGTTGGGGCGGTCGGCGGCAAGCTCCACACCGGCCGCTCGCGCAACGACCAGGTGGCCACGTATTCGCTCTCTGGTCACGCGGCGCGCGGTCGACCGACCTGGCCGACGGCGCTCGTGCGCTGGAGCGGGCCGGTCGGGTTCGCGGAACGGGATGGGCGATGCCGTCCTGCCCGGCACGACGCACATCCAGCCGGCGCAGCCGGTGCTGTTCGCGCACCACCTGCTCGCGTACGTGGAGATGGCCGGAGCGCGACCGGGGCCGGCTCGTCGACGCCCGGCGGCCGGCTCAACGTCTCGCCGCTCGGCGCCGGCGCGCTCGCCGGCGCGGGGTATCCGCTGGACCGGGAGACGACCGCCGAGGAGCTCGGCTTCGAGGGTGTCACGGCGAACTCGCTGGACGCGGTCTCGGACCGGGACTTCGTGGTCGAGGTGCTGGCGGCGGCCGCGCTGGCGATGGTCCACCTGAGCCGCCTCGCCGAGGAGATCACCTGGTGGTCGAACCCGCGGTTCGGGTTCGTGCACGTCGCGGACGCGTTCTCCACCGGCTCCTCGATGATGCCCAACAAGAAGAACCCGGATCCGGCGGAGCTGGTGCGGGGCCGGACGGCCGGGGTGATCGGTGCGCTCACCGGGATGCTCACGCTGCTCAAGGGGCTGCCGCTGGCGTACCAGCGTGACCTCCAGGAGGACAAGCCCCCGCTGTTCGCCGCCGTGTCCACGCTGGGCGCCTCGCTCGGCGTGATGGCCGGGCTGGTGGAGACGCTGACCGTGGACCGGGCGCGGATGCGCGCGGCCGCGGAGGAGGGCTACACGACGGCGACGGCCCTCGCCGATGCGCTCGTGCTGCGCGGCGTCCCGTTCCGCGCCGCCCACCACATCGTGGGCGGGCTGGTCGGCGGGGCGGAGGCCGAGGGCATCCCGGCCCTGGCCGCCCTGCCGGACGAGGCGTTCCGGGCCGCGCTGGGCGGCAGCGACGACCCGGTCGCGCGCGGCCTCACGCACGAGAAGGGGATCGTGGGGGCGCTGCGCGCGGCGGCGACGATCGAGGGGTCCCTGGCGGCCGCGGACGTGGTCGGTGGAACGGCGCCGGGGCGGGTGGCGGCCGCGCTGGCGGCGGCGAAGGCGAGCCTGGAGGCCTGATCAGGGCCGGATCAGGGTTCGCCGGGTCCGGCCAGGGCCCGGCCAGCGTCCGCCAGGGATCGGCCAGCGTCCGCCGGGGTGCGATCAGAGGTCCGCCGTCGTTGCGATCGCGACGTCGCGCACGAGGTGCGGGTCGCGCGCCCACGCCCGCGCGAGGATCACGTGGAGCTCCGCCGAGGCCCGCCCGTGCGGCAGCTCGATCGTGGGCACCGCCACATCGTCCGGCGTCCCGGCCAGCTCGAAGGCCTGCTCCCGGTCGAGGTCGATGGCCGGGGCAACGACCTCCACCCACGGCACGATGGTCTGGTCGAGGCCGCCGGACACGGTCGCCTCGACCTTCACGCGCAGCTCGACGCGGAGCTCCTGCAGGCGCATCGGGGCGTCGGGCCGGAGCACGAGGCGGCCGCGGAACGGGTGACCGGGGACGAGCGGGACCGGGTCCAGCGTGATCGAGCCAGCCACCCCGCCCGCCTGGGCGTCGGCCGCCTCGTAGAGCGCGAACTCGCCCACGTGCACGACACCGGCTCGGAGCAGCGCCGTCGGCTGCAGGATCCGCACCGGCACCTCGATCGACGAGTCCAGGCCACCGGGAATGTCCAGCCTGGCCTCCGCCGACCACGAGACCCCGGCCACCTCGGCTTCCAGTGTTGCCGGGCCCAGCGGCGGCACCGGCAACTGGAAGCCGAACGCGCGCGTGTCACCGGCGACCAGCTGGAGCGGCCCATACGCCATCACCGGCACGCGGGGCAGGTCCTCGCGACCGGTGCGCGTCTCCGTGTGGGCGTGGCCCTGCGCGTCCGTGGTCGTGACCCGGTATCGCCAGTGCTCCTCGCCCAGCAGCGTGACCACGAGGCCACGTGCCTCCAGGTCCCGCCGGGCGGTGACCGTGACACGCCCGTCGACGAGACGACCCGGCAGCAGGTGGTCGCGATCCAGCTCCAGTCGCCAGTCCACCCCGCGGCCCGACGCGGTCCATGCGCTGGTCATCGAACTCCTCCACAGACGGCGGCCGATCGACGGCACGAGGGTACCCTGCGCCCGGGTCGACCTCCGGCCGCGCGCGCACGGTTCGTCCGGCCCTACCCGTCACGCTCCGCCGCGCTACGATCGGCGGGACTCCGGGAGGGAACCATGCTCAGGCTCGACACGATCCGGGAAGCGCCCAAGGCGCTGCTCCATGACCACCTCGACGGCGGCCTGCGGCCGGCGACCATCATCGATCTCGCGCGCGAGTTCGGCTATCGCGACCTGCCCACGGAGGACGTGGACGACCTGTCCGCCTGGTTCCGGCGCGGTGCCGACCGCAAGTCCCTCGAGCTGTACCTCGAGACGTTCCAGCACACGGTGGGGGTCATGCAGGACCGCGACGCGATCAGCCGCGTCGCCGCCGAATGCGTGGAGGACCTGGCGGCGGACGGCGTGGTGTACGCGGAGGTCCGGTATGCGCCGGAGCTGTCGGTCGAGAAGGGCCTGACGCTGGACGAGGTGGTCGGGGCGGCCCAGGAGGGCTTCCGGATCGGGATGGAGCGCGTCGCGGCGGCCGGCCGCCACATCGTCGTGCGCTCGCTGCTCACGGCCATGCGCCAGTCAGCCCGGTCGATGGAGATCGCGGAGCTCGCGTGCCGCTGGCGGGACGTGGGTGTCGTCGGCTTCGACATTGCCGGCCCGGAGGCCGGCTACCGGCCCACTCGACACCTGGACGCGTTCGAGCACGTGCGGGGCGAGAACTTCCACATCACGATCCACGCCGGCGAGTCGTTCGGGCTGCCCTCCATCTGGGAGGCGATCCAGCTGTGCGGCGCGGAGCGCCTGGGGCATGGGGTCCGGATCGTGGACGACATCACGGTGCGCGACGACGGCACCGTCGCGTTCGGGCGGTTGGCCGCCTTCGTCCGCGACCGGCGGGTGCCGCTCGAAGATGTGCCCCACCTCCAACGTGCACACGGGGGCCGCCGCCTCGATCGAGACGCACCCGATCGACCTCCTCCGCCGGCTCCGGTTCCGGGTCACCCTCAATACCGACAACCGGCTGATGAGCGGGGTCTCGCTGTCGTCCGAGTTCGCGGCGCTGGACGCGGCGTTCGCGATCGGACTGGGCGAGATGGAGTGGCTGACGATCAACGCCCTCAAGTCCGCGTTCGTGCCGTTCGACGAGCGCCTGCGCCTGATCAACGAGGTCGTGAAGCCCGGCTACGCGCATCTGCGGGCGCGCGAGTCGCAGGTGGTCGCGTCGCTGGCCTGAGGGCAGCTCAGTCGAGCGGGACAAGGACTTCCGTGCGCCACGTGGCCGGATCGGGCTCTGCGACGGGATCGCTCCAGTAGACCTCCCACATCGGGCCGCCGGCCGTGGCGCCGGTATCGGCCAGCCAGGCCTCGAGCCGGGCGTACGTGTCGTTGATCGTCTCGTACGGGCCGACGTGGAGGATCGAAGCGATGCGCCCGCCGGGCAGCTGGGCGGGAAACACGCGCCCGACATGCGGCGCCGGCCGCCGGACCGGGCATCCGATCTCCGCCGCGACGACGGGGCCGAATCCCAGGTACCGGGCAAACGGCGGGCCCGCCATCTCGACACCGGCCTCAGCCATGCGGCTCTCGACCTCGCCGATCGCCTCGCCGATGGCCCTGGGGAGCTCCGCGACGGGGACGTCGACCCTGATGACGGCGACCTCCCGTGGGTGCAGCTCGTGGACCTCGATGCTCCCCGGTGCCCGCTCGAAGATCGCGGTCGGCTCGTCGGCGACGGGGTGCAGCAACTCGACCATGTTCGCCTCCTGTCTTCGAAGGCTGGCACCGGACACGCTCGGCGGCCAGTTGCGCCCGATGCGATCGTCCGGGCGGTTCGGCCCGAAGCCGACTGTCCGCGGCGTCCGGTCCCGGTGCCCGCCCGATCCCCCGGCGACCCCCCCGGCGACCCGCGCCCCCGCCGCGCCCATCCAGCGAGCGTTGCGATGAAGAGCGCATCCCCCGGCTCGTCCACCGGCCGAGATCGTGAGGGACGGGTCCATGCTTCGGAGTTTCGCTCGTCTGGCGGGCAGCCCGATGAGCGGGCCATGGGACGCGCGCCGGGCGAGCACCGCCGGGAACAGGGGGACGCGCGCCGGGCGAGCACCGCCGGGAACAGGGGGACGCGCGCCGGGCGAGCACCGCCGGGAACAGGGGGACGCGCGCCGGGCGAGCACCGCCTCAAGCCGGCCGGCAGGGCCACCACGAAACGAGAGCCGCCGAACCCGTTCTTCTCGATCCAGACGCGGCCGCCCATCGCCTCCATCAGCCGTCTGGCGGCGAACAGCCCGATCCCCGAGCCGCGTGACCGGGCGCGGTCCACGCGGACGTACGGCTGGAACACGGCCTCCCAGTCCTCGATCGGGACACCCGGGCCGTCGTCCGTGATGTAGACCTGAATCTCGCCGCCGTCGGTGACCCAGACCCCGATCGACACCGCCTGCTCCGGCGGTGCGTATTTCGCCTCGTTGTCGAGCAGGTGCTCGAGCACCTGGCGGAAGCGAGCCCCGTCGCCCCGTGCGACCAGCGGGTGGTCCGGGGGATCCCAGCGGACGGCGCGCGTTCGCAGCAGCAGCGCCAGCGTGCCGACGGTTGTCCCGATCGCGTTGACGACATCGAACGGTTCACGCCGCAGACCGGTCAGGCCCTCCCCGCGGACCGAGGCGAGGATCGAGTCCACGAGCCGGTCAAGCCGGGTCACCTGGTCGCTGGCGCCCTCACGCCAGCTCTCGACCTGCTCCGGCCCGGCCGTGCCGCCCCCATTCGCGATGGCCGCGTCCGCCAGGAGGTCCACGTAGGCGCGCACGACCGCGAGGGGCGTCCGCAGCTCATGCGTGACCACCGCAAGCAGCTCCGCCCGTGCCGCGTCGAGCTGTGACAGGCGGTCCACCTGGGCTTCGGCCTCGGCCTGCATCCGCCCCTTGGCGACGATCCCGGCCAGCAGCGCGGCGATCGTGCCGAGGTAATCCACCTCGTCCGCCGTGAACTCGCGCACCTCGGCCGTCTGGACGTTGAGCACCCCCACGACCGCCTCGTTCCAGATCAACGGCACCGACAGCATGCCGTGCAGGTACTGGGTGTCGAAGTCCCGCACCCAGGCGAAGCGGGGATCGACGGCCACGTCCGGCGAGGACACCGGCGTGCGTTCGGCGGCGGACCGCCCGGTGAGCCCCTCGCCCATGGCCAGCCGGATGTGGCCGACGCGGCCGACATCCAGCCCGTTGGTGGCGGCCAGGGTGAGGCCCCGGCCGTCGTGGTCCATGAGATAGAACGAGCAGACCTCGACACCGAGCGCGATCGTCGTGCGCTCCACGAGCGTGCGCATGAGCTCGTCCCAGTCGCGTGCCCGGGTCGCCAGCTGGGCGAGCTCGTGCAGGAAGGCGAGCCGGTCGAGACGCCCCGCCGCGGCGGGCGGGCGTGGTGCCGGCCGTGCAGGATCCGTGGCGGCTTCGCCGGCCTCGCGAGCTTCGCCGGCCTCGCGAGCTTCGCCCGTCTCGTCGGTTTCGCCAATCTCGCGGGCACCCCGGACGCGAGCGCTGGCCGCCTGACGAGTGGCGCCCCGGACGCGAGTGGCGCCCACCGGGCGTGCGCCGCCCACCGGACGTGCGGTGTCCACAGGATCAGCCGGCCCCGGCCCCGGCACGTTCCGCGATGGTCGTCGGCATGTCGGCGAGCAGCGGCTCCGTCCAGGTCCAGGCCGCGCCGTGGTGCTGGCCCACCGCCCCGTGCCGGGCCGCCTCGACCCGCAGCGGCAGCCCGAAGATCTTGATGAACCCGACCGCGGCCGCGTGGTCGAACGCGTCGCCCTTGTCGTACGTGGCGAGGTTCCTGTCGTACAGCGACAGCGGGGAGCGCCGCCCGACGACGGCGGCCTGGCCGTGATCGAGTCGCATCCGGACGTCGCCCGAGACCACGCGCTGCGACGACATCGCGTACGTCCGCAGGTCGCGCGACAGGGCGCTGAACCACAGCCCGTCGTAGATGAGCTGGGCCAGCTCGTCCCCCACGATCCGGTTGAAGCGCAGCTGCTCCTTGGACAGCACCAGGCCCTCGAGCGCCCGGTGGGCCGCGTGCAGGATCACCGCCGCCGGCGCCTCGTAGATCTCGCGGCTCTTGATGCCCACGAGCCGGTCCTCGACGTGGTCGATCCGGCCGACCCCGTGTGCGCCGCCCAGCGCGTGCAACCGCTCCACCAGCTCCACCGAGCCCAGCCGCTCGCCGTCGAGGGAGACGGGGATGCCGCCCTCGAAGCCGATGACCAGCTCGACCGGGTCCGGCGCGTCGCCGGCGGCGACCGTCCACTCGTAGGCGTCGGCGGGCGGCGTGACCCAGGGATCCTCGAGCACGCCGGTCTCGCAGGAGCGGCCCCAGATGTTGACGTCGATGGAGTAGGGGGACGCCCTGGTGATCGGGATCTCGATCCCGCGCTCCTGCGCGTAGTCGATCTCCTGGTCGCGCGACAGGCCCATCCCGACCCGCAGCGGCGCGATGACCTCGAGGCCGGGGTCGAGGGCGTGGACGGCGACATCGAACCGGACCTGGTCGTTGCCCTTGCCGGTGGAGCCGTGGGCGACCGCGTTCGCGCCCTCCGCCTGGGCGACCTCGACCAGCAGCTGGGCCAGCAGCGGCCGGGCCAGCGCCGTCGCCAGCGGATAGGCGCCCTGGTACACGGCGCTGGCCTGCAGCGCACGCCACACGTACTGGGACAGGAAGGTCTCCCGGGCATCGACCACCCAGGCCTTCGATGCGCCGGCCGCCATCGCGCGCCGCTGGACGCCCTCCTTGAGCGAGCCGCCGCCGAGGTCGACCGTGAGCGTGATGACTTCGACGCCGTACTGCTCCTTGAGCCAGGCGACGGCGACGGACGTATCGAGGCCACCCGAGTAGGCGAGCACGACCTTGTTCATCTGGAACGAGCCTCCATGGCGATCACCGGCTCGGCCGGCGCCTGGATCGAGTGGAACCGGTCGAGCCAGCGATCCAGGGCGGGCTCGTCGGGGAACAGGACGATGAGCGTGTTGTCGCCGGCGACCGTGCCGATCTGCTCCGACAGCGTGGACTCGTCGATCGCCTGCGCGATGACGCTCGCGGTGCCGGGCTGCCCGGTGATGACGAGGATCAGCCCGCTCCGGCCGACCGTCACCGGGATGTCCGCGAGGATCCGCCGCAGCCGCTCGTCGGACGGGGGCCGCGCCACCGTGACCAGCACCTCGGGGTTGACGTACACGGCGCGATCGCCGCGCATGACCTTGGCCAGGCCGAGCTCCGCGATGTCGCGGCTCACCGTCGCCTGGGTGACGTCGAAGCCGAGCCCGGCCAGCTCGGCCACGAGCTCGCCCTGGCTGGTGATCGGCCGGTCGGCGACGAGACGCCGAATCGCCGCGTGGCGGTCCTGCTTGACGAACATCGGCTCAGGCGGCGCCCGCGCGGGCACGGGCCGAGACACGGGTGCCGAACGACCGGTCCTCGAGGGCGCGGACGAGGGCATCGGGGGCCGCGGAGTCCGCGATGATCGCCTCCGCGTCGTCCCAGGTGAGCGCGGCCAGCGCGGCCCGGACCTTGGGCACCATGCCGCCCGCGATCGTGCCGTCGGCGATCAGGGCCTCGGCCTCGGCGGCCGTGATCGAGTCGAGCTTGTGGCCTGCCGCGTCGCGGACGCCGTCCACGTCGGTCATCAGGACCAGCTGGCGGGCACCCAGCCCGGCCGCGATCCCGGCGGCCGCGTCGTCCGCGTTGACGTTGCACACGATGCCGTCCGCGTCACGGGCGAGGGGCGCCACCACCGGCACCTGCCCGCTGACGAGGAGGGAGTCGAGGAGGTCGCGCCGGACGCCCACGACGGTCGCCACCAGCCCGACGTCCGGGAGCCGTTCGCCGATCAGCAGCCCGCCGTCCACGCCGGACAGCCCGACCGCATCGCAGCCCACGTCCCGCAGGGCGGCGACCAGCTCGCTGTTGACGACGCCACGCAGGACGGCGGCGGCGACCTCGAGCGCATCCGGGTCCGTGACGCGCAGGCCGCCCACGAAGCGGGTCGGGACGCCCAGCCGTTCGAGCCACTCGGTCATGCGCTTGCCGCCGCCGTGGACGAGCACGACGGGCCGCCTGCGCGCGACCGCGGCCACCTCCGCCAGGACCTGGCGCTGCTCGGCGAGCGTCGTGCCGCCGAGCTTGACGACGACGACCTCGCTCATGTCGTGTACTCGGAGTTCTCGGTCACGTACGCCTCCGTGAGGTCGCAGCCGAAGGCCTCGCCGGTGCCGTCGCCGAGCCCGAGGTCGAGGCGGATCAGGACCTCGTCGCCGGCCATGGCCTCCCGGGCCGCGGCCTTGTCCAGGGTGACCGGCCCGCCCGCGGTGCCGTCGTAGGCGAGGTGACCGGCGATCGCGAACCGGAGCGTGGCCGGGTCGACGCGCGCGGGCGCCCCGGCGCGGGCGACGGCCTCCGGTGCCGGCAGGCCGGCGGCCTCGAGCACCGCCGCCTCCGCCAGCGTGGCGTTGCCGGCCGCACCGGCGATCCGGCCCCAGTTCGGGTCCCGGCCGTGCACCGCGGCCTTGACCAGCGACGAGGCGATGACGGCCCGGGCGACAGCGCGGGCGTCCGCATCGTCGGCAGCGCCGGAGACCTGGCAGGTGATCAGCGCGGTCGCGCCCTCGCCGTCGGCGGCCTGCTGGCGGGCGAGGTCCCGGGCGACGGCCTCGATCGCGGTCGCGAGGGTCGCGCGGGCCCCGGCGCTCCGCCCGGCCGGCACGGCCGCCGCACGACCCGAGGCCAGGGCGAACACCGTGTCGTTGGTGCTGGTGTCGCCGTCCACCGACAGCTGGTCCCACGTCCGGGCCGCGGCCCCGCGCAGCAGCGAATGGAGCGTCTCCGGGCTCACCGGCGCGTCCGTGAGCACGATCGAGAGCATGGTCGCCATCCGCGGGTGGATCATCCCCACGCCCTTGGCGATCCCGGTCACGGTCACCCTGACCGGCTCGCTCCCGTCCGCCGCCGGCAGGGCGACCGTCGTCGTCGCGGCCTTGGCGGTGGTGTCGGTGGTGCGCAGGGCGACAGCCGCCGCCGCCAGCGCCTCGTCGGTCGCGGCCAGCCCGTCGTCCGCGACCCGCGCGATCGCCGCCGCGACCTTGTCGACCGGCAGCCGCGTCCCGATCACGCCCGTGGACAGGTGGAGCACCTCAGACGACGACACGCCCAGGGCGGCCGCGACGGCCTCGCCGATCGCGACCTGGTCCGCGTCTCCGGCCGGGCCCGTCGCGGCGTTGGCGCTGCCGGACGTCGCGATCACGGCCCGCGCGTACCCGGCTGCGGCGGAGGTCCCGCCGGTCGCCTGGAGGTTGGCGCGCGACAGCCGGACCGGCGCCGCCGCGAACCGGTTGGGCGTGAAGATCGCCGCCGCGGGCACCGGGCCGTCCTGGGCCACGAGCAGCGCGAAGTCCGGGCGCCCGGACGCCTTGATCCCTGCCGTCGTCCCGACCGCCGCGAAGCCGGCCGGCATGCGTGCCGCACGCTCGACGGGCGGCAGGTCGACCGGCAGCGGTGCGAGGAGGGGATCGGTCGCGAGGGTCATCGACGGGCCTCGGTGGGTGGGAGTGGTTCCGGGTCTGGCTGGAGCGCGAACAGGGGCTACGGCGCGGACAGGGGCTATGGTGCGGGGCTACGGCGCGAGCGGGAGCTGGAGCAGGCCGGACGTCTCCGGCAGGCCGTGGGCGACGTTGAACGCCTGGATCGCCTGGCCGGCGGCGCCCTTCACGAGGTTGTCGAGCACCCCGATCGCGAGGACCCTGCCGTTGCGCTCGTCCACGTGGCACCAGACCCGGAACTCGTTGCTGCCCAGGACGTGCTTCGTGGCCGGGGGTTGGCCGGTGACCGTGATGAACGGCTCGTCGCCGTACGCGGTCGCGTACAGCTCGTCCAGCTCCGCCTGGGTCACCGGGCGGGTCGGACGGACGTGGCAGGCGGACAGGATCCCGCGCGTCATGGGGACGAGGTGGGGCAGGAAGTCGACACCTCGGACGCCGGGGTTCGCCTGGCCGGTCGGTCCCAGGGCGCCCAGCTCCTGCTCGATCTCGCTGATGTGGCGGTGGGTGAAGACCCCGTACGCCTTGACGCTCTCGTTGACCTCGCCGAAATGGAGGTCCGCCTTGGGGTCGCGCCCGGCGCCGGACACGCCGCTCTTGGCGTCGACCACGAGATCGGCGATCAGCCCGGCTCGCGCGAGCGGCGCGAGCGCGAGGATCGTGGTCGTGGCGTAGCACCCCGGGGCGCCCACGATCGCGGCCGGTGCCCGCCCCAGCGCCGCCAGCTCGTCCCGGTGCAGCTCCGGCAGGCCGTACACGGCCGTCGTGAGCAGCTCGGGCCGCGGGTGGTCGAAGTGGTACCAGGTGGGATAGTCGGCCGGGTCACGGAGCCGGAAGTCCGGCCCCAGGTCGATGACGGCCATGTCGCGCCGCAGGAACTCGTCGATCCGCCCGGCAGCCGCCCCGTGCGGGAGCGCGAGGAACACGGCCTCGGCGTCATCGGGCACGGTGTCGAAAACCCGCAGGTCGCGGGTGGCCAGGTGGGGGTGGATCCCGGCGATCGGGTCGCCCTTCCGCTCGCGGCCGACCAGGCCGACGATCCTGGCCTGCGGGTGGAGCGCGAGGAGCCGGATCAGCTCCGCGCCGACGTACCCGGTCGCGCCCACGATGGCGACCCGGACGGGATCGCCCGTCAGGGCTCGCGTGCCGCGCGCGGCCGCCGTGCCCGGGGCAGCCGCCGTGCCCGGGGCAGGCGAGGGTTCGAGAGGACGGTCCGCCGCGATCGCCGCGCCCGCCGGGTCCACGCTCACGGGCGCGCCTGACCGCTCGCGGGCGGCAGGCTCGACGCGTCGGAGATCGGGCGGAACGTCATCACGGCATGACTATACAGGGCCGTGCATAAGCATGCAACGACCGCGCTTGGGGGCCGCCACGGGCAGCGCGAAGGCAACCTATGGGCGCCAGGCGGACCCCGCGACCGCCGGGCTGCCCGGCCGGGCAACCGGCGCCCCGTCGTCGTCGCCCAACTCCGTGAGCTGCACCGCCTCGGCCTCGAACTGCTCGTGGTACAGCCGCGCGTACAGGCCGCCCTGGTCCAGCAGCTCCCGGTGCGTGCCGCGCTCCGCGATCCGTCCGCGGTCGAAGACGAGGATGCGGTCCGCGCGCAGGATCGTGGACAGCCGGTGGGCGATGGCGATCGTCGTGCGGCCCTCCGTGAGCCGGCCGAGCGCCGCCTGGATGAGCCGCTCGCTGACGGTGTCCAGCGAGGATGTCGCCTCGTCCAGGATCAGGATCCGCGGGTTCTTGAGCAGCACCCGCGCGATCGCGATCCGCTGCTTCTCGCCGCCCGACAGCTTGTAGCCGCGCTCGCCGACGATGGTGTCGAGGCCCTCGGACAGCTCCGCGATCCGGTCGTGGATCGCGGCGGCCCGGGTGGCGGCCTCGAGCTCCGCGTCGGTCGCGTCGGGCTTCGCATAGAGCAGGTTGTCGCGGATCGACGCGTGGAACAGGTACGTCTCCTGGGTCACGAAGCCGATGATCCGGCCCAGAGACGCCAGCCGGATGCCGCGCACGTCGAGGCCGTCGATCGTCACCCGGCCCTCCGCCACGTCGTACAGCCGGGGGATCAGGTAGGTGGTCGTCGTCTTCCCGGCCCCGGACGGGCCCACCAGCGCGACCAGCTCTCCGGGTCGCGCCTCGAACGTGACATCCTCGAGGCCGAAGGGCAGCGGCGGAGTCGCGGCCGGGGCCCTGGTCCCGGTTCCGTCCCTGGTTCCGGTTTCGTCCCCGGTTCCGTCCCCGGTCTCGGCCTCGGCCTCGGCCCGCGCGGCATCGAGCACCGCTGGGTTCGCCTCCGCGTCCACCGCGGCAGCCTCGTCGGCCGCGGACGCCCGGGTCGTCGAGGGCTCGGCCGGATACCGGAACGACACGTGGTCGAACGCGACGGCCCCGCGGACGTCCGCCGGCTCGAGCGCGATCGCATCCGGCGCGTCCACGATCTCAGGGTCGAGGTCCAGGTACTCGAAGATCCGGTCGAACAGGGCGAGCGATCCCTGGATCTCCACCTGCACGTTGAGGAGCTGGCCCATCGGGAAGAACAGCCGGCTCTGGAGCGTCGTGAATGCCACGATCGTGCCCGCCGTCGGAGCGGACGGATCGCCGTTCGCCGCCAGGGTGCCGGCCAGCCAGTACACGAGCGCCGGCGTGATCGAGAACACCGTGCCGGTGATCATGAAGAACCAGCGGCCGACCATCGCCTGGCGGATCTGGAGCCGGGCCAGCTCCCGGCTGAGGCCGCTGAACCGGGCGATGGAGCGCTCCTGCGCCCCGAACGTCTTGCCCAGGAGCATGCCCGACACGGAGAGGGTCTCCTCGGTGACGGCGCTCATCTCGGCCAGGCTTCGCTGCGTCTCGCCGCTGATCTGGCGGCGCACGCGGCCCACCCGGAACGTGAGGTACAGGAAGAACGGCAGCACGCCCAGCGACAGCAGGGTCAATCGCCAGTCGATCAGGACCATGGCCACGATCGTGCTGATGGCGACGGCCAGGTTGGACGTGACGGAGCTCGCCGTGTCGGTGACGACGGCCTGCACGCCGCCCACGTCGTTCGCGAGGCGGCTCTGGATCTCGCCCGTGCGGGTCGCGCTGAAGAACCGGAGCGGCATCCGCTGGAGGTGGCCGTAGAGCGCGTTGCGCAGGTCCTGCATCACGTTCTGGCCGATGATGTTGTTGAGGTAGCTCTGCCCGACGCCGATCAGCCCGGACCCGATCGGGAGCACGATCATCAGGCCGACATAGAGGTTCAGCCGGTCGAACTGCCGCCCGACGATGACGTCGTCGATCAGGAGCTTGAGCAGGTACGGGTTGACGAGGCCGATGAGGCTCGTCGCGATGATCGCGACCAGCACGATGCCGACCTGGGCCTGGTACGGGCGGAAGAAGGCGCCGATCCGCCGGACGGTCCGGCCCCGGCGCTCGGGCGGGACCCGGACGAAGTCGTTGGACGGCGGCATCAGGCGGCCGTGACCGCCCCCGCCCCGTGCCTGCGCGCGCGCGCCGCCACCACGGAAGCTCATGCGCCGGACCCTAGCACGGGCCCCCGAATCGTTGCGACCGCACGGGACCGTGCCCAGCGGTCGCCGGGCCGCCGCTCCGGTCGCCGCTCCGGTCGCCCCGCCCGGATCTCCCGGATCTTGCGTCGTGCTCGTTCCGGCTGTCGCGCCCCCGATCGGCCCGGGTTTCCGGCGCATGTCCTCCGGGCGGACCGTATCCGGGCGGCGCCCCTGTTCCTTCCGGCAGCGGTCCGCCCCATGGACCGTTTCTGCCGCTGAGGCGCACGCTTCAGGCGAATGTCCGCCCCGCGGGCCCTTGTCAGCGGGCTCTTGACGAACGCCCGCGGGGAGGACCGCTGTCAGCGCCGTGGCATTGCTCGGCGTGCGAACCGCCCGATCGGAACGCGCGGACCTGGCGGGGACAGGGCTGAGGGCCGCTCCACGGACATATGCCATGAGCGGGCGGGTTCCACGGCAGGTGTGAGGGCAGGCGCAGGGTCCGGGAGCGGAAGCCCGTGCGCCTGCGCCGCCGAAGCCGCCGGCCCCGTGCGCCTGCGCCTGGGCCGCCGAAGCCGCCGTGCCTGTCAGGACCCCGAGGTCGCGGGGACAGCCGGGGTGGTCAGGACGCCGGGGTCGCGACCGCCGCCGGCGCCTCGATGCCCCGCTCTTCCAGCCAGCGCTCCGCGTCGAGCGCCGCCCTGCAGCCGTCGCCGGCGGCGGTGACCGCCTGGCGATAGCGGTGGTCGTGCACGTCGCCGGCGATGAACACGCCGTCGATCCGGCTGAGCGTGTGGTCGTGCGCCACGAGGTAGCCCTTCTCGTCCGTGTCCAGCCAGTCCCGGAACACGTCCGTGTTCGGCTTGTGGCCGATCGCGATGAACAGGCCCTCGAGCGGCAGCTCCCGGAGCTCGCCCGTCCGCGTGTCGCGGAGGCGAAGTCCCTCGACCTTCGAGTCGCCCAGGACCTCGTCGATCGCGGTGTTGGTGTGGATCTCGATCTTGGGATGGCCGTACGCCCGGTCCAGCATGATCTTCGACGCCCGGAAGCCGTCCCGCCGGTGGATCAGGTGCACCTTGCTCGCGAACCGGGTCAGGTAGTTGGCCTCTTCCATCGCGGAATCACCGCCGCCGACGACCGCGATCTCGCGGTCCCGGAAGAAGAACCCGTCGCAGGTCGCGCACGCGGAGACGCCGCGGCCCCGCAGCCGCTGCTCGCTCTCGATGTCCAGCCACAGCGCCGATGCGCCGGTGGCGATGATCACCGCCTGGCCGCGGTACTCCACGCCGCGCGCCCAGACCCGGAACGGGCGGCTGGAGAAGTCGACCCGGTCGATGTCCACGTCCACGATGTGGCTGCCGAACCGCTCGGCCTGGGCCCGGAACTTCGCCATGAGATCGGGGCCGTCGATGCCCTCCGGGAAGCCCGGGTAGTTCTCGACCTCGCTGGTGAGCATCAGCTGGCCGCCCGGCTCGGAACCGGCGAGCACGATGGGCTCGAGGTTGGCACGGGCCGCGTAGATGGCCGCGGTGAGGCCGGCCGGGCCGGAGCCGATGATCAGCACGCTGGTCGACGTGCGGCCGGGGTCGCCGGTGTACCCGGTCGGAGCGGCGGGCGCCGCGGCACCCTCGGCCGGACTGTCCGCGATCATCGAGATGGCGCCGAAGCCAGCCGGCGAACCGCCGCTCACGGGGGCGGCATCGCCCGCTCCGCCGAAGTTGATCTTCATGGACCCGAATGCGTTCGGGGTTCCGTTGACGCCCGCCTGCGGGGTGCCGTTCGCGGCGTCCGGGCCGCGGGTCTGATCGTCCGTCATCGTGGGATTGTCGTCTCTGTGCGCGTGGTTGTCCTGCCCCAAACTGTAGCACGCTCGACGCATACCCCCCGGGGGTATCGACAGCGGAACCCGGACGCGCGGTACCCTCCGTCGGAAGACCACGATCCCCGGGCTCGCGGAGCCCACCCCGCCCGACACGGAGGCACCCTCCGACGAGCCGCTGCGCGGGAACCGCGACTTCTGGACCGTCCTCCTGGGTCAGGGCGTCTCGAGCTTCGGCGACTCCATCACGAACACGGCCCTGCCGCTGCTCGTCCTCGCCCTGACCGGCTCCGGGTTCGTCATGGGCATCGTGAACGTGCTCTCGACGCTGCCCGACCTGCTGGTGGGGCTGTTCGCGGGGGCGTACGCGGATCGCTGGGACCGCCGCCGGATGATGTTCGTCGCGGACCTCGGCCGCGCGCTGCTGACCGCGGTCATCCCGATCTCGGTCTGGCTCGACGGGCCGACGGTCGCCCTCATCCTGCTCGTCACGTTCCCGACCCAGGTCCTGCGCGTCCTGTGGCTCGCCGCGTACACCGCGTCCGTGCCGGGGCTCGTCGGCCGGTCGCAGGTCGCCCGGGCCAGCGCGATCTTCGAGGCGGTGTTCAACGTCGGCTGGATCGTCGGCCCGGCGATCGCAGGCCTCCTCGCGGCGACGATCGGCCCCGGCCCGACGATCGCGATCGACGCGGTCACCTTCCTCGTCTCGTCGGTCGCGATCCTGTTCGTTCGCCGCCCGCTCCGCGCCGAGCGCCACGAGGAGACGCACATCCTGGCCGACATCCGGGAGGGGATCCGCTTCGTCGCCCACGAGCCGACGCTGCGCGCGGTCCTCGCCCTCTGGACGACGACCTCGATCATCACCGCCGGCCTCACGACCGCACTGATCTTCTATCTCACCGTCGACCGGGCGCTCGGGGCCGGCGTCATCGGGCTCGTGCTGTCGGCCTTCGCCGTCGGGTCGCTCGCGGGGTCGGTGGTCGCGGCGCGGTTCGCGTTCAGGCCCGTGGGCCGCGTGATGCTCGTCGGGGCGGTTGGGAATGGGCCTCTCGCTCGTCATCGCGGCCGCCGACGCACCGGTTCCCCTCATCGTCGGGGTGTCGCTGGTCGCGGGCGTCCTCAACACGAACGTGCTCGTGGCCTACATCACGCTGCGCATGATGCTCTCGCCGGACGCCCTGCTGGGCCGGGTGGGCGCGACGGCGAGGACGCTGTCAGTCGGGCTGATGCCCGTCGGGGCGCTCATCACCGGGATCTCCTCGACACCGTCGGCGGGGCCATCACGCTGACCGGCATGGGCGGCCTGCTCGTGGTGGCGGCGGCCGGCTTCGCGTTCCTGCCGAACGTCCGCAACGCGCGTTCGGTCACCCAGTAGTTGGCTGACCTGCCCCGGGCGGTTGGATCACGGTGTGTGCGAGGCGCTACGCTGCATGCGATGCGCGAGAGTGACCGCCCGTGACCTGCCCCGCCTGCGGTTCCGCGAACGAGCCCGGCCGCAAGTTCTGCGGCGAGTGCGGAACGCGCCTCGCGACCAACTGCCCATCCTGCGGCACGGCCAATGCCGGCGGCGCACGGTTCTGCGGCGAGTGTGGGACACCGCTCGGGGCGACGGTCGCGCCGGTCACCGCGGTGCGGCCGGGTCTCGCGCCGATGCCGGGCTCCGCGCCCGGCGGGAGTCCGTTCGCGGCGCCGGTCGCGGAGCGCCGGCTGGTCACCGTCCTGTTCGCCGACCTCGTGGGCTTCACGACGCTCGCTGAGGGCCGCGACTCGGAGGCCGTCCGCGAGCTCCTGTCCACGTACTTCGAGCTCGCGTCGGAGACGATCCACCGGTATGGCGGGACGGTGGAGAAGTTCATAGGCGACGCGGTCATGGCCGTCTGGGGCGCCCCGACCGCGCACGAGGACGACTCGGAGCGCGCCGTCCGGGCGGCGCTCGAGCTGGTCGACGTCGTCACGACGATCGGCCCCGGCGTCCAGGCGCGCTGCGGCGTGCTCACGGGCGAGGCGGCGGTCACGCTCGGCGCCAAGGACCAGGGGATGGTCGCTGGCGATCTCGTCAACACGGCCTCGCGCCTCCAGTCCGTGGCGCCGCCCGGCAGCGTGCTCGTCGGGGAGGGGACCCACCAGGCGTCGACCGGCTCGATCGAGTACGAGCCCGCCGGCGAGCAGGTGCTCAAGGGCAAGGTCGCCCCGATCGCCGCATGGCGCGCGCTGCGCGTGGTCGCCGAGCGGCGCGGGCGCGGCCGGGACGAGCGTCTCGAGGCGCCGTTCGTCGGCCGGGATCCGGAGCTGCGCCTGCTCAAGGACCTGTTCCACGCGACGGCGCGCGAGAAGCGTGTCCGCCTCGTCTCGATCACCGGCCAGGCGGGCATCGGCAAGAGCCGGCTCGCGTGGGAGTTCCTGAAGTACGTCGACGGCGTCGTCGAGCAGGTATGGTGGCACGAGGGCCGGTCGCCGTCCTACGGCGAGGGCATCTCGTTCTGGGCGCTCGGCGAGATGGTCCGCTCGCGCGCCGGCCTCCTCGAGACCGATGACGCGGCGACGACCAGGCTGCGCATCGACGAGGTCCTCGCCCGGCACGTTCCCGACGAGGCGGAGCGGCGCCGGATCGAGCCCGCGCTGCTCGCCCTCCTCGGCGTCGGCGACGCACCGTCCGGTGGGGCCCCGGAGCTGTTCTCCGCGTGGCGGACCTTCTTCGAGCGGCTCGCCGGCACGGGTGTCGTGGCGCTCCTGTTCGAGGATCTCCACTGGGCCGACTCGGGCACCCTGGACTTCATCGAGCACATGCTCGAGTGGAGCCGCAACGTCCCGGTGCTGATCATCACCCTCGCGCGCCCCGAGCTGCTCGAGACCCGCCCGGGGTGGGGCGCCGGGAAGCGCTCGTTCCTCGCCCTCGACATCCAGCCGCTCGACGAGCGCTCGATGCGCGACCTCCTGAACGGGCTCGCGGTCGACCTGCCCGAGGCCGCCATCCGCTCGATCATCGCCCGTGCCGAAGGGATCCCGCTCTACGCCGTGGAGACGGTGCGGATGCTCGTCGCGGACGGACGCCTCCGGCCCCGCGAGGGCGGTGGATACGAGCCCGCGGGGGAGCTGGGCGAGCTCGCCGTCCCGTCGACGCTCCATGCCCTGATCGCCGCCCGCCTCGACGCGCTCGACCCCGCCGATCGGGCGCTGGTGCAGGATGCGGCGATCCTGGGCCAGTCGTTCACTGCGGACGCGCTCGCCGAGGTCGTCGGATCCACGGCGGCGGAGCTCGAGCCGCGCCTCGCGCAGCTGGTCCGTGGCGACCTGATCCACGTCGAGATCGACCCGCGGTCGCCCGAGCGCGGGCAGTACGCATTCGTCCAGGCGCTCATCCGGGAGGTCGCCTACTCGACGCTCAGCCTGCGCGACCGCCGGGCGCGGCACCTCGCGGCGGCACGCTACTTCGAGGCGCTCGGCGACGACGAGCTGGCGGGTGCGCTCGCCGCGCACTACACCGCGGCCTACCGGGCGTCAAGCGATGGCGGCGAGGCCAATTCGCTCCGGGCGCAGGCACGCCTCGCGCTCCGTGCGGCGGCGGCCCGCGCCGAGCAGCTGGGCGCGCAGACCCAGGTCGTCACCTATCTCCGCCAGGCGCTCGAGGTCGCGGTGGACGATGCCGACCGGGCCGCGATGCTCGAGCAGGCCGCGCTGGCCGCCGCCCGGGCGAGCCGGGCCGACATGGCCATCGAGCTCGCCGCCGAGGCGGTCAGGCTGCGCGAGGCCGGCGACGACGCGGGTGCGGTCGCGTTCGCCATCGCGCTCCACGGCGACGCGCTCGCGGGCGCGCGCCGTCGCGAGGAGGCGCACCAGGTCCTCGAAGCCGGGTTTGCTCGTCTCGGGGACCTGGGCGACGACCCGCGCTGGGTGCGCCTGCTCGCGACCTCCGCCAAGGTCCTCGCGCTCAACGCGGACTACGAGCCGGCGCTCGAGCGATCCCGCGACGCCCTCGCGCGCGCCGAGCGCCTCGGCCTGGCGGAGATCGCCGCGGAGACCCTGGGCGTGATCGGCCAGTCGGCGATGTTCCAGGGCCGGTTCTGGGAGGCACGTGCACTCATGCGCGGCAGCCTCGAGCTCGCCGAGCAGCAGGGCCTCCTCGATCTCGTGCTCCGGTTCGGGACGACGCTCGCCAACATCACGGCGCTCGACAACCCGTCCGAGGCCGTTGCCGTGCAGCGCGACATCATCGCGACGAGTCGCCGCCTCGGCCGACGGGCGCTGGAGATCAACACCATCGGCAACGTCGCCGAGGACGTGCGCCGGACGGGCGAGTGGGACTGGGCGCTCGCCGAGCTCGAGACCGCCCGCCAGTACGAGCTCGACAACGCCGGCGAGATCGTGCTCGACGCGGCGATGATGATGCTCCGGCTCATGCGTGGGGAGGTCGGCGACGCGGCCGTCGACGAGCTGGTGGCGCGCTTCGCGTCGCTCGAGGACCGGGACGTCGAAGCGTCCAAGTTCGACATCCTCGGCCTCCGGGCCCTCGCCCTCGGTGACTTCGCCACGGCAGCCGACGAGTGGATCAAGGGCGTCGCGATGAGCGACTACAACGTCCCGTACATCCTGCCTCGGGTTGCGCTGGCGGCGATCCTGGCCGGGCAGCCGGAGCGGGCGAAGGAGGCGATCGGATCGCTCATCGACCGCGGGACCCGGGGGCGCTCGGTCGACGCCGACCGCGTCACGGTCGAGGCCGGGATCGCCGCGCTCGCCGGCGACCGCGAGACGGCGCTGGCTCGCTACCGGGTCGGCGTGGCGGCCTACCGGGACCTGTCGCTGCCGTTCGACGAGGCACTCCTCGCCCTCCAGGCCGCCTCGACGCTCGGGGTCGACTCCCCGGAGGTGGCCGGCTGGGTCGAGAGCGCTCGCGGGATCCTCGGGCGGCTGCGCGCGGCCCCGATCCTGGGCCTGCTCGAACGGGCGGCGCAGGGCGCACTCGCACCCGCGTCAGGGGCCCCGGGGGGAGCCGACGATGGCGTCAGGTCGGTGATGTCGCGGGCGGCGCAGGGAGACTAGGGCAGCTCGTGGAGCGCCGGGATCACGTCCCGGCCGAGGAGCTCGATCGCGCGGGGGTCGGACACGTTCTTCACCGAGAAGATCACGGCCTGGGCGCCCGCATCCGACAGCTCGCCGAAGCGGTCCACGACCTGCCGCGGGCTCTCGCCGTTGCCGTCGCCGAGGTCGATACGGACGTTCTGGAGCGTCGAGCGCTCGATCTCGTCCGGGTTGCGGCCGATCGCGGCGCAGTGCTCGCGCAGGACCTCGTACTTGTGGTGGAGCGTCTCCGGCCCGCCGAACACGTTGCAGGCGTCGGCGTATTGGGCGACCAGGCGCAGCGTCCGCTGCTCGCCGCCGCCCCCGATCATGATCGGAGGGTGGGGACGGCTGATCGCCTGGGGCGAGTTGAGCAGCCGCTCGGCGTCGAAATGACGGCCATGGAAGGCGGCCTCGCTGCCGCGCTCGCCCTCCCACATGCCGTGGGCGATCCGCAGGGTGTCCTCGAGCATCTCGAACCGTTCGCCGAGCGGCGGGAACGGGAAGCCGAGGCCCCTCGACTCCTCCTCGTTCCAGGCGGCGCCGATGCCCAGCCAGGCCCGGCCGCCCGACAGCACGTCGAGCGTGGTCGCGGCCTTGACCCACAGGCCGGGCCGCCGGTAGTGGACGCCGCCGACCATCAGGCCCAGCCGTGCCCGGGTCGAGTGCGCGGCCATGTAGCCGAGCGTGGTCCAGCCCTCGAGCATGGGCTCCTCCGGCCGGCCGACGCTCCGGATCTGGAAGAAGTGGTCCATGACCCAGATCGAATCGAAGCCGGCCTCGTCCGCGTCGCGCACGATCCGCGCGAGCGTGGGGCCGATGGCCTCGGGTCCGTCGGGCCAGGTGAAGGAGGGGATCTGCAGTCCGGCTTTCATGGCAGCCCAGCGTAGCGCGAGTTGGTCGGCGCGCTCATGGCCGAGGTTTCGGATGACGGTCCTGCCACGTGCCAGCGGCGCGCGACGGGCTCGCGATCAGCGGAACAGGTCGGTCTCCCGCGCCATCAGCTGGTCGCCGATCCTGCCCTCGCCACGGGGCGGGTTCGCGCCCCGGACGAGCGCCACGGGCCGGCCGGCGATCTTCCCCAGGGCCAGCTCCGCGGCGGACGCGATCTCGTCGGCGACGGCCCGCACCGTCGTGCGCATGACCCGGCCGTCCGCGTCCGGTGCCCCGCGCAGGTCATCGAGCGGCAGCAGCCCGGACACGCCCAGGGCGACGTCGGTGATGCCCCAGCGCCAGGGCCGCCCGAAGCTGTCGGACACGATGACGGGCAGGTCGCGGCCGAAGCGTTCGCGCAGCGCAGCGCGGATCCGGTCGGCGGAAGCGTCGGGATCGCGCGGCAGGAGCGTCACCAGGTCCCCGGTTCCCGGGCCCACGTTGGACGCGTCGACGCCGCCGTTCGCGCACACGAAGCCGTGGGGCGTCTCGGTGATCAGCACGCCGTGCTCCATCCGGACGATCCGCCGGGCCTCCCGCAGCACGACCTCGATCTGGCGGGCATCGCGGTCCCAGGCCTCCGCCCAGGCGACGGCCTCCGGACGCGGTGTGACGGTGCGCAGGTCGACGACGGCCCCCTCCGCCTTGGACACGACCTTCTGGGTCACCACGAGGACGTCACCGGGCCGGATCGGCAGCGCGCCATCGGTTGCCGCCAGCGCGTCGCCGATCATCGCCTCGAGGCCGTCGCCGGCACGCACCTCCGGCAGGCCCGCCAGCGCGATGATCTCCACCCTGCCCCCCTCGTCACTCGACACGCATCGCCTCCGGCGCCTGCGCCTCGGCCAGCAGCAGGTCGTCAGGCGTGTCAACGTCCAGCGCGAGCACGCCCGGGACCTCGACGAACGCGGCGTCCGCGGACGAGGCCAGCCACGCGTGGCCCGCCCGACTGTCACCACCGAATGCCGGGTCGATGACGTCCGGCGGGTCCAGCAGCAGCGCGTTCGTGCCGCGTCCGTGGCGGTCCGGGGCGAGGACCACGCTCGGCGAGCCGGCCGCGTCGCCGGCCTCCAGGAGCGTGGCCAGGGCCGCGGGTGAGACTCCCGGGATGTCCGCGGGCAGCACGAGCAGGCGCTTCGCCGACGGCGCGGCGTCGCGGGCCTCCTGGATGGCCGGGTTCAGGCCGCGGGACCGCTGGAGGATCGCCCGGG
This sequence comes from uncultured Chloroflexia bacterium, assembly GCA_963703575.1. Lineage (GTDB taxonomy): Bacteria > Chloroflexota > Limnocylindria > Limnocylindrales > CSP1-4 > CAIXZV01. The sequence continues at coordinate 22,358 of CAVPEU010000018.1, forward strand.
CGCCGGTTCGCGCCGCCAGCCCGAGCACCTCCGGGTCCGGCGAGACGACGAGGACCTCGGCCACGCCGGCCGTCGCGAGCGCCGCGTCCACGGTCCGCCGCAGCAGCCTCGTCACGAGTTCGCGGCGCTCCTCCGCGTCCAGCACGGCACCCAGCCGTGACTTCGCGCCCTCGAGGGCGCGCACCGGGACGACGACCGTCACGGGTCGGGGAAGCGGGGCGCCGGCGGCGCCGGGTGGCTGCGCGTGCACGGAGGCGATGCTAGCGCGCGCCGATGGCGGACAGCACCGTGTCCGCGAGCCGGGCCCGGGACGCGTCGTCGCCCATGATCGTGTCGGTCACGACCGCGCGCGGGCCGAGCGCCTCGACGGCCGGGCCCAGCGGGGCATCGACCGCGTCCAGGACGAACGCGTCCGCGAGGTCCGCGTACAGCCGTGCCACCCCGGTCGCGGAGACCTCCAGCCCGAGCGATGCCAGCATCCGGTCCGCCGGGCCCTTGAGCGCCCGTCCACCGATGATCGGGCTGACGGCGACGACCGGGGCGCCACGCCCACGGGCCGCGTCGATGGCCGAACGCATCCCGGGCACGGCCAGGATCGGCCCGATGGAGACCAGCGGGTTCGAGGGGCAGAGGACGATGGCCGCGGCCGCCTCGATCGAGGCCAGCACCTCCGGCGTCGGCCGCGCGGCCTCGATCCCGGCGAACCGGATCTCGTGCACCTCGGGCGCCTGGCGGCGGTGGACGAAGTACTCCTGGAACTCGAGCCAGCCGTCATCGGTGCGGACCTCCGTGCGCACCGCCTCGTCGGCCATGGGCAGGATCCGCGCGGCGATGCCCAGGGCCGCCTGGAGCCCGAGGCAGACCTCGGTCAGGCGCCCGCCCGCCCGCAGGCGGGCCGTCCGGGCGACGTGGAGGGCGAGGTCCCGGTCACCGAGCGCGAACCAGGTCGGCTCGCCGTAGGTCCCCAGCTGCGCCATCGCGGCGTGGGTGTCGCCCTCGATCCCCCAGCCCCACTCGGCCTGCTCGATCCCCGCCAGGTTGTACAGGACCGTGTCGTGGTCCGGCATGACGAGCAGCCCGTGTCGCTCGCAGTCGTCCCCGGTGTTGACCACGACCGACAGCCGGTCGCCCAGCCGCGCCTGCAGCCCATCGGCGAGCTTCGCGCCCCCCACGCCGCCCGCGAGCGCGACCACGGTCGAGCCGCTCACGCGTCCGTGGTCTCCGGGGCACGGGGCGGGCAGGCCTCGCTCACGGTCAGTCCTCCAGGTGGTCGTGCACGCCGGTGACCCGGACCAGGAACGTCACCCGCGGCTGGCTGCGGAAGGCGGCGATGGAGGACGCGGTCGGGCCCTCGGGGTAGTAGCGGTGGGCGAGTGCCACGATGTCCTCGCGAGACCGCTCCACGTCGTCCACGGCCTCGTCCACGACGCCGGTCAGGCCGATCCAGCGGTAGGGGTCCGCGCCGTCCACGATCGAGAGCGCGACGCGGCCGTCGCGCAGGAGGTTGCTGCACCAGCGGCGCGGCATGCGGCTGTTGAGCAGGATCCGGCCATCCGGCTCGAGGCGATACCAGGCGACCGCCTGGCGGGGCGCCCCGTCGGGATCGGTGGTCGCGATGGAGGCGACGTGCGGGGCCTCGAGGAAATGGCGGACGGGCTCCGCCAGGAGCGCAGCGTGATCAGGCATGGGCCCATGGTACCCAGCGCGCCGGGGGCACCCGGCACCGGCCGGCCGCCGCGGGGCCGCAGAGCGTTGTCAGGGTGCGATGGTCGCCTGCGGGCAGCCGGCCCAGGACTGGGCGCAGTCGCCGGGTGCCGCGCCCGGGCCCTGGGCGCCCCCGGAGCCGGCACCGTCCCAGCCCGTGATGGCGGTGAGCAGGCCGAGGACGAGGCCGACGGCCAGCAGGACCGCCCCGAGGAGGCCGATCGTTCGTGCGCCCTCGCCGCTTCGCGGCAGCGCTGCCGTGGCCGGGGCCTCGGCGCCGATGGCGCCGTCCAGCTCGCGGTGGACGAGGCCCCGTTCGATGGCGTAGGCGATGAGCAGGGCAACGCCGGCGACGATGGCGACCGCGGCGGCGATGCCGAGGACGCTCCACCCGCCGAAGCTCATGGACATGGTGTGGCTCTCCCGTGCGTGATCCCAGCGTCGGGCCCGCGTCGCCCGGCGGGATACCGCCGAACGGCCCGTGCGGCGGGGCGCTTTGGCCGGTCGTTTGCTCCCCGGGCGGGGGACCAGTAGCCCCGCGCCGGAGCGCCCGGGTGCGGCCCTCAGCGCAGCCGCTCTCCGGCCGCCACGGGAAGGTCCAGCCGGTTCTCCGGCGGGGCCAGCGGGCACGTCCAGCGCGGGTCGAACGCGCACGACGGGTGGTACGCGAAGTTGAGGTCCACGACCAGCGTCCCGGCCGCCGGATCACCGCCCAGGTCGGCACCCTTCGCCGTGTCCAGGACGTAGCGCCCCGCGCCGTAGGTGGTCGTGCCGCCGGTGGCGTCGCGGAACGGCAGGAACAGGCCTCCCGCGTATCCCTCGATCCTAGGTGCCCCGGACCCGTGCGAGAATGCCCCCGCGTAGCAAAGGAGGATGGCTGTGGCGGACCTGGCCGAGATCGGGGTCATCGGGGGATCGGGGTTCTACTCGCTGCTCGACGACGTGCGCGAGATCAAGGTCGACACCCCGTACGGCCCTCCCTCGGACAGCTTCTTCCTCGCCACCGTCGCCGAGCGCAGGGTCGCGTTCCTGCCGCGCCACGGCCGCCGCCACACCATCCCGCCCCACCTGATCAACTACCGCGCCAACATCTGGGCGATGCGCTCGCTGGGCGTCAAGGCCGTCATCAGCCCGTGTGCCGCCGGATCGCTCCAGCTCCATGTCGAGCCCGGCCACTTCGTCGTGACCGACCAGTTCGTGGACCGCACCCACGGCCGCGCCGACACCTTCTTCGACGGTCCGATCGTGTCCCACGTCTCGTCGGCCGAGATCTACGATCCCACGCTCCGCCGGCTCGCCCTGGACGTCATCCGCGAGCACGGCATCACCGTCCATGACGGCGGCACCGTCGTCGTGATCAACGGCCCGCGGTTCTCGACCAGGGCCGAGTCGAAGTGGTTCACCGACGCCGGCTGGGAGGTCATCAACATGACCCAGTACCCGGAGGGCTACCTGTGCCGGGAGCTGGGGATGGCGGTCGTGAACATCGCCCTCATCACCGACTACGACGCCGGCGTCCTCGCCGGCACCCAGGCGGTCACCGCGCACGACGTCCTCGCCGTGTTCGAGCAGAACGCGGAGCGGATCCGGAAGGTCGTCCTGGACATGATCGGCCGGTTCCCGACGGACCTCGACGCGCTGGGCGCTCGCGGCGCGCTCGAGTTCACGCGTGGCGACGGCCATGCCACCTCGCCGGAGGACGTCCGCATCTTCGAGACCGGGCTGTAGCGGGCTCCACCGCTCGCGCCGCGGCCGCGATTCCGCGTTTCGTGGCACCATCGGGGACTCCGGCGTCCCCCGCGCCCCACGCAGCCACGAGCCCACGGACGAGATGACCTCCGCGCCTGCCCAGCCGCCCGTCCCCCCCGAGCCGCTCCATGGCTGCGTCCGCTGCGGCGCGAAGATCCCGCTCAGCGAGTCGATGTGCGAGCGGTGCAACCCGCTGGGGCTCAAGGCGCCGGCCGCCTCGCAGGCGCACGGGACGGTGTTCCTCGCGATCGGCGTGGCGGTGGTGATCCTGGCGGTCGCGGCGCGCCTGGCCCTCAACAACGTGGGGCCGTTCACGGCGCAGGTGGCCTCGGTGCAGCCGGCGCCGACCGGGCTGCTGGTGACGATCGCGATCACCAACGACGGATCGTCCGCCGGCCGGACGACGTGCCGGGTGGGGGACCCGAGGATCCGCGGGATCGGGCCCGAGACGGCATACGTGCAGAGCCCGATGGTGGCCGGCCACTCCACCGTCTCGTTCAACGCCGTCGTCGTCTCGCTGGGCACGACGCCCATCACGCTGTCCGTGGACTGCGGAGGGTGACGGTGGCTGCGCCGGCGGCGACGGACCGGTACGCGGCGGACGTCGCCTTCGCGCGCGAGATCGCGGAACGCGCCGGCCTCATCCTCCTCGAGCGCTACGAGCGCGTGGAGCGGATCGAGCACAAGAGCGCCAGGGATGTCGTGACCGAGGTCGATCACCTCTCGGAGGAGCTGCTGATGGACGCGATCCGGTCACGCTTCCCGGGCGACGGGATCCTGGCCGAGGAATCGGGCGCCCACCACGGCTCCGGCACGGCGGGGGGCCGGGACGGCTCGACCACGCAGACGAACGGCGCGATCGACGGCTCGACTGCGGGGGCCCCCGACGTGCACGCGGAGGCCGCGCGGAGCCTCGCCCAGGGCCGGACCTGGATCCTGGACCCGCTCGACGGCACGATCAACTACGCCAACGGCATCCCGTTCTTCTGCGTCTCCGTGGCCCTCGTCGTGGACGGGCGGCCCGCGGCGGGCGCGGTCCATGACCCGATGCGCGGGGAGACATTCTCGGCGACCGCCGACGGCCCGGCGCTGCTGGGTGACGTGGCGCTGGCGGTGCCGGACAAGGACCGGCTGTCGGACTACGTGGTGTCGCTGGCGCTCGGCGGGCGGGCGGTGGCGACCCGGGCGCGCGCCGTCCGCAGGGCGATCCGCGTGTCGCGCAGCATGGGCTCGGCCGCGCTCGCGCTGGCGTACGTCGCGAACGGCCGCTTCGACGCGTTCATCCAGTCGGGCGGAATGTCGTCCTGGGACGTCGCCGCGGCCGGGCTCATCGCGGAGCGGGCCGGTGCCCTGGTCACGGACACGCGGGCCGGGCCCTGGTTCGACGTCGACAAGGCGACCCGCACGTTCGGCGTCCTGGCCGCGCCCCGGACGCACCACGCACAGCTCCTGCAGCTCTCGCGCGAGGCGGCCTAGCGCTGGCGCCAGCGGTGCGGGCGATCGCGGAGGCGCGCGAGCCCCCACGCATCGCACAACGCCGTCCATGCCTCCCGGTCCGCGCCCGCCCACTCGAGCGCGTCCACGTCCGCCTCCGGGATCGGCACCCCGTCCGCCACCGTCCGCAGCCGGGCGAGGTCGCGGTACAGCAACGCCTCGTCCATGCGCTCGCGGAGCGTGGCCGCCAGCCCGACCGGGTTGCGCAGGCCCGGCACGTCCCAGTCAGCGGCGTGCGCCGGGACGTCCTCGAGATGCCCGTACCGGGCCAGCACCGCCGCGGCCGACTTGTCGCCCCAGCCCGGCAGCCCGGGGAAGCCGTCGGCCGCGTCCCCGACCAGCGCCAGCCGGTCCGGCACGCTGGACGGCGGCACGCCCCATTTCCCGCGCACGCCGGCGTCGTCGTACACGATGTCGCGCCGCCGGTCCCAGAGCACGACCCGGTCGTCGCGGACGCACTGGGCCAGGTCCTTGTCCGGGGTGCAGATGACGACCCGCTCCACCCGCGGGTCCGCGGCGAAGCGCGCCGAGGCCGCGGCGATCGCGTCGTCGGCCTCGTACTCGACCATCGGCCACAGGACGAGGCCGAGGGCCTCGATCGCCTGCTCCGCGAGCGGGAACTGGGCGAGCAGCTCCGGCGGGACACCGGCGTCGGTCTTGTAGCCCGCGTACAGGTCGTTGCGGAACGAGCGGATCACCCGGTCCGTGGCGCACCCGACATGCGTCGCGCCCTGCTCCCGGAGCAGGTACAGGAGCTGCTCGACGAGGCCGCTGACGCCGGACAGCACGATCCCGTCCCGCCCCAGCACCGGCGGCCGGGGCGAGAAGTGGGCGCGGAACAGCTCGTAGGTGGCGTCGACGAGGTGGACCTGCATCGCCCGGACCCGCCGGTCACCGGTCGCCGGCCGCCAGGAGGCGGACGCCCGCGGCGCGAATCTCGTCCAGCGCCCGGTCTCCGTCGCCGGGCGCGACGTCCACGGCCGCGATCGCGTCCGTCAGCACCGTCGTGTCGAACCCCAGTCGGGCGGCGTCGAGCGCGGTCGCCCGCACGCAGTAGTCGGTCGCCAGCCCCGTGACCACGACCTCCCTGACGCCGGCATCCCGGAGGATCGCCTCCAGCGGGGTCGCGACGGTGGCGCCGCTCCGCGGATCGAACATCGTGAAACCGGAGTAGCCATCCTCCCCGCCCACGCCCTTGCGTACGACGGGCGCGCCGGCCGGCACGACGAGGTCCGGGTGGAGGGCGGCGCCCCAGGTGTCGTGGACGCAGTGGTCCGGCCACGAGCCCCCGTCCTTCGCGAAGTGCGGCGTGTGCTCCGGGTGCCAGTCCTGGGTGCACACGACGATCGCGCCACCGGCGTCCGCGAGGGCCGCCTCGCGGTTGATGACCGGGACGACCTCCGCGCCGCCGCGGACGCTGAGGCTGCCCGCCGGATCGGCGAAGTCGTTCTGGACGTCGACCACGATGAGCGCGACGCCCGGGTGGTAGCGAGGCATGTGGTCACGGTACCGCGCCGTGACCGGTCCTGGTGCGCCGATCAGCCCATCGGCTGCGCGGCCTCTTCGGCGCCCTGGGCGCCCGGGCTGGCCGCCTCACCCTCCACGTCCAGCAGGTAGCCGATCCCCTGGAACGTCCGGATCCGGCCGGGCTCGCCGGGCTTCGCGCCCAGCTTGCGCCGGACCCGCGAGATCCACACGCGAAGGTACTGGAGGTCGTCGCGGTACTCCGGGCCCCAGACCTTGGTCAGCAGCTCCGTGTGGAGGACGACCTTGCCGGCATTCGCCGCCAGGTGCTGGAGCAGCAGCCACTCGGTGCGGGACAGCTGGACCAGCTCGCCTCCGCGAGTGACCATCCGCCGTTCCAGGTCGATCTCCACGTCGTCGAACCGGATCACGCCCGCGCCGGGCTGCACGCCCATCGAGCGCCGGATCACCGCCCGCACCCGCGCCGCCAGCTCGTCGGGATGGAACGGCTTGGCGATGTAGTCGTCGGCACCGAGGTCCAGGCCCTTGGCCTTGTCGGCGGTCGAGCCCTTGGCGGTGAGCAGGATCACCGGGACCGCCCGGTGCTCGCGAAGCTGGCGCATGACCTCGATCCCATCGAGATCAGGCATCACGATGTCGAGCAGGACGATGTCCGGACGGATCTCCTCGGCCTTGGCCAGCGCGTCCTCCCCGCCGTTCGCGGTGACGACGCGGAAGCCCTCCTCGGACAGGGCGATGGATACCAGCTTCGTGATCCGGGGCTCGTCGTCCGCGACCAGGACGAGCGGTTGCGTGCTGATGCGTCACCTCCTGGCGCAAGTGTGCTGGATACGGGCCCGATGCGAAGGTCTCGCCGCCGCGGATTCACGCTACAAGTACGTGACAGTCGGGGTCGTGTCGGCGGCGGACGCGCCGCCGACACGACCGTCGCGAGGGGCTTCGGGCCTCGATCCGGTACCCTGCTGCCATCTGCGCGTGGCGCGACCTGCCAAGTCCCGGCGGCCCGGCGTCACGCTCGAACGGCTGGAGTCCGATGTACTTCGACGAGTTCAAGCACCAGCTGCCCGACATCGACGAGGCGGAGACCCGCGAGTGGATGGACTCCCTGGACCAGGTGGTCGAGGGAGAGGGCGAGAACCGCGCGCGGTTCCTCATGTTCAAGCTGCTCAAGAGAGCCCGGCAGCTGCACGTCGGCCTGCCCAGCCTGACGCGGACCCGGTACATCAACACGATCAGCCCGGAGCAGGAGCCGTTCTTCCCCGGCGACGAGGCGCTGGAGCGGCGCATCCGCCGCCTGATCCGCTGGAACGCGGTGGCCATGGTCCTGCGGGCCAACAACAGGTTCCCGGGCATCGGCGGCCACCTGGCGACCTATGCGTCGGCGGCCAGCCTGTACGAGGTCGGCTTCAACCACTTCTTCCTGGGCAAGGACCATCCGGGCGGCGGCGACCAGATCTACTTCCAGGGCCACGCCGCCCCGGGCATCTACGCCCGCGCCTTCCTCGAGGGGCGCCTCAGCGAGGAGCAGCTGGACAGCTTCCGCCGGGAGACGGGCGGCCACGGTCTGAGCTCGTACCCGCACCCGCGCCTGATGCCGGACTTCTGGGAGTTCCCGACCGTCTCGATGGGCCTGGGCCCGCTGGCCGCGATCTACCAGGCCCGGTTCAATCGCTACCTCGCCAATCGCGGCATCCGGGACACCAGCCAGCAGCGCGTGTGGGCCTTCCTCGGCGACGGTGAGATGGACGAGCCGGAGTCGATCGCCGGGATCTCCCTGGCGGCCCGCGAGGGCCTGGACAACCTGACGTTCGTCGTCAACTGCAACCTGCAGCGCCTGGACGGTCCGGTCCGGGGCAACGGCAAGATCATCCAGGAGCTGGAGGGACTGTTCCGGGGCGCCGGCTGGAACGTGATCAAGGTCATCTGGGGCCGCGAGTGGGACGAGCTCCTGGCACGCGACGTCGACGGCGTGCTGGTCGAGAAGATGAACGACACGCTCGACGGCGAGTTCCAGAAGTACTCGGTCTCCACCGGCGCCTACGTGCGGGAGCACTTCTTCGGCCCGGACGCGCGGCTGCGCCGCCTCGTCGAGCACCTGTCCGACGACGAGATCCTCAAGCTGCGTCGCGGCGGTCACGACTACCGCAAGCTCTACGCCGCGTACCGGGCCGCGACCGAGTACCGGGGCGCCCCCACGGTGATCCTGGCCAAGACCGTCAAGGGCTGGACGCTCGGCGGCGGCGTGGAGGCCCGCAACATCACGCACCAGGCCAAGAAGCTCAGCGAGGACGAGCTGCGGGTCTTCCGGGACCGCCTGGAGCTGCCGATCCCGGACTCGAAGCTCAAGGACGCGCCGTACTTCCACCCCGGCCCGGACTCCGAGGAGGTCCAGTACATGAAGGAGCGCCGCCGCGCGCTCGGCGGCCCCGTGCCCCGCCGCGTGGTGCGGTCGGCGCCGCTGCCGGCCCCGGGTGCGGCCGTGGACGCGGAGTTCGCGAGCGGCAGCACGACCGCCGTGTCCACGACGATGGTCTTCACGCGTCTCCTGCGGAACCTGATGCGCGACCCGCAGCTGGGCAAGCGGATCGTCCCGATCATCCCGGACGAGGCGCGCACATTCGGCATGGACCCGCTGTTCAAGGAGGCCGGCATCTATGCCGCCCTCGGCCAGCGGTACGAGCCCGTGGACTCGGAGCTGGTGCTCTCCTACCGGGAGGCCACGGACGGCCAGGTGCTGGAGGAGGGGATCAACGAGGCAGGGTCGATGGCCTCGTTCCAGGCTGCCGGGACGTCCTACGCCACGCACGGCGAACCGATGGTGCCGTTCTACATCTACTACTCGATGTTCGGGTTCCAGCGGACCGGGGACCAGGCCTGGGCGTTCGGGGACCAGCGCGGTCGAGGGTTCATGCTGGGGGCCACCGCCGGGCGTACGACCCTGGCCGGCGAGGGACTCCAGCACGACGACGGCCAGTCGCACATCCTGGCCTCCACGATCCCGGTCATCCGGGCGTACGACCCGGCATTCGCGTACGAGCTGGCCGCGATCGTCCGCGACGGGATCAAGGTCATGTACGGCGATGGGGAGGACCTCTACTACTACATCAGCCTGTACAACGAGAACTACGCCCAGCCGCCGAAGCCGGACGGTTCGGACGAGGGCATCCTTCGCGGCCTGTACCGCTTCGCGGCGGCCCCCGACCTCGAGGCGCCGAAGGGTCGGGTCCGCCTGGTGGGCTCCGGGTCGATCCTGCAGCAGGTCCTGGCCGCCCGGGATCTGCTCGCGGAGCAATTCGGCATCGCCGCCGAGGTCTACTCGGCGACGTCGTTCCAGCTGCTCCGTCGCGAGGCCCTCGGCGTGGAGCGGTGGAACCGTCTGCACCCGGACAAGCCGGCCCGGACACCGTACGTCTCCCAGGTGCTGGGACCCGATGGCGGTCCCATCGTCGTGGCCACGGACTGGCTGAAGACGCTGCCGGACCTCGTGTCGCGCTGGGTCCCGGAGCCGTATCTCGTGCTGGGCACGGACGGCTTCGGTCGAAGCGACACCCGGGAGCAGCTCCGCGCCCACTTCGAGATCGACCCGCCGAGCATCGCGGCAGCCGCGCTGGCGGGCCTCGCGCGATGCGGGAGCCTGGACCCGAAGCAGGCCGCGAAGGCGATCCGGGAGCTGGGCCTGGACGCGGAGGCGCCCGACCCGCTGACGGCCTGAGAGCCGGTTCGGACGCCGCGCCCGTGCGCGCCCGCCCGCCGCGCGGCTCCGCCCGCACCAGGCCGGAACCGAGAACGCCGCACGACCCGGGAGGGGACCGGATCGTGCGGCGTGAGGCCCGTGGCCGGCCCCGTCACAGGCACAGCCCCGGCGTGGGAATCGGGTCGTCGCCTGAGTCTAGTAGAGCGTTCCACCAATATGCGTACGTCATGATCTATTCTCGCCGTGCTGATCTGCCCCACCGCTGTCGGAGGCGAGCATGGCCGGAAGGACGAGGCGCGCGGCGCTTGTGCTGAGCGAGGACCAGGAGGCGATGCTGCGGCGGCTCGCCGGGTCGAGGACGGCAGCGGTCCGCGAGGTGGAGCGTGCCGGGATCCTGTTGGGCTACGCGCAGGGGATCCCGATCACCGACCTCGCGCGCCAGCTCAGGGTCAGTCGCCCGACGGTCTACGCCTGCATCGACAAGGCCCTCGCGGCGGGCGTGGCGGCCGGGCTTGCGGACGCCTACCACCGTCCGCACGAGCCGGAGATCAGCGACGAGGCCCGGGCCTGGGTGGTGAGCCTCGCCTGCACCAAGCCCACCGCGCACGGCCTGGCCGCGGAGCTGTGGACGATCGCCGGGCTCGCCCGGTTCGTGGCCGCCCATGCCGATGACGCGGGTTTCCCCCGCCTGGCCCAGGCGGGCAAGAGCACCGTCTGGCGCATCCTCGACGAGGTCGACATCAAGCCCCACCGGATCAGCTACTACCTGGAGCGCCGCGATCCGGACTTCGACCGCAAGATGCACGAGGTCCTGATGGTCTACCGGGACGTCTCGATCAGGGCCGAGGGTGCCGGGCGCCTGGACCGGCCCGATCCCGTGTACACCGTCAGCGTCGATGAGAAGCCGGGAGTCCAGGCGTTGGGGCTGACCGCACCCGACCTGCCACCGGTCCCGGGCAAGGCCCAGGGCGTCGGCCGCGACTACGAGTACGTGCGCCACGGCACCGTGTCGATCCTGGCCGGGATCGACCTGCACTCGGGCCACATCCACGCGGCCGTGGAGGACCGCCACCGCAGCGTCGAGTTCATCGGGCTGCTGCGCCGTCTCGATGCCTACTACCCGCCCGATGCCGTCATCCGCGTCGTGCTCGACAACCACTCGGCCCACATCAGCCGCGAGACCCGCGCCTATCTCGCCACCCGGCCGGGCCGCTTCGAGTACGTCCATACCCCCAAGCACGGCTCCTGGCTCAACCTGATCGAGTGCGCCTTCTCGAAGATGGCCCGGACCTTCCTGCGTCACATCCGGGTCGATTCGGTGGACGAGCTCAAGACCCGGATCCTCGCGGGCATCGCGGAGTTCAACGACGCGCCCGTCGTGTTCCGCTGGAACAAGTTCGACCTCGGGCTGGTCTGATGTGTAAGCATCCGACCGGAACGCTCTACTAGTCTCGGGTCGCTCCACCGGGGATCACGTCCGCACCGCAAGAGGGCGGATAGTCGACCGCGGTCACACTCGGAGGCCATGATCGTATCGTCCTGCCCGTACGAGTAGTCCCGGGCCAGCCGCGCGAGCGAGCGCCGGGACGGGACCAGGCAGAACGTCACTCTCGCCGCCTCGGCTGCCTCGAGCGTCGATCGTGGGCGGTCTGCATGCTGTCGGTGGCGGGCTCCCTGGCGCACTGCGGGACCCCGCCTCCGTGTACGGCAGGAGGTGCGGCACCCTCGTGATCGGGACCGCGGACGAAATCGCGGTCGAACAGGCCTGGGGTTCGCGATGGGGACCGTGGCGGCCACGGCCCGCCGTCGGATGACCGGTCCGGTGGTGGAAGGGTGGTGGTTGCGCGGCAGCGAAGCGCTCCGGTGCCTACGAATCCGGTCGTCCACCCTCGCGCCGACGCGCGTACGCGTCGCGGATCCACACATCCGCACCCGACCAGAGCCCCGGGCCGAGCCGCGGCACGCCGCGCCGGTCGGCCTCCTCCTCCCGGGCGTCGAAGGCTGGGATCCTGTCGCGCCACAGCCGTATTGATTGGCCGTTGGAGCCTGGCGGCCGGCGTGACTCCTTGCCCGTCGCCCTCGCCGACGACCTCACGCGGTTCCTCACTAAGGCCTGCCGCTGCTAACCAGTGGATCTGCCTTGAGCGCACTCGATAACTCGCCCGCCCTCGGCCACCCGCTCGCCTTGGCGTAGACCCCGGGCACCCCCACTCCACAGCCCCGGCCCCAGCTCGTCACTCCAAGGAGCCTGAGCTCCCCGATTCCTCGGCAAGGAGAGGCCCACCACTGTCGCCCGAACAGGTGTCGCCACCTTCGGATGGCCGGGCGCAAACCATGGAGCTCTGGGCAAACATTCGGGTTCCTGCGACCGGGATGACCCTGGCACACTCCTCGGGCGACAGCACTTCGAGCGAAACGCGCTCGAGACGACATGTCGCAACGCCGCCCGGTGACGCCCGACCCCAGCCCAGCGCCACGGCGTGGCCAACACCTGCTCCTTGAGCGATGGGGACAACAGGGCCCCTGCTCGGACGTTCGAGATCTAGCATCGCAAGGTCGTAGCGCCCGGCCACCGGATCGTACAGGTGGTGAATCGTGATTGCTGCGACTCGTACTCGATCTCCGTCGATCGCCCCATCCTGGCAGAGGTTGTCCGCTCCGACGACCACATCGAGGCTCTCTGCCCTCCGGCCAAAGACACAGTGGGCCGCGGTTAGCACGCCGCTGGGCGCGACGAGCGTGCCGCCACAGAATTGGCCATGGAAGATGTCGTCGCTGGGCGCAGAGGCATTGATGATCGCCGCGATGCCGGGCACGGGATGGCCGATAGGCGACCGACCCCCGGGTCGCGGGAGGGCAATTAGGACCGCGGATTGCGCCTACTCCCAAGACGGCCCCGAGGAGCCGTTCAGCCCTGCGAGACAAAGACGGTCAACGAGAACGGCAGGATGTCTTCGTACGTCTGCGAATCCTGCCGGTAGCGAATGCGAATAGCGTCGATCGATCCCTCTGCGGAGCTGGTCCGTCGTACTCCCACCAACACCTGGATGGGGTGATCCTTGCCCGCTGCCGGGAGCGGAGAGCGTGGTCCAGCAGGCGATCGCGCGTTCCATTGGCGGGCTCGAAGCCGTATTCCGCCCCGACTGCCCCATCAAGCTCCGGGACGTTGACGTGAGTGCCGAGAACCTCAGAAGAACACGCCACCCAACGACCATCTGGATGGACTCGATGACGATCTCGCCAGTCGATTGGTTCGGCAGAAGACGGTACCCCGCGTCAACACTTCCCGCTTGCGGCCGGAACCCGAGCCGCGAACGCGTCTGCCTGCGCAAGCGGCCCGCCCGTGAGCGATCGCGAGAACACGCCGAGCAGCCAGAGCGCAGCCAACAGAACGGCTGCGAGCCCCCGGCCATCATCACGATGGCCGAGGAGATCGCCAACGTCACGGAGCCTTGGCCACCAATCGCTGCGCGGACCCTGGATAGGTGTTGCTCCCACGAGCCTGCCGGCCGATGTCAACCAATACGTGACCTTCGTGCTGGTGTTGAAGCCCGTCTTCGCGGATAGGTCGATACCGATCACGCCGCTGAGCTTCACGCCGAGCTGGAGGAACGTGTATGCGCTACCTGAGTCGCGGCTGGTTGAGCTGCCCGAAGGATAGGGAAGGCAGTAGGTCGCTGACGGCGCGCTCGCGGCAACAAGGACTTGGCCACCTTGGTATTGGTACGCCTTCGCTTGATATGACGCCCAATATGCGCCTCAGTACCAGCACTCGGTCTTGAAACGCTTCCAACCGAAGTAGGTGCGCATCTGCTTCGAGTTGTTTTGGAACTGAGTCGGGAAGTTCTCTGTCGACGTCGACGATGTTGACATCGTTCCACTCTGGGACCAAGTTCCAGAGCGTGCCCGACGGAGTACCCGACGCCGACGGTGCTGCTCGATCCGGACGTGTATGTCCAGTACTGCCGTGGCAACCGGCCCGGTGAAGACCTCGCCCACGATCGTTTGGCGGAGGTCCCATGTCGCAACGTTCGTGACCACCCAGAACTTGTCGGTGGGCGGTGGCGGGGCAGCGGGATCGTCGCCGATCGGCGGTCCATCATCCAGGGCGACGTCCAGAATGAGGGCTGACTCAGAGGCGGCGGTTGCTCGCTCGGTCGCGAGCCAGGTGGTTCGGCCACCATCGGTTGCAAGGCGACGTGGGAACGAGAAGACGGCCGCGCCTGTCGGACCGTCAGCTACGAGGTCGAAGTTGACAATGCCATCCCCCTCCATGAACTCAGCCAGCGGCACGCTGGATCGATCCGCATCTCGAACGCACCATCAGCGCCCGCAGCGGACTTCACCCGCGACGGGCACTGTCTTGATCACATCACCCGTCTTGATGTTCGGAGAATCTTTCTGCGTGGGCCACGCAACGAGATTGATCCGCCCTCGCGACGGCTCGCCGGCCGCAGTCATGAGGGTCCCGCTCACGACGACCGGCCCGTCAAGGTCCTGGCTTGC
>CAVPEU010000019.1:0-339229 GCA_963703575.1 uncultured Chloroflexia bacterium
GGAAGCTCGGTCTCACCGACCCGCAGCACGGCGAGGTCCGCGTGGCCGTCGCCGTCGATGTCGATCGGGTACGCGCCCGTCACGCCCGTGAGGTCCGTCACCGGATCGTGGACGGCGGCGAACCGCAGCGTCCCGCCGGCCGGGCTCTCGTTCCGGTACAGGGCCGCCGGGTTGGAGCCGCCGGCGAGGTAGATGTCCGGCCGGCCGTCCTCGTCGCAGTCGAGCACCGCCACGCCGCCCCCCGTGAGGAACGCGGTGCCGCCGTCGTAGGTGTGCTGGAGCCCGGAGGTCCCGGTGTCCTCGACGAACCGGGGTGCCCCGAGCGCCGCGGCCGGGGTGCCGGACCGCGAGCCCCCGAGCGCCGCCCAGCCGCCCGCCGCGACGGCGGCGACCACCACGACCGCGGCCCCGGCGAGCAGCACCCGCGTGCGGCTCATCGGGTCACGCCGGGGCCCGGCGGCGATCCACGCGGGGTCCGGGCACCAGCATCAGCCGGCAGTCCCGTCGTAGTAGTGCTGGGCGACGGACCAGGCGCCCTTCCCGCATGCGGAGCCCACCCGGCGGCCGATGAAGTCGTCCGCCTCGACGTGGATGCCGCCCCACAGCCGCGACTGGCCGGCCTGGTCCGCCGCGTCGTAGTACGTCGCCCACTCGAGCCGGATGTCGGTGGTCGGGCCCTGCTCGAACTTGAGCGATCCCGCCTTGATCGTGTAGCCGCTGGTGCCCCCGGGAAAGTACTCGCTGCCCGTGAACGCGGTCAGGACCTCCGCCGCCGCCCGGCTGAAGGTGCTGTGCCCCGAGATGTACCCGGGGAACGCCGGGGTCACGAAGGTCGGCAGCTGGTAGGGCACCCAGGTGGTGGCCCGGATCCACCTCACGCCGCCCACCTGGGTCTTCGGATCGGCCGGGTTGCCGGCCCACGCCCGGACCGCGATCTCCCCCTCGTGGCCCGCGAGCGCCGCGTGCCGCATCCCGGGCGCGGTCGTCTGCCTCGTGATCAGCTCGATGAGCCCCGGGACCAGCGGCAGTCCCTCCTTGCTGTACGACGGCAGGGAGGGATCGCTGGACTGGCCCAGACCGCCCATGTAGCGGATCATCGAGATCGGGCGCACGCCGTCGTAGTAGCCCTTGAGGCCCCAGGCCGCGATCGCGGCGTCGTGGACCGCGCCGTTGAGGGCGAGGTACAGCTTCGTGTCCCACTGCAGCCGGTCCACGGTCGGACCGCTGCCGGCGATGCGCAGGTCGGGCGCCAGCTCGTCCGAGACGAGGTTGGCCAGGACGTTCCAGTGGCCGGGCGGCGTCTCGGATTTCGGTCCGTCCGCCCAGAATTCGGCCATCACCCGGCCGAAGTCCGCCCGGAGCACGACGTCCGCCGGATACGGCTGGCCGGTGGCCGGGTTGACGGCATGGCCGGAGCCGTCGTTCGCGCCCAGCGAGTTGCCGCCCCGGGCGCCGGGCGAGACGTCGATCGAGGTTGTGTCCGCGGGGTCGAGCATGCTGCTGTCGCGGATCACCTCCACGACCTGCTCCTTGAACGCCTTGTCGGTCGCGGGGTCGCCCAGGCGCGGTGGCGGGCCCGGGTCGATGGGCGTCCCGTTACCGGTGTCCGCGGGCAACGCGAACCCCTTGACGTGCCCCCAGTGCGGACCGATCGCGGTCTGGACGCCGTTGGTCACGGGGATCCCGTTCTGCGAGATCATGTGCTCGATCTGGAGCGGCTGCCAGTGGTTCGGGTCGGTCATCGTCGTGCCCGGCCTCGCGACCACCAGCGCCTGGTTGACGGGCTTGTAGGCCGTGGCGGCGTACCCGCCGTCCTCGTTCGAGCCGTCCGTCCTGCCGTACGCGATCACCGCGGCGGCGATCCGGTTGCCGACGGCCGCCGGCGAGTCGCCGTCCGTCGTGGTCACGCTCAGCGGGTAGCACAGCGCGTCCATGAGGTCCGCGAACTCGGACAGTGCTGCGTCGCCGCCCACGGCCTTGATGTACCGCTCGTTGAGCACCCGGTACGCGGCGTAGCTCATCGCCTCCTCGCGGGCCGCCGTGACGTCGCCCGTCGTGTGCTTCTCGCGGACGAGATACCCCTCGGCCGTCGGGTCATAGGCGGCCCAGGCGTCCCACATCGCGACCGACGTGTGGAACAGGTTCCGGGCATGGACGGTGGGCGCCGGCAGGGCGCGGCGGATGGCGTCCAGCAGCGCCTCGTCCCAGCGGCGGGCGACGGACCAGTCGGGGTGGTCGGCCATGGGCGGGCAGGACGGCCGCGTGACCCACGGCCGTGTGATGGCGAGCCCGGAGCCGATCGCGACGACGCACACGAGGGCGATGGCGGCCACGATCGCGGCCATCCGCCGCGAGCGGTGTCCGGGAGCCCGACCCGTAGTTCCGTCGACCATTCGATTCACCTCAGCTCGGCCCGTGAAGCCGCGAACCGGAGCGCCGCGATCGTACCGCCGTGCTCAGCGGGCGTCCGCGGCCGCGAACAGGCGCTCGATGACCCGCAGGTTGGCCACCGCGTCCTCCGGTGGCGTCGGCACCGGCCCGCCGTCCAGCACGGCCGCGGCGAACCCGGTGGCCTCGACCGCATACGGATCCGCCGTCTCGAACGTCAGGCGCTCGGCGGCGGGCGCCACGGGCGGGTCCCCACCGGCGATGACCGAAACGTGCGTCGGCCGGTCCGGCGGGATGTTGAACGGGATCTCGATCGAGATCCGGCCCTCCGTCCCGTGGATATCCACCCGCTGGTCGGGCTCCGTGCGCGTCGAGCAGGTGAACGTGGCGACGCCCTCGGCGAACTCGAGGATCCCGCTGGTGAGGATGTCGACGCCCGACGAACGGTCACGGGTGATCGCCGCCTGCACCCGGTCCGGCTCGCCACCGAACAGCATCCGCGACAGGTTGACCGAATAGCAGCCGATGTCGTACAGCGCGCCACCGCCGAACGCGCGGATGTTCCGGATGTTCGCCGGGTCGTCGTTGAAGTACGAGAACCAGCTGTCCACTGCCACCAGCCGGCCGATCCGCCCGGACGCCACCAGCTCCCGGACGGCGACCCAGGACGGATGGAGACGGTACATGAACGCCTCCATCAGCAGGACCCCGGACTCGCGGCAGGCATCCACCATCCCCTGCGCCTCGGCTGCGGTCAGGGCCAGCGGCTTCTCGCACAGGACGTGCTTGCCGGCCCGGGCCGCGGCGATCGTCCACGCCGCGTGGAGGTGGTTGGGCAGGGGGATGTAGACGGCATCGACGTCCGGATCGGCGAGCAGCGCATCGTAGGAGCCGTAGGCGCGCGGGATTCCCAGCGCCGCGGCGGCCTCGTGCGCGTGGACGACATGGCGCGAGGCGATGGCCAGGACCTCGGAGCGGTCGGCCTTCAGCAGCCCCGGGATGACCTTGGTCGTGGCGATGCCGGCAGTCGAGAGGATGCCCCAGCGAACGACGCTCATCTCTCGGCTCACCTCAGCCCCAGGACGTCCCGGTCACCGGTCGCAGCGCCACCGCCGCCCCGGTCCCGCGGCTCGCCCCGATCACCATCGCCACCCTGCCGTCGAGCCGATCCATGGGTCTCCTCCTCGGGCCTGTGGCCGCACGGGCCCGGCGCGGCGCGGACTCCAGACTTGACACGACCGCGCGCGTGTAAGAGTCTGGCACATATTTGAGCGAAAGGATCACAAACTGGTGCGGATCCGTCGAATGGACCAGGGCCAGCGCAGCGAGACGGTGCGGCGCAACAACCTGAGCGCGATCATGCGCGGGCTGCACGAGCGCGGCCCGCTGTCTCGCTCCGACCTCGTGGCCGCCACCGGGCTCACGCGGAGCGCCATCCGCGGCCTCGTCGGCGAGCTTGCCCAGGCCGGCCTCGTGTCGGAGCAGCCGGCGGTGCGCCTGGGCACGCCCGGGCGGCCTTCGCCGCTGGTCCGTCCGGACCCGAACGGCGCACTGGTGCTGGGGTTCGAGATCGTCGTGGATTCGATCGCCGCCGTCACCGTGGGCCTCGGAGGCATCCGGCAGGAGCTTGTCCGGCTGGACCGCCCGCGCGGCCACCTGGCGGTCGATGACGTGGTCGGTGACCTGGCGATGCTGGGCGCGGACCTGCGCGCCCGCGCGGATGGTCCGCTGATCGGCGTCGGGGTCGCCGTGGCCGGTGTCGTCCGGCGGCGCGACGGGATGGTGTCCATGGCCCCGAACCTCGGCTGGGTCGACGTCCCTCTCGGCGACCGGCTGACCCGGGCGCTCGATGTCGGGGTTCCCGTGGCCGTGGCCAACGACGCGGACCTCGGCGTCCTGGCCGAGCATCGGCGGGGCGCGGCCGCGGGTGTCGATGACGTGCTCTTCGTCTCGGGCGAGGTGGGCGTCGGCGGTGGGATCATCGCCGGCGGGGAGCCGCTCACGGGCGCGGCCGGCTACGGCGGCGAGGTCGGCCACATGCCCGTCAACCCCGACGGGTTGCCCTGCCGGTGCGGCTCGCGGGGCTGCTGGGAGACGGAGGTGGGCGAAGGGGCCCTGCTCCTGCGCGCGGGCCACTCCCCCGACTCGGGCCGGGCCGGCGTGGAGACCGTGCTGCGCGACGCCGCGGCGGGGTCGTCCACGGCGATCGCCGCCCTGGACGAGACGGGCCGCTGGCTCGGCATCGGGCTGGCCGGGCTGGTCAACGTCCTCAACCCGCGACTGGTCGTCCTCGGCGGGCTGTTCGGGCGGATCCATCCCTTCGTGCGCGCAACGCTCGAGGCCGAGCTCGCGTGGCGCAGCCTCCCCGCTCCCGGCGGGCTCGTCCGCGTGGTCCCGGCCCAGCTCGGCCTGGACGCGCCGGTGCTTGGTGCCGCGGAGCTCGCCTTCGAGCCGCTCCTCGGGGATCCGGCGGCCTGGGTGGGCCCGCGTGAGATCAACCTCCACATCCTTGCGAGCGCCTGAACCGATGGCGCCTCGCACCGTCCACCGACCGCCGACACCGCCCGCACCGGGCGGACATCGTGAAAGGGGATTGCCTTCGATGTAGCCTAGCCCCCGGACCAGCGGTTGCGTCCGCGACGTTCGTCAACTGGAGGAGTAGTAATGGATATTCGCAGGCTGGCCGCCCTCGCGGGGGCCGCGGCCGTCATCGTCGGGGCCTGCTCGAGCAGCACCGCCTCACCCTCAGCCAGCACGGGTGGCGGTTCCGCCGCCGGGTGCACCGTAGGCGTCTCCTGGAACAACTACCAGGAGGAGCGCTGGGCGAAGTGGGACGAGCCGGCCATCAAGGCCGCCCTCGAGTCCGCCGGCGCCAAGTACATCTCGAACGACGCGAAGTCCTCGTCCGAGACCCAGGCGACCAATGTCGAGAACCTGATCACGCAGGGCGCCAAGGTCGTCATCATCCTCGCGCAGGACGGGACCGCGATCAAGTCGTCCGTCGACAACGCCATCAACCAGGGCATCCCGGTCATCGCCTATGACCGCCTGATCGAGTCGCCGAAGGCCCTCTACATCACGTTCGACAACAAGCTCGTCGGCAAGATGCAGGCCGAGGCCGTCCTGAAGGTCGTGTCCCAGGGCAACTTCGTGGTCATCAAGGGCAACAAGGCGGACGCCAACGCCGACTTCCTGCGAGCCGGCATGGTCGAGGCCGGGGTCCCGGATGTGGGTCAGTCAAGCGACAAGATCAAGATCGTCGGTGAGACCTACACCGACAACTGGGATCCGAAGAACGCCCAGACCGAGATGGAGCAGTTCCTCACCCAGAACAACAACAAGGTCGACGCCGTTCTCTCCGAGAATGACGGCATGGCCGGCGGCGTCGTCGCGGCGCTCACGGCCCAGGGCCTCGCGGGCAAGGTTCCGGTCTCCGGCCAGGACGGCGATGCCGCCGCCCTGAACCGGGTCGCCCTGGGCACGCAGACGGTCGACGTCTGGAAGGATGCCCGCCTGCTCGGCAAGGCCGCCGGTGAGGCCGCCGCCCAGCTGTGCAGCAACCCGGACGTCGCCAAGGTGACCGGCACCGCGCCGTTCACCAGCCCCGGCAAGAACACGCTCACGTCGATCCTGTTGACCCCCCAGCCCATCACCAAGGACAACCTCAACGTCGTCCTCGACGCCGGCTGGATCACAAAGGACAAGCTCTGCCAGGGCGTGCCGGCAGGAACCGTCACCGCCTGCGGCTGACGTCCTCCGGACGCAGCGATTCACGCCCCCCGGTGCCCGCGGCGCCGGGGGGCACCTTCACTCTGTTGCCCCAGCGCCAGCGAGGAGTCCGATGACCGAGGCTTCCGGCGTCATTCCCGACGCGTCGCGCCAGCCGCCGCCGAGCTCGGCGCGCTCCGCACGCGCGATCCTGTCCTCGCTGGAGGTCGATACGCGGCTGCTCGGCATGATCGCGGCCCTCGCGATCATCTGGGTCGGGTTCGACATCATGTCGGGCGGCAGCTTCCTGACGGCGCGCAACCTCTGGAACCTGTCGGTCCAGAGCTCGTCGATCGCCGTGATGGCGACCGGCATGGTGCTCATCATCGTGTCCCGGAACATCGACCTCTCCGTGGGGTCCATCCTGGGACTGACCGGCTACGTCATGGCCATGGTCCAGGCCGTCTGGATCCCCACGACCCTGGGCCTGGGCTTCGACCAGCCGTACACGTGGGTCATCGCGCTGCTCGTCGGGATCGTGCTCGGGGCCGCGATCGGCGGCTTCCAGGGCTGGATCATCGCGTTCCTCGGGGTCCCCGCCTTCATCGTGACCCTCGGCGGGCTCCTGGTCTGGCGCGGCATCGTGTTCGAGATCCAGCAGGGCCAGACGATCTCGCCCATGGACAAGACGTTCGCCCTGCTCGGGGGCGGCCCGACCGGGTCCGTGGGCGAGGTCGCCAGCTGGGTGGTCGGGGTCGTCGCATGCATTGCGATCGTCTACTCGCTGATCTCCGGCCGTCGCAAGCGCCGGCGGTACAACTTCCCGCTCCGCCCGATGTGGGCCGAGGCCACGGTGGGCGTCGTCGCCTGCGTGGCCGTCCTGGGCGCCGTGTGGATCGCCAACCACTACTACTGGCCCGAGGCGCTCGCGACACAGGTCTTCGGGCCGAACGCCCGGCCGGACATCCCGGTCGGCATCGCGAACCCGGTCCTGATCATGATTGGGGTGACGTTGGTCATGACCTTCCTGGCCACGCGGCGGCGCTTCGGCCGCTACGTGTTCTCGATCGGCGGCAACCCCGAGGCCGCCGAGCTCGCGGGCATCAACACGCGCCGCACGATCGTCGGGACCTACGTCCTGATGGGCGCCCTGTGCGCGATCAGCGCCGCGATCCAGACCGCGCGGCTCAACTCGGCCGTGACCAGCCTCGGCACGCAGAACGAGCTGGACGTGATCGCCGCCGCGGTCATCGGCGGCACCTCGTTCTCGGGCGGCATCGGTACCATCCCGGGCGCCGTCCTGGGGGCCGTGGTCATGCAGTCGCTCCGCTCGGGCATGCTCCTGTTGCGCGTCGATTCGCCGATCCAGGACATCGTGGTCGGGAGCGTGCTCGTGGCCGCCGTCGGCCTCGACACGCTGCTGCGCCGGCGCGCGGCCTGAGTGGCAGGGAGGACGAGATGAACGAGCTCGGGACCGCGACCGAGGACGTCGCCACACCCACGCCGGCAGCCGGGTCTGCCCCGCTGGTCGAGATGCGCAACATCCGGGTCTCGTTCGGCGGTGTCCATGCCGTCGATGGCGTCAGCGTGGACCTCTATCCGGGCGAGGTCGTCGGCCTGGTCGGCGGCAACGGCGCCGGCAAGTCCACGCTGATCCGCGTGCTGTCCGGAGCACACCAGGCTGACTCTGGCGAGATCCTCATCAACGGGCAGCCCGTCACGATCACCAACCCCCGCGACGCGAAGGCCCTGGGCATCGAGACGATCTACCAGACGCTCGCGCTCGCGGACAACATCGACGCCGCCGGCAACATGTTCATCGGTCGGGAGCTGGTGACACGCCTCGGGTCGCTCGACGACGCCGCGATGGAATCGGCGACCCGCAAGATCATGGGCAGGCTCAATCCGAAGTTCAGGAACTTCAAGACCCCGGTCATGTCGCTGTCCGGGGGTCAGCGCCAGTCGGTGGCGATCGCACGGGCGGTCCATTTCAACGCCCGGATCCTCATCATGGACGAGCCGACCGCGGCGCTCGGGCCTGCCGAGACCGTGCAGGTGCGCGAGCTCGTCGCCCAGCTCAAGGCCGATGGGATCGGGATCTTCCTGATCAGCCACGACATCCACGACGTGTTCGATCTGTCGGACCGGATCAGCGTCATGCTCCAGGGCCGCCTGGTGGGGACCGTCAACAAGGACGAGGTCACCAAGGACGAGGTCCTGGGGATGATCATCATGGGCAAGAAGCCCGGCGAGGTGACCGAGTCCGACATCGAGACGGTCATCCACTGACGGCCACATCGCGGACGCCCGCCCCGGCGGCGGCCCGCGGCGGCCCGACCCGGTCAGAGCCGGTGAAACGACGGGGCCAGCGCCGGGTAGAGGTCGCGGTAGACCTCGTGCAGGTCCGCGTAGCGGGCCACGTCCGGGCCGGGTGTCGCCGCGGACGTCGCCGTGACCAGCGCCTCGGCCGCGGCCTCGATCGTCGGGAACCAGCCCGCGCCGACCGCTGCCAGCAGGGCGGCTCCGTAGGCTGCGCCCTCGGTCGTGCTCACCGTGGCGATCTCCGCGTCCAGCACGTCGGCGAGGATCTGCCGCCACAGCCCGCTGGCGGTCCCGCCCCCGGACGCCCGGATCTGGTCCGGCGCCGGCATGCCGGCCGCCACCATCAGGTCCAGGCCGTCGCGGAGCCCGAACGCGACTCCCTCGAGCACGGCACGCGTGAGGTACCGCCGGTCGTGAGCCAGGGTGAGCCCGACGAACGCGCCGCGCGCCAGCGGGTCCGGGTACGGGCTGCGCTCCCCGGACAGGTAGGGCAGGAACAGCAGGCCCCCACTCCCCGCCGGCACCTCGCCGGCCTCCGCCGTCAGGTCGCCGAACCCGACCCCCGGCGCCACGGCGTCCCGGAACCAGCGCAGGCTGCCGGCGGCGGACAGCATCACCGACATCAGGTGCCAGCGGCCCGGCACGGCATGGCAGAAGGCGTGCACTCGGCCCGTCGGCTCGAACAGCGGCCGGTCCGTGGTCGCGAACACGACCCCGGACGTGCCGAGCGACAGGGCCATGCGCCCGGGAACCACCGCCCCGACGCCCACCGCGTTCGCCGCCTGGTCGCCGCCGCCGGCCACCACCGGGGTCCCGGCGCGGAGCCCGGTCGCGGCGGCCGCCCCGTCGGACACGACGCCGGTGACCTCCGGGCCCTCCCATGTCCGGGGCATCCAGGCCGGATCGATCCGGAGCGCGTCCAGGACCTCCCGTGACCAGTCCCGGGCGGCGAGGTCGAACAGCAGCGTCCCGGCCCCGTCCGCCTTGTCGATGGCGTACTCGCCGGTGAGGCGAAGGCGGACGTAGTCCTTGGGCAGGAGGACGTGGGCGACCCGCCGCCAGACGTCGGGCTCGTGGTCGCGCACCCAGATCAGCTTCGGGGCGGTGAACCCGGTGAGCGCGTCGTTGCCGGTGATCTCGACGAGGCGCTGCGCGCCGACCGCCGTGCGGATGGCGTCGCACTCGGCGCCGGTGCGCTGGTCGTTCCACAGGATCGCCGGCCGCAGAACGTCGCCGGCGGCGTCCAGCAGGACGAGGCCGTGCATCTGGCCCGTGAGCCCGATCGCGACGACGTCGGACGCCGGGGTGCCGCTCTCCGCGAGGACCCGGCGGATCGCCGTCACGGCACCGTCCCACCACAGCCCGGGATCCTGCTCGCTCCACAGCGGCCGCGGCTGGCTGAAGCCGTACTCGGCCGACGCGATCCCGGCGACCAGGCCCGCCTCGTCGACCAGGACCGCCTTGGTCGCGGTCGTGGACGCGTCGATCCCCAGGACGACGCCCATCGGGTCAGGCCCCGGTCGTGCGGTCGACCGCCCAGATCCGCTGGTTGACGAGGTTCTCGAGCCGTTCCTGGCCACCGGATGCCCGGCGCGGGTCGATCTCGCCCGCGGCCACCCTCGCCTCCAGCGATTCGAGCGTCTCGGAGCCGTCGAGGATCGCCGTCCCGAGCGGGCCGTTCCAGCCCGCGTAGCGCGCGTCGACCTCCCGGCTGAGCGTCCCCCGCTCGATCATGTCGGCCGCCACCAGCAGCGCCCGCGCGAGGGTGTCGATACCGCCGATGTGGGCGTGGAACAGGTCGGAGCGGTGGATGCTCTGGCGGCGCAGCTTGGCATCGAAGTTGAAGCCGCCCGTGGTGAAGCCGCCGCTGCGCACGATCTCGTACATCGGCAGCGCCAGGTCCTCAACGGAGTTCGGGAACTGGTCGGTGTCCCAGCCGTTCTGGGGATCGCCGCGGTTGGCGTCGATGCTGCCGAAGAGGCCGTTGGCGATCGCGTACGCGACCTCGTGGTGGAAGCTGTGGCCCGCCAGCGTCGCGTGGTTCGCCTCGATGTTGACCCGGTACTCGCCCTCGAGCCCGTTCCGGACGAGGAACGCGTGCACCGACTGCGTGTCGTAGTCGTACTGGTGCTTGGTGGGCTCCATCGGCTTGGGCTCGATGAGCAGGGTCCCCTCGAAGCCGATCTTCGCCTTGTGCTCGGCGACCAGGTGGAGGAACCGCGCGAGCTGCTCGCCCTCCCGGCGCAGGTCGGTGTTGAGCAGCGTGTCGTAGCCCTCGCGGCCACCCCACAGGACGTAGTTCGTGCCACCCAGGCGCTTGGTCACCTCGAGCATGTGCTTCACCTGCGCGGCGGCGAAGGCGAACACCTCGGGGTCGGGGTTGGTGGACGCGCCGGCCTGGTAGCGCGGATGGGTGAACAGGTTGGCGGTGCCCCACAGCAGCGTGACGCCGGTACGCTCCTGGTACCCCAGCGCATCGTCGGTGAGGGCGTCGAGGTTGGAGCGGAACTCGGCGAAGCTGTCACCCTGGGGGGCGACGTCGGCATCGTGGAAGCAGTAGTACGGGACGCCGAGCTTGGCGAGGAACTCGAACGCGACCGCCATCTTCTCCCGGGCCGCATCCATCGGGTCCCGGCCGGCCGCGAGCCACGGCCGATCGAGCGTCCCCGCCCCGAACATGTCGGTGCCCGGCCAGGCGAACGAGTGCCACAGGCAGACGCCGATCCGGAGATGCTCCTCCATCCGCTTGCCGAGCACGAGGCGGTCCGGCTGGTAGACCTTGTACCTCAGCGGGTCGTCGGAATCGAGCCCGCCGAACGCGATCGGACCCGGCACGCCGGTGAAGAACTCCTCGGCCACGTTCCCGACCTCCTGCGCTCCCGGGCGGCCGTCCCGTCGCCGGCCGCGGATCTGCCGCGGGTTTGTGAGACGATAACACATACCCCGGGTGGACCCCCATCCCGCGCCGGGGTCCACGCACGCCGCAACGCCGATGCGCCGGCCCGCTGCCGTTCGACGCGCGCTAGCCGCGGGACAGGAACGCGACCCGGACCGGGCCCCCGCCCCGGAGGCCCGGCAGCGAGACCGCCCCAGCCTCGATCTCCCCGACCCGCTCCTCCACCGGCGGCGTACCGGTCGCCGGCAGCGTCGCGTCGCCGACCCGGACCCGGTATGTCCCGTCGGGCGGCAGCATGACCGGCAGCGCAAAGCGGAGCACGCTCCCCTGCCCCGCCGGGACGGCATCGCCCACGATCGTGTGCGGACGGCCGAGGAGACGTGCCGCGCCGTCCAGGTCGCCGGCGGCAATGTCCGCCCTGATCTCCGTGCTGCGCACGGCCCGGCCATCGATGTCGAACGGCGGCACCACCACGACCTCGAAGCCGCGTGCGGCGCCCATGGCCGCAAGCGTCTCCGGGGTCCCGCCGCGCTCGTAGCCGAACGCCGCGTCCGGTGTCATCACGAACCCGGCGACCGGCGCACGAGCCGCGATCATGTCCACGAAGACGTCGTACGGCGTCTCCCGAAGGCGCCGGTCGAAGTGCACGACGACCGTGGTGTCCACGCCGGCGTCGGCGAGCAGCGCCAGCCGGTCGCCCGGGTCGCACAGCAGCGGCGGCGCGTTCCCGACCAGGATCTCGTCCGGGTGATGGTCGAACGTGATCACGACCGGGCGGGCGCGGCGGCGGCCGGCCTCGACGACCAGGTGATGGAGGAGATAGGCATGGCCGAGGTGGAGCCCGTCGAACACGCCGACGACGAGGAACACGCGCTCCGCGGAGTGATCGAGATGTTCCAGGCCGTAGACCACGTCCACGGTCAGACCGCGTCTCCGGCCGCCGCACGGGAGGTCGGCCGGCCCGCCTCGGCCGGCCGGACGGCGAGGACCTTGTGGGGGTACAGCGCGCCGGCGACCGCACGGCAGACCGCGGCGACGCGTCCGTCCGGCCCCACCGCCAGCACGAGCGGCGCGTCCCGAACGGTCAGCGGGGCCTTCGGAGCGGTGATCAGCCCCTCCCCGAGGCGGCGGATCTCGTCAGCGGTGATCCGGGCGTGGGGCAGGTCCTCGAGCCCGGCGTCGATCGGGCGCAGGATCCGCTCGATGCCCGCGGGACCGTCAGCGGCATGCGCCCGCAGGTCCTCGAACGAGATGGCATCCTCGAGCCGGAACCCGCCCGACGCCGTCCGCACCAGCGCGCCGAGATAGGCCCCGCTCTGGAGGCGCGCGCCGAGGTCACGCGCCAGCGCCCGGACATAGGTGCCGGCCGAGCATTCGACATCCACCACGGCGACCGGGCGGGACGAATCCCGGTCATCCCAGTCGATCAGCGTGAGCGCGTGGATCGTGACGTCCCGCGGCGCCAGCTCGACTGG
The DNA here is from genome assembly GCA_963703575.1 of uncultured Chloroflexia bacterium. Lineage (GTDB taxonomy): Bacteria > Chloroflexota > Limnocylindria > Limnocylindrales > CSP1-4 > CAIXZV01. Next base: position 12,790 of record CAVPEU010000019.1, read on the forward strand.
CTCGCCGGCCCGGGCCATCTGGTAGGCGCGGCGACCCGCCACCTGGACGGCGCTGTAGGCGGGCGGAACCTGGCGCAGCGGCCCGGTCATCGCGCCCAGCGCGGCCTCCAGGGCGCCGCGGGTGACCGGCGGCCCCGGGATCGGCGTGCGCTCGCCGTCGATATCGTCGGTCGTCGAGGTCTCGCCGAAGCAGATCGTGGCGCGGTAACGCTTCGCGGCGCCGAGGTGGTACTCGACGAGCCGCGTGGCCCGGCCGAGGAATAGGGGCAGCACCCCCGCCGCGAACGGGTCCAGCGTGCCGCCGTGGCCGACGCGGCGGGTCGAGGACATCCGCCGCACCAGGTCCACGACGTCATGCGATGTCGGGCCGGACGGTTTGGCCACCACGAGGACCCCGTCCAGCCCGCCGCTGCGGTCACCACGCCTCACCGGCGCACCTCGGCGGCCAGCCGCTCGGCGACCTCGCGGGCGCGGGCCGTCGCCTCCGCCAGCGGCGCTCCGATCGTGGCGCCTGCCGCGCGGGCATGCCCGCCGCCTCCGAATGCGCCGGTGAGCACGGTCGCGTCCACGCCCCCCGGCTTGGTACGGACGCTGAGCCGCGTCGTGCCGTCGGGCTGCTCCTTGAGCAGCATCGCTACCTCGGCCAGCTCGGACTGCGCGAGCAGGTCGATGATCCCCTCCGAGTGCGCGGGCAGTGCGTCCGTGGCCTCGAGGTCCGCGAGCGTGAGCGTGGACCAGATGACGCGCCGGTCGGGCGTCGTGTCCAGGCGGTCGAGCACGCGCCCGAACAGGCGGAGCTGGGTGTCGGGCTTGGTGCGGTACAGCCGCCGCGAGATGTCCGACAGCGGGGCGCCCGCCTGCACCAGCGCGGCCGACACGGCCAGGGTCCGGGGGGTGGCGTTCGGGTGGGCGAAGGTCGCGGTGTCCATCACGATGCCGGCCATGAGGATCGCCGCCAGCGCGCCGCCGCCGGCGTCGAGCGGCACGCCCATGCGGACGGCCAGGAGCGTCACCTGCTCACAGGTCGCGGCGGCATCCGCGTCGATCCAGTCCGCCTCGCCGCGCCCTTCGTTGGACGCATGGTGGTCGATCACCGCGCGCGGCAGTGTCGCGAACAGCTCCTCGTGCCGGGCGGCCACGGCACCCACCCGCTCGGCCGACGCGCAGTCGGACAGGACCAGCAGGTCGTAGGTCATGGCCGGGTCCGGGTCCGTGCGGAAGCGCCCGACCCCCGGCAGGAACTCGTACAGGGCGGGCACCGGGTCCGAGCACACCGCCGTGGCCCGGCCGCCGAGCGCCTCGACCAGCGTGCACACGGCGAGGGTGGCCCCGATGGTGTCCGCGTCCGGGTGCTCGTGGCTCACGGCCAGCACGCTCCGTGCGCCGCGAAGGCGAGCCAGGACGGCCGGTGGGACCGCCTCCCGCGCGATCGCGGCGAGGTCCAGCGACGCGCTCATGCCCGGTCGCTGCGCGGCCGGCTGCGCCCGGGATGCGACGGGTCGCCGCGGCCGCCGCGGCTGCTGCCGGGCCCGCGGCGACCCGGTGGCCGGCGGCCAGACCCCGGCCGCGGCGCGAACCCCGGTGCCTCGTCCGTGTCACCCTCCTGCGGCAGCCGGGGGACCGGCGTCGGCAGCGACTCGTCCAGCGGGACGATCGAACCGGGATCGACGCCGGCCTCGAGCTCGGTGAGCAGGTGCAGGACGCGGGTGCCACGCTCCGCGGAGTCGTCCACATGCACGTGCAGCTCCGGGATCCGCCTGATCCGCAGCCGCCGCCCCAGCTCGTGGCGGACGAAGCCCATCGCCTGCTGCAGCGCGCGCGCGGTCTCGACGCGTTCGGCCTCCTCGCCGATCACGCTCACCCACACCTTGGCGTGCCGGAGGTCCGGCGACGTCTCCACGTCGGTGATCGTCGCGAACCCGATTCGCGGGTCCGCGATTTCCTTCGCGAGCAGCGCCCCGATCTCCTGGCGCAGGAGCTCGTCGACGCGCTCGGTGCGCTGGCTCATCTCGACCGCCTCACGGGCGCGCGCCTAACCGGTGACCCGGCTGCGCGTCTGGTTCGTGAAGCACTCGATGATGTCGCCCTCGACCACGTCGTTGAACCCGGCGAGCCCGATGCCGCACTCGAAGTTCTGGGCGACCTCCCGAGCGTCATCCCGGAAGCGGCGCAGGGACTCGATCCGGTCCGTCGCGATGATCCTGCCGCCCCGCCAGACGCGGGCGCCGCCGTTGCGGACGATCCGCCCGTCGGTGACGTAGCAGCCGGCGATGACCGTGCTCTTGCCCACCCGGAAGATCTGGCGGACCTCGGCGCGGCCTTCGACGACCTCCACGATCTCCGGCTCGAGCATGCCCTTGAGGGCTGCGTCGATGTCGTCGGTGAGCTTGTAGATGATGTCGTACAGCCGGACGTCGACACCCTGGGCGTCGGCCTCGCGGCGGGCCGTCTCGGTGATCCCCGTGTTGAAGCCGACGACGATGGCGTTCGAGGCCGTCGCCAGCATGATGTCGTTGTCCGTGATGTCGCCTGCCGCCTCGAGCAGGACGTTGATCTTGACCTCGTCCGTCGGAAGCTGCTGCAGCGCGTGGGAGATGGCGCCCAGGGAACCCGACACATCCGCCTTGAGGATGATGCGCAGCTCCTTGGCCTGGCCGGCCTGGATCTGGCGGTAGAGGTCCTCGAGCGTCGCGCGGCTGGACCCGCCGCCGGCTGCGGCGGCCTGCTCGGCCTTGCGTGTCTCGGCCAGGGTCCGGGCGGTCTTCTCGTCCGCGACCACGCGCAGGACGTCACCGGCCTCCGGCACGTCCGACAGGCCGAGGATGACCGCCGCCGAGGCCGGTCCCACCCGGGACACGCGCTTGCCGGCGGCCGTCTCGAGCGCCTTGATCTTGCCGAACGTGTGGCCGGCCACCACGACGTCGCCGACGTGGAGGGTGCCGGTCTGCACGAGGAGCGTCGCGACGGGACCCCGGCCCTTGTCCAGGCGGGCCTCGATCACCGTCCCGACGGCGTCCCGCTTGGGGTTCGCCTTGAGCTCCTGGAGGTCGGCCACGAGCAGGATCATCTCCAGCAGCTCGTCGATGCCGACGCGGGTCTTTGCCGACACGGGCACGAGCGGCGTGTCACCGCCATAGTCCTCGACGATCACGCCCGCCTCGGCGAGCTCGGTCCGGACGCGATCCGGGTTCGCGTCCGGCTTGTCGATCTTGTTCATCGCGATGACCAGCGGCACCTTCGCGGCCTTCGCGTGGCTGATCGCCTCGAGCGTCTGGGGCATCACGCCGTCGTCCGCCGCGACCACGATCACGGCGATGTCCGTGACGCGGGCGCCGCGAGCGCGCATCGAGGTGAAGGCCTCGTGGCCCGGGGTGTCCAGGAACACGACCCGCTTGCCGTCCTTCGTCGTCACCTCGGACGCACCGATATGCTGGGTGATGCCGCCCCGCTCCCCCGCCGCGACGGCGGTCGAGCGGATCGCGTCCAGCAGGCTCGTCTTGCCGTGGTCGACGTGGCCCATGACGGTCACGATCGGGGCCCGGGGGACGAGGTCGGCGTCGTCCTCCTCTTCGAACAGGATCTCCTTGGCGGCCTCGGCAGGCTGGCCACCGGTCTCCTCGTCGTCCGTGCCCGAGACCGCGGCGACGTTGGCCTCCGCTACCTCGTAGCCCAGCTCCTCGGCGACGAGCGAGGCGGTGTCGCGGTCGACCAGCTGGTTGATGGTCGCGAAGATGCCGCTTTTGATCAGCTCGCGGATGATGTCGGCGGGGTTCACGCCGAGCAGGTCCGCCAGCTCCTTCACGGTGATCGTCGACGGCAGCTCGATCGCGCCGCGCTCGCTCGGGTCGACGACCGAGACGGCGCCCGGCGTGAACGCGCCGGGACGGCGCGGGGGCTTGCGGGGACCGCGTCGGCCGCGGGTGCCGCTCCTACTCCTGGCCACTGCGGCCTCCTTCGTTGTATGCAGATTCCGGGGGCGGCGGAACCCCGGCCGGGAGGCCGCCGCGGGTTGTATTCGCTGGCTTGGCTTGTTCGTCCGCCTGGATCAGGACATCGGCGGGGATGGGCACCCCGAGCGCGTGCTCGAGGGATCGCCGGCGGGCGGCGACCTCCCGGCAGGCGGCGTCACGGCACAGGTACGCACCGCGTCCGGCCGCCCGGCCGGTCGCATCCAGCGCCACCGTGCCGTCCGGCGCGCGAACGATCCGCACGAGCTCGCGCTTCGGGCGCGCCGTCCGGCAGGCGACGCAGGTCCGCGTCGGGACTCGCCGGGGCGGGATGGGCCGGGTTCGACCGGCAGCCGCCGGGCCTACGACGACACCTCCCCGTCGGCCTTCCGGCGCGACCGCCTGGGCTTCGCGGACGCCAGGTCGGCCGCGGCCGTCGTCGGTGCGGGATCCGGCTCCGGGTCCGGCTCGGGGGTCGCTTCCGGCGCGGTCTCCGCCTCGCTCGCGACGGGCTCGGCCGCCGCGGGGGCCCGGTCGCTCGCGACGGGCTCGCCCACCACGGGCTCGGTCTCGCTCACGACGGGCTCGGCCGCCGGTTCGGGCTCGGGCTCGCGCGCGACCGGGGCCGCCGCGACCTTCGCCGCCTCGGACGCCGCGACGTCGCTCCGGATGTCGATGCGCCAGCCCGTGAGCCGTGCCGCCAGGCGCGCGTTCTGCCCCTCGCGACCGATGGCCAGCGAGAGCATCCGCTCGGGGACCGTCACGTTCGCGATCCGGTGCTCCTCGTCGATGCTGACGCCGAGGACCTGCGCCGGGGACAGCGCGTTGGCGACGAACAGGGACGCGTCCTCGTTCCAGGGGATCACGTCGATCTTCTCGCCGGCCAGCTCCGCCACCACCGCCTGGACGCGCGTGCCGCGCTGGCCGACCGTTGCCCCGACCGGGTCGAGGCCCTCCTGGCGCGACGCGACGGCCACCTTCGACCGGCTGCCGGCCTCGCGGGCGATCGCCTTGATCTCGACGGTTCCCGCGTGGACCTCCGGCACCTCGAGCTCGAACAGCCGGCGGAGGAATCCCTTGTGGGTCCGGGAGACGAGGATCTGCGGCCCGCGGGCCGAGCGCCGGACCTCCAGCACGAACGCCTTGACCGGCTGGCCGATCCGGTAGTGCTCGAGCGGGCTCTGCTCGCTCGTGGCCAGGATCGCCTCGACGCCCTTGCCGACGTCGAGGATGATCGCACGCGGCTCGACCCGGCTGACGGAGCCCGTCAGGAGCTCGCCCTCGCGGCTCGCGAAATGGTCGAACACCTGGTCCCGCTCGACCTCGCGGATGCGCTGGAGGATGATCTGCTTCGCCGTCTGGGCACCGATCCGGCCGAAGTGCTCGCCATCCAGCTGTTCGATCTCGATCACGTCGCCGGCCCTGGCGTCCGGCTTCGTCTGCCGGGCCTCCTCGACGGTCACCTCGACCATCGGGTCCTCGATCTCATCCACGACGTAGCGGCCGCGGTAGACGTCGATCCGGCCGCTCTCCGGCTCCACGCGGACGAAGATGTCCTCCTCGCCGGCCACCCGGCGGTACGCGGCCTGGATCCCTTCCTCGAGCGCCCGGACGAGCGCCTCGCGCGAGACCTGCTTCTCGGCGTTCAGCTGGAGGAGCGCACCGACGAAGTCGCGGCTCATCAAGTGCCTCCTGCTGTGTGGCTCGATGGCGGCAGGACCCCGACACAAAGAAACGCGGGTTGGTCACCCACGTCCAGTGGCGGCCCTGCATTGTTGGCGGCGAGTATACACCCGGGCCCGTGGACCTCGACCACCGAGAGGCCGGCCGCGCGTGGGGTCTTCGGCGTGCGGCATCCCGCCACGCCGGCGAGGGCCTGCGGGCCGCGTGCTCCGGGGCGTGGCTCAGACGGTGACGGGGCGCCCGGCTCCGGTCACGCCGTACCGGCGATCCACGTACTCATCGAGGATGTCGATGAACTCCGCGACGATCCGGTCGCCCCGCAGCGTTCGGTCCAGCTTCCCGTCCACGAACACGGGTGCGACCGGTGCCTCGAACGTGCCCGGCAGGCTGATCCCGATGTCCGCGTGCTTGGACTCGCCGGGACCGTTGACCACGCAGCCCATGACCGCGACCTTCATCTCCTCCACGCCCGGGTGGGTGTCGCGCCATTCGGGCATCCGCGCCTTGATGTGGTCCGTGATGTCCCGAGCCATCTCCTGGAAGAAGGTGGACGTGGTGCGGCCGCAGCCGGGACAGGCGGACACCTGGGGCAGGAACGAGCGCAGGCCCATGGACTGGAGGACCTGCTGGGCGACCTCGACCTCGAGCTCGCGACCGGCCCCGGGCTCCGGGGTGAGCGACACCCGGATCGTGTCGCCGATGCCCTCGTTGAGCAGGATCGCGAGGCCGGCGGCCGAGGTCACCATGCCCTTCATGCCCATCCCGGCCTCGGTCAGGCCGAGGTGGAGCGGGTAATCGGAGCGCGGCGCGAGCCGCCGGTACGTATCCACGAGGTCCCGCACACCGGACACCTTCGCCGACAGGATGATCCGGTCGTGGCGGAGGCCGGTCTCCTCGGCCAGCTCGGCCGAGCGCATCGCCGACTCGATCATCGCGTCGATCATGACGTCCCGGGCATCGCGCGGCGCCGCGGCCCTCGCGTTCGCCTCCATCAGGTCCGTGAGCAGCTGCTGGTCGAGCGACCCCCAGTTGACCCCGATCCGCACCGGCTTGTCGTTGTCCACGGCGACCTTGACGATCGTCGCGAAGTTGGCGTCGTGGTGTCTCGTCCCGACGTTGCCGGGGTTGATCCGGTACTTCGCGAGGGCCGCGGCCATCTCCGGGTATTGCGCCAGGAGCTGGTGGCCGTTGTAGTGGAAGTCCCCGATGACCGGCACGTCCACGCCCAGGTTGTCCCGCAGCTTCCGCATCATTCCCGGGACGGCCGCCGCGGCCTCCTCGGTGTTGACCGTCACCCGGACCAGCTGGCTTCCCGCGTGCGCCAGCCGCGCGACCTGGAGCGCGGTAGCGTCGGGGTCCGCGGTGTCGGTGTTGGTCATCGACTGGACCACGACCGGGTGCGCCGACCCGACCAGCACGCCGCCGACGTCCACGGAGACCGTCGGACGGCGCACGGGTCTCAGGGACCCGTCGGCCGTCGGGCTCGTGCTCCGGAGCGGATCGCCGGCGGGGTTCACGGGGCGCTGCCGGTGATCTGGCGGGCGATGTCGAACACGGTGACCCAGATCAGGAAGCCGAACAGGGCGACGAAGCCGATCGCGTAGGTCAGCCGCTCCGCGCGCATCGAGATCCGCATGCCGTACCGCGGGATCGCCTTGAGCACGATCACCAGCATCCGCCCACCGTCGAGTGGCGGGAACGGCAGCACGTTCACGAGCGCGAGGTTGGCCGACAGGATCCCGGCGACGTAGAGCGTCAGGATCGGGCCGCTGCCGCGGAACACCTCACCCAGCGAGGTCGCGATGCCGACCGGTCCCGAGACCGGTGGCGCGGCGGTGGGGTTGGACGCGATCGATCCCGCGAGATCACCGAGGCCCGACAGGATCAGCCCGAACCAGCGGGTGGTCTCGCTGGCGCCGATGCCCAGCGCGTCGCCCAGCGGCCGCCCGACGTACTGCCCGTAGAACAGGGACTCGAAGCCACGATCCCCCGCCCTGATCCCCAGCGCGCCCTTGCCCGCGTCGATCTCCGCCGCTGAGCGGAGCGTCGCCGTCGCCTGGGTCCGTGACCCGTCCGCGCGGATCAGGCCCAGCGTCACCGTCTGGCCCGGGTGGGTCCGCAGGGCGTCGATCGCCGACTGCCCGTAGAACTGGAACGCCTGGCCGTCCAACGAGATGATCGCGTCACCGGCCTGGAGCCCGGCCGCGGCGGCCGGTGATCCGGCCTCGACGGTCGCGAACCTGAGGCCCACGTAGGGGGTCGCCAGCCACGCGATGGCGGTGAAGATCGAGAACGCGAGGATGAGGTTCATGCCGACGCCGGCGACGAGGATGATGAGCTTCACCGGCAGCCGCGCCCGGGCGAACGAGCGGGGATCGTCGTCCCGGTCGCCGTCCTCGCCCTCGAGCTGGACGAAGCCGCCGATCGGCAGCCAGTTGAGCGTGTACAGCGTCTCGCCGCCGCGTGCCAGGACCATCGCCCGCGGCGGGAACCCGATCCCGAACTCGAGGACGCGGACCCGCGCCAGCCGGGCGATGACGAAGTGGCCGAACTCGTGGAACAGCACCAGGCCGCCCAGCACGATGATGAACAGCAGGACCGTGACCAGGGTATCCACGAGGGCGGTCATGCGGCACCACCCAGCGGACCCGTCGCGAACGCCGCCCGCACCTCGCGGTCCAGCGCCACCAGCTCATCGACGCCGGGCGCCTGGTCGGTCCCCTCGCCGTACCGCCGCACCGCGGCCTCCAGCAGGCTCGCGATGCCGGGAAAGTCGAGCGTGCCGCCCAGGAACCGCTCGACGGCGACCTCGTCCGCCGCGATCAGCGCCGCGGACGCCCGGCTCCCGATCCGGCCTGCCTCCCGCGCGATCCGGAGCGCCGGGAATCGCGCCTCGTCCGGGGCGCGGAAGTCCAGCCGGCCGATCGAGACGAGGTCCGGCGGGGTGGTCCCTGACGGGAGGCGCTCGGGATGGGTGAGCGCGTACTGGATGGGGAGACGCATGTCGGGGGTGCCCAGCTGAGCCTTCAGGGAGCCGTCCACGAACAGGACGGCCGAGTGCACGACGCTCTGCGGATGCACGACGACGTCGATGGTCTCGTAGCCGACATCGTACAGCCAGTGCGCCTCGATGACCTCCAGGCCCTTGTTGGCGAGGGTCGCGGAGTCGATGCTGATCTTGGCGCCCATGGTCCAGGTGGGGTGCCGCAGGGCAAGCTCCGGGGTCACCCGCGCGAGGTCATCCGGGGTCGCGTCGAGGAACGGGCCACCGGAGGCGGTCAGCACCAGGCGCGCGACGGCCCCCAGGGGTTCCCCGACCAGGCATTGCCAGATCGCGGAGTGCTCCGAGTCGATGGGCCGCAGCCAGGCGAGCGGGGTGGCCAGCGGGTCCCGCGGGTCGGCGGAGGCACGGACCGCGGCACGGGCACGGGCCTCCGCCATCACGAGGTGGCCTCCGGCCACGAGGGTCTCCTTGTTGGCCGTCGCGACGATCTTGCCGGCGCGGAGCGCGGCCAGGACGGGTCGCAGCGCGACGATCCCGCCGGTCCCGACGACGACGAGGTCGACGTCGTCACGCGTGGCCAGCGCCTCGAGCGCGTCCTCGCCGCCGACGCGCACCGCGCCCGCGGGCAGGTCCAGCGACCCGCCGGCATCCCCGAGCGCCACGGCCTGCGGCCGCAGCCTGCGCGCCTGCGCGGCCAGTTCCGCGGCGTTCGAGCCCGTGGCCAGGGCCATGACCTGGAACCGGTCCGCGTGCCGCTCGAGGACCTCCACCGCCTGGCGCCCGATGCTCCCCGTGGACCCGAGGAGGGCCACGCGGAGGCGGCCGTCAGCGGACGAGCGCGATGACATACAGGGTGGCCACGGGGGCGGCGAACAGGAACGAGTCGATGCGATCGAGGATACCGCCGTGCCCCGGGATCAGGGTGCCCGAGTCCTTGGCGCCCGCGGCGCGCTTGAGCATCGATTCCGCGAGATCGCCGGCCTGGGCGGCGAGGCTCAGCACCGGCCCCAGCACGATCGCCCCCAGCGGCGCCTGGCCCAGCCCGGCCAGCAGCAGCGCCAGGACGACGGTGGTGGCGACCAGGCCCCCGACCAGTCCCTCGATCGTCTTGGATGGCGAGATGTGCGTCATGAACCGGTGGCGGCCGAACTGCCGGCCGACCAGGTATGCGCCCGTGTCGTAGCTCCACACGCCCAGCAGCAGCAACAGGACCCATCCCCGCTCGGGCCCCAGCACCGCGAGCGCGGCACCATCCGGGACGGCGGGTGCCCGGGCGGCGAGCTGCAGGACGAACGCGAGCAGCCCCACGTACAGCGCCCCGAACACGGTCGCGAACCAGGCCACGAGCCCGTCCCGCGGGTCCGTTCGAGCCATGGCCCCGATCCCCGCCAGGATCACGCCGAGGGCGACCAGCAGGATGGCCGCGTCGCCCGCGGGTCGAGCCGCGGCTTCGAGCACCACGGCCACCGCGAGCGCGGTCCCCAGCATCGACAGCGAGGGGTAGCCGGCCTGCTTGAGCAGCCGGAACACCTCGCGCGCCCCGAGCAGCGCAGCCACGGCGAGGACGAGTGCGATCGCCGGCCACCCGATGACGAGCGCGACGATCAGCGGCGGCACGAGGACAAGCGCCGAGAGCGCGCGCGTGCGGAGCATGTGGTGGAACCTAGCGCCCGAACCGGCGCGTGCGACGCGCGAACTCCAGGAGGGCCTCGTCGAACGTATCGGCCCCGAAGTCCGGCCATAGCCGGTCGCTGAACACGAGCTCCGCGTAGGCGGACTGCCAGATGAGGAAGTTGCTGATCCGCTGCTCGCCCCCGGTCCGGATCACCAGGTCCGGGTCCGGCAGGCCGGCGGTGTACAGCGCGTCGCAGATCGTGCGCTCGTCCACCTGGTCCGCCGGGATGCCGGCCGCAATGATCCGGCGGAACGCGTCCACGATCTCCGTCCGGCCGGCGTAGTTCCATGCGATATTGAGGATCAGGCGGGTACCGCCGGCCGTCCGCTCCATCGCCGAGGCGATCGAGGCTCGCGTGTCGGGCGGAAGCTCCTCGAGCCGCCCGAGGAGCCTGACCTGGACGCCCTGTGCCCGCAACTCCTCCGTCTCGTCGCGGATGGCCATGCCCAGCAGCTCGAACAGCCCGGCGATCTCGTCGTCGGAGCGGGCCCAGTTCTCACGGCTGAACGCGTACAGCGTGAGCATCGGGACGCCGCGACGCACCGCGTGATTGACGAGGCCCCGGATGGTCTCGACGCCCGCCGCGTGGCCCTCGTAGTCCGGGAGGCCGCGCGCCCGCGCCCAGCGCCGATTGCCGTCCATGATGACGGCGACGTGCCGGGGCAGATCCTCCGGCGCGACGAGCGGCACCTCCGGGGCGGGGGCGACGACGTCGAGGGCGCCGCCGGCGTCCGCCGGCTCGTGCGCGAGCGGCGGCGTGTCCGTGGGGCGCGCGACGGATCGATCGAGCGGCGCCTGGGCCACTAGACTTCGAGGACCTCCTGCTCCTTGACATCGCCCAGGCGATCGACGTCCGCGATCACCCGGTCCGTGATCTTCTGGAGCTGTTCCAGCAGCCGTCGGACCTCATCGACGCCGACGGTGCCGTCCCGCTCCTCCTTCTTCAGCGTGTCGGCGGCCTCGCGGCGGAGATTGCGGATCTCCACGCGGGCCTCCTCCATCCGCTTGTGGACGCTCTTCACGATGTCCTTGCGACGCTCCTCGGTGAGCTGCGGGATGTTGAGCCGGATGACCGTCCCGTCGACGTTGGGCATCAGCCCGATGTCGCTCCGCAGGATCGCCTTCTCGATGCCACCGATGACCGCACGATCCCACGGCTGGATGACAATCTGGTGAGGCTCCGGCACGCTGATCGACGCGAGCTGGTTGAGCGGCGTCGGGGTGCCGTAGTAGTCGACGTGCAGGCGCTCCACGAGCGATGTGGACGCGCGCCCGGTGCGCATGCCCTGGAAGTCCCGCTCCATCGCCTCGACGGCGCGGACCATCTTCCGCTCGGCGCCGGCCAGGCTCTCGCTGGTCATGAGGTGGTCCCTCCGTTCTGGGCGGAGATGAGCGTGCCCACCGGTTCGCCGCGGGCAACCCTCGTGATGTTGTCGGGCTCGTTGAGGTCGAAGACCACGATCGGCAGGTCGTTCTCGGAGCACAGGGACACGGCCGCGGCGTCGAGGACCTTCAGCTGGTCCCGGAGCAGGTCCTGGTAGCCCAGGCTCGTGTAGCGCTTCGCGTCCGGATCCTTCATGGGATCGGCGTCGTAGACGCCGTCCACCCGGGTCGCCTTGAGCAGGACCTCGGCACCGATCTCGACCGCGCGCAGCGCGGCGGCCGTGTCGGTCGTGAAGTACGGGTTGCCGGTGCCGGCGACGAAGATCGCCACGCGGCCCTTCTCCAGGTGGCGCACGGCTCGCCGGCGGATGTACGGCTCCGCGATCTCGTTCATCGCAATCGCGCTCATGACCCGGACCGGGACCCCCGCCCGCTCGATCGCGTCCTGGAGGGCAAGGCCGTTCATGACGGTCGCCAGCATGCCGATGTAGTCGCCGGTCGCCCGGTCCATGCCGCGGGCGGCCGCCGCCAGCCCCCGGAAGATGTTGCCGCCGCCGACGACGATGCCGATCTCGACACCGGCGGCGTGGACCTCCGCCACCTGGCGGGCGATGAATGCACAGAACGCCGGGTCCACGCCGTACTGGCGCTCGCCGAGCAGCGCCTCGCCCGAGAGCTTGAGCAGGATCCGGCGGTAGCGGAGCGTGCCGCCGGCAGGAACCGTCACCGGTGCCTCGCCCTCGACGCGTCCCGGACCGGCGTCCGTCACATCTCTTCCCCGAGCGCGAACCGGGCGAAGCGGCGCACCCGGATGTTCTCGCCGATGGTGGCGATCCGCTCGATCACGAGATCACGCACCGACCGCTCCTCGTCGCGGTACGGCTGCTCGAGCAGGCAGACCTCGCGGTACCACTTCCTGAGCTGGCCGTCGATGATCTTCTCGCGGACAGCCTCGGGCTTGGCCTGGACGGCCGCGTCCGCGAGCAGGGTCGCCTTCTTCGCCTCGAGGACGTCGGCCGGGATCCGGTCCACGTCCACGTACAACGGGGCGAGGCCGGCGACCTGCATGGCGAGGTCGCGAACGAGCCGCTGGAAGTCGTCGGTCCGGGCGACGAAATCCGTCTCGCAGTTGACCTCGATCAGGACGCCCACCCGGCCGCCGGTGTGGATGTAGCTCGCGACGAGACCCTCGCGCGCTTCCCGTCCGGCCTTCTTCGCCGCCGACGCGACACCGCGCTCGCGCAGCAGCGCGATCGCCTGCTCCACGTCGCCGCCGCTCTCCTCGAGCGCGCGCTTGCAGTCCATCATGCCGGCGCCCGTGCGCTCGCGCAGCTCCTTGACGGCCTCGGCCGTGATTGCCATTGAACTCATGCTCCTGTTTCCTGCCGCGCGCGGCCAGTGTGCGCGCTTTCGTGGGTCCTACGGGCAGCCCGCGCCGAGGCGCGGATGCCGGTTCGGCGCGGGTCGCTGTGCACGGACACCGTGCCCGGCGACGTCAGTCGGCCGCCGGTGCGGCCTGGCCCGGAGCCTCGACCGGAGCATCGGCGACGGCCGCCTCGGGCGTGCGCGCCGCGCCCGGCAGCAGGTCGTCGTCCTCGGTGTCCGGGTCGAACGACAGCGTGCCACCGGCAGCGAGCTGCGCGACGAGCTCCGCCGCGGCGGTCTCGTCGAACTCGGGCTCCTCCAGGGCCTGGGCGGCGGGGGCCTCGGGCTCGGCGGTGGCACGCGCGGCACGCTGCCCGGCGCCCTCGATGGCCGCGTCGGCGACCAGCTGGCACAGCAGCCGGATGGCGCGGATCGCGTCGTCGTTGGCCGGGATGATGTAATCGAGCTCGTCGGGGTCCACGTTCGTGTCACCCGTGCCGACCACGGGGATCTCGAGCTTGTTGGCCTCGGTCACCGCGATCCGCTCACGGTGCGGGTCGATGATGAAGATCGCGCCCGGCACCCGCTTCATCCTGCGGATTCCGCCGAGCATGGCATTCAGCTTGTTGAGCTCCTCGGTCAGGAGCGCAGCCTCTTTCTTGGGCAGGCGATCGAAGTCGCCGGCCTGCTGGCGCGCCTCGAGCTGGTCGAGCAGGCCGATGCGCTTCTTGATCGTGACGAAGTTGGTGAGCATGCCGCCCAGCCAGCGCTTCGTCACGTACGGCTGCCCGGCGCGGATCGCCTCCTGCATCACCGGCTCCTGCGCCTGCTTCTTGGTGCCGACGAACAGGACGCTGTCGCCACGGGCGACGGTCTCGGTGACGAACTCGAGCGCCGTGTCCAGGCGCTTGACCGTCTGGGCGAGGTCGATGATGTGGATCCCGTTGCGCTCCGCGAAGATGAACGGGCGCATCTTGGGGTTCCAGCGACGGGTCTGGTGTCCGAAGTGGACGCCGGCCTCCAGCAGCTGGCGCATCGAGACGGTGGGCACTGCGTGACCTCCTGCGGTTGGTTCCTCCGCGGATCCTGAGTCGGGGGCCGGCGGCGAGTCCTCGCCGGGTCCGGCACCGTCCCGCTCGAAGACGGGTCCGCGTGTGAGCTCCGTCCGGCCGATCCGGACGGGCGTGCACGAGCACCGCGGGCGCCCCGCGGCGCGGCGGAGTGTAGCACGGGGGCCGTGCCGTCCCGCGGCTACGGGCGGATGCCCCGGTGATGACGAACCGACGGCCCTCCGTCGGGGCCGGGGTCGATGGCGACCAGGTCGACGCGCAACGGGAGCGCGGGCAGGCGCGTCCCGTCGGGCAGCGTGCGCGTGGCCAGCAGCGTACCCGCCGCCCGACGCATGGCCGCCCGCTTGCGATGGTCAAGCAATTCCTCCGCAAGACCGAAGTCGCGCCGGCCCCGCCACCTCACCTCGACGATCACCAGGGCAGCCGGCGGCCCCGGATCCACGGCAAGGAGGTCGATCTCGTCCCGGCCGAGCCGCAGGTTCCGAGCCAGGATCGTCCACCCCTGGGCCTCCAGGCGCGTCGCGACCAGGCGCTCGCCCGCGTCACCGATCCGCTGCGCCCCGGTGGAACTCGCCCGCGCCATGCCCGGCAGGATGACGGCGGGCGCTCACCCGGCGCTTATCCGCCTATCCGGTCGCCGAGAACGCCTCGCCGACCAGGATGTCCGCGATGTCGGGCGGGAGGTCGTCCGGCGACCGGGTGGGCGATGCGCCCTCGACCGGGATCCCGGCCGCCCCATCCGTGCCGAACATGCCCAGCTGGTCGCCGGCCAGCAGCGCGTGCAGCGCCTGGAAGCTTCGCCTGTGGTGTGGCGTCAGGCCGTGCTTCCGGATCGCCGCCCGGTGCTCGCGCGTGGCGTACCCCGCGTTGCGCTCCCAGCCGTACTCCGGGTAGCGGACGGCCAGCTTGCGCATCATCCGGTCGCGCACGGTCTTCGCGACGACCGACGCGCAGGCGATGGAGTACACCCGGGCGTCCCCGCCCACGATGGCCGTGTACGGCCCGACCTCCACCTCGAAGTTCGCGATCCGGAGGCCGTCCACCAGGACGTAGTCGTGACCTCCGAGCCGGGCGATCGCCCGGCGCATGGCGAGGTGGGTCGCGTGGTAGATGTTCAGCCGGTCGATGTCGGCGACCGACGCGGCGCCGACCCCGACGGCGACCGCGCGACGCAGGATGACGGGCGCAAGCCGCTCACGCTGGGCGGCCGAGAGGGTCTTGGAGTCACGGACACCCGGGATCCGGTGGCAGTTCGGGGGCAGGATCACGGCCGCCGCGACCACGGCGCCGCAGGTCGGGGCGACGCCCACCTCGTCCACGCCGACCACGCGGGTCGCGCCGGCGCGCCACAGGGGGCGCTCCCAGCGGAGGGTGGGGACGATCACGGCCATCGGCGGCAAGGGTAGCGCCCCGGGCCACCACCCGGCGAACCCGGCCACCATCCGGCGAACATGAACAGGCCCCCGCCGGGGCGGGGGTCGTCCGGGAGGCGGCAGGCCGCGCAGGTCGCGCAGCGGCAGGGCCTAGCGGCGCTCGCGGAGCGTGGTCGCCGCCTTGCCGACGCGGTTGCGCAGGAAGTACAGCTTCGCCCGCCGCACCTGGCCGTGCCGGACGACCTCGATCCGCTCGATCCTCGGGCTGTGGAGCTTGAACGTCCGCTCGACGCCGACGCCGGAGGCGATCCGGCGCACGGTGATCGTGGACGCGATGCCGCTGTTGCGCATCCGCATCACGAGCCCTTCGAACACCTGGACCCGCTCACGATTGCCCTCCACGACCTTGGCGGCCACCTTGACGGTGTCGCCCGGGGTGATCTCCGGGAGGTCTGTACGGAGCTGGTCCTGGACGATCTCGTTGAGCACGTTCACGGTGGGCGGTCCTTGTTCGGTCGTCGGCAGCCGCGGCTGCGGGGGTCTCGAGTTCCGGGACGGCGAGCCGGGTGCGGCGCGGCCGACGGCGGAGGATAGCACGGCGAGACGCCGGTGTCAGCCGGGCGCGTCGTGCCCCGGCCGGGCCGGAGTATCGCCGATGTCGGCGAGCAGCCGGCGCTCCTCGACCGACAGGTCCCGGCCGGCGAGGAGGTCCGGCCGCCGCTGGAGGGTCCGCCGGAGGGACTCGCGGAGCCGCCAGCGCCGGACCTCCTCGTGGTGGCCGGAGACCAGGACCGGCGGCACGGAGACACCGTCGAAGCTCGCGGGGCGCGTGTACTGCGGGTACTCCAGGAGGCCATCCGCGAACGATTCCTCCGCCGTCGATGCGTCGTCGATGGCGCCCGGGAGGAGCCGGAGCACGGCGTCGATGATGACCAGCGCCGCCAGCTCCCCGCCGGTCAGGACGTAGTCGCCGATGGACAGCTCCCGGTCCACCATCGACCGGATGCGCTCGTCCACGCCCTCGTAGCGAGGGCACAGGAACACGAGGTGGGTCGCCTCGGCCAGCGCGTGCGCGAGCGGCTGCCGGAACACCTCGCCCGCGGGGTCGAGCAGGATCACCGTCGAGTCGGGGCGCCGGAGCTCCGCGAGCGCGGCCGCGACCGGCTCCGGGCGCAGCACCATGCCGGCGCCGCCGCCGTACGTGTAGTCGTCCACGGTCCGGTGGCGCCCGATTCCCCACCGGCGCAGGTCGTGGACCCGGACCTGGGCCAGGCCCCGCTCCAGGATGCGCGCCGGGATGCTCTCCCGCAGCGGTCCCTCGACCATCGGCGGGAACAGCGTGAGGACGTCGACCTCGAGCGGCATCAGCCGGCCGGCGGCGGATCGCCGGGCACCGGATCGCCGGGCGGCGGATCGCCGGGCGGCGGATCGCCGGGCACCGGATCGCCGGGCACCGGATCGCCGGCTGGCGGCGCGGCGCCCGGCCGCCGCCTGGGCTGCTTGCGGGGCCTGCGGTCACGGGGCCGGACGTAGTCCTCGTCCTCGACCGGACGAGCATCGATCGCGAGCGACTCGAGGTCCACGATCATCTCCCCCCTTTCCGGCGCCAGCTCCACGACGATCCCCCGGACCCCGGGCACGTCCAGCTCCCCGCGCGGACCGCGGACGACGAACACCTCCGCGCCACCGGCGCGGTAGATGTCCACGATCGTGCCCAGGTCCTCGCCCGTGGCGGACCGGACGGCGAGGCCCTCCAGCTCGTGCCACATCCAGCGCCCGGGTTCCCGGGGCTCATCCGGCGTGGTGATCTCCAGGTAGCGACCCCGGAGCAGCTCGGCGGCGTCCCGGTCCCGGACCTCGCGGAACCGGAGCCACCAGCCGCGGCCGTCCGCGACGGGCTCCGCCTCGGAGATCGTCAGGGCCTCGCCCGTACCCTCGAGGTACAGGGGCGCGCCGGCGGTGAACCGGTCCTCGGGCCGATCCGTGAGCAGTTCCACGCGAACCTGGCCGCGCAGCCCGCGAAGCCCACGGACGAGGGCCACGACGAGTCGGCCCGGGGCGTTCCCCACGGCGGGCGCCCCCACGGCGGGCGCCCCCAGGTCGGCCCCGGCGGGTGCGGGGTCGGAGGACGCGGTCGATCGAGGCGTGGAGGGACGAACCAGTGGGGGCCCGGCCTCAGACGATCTCGAGGCTGACCGGCTCGCCGTTACGGGCAGAGGTCACCTTGAGCAGGGTCCGCAGCGCCTTCGCGACGCTGCCGTTGCGCCCGATGACCTTGCCCATGTCGGACTCGGCCACGTGCAGCTCGATGATCGTCCCACCCTCCCCGTTCACGACCTCGACGCTCACGGCATCGGGATCGTCAACCAGGGACCTGGCGACATACGTAACGAGGTCGGCGGCTGCCATCGTTCGCCCCTACTTGAAGGTGGGCAGGATGCCGGCCTGCCTGAACAGGCGCTTGACGGTGTCGGACGGCTGCGCGCCCTTGGCGAGCCAGTCCTTCGCCTTGGCCTCATCGACCTTGAGCTCGATGGGCTCGGTGCGAGGGTTGTAGTGGCCGATCGTCTCGATCGAGCGGCCGTCCCGCGCGGCACGGCTGTCGGTGACCACGAGCCGGTACGCCGGCTGCTTGGTCGCCCCCACGCGGGTCAGGCGGATGCGGACGGACATGTGGTGCGGTGCTCCTCCCTGTGGCCGGGGCCCTGGGCGGGGCTCCGGCTCCTGCTTGTTGACTTGGTTGGCTGGCCGGGCTACGGCCTGGAGACGATGATGACGAACGTGCCCCTGTCGAGGTCGGTGCCCGGCGTGACCGTCCCGATCACGGCGTCGAACGCCACGAGGTACGGCTTGACGTTCGCCTCGTAGCCGGCCTTGTCGGCGGCGGGCAGCTGCCGCTCGACCAGGTCGCGGACGCCTGCGACATCCACCCACAGCAACGAGCCGTTGGCCTTGTCGACCCGTGCCAGCGCCTGGCTGAACCGCTCGCTCTTCGCCAGCGAGTCTCCCGTCCGGGCGTCGAGCACGGCCTTCACGAAGTCGGTGCCGGACCCCAGCACGACGACACGGTCGGTGACCGCGTAGGCGATCCTGGTCTCGGCCGGCAGGGCGCCCAGCGCCCCGCCCGTCGCCGCCCCGGCCAGCGAGCCGAGGTTGCCGAGGTCCACGACCGTGATCGTCGCGTCCCCGTACGCCTCGTCGGTGACCTTGATCCCGGCACCGCCGCCGAGCTCGAGGAACCCGCGGAGCTGGGTGGCCAGCTTGTCCGCGGCGGCCCTGTCCGTGGGCAGGATGACCAGCCCGCCGGCGACGGTGTCCCCGCTGCGGGTGACGGCGACACCCGCCTCGCCCATCCAGTCCACGATCGAGCCGAGGCCGCCGACGACCCTGAGCACGCCGTCGACCCTGGTGACCCCATCCGCGAGCTGCGGATCCGAGGCGGCCAGGGTCTTGACCCGCTGGACGGCCTCGCCCAGCTCTTGGCCCTCGACGAGCACGACCGTTGACGGCGGCAGCACCGAGGGCAGCCTGGACTCGGCGGCCTTCGCGAGACCCTGCAACTTCGCCACGTGGGGCGAGCGCGTGTCGACGACCAGCGTGCCGTCCTGCGCGCGGATCGCGGCAGCGCCCCAGGGGGCCGCGAGATCGGTGAAGACACCCGGCAGCTTGGGCATCGCCGACGGAGCGGCAGCATCCGCGAGAGTCTTCGCGCCCTGCGCGAGCGTCGCGGCGTCCACGTACGTGAACGCGAGCCGGTCACCCGACAGCGACGCCGACGCCGTGCGGAACTGGGCGTTCGCGGCCAGCCCGGCCGTGCCCCGGGTGTCGATCGCCGCCTTGACCGAGACGGGGTCTCCGAGCGCGATCACGGTCCCCATCGCGGCATACGCGCCGGTGGCGCCCGCCTTGGCGGGCTTGGACGAGGCGGGCGGCGTGACCGTGGTGATCGTCACGCCGTTGTACGTCTCGGTGGACGTGGTGGCACCGGCATCGGCAAGCACCTTCTGCGCCCACGCGGAAGCCTTCGCGGCGTCCTTGGTGCTCGCGATGACGAGCGCGCGCGCGGCCTTGGCGTCGGCGGTCTTGGGCACCGGCCCGGCGCTCAGCGCGACCTGGCCACCGAACCACGGCTGGATGTCGGCCTGGTAGCCCATCCTGTCGTTCGAGGCTTGCTTGACCAGCTGGTTGAGCGCCTCGTCGAGCTTGGTCGGGAACGCGGCCTGGTCGCTGAACCCCGGCAGGGCGCGCAGCGCCTTCGCGAGCTCCGCTTCCTGGCCGCCGGGCAGGTCCAGGCGGACCTCCGTGTAGACGACGCTGTCGGCCGGCGTCCAGGCGAGAACCTCCGCCTCGCCGGCGTCGCGGGTGAGCAGGGAGGTGGCGCCGGCCGCCGTGCCCGCGACGAGGACGGTCGCGACCAGGGCGACGAGCCACCGGACGCGGCTGCGCCCGGGGCCGGCCGGCGATGCTTTCGGGCTCGAGGTCACGGGGACGGTCGGGACGGCCAGGGGCGGGACGGCCGGCTCCACGGCCGGCTGCCGGTCTACCGGAGGTGCCTCGTAGCGCTGGGTCGGGTCCTGGTCGGTCATCGCTGACCTCCTATCATCGTCGGCCGAGGAGCTGGCCCGTCGCGGCGCGACGGCCGGCCCCTCCCGAGAACTGCTTCATGAGCTTCTGCATGTCGCCGAACTGCTTCACGAGCCGGTTGATATCCGGCAGGGTCGTCCCGGAACCGGTGGCGATCCGCCGCCGGCGCGAGGCGTTGAGCACCGACGGGTCACGGCGCTCCCGTGGGGTCATGGACAGGATGATCGCCTCGATGCGCTTGAGGTCCCCGCGATCGACCGCCGCCTGGGCATCCTTCGCCATGCCACCCATGCCCGGGATCATCGACATGATCTGGCCCATGGGCCCCATCTTCTGCATCTGGCGCATCGAGTCCAGCATGTCCTCGAGGGTGAACGCCGACTTGCGGACCTTCTCCTCGAGCTTCGCCGCCTGCTTCTCGTCGAACGCCTCCTGGGCACGCTCCACGAGGCTGACGATGTCCCCCATGCCCAGGATCCGGCCGGCCAGCCGGTCGGGGTGAAACACCTCGAGGGCGTCCGTCTTCTCGCCCGTGCCGAGGAACTTGACCGGGATGCCCGTGACGGACCCGATCGAGAGCGCCGCGCCGCCCCGGGCGTCGCCGTCGATCTTGGTCAGGATGAGGCCGGTGACCGGGACCGCCGCGGCGAAGCCCTGGGCGACCGTGACGGCCTCCTGCCCGGTCATCGCGTCCACGACCAGGAGCGTCTCGACGGGCTTCACCGCGACCGCGACGCCGCGGATCTCGTCCATCAGCGCGTCGTCGATGGTCAGCCGGCCGGCGGTGTCGATGATCACGACGTCCCGGCCCGTGCGCCGGGCCGCCTCGATCCCGCCGCGCGCGATGTCCACGGTCGGGGTGCCGACCGGCGCACGGTGGACCGGGATGCCCAGCTGCCTGCCGAGGGTCTCGAGCTGGTCCACCGCGGCCGGCCGATAGGGGTCCGCCGCGACGAGCATCGGCTGGCGGCCCAGCTTCACCGCGTGCTTCGCCAGCTTCGCGGCAGACGTCGTCTTGCCGGAGCCCTGCAGCCCGACCAGGGCGACGACGGCCGGGCTGCCCGAGAGGTGGAGGGTGCGGTCGCCCGCGGACAGGAGCTTCGTCAGCTCGTCGTTGACGATCGCGACGACCTGCTGGCCGGCGGTCAGGCTGTCGAGGATGTCCGCGCCCAGGGCCCGCTCGCGGACGCGCGCGACGAACTCCTTGACGACCTTGAAGTTGACGTCCGCCTCGAGCAGCGCCAGCCTGACCTCGCGCATGGCGGCGTCCACGTCCGCCTCGGACACCCGACCGCGGCCGGTGAGGTTGCCGAGCGTCTTGCGGAGCCGATCGCTGAGGCTGTCGAACATGCTGAGGCGGAGACCCTTGACTGTCGGTTGAGATCAGGCCGCGCGGCGAGTGCCGGCGGATGGTGCGCGGGTTCTGGCGACACCGAGGCGGAGGGAGTGTACGCCAGGACCCCCTTTCGCGCCCCTGCCGAAAGCGACCCTCCGCGAAAGCCACCCATCGCGAAAGCCACCCATCGCGGATGAGGGGCAGAGCGCACGCGCGACGCGGGACGGCCCGACCCCTAGTCGAACAGCGCCTCCACGAATGCCGCGGGGTCGAACGGCAACAGGTCCTCGGCCTTCTCGCCAACCCCCACGAACCGGACCGGCACGCCGAGCTCCCGCTCGATCGCGAACACGATCCCGCCCTTCGCCGTCGAGTCCAGCTTGGTGAGCACGACGCCGGTGAGCCCGACCGCCTCGTGGAACGCCTTCGCCTGGGCGAGGCCGTTCTGGCCGGTGGTGGCGTCGAGCACGAAGAAGGTCTCGACCTTCGCGCCCGGCAGCCGCTTGTCGATGACGCGGCGAACCTTGGCCAGCTCGTCCATCAGGTTCGACTTCGTGTGAAGGCGGCCGGCCGTGTCCGCGATCAGGAGGTCCGCGTGACGCGCCAGGGCGGCGTCGAGGGCGTCGAACACGACGGCGGCCGGGTCCGCGTTGGGCGCGTGGGCGACGATCTCCGAGCCCGTCCGGGTGGCCCAGATCCGCAGCTGGTCGGCCGCGGCCGCCCGGAACGTGTCCGCCGCGGCCAGCACGACCCGGCGGCCGTTCGCGCGCTCGCGCGCCGCGAGCTTGCCGATGGTGGTGGTCTTGCCGGTGCCGTTGACGCCCACGACCAGGACGATGCCGGGCCCGCCATCGACGGCCGGCACGGGCTCCCAGTGCTCCGCGTCGCGGACGGCGAGCAGGGCGGCGAGCTCCGCGCGGACCGCCTCCGCGCCCGTCACGTCGCGCCGCCGGCGGGCACGCTCGACGAGGTCCATCGACAGCGCGGCACCGACGTCTCCGGCGATCAGGGTCTCCTCGATCTCGTCCCAGTCGGCGTCGCCGCCGCCCCCGAAGGCACCTCGAAGCCGGGCCGCGAACCCCGTGCGGGACTTCGCGAGGCCCTGCTCCAACTGCTCGTGCTCGCGCTCGCGGAGCGCGGCGTCGGCCTTCTCGGGACTCCAGTCGGCACCCCAGGCCCACTGGGTCGGGGGCTCGGACCCGGCCGGCGTCTCCGGCCCGGATGTGGGCGGCGTCTCCGGCCCGGCCGGTGTCCCCAGCTCGGGCTCCGACGGCAGGTCGTCCTGCGGCTCCGAGGGACCGCGGCGGAAGAAGCGCACTGGACCTCCGGTCAGCCGGCCGGCTCGCCGGCGAGCGCCGCGCGGGCCTCGGACCGGCGATGGTCGGCGATGGCCTGCGCCTCCTCGAGCCGCAGGCTGATCACGCGGCTCACGGAGTCGTCGCCGACGGTGATCCCGTACAGGGCGTCGGCCGCCTCGATGGTGCCGCGGTTATGGGTGATGACGATGAACTGGGTCCGCTGGGCGAGCGAACGGAGCGCGTCGGTGAACCGCCCGACGTTGGCCTCGTCGAGCGCGGCATCGACCTCGTCCAGGACGCAGAACGGGGTGGGGCGAACCTCGAGCATCGCGAACAGCAGCGCCACCGCCGTCAGCGCTCGCTCGCCGCCGGACAGCATCGCCAGGGCCTGCGGCTTCTTGCCGGGCGGGCGCGCGGTGATCTCGACGCCGGTGACGGACAGGTCCTCCGGATCGGTGAGCGACAGCTTCGCGAAGCCGCCGCCGAACAGCTGCCGGAACCGGCCGTCGAAGGCGACCTCGAGGGCGGCGAACGTGGCCCGGAACTGCGTCGCGATCAGCCGATCCAGGTCGACGATCAGGGTCCGCGTCTTCGAGATCGCCTCGCGGAGGTCCCGGTCCTGGGCCTCGAGCGACTCGAGTCGCGCCCGGACGGAGCGGTATTCGTCCACCGCGAACGGGTTCGCCGCCCCCAGCTCGTGGAACCGCCGCCGGAGCGTCGCCAGGCGGCTCGGCGAGGGAGCCTCCCCGGCCGGGGGCTGGGCCGCCCAGCGCGGCGCCAGGGCGTCGAGCGCGGCCTCGAGCTCGACGCCCTCGGCGCTGTGGCGGTCGCCGACATCGCCGGGGCTCGAGCCGCCGGGCGCGGCCAGCTCGGGCGCGGCCCGGTCGAAGCCCGCGGCATCGGTGAGATGGCGCATCCCGACCTCGCCCAGCCCCGCGAGCTCGACCAGGAGCTGCTCGCGGAGAGCGTCCAGGTTGAGCCGCCCCTCCAGCGCCGCCACGTCCGCGGCTCGCGCCCGGTCGTCGGCCGCACGCAGCCGCTCGCGGGCCATGGTCGCCGCCCGCTCGGCCTCCGCGAGGCGCCCCCGCTCGACGCGGTCGTCTGCCAGCAGCGCCTCCAGCGCCTCGCGCGCGGCCGCTTCCCGCGAGGCCGCGGCGGCCAGGTCGCCGCTCAGCGCGTCGCGCTCGTCACCGACGGCCCGCTCACGGTCGGCGAGCGCCGCGAGGTCGCGGTCAGCCGCCGCGATCCGTCCCTCCGCGAGCGCCACGGAGGCTTCGGCCCGGGCACGCCGGGCCTCCGCATCATGCCGGGTGCGCTCCTGGGCCGCCACGTCACCGGCCAGCCGATCGCGGCGGGTCCGCAGCTCCGCCGTCCGCCGGTCCCAGGCCGCGATCGCCTCCGCCTCCCCGGTCCCCGGGATCCCGCCATCGGCTCCGGTCCGATCCGGCCGCGTGTCCAGCGCGCCGAGCGCCTGTGCCGCACGCGTCGCCTCGCCGGCCAGGCGCTCGGCCTGCGCCCGGTGCCAGGCCGCCTCACGGGCGGCGGCCTCCAGCTCACGACCGGCCGAGCGATCCGCGTCCTCGCTCCGGCGGCGCTGCGCAGACGCAGCGGACTCTGCGGTTCGCGCGCGTTCCAGCGCCGCGTGTGCCTCGTCGGCGACGCGCGCCGCGACGGCGGCCTCCCGCTCCGCGTCCTGTGCCTCGGCCTGGAGGACCTCGACCTCCCGGGCCAGGCGATCCGCCTCCGCACGCCGTTCGAGCGGCGAGTCACCCCGCCCGATCCGGACGGTGAACGCGTCGACGACGGCCGCGCCGTCCCGCGTGACGGCCACCCAGCCGACCGGCAGCACCGCCTGCAGCTCCAGGGCGGCGTCGAGGTCCGGCGTCCAGACCGACCGGGCCAGCAGCGGCCGGACGGCGCCGCTCGCGTCCCGCCGGACGGCGTCCACCAGCCGCCCACCCCCGACCGCCTCCAGGCCGTCGTCCAGCCGGCGGAGCTCGGCCGCGGTGCCGCCGCCTGCGACGCGCTGCGCGGCGCCCAGCCGCTCCTCCACGACCAGGTGCCCACGCTCGGCGGCCATCGCGGCCGCCCCGGCTCGCCCGACCACGTACGCCCGCGCCAGCTCGCCGAGCGCGGCCTCCACGGCCGCGCGCAGGGCGGGCTCCACGCCCAGGTCCGCGTCCACGCGCCGCCCGCCCGCCTTGCGTGCCGCCCGGGCGATCCCCCGATCCTCTTCCTCCGCGAGTCGCCGCTGGACCTGCTCCAGCCGCCCGCGAGCGGTCGCCAGCATCGAACCCGTGCGCGCCGCCCGTTCGGCCACGGCCCGCCGCGTCCCGTCGGCCGCCTCGGCGGCCGCCCGGGCCGCCTCCCGGCTCCGGATCGCCTCCGCCTCGGCGGCCGTCGCCGCGGCCAGGCCGGTCCGGGCCTCCGCCTGCGCGACCTCCAGCCGCTCCCGGCGCGCCTCCGATTCGGTGGCCCGGGCGCGCTCCTCCGCCGCCCGTCGCTCCGCCTCCGCCTCCCGCCGCCGGGCGGTCTCGGACTCGGCCGCGCGCGCGGACTCCGCCCGCCGGAGCGCAGCCAGCTCGTCACCCCGCGCACGGCTCGCCACGCGCAGCGACCCCAGCTCGGCCAACGCCTCCGCAAGGGCACGATCCGCGTCGCCCAGCGCTGCCTCGAGCTCCAGGTCGCGCTCGGGCACCGACTCCGCGAGGATCCGGCGCTGGGCGGCCAGGTCCGCCTCGGCCGCGCCCCGCTCGGCGGTCGCCCTGGCCCGGTCCCGGGCTGCCGCCTCCAGCTCGCCGGCGGCCCGCGCCTCCCGCAGGCCGAGCGAGGTCAGCGCAGCGCGCGCGGCCTCGTGCTCCGCCCGCCGCTCCCGCTCCGTCTCCGCGCGCACGGCCATCGAGGACGCGATATCGCCCACCGACGATTCCGCCGCCTCCAGGGCCCCCAGGGCCGACTCCGTCTCCGCCCGCAGGGCATCCCGCCGCGCGGCCGCATCCGACGCGCGCCCAGCGGCCTCGTGCCAGCGTCCGTGGGCGGCGGCGACGAGCGCCGCCGCCAGCTCCTCGCCCGCCGTGAGCCGTGTCGCCTGCTGCTCGGCGAGCTGCCCCAGGCGGCGAGCCTGCGGTCGCAGCTCACCCAGGACGTCCTCCACCCGCGCCAGGTTCGCCTCGGCCTCGACGAGCTGTTCCTCGGCCTTGCGGCGGCGGCGCTCGTGCCGACGGACGCCGGCGACCTCCTCGAACAGCGGGCGGCGCTCCTCCGGCCGCAGGGCCAGCGCCTGGTCCACCATCCCCTGGCCGATGAACAGGAAGGCGTTCTCCGCGAGGCCGGCCGCGTCGAGCAGGTCCACCAGGTCGCGCAGGCGCACCCGTTGCCTGTTGAGCAGGTAGTCGTTCTCGCCCGACCGGTACAGCCGGCGACCCAGCTCCACGACGGAGAACTCGACGGGCAGCAGGGCGTCCGCGTTGTCGAGGACGAGCGTCACATCCGCCATGCCCAGGGCCGCCCGACGATCCGAGCCGGCCCAGATCACGTCCTCGCTGCGGCGGATCCGCAGCGACCGGCCCTGCTCGCCCAGCGCCCACCGGAGCGCGTCGGCAAGGTTGGACTTGCCCGACCCATTGGGCCCCACCACCGCGCTGATCCCCTCGCCGAACTCGACGAGGGTCCGCTCCGCGAACGACTTGAAACCCTGGACGCGCAGGCCGAGGAGCCGGGCCGGAGCGCTCACGAGCCGCGCTCCGCCTCGTCGGCCGGGCCGGGGGCGTACGTCTCGCCCGACGCGGCGGGCAGTGCCGTTTCGCCGCCGGGAACCGCAATCTCGCCGTCGGCGTCGCCGGCCTCGGCGCCCGGCTCGTCGCCGCCCGTCTCGTCGCTCGCCGCGCGCGGCGAGGTGGACCGCGAGACCCGGGACGCGGAGCGTTCCCGGCGCAGCGCCTCGAGCGCCTTGGCTGCCGCAGACGTCTCGGCGACCCGCCGGGACGGGCCCGCCCCGGTTCCCAGGACCCTGCCGCCCACGATGACCTCGATCAGGAACCGCTTCTCGTGGTCGGGACCGACGGCCTCCACCAGGCGGTACGTCGGGCGCTCGCCGGACGACCGCTGCGTATGCTCCTGGAGCCGGCTCTTGGGACTCTTGAGCGAGGTGAGCGTCACGTCCGCCGAGAGCTCCTGCGCGGCCCAGCCCTGGATCCAGTCCCGGACAGGCGCCCAGCCGAGGTCCAGGTAGAGCGCGCCGACGAGGGCCTCGAACGCGGACGCGAGCAGCGACGGGCGCACGCGGCCGCCCCGCTGGGCCTCGCCCTCGCCGAGGAGGAGGTACGAGCCGAGATCGAGCCGCGAGGCCAGGCGAGCCAGCCCGGCCGTGCTGACGATGGCCGCCCGGCGCGCGGACAGCACGCCCTCGTCGTCGCCCGGGTGCCGTCGATACAGCGCCTCGGAGACGGCAAGGCTGACGACGGCGTCGCCGAGATACTCGAGGCGCTCGTTATGGCCCTGGGCGGAATCCGGGTGCTCGTGGAGCCAGCTGCTGTGGACGAGCGCCTGCGCGAGCAGGTCTCGGTCGTTGATCGGAAGCCCGAGGCGCTCCCTGAGCGCGTCGGCCGGGTGCATCGTCCCCCGATCGGGGCGGCTAGGAGGCGTGCTCGTCGAGGAAGTCGACGGCGTCCTGCACGGTCCGGATCTTCTCGGCGTCCTCGTCCGAGATCTCGGTTCCGAACTCCTCCTCGAGGCTCATGATGAGCTCGACGAGGTCCAGCGAGTCGGCGTTGAGGTCGTCGACGAACGAGGCCTCGGGGTTGACCTCGGATTCCTCGACCCCAAGCTGCTCGACGACGATCTTCTTCAGCCGCTCGTACGTGCTGGCCACTGACTCCCTCCTGGTGCCGGGGTGGTGTCCTGTCGGGTTGCGCTGAGTTCGCGCGCGGCGCGCCCAAGTACGCCATTCACGAGCCGACGCATCGGCTCCCCGGAGTATGTCCGGGCGAGTTCGACCCACTCGGCGATCGCCACCCGGGCCGGCGTCGCGGGCGAGTGTAGCACCTCGCACAGGCCGCAACGGAGCAGTGCGAGGTCCATTCGGGCCAGTTGCACGACCGGATACCGGGGTGCCGCGATGGCGATCCGCGCGTCCAGCGCGTCCCGGTTCGCGATCACCTTGGCGACGATCTCACGGGCGAGCGCTGCCGCCTCCGGGTCCCCCTCGAGCGCAAGGTGACGCTCCAGGATCGCGTCCGCGGTCCGCTGGCCGAACTCTGCCTCGAACACCGACGCCAGCGCCAGCCTGCGCCCCGCGCGACGGCCGCGGATGCGCTCCTCGTTCGCGTGGTCCCGCGTCCGGCGCGCGGCGTCAGGCCCCGACACCGTCCACCAGGACGGTGACCCCGCCGAGCTCCAGGCCGAGCAGCCGCACGACGGCGGCCCCGACGGCGCTGCGCACCTGCCCGGTGAGCGGGACCAGCCGTTGGCGCGGCCGGGCGATCATCCGGACGGTCACGTGGACCCGGCCATCGCGGATGCGGACCTTGACCGGCGACCCGCCGAGGGCGTCCCGCCAGCGCGGGCCGCCGCGACCGACCCGGAGCACGCCCGGCACTTCGAGCGCGGCGAGCCGCACGGTGTCCCGGATGACGCCGGGGCCGACGGACAACGTGGGCGTCACGACATGCCCTCCGGGATCACGGCCTGAGCAACCGTGCTGTGGGTATTGTCGCCCGCGGCGCCGCCCAGCGCCTCGCCGATCCGCTCGGCCACCCGGCCGCGGGCCATGGCGGCCCCGACGCGCACCGCGTGCTCGATCATCCGGCGGCTCGCCCGGCCGTGCGTGATGATGACGGCCCCGCGCACGCCCAGCAGCAGCGTTCCGCCGACCGCCTCGTAGTCGAACACGTCGCGGATGCGGCCGATGCCCGGCCGCAGGAGCAGGTAGGCGAGCCGGCCGCGGAGCGACCGGGTGAACTCCGCCCGGAACTGGTCGAAGATGAACCCGGACAGGCCCTCGAAGAACTTGATCACGACGTTGCCCAGGACCGCATCGCACACGACGACGTCGGCCATCTGCCGGGTGAGGTCCTTGCCTTCCACGTTGCCCACGAAGTTGAGGTCCGTCTCGTCCAGCAGCTCCGTCGCTCGCTGGATACGGGCATCCCCCTTTCCCTTCTCCTCGCCGATCGAGAGCAGCGCGACACGCGGCCGCTCCACGCCCAGCACGCGCTCGCTGAAGATCGCTCCCATGCGCGCGAACTGGGCCAGGTTCTCGGCCGTGGAGTCCGGGTTCGCGCCGATGTCGAGGAGCACGAACGGGCGCCCGGCGCTGACCATCTGGACGGCGAGCGCCGGCCGGTCGATGCCGGGCAGCGTGCCCAGGATCAGCTTGCCCGCGGCCATCCCCGCACCGGTGTGGCCGGCCGTGACGACGGCGTCCGCCTCGCCCCGCTTCACGAGATCGGTGGCGACCACGATCGAGCTGTTGCGCTTGCGGACGAGCGCCCTCGCCGGGTGCTCGTCCATGCCGATCAGCTCCGGCGCATGGATGATCCGGACGTTGGCGGGCAGCTCGCCCGCCAGCCTGCCGACGACGACCTCGTCGCCCACCAGCAGCACGGTGTCGGCAGGGTTCTTGCGCGCGTAGGCCATCGCGCCGGGCACGACCTCCGCCGGGCCATGGTCGCCGCCCATCGCATCGACGGCCACCCGGACGCCGGGGCCGGCGCCCACGGCCGTCGCCGCCGCGGGACCCGAGCGCGCGTCCAAAGGATCCTCGCTCGGGCTCACGACGAGGCTACGCGGACTCCTCGCCCGCCGACGAGCCGCCCGCCGGCTTGAGCTCGACTGCCTGGCGGCCCTTGTAGTAGCCGCACGCCGGGCAGACCCGGTGCGGCAGCTTCGGCTCATGACAGTGCGGGCACTCGACGAGCGTCGGCAGGGTGAGGGCGAGGTGGCTGCGCCGGTCCATCTGCCGGGCGTGAGCGACCTTTCGCTTCGGCACACCCATGTCGGTCTGTGGCTCCTCTCGGGGCTGATCAGGCGGGACCCGGCCCGCGATCTGGTGGCGTCTCGTGCGGTGCCCCGGCCCGGGGCGCGCTGACGCACCGCCTCGGAACGTGGGACCGAGCGGAGAGTCTACCCGCTATCGTCGCCGCCGTCGACCCGGAACCCGCGGAGGGCCTCCAGGCGCGGATCGACCAGCACGTCGTCGTGCCCGTGGCCGGGATCGAGACGCTCGCCGCACTCCGGGCACAGGCCCGGACAGTCGGGCTCGCACAGGGGGGCGATGGGATCCGCCAGGCTGATCGCCTCCGCGACCAGGGGCCGGAGCTCCAGCTCGTGGTGGTCGGTGAGGCGCGGGGCCTCGGGGTCCGCGCCCTCCTCGAGCGGGATCGGCCGGCCGGTCGCGAAGTCGACCGACGGCAGCACCTCCTCGTCGATGCGCAGGCTGACCGGCGTGACCAGCGGCCGGAGGCAGCGAGCGCACTCCCCCGCCAGGGCCGTCGTGAGCCGGGCCTCCACGACCAGGCCGCGGTTCGTCCGCAGGAGCCGGACCCGCCCGGCCACGGGCTGGGCGACGCGAAGCTCCTCGCCGGGGTCCACCTCCACGCCCGCGACCTCGAGATCACGCACGGCGCCCGGCGGCTCCGACATGAGGCCGGAGACGGCGAACGTCAGCGGGTCGCCGTGGGTATCGACCGGATGCGCGACCAGGGGATCGTGCGCCGTCATCGCCCGAGCGCCGAGGCCCCTTCCTCCACGCCGTCCCCCGCATCGACGTCGCCGACCGCGTCGGACGCGTCCGCGGCCTCATCCGGGCCGGGCTGCACCTGCTCGTACGCCGTCCGACGCTCCTCCAGCATCTCGATGCCCCGCTCGATGCTGCGCAGCGTCCGGGTGACGTCTCCCGCCAGGCCGCCCAGCACGCTCGCGGCATACTCGTCGGCACCACTTCGAACCTGCGTCGCCTCCTCCTCGGCAAGCGCGATGATCCGTTGGCTCTCGGCCTCCGCGGCCTCCGTCAGGCCGCGCTCCTCGATGAGGAACGCCGCCTGTCCCTGCGCACGCGCGACGATGCGCTCGGCCTCCTCCTGGGCCTTCTCGATGATTCGCTCCCCCTCCTGGTTGATCCGCTTGGCGGCACGCACCTCCTCGGGCACGGCGACACGGAGCTCATCGATGAGGTTGAGGGCGGCGTCACGGTCGATGATCGCGTTGCGGGTGAGCGGCAGGGGCCGGCCGTTCGCGATCAGCGACTCGAGGCGCTCGACGAGGAAGATGATGTCCAGCGGACGGCCTCCCGTGCGCTCGACGCCCCGGCGGGGCGCCTCGCCGGATTATGGCACGCCCCAACGGGCTACCCCGGCCGTCCCGGCAGCGCCTCCTGCATCGCCGCGGCGGCGGGCGCGGGCACCATCGTGGACACGTCTCCCCCGAACAGCGCGATCTCCTTGACCAGGCTGGAGCTGATGTACGAGTGCTCGAGCGAGGTCATGAAGAACACGGTGTCCACCCCGGGCGCGAGCTGGTGGTTGTTGTGGGCGAGCTGCAGCTCCGCCTCGAAGTCGGCAATCGCGCGCAGGCCGCGGACCAGGAACCCCGCCCCGACCTCGCGGCAGAAGTCCACGGTCAGGCCGTCGAACGTGCGGACCTCCACGCACGCGGCGAGCGACGGTTCGGCCCCGATCGCCTCCCGGATCACTGCCACCCGCACGTCCGCCGGCAGCAGCGGCGTCTTGCGGGGGTTGCCCAGGACCGCCACGATGACCCGGTCGAACACGCGCGCGGCGCGCCGCACGACGTCCAGGTGGCCGTTGGTGATCGGGTCGAACGAACCCGGGTAGACCGCGACCTTCACGCCTGGATGCCCTCCTCCGCCCGCCGGTAGAACGTGAGGGCGGTCTCGCCGAAGCGCCGCTCCCGCTCGGATGCTAGCAGCCCGGCCGTGGGCGGTGGCGGGTCGCGCCAGAAATGCTTCGCGATCACCCGTCCGCCGGGCCGCACCAGCGGCGCCACCAGCTCCAGGGCGCGCACGAGGGCGGCCGAATCCGCGTACGGCGGGTCCACGAGCACGATGTCGAACGGGCCGTCCGCGGCGCCCTCGGCGGCGCCGAGCCAGGCGACGGCGTCCCGGCGCACGACACGGCCCTGCGGCGCCAGCTTCGTCCGCCGCAGGTTCTCCTCGATCACCCGGACCGCGCCGGCGTCGTGCTCGACGAACGTCGCCCGGGCCGCGCCCCGCGACAGCGCCTCGATGCCCCCGGCACCGCTGCCGGCGAACAGGTCAAGGACGACGGCACCCTCGAGCGCCGGCTCGAGGATCGCGAACAGCGTCTCCTTCACGCGGTCCGTGAGCGGCCGCGTGCCCGTCCCCGGGGCGGCCAGCCGCACGCCCTTCGCGCGACCGGCGATGACGCGCCCGGCATCGGGCATCGGTGCCTCCTCGCCCGCGCCTACGCCGCGCTTGCCGGGTCGCCGGCGTACACGCGCCGCAGCCAGCCGTCCTGGAGCTCCTGCCGCAGCCCCGGCGGCTCGGCCGGCAGCTCGCCGTCCTCGCTCACCAGCGCCTCCGCGTGGGCGCGAGCGCGGACGGCGAGCTCGCGGTGCTCGGGGTTCGCCAGCGTCGCGACCCGCAGCCGGGGCAGGCCGCTCTGGGCGAGACCCAGCACGTCCCCCTCCCTCCGCAACTCGAAGTCCTTCTCGGCGAGCACGAAGCCGTCGGTCGTCGCGGCGACGGCCTTGAGCCGTTCGTGCTCCGTCGTGCCCTCCGCGGCGTCGCTGACCAGGACGCAGAACGAGGCCACGCTCCCGCGGCCCACCCGGCCCCGGAGCTGGTGGAGCTGGGCGAGACCGAACCGCTCGGCGCCCTCCACGATCATCAGCGTCGCCTCGGGAACGTCCACGCCGACCTCGACGACCGTCGTCCCGACCAGGACCTCCAGCTCGCCGTCCCGGAACCGGGCCATCTCCGCGTCGCGGTCGGCCGCCTTCAGCCGGCCGTGCACCAGGCCCACCCGCAGCGGAGCCAGGAGGGTCCCGAGCCGCCGGAACTCGGCCTCGGCGGCGGCCGCCCATGCCGTCTCCACGTCCTCGTCGGGCAGCTCGTCGTCGCCGACGAAGCCGTCACCCTCCGACGACCCGCCGATCTCCGCCTCGCCGTCGGCCGCGGGACCGATCCGGGGCACGACCACGAACACCCGGTGCCCGGCGGCGACCTCGTCGCGCACGCGCGCCCAAGTCCCGTCCAGGTCCGCCGGGCGCCGGATCCCGGTACGCACCTGGACGCGCCCCCCGGGAGCTGCATGGATCGTGGACACGTCGAGGTCCGCGTACAGCACCTGGCCCAGCGTGCGCGGGATCGGCGTGGCGGTCATCAGGAGCACGTGGGGCGCCCCGCGGGTCGCCTTCGCCTCCAGGGCCCCGCGCTGCTCCACCCCGAACCGGTGCTGCTCGTCCACGACGGCCAGCGCCAGGTCCGCGAACGCGAGCCTGTCCTGGAGCAGCGCGTGCGTGCCCACGACGATTCCCGCCTGCCCCGAGCCGATCGCCTCGCCGGCATTCCGCCGCCCCTCGCCGCTCAGCGATCCCGTCAGCAGGGTCACCGGCAGCCCGAGATCCTCCAGCAGCGCCGTGAGCGTGGCGTGGTGCTGGCGGGCGAGGAGGTCGGTCGGGGCCAGGAGCGCCGCCTGCCGCCCGGCCATCGCCGTCGCGGCCAGCGCCCAGGCCGCGACGGCGGTCTTGCCGGATCCGACGTCGCCCTGCACGAGCCGCAGCATCGGGACGGGACGGCCGAGGTCGCCGCGGATCTCGTCCATGACCCGCAGCTGGTCTCCGGTCAGGGCCACCTCGCGGTCCAGCCTGCGCGACAGGGCGGCCCGCAGCGCGTCGCGGATCCGCGCGTCAGTCGCCGCGTCGACGGGGATCGGCAGGGTCCTCGATCGGCCACGGGCCCGCCGCCGGGCGACCATGCCCAGCTGGAGCGCGAACAGCTCGTCAAAGGCGAGCCGGCGGAGGGCCGCGTCGCGCGCCTCGAAGGTCACCGGGTAGTGCGCGGACTCGAGCGCCTCGGCGATCGGAGGCACGGCTTCCTGGTCGCGGACGGCCGCCGGCAGGTACTCGGGGTAGGCGTGGCCGGCGCGGTCGAGCGCCGCGCGCATCGCGCCGCGGAGGCGGTTCGCCGTCACGCCGCTGGTCAGCCGGTAGACGGGCACGATCCGCCCCACGTGGAGCAGGTTCGCGGCATCGGCCGGCTGGAAGTCCGGGCCCTCGAACACGATCGCGCCCTGCCGGTGCCTGATCTTCCCGGACACGAGGATCTCGTCGCCGGGCCGCATCCGTCGCTCGATGAAGCGGCGCCCGAACCAGGTCGCGCTGGCGAAACCGGTCCGGTCGGCCAGGCGGGCGGTGGTGACCTGGACCCGTCGCCGCCACGTCTGCTGGACCGAGACGTCGGTCACGGTCACCTGCGCGGATGCCACGGTGCCGTCGTCCACGTCGCGCAGGTCCGCGAGGGTCCGCAGCTCGCGCAGGTCGTCGTACCGGCGAGGCAGGTGGAACAGCAGGTCCCGGACCGTCTCCATGCCCATCCGGCGTGCCACCCGGCGCAGCGACGCGACCTGCGGGATGCCCGACAGCCCGAGCGGCGTCCCGAGCAGCTCGACCGGGTCGGTCGGCACGGGCGCGACGACCCTCGGCCGCAGCGAGCGGCTGCCGCTCGCCGGGGCGGTTCGTGTGCGCTTGCCGCCGCTCACTCGGCCGAGACGAGATACCGGTAATGCGGCTGGCCGCCGTGGACGACCTCGACGTCGACGCTTGGGGCGGCCTCGCGCACCTTGAGCGACAGCGTCTCAGCCTCGTCGAGCGTGGCGTCCTCGCCGTAGTAGATCGTGAGCAGGCCGTACCCCGGCTCCAGGCGCCCGAGCGCCGTCAGCACGGCGCGCTGGCTGTCGCCGTCGGCGGCCAGCAGACCGTCGTCCGGGTCCAGGACGATCGTCTGACCCTTCTTCACCTTGCGGCCCGACACCGTCGCGTCGCGCACGGCCTCGGTGACCTGCATCGTCTGGACGGCCCGGGCGGCCTCGGTCATCGAGCGCGCGTTCTCCTCCGCCGAGCGCAGCGGGTCCAGCTCCAGCAGCGCCGCGATGCCCTCCGCGCTGTTGCGCGTCGGGACGACGTGGACGGGCACATCCGCCATCGTCGCCACCTGGCGGGCGGCCAGTACCACGTTCGGGTTGTTGGGCAGGATCAGCAGCTCGTCCGCGGTGGTCGCCCGGACGGCATCCAGCAGCTCACCGGTGGACGGGTTCGCGGCCTGTCCGCCGCGCACGATCCGGAACGCGCCGTACTCGCGGAACGGCGCCGCCATGTCCGTGAGCACCGCCGCCAGCCCGTCCGACGGCGCGACCGCGACGACCCCGAGCGCGAGCCGGGCGATCGGGGCGGGCTGGTCAACCCCGGCGATCGGGGCGGGCTGGTCAACCCGGGCGCCCGCCCCCCGGTGGTCGGTTCCGTTGCCCGCCGGCGCGACGGAGGCCCCGGCTGGCACCCCCGGGCCGGATCCCGCCGCCTCGCCGATGAATGCCGCAGCCTTCGCCTCGCGCACGTCGTGCGCCTGGCTGTCCAGGTTCTCGATCGTGATCCGGGACAGCATCCCGACCGACAGGCCGTAGGCGATCACGGCATCCGGGCGCTCGCTGTGGACGTGGACCTTGGCGAGGTGGGCATCCCCGGCGACGAGCACCGAGTCGCCGAGCGACTCGAGGTGGGCCTGGATGGCCGGCACGTCCAGCGGTTGCCCGGGCCGCGCCTGGACGAGGTAGACCGTCTCGTAGCCGTATGGGCACGCCTCGGCGGCGGGGCCGGCGGCGGGGCCGGCGGCGGGGCCGGCGGCGGGGCGTGCCGGTGGCCCCGCGAGGACGGCGCCTTGCTCACCACCGGCGAGGACGGCGACTTGCTCACCACCCGCGCCGACCGGGCGCCCGCGCGCCGCCTCGAGCGCACCCTGGAACAGGCGGAACAGGCCCTGCCCGCCTGAGTCCACGACGTGGGCCTCGCGCAGGACCGGCAGCAGCGACGGCGTCTTGGCCACGGCGCGCTCGGCCGCCTCGACCGTTGCGGCGAGCACCGACTCCACGTTGTTGTCCCGCTCGGCGGCCGCCACGGCCGCCGCCGAGGCCTCGCGGATGACCGTGAGGATCGTGCCCTCCACCGGCCTGGCCACGGCCTTGTAGGCGGTCTTCGTCCCGGCGTCGAGCGCGTGGGCGAGGTCCAGCCCGTTGAACCGCCGCCTGCCGGCGAGGGCGTGCGCCATGCCGGCCAGGATCTGGCTGGTGATCACCCCGGAGTTGCCGCGAGCGCCCATCAGCGCCCCGAAGCTGGCGGCCTGCGCCACGCGGTCCGCGTCGGCCTCCGGCCCGGCCTTGTCCGCCTCGTCGAGGGCCGCGCGCACCGTCGCCAGCATGTTCGTGCCGGTGTCACCGTCCGGGACAGGGAACACGTTCAGGGAGTTGATCTCGTCGACGTTCGCCTCGAGGCGGGCGACAGCGCTCCGGAATGCGGCCAGGAACCCGGCGCCGTCGCAGGACCGGCGGGGCATCAGGCGACGTCCGTCCCGCTGTTGGCGAGGTCGGACGCGCGAGGCTGGCCCGGCGGCGGCGCGTCGGCGGGCTGCGGGGCGATGCCGTGCTCGTGGCGCAGGTGGCCGATCCGGATCGTGACCCTGTCCGGTTCGCGACCGAGGGCGTTGCCCAGCGCGTAGCGGACGGACGCCTCCACCTGGCGGGCGACCTCCGCGATTGGCAGGCCGTAGGCAACCGTGAGCGAGAGGTCCACCGTCAGCCGGTTGTCGAGCTCCAGGTGGAGCCCTGGATGCGCCAGGCCCAGCCGCTCCAGCAACCGGCCGATCGCGCCGCCCCCGGCGAACCCGGAGACGCCGTACACGGACAGCGTGGCGGTACGGACCAGGTCACGCAGCGCTCGCTTCGTGACGAGCGAGCGACCAGGGATCGGATCGGCGGTCACGCGGGCGACGTCCTCCTCGCGGGCGCGGGCCCGGCTCGGGCGGACCCGCGGCGGGCGCTTCCGGGCGGCCCTGAGGCCGTGTGCTACGATACCACCCCGCTCGGGCCGGACACGTCCGGCGTGAGCTCGTCTTCCTGCCCATTCCGAGGATCCAACCAGACCATGGCTCGCAGCTGCGCCATCTGCGGCAAGGTGTCGATGGGCGGCTTCAACCCGCAGTCGTCGGGGATGAACCGCGTCCGCGCCCACCGCCGCTACCAGCCGAACCTCCAGCTCACGACGCTCAGCGGCAAGGGTGGCGCACCGGCCAAGGTGCTCGCCTGCACGCGCTGCCGTCGCACGCTCACCAAGGGCGCCCGCTAGCCTTTTTCGCGGGCCGCAACCGGGAGCCGGTCGCCATCGTCGCGGCCGGTTTCGTCGTGTCGGGCTCCGTCGCCATGCCGGAGCCCGGGCGACCCCGTGCGGAGCCCGGGCGACCCCTGTGTCTCACGGTCCCGCGTTTCGGGCTCAAGCGGGCCGGATACACCCCTTCGCGCGCGATCCGGGTCCCGCAGGCACGCTCATCGCCTCAGGCAGCCTGGATTGCGCCACCCGCGGCCTGATGCGGGCCCCACGGACCCGAGACATGGGGCTGGAAGCTCGGGTGGGCGGCGGCGGCGCAGCGCAGGCGAGATGCGGGTCCCACGGACCCGCAACCCTGGCCAGCCACCCGCTGCGGGCCCCGGACGGCCCCGCACGGCCCCGGACGGCCGGCTGCGGCCAGGAGACCACGGGCGACACCGGAGGCCACGGGCGACACCGTCAACCCCGCGGGTGGCGGTCCTGGCGATCGGCAGTGTCGAGCCAGATCGTGAACGGGCCGTCGTTGACGAGCTCCACGGCCATCGCCGCCCCGAACTCGCCCAGCGCGACCCGCACCCCATGGGCATCGATGCCGCCGGCGACCCGAAGCCACAGCGCCCGGGCCAGCTCGGGCGAGGCGGCATCCGTGAACCCGGGGCGCCGACCGCGCCGCGTGTCCGCGTAGAGCGTGAACTGGCTCACGACGAGCGCCTCGCCGCCCACCTCGAGCAGCGACCGGTTCGTCCGCCCCTCGTCGTCGCGGAACATCCGCAGCTCGCAGACCCGGCGGGCCAGGGCATCGGCCGTCGCCTCGTCGTCACCCCGGCCGACGCCGACCAGGATCAGCAGCCCCGGGCCGATCGCGCCGACCGGTGACCCATCGACCCGGACCTCGGCCCGGCTCACCCGCTGGAGCAGCGCGCGCACGTGGAGCGGACTACCGCGGCCGCGGGGCCGAGACCGCCGGGCGCGCCGCGTTGGCGATCGTCCGGATCCGCTCGACCTCGGCGGCCATGTCCGCTGCCCGGTAGAGCGCCGAACCGGCGACGATCACATCCGCCCCGCCGCGCCCGATGACCTCGGCGGTCGCGGCCCGGCCGCCGCCGTCGACCTGGACCTCGCCGGCGCCCGCCGGATCGAGCCAGCCACGGGCCGGCCCGAGCTTGGCGCGGGCCACGTCGTCCATGAACGCCTGGCCACCGAAGCCCGGCTCCACGGTCATCACGAGCACGATGTCCAGCAGGCCGCGGTAGGCCTCCAGGGCGGACAGCGGCGTGCCCGGCTTGACCGACAGCCCGGCCGAGCGACCGGCCGCCCGGATCCGCTCCAGCGCGGGCCGGACCTGCGCGCGGTCCACCTCCACGTGGAACGTGATCGAGTCACAGCCCGCGTCCAGGAACTGCTCGACCCAGCGGCCCGGCTCCGAGATCATCAGGTGGGCATCGAACGGGAGGTCGGTGACCCGCCGCACGGCCTCGATCGTCTTCCAGCCGAACGTGATGTTGGGGACGAAGTGGCCGTCCATGACGTCGAGGTGGATACGGTCGGCGCCGGCGGCGCCGGCGCGGCGGATCTCGTCGGCGAGGGCACCGAGGTCGCTGTCGAGGAGGCTCGCCGCGACCAGGGTGCTCGGCGGTCGTCGGTCGCCCACGCTCAGCCCTCCCCCACCCCGGCCGGCACCGGCTCGTGGCTGCGCTCGCCGCGAAGGGCCGCGGCGCTCTCGGAAACCAGGCGCTCGCGCCGGCGCCGGACGACGATCGGCGTGGGCTGGCCGGCGTGCTCGGCCGCCAGCTGGCCGCACGCGGCCCCGATCTCCGTGCCGCGGTTGAACCGGATCGTCGTCTGGATGCCGGCGGCACGCAGCCGAGCGGCGAAGCGCTCCACGGCCGGGATCGGCGTGCCCGTCCAGGGCGTGTGCGCGACCTGGTTCATCGGGATCAGATTGACGTGCGCGCGCTCGTCGCGCAGCAAGCCGGCGAGGGCCTCGGCGTCGATGTCGGTGTCGTTGATGCCGTCGATCATGACGACCTCGTACGTCACCCGGCGCCCGGTGGCCCGACCGTGGTCGCGGGCGGCCTCGACCACCTCCTCGATCGGCCAGCGCCGGTTCAGCGGGACGAGGACGTCGCGCAGCGCGTTGCGCGCGGCGTGGAGGCTGATCGCGAGCGTGAACTGCGGCCCGAGCTCCGTCAGCCGGCGGATCCCGGGCACGACGCCGGAGGTGGACACGGTGATGTGCCGGGCGCCCAGGCCGAACCGCTTCGGGTCGTTGAGCGCGGCGATCGCCTCGAGCACCCGGTCGAGGTTGAGGAGCGGCTCGCCCATGCCCATGAACACGACGTTGGTCAGGTGCTTCCCGTCGGCGGCGAGCCGCCGCGCGGCGTGCCGGACCTGGTCGACGATCTCCGCGGTCTCGAGGTCCCGCTCCATGCCGAGCTCGCCGGTCGCGCAGAACGGGCAACCGACCGCGCAGCCGGCCTGGGAGCTGATGCACAGGGTGTGGCGCTCGCGCGAGCCCTCCCGGGCCGGGTAGTGCATCAGGACCGACTCGATGAGCAGCCCGTCCGACAGCCGGTGGAGGGCCTTCTCGGTCAGGCCGCCGTCCGTGATCCGGACCTCGCTCTCGACGACCGTGTCGAAGCGAAAGGCCGTGTCGAGGTCCGTGCGCAGGCCGGCCGGCAGCGTGAGGATGTCCTCGAACGCCTCCCGGCGCCCGCGCCACGCCGCGTCCAGCACCTGGCGGACGCGGAAGGCCGGCTCGCCTCGCTCGCGGAACCAGTCGGCGAGATCGTCCGGGGTCAGCCCGGCGATGCCCGGGCGTTCGTCGCGGGGGCGGGTGGCGGAGGGTGCCGGGCGCAGCCCCTTGAACGGGACCACGACCGTCCGTTGATCGGTCATCGCGGCGATTCTGACACGGGGAGCCGGGTGCCCGCGATTCCGTGCGGCGGGCGCGGGCCGGGACGGGCCGGCGACGCGCGGCTGGATCGGCTCGCGATCGGGCAGACCACGGGCCATCAGG
Organism: uncultured Chloroflexia bacterium; assembly: GCA_963703575.1. Taxonomy (GTDB): domain Bacteria; phylum Chloroflexota; class Limnocylindria; order Limnocylindrales; family CSP1-4; genus CAIXZV01. Next base: position 52,876 of record CAVPEU010000019.1, read on the forward strand.
CCGGGGGCGCCCGGCGGCCACGCAGCCAGTCCGCGCCCGACATCGGCCGGCGGCCGGGGGGCGTGACGGCCTCCAGGACCAGCCGCCCGTCGGCGGTGGCGAGGGCGGGCCGATCGGCATGGCGGACGAGGCGGCCCGGCATGTCGCCCGGCTCGGCCGGGGCGACGGTCGCCGCGGTCACGACCAGCCGCTCGCCGTCGAGCTCGACGAAGGTGCCGGGCCACGGCAGGTAGGCGCGGACCCGTCGCTCCAGGGCGGCCGCTGGCTCGGACGGGTCCAGGCGGCCATCCGCGCGGCGGAGCGGACGGGCAAGGGTCGATCCCGCGGCGGCCTGCGGGATGGCCGCGAGCTCGCCGCGCAGCCACGGACCGAGCGAACGGTCCAGCAGGTCCGCCGCCAGCTCCGCCAAGCGCGCCTCCAGGACCGGAGCCGTCTCGTCGCCCGCGAGGGGAACGTGCTCCACGGCGACGATCGGGCCGGTGTCGAGCCCCTCGTCCATGCGCATCAGGGTCACGGCCGTCACCGGGTCGCCGGCCAGGATCGTGGCCGGGATCGGCGACGCGCCGCGCCACCGGGGCAGCGCCGACGGGTGGAGGTTGAGCGCACCATGGGGCAGGTCAAGCAGCGGCGGGGGGACGATCTGCCCGTAGTCCACGAGCACGGCCAACTCCGGCCGGAGCGCCAGGACGGCGTCCACGGCCCCGGCGGCGCGCAGGCGCGGGGGCGTGAGCACGGGCGCGATGCCCAGCTGCAGCGCGAGGGCGCCGATCGGCGTGGGCGCCGGGACCTGCCGCCGCCCGACGGGCCGCACGGCCGCGGTGACGATCCCGACGAGTTCGACGTCGGGGTGCCCGACCAGCCGGCGCAGCGCGGGCGCCCCGAACGCGCCGCTGCCCAGGAACACCGTCCGGACGCGTTCCCCGCCGGCCGCCGACACCCCGGTCACGGGCGCCCGGTCACGCGAGCGTGCTCGTCGCCTCGCGGACCTCGGCATCCTCGTCGTCACCCTGCCCGACCGGGATCAGCTCGTCCATCGAGTCCAGGTAGTCGATGTACAGCTTGCCGTCGAGGTGGTCCAGCTCGTGCTGGAGCGCGCGGCCGAGGAGAGCGGAGCCGGCGACCTTGTACTTCCTGCCGACGCGGTTCTGGGCAACGACCCACACCCGCTCCCGGCGCGTCACGTAGGCCACGTAGCCGGGGATCGACAGGCAGCCCTCGAGGTCCCGCTCGTCGCCCTCGCCCCGGACGATCCTCGGGTTGACCAGCTCGTACAGCCTGCCTTCGACCTCGACCACGCAGGCGCGGAGCGGCTCGCCCAGCTGTGGCGCCGCCAGCCCGACGCCCGGCGCGGCGCGCATGGTGGCGGTGAGGTCGTCGAGCAGCTCGTGGAGATACTTGCCGAAACTGTCCACGGTCTCGCCCCGCAGGCGGAGGCGCGGGTCGCCGAGGAGCACGATGGGTCGAACGGTCATGGACGGAGAGTAGCAAAAGACCGCCGGCGCCCGGGCGCCGGCGGTCTCCCGTGGTCGAGGCGGCTCAGGCGGAGGGCGGCTCGCCCTCCGGCGGGGTGTCGGAGGCGGCCTTCGGGGCAGCCTCGGGCGCAGCCTCGGAGGCGGCCTTCGGGGCAGCCTCGGGCGCAGCCTCGGAGGCGGCCTTCGGGGCAGCCTCGGGCGCAGCCTCGGAGGCGGCCTTCGGGGCAGCCTCGGGCGCAGCCTCGGAGGCGGCCTCCGGGGCAGTCCCGGGCGCAGCCGGCGCGCCCGCCCCGCTGCGGAGCTCGGCCGCGACGGACTGGGCCCGCTCGGCGAACCGCTGCCCCGCGTCCGTGGTGACCTCGGCGGCCCTGTGCGCCAGCGGTCCCGCCTTCACGGCGGCGACGGCCGCGAGCTCGGCCGCCTTGGCGCCGACCTGGCGGGCGACGGGCGCGGCCTGGGTCGCGACGTCCTGGATCATCGACTCGAGCTGGGCGAGCCACTCGCGCGCGCGGGCACTGGCGGCCGCCGCCTCGGGGCCGGCCTCCCCGGACCCATCCGGGTTCGGCTCGGCGCCGAGCGACTCGGCCGGGGTCGTATCGAAGTCCTGCTGCTCGGTCATGTGACGCCTCCTTGCGGGCCCGGCGGACCGGTTTCGTTCACCTCCATTGTCCGCGCCCGGTCGAATCCCGCACCTGCCGTCAGGCCCGACGATCGGCACGTGCGGCGTTACAACAGGCTCTCCGGGTCCACGTCCACGGACCACGGCGCCCCCGGCGGCGGGTCCAGGAGGACGATCGGGTCCGCGCCCCGCAGCACCACGTGGTATCGCCAGCGCTCGGCGCGGCGGGCGACATAGGCGGGCGCCGGCCCGGCCACCTGGACGGCCGCCCCGGTGTCCCTGGCGCGGGCGCGGAGCCGGTCGGCCATCGCCGTCGCCTCGCGTTCGACCGCGTCCCGCTCCGGCAGGCCCACCGTCAGCTTGACGAGGCGGCCGAACGGCGGCGAGCCGAACCGCTCGCGCAGGGCCAGCTCCTCGTCGTAGAAGCGGGCCGCGTCCCGTTCCACGACCGCCCGGATCGCCCGGTGCTCGGGCCGGTACGTCTGGATGAACGCGATCCCGGGCCGATCGCCGCGGCCCGCGCGCCCCACCGCCTGGGTGAGCAACTGGAACGTCCGCTCGGCGGCCCGCTCGTCGGGCAGGTTGAGCGCCACGTCCGCGGAGACGACGCCGACCAGCGTCACCTCGGGCACATCCAGGCCCTTGGCCACCAGGCTCGTCCCGACCAGGACGTCCAGCCGCCCGTCGGCAAACGCGTCCAGCACGCGGTCCGCCGCCCCCTTGCGCTCCACGACGTCCCGGTCCAGCCGCCCGACGCGCAGGCCGGGGAACCGCTCCCGGACCTCGCGCTCGACGCGCTCCGTGCCGCCGCCCAGGTACCGGATCCGCGGCGAGCCACAGGCGGGGCAGCGCGTCGCCGGGGGCCAGGCGCGTCCGCAGTGGTGGCAGCGCAGCGTCGTGCCGGCCTGGTGGTAGACCAGCGGCCGGTCGCAGTCCGGGCAGGCCTGCACGTGGCCGCAGTCGCGGCAGATCACGACCGAGGCCGTCCCGCGCCGGTTGATGACGAGGATCGCGCGGTCGCCGTGCGCGGCGTCCAGCGCGCCGAGGGCACCCGCCAGGGCGTCGGACAGCAGCCCGCGGTTCCCGGCCGCGAGCTCGGCGCGCATGTCCACGGCCGTGACCCGTGGCTCCGTGCCGGACGGACGCGATGGCAGCACCGCGCGCCGGTAACGCCCGGCACGTGCGTGGCCGACGCTCTCCACGGACGGCGTCGCGCTGCCCAGCACCAGGGCCGCGCCCGCCAGCGCCGCGAGATCCAGCGCAGCGTCCCGTGCCTGGAACCGTGGCGTCCTGTCGCTCTTGTAGGCAGCGTCGTGCTCCTCGTCCACGATGATCAGCCCCACGTCCCCCAGCGGCGCCAGGAGCGCCGTCCGGGTGCCGACGACGAGGTCCGCGTCCCCGGCTCGCACTCGCCGCCACTCGTCGGCCCGCTCCCCCTCCCCGAGTGCCGAGTGGACCACGGCGATCCGGACGGGCAGCTCCGCCCGGAGCCGGTCGACGATGGGGGTCGCCAGGGCGATCTCCGGGACGAGCAGCAGCGCGCGGCGACCGGCGGCGAGCGAGGCGGCGATCGCGTCCACGTAGATCGCGGTCTTGCCGCCGCCGGTCACCCCGTCGAGGAGGATCGGCGTCGGATCGCGGGCCTCGAGGGCGGCCGTGATGAGACCGAGGGCGTGCCGCTGGGCCGCCGTCAGGGCGGACCCGGCCGGTCGCGCGCCGCGGACGGGTGCCGGGCGACCGGCAAGGGGGCGCCGGGGTCGCTCCCGGACTTCCGTGCGCACGAGGCGGCGCCGGACGAGACCGGCGACGGCACCTGCGCCGAACGACTCGGCCAGCGGGGCGGCGGGCTGACCGGCATCGTCCGTCGAGGGCAGCGCCCCGAGCTGCGCCCCGAGCAGGGCCCCGAGCACCTCCCGCTGGCGGGGCCCGAGCGGCCGGCCCGGTGGCTTGCCGCCGGCCCGCAGCACCCCGGCCGCCTGCCTTCCCTCCTCCGTGAGCCACAGCCGCCGCTCGTAGCGTGGCCCGATCGCGGCCCCCAGCAGCGTCCAGGTCAGCTCGACCAGGCCGTCCGCGGCCAGCGAACGGAGCCGGCGCAGCAGCGCGGCCCGACCCTCCGGGGTGGCGAGGTCCCGGACCGGCCGGGGCCGCCCCGCGAGGTCGTCGAGCAGGTCGAGGTCCGCCGGCGGGAGCCCCGGCTCCGGCACCCCGAGCCGCGCCTCACCCGCGGGCGTGACCTCCGCGACGAGCTCGGTCCGCTCCAGCATGCCGGGCGGCAGCATCGCCCGGATGACGACCGCCAGCGGCGCCAGGTAGCGCTCCGCCAGGCGACCCGCGAACGCCAGCGACAGCGGAGGCAGGAGGGGTCCGTCGCTCCTGACCCGGGCCGCGATCGGCCGCAGCTCCCCGGCGGGCGCCACCCCGCCCGGGCCGATGACGACGCCGATCGCCTGGCGCCCGCCCCGGCCGAAGGGCACCAGCACCGGCTCGCCCGGCTCGATGTCGTCCAGCTCCGGCGGCACGAGGTACGTGTAGGTCCGCGGTCCGGGCCCGGCCGGCGCGTCCACGGCCACCTCGACCAGGCGCGATCCACCGGCGCCGGGCGCCGTGTGGGGCGGAAGCGTCGGCAGCACGGGGTCAGGCGATCCGGATCCGCCGGTCGCCGTTGTGGCGCTTCTCCTGCTCGATGATCGCCTCGATCTCGGCGGCCGTCCGCTCGATCTCGCCCGTCTCGTTGACCACGACGTGGTCGTAGTCGCCCTGCCGTCCCAGCTCGATCGCAGCGTTGCGCTGGCGCAGCTCGAGCTCATCCGCCGTCTCCGTGGCGCGCGACCGCAGCCGCTGGAACAGCGCCTCGAGCGAGGGCGGGACGATGAACACGAGGAGGGCGTCGGGGACCCGATCCTTGACGACCCGCGCGCCCTGGACGTCGATCTTGAGGATCACGTCGTGGCCGGCCGCCAGCGCCTCCGCGACCTGGCGGCGCGGGGTCCCGTACCAGTTGCCGTGAACCTCGTTGGCCTCCAGCAGCTCGCCGGCCTCGTACAGCCCGCGGAAGGCCTCGGGGGTGATGAACTGGTAGGACACGCCCGGAATCTCGCCCTTCCGGGGCGCCCGAGTCGTGCAGGTGACGACATAGTGGTAGTCCGGCTCCCGGGGCCGGGCCGCGAGCGCGGCGATGATCGTGTCCTTGCCCACCCCGGACGGACCGCTGATGATCACCAGCAGGGCCCCGGGAGCACCGAGCAGCACCTCGGGCTCGCTCACACCGTCCCCCCCACCGGCCGGCGGCCGGTGGCCGACTCGCTGGCCCGCAGGTCCTCCAGCACCGCCTCGAGCTCGCGCGGGAGCGGCGCCTCCACCCGCACCAGCCTGGCCGTCGACGGCGATACCAGCTCCAGCCGCCACGCGTGCAGGAACAGCCGCTCCAGCCCGTCCGGCCCCCGCCGTGCCGTGCCCGTGCCGTACACCGGATCGCCCGCGACCGAATGCCCGAGCGCCGCCAGGTGCACCCGGATCTGGTGGGTCCGCCCGGTGACCAGGTCGAGCTCGAGCAGGGTCCAGTGGGCGAACCGCTCGCGGACGCGGTAGCCGGTGACGGAGGGCCGGCCGTCGGGGACGACGGCCATCCGCTTGCGGTCCTTCGGGTCACGCCCGATGGGCGCCTCGATCCGCCCGACCGCCGCCCCGACCGAGCCCTGGACCAGGGCGAGGTAGGTCTTCCGGACGCGACGCGCCTTGAGCTGGGCCATGAGCGAGGCCTGAGCGGCGTCGTTGCGGGCGACGATCAGCAGCCCCGACGTGTCGCGATCGAGGCGATGGACGATCCCCGGCCGGGCGACGCCGGCGATCCCGCCGTAGTGGTCGCCACGCGCGAGCAGCCCGTTGACCAGGGTCCCGCGCCAGTGCCCCGGCGCCGGGTGGACGACGAGACCGGACGGCTTGTCCACGATCAGCATGTCGTCGTCCTCGTAGACCACGGACACCTCGATCGAGGGATCCGGCTCCAGGTGGTACGGCACCTCCGGCGGCGGTACCTCGAGCGTGACGGCGCCGCCGCGGACCTCGGAGTTCGCGCGCAGCCGCCGGCCCTGGTCGTCCACGAGCCGCCCCTCGGCGATCAGGCGCTGCACGAACGAGCGCGACAGGCCGGTCCGGTCGGCCACGAAGCGGTCCACGCGACGCACGACCTCGCCGTCGGGCACCAGGAGGCGCCGGGGACCGGGCGGGATCGACGGGGCGACCGGCTCAGGCTCTAGCCCGGCGTCGTCGACGAGATCGTCGTCGCCGTCGAGGTCGACCTGGCCGGACGGTGGCGGCCCGGGGGCCTTCGGCTCAGTCATCGGGCGCCCAGTCGCCGAGCCGCGGGAACACCGCCATCGCGACCAGGAGCACGATCGCGGTGGAGATGGCGGCGTCGGCGAGGTTGTACGTGTAGAAGCGCCAGCCGCCGATCCCCATGTCCACGAAGTCCACGACCGAGCCGAACCGCACCCGGTCAACCAGGTTGCCGAGGGCGCCGCCGAGCAGCAGCCCCAGGGTCACGGTCACGGCCAAGCCGCGGGCGGCTTTCGCGTGGTAGGCGACGATCAGGCCGGCGACCAGGAGCGAGACGATCGCGAACGCACCCGCGGACTCCGGCAGCATCCCGAACAGGATCCCCGAGTTCCGCCAGTGCACGACCCGGACCCAGTCGCCCAGGACCTGGAACGACTCGCCGACCTGGAGATTGGAGACGATCCACGCCTTCGCCAGCTGGTCGATGACGACCACGGCGACGGCGAGGGCCGTGAACAGCGCCCAGCGGCCGGCGGACGGACGGGTCCACGCCGGCGGGGTGGGCTCCTCGTCCACGATGTCGTCGTCCACGATGTCGTCGTCCACGATGTCGTCCGCCACCTCGTCATCGTTGCCCGGGACGGCTCGCTCGAGGTCGGGGGCCGTCATCGGATCAGGCCGCCCCGCCGATCCGGCGAAGCCCGATGCGCGCCTCGCCCGCCTCGAGCCGGACGACGGCCACGGGGACGCCGCCGGGCGGCGGAGCCTGGCGGACCTCGTCGGCCAGCGTCTCCGCGGCGACCGAGGCGAGGAACGGCGTGACCTCCGGGGACAGGCCGTCCACCCACAGCTCGATCCGGTCGTCGAGGTCCAGCTCCGCCCCCTTGCGCAGGTCCTGGACCGCGCGCTGGAGCTCGCGGGCATCGCCCTCCGCGCGCAGCTCGGGGGTGATCGTGGTATCGATGACCACGACCAGGCCGTTGTCGTGGGCGACGGCGGTGCCGGGCCTGGGCGTGGCCTGGATCTCGACCTCGTCGCGTGCCAGCGTCTCGCCCGCCAGCATCACGGACCCGTCCGCGTGGATCTCGAACCGGCCCGCGCGGGCGGCCGCCATGACGGCCGGGACCTTCGAGCCCAGTCGCCTGCCCACCTTCGGCAGCAGCACCTTGACGGCCCGGTCCACGAGCTCGGACTCGTCGCCGATCAGCTCGACCGCCTTGACGTTCGCCTCGGCGCGCACCAGCTCGAGCAGCGCGTCCATCTCGCCCAGGGTCCGGCCCGGCAGGGCAAGCCACAGCCTCGCCAGTGGCTGGCGGACCTTGAGCCCGGCCTGGCCGCGGAGCGTCCGCGACAGGTCCACGGCCCGCCGCGCGACCGCCACGGCCTCCTCCAGCGCCTCGTCCCGCAGCGGCGCCAGCTCCGGGGCCGGCCAGGCGGTCAGGTGGACGCTGTCCGGCGCCCGCTCGTCCAGGCCGGCCACCAGGTTCCGGTACATCGCCTCGGACAGGAAGGGCAGGATCGGCGCCACCGTTCGGGCGAGCATGACGAGCGCCTCGTGGAGGGTCGCGAACGCCGCATCCCGGTCCGCGCCGGCGCCGCGGGACATCCGCCGCCGCGACAGGCGCAGGTACCACGTCGACAGGTCGTCGATGTGGGCATCGAGCACGCGCGTCGCCGCCTCCGCGTCGAAGTCGCGCAGGAACCCCTCGACCTGGGCGGCCACCCCGGCCGTGCGCGACAGGATCCAGCGGTCCAGCGGCCGGCGGTCCGCGACGGGCGGGGCACCCGCGGCCGGCGTCCAGCCCGCGAGCCGCGCATAGGTGACGAAGAACGCGTACACGTTCCACAGCACCAGCAGGCCGCGCCTGGCCTCGTCCGCCGCGTGCCAGCCGAACAGGATGTTGTCGTCCGGCCGCGCGGACGCGTACATCCAGCGCATGACGTCCACGCCCATGCGCTCCGCGGCCTCGTCGAACTCGATCGCGTTGCCCCAGCTCTTGTGCATCGGGCGGCCGTCCTCGCCGAACAGCGTGGCGTAGCCGAAGATCGTGCGGAACGGGGCCTCGCGGCGCAGGACGGTGCTCATCGCGAGCATCGCGTAGAACCAGTTGCGGAACTGGCCGGGGAAGCTCTCCGTGACGAAGTCGGCCGGGAACCACTTCGCCCAGTACTCCGGGTCCTCCCGGAAGTGCATCGTGGAAAAGGGCACGATCCCGGCGTCCAGCCAGGGATTGCCGACATCGGCGATCCGGGACACCGGCTCCCCGCACTTCGGGCAGGCGATCTTCACGGCATCCACGAACGGCCGGTGCGGGGTGTGGCCCTCGAACGCGTCCCAGCCCTCGACCGCGCGCCCTCGAAGCTCCTCGCGTCCGCCGATGACGTCGAAGGTGCCGCAGGCCCGGCAGTCGTAGATCGGCAGGGCCAGGCCGTAGTAGCGCTTCTTGGAGATCATCCAGTCGCGCATGTTGAGCAGCCAGTCCAGCTCCCGCTCGTAGCCGAAGCCGGGGATCCAGCGGATCCCGTCCACGACCTCCATGATCTGGTACCGGAGGCTGGCGTCCACCTGTGCCCTGGTCAGCGTCTCGCGCGGCTGGTCGTAGACCTCGCCCATGCGGATGTACCACTCGTCCACGAGCCGGAACAGGAGCGGCGTCCCGCAGCGCCAGCAGTGCGGGTAGCGGTGGCTGTACGGCTCCAGGTGGTAGAAGAAGCCGCCCTGCTCGAGGGCATCGATGATCGCCTCGGTGATCGCCGGGGCCTCGCGACCGGTCAGCCAGCCGAAGCCCGGGTAGTAGCGACCGTCCTCGTCGATCGGCCCGATCACCGGCAGGCCGATGGCGACGCCCAGCTGGTAGTCCTCGGCACCGCAGCCGGGGGCGATGTGGACGATGCCCGTCCCCTCCTCCTCGCCGACCAGGTCCCAGGTGACGATCCGGTGCTCGTAGCCGGCCTCCGCGAACGCGTCGCGGACGGCCGGCAGGTCGTCGAACGGGCCCTCGTAGCGCCAGCCGGCGAGCTCCGAGCCGGTGCGCTCCTCGACGACCTCGAACGGGCCCCGGAGCGCCTGCGTGAGCGTCCCCTTGCCCAGCCACAGCGACTCCTCGCCCTGCACGACCCTGACGTATCGCAGGTCCGCCCCCACGGCCGCGGCCACGTTCGCGGCCAGCGTCCACGGCGTCGTGGTCCACACGAGCAGCGATTCGCCCGGACGGTCCGTCAGCGGGAACCGGACGGTGAGCCCGGGATCCTCGCGATCCTGGTAGCCCTCGTTCAGCTCCATCTGGGACAGGCCCGTCCCGCAGCGCGGGCACCACGGCATGGTGTCGTGGCCGCGGTAGATCCAGCCCCGGCGGTGGCACTCGGCGAGGAAGCCCCAGATCAGGTCGTTGTTCTCGTTGCTGAACGTGAAGTAGCTGCCGCCCAGCTCCGGCGTCCCCAGGCGGCCGACCACCATCTCGACGGTGTCGGTGACCGGCCCACCGGGACCCTCGACGGTCACCGGCTGGGTGGGATCCTCGGCCAGCAGGTCACGCAGCCGGAGCAGCTCCTGCGGGTCGTTCCAGTCCATCCAGTAGCCGAGCCGGATGCTCTGCTCGGTCTGCCGGGCCGCGAACGTCAGCACCCGCTGCTTGCACAGGCTGACGAACTCCGCGATCCCGAACGCCTCGATGTCGCGCTTGGACGTGAAGCCGAGGTCGCGCTCGACGTTGACCTCGACCCACAGGCCCTGGCAGTCGAAACCGTTCTGGAACCGCTGGTCCTCGCCCAGCATCGCGTGGAAGCGCTGGTAGAGATCCTTGTAGCTGCGCCCCCAGGCGTGGTGCACGCCCATCGGGTTGTTGGCCGTGATCGGCCCGTCCAGGAAGCTCCAGCGCGGGCCGCCCTCGTTGCGGGCACGCAGGCGCGCGAAGGTGCGGCGCTCCGCCCATTCGCGGAGCAGCTCGTGCTCCTGGGCGACGAAGTCGGGTCGGGCGGAGACGGGTCGGAACATTCGGCCTCGATGGATCGCCGCACACGGATGCTGGGCCTGCCGCGGCGGGGTGATCAGTCTATCGGCACGGCGTGCCGTCGCGCATCGCCGGGCCCCGATCCTGGGCGCGGGCTCCCCGGCCCCGGCTGCGAGCGAAGCGCGATGCGGGGCACCGCCCGCCGGACGGTCCGCGGCCCGGCTGCGGGTGCCCGGCGGCGGGTCCCGACGTATCATGCCGCGCGATGACGCCCTCCCCGAGGCCGACGCCGCGGTCCCGCTCCGCCTTTGCTGCGGCATTCCTGTCGCTCCTGTTCCCGGGGCTCGGGCACGCCTATGCGGGGGCGCGGGGGCGCGCCCTGGCGTTCGCCGCGGTGCCCTTCCTGTCGCTGGCGCTGCTGGCCGGGGTCGTCCTCCGGTCGGACAGGATCGAGCTGCTGGGTTTCGTCGTCCAGCAACCGGTCCTGATCGCGCTCCTGGTGGCCAACCTGATCGCGCTGGTCTACCGCGTCATCGCCGTCGTGGACGCGTGGCAGGTCGCCCGGTTCCTCAACGCCGTGGACGCGTCCGGGGGCGGGCGCCTGGGGCGGGCGCGGCTGCCGCTCAACCCGTTGTCCGTGGCGGGCCTGCTCGCCGTGATCCTGGTGCTCGGCGGCGGACACGTCGCGGTCGCCCGCTACAACATGCTGGCGCTGGACCTCGTGAACTGCGTGTTCTCGGACAGCGGCGACGCGAGCTGCGACCTCCCGGCGGAGTCCCCGGGACCGGCGGACACCTCCGCGCCTTCGGCATCCACGGGCGCCAGCCCGTCGACCGGCGCGTCGGCGGATATTCCGAGCCCGATCGCGAGTGGCGCCGTGGGCACCCCCACCGCGACCCTTCCGCCGTGGGACGGCAAGGGACGGCTCAACATCCTGCTCATCGGCAGCGACCAGCGCCCCGGGGACAGCAGCTTCAACACCGACACCCTGATCGTGGTCTCGGTGGACCCGGTCACCAGGCAGGTCGCGATGCTCCAGGTCCCGCGGGACATGGTGGACGTCCCGGTCCCGGCCAGCGCGCAGTCGGTCTGGGGCAGCGTCTACAGCGGCAAGATCAACAGCTGGTGGACGCAGAACCGGAACCGCTCGGACCTGTGGCCCGGTGCCACCAGCACGACCCGCGGGTTCAACGCGCTCAAGGCCATCCTGGGCGAGCTCTACGGGCTCGACATCCAGTACTACGTGATGGTCAACTTCCAGGGGTTCAGCAAGGCGATCGACACGCTCGGGGGCGTGCAGATCAACGTCCAGATCCCCGTGGCGGAGAGCATCTACCCCATCGCGCCGGGCGCCCTCGGCCGCATCTACATCGCCGCCGGGCCCCAGCACATGACCGGCAGCGAGGCGCTGATCTACGCCCGGTCACGACACCGGGCGGCCGGCGGGGACTTCGATCGCGGCCGGCGCCAGCAGCGCGTGCTCATCTCGCTGCGGGAGCAGATGAACGCCCAGGCGATCCTCGCCAACCTGACCGACCTCGTGGCCGCCCTCCAGCAGTCCGTGAAGACGGACATCAGGCCCGCGGACATCCCCAAGCTGCTCACGCTCGCCGAGAGCGTGGACACCAGGGACATCCGCTCGTTCGTGTTCTCCCCCCCCTACTACGCCACGGAGTACCTGACCTCGCCGCGCGGCTACATCATCACGCCGCGCCTGGCCCGGATCCGGACCGCGGTCAAGCAGGCATTCACCGTCGACCCGTCCATCGTCGCGCTGCGGGAGCGGCTGGCGGCCGAGGGGGCCCAGGCCTGGGTGCTCAACGCGTCCGGCCGCACGGGGCTCGCCGCACAGGTCGCGGACTATCTCGGGTACGACGGGCTGGAGGCGTCCGCACCGAACCGGGGCACCCCCGCGGTCGCCGCAAAGACGAAGATCGTCGTCTACAACGGTGCCGAAGCCGACATCCCGGCGACGATCACGTACCTCGAGGACCTGTTCAAGGTCAAGGCCACCGCCGCGGCCGACCCCGCTGTCACGGTCGACCTCGTGGTGACGCTGGGCCGGGACGCGCCGAGCCTTTCGGTCGACGCCCCCGGCTGACCGGCCCGGCCAGCCGGGTGACCGGGGCGCGCAGGCCCGCCCGCCGATCGGCGTCAACCCTGTTCGATCGGCGTCAACCCTGTTCGATCGGCGTCAACCCTGTTCGATCGGCGTCAGCCAGTGCCGGTACTCGGGCAGGTTCCCGCGCACGGCCGCGAAGTAGCGCTCGCGGACCAGGCGCCCGATCGGACCGATCTGCCCGTCGCCGACGGGGCGGTGATCCACCTCGGTCACCGGGCTCACCTGGACGCCCGTCCCGCACAGGAACACCTCGTCGCAGATGTAGAGCTCGGACCGGTCGATCGAGCGGATCTCGACCGGGATCCCCGCGTCCCGCGCCAGCTCGATCATCGCGCTGCGAGTCACGCCCTCGAGGATGTCGTCCGACACCGGCGGCGTGAGCAGTGTCCCGCCGCGGACGACGAACAGGTTCGCCGCCGATGCCTCGGAGGCGTGGCCGCTGGCGGTCAGGACCAGGGCCTCGTCGTAGCCGTTGAGCTCCGCCTCGGACTTCTGGAACGCCATGTTCACGTAGCCGCCCACGATCTTGGCGCGCGCCGGCAGCGCCTCGTCCGCGTTCCTTCGCCAGCTCGACGTCTGGATGCGGACGCCCTTCTCGGTGTCGATGTAGTTCCCGAAGGGCACGGCCAGCACGTACAGCCGGTGCTCGAGGTCATGGAGCTTGACGCCGATCGCCCGGGTGCTCTTGTAGAACGAGGGGCGGATGTAGACGTCCTCGTGGAAGTCGTTGCGGCGGACGGTCTCGGTCACGATCGAGACCAGCTCGTCCACGGTCGGGATCGGGTCCATCAGCAGGATCCGCGCCGACTTGCGGATGCGCTCCACGTGCTCCCGCACGAACAGCGCGTACAGCCGGCCCTGGTCCTCGTTCCAGTACGCCCGGATGCCCTCGAACGTGGCAGTCCCGTACATGAACGCGTGGGTCATGACGCTGACCTTCGCGTCCCCGAGCGGGACGAACTCGCCCTCGAAGTAGGCGACCAGGTCGTCGAGGGAGCGGGCCGGGGCGGGCGCGGCGGCGGACGGCTGTTGGGTGAGCATGGTCGGCTCCAGTCGCGCGGACGGCCGAAGGCCATCCGGAATGGCTCTTGGGTGGCCCGAGTCTAGCACGGGACCCGGTGGCCTCCGCGGTCGGCGGGCCGATCGACGGCACCCGGTGGCCTCCGCGGTCGGCGGGCCGATCGACGGGGCCGGGTCGCGGCCGCGCGACCCTCGGTCTCCCGGGGCGCGCTACACGACGCCGGCGACCGCCAGCCCCACCAGCCCGAGGTACGCGACGTAGAACCCCCCGCCGACGAGCAGCGCGCGGCCGTCCGCGCGTGCGCGGCGCCACATCGGCAGGAACACCGCGCCCACCGCCAGGAACGCGATCGCGGCGCTCGCGAACGCCGGCCACGAGTCGCCCGTGACGTGCCACGAGTCACCGGCGAGGACGAGCCCCACCACGGTCGGGATCGCCGACTGGAAGACCATGGCACCCGTGATGTTGCCCATCGCGAGCGTGTCCTTGCCCTGGCGGACCCAGATCAGCGAGTTGAACTTCTCCGGCAGCTCGGTCGCGATCGGGGCGATCACGAGGGCGAGCAGGATCTCGTTGACGCCGACGGCCGCCGCGACGCGATCCACCGCCCCCACGAACAGGTACGCTCCCCCGACGATGGCCGCCAGCGCCGCCAGCACCTGGACGCCGACGATCCGGAGCCGCGGCACGGCGGGATCGTGACGCCGGCCCCGGCGGTCGAAGCGGTGGAAGCGCAGCGGTGCCAGGTCCTCTCCGCCCACCTCCGCTTCTGCCTCGAAGTGGCCCTTCACGTACCACGCGTAGATGCCCAGCAGCAGGACCGCAACCCCCACCTTCGCCCACCCCAGGTCCATGGGCAGGAAGGCGGCGGCGATGGCCAGCGCGTAGGCGATGACGAAGTAGCGGATGTCGTGGACCAGGACGACCGTGTCCACCGCCATCCGGGTGCCGGTCGGGCGCCGGTGGCGAAACGCCAGGACGCCGACGCCGGTGACGAACATGGCCAGCGTCGAGAGCATGAACGGGGCGCCGAGGATCGCCCCGATCCCGACCTCGTCGGTGCTGCCGGCACCGTTCGAGAACGCGATCGCGATGATCGGGATCATCGTCTCCGGCAGCGCGGTACCGACGGCCGCCAGCCACCGAGCCCACCGCGCCCTCCGCGAGCTCCAGCTTGCGCCCGAACCATTCGATGCCGTTGGTGAACAGCTCGGCGCCGGCGAGGATCACGAGGAACGCGATCGCCAGCAGGAGCACGTCCACCGTCAGCCCCCCAGCCCCAGCGCCGCGACGATGGACACGAGCACGACGAGCAGCACCGCCACGGACACCAGCGCCAGCTGGCGGTCCCCGGCCCGGAGGAAGCCGAGGCCCGACACCGTCACCCGGCCGAGTGGAAGCGCCATCACGATCACCAGCCCGGCCCACAGGAACCCCTCCGGCCGGAGGGCGACGATGTCGCCGGGCAGCCGGGCGAGATCGAACCCGGGCGGCGTCGCGTGCGTCAACGGGTCCACACCGGTCAGCAGCATCCCGGCGACCCCGACCAGCACCAGGGCGACCGCGATGTACGTGCCGGCGACAAGCAGCCGGGCGATGACCGATTCGATCCCGGAGGCCGCGTCGGGCCGTGCGGAGGCCGGCGTCGTGGCGGGCCCGGGCGCGGCGTTCATATGGCCAGGGCCTTGCGGCCCATCTCGATGGCCGTGTACGCAAGGACGATGACGAACAGCCAGCGGAGCACGCCCGCGTCGATCCGGTGGGCGAGACGCGAGCCGGCCGTTGCGCCGATGAACACGCCCAGGGCCGTCGGACCGGCGACGTACGGGTCGATCTCCCCGCGCAGCAGGTAGATCACGGCGGATGAGGTCGCCGTGATGCCGATCATCATGTTGCTGGTCGCGGTGGCCACCCTGAGCGGTACGCCCATCACGAGGTTCATGACCGGCACCTTGACGATTCCGCCGCCCACGCCCAGGAGCGCCGACACCAGGCCCGCCCCCACGGACCCGGCCATGCCGGCCCGCAACCGGGCCACGTGATAGCCGGGTCCCGACAGCCGCGCGGCGAGGCCACCGTCACGCACGACGGGATCCGCGAGGGGCGCGGGCGCGCGGTCCCCCGGGGCGGGATCCCCGGTCCCGGCGGCGGCCACCGATGGGACGGCGGTTCGCGGCGGCGGTTCGCGGCGGCGGACCATCGAGACGGCGACCCAGGCCAGCAGCAGGGCGAACAGGCCGGCCAGCGTCCGCTCGTCGAGGAGGAACGCGATGAGCCCCCCGGCGAGTGCGCCGGACGCCGTGAACAGCTCCAGGACCATGCCCAGCCGCAGGTTCGCGACGTGGCGCTGGAGGTAGACGCCCGCGGACGCGCTGGAGGTGACGATCACCGACACCAGCGACACCGCCACCGCCTGGCGGAGCGGCAGCCCGAAGCCGAGCGTGAGCAGGGGCACGATCAGGATGCCGCCACCCAGGCCGAGGAGCGAGCCGAAGACGCCCGCGGCCGCGCCGCCGGCGAGCAGGAACAGGCCGGCGATCATCGCGGCTGCGCTGTCGCCGGCCGGAGACCCCGTGAGTGCGCGCCGGGACCCGTCACCGGGTCAGGGGCGGAGGTGCTGCGGGGCGTACGGCAGGAGCGCCACGTGGCGGGCACGCTTGAGCGCCACCGCCAGCTCGCGCTGGTGCGCGGCGCACGTCCCGGTCTTGCGACGCGGCTCGATCTTGGCGCGCTCCGACAGGTACCGGCGGAGGCGGTTGACCTCCTTGTAGTCGATGACGACCGTCTTGTCCGCGCAGAAGGAGCAGACCTTCCGTCGGCGCCGGTCGCGGTAGTAGTCGTCGCGCTTCTTCGTCCGGGGGGGCATGGCTCAGGTCTCCTGGGTGCTGGTGGCGGGACGGGCCCGCCGGAGCGGCGCATGGCCGCTGGAAGGTGTCAGAAGGGAAGGTCGTCGAGGTCGTCGGCGTCGCTCGGGGCGCGCGTGGGGCGCACGGGCACGTCGCCCCCGCCACTGCCCCCGCCCCCGCCACTGCCCCCGCCCCCGCCCGCGCCGAATCCCCCGGACGGGCCGCTGAAGCCGCCCTCGCCCTCGCCCTCGCCCTCACGGGGGGCGCGGGGATCGAGGTTGATCACGCTGTCCGCGGTGATCTCCAGCGACACGCGCTTCTGCCCGTCGCGGGCCTCGTACTCCCGGGTGCGGAAGCGTCCCTCGACGAACACGCGCGTGCCCTTGCGAAGCTGCTCGGCGGTCCGCTCCGCCCGGTCGCCCCAGACGGTGACCCGGAACCAGTCGGTCGCCTCGACCCACTCGCCGGTCTGCTGGTTCTTCGTGCTCTGGTTGACGGCCACGCTGAACTCCGTCACCGGACGGCCGTTCGGCGTGTAGCGCATCTCGGGGTCGCGCCCGAGATTGCCGATGATCGAGACCTTGGACAACGACGCCATCGAGCGGCTCCCCTCGTCAGTCGATGGCCGCGGGTGCGGCCTCGCTCTCGGACTCGTCGATCCGCTCGGCGTCGTCCTCCTCCTCGTCCTCCACGGACGGGAGAGCGGCGTCGACGTCCTCGACCTCGCCGGCGGCGGGCGCGTCTCGGCGCGCCCTGATCGGCTTGATCGTGCGGGTCACCAGATGGCGCAGGACCTCCTCCGTGATCAGGAGGCTCCGCTCCAGCTCCGCGATCGCCTCGGCCGGGGACTCGAACACGATGATGTGGTACGAGCCCTCACGGTGGCGGTCGATGGGGTACGCGAGCCGTCGGCGGCCCCAGGGCGCGACCTTGATGATCTGCCCGCCCGAGGCGACCACGTAGCGGGTGGTGCGGTCGATGACCGCGGCGACCTTGTCATCCGGCGCATCCGGCCGGATGACGAGCATGAGTTCATAGCGGCGCACGGCCTGCTCGACTCCTTCCTGTGGGATCTGCCCCGCTCACGGATAGACCGAGGCGGAGCCGAAAGGACCGCCGAAGGATAGCACGGCGTCCGCGCCCGGCATCGCCCCGGGGACCTCGGGGCGACCTTGTGTATGCTCTCCGCCGTCGAACCGCCACAACGCCCAGGGGGATCCGTGCAGCTCTCGATCCTGCTCCTCGCGACCGATCGCGTCGCCGCGGACGTGCTGTCCGGTGCGCTGTCGCTACCGGGCCACGGGGTCACCGCGGTGACGACCCCGGAGGAGCTGGTGCGGCAGGCCCCCGGCTACAGCCTGGTCGTCATCGACCAGGTCCCTCCGCCGGCCACCGTCGGGACGGTCATCGCCGAACTGCGGGCCAGCCCCGCGACGGCGTCCGTGCCGGTCCTTGCGGTCGCCCAGTCCGATGATCTCGAACAGCGGATCGCCCTGCTCGAGGCCGGCGCGGACGACATCATCACCAAGCCGTTCGACCAGGTGGAGCTCGAGGCGCGGGTCGAGGCGGTCTCGCTCCGCTTCCAGCGTTCCCAGGGCCCCTCGGCCATGTCCACGCAGACGAGCGATCCCAAGTCCCGGCGCGTGGTGACGGTGTTCAGCCCCAAGGGCGGCGTCGGCACGACCACGGTCGCCACGAACCTCGCCCTGATCGCGGCCGAGCGCCATCCGAACAACGTTCTCCTGATCGACCTGGACCTCTCGTTCGGGCAGGCGGCGTCGCACCTCAACCTGCAGCCCAGGCAGACGCTGCTGGAGCTCGTGCGCGACGACGCCGCCCTGCGGGAAGCGGAGCTGTTCCGCACGTACGCCGTGCACCACGCCGGCGGCCTGCAGCTCCTGGCCGCGCCACCGGCGCCCGGCTTCGCCTCGCTGGTCAGCGCCGAGGACCTGGAGCTGGTCCTCGCCCGGGCGCTCGAGTCGTACGAGATCGTCGTCGTGGACGCCGGCACGGCCCTGGACGAGCGGATGCTCGCGCTGTTCAGCCGCTCCGACGTGGTGATCGTCCCCGTCCTGCCGGAGATCCCGGCCCTCAACTCCGTCCACCTGCTGCTGGACCAGCTGGGCGAGACCGGCTCGCTGGGCGCGACAAGCATGTTCGTCCTCAACAACGTGTTCGCGCGCGACCTGCTCAAGCGGGCCGACATCGAGAAGGCGCTCGGCGCCCACGTGAGCGCGGAGCTCCCATACGACCCGTTCGTCTACCTCAAGGCGGTCAACGAGGGCGTGCCGGTCGTGCGCAGCGCCCCGAAGTCCGCGCCGGCCGAGCAGCTTCGCCACCTTGCCGGCATCGTGTTCGGCACCGCGGAGCGGCCGGCGGTACCCGTCGTCGGAGAGCGCCGGGGGCTGTTCGGCCGCCGGCGTTGACGTCCGGGGACCTGTCGCGGACGGTTTCCCCGGGGGGCGTGTCGCCTGGGGTTTCGGCCACCGCGGTCAGGCACGGCGGCCGGGCACGGCGGCAACGGCAGGGCGGCAACGGACGACGGCGCGGGTCGCACGTTCGTGCCGCCAACGCTGCCGATCGTGGTGCCGAGGGCGAGGTTCGAACTCGCACGGGGTTGCCCCCAGCGGTGTTTAAGACCGCCGCGTCTGCCGGTTCCGCCACCTCGGCGCAGGTTGCCGGACCCGGCGCATCGTACGCCGTCAGGTCGCACCGGCATGCGGTCCCCACCCTTTGGGGCCGTCGTACACGGGAGCCAGGACGCCACGCCCGCCGGGGACCACTCAGACGGGAGCCCGTCGGGGTTCTGCCGGGGTTCGGCGCGTCGTGACCCCGGGCGGCGGGCCCGGGGTTCGGGGGGCGGCGGATTGGAGGCGACGATCGGATTCGAACCGATGAATAAGGGTTTTGCAGACCCCCGCGTTAGGCCACTTCGCCACGTCGCCGGGTTCCGGCGGCGATCCGCCGGGTATGTCGTCAGGTTGGCTGCCCCTCGAGGATTCGAACCTCGGCTAACGGATCCAAAGTCCGCTGTCCTACCACTAGACGAAGGGGCAGCGGTGCCGGGCGTCGATCTCGTCCTGGGGAGGGATTGGAGCGGAAGACGGGACTCGAACCCGCGACCCTCACCTTGGCAAGGTGATGCTCTACCAACTGAGCCACTTCCGCTCGAATACACCGATCGAGGTCTGGTGCCGAGAGCCAGAATCGAACTGGCGACACCGCGATTTTCAGTCGCGTGCTCTACCAACTGAGCTATCTCGGCCCGGTCCCGAACCCCCGAGAGGGCCCGTCGGCGGGGCGGAGGATACCACGGGCCCCGATCGAGCGGCAAGGAGCGGGCCGGTCCCCGAGCCCGCGCGCTGACCCCCCCACCCCGTTTGCGGACCCCGCTACTGCGGGCGCGGACCCGGCGCCGGCTGCAGGCCCGGCGCCGGCTGCAGGCCGAGGATCATCGCCGGGCTGCCGACCGGCGGCTCGCCGCCGAGCTGCCGCAGCCGGTTGATCCGGTCGATGACCGGCGGGTGGGTCGAGAACAGGTTCGACGAGCGGCTGTCCGCCGCCTTGATCGGGTTCTCGAAATAGAGGTGCTGGGTCGCCCGGTTGGCAACCTCCAGGGGCTCCGTGTCCAGCGAGATCCTGGCCAGCGCCCGTTCCAGCCCGTACGGGTTCCGGGTGAGCTCCACGCCGGACGCGTCGGCCAGGTACTCGCGCTGGCGGCTGACGGCCATCTGCACCAGGCGGGCGACGATCGGGGCGAGGATCGCCAGCACGATCGCGACCAGGAAGACGACCACCTGGAGCGCACCGCCACCCGAGTCCCGGTCCCCGGATCCGCGCCGGCCCCCGCCCCAGAACGAGAACCGCAGGAAGAAGTCCGCCAGCAGGGCGATGGAGCCGACGAGGACGCCGACCATGAGCGAGAAGCGGATGTCGTAGTTCCGGACGTGGGACATCTCGTGCGCGATGACGCCCTGCAGCTCCTCCCGGTCCAGCTTCTGCAACAGGCCGATCGTGATCGCCACCGAGGCGTGCTGGGGATCCCGGCCCGTCGCGAACGCGTTGGGGGCCGTGTCATCGATCAGGTAGACCCTGGGCATCGGTACGTTCGCGGCGATCGCCAGCTCGCGCACGACATTGACCAGCTGGGGCTGCGTCCGCTCGTCCACTTCCTTGGCGCCGGAGATGGACAGGACCAGCGAGTCGCCCAGGTAGTACGAGAACAGCGAGGCCCCCAGGCCGACCACGATCGCGATCGCGGTCGACGGCAGGGCCGCCTGGGGATCGCCCGTGACCGCCCACCCGATGAACAGCCCCAGGACGCCGAGCAGCACGATGACCGCCAGCGCCAGGAGCAGCGAGTTGCGGCGGTTCTGCCCGATCTGGTCGTAGAACGTGGCCATGGAGAGGTCTGCGCGCGTGGAGGTCGGTCAGGCGGCGGGCGAGCCCGCGGTCAGCCCAGGTTCAGGTCGACGGTCGGGACCTGCTGCGCTTCCGGCTCGGCGTCGAAGAACTCGCGCCTGGTGAAGCCCATCGGCCCTGCGACGAACACGGCCGGGATCGTCTGGAGCGAGTTGTTGTAGTCCAGGACCGTCGCGTTGTAGTGCTGGCGCGCGAAGCTGATCTGGTTCTCGGTCGTGGTCAGCTCCTCCTGGAGCTGCATCACGTTCTGGTTGGCCTTGAGGTCCGGGTAGTTCTCGACGACCGCGAACAGCGAGCGCAGGGCACCGCTCAGCGCGTTCTCCGCCTGTGCCTGCTCGTGCGGCCCCTGGGCACCGGCTGCGACGGCGTTGGTCCGCGCCTCGGTGACCCTGGTCAGGACGCTCTGCTCGAACCCCATGTAGCCCTTCACGGCGTTGACGAGGTTCGGGATCAGGTCGTGCCGGCGCTTGAGCTGGACATCGATCTGGGCGAACGCCTCGTCGATCCGGTTCCGCCGCGTGACCAGGCCGTTGTACATCCCGACGGCGAACAGGACGATCACGACGATGATCGCGATGACGATGATCAGGGTGAGATCCATTCGGTCTCCTCGAGTCGGGCGCGGGGCACGCGCCGTCGTCCCAGCATAGCGCGGCGGAGATGGTGGGCGGTGGGGGACTCGAACCCTCGACATCCTCGGTGTAAGCGAGGCGCTCTGACCAACTGAGCTAACCGCCCGGGAGACGTTCGCGCAGCGGACACGCGAGACGGGGCCGGAAACACGAGCGGGCGGCCGTTCGGCCGCCCGCTTGAGGGTCAGGAGAGTGGTGCCCAGGCCGGGACTTGAACCCGGATGAGTTGCCTCATACGCCCCTCAAACGTACGCGTATACCAATTCCGCCACCTGGGCCCGTGTGCCGCCGTTCGAGCCGGTGACCCGGAGGACGCACCATGGTACCGAGGGAGGGACTCGAACCCACACGACCTTGCGGCCACTAGGTCCTGAACCTAGCGCGTCTACCATTCCGCCACCTCGGCCCGACTCGACCGCCGACCGGCGCGCCCAAAGGCTTACTGGTCCGCGGCGAGGCGCCATGCTAGCACATCCCAGAATCGGTCGCCCGGGGTCGCGATCAGCCTCGGGGTCATCCCGTCGACCCCGCGCACCATCACGACCTCGTCGCTCCAGGCGAGTGGCAGGATGGGCTGGCGCTCCGCCAGCGCGGCCAGGAGCGCCTTCCACGCCGCGGCCCGCGCATCGGACGTCCCGAAGGCCCGGGCGGCCTCCAGCAACCCGTCGAGGGCCGGGTCCTGGTAGCCCGAGAGGTTCGAGCCCGACGCTCGCACCTGGGACGAGCCGAGCAGCGGGAACAGGTCCGGATCGAGGCCCATCGCGATGTCCACCACGGCCGCGCCGAACGTCCCGGCGCGCAGCCGGTCCGCGAGCTCGGCCGCCGGGAGCTGGACCAGGGTCACGCGGATCCCGAGCGCCGTCCAAGCGTCCCGGACGGCACCCGCCACTGCGGCCAGGCGGGGGTTCGCGTCCGCCGGCACGCTCAGGACCTCCAGCCGGTACGGGGCCTTGGTGCCGGGCGCCGCCCACGCACCGCCGGTCTCCTTCCAGCCGGCGCCTTTGAGCAGCGCCGTCGCCGCCTTGACGTCGTAAGCCACCGGCGGGACGGCCGCGTCGTAGGCCCCCGAGGACGGCGGCACGAGCGCGTCGGCACGAACGGCGTCACCGGCCAGCGTCCCGCTCACGAGCGCGTTCCGGTCGATGGCCGCGAGCAGCGCGCGGCGCACCTGCGCGTCGCGGAGCTCCGGGTGCGAGGGGCGCAGGTCGAGGAGCACCGCGGACAGGGTCGTCGTCGGGTAGCGGATCCGCCGGACGCCCGGCGCGTCCGCCAGCCCGGACACCTCGCCGGGCGGCAGCCCCGCGGCGGCGTCGATCTCCCCCGCCCGGAGAGCCGCCGCCAGCGCCGCCGCGTCGCCGTAGAAGTGGATCTCGATGCGCTCAAGGTACGGCATGGGCCGCGTCGGCGTGGCCGCCGGTGCGGCCGTCGCGAGGGAGTCCGCTGACGCCGTCGGGCCGGGCGCCTGCGGGGCGAGCAACGCCGTTGGCGTCAGCAGCGCCGTTGGCGTCAGCACCGCCGTGGGCGTCAGCACCGCCCGGGTGGCGTCGATCTCCGTGAGCGCGTAGGGCCCGGTTCCGACGGGCTGCCGGGCGAAGGGGCCCGTCGCGAGGTCGGCGAACGGGACGTCGGCGAGGATGTGCGCGGGCAGGAGCGGCTGCGTGGCCACGTCGAGGAAGCCCGCGATCGGGGTCCGGAGGGTGAACCGGACCGTCTTCGCGTCCACGGGGACGGCGTCCACCTCGGCCCACGACGAGGCCAGGGCGCCCGACGCATCCGGGCTCTTGAGGGCCTGGACGGTGTAGACGACGTCGGCCGCCGTCACCGGCTCCCCGTCCTGCCAGGTCGCGTCATCGCGGATGCGGAACACCCAGGTCGTGCCGGCCTCGTCCACGGACCAGGACGCGGCCAGGTCGGGTTCGAAGGTGTTGCCCGGCCCGAGCCGGACCAGCCCGCTGAACACGAGCCCGACGAGCGTCCGGTCGGCGCGGGTGCGCGCGGTCACGGGGGTGATCGAGACCGGCGTGCCCACGACGCCCTCGCGGTAGGTGGCGGGCGGTGACAGCGAGACGCCGGGGGTGGGCTCGGCGCTGGCGGCGGGGGCCTGCGCAGGCGGCAGCGCGAGGAAGCCACCGAGCCCGGTGAGCAGGAGGAGGAGGGCGGCGACGAGCGCGCCGTCGCGGCGGTTCATCGGTGCTGCACCCGGCTGGCGACCGGCCGGCGCGCGACCGGGCCTAGCCGCCGAATGTGAACGAGACCAGCGCGAACAGGACGAACAGCACGAGCAGGAGGATCGTGAACTGCCACAGGCGACGCTCGATCCCCCGGCGGCTGCGGTAGACGGCCGAATCGCCGCCGAACGTGCCTGACAGCCCGGTGCCGCGCGCCTGCATGAGGATGGCGACCATGAGGGCGATGCTGAGCAGGATCTGGCCGATGGCCAGGATCGGGTTCACGGGTTGGCTGACCTCCGATGCGTGACGGCTGCGGATGGTAGCAGACGGGGCCGCTTCGGCTCGCGAATCGGCGGCCGGCGGGCGTCCGGCGCGCTCATGCCTCGAGGAGCGAGGTCCCCGTCATGCCGTCCCAGCGCGCCAGGCCGGCGACCTCGAGGATGGTGGGCGCGACGTCCGCCAGGACGCCGTCACGGAGCGACCGGCCGGCCATCGTCCGCCCGAACGCCAGCAGCGGCACCGGGTTGAGCGAGTGGGCCGTGACCGGATTCCCGTCCCGGTCCCGCAGCGCGTCCGCGTTGCCGTGGTCCGCGGTCAGGAACAGGACGACACCCGGTCCGCCGGGGTCGGCCGCCTCGACGCGCTCCACGGCCGCGGTGACCCTCTCGAGGCAGCCGTCGATCGTGGCGAGGGCCCGGATCGTGGCATCCCAGACGCCGGTGTGGCCGACCATGTCCGGGTTCGCGTAGTTCGCGACGATGAACTCGTAGCGTCCCGACTCGATGGCGCCGACCAGCGCCTCCGTGACGCCGTCCGCGCTCATCTCCGGCTGGAGGTCGTACGTCGCGACCTTGGGCGATGGCACGAGCCGCCGCTCCTCGCCGGGCCACGGCGCCTCGCGGCCGCCGTTGAAGAAGTAGGTGACGTGGGCGTACTTCTCGGTCTCCGCGACGTGGAACTGGCGCCGGCCGGCCTCCGAGAACGCCTGGGCCAGGGAGCGCACCACCTCCGGGCCGAACGCGACCTGGACCGGCAGGCCGGCCTCGTACTCGGTCATCGTGACGACCACCAGCTCCCGGGGCGCGGCCTGGCCGCCGGGCCCGGTCCGGTCGAAGGCGTCGAAGCCGGGGTCGGCGAGGGCGTGGACGAGCTGGCGCGCCCGGTCGGCGCGGAAGTTGACGTGGACGATCGGGTCACCGTCCCGCAGGCGGCCGTCGACGCCGTCGATGACGGTGGGCGCGACGAACTCGTCCGTCTCGCCGCGGGCGTACGCGGCCTCGATGGCGGCCGTGGCCGAGGGCGCGTGCTCCCCGACCCCGTGGACGATGGCGTCGTAGCCACGCTCCGTCCGCTCCCAGCGCTTGTCGCGGTCCATGGCCCAGTACCGGCCGCCGACGGATGCCACGCGCGCATCGGGGTGCGCGGCCGCCAGGAGGGCTTCCAGGTCGCGCATGAAGCCGAGCGCGGACGAGGGCGGCGTGTCGCGACCGTCCAGCAGCGCGTGGACCCGCACGGAGGGCACGCCCAGGCGCGCGGCCAGCTCGACCAGCGCCACCAGGTGGCGATCGTGGGCGTGGACCCCGCCCGGCCCGATCAGCCCCACGGTGTGCAACCGGCCGGTCTCCCGCGCACGCTCGCAGGCGGCGACCAGCGCGGGCCGGGTGAAGAAGCTTCCGTCCGCGATCGCCGCGTCGATCCGCGGCAGGTCCTGGAGCACCGGGCGCCCGGCGCCGAGGTTGAGATGGCCGACCTCCGAGTTGCCCATCTGGCCGGTCGGCAGCCCGACCGCGTCCTCGGATGCCCGCAGGACGGCGTGGGGCCAGCGGGCAAGCAGGTCGCGCCAGTGCGGCATGGGCGCCGCCGCGATCGCGTCGGCGAACGGGTCTCGGCCGATGCCGAAGCCGTCCAGCACGACGAGCACGATCGGGCGCGGCCGATCACCGGGGCCGGGGTCAGGCGCGCTCCCCTCCCCGGCCGTCACGCGAGGCCCCGGGCGCGCGCGGTGAGGCCGGCCCGGGCCACGATCCCCGCCATCTCGTCCGGCTTGAGCGAGGCGCCCCCGACGAGGGCGCCGTCCACGGCGGGCTCGGCCAGGAACTCGTCCACGTTGGCCGAGGTCACGCTGCCGCCGTAGAGGACCGGCACCGTCTCCGCGGAGCCGCCCCAGCCCAGCGACCGCAGGCCGGCCCGGATCGCGTCGGCCATGGCGGCCGCGTCCACGCCGCGCGCGTTGCGCCCCGTCCCGATGGCCCACACCGGCTCGTAGGCGATGACGAGCCCGGCCGCGCCCAGCGCCACCGGGTCGCGCCCCAGGAGCGCCCCGCGCAGCTGCCCGTCCACGACCGCCGTCTCGCGACCGGCCTCGCGGTCCGCCAGGACCTCGCCGACGCACAGGATGGGCCGCAGGCCCGCCGCGACCGCACGGTCCAGCTTCCTGCCGATCAGCTCGTCGGTCTCGCCGAAGGACGCGCGCCGCTCCGAGTGGCCGAGGATCACCCAGGTCGCGAGCCCGACCAGCATCGGCGCCGAGACCTCGCCCGTGTAGGCACCGGCGAGCTCGTGGTGGACGTTCTGGGCTCCCACGCCCACGTCCTCGCCCGCCAGCGCGTCGCGGACCGCCGCGAGGCTCACGTACGGGGGACAGATCACCCGGGTGACGCCCGGCTCCCGGGTGCGTGACGCGATGGTCCGCGCAAGCTCACCGGCGTCGGCGGGGGTGGTGTTCATCTTCCAGTTGGCGGCGATCACGATCTGGCGCATGACCGCATGATGCCAGAGGGCCGTGTCGCGCTCCCCGGCCGGTCGGCCCCTCGAAGGTCGCCGGGCGGCCCTGCCCGCGACGGCCGTGCGGATCATCCGGCCGATGGCTACCCGGCGGTGTCGCCCCGGCCGTCGGCGGGCATCCGGAACGGCCGCCGACCGTACCGGCGCCCGATCCCCTCGTCGTCGTGCAGGACGAGGCGCTCCAGCCGGTCCAGGGCCCGCTGCACGGCCGAGCGGTGGAGGTCGAGCCGCACGGCGATCTCGGACAGGGACGCCTCCGGGGTCTCCCGCCTGGCCTCCGCGACGGCACGCACCGTGCGCGGCTGCTCGGCCAGCCGGCCGTCGGTCTCCAGCGCGTCGATCGCCGCCAGCTGGCGCCCGGCGGCCGCCACCGAGCGCTGGAGGTTCGCCGACTCCGCGTTCAGGACCCGGTTGAGCTCTCCCCGCAGGGTGCGGGCGACGCTCCTCGCCTCGAGCTCCAGGAGCGACGCGCTGGCGCCGATCCGTCCGAGGAAGCCGGCGATCGACTCCCCGCTCTTCCAGGTCACGACCCCCAGGCCGCGCCGGATCCGCCACGAGGCCGGCAGCCCCAGGTCCGCCAGGCGCGCGGCAAGGACCGGGGCCTCCGCCACCGGCACGACGAACTCGAGGTGGGCACGGCCTCCGGCGAGGCTCAGCGAGCCGCGGGCGAGGAACCGGCCGCGCAACCACGCCAGGCGGCAGTGCTCCGGCGCCTGGTCCCAGGCCAGCTCCTCGTCGGGAAGCAGGAAGACCCGGTGGGCGCGGGCCGGCCGCCCCTCGATCGCATGGCTCCCCAGGCGCACCGCCAGCCGCGCCACCGCGGGCTCACGCGCCGTGAGCAGCGGCCCGAGACCCACGATCTCCGCCCGGCGGTCGCACGGCCGCGACGGGTCGACGGCCGCCAGCTCCGCGCGAAGGGCCGCGACCAGGTCGCGCTCGCTGTCCGACATCGGGCCCGGTCAGGCCGTGCGCTCGATGCGTGCGTCGCTCGGCCGCCGGCGCCGCCCGCCCTGGCGCTCCCAGATCGCGATGATCGCGGCCGCCAGGCGGGCCGGATCGTGGTGATGCGCGTTGCCCGGGTCCACGAGATCATCGAGCACCAGGCGCGGCGGGTCCTGGCCGGCCGGTGGCCAGCGCAGGCGGACGGGTTCGCCCGCCCATCCCGCCGGGGCCACGGCGTCGAACCGGTTGTTGGCGAGCACCACGTCCGGCAGGTGCGCGGCACCGTGGCGAGCCAGCGCCTCGAGGTGGTCGGCGAGGTCGAAACCGCCGGTCTCGCCGGGCTGCGTCGCGACGTTGCACGCGAACACGACGAGCGCCCCGGACGCCGCCACCGCCTCCCGGATGCCGGGCACGAGCAGCGCCGGCAGCAGGCTCGTGAACAGGCTGCCCGGGCCGAGCACGATCAGCTCCGCGTCGTCGATGGCTCGCAGGGCGTCCTCGCACGGGGCGACGCCGTCCGGCGAGACCCACACCCGCTCCAGCGGACCGGCGCGCGAGACGCGGCTCTGGCCCTCGATCTCGGAGCCGTCGTCGAGCCGGGCGTGGAGCGTCAGCGCCGTGCCGGTCGCCGGCACGACCCGGCCCCGGACGGCCAGCACCCGGTTCATCTCGCGGACCCCCTCCTCGAAGTCGCCCTCCTCGAGGGCGACGAGCGCGGCGAGCAGCAGGTTGCCGACGGCATGACCGCCCAGGCCGGCGGGACTCGTCTCCGCGTCACGCGAGGGAGGCAGCGCGGCCTCCGGGCGAGCCGCATGGCCGGCGCCCGGGAACCGGTACTGGAGGAGGCGGCCCATCAGGGGCTCCGCGTCGGCCAGGGCGACGATGCAGTTCCGGATGTCGCCCACGGCGGGGATCCCGAGCTCCGTGCGCAGGACGCCGGACGAGCCGCCGTCGTCGGCGACCGTGACCACCGCGGTGAGGTTCGAGGTGTGCTCCTTCAACCCGCGCAGGAGCGTCGACAGCCCCGTCCCGCCGCCGATCGCGACGATCCTCGGGCCGCGCGCCAGGAACCGCTTCTGGTAGATCACCTCGACCATCGGCTGGTCACGGTCCCACAGCGCGAACGGGTCCACCAGCGCCCGCACCAGGCGGTAGGCGCCGACCAGGAACAGCGTCGCTCCCAGCGCGCCCGCGATCAGGCCGCGCGCCTGGTAGGGCAGGAACTGGAGGGTGAGCGCATCGAGCACGACCCCGCTGATCCCGCCCGGCTGGAGGCCGGCGGTGGCCTGGCGGAGGGCGTGCGCGACGCCGAGGGCGAGCAGCAGCAGGCCCGCGAAGGAGAGGAGCAGCCACCGCTTGACCCCGATCCCGACGGTCAGCCAGCGGCGCAGGTTCACCGCTCCAGCTCCCGGTGGAAGACCGCGAGCGGCCCGAAGTCGCGCGTCCGGAACCAGTCGGCCAGCTCCTCGGCGATCACGATCGAGCGGTGGTAGCCGCCCGTGCAGCCGATGGCGATCGTGAGCCGGTTCTTGCCCTCCTCGACATAGGCGGGCACGAGGAGGTCGAGCATGTTCTCGAGACCCTCGAGGAAGGCGACGGCGATGGGCTGGCCGAGGACGTACTCACGCACGGGATCGGTCAGCCCGGACTGGGAGCGGAGCGCCTCGATGTAGTACGGGTTGCGCATGAACCGCACGTCCAGGACGAGGTCGGCCTCGAGGGGGACGCCGTACTTGAAGCCGAAGCTGATGAGCTGGATCGACAGCCGGTCGGAGCGCTGGACGTCGCCCAGGCGGGTGAAGATCCGCTCCCGCAGCTCGCGCAGTGAGAGGTCGCTCGTGTCCAGGACCACGTCCGCCTCGGCGCGTACGGGTTCCAGGAGCCTTCGCTCGAGGGCGATCGACGCGGCGATGCCGCGCTCGTCGGCGAGCGGGTGCCGATGGCGGGTCTCCGAGAAGCGCCGGATCAGGACGTCGTCGCGCGCCTCGAGGAACATGATCACCGGGCGGATGCCCCGGCCCTCGAGGGCGCCCCGCATCGCGCCGAACGCGAGGGGAACGTCGCCCGCCCGGACGTCGAGGACGATGGCCGTCCTGGAGAAGCGCCCCCGGTCCGAGGCGACGAGGTCCGCGAGATCCCGGAGCAGCTCGCCGGGCAGGTTGTCCACCACGACGTAGCCGAGGTCCTCGAACAGCTTGGCGGCCGCCGTCTTGCCGCCTCCCGACAGGCCGGTGACGACGACGATCTCCTGCGTCGGGTCCCGGGCGGGAGCCACGTCGCGGGGGAGAGCCACGTCGGGAGCGACCTCGTGGGCGGGGGCGACCTCGTGGGCGGGAGCGACCGCGGACGGGGGCGGATCGGTCGTCATGCCGGGCCCACCCCGCCGCCTACCTCCCGCTGCGCCGGATGGCGATGATCGTGCCCTCGAACAGGACGTACATCGTCATCCCCAGCGCGAACGGGCTGACCAGGTCACCGCCCGGGGTGATCGCGGTCGCGAAGATGGCGATGGCGAGGATCGCCATCCTCCGGGCGCCCGAGAGGCGCTTCGAGGTCACGATCCCGACGCGTGACAGGCCGTACAGCAGGATCGGGAACTCCATGATCAGGCCGAACGCCAGGAACAGCGTGGTCACGAAGTCGAAGTAGGCGCCGGCGGTGATCAGGGGCTGGAGGTCCGTGGTCGAGAAGCCCACCAGGAAGCCCGCCGCGAGGGGCAGGATGATGTACGCGATCGCGACGCCCACGACGAAGAATGCCAGCGCCAGCGGGATCCAGGGACGGACGACCCGGCGCTCGGTCGGGGTGAGGCCCGGGGCGACGAAGGCCCAGACCTGGTACAGGATCACGGGCATCGCGAGGATGATCCCCACGACGACGGCGATCTTGAGCTTGATGACGAAGGCGTCGCCGAGGCCGGTGTAGTACAGCGGCTTGTCGCCCGGGATCGGCGCCCGCAGGATCGAGACGATCTGGTCGCCCAGCAGGAACCCGACGATCGAGGCAACCGCGACCGCCAGCACGGCCCGGATCAGGCGGTCGCGCAGCTCGGTGAGGTGGCCGACCAGCGACATCTCCGCCGCCGCGGCGGCGGGCGGCGGCTCGGGAGGTGGCGTGGGCGAAGGCGTGGGCGTCAGGATCGCCGGGATGCCGGCGTCCAGGACCGTGTCGGCATCGGACATGGCGTGGCGCGCTGGCGGAGGCCGGCGATCCTACGCGGACGGAGGCTGGTCGGCGTCTCCGGCGACCGCCGCAGCAACGGGCTCCGCGGGAGCCGGGGCCGGGACGGCGTGGGCCGCGGCCGGAGCCGCGGGGGCCGGCACGGGTGCGGGCGGCGGGGCGACGGGTGCGGGAGCCGCGGTCGGGACGGCCTGCACGGCGGGGGCCGGCGTCTCGAGGCTGGTCACCTCCTTGACGTCCGCGGCGGCCCTGCGGAACTCCCGGATGCTCTTGCCGAGCGCCGAGCCCACGTCGGGCAGCTTGCCCGGCCCGACGACGATCAGCGCGATGATCAGGACGATGATGAGCTCGCCCGGTCCGATGTTGAACGGCATGGTCCTGTGTTCGACCTCGTGTCGGGGCCGGGCCTCGTCCAGGCCGGCCCGTGGCGCGTTAGGGTAGCACAGCGAGCCGCCCGGCCCACCCGGCGGCGGCCGTCACGAGGCGCTCCCCGGGGTCCGACGGGGTGCCCGCCGGGGCCGGGCCCAGGGCCGCCCCAGCGATCCCCCTCGACACGTTGACGAGGAGCCCGCCGGCGGGCGTGCCGCCCGCCGGCGCGGCCGTGGCCGGACCCGCGGCGAGCACGGGGTCGATCTCGCCGCCCTGCGCCCCCACGCCCGGCACGAGGAACGCGAGACCCGGGACGAGCGCGCGGATCGCGGCCATCTCGGCGGGCGCCGTGGCCCCGACCACGAGCCCGACCGTGCCACCCGGACCCCATGTCGCGGCGCGCCGCGCCACCCGCGCCCAGAGCGGCTCGGCGGGCGCCCCGGCCGCCCGGTCGGGGCCGACGATCAGCCCCTGGAGTTCGCCGGCTCCGGGGTTGGACGTCCGGCACAGGACGTAGGCGAAGCGACCGGAGCGCTCGAGGAGGGGCGCGATCGCCTCCGCGCCGAGATACGGGTTGACGGTCACGGCGTCGGCGCCGAGCACATCGAACAGGGCCATCGCCTGCCTCGCCGCCGTGGACCCGATGTCGCCGCGCTTCGCGTCCACGACGAACGGGACGTCCGCGGGAACGAGCGCCCGCAGGCGCTCCAGCGCCGCCAGGCCCGCCGCGCCGTACGCCTCGAAGAACGCCAGGTTCGGCTTCACCGCGGCCGCCACCGGCGCGGCGGCCTCCACGATCAGCCGCGCGAAGCGCTCCACGCCCGCCAGGGAGGCGGGGAACCCCTCGGGCAGCGCGGCCGGATCCGGGTCCACGCCGACGCACAGCACCGTCCCGACGGCCGCCGTCCGAGCCACCAGTCGATCCAGGTAGCCCGCGATCACTGCCCGGAGGGAGAGGCGGAGGCCGGTGCCGCCGACGGGGCGGGCGTCGCCGGCAGCTGGTCGGCCGGGATGAACCAGCCGGGGCGCGAGACCCCGTCAAGGCCGGCGTTCGTGGTCAGGTCCAGCGGCTGCTTCGTCGTCCACGTCGGCCCGGTCCCCTCGAGGTGGATCAGCCGCAGGTCCACGACCTGGCCCGCGACGTGGAGGAACGCGATCGCGTCTCCCGCCGGCGACCAGGTCGGTGCCCAGGAGTCGCCATCGTTCGTCAGCCGGACGACCTCCGCCCCGCTCGCGGCGTCCAGGATGACCACGTCCGTGCCGAAGGCGGTGGTCCTGGTGGCCGCGATGTAGCGGCCGTCGGGAGACCACGCCGGGTGCAGGTAGCCGGGGCCGGTCACGGCCGTGGCCTTCCGCGTGGTCGGGTTGTAGCCGTAGATCCGGGGGGTCCCCTTGGCGCCATCCCGGTCGCTGCGCACGTACAGCAGCAGCTTGCCGTCGGGGCGCCACGCCGGGTCCTGATGACCCAGCGGCTCCTGCTGCGACAGGCCGGGGTCGGTGATCTTGCCCGTGCTCAGGGTGAGCAGCTTGAGCACCACGTCGCTGCGAGTCGGGTCGGGCAGGTCGGTGGCCATCGCGATCGTCCTGCCGTCCGGCGAGACCACGGGCTCCCGTATCCAGCCCACCCACTTGAGCTTGCCGGCCGGGTCGATCAGGCCGTCGTAGACCTGCACCGCGTCACCGCCGGCGGTGGGGATGCGCATGATCGACGGCACGTCCATCCTGTACCGGGTGACGTTGCCGTTGACCGGCCAGTACCCGTCCATCGGCCGGGTGCGCACGAAGTACACGAACTGGCCGTCCGGCGAGAACGACGGCATCGAGTCCGTGCCGGCACTGGTCAGCTGGGTCGCCTTGCGGCCGCTCTGGACCCAGATGTTGCCGTCCTTCGCGTACACGATCGTCCCGGGCACGTCCGCGAGCGGGTCGTCGGGCACGATGACGACGCTCGACGGCGTCGGCGTCTGGGCGACGCCACCAGTGCCGCCCGAGGCGTTCGGGCCCCCTCCGACCGCGGCGATCGGCAGGCTCCCGTCGCTTACCGCGAGCGTCGCGAACGCGATCACCAGCAACCCGACGATCGAGAGCACGGCCGCGATCGGCGTGCCGGCCGGCAGCAGGCCGTACGGGTCGCGCACGGGGCGTGACGGGCCGGCGGGCCGCACGCCGTCCCGGCCCGGGCGGGTCATGCGATCCCTCCGGGCACGCGCGCCTCCGGGCCCGGACCGACGGGCACCCCGGCGCGCCGGCCGGCGACCCACTCGAGGACCTGGGCGGCCCGGGGATGGGTGCCCGAGGCGCTGACGTCGCGCACCTCCAGCTGGAGCGTCTCGAGTCCACCGAAGGAGCGGCTGGCGAGGCGGGCGACGACGTCCACGCGGTCACCCTCCACGAGGGTCGCCGCCAGGTCCGCGCGCCCGAACGCGATGCCGTCCAGCACGTCCCGGTCCCGGCGCAGGACGAGCTGGGTGTGGCCGCCGTTGGCCGCCCGGACCCGCTGCACCGTGAGCCCCAGGACGGCCACGAGCGGCTCCGGGTTACCCGCCCCGCACGGCGCCAGCCGCGCGAGGTCCCGGTACAGGTCGTAGTCCACGTAGTCCGCGGGCAGCGCAAGGTCCACCGGGAGCGCCGTCCGCGGATCCTCGGGCGCGGCCGCCGCCGCCAGGGCCAGGAACCGCCCCACGAACGCGTCCCAGCGATCGACCGGCAGCTCGAAGCCGGCCGCGGCCGCGTGGCCGCCGTGGCGGATCAGCAGGTCCTCGCAGGCCGTGAGACTCCCGGCCAGGTCCAGGCGGCCGTCGCCGCGGCAGGACGCCCGGAGCACGTCCCCGATCTCGGTCGCGACGATCACGGGGCGACCGGCCTGGTCCGCCAACCGGCCGGCGATCAGCCCGATGATCCCCACCGGCCACGGCCCGCGCACGAGCAGCGCCGGCGCGTCCGGACCGCCGCCGACACGGACGACGGCCGCCTCCTGCCCGGCGGCCTCGACCGGCGGCGCCTGGCCCGGCGCCTGGCCCGGCGCGTGGCCCGGGTCCGGCAGCCCGAGCGCCGTCCGCACCTCCGCGATCGCGATCCGCATGAGGTCCCGGCGGGTCGTGTTCGCCGCTTCCAGCGTGGTCGCCAGCCGGTCCGCCTCCTCCGCGGTCGTCGCGAGCAGCAGCCGGGCGGCGTCCATCGCCTCCCCCACCCGCCCCGCGGCGTTGAGGCGAGGCGCGATGGCGAACCCGACGTCCTCGAGATCGACCCGAGCCGGTGCGATCCCGGCACGGGCGAGCAGCGCCGCGATCCCGGGGCGGGGCGCGGTCCGCATGCGCTCCAGGCCCAGTCGGGCGATCGCCCGGTTCTCGCCCAGGATCGGCACCACGTCCGACACCGTGCCGATGGTGGCCAGGTCCGCGAGCTCGAGCGCCTCCGCCTCGGCCCCGGCCAGCTCGCCGAGCAGCAGCCGCGCGACCGTGAACGCGACGCCGCTGCCGGACAGCTCGGGGTCCGGGTACACGGCGTCCGCCCGGTGCGGGTTGACCAGGGCGACGGCGGCGGGCAGGACCTCCGGCAGGCGGTGGTGGTCCGTGATCACGACGTCGATCCCGCGATCCCGGGCGGCGGCGACCTCCGCCACGCTCGTGGATCCGGTGTCCACGGTCACGATCAGCGTCACGCCGTTCGCCGCCGCGGTGTCCACCGAGGCCATCGACAGCCCGTGACCCTCCTCCAGGCGCGACGGGACGTAGGGCAGCGCGTCGAGGCCGAGACGACGGAACGCGAGCACGAGCTGCGCCAGACCGGTGAGGCCATCCGCGTCGAAGTCCCCGAACACCATCACCCGCTCCCGGCGCTCGAGGGCCCGGGCGATCCGGTCGACCAGCGCCTGGGCATCGGGCAGCAGGCGAGGATCGTGGAGGCCGTCCGCGGCCGCGCCGAGGAACGCCGCCAGCGCCGGCACATCCGAGATCCCGCGGCGCGCGAGGATGGTGGTCGCGAACGTCCCGAGCCCGTGCTCCCCGGCGGCGGCACGGAACTCCGGGGAGACGCGCAGCGGGTCCGGGAACACCCAGCGGTGACGGGGCTCGATCATCGCGGGGAGCATGCCACGAACGGCTTATCTGCGGGTTTGCCGCGCCCCGACGGGCTGACCGGGGAGCGGAACCCGGCGGATGGCGCGCTGAGCGGTGCGGCGTTCGGGCCCCGGCCGCGGCCGGGTCCCTCGCTCACGTGGCCGTGCGGCGGCCCGGGCGAGCCGCGTTGTCGCGCGCCCGCTGCCGATCCTCCCAGTTGTGCCACACGACGAGGAGCGGGCTGGCGTTGAAGATCGAGGAGTAGGTCCCGGACACGATGCCGAGGAGCAGCGCCAGCACGAATGTGCCGATCGCCTGGCCGGCAAACAGCAGCAGCGCAAGGAGCGTGATCACCACGGTCAGGCTGGTCGTGATCGATCGCCCGAGGGTCTGCAGGAGCGAATGGTTGACGATCCGGTCGAAGGGCTCGCCCGCGTGGCGAGCGCGGTTCTCGCGCACCCGGTCGAAGACCACGATCGTGTCGTGGACCGAGAAGCCGATGATCGTCAGCATCGCCGTCACGAACAGGCTGTCGACCTGGAGGCCGATGAACGTGCCCAGGATCGCGAACGCGCCGACGACCACGATCACGTCGTGGAGCAGCGCGACCAGCGCGGTGGCCCCCATCTTCACGTCGCGGAACCGGTAGGTGATCCAGAGCAGGATCCCGATCGAGCCCGCGAGGATCAGGACGAGGGCCTGGGTGATGAGGTCGCTCGAGACGACCGCGCCCACGGTGGACAGCGAGCGCTGGGAGGCGATGGGGCCCAGCGCCTTCTCGAGCGCCAGCCGGATCTCGCCCAGCTTGCCGGTGGACGGCAGCGTGATGTTGCCGGGCACCGGGGACGGGCTGGGCGACGCGCTGGCCCCCGGGACCGCGGCGGCGGAGCCGGCCGGGCTGGCCGACGGGCTCGCGGACGGCGCGGGCGACGGGCTCGAGCTGGGCGCGACGGACGGAGCGGGCGAGGCGGATCCCGCCGGTGACGCGGACGCGGCCGGTGACGCGGAGGCGCTCGCCGCAACGGAGGCCGCCGGCGATGCGGATGCGGCCGCCGAGGCCGAGGCGACCGGCGAACCGGAGGCACCCGCGGACCCGGACGGCTGCGCGGTCGGGACGGGCGTCGGTGACGGCGCGGGCGGCAGCAGGCCGACCTCCGCCATCCGGATCTCCATGAAGCCGTCGCCGCTCTGCGTGACGGCCGCGTCCAGGCCCTGGGTCGCGATCACGTCCTTGACCTGCCGCGGGGTCACCGCCGGGTCCTTGAACTGGACCGACCACGTCGTGCCGCCGGTGAAGTCGATCGCGAACTGGAGCCCGACCTTGCCCCCGGTGAACGGTCCGAGGAGGATGAAGATCAGGCCCGGGACCGTGATCGCAAGGGAGAACGCGAAGAACCAGTTGCGCTTCCCGATGATGTCAAACACGCCCGCGCGCCTCGCCTCGAAGGGGCCTGCGGCCGGTCGCGGGGCGGGCGAGGAACTCCTCCTCGGTCACCCCGTACATCCAGGCCTTCCGGGCCCAGGGCTGCGCGACGACGATCCGGAGCACGGTCCGCGTGACGGTGATCGCGGTGAACATCGAGACCAGGACGCCGACGATCAGGGTCAGGCCGAACCCGCGGATCGTGGAGGACCCGAACAGGAACAGGATGCTGGCGGTGATCAGGCTCGACACGTTGGAGTCGAGGATCGAGTTCCAGGCCCGGTTGAACCCGGCCTCGATCGCCGCCGGCAGGCTCTTGCCGGTGCGCAGCTCCTCCTTCGCCCGCTCGAAGATCAGGATGTTCGCGTCCACCGCCATGCCCACCGTGAGCACGAAGCCGGCGATCCCGGCCAGGGTCAGCGTCACCGGGATGAGCCGGAACAGCGCGTACACCACCAGCGCGTAGTAGATCAGCGCGCCACTGGCGACCATGCCCGGCACTCGGTAGTGCACGACCATGAAGAACACGACCATGAGGATCGCGATCGCGCCGGCCAGCAGGCTCTCGCGGAGGAACGCGTCGCCGAGCGTGGGGCTGACGGTGGTGTTGGCAAGCTCCTTGAGCGGGAACGGCAGCTGGCCGAACTGGAGGATGGTGACCAGGTTCTGGGCCTCGGCCAGCGGGTAGCCCCCGATGCCGTTCTGGCTGATCTGAACCTGTCCACCGGGGATGGCCTCGTTGATGGTCGGGGCGCTGATGACCTCGCCGTCGAGCACGATCGCGAAGAACTCGCCGACGTGCTTGGCGGTGTAGTCCGCGAACAGCTGCTTGCCCCTGTCCTTGAGCACGAAGTTCACGGTGCGCTGGCCGGTCTGGTTGGCGCCGATGGTCGCGCTTGCGACCTGGTCGCCCGAGAACAACGGGGGGTATTGCTTGAGGTCGACCGGCTGCCCCTGCTGCATCTGTGTGGTGCCGAGCGGGACGAAGTCAAGGCGACCGGTGGTACCGACCAGCTGCCGGATCTGGTCCGCGTTCTGGACGCCCGGCATCTCGACCACGACCCGGTCGGAGCCCTGGACCACCACCTGGGCCTCGGTGACGCCCGACTTGTCCACGCGGTTGACGATGATCGAGCGCATCACGTTCAGGTCGTCCCGGGACGGGGTCTTGCCCTCCGCGGGCAGCACCTGGTACTCGACCCGGAGGCCGCCCCGCAGGTCGAGACCGAGCTTGGTCTCGAGATAGCCCGTCGTCCCGTCCGATGACGGGATCGGGATCCGCGCGAAGTCCACGAGGATGGCAAGGAGGCCGATGACGATGATCAGGATCGGGCCGGCGCGTCGCATCGGGGCGGGATGATACAGGCCGCCGCCGATCCGCGCCGCTCGATCCGCCACTCGCGGCGTGGCCCCGCCCCGCCGACGCGGCGGAGCGGATCACGCGCTCTGCTTCCATCGTGGCGCCCGTCCCGCCGGACGCACGACGCGTCAGGCCTCGAGGTGCGCCTTGATCCGCTCCGCGAGCGCGCGCCCGATCCCCGGCACTGACGCGATCTGCTCCACGGGCGCCTCTCGCACGCGCTTCGCCGACCCGAACACCCTGAGCAGCTCCCGCTTGCGCTTGGGGCCCACGCCCGGCAGGTCGTCGAAGGCCGACTTCGTCGTGCGCCGGTCGCGGAGGCTTCGATGGTAGGTGATCGCGAACCGGTGGGCCTCGTCGCGCAGCCGCTGGACGAGGTACAGCGCCTGGGACGTGACGGGCAGCAGCACCGGCTCCGCGCGATCCGGCAGGACCAGCTCCTCGCGCTCCTTGGCCAGGCCGACCAGCGGCAGGTCTCCCAGGCCCAGCTCCTCGAGGACCGCCCGGGCCGCGGTGACTTGGCCTCGGCCCCCGTCGACGATCACGAGGTCGGGCATGGCCCAGCGCCGCTCCTCCTCGATCCCCTCCTCCCCGGCCCGCACGCCCCGGAACCGGCGGCGGAGCACCTCCTGGTGGCTGGCGAAGTCGTTCGCGCCCTCCACCGTCCTGATCCGGAACCGCCGGTACTCGCCGGTCCGCGGACGGCCCTCCTCGAACACGACCATGCTGGCGACCGATTCGTGGCCCTGGAAGTTCGAGATGTCGTAGCACTCGATGCGCATCGGCGGCCCGGCGAGCCCGAGCGCGGCGGCCAGCTCCTCGAGCGCCCCCAGGGTCTTGCCCTCGTCCGCGAGCCAGCGGGCCGCCTCGCGCGCGAGGGCCTCCTGCGCGTTGCGCGTCGCCAGCTCCATCAGGGCCCGCTTCTCGCCGCGCTGCGGGGTCCGGAGCCGGACGGTGCCGCCTCGCCGGGCGGTGAGGAACGCCTCGAGCTCCACCGTGTCGACGACGGAACGCGGAACCAGCACCTCCCGCGGGACGCTCGTGGCCCGCGCGTAGTACTGCTCCAGGAAGCTCTCCAGCACCTCGTCGTCGGCGACGTCGTGGGGCGCGTCGAGGAAGAACACGTCCCGCCCCAGCATCTTGCCGTTGCGCACCACGAACAGCTGCACCGCGGCCTGGTCGTCCCGGCGGGCGAGGGCGGCGAGGTCCAGCTCGGTCCGCGCGAACGCGGCCATCTTCTGGCTCTCCATCGTCCGTTCGATCGCGCGGATCTTGTCGCGCATCGCCGCCGCCCGCTCGTACTGCTGCTGCTCGGAGGCGACGGTCATCTCGTGGCGCAGCCCGCCGACCACGGCGTCCGCGTTGCCCTCCAGGAACAGCTCCACCTGCGCGACGTCGCGGCGGTACGCCTCCTTCGAGATCGCCTCGATGCACGGGCCCTGGCAGCGCTTGATGTGGTAGAGGAGGCACGGTCGCGGGAGCGCCCGCTCCCCCTCCCGGATGGCGATGGTGCACGTCCGGAACGGGAACAGGCGTCGTACGAGGTTCATCGCCTCGTCCACCGAGCTCGCCGACGCGTACGGACCGAAGTACCGGCTGCCGTCGGACAGGAGCTTCCGCGTCCGCTCGATCCGCGGGAAGTCGTCGGCGAGCGTGATCTTGATGTACGGGTAGCTCTTGTCGTCCTTGAGGCGGACGTTGAACCGGGGCTTGAACCGCTTGATGAGGTTCGCCTCGAGGAGCAGGGCCTCGCTCACCGAATCGACCTCGGTCAGCTCGATGTCGGTGACCCGGTCGATGGCCTGGCGGATGCGGTGCACCTCACCGCCGGGCGCCTGGCGCTGCCAGTAGCTCCGGACCCGATGGCGGAGGCTCTGCGCCTTGCCCACGTACAGGACCTCGCCGCGCGCGTCCTTCATCAGGTACACGCCCGGGCGGTCGGGCAGGTTGGCGAGCGTGGCGGCGAGTTCCGGGGTCACGCCCCGATTGTGCGGCAGGTCGCTCCGGCGTGCGGGCGACGACGATCGGCTTCGCGTGGGGCGCGGGGCGAGGCCGGACGGGCTGCGGGGCGAGGCCGGCCCGGGCCCCGCCCCGCGGGTTTGTTCAGCGACCCGGACGGACCGGGGCCAGGGTGTGGGACGCCTGCGCGCTCGCGTTCGAGGTGAGCAGCACGACCGCGTCTGCCGCCGGCGCCCCGTCCACGGTCGCCGTCAGCCGCCAGCAGCCGGCAAGCATCCCGGCCGTCTTGAGGTCCAGCTGCCAGGTGCCGTCGGTCCAGGCGAAGGCGCCGGCAGGCCGTGTCTCGACGGACGCCGCGCCGGCCGCGCACGCCGTCAGCCGATCGAGCGCCAGGGCGGGGGCGTCCACCTGTCCGGGACCCTGCGCCGCGCCGCCGGACACGAGGTCGAGCTTGACGGGGATCGTCCTGCCCGGCTGGCCGACGAGCGCCGGGACCTCACCGTCGCTGAGCGGGCGCCCCCAGGTCCCGGCCAGCTGGCGCACGGTCACGACGAACGTGCCCTGCGACGTGTTGCCGGCCGCGTCGGTCGCCGTGCAGGTCACGGTCGTGTCTCCCAGCGCGAAGGTGGAGCCGCTGGCCGGGGCGCAGGCGACCTGCGGGTCCGGGTCGGTGTCGTCGGTGGCGGTCGGGGTCGCGTAGCTCACGACCGCGCTGGTGCCGGGCGTGAACGCGGTCATGTCCACGGGCAGCCCGACCAGCACGGGCGGGGTCGTGTCCGAGGGCGCCGGCTGGCCGACGTCCATGCGGGCGGAGAACCCGATCAGGTTCGTGACCCCGTCGGGCGGCGTCGCGGAGAACAGGAACGAGAACTCGTAGCCGGTGCCGACGACGGTCGGGGCGGTGAGCGAAAGGTGGGCCGGCGTGGCGCCGGTCGTGACGAGGCCGGAGGCCGGGCAATCGGCGCCGGCCGCCGGCCATCCTGCCGGGACGGTGATGCTGCCGCTGGTCGCCGTCGCGCTGCCGTCCTCGGGCCACGTCCAGCTCGAGGCGGCGATCGAGATCGCGGAACCGGC
This sequence comes from uncultured Chloroflexia bacterium, assembly GCA_963703575.1. Lineage (GTDB taxonomy): Bacteria > Chloroflexota > Limnocylindria > Limnocylindrales > CSP1-4 > CAIXZV01. The sequence goes on from CAVPEU010000019.1 coordinate 93,555, forward strand.
GGACACGTGGGAGATGCCCTTGCAGGTGAGCACGAAGGCGACGTCCACGGGCACGATCGCGCCGGGGGGAACGGTCCCGAGATCCACCGAGGTCTGGGCGCCGGTGGTGACGGCATCGCCGTCGGCGGCGACCGTATCGGCGAGCGCCATTCCCGATACCGCCAGGGCGAGCGTGAGGCCGAGCGCTGCGGCTCGACGGACCCGGACGGATGACATGGCCACCTCCCTGCGCGCCCAATCGGACAGTGCTGGGCGACCTCGCCCGGAGAGCGTCGGACACGCCACGGAAGGATGGAATGGCTCCGTGGTCCCGGTTGGTGCGCGGGGGCGCCCCCTCTTGCGTACCGGAGCGCGACGCGAACGGCCGGCAACGCGAAGGGCCGGCCCCCGGGCCGGCCCTTCGCGTTGGATCGCGCTTGCCCTAGGGCCCGACGATCCGTCCGTCCACCACCGGGCCGACCGGCGAGTGGGCGTGCACGTAGTCGATGGCGACCTGGAGCAGGTCGTCCCCCGGCTGCAGGACGTCGGTGCCCTGGAGGAACACCGTGTACCCGTCGCCGCCGGTGTACATGAAGTCGTTGGTCACGAAGCGGACGGTATCGGTCGGACCCACCGGGGTCAGCGTGCCGCTCACTCCGTCCGGTGCTTTCCAGATTCCGTCGACGACGGGAGCGTTGCCGTCGCAGTGGTACTCCACCTTGAGGCCCGAGATCTGCGGGAAGCGGCCGGTGCCACCGGCGAAGGCCGGGTCGCACTTGGGCGCGAAGCCGTTGAGGAAGGCGGTCTTCATCTGGGCGCCCGTCAGGGTCTCGATGACCGTCCGGTTGCCGAACGGCAGGACCGCGAACATCTCGCCCCAAGTGATCTCGCAGCTGCCCTCGCCCGCGGAGGGCGGGTCACAGTTGAGATCGGCACGCAGGCCGCCGGAGTTCGTGTAGGCCGCCTCGACGCCCGGGTACTTCTCCCGCATAGCGTCGGCGACCATGTTGCCCATCGCCGACTCGAAGAGCCGGGACGGGGCGCGCTTGATGTCGAACTGCTGGCTGCCGATGACCTGGTTGCGGAGCACGGCCGTCTGCGCGTTGGCGTCGTCCACGATGGCCTTGACGTCGGGCCTGGCCGCGACGCCGATGTCCTTCGCGACGCGTGTCGCGGCGCCGGCCCAGGCGACGTCGCCGTCCCGGACCTCCAGCTGCAGGACCGAGTAGCTCATGCCGGCGTTGTAGCCCTCGAGGATCGGGATGTGGCCGCGCACGAGGTTGGAGATACGGTGCGTGTGGCCGACGAGCATCGCGTCAACGGTGGTGTCCTGGAGCTGGTCCGCGATCGCGAGGATGGGGCCGTCCCACGTCACGCCCGGGGCGTTGCCGGTCGGGTTGAGCCCGTTCGACGTGCCCTGGTGGATCACGACGACCTGGACGTTCACGCCCAGCGCCTTGAGCCGGTTGGACTCGGCCTTGATGCGCGGCCCCTCGTCGAGGAACGACAAGCCGGCGGTTGCGCCCGCCGAGACGAGCTCCGGCGTCTCCTTCAGCTCGGCGCCGATCACGCCGACCGGGATTCCGTTGACAGCGAACACCTTCGACGGCGTCACCCAGTCCGGCCGCTGGCCGGTCGCGGTCTCGACGATGTTGGTCGCCAGGAACGGGAAGCTGGCCCGCGCCTGGTGCATCAGGAGCCGTTCGAGGCCGTAGTCGAACTCGTGGTTGCCGTAGGACGTCGCGTCCAGGCCCCAGGCGTTCTCGACGTCGATCGCCGGCGTGTCCTGCAGCAGCCCGGAGTTCGCCGGCGAGGCGCCGACGTTGTCACCGGAGGCGAGCAGGAGCCCCGGTCCCGGCAGCTGCGCGAACTCCTCGTCGAACATCGTCGCGAGGTAGGACGCGCCCCCGACCGGGGTGTTGATGCCGTCGAACCCGAGCGTGCTCGGGTCGAGCTGGCCGTGGAAGTCGGTGAGCCCGACGATCGAGATCGGCTTGTAGCTGCTGCTGCCCTTGACCACGTCCAGCAGCACGCGGCCCTGGCTGTGCTGCGGCTCGGGGATGCCGAGGATGAACGCGAGCGTGGGCGCGAGGTCGATCGTCCGCGCGGACACGGTCCCCTTCGCGATGCCGGTGCCGCCGGCCAGGAACGTGGCCCGCATGTTCACGTTGGCGGCCAGATCCTGGACATCCGGTACGTAGCCGTGCTGGCCGAAGAAGTGGGACGACGCGACGAGCGTGCCCGGGGTCTCGGCGTCGAACTGGTAGGGCGGGTACGCGAACGCGACGAGGTCGCCGGTCCGCGTCGGGTTGGCCATGTCGGCGGTGCTGCCCGGGCCGTTCGGGATGTACCGCGCTTCGGCCTTCGTGAACGCCCGGTCGATCATCTTCCAGCCCTCGGGCTGGCCGTCATGGGTCCAGTCGTTGGGGTCGGTGAGGCCAAGGTAGGCCGCCTTGATCTGCGCGACCGTGGCTGCGACGTCCGCCGCCGGAACCTGCTGGAACCCGCCGCCCACGGGGTCCCGGCCGGCCAGGTTGAGGTAGACCTGGACGGTGCCGCCGGCCCAGCAGGCCTTGGCCTTGCCGATCGTCTCGCCGCTCGCCGGGCGGCAGTTCGAGGTCTGGGGCTTCGACAGCAGGCCCAGCTGGACGAGCGGCAGGCTGGCGTCGATCGCGAGGAACTGCGGCGCGAAGCCGTGGTCCGAGGAGACGAACGTCGTCGGGTTGGAGCCCATCAGGCTGCGGGCAAGCGTCAGCGTCGCGTCCGCGCCCTGGTAGGCGGCCTTGATGAAGCCCTCGCGGGCGGCGACACGGCCGTCCGGGACGCCGTTGAGGTCGACGTCGTCATAGGCGGGGTTGGCGGCGCCGCCGGGCAGCCTCGGCGACACGAGCCCCAGGAACTGGTGCTGGAACTCGTCGGTCGTCGGGTAGCCGGCCAGCAGGAGGTCCGGCTTGTACGTGTCCACCACGTACCTGAGCATCGGCTGGTGGCCGGTCGCCCAGTAGAGGCCCTGCTGGACGTATGTCTCCTCGCTCGCGACGCCCGCCTCGAGGATGGCGAAGTCCGCGGCCGTCGAGGTCGGGAACTTCTGCGCGAGGTACTCGGCGAAGTCGCCGGTGAACCCGGGCTCGCCCGGCCAGGTCGGCCAGCTGGCGATCGCCCTGGTGACGGACGTATGGAACAGGCGGACGCGGGACAGGTCGGGCGTCAGCTCCTCGACCTTCACCAGCATGCCCGCGGTCTGGCCGGCCAGCGATCCGCCCTGGATCTTGACCTTGACGTCCGCCCACTGACCCTTGGCGAGCGTGCCGACGCCATCGGCCCCGTCCTTCGTCCTCGAGAACAGCACCTTGTCGTAGTCCACGGCGCCGTCGTTCGTGGAGTCGAAGATGTAGGCGTTGAGCCCGTACCTGTCCGTCCCGAAGTCGAGGACCCGGAGGCGCATCTCCCTGGCCGGGCTGTACGACGCGGGGACACTGGTCCAGCCGGTGGCGTCGGCCGGCGCGGCGCCGGGGAAAGCCGGCTGGCCGGCATAGCCGCCCGGAGTGTCGAACTGGAGCCCGAAGCTCGCGATGAAGCCCGGGTCGTCGAACAGGGCGTCCGACGGGCCGCCGGTGAAGTTCGTGGCCACGCCACGCCCGGAGAAGAACGACTGGAAGTCGATCGTCGGGCCCTGGATCGACGCGTTGCGCCCGCCGGCCCACTCGACCTGCGCGACCTTGAGGCCGCCGCGCTCCGCGCTCTGGGCGATCGACTCCGCCTTCAGGACGCCGGTATCGAAGGAGCCCGTCCGGTTGCCGAACGGAGCCCCATTGATGTGGAACGTGTTGTTGGTCGACCCCGTGGTGCCGGGCCAGGCGCCCGTCGCGAGGCTGTACCAGCCAGCGCCGGTGTTGGGCGGCGCTTCGGTCAGCAGGCCGCTGCCGGTCGCCGAGGTCCCGTTCTTGAGGAACGAGGCCATCGTGGGCATGAGGCCCTGGGCGGCGTACTGCGCGACGAGGTCCTGGCGGAGGCCGTCCGAGGCGAAGAACACGGCCGTGTCGCTCGGATGGCCCTTCCCTGCCGGCGGCGCCGCGCTGACGGGCGCGGCGATCAGCGAGCCGAACAGGGCGATGACGGTGAACAGGAACGTCAATCGGGCGGGCACGGAACGGGTCATCAGGACCTCCTCGACAAACGGGGCACGCGTGGGTCGATGGGGTGTGCGCCGGTGTGGGCCGCGTCGCTGCCGGGCACGTGGGATGGGCACGCACGCGACGTCGCCGGCGGCCGGCGGATCGGCCAGGCTGGTGGGATCCTCAACCGCCGTCCAACGGCCTCACCGTGGGACGAGCGGGACGCTGTCCTCCTCTTCGATCGGGACTGGGGCGGTTGTGAGGGGTGCATGGTAGTCCCGGAGGCGGGTCGAGGGGAAGCCCGGTTCCGGCAGATGGTGCCCGGGCGCACTACCTGGACGCACCGCCTGGCGGGGCGCCGGTCCGGGGCAGAAGGAAGGAGCCCGCCGGGTGGGCCGGCGGGCTCCTTCGTCGTGGGGCGGGCGGGCCGCATGCGCGGGCCCGCGCCGCCGCTGCTAGTTGAAGACCAGGCGTCCCTCGATCGCGGGCGACACGGTCCCCTCGTGGGTGATGTAGTCGATGACCGCGTCGCGGACGTAGAACTGGGTGTCGTGGACGATCTGGCCGAGCGGCCAGAGGCTCACGCCGCCGTCATTGAAGTTGCAGGAGCCGGCGGCCAGGTAGTTGACGGTGGAGACGTTGTAGTACTTCGTCGCGTCGTTGAAGTCCACCGGGACCTCGTTGATCGTCAACGAGACGACGTTGCTGCCGTCCGGGAGCGCCGGTGACGTGTCGTCGTACGTGATCTTGCCAACGCTGTTGGTGTCGATCATGCAGGTCGTGTAGTGCGAGTACCCGCCGTAGCCCGAGACGTACTTGTAATAGTAGTAGTTGCGGTAGGCGCGTTCGAGGACGGCCTTGATCTGCGGTCCGTTCATCTTGAGGACGACGAGCGAGTTCTCGTACGGCATCGCCGTGAACATGTCGGACACCTTGAGGGTGACCGGGCTCGCCAGCGTGGCGCCCGCGGCGACGAGACTGTTGGTCATCGCGCCGGAGAGGTGGACGTCCACGTCCGTGATGCCGTTCTTGCCGAGCTCGTAGACCGCGGCGTCCGCCTGGAGGTTGGCGCCGTTGGTCTCCTCGGTGAATGCCTTCTGCGTGTCGATCGGGGCCGTCGTCTGGCCGACGACCCTGTCGTAGTAGGTCGAGAGTTGGGCGACGTACGGGTCGACGAGCGCCTTGATCGCCGGATCCTCGGGCGTCGAGCTCGTGACCGCGAGGTACTGCCCGGCGCTGGCGACGGTGCGGCTCATCGCCTTGTTGGCGATCATCCAGTTCGCGTCGGCGATCAGCGCGGCGGCGGCAGCCTTCGTGATGTGCTTGCCGGACTGTGCCTTGACGAAGTTGCTGAACGCCTTCAGCTGGTTGAGCGCCGTCGTCGTCCTGCCGGCGTCGAAGGAGGCCTTGACGGCGGACAGTTGCGAGACCAGGGCGTTCCTGACACCGGCGTTGTTGATCGCCTTGCTCGCCCAGAAGGCCTGGACGTCGGTGATCGTCAGCTGCATCTTCGGGACGACCCCGAGGACGACCTCGCCGAGGTAGTTGTTGTACCGATAGGCCTGGTTGATGATCACCGGCTGGTTGCCCGGGCCGGCGACGATCGTGGGCAGGAACTTGTAGCTGCCATAGGCGTACACCGGGTTGGTGTGGCTGTGGCCGCCGATGATCGCGTCCACCCCGCCGACCTGGGCCGCGAAGTTCGTGTCGACGTTCTTGTCGACCTCGACGCTCTTCGGGTCCTCGGTGAAGCCGATGTGGGTGAGGGCGACGACGACATCACCCTTCGCGCTCAGGGCCGGCGCGTACCTCTGGCCGGCCGCGATCGGGTCGCTGAAGGTCAGGCCGGGGATGTTGCTCGGGAGCTCGTAGTTCGGGACCCGGTGGTTCGTGATCCCGAGGATGGCGACCTTGATGCCCCCGACGGTGAGCTCGACATACGGCTTGACGCCCTGGCCGCCGTCTGCCGCGGACAGGCCGTAGGCACCGGTGTCGGACAGGTTCGCGCCGAGGACCGGGAACCCGGCCTGGCCGAGCACGCCCTTGAACACGTCACTGCCGAAATTGAACTCGTGGTTGCCGAGCGTCATCGCGTCGTAGCCGAGCGCGTTCATGACGGCCATCATCGGGTTCGTCTTCAGCACGTCGGGCAGCGGCGTGCCGTCGCTGGCCGCGCCGGAGTACGACGTCTTGAAGTAGTACATCATCGCGTCACCCTGGATCTGGTCGCCCGCGTTGAGCAGCAGCGTCCGACCCGGGTTGTGCAGCTCTTCCTGCTTGATCAGCGTCGCGAGCTGCGTATAGCCGACGTACTTCCCCTTGGCCAGGTTGCCGTGGGAGTCGTTGTTGTGGAGGATCGTGATCGGCCGGATCGTGCCGCTGTCCGGGGCATCGGTCCCGTCGCGGGTGATCCGTCCGTCGAGCGTGCCGTCGCCGTTGGGGCCCTTGTAGGCCGTCGCGGGCGTTCCGTAGTTCGCCATCACGTACGCGTCGACAGCGTTGAGCATGTCGCCCCAGTACGAGATGTTGGTCATGTACTTGAAGGCGCTGTAGTTGTCGCCGCCGGCCGGCGCCAGGAACTCGTTGGTACCGACCTTGTACGTCCTGGTGAGATCGAGCGGTTCGCACTTGCTGGTCGTCCTGTTGACGACGCACGCGTCGTAGGCGCCCCAGGCATACGTGTACGGAGTGGCCGTAGCGGGCGGATTGACGGCGTCGGTGTACCGGTAGAAGGAGTACCGGAGCCCGGCCGGCTGGATGGCGCCCTTGCCCAGGGTCGCGCTCTGGTTGAGCACCTGGAGGATCTGGGCGCCGGTCATCTCACCGACCACCGTTGCGTTGCCGAACGGCAGGATGGTGAACATCTGGCCGTAGTTGAGGAGCATCGGGTCGTGAGACCAGACGCCCATCTGGCAATCGGCGGCGTTGCTGCTCCACATGAACTTGCCAGGATTTGCGGGATCCGGAGCGTCGCACCAGTCAGTGCGGATCCCGCCCGCGTTGTTGAAGAACAGGTCGATGTCGTTGGCCGTCGTGGCATCACTGTTGAGCGATCCGTAGATGGCGTCATCGACGAAGTCGCCCATCATCGCGTCGCCGTTGTAGTTGCGCAGCAGGTCGGTCTGGGCGTAGCCGACGGGCTGGTTGATCAGCGCCTGGTAGGCGGGGTCGTTGGCGTAAGAGGTCACGAGGGCCTTGACGGCCGGATCCTCGGCACCGGTGGTGCTGACCGAGATGCGCTGCCAGCTGAGGCTGACCGCCTTGGTGTCCGGATTGAACGTGAAGTCGGCGCGGCCGACGTTGCGGCCGTTGTAGTAGGCCTGGACCACCGCGGTCGAGCCGACGATCGTGGCCGCCGCGAGGTCCGTGTGGCTGTGGCCGCCGACGATCAGGTTGGCGGACTTGCCGGCGTCGTTGAGCTTCTTGGCCAGGGTCTGGTCACCGTAGACAGGGATCCCGTAGCCGTAGCCGCCGTCCGGATAGCCGAGGTGGCTGAGCACCACGACGACGTCCGACGCCGCCTTCATCGCGTCGTAGTAGTGGAGGATCGACTCGGCGGGATCCTTGAAGCACAGGCCCTGGGTGGCCGAGGCGATCGTGATCGTCGGGACCTCCTGGGTCGTCACGCCGATGAAGCCGACCCGGACGCCGTTGACGGTCTGGACCGTGTACGGCGCGGCTGCGAAGTCGGGCTTCATCCAGCCGGCCGTGGCGCAGTTGCCCGTGTCGTTCTTGACGATGTTGGCCGTGACGTACGGGTAGGCCGCCTGCGTCGTGCGGGCGGCCAGGACGGTCTGGCCCCAGTCGAACTCGTGGTTGCCGAACGTTGCGGCGGCGTAGCCCATCGCGTTGTAGGTCGCGATCACGGGCGCGCCCTGCTGCAGGTTGGAGAGCAGGCTGCCCTGCATCTCGTCACCCGCGTCGACGAGCAGGACGTTGCTCGCGCCGACCGCGGTCCGGACGCCGTTGACGACTGCCGCGACCCGGGCCGAGCCGGGGTTGCTCCCGGACGGCTCCAGCTGGCCGTGGAAGTCGTTGGTATGGAGGATGGTGAACGTGAGCGGTGTCGCCGCGGCGACGCTCGCCGGGGCGGCGACGGCCGTGGTGAGCAGGGCACACACGACCATCAGCAGGAGTGAACGGGAACGCCTCACGGGGGCACCTCCGCGACGAGGGGCACGCGCGGGACGCGGACGACCCTCTCCTCCCGGGGCCGTGCGACGGGGTATCGCTGACGGTACGCCTGTAACGGTACCCGCGGCACGGCCATTCGGTACCCGATCAGGGTCCACACGGGCTGCACGGTCCGTGGGCCTGTCCAGGGGACACGGATGTGTTGCCGATAAGCACCACGTGGCACCCTGCCACCATGGCTCGCCTCCCCCACCCCGCCGTCGCGGAACGGCTGGCGCGGCTCGCCCCGGACCAGCGCGCCGCGGCGACCGCCCCGCCCGGGCCGGTGCTGTGCGTGGCGCCGGCGGGCAGCGGCAAGACGACCACGCTGGTGGCCCGCGTCGCGTGGCTCGTGGACGGCGGCACGGACCCTGCGACGATCACGGTCGTGGCGTTCAACAAGCGCGCGGCGGAGGAGCTGACCTCGCGGCTGGACGCCGCGCTGTCTCCGCTCGGGCTGGCGCCCGGGAGCGTCCGGGTACGGACCTTCCATGCGCTGGGTCGGGAGATGCTGGCGGACGCGGGCGTCGCCGTGGAGCCGCTGGTGGACCGCGACGAGATCGTCCGGGGGCTGTGGCCGGAATCGACCCCGTCGGACCGCGGGCGGCTGGACCTCGCCTTCTCGCGGCTCAAGCTGGACGTGCGCGTCACGGCGGCCGACGTCGCCACGGACCCGACCCCCGGCCCAATCGCGCGGGCGTTCATCGCCTACGAGGGTGCCGTCGCCGAGAGCGGCGGCGTGGACTTCGACGACCTCCTCGTCCGGGCGCTCCGGCTGCTGGAGGCGGACGGGTCGGCGCTCGCGCGGTGGCGGGCCCGGTGCGCGGAGCTGCTGGTGGACGAGGCCCAGGACCTGGACCGGACGCAGCTGGAGCTGGCGCTCCTCCTGGCGGCGCCGGCGAACCGCGTGTTCCTGGTGGGCGACGACGACCAGACGATCTACGGCTGGCGGCTGGCCGATGTGCGGCGCGTGCTCAGCCTGGCAGCGAAGCTGCCGGGTCTGCGGCGGGTGGACCTGGAGACGAACTACCGGTGTCCAGCGCCCGTCGTCGAGCGGGCGGTGCGCCTCGTGGAGCACAACACGGAGCGGTTCGCGAAGCGCATCGTGGCCCGTCCCGGCGCGCCCGGCCGGCTGGTGCTGGCGCCGGATGCCTCGGACGACCTGCCGCGGATCATCCGTGCGATCCGCTCGTGGCCGTCCGACGCTGGAACGGGCGCCGTCCTCGCGCGCACCAACCGGGAGCTGCTCGCGGCGGTCGTGGCCGCCGTGGAGCTGGGCCTCCCGTTCCGCGCGCCGGATCTCCAGCTCCCGATCGAGGACGACCGCCTGGACGGCCTGCTCGACCGCGCGGCGCAGCTGGGCACCGCGTCACCGGGCATTCCCCTGCTGTGGGTGGTGGGCGAGCTGCGGCGGCAGCTGCGCGCGGAGGCCGAGGCGGCCGCCGCCGACGTGACGATCCGGGCGGCACCGGACGACCGGCCCGCACCCGCCGACCTGGCGACGGCGATGCTCGGCTGGACCCCAGGCATCCCCGACGTGGAGGCCCTGCGCGAAGCCGTCGCCACCCGGCGACGCCGCCTCGCCGAGCTCCGCCGCGACGACGCGCCGCTCACGCTGGCCACGGCGCACGGGACCAAGGGCCTGGAGTGGGACCACGTCGTGGTGCTCGCGGACGGGTTTCCCGGCCGCCGCTCCATCAGCGAGGCGGCGGAGCCGGAGCGCGCCCTCGAGGAGGAGCGACGGCTGGCGTACGTCGCGTGGACCCGCGCCCGGCGGTCGCTGACCCTGCTCTACGACCCGGCGGCGGCGTCCCCGTTCCTGCTGGAGGCGTTCGATCAGGAGGAGCTGGGCGCCGAGGCGGAGTCGGTTGCGGCGTAGACTCGCGGGCGACGAGACGCCCGCGCAGGGAGACCAGATGCAACCCGACAGCACCGGGACCCGGACCATGCCCGCTCGACGATGAGCCGGCTGCCGAGCCTCGGGCCGCGCGGCGAGGGGTGGGTCGCGATCCAGGTCGTGCTGCTCGTCCTCGTGGGCCTCGCGGGCACGGTCGGGCCGGCGTGGGACGGCCCGCTTCGCGTGGCCGCCGCGGCCGCCGGCGCCCTGCTGCTCGCGGCGGGGGGCCTCCTGGCGCTCCGCGGCCTGGTGGATCTGCGCAAGGCCCTGACGGCGTTCCCCCACCCGCGTGACGGGGCGCAGCTGGTGGACACGGGCTCGTACCGCCTCGTTCGTCACCCGATCTACGGTGGCATCGTCATCGGCGCCGCCGGCTTCGGGTCCGTGGCGGCGTCGCCGCTCGCGATCGCCGCGGCTCTGGTCCTGCTCGCGTTCTTCCGGCTCAAGTCGGCACGCGAGGAGGCGTGGCTCGAGGAGCGGTACGCGGATTACGCCGCATATGCGGCTCGGACTCGCCGGATGCTGCCGTTCCTGTACTGACGTCGCGACCGCCGCGGCCCGCGACCGCTACTCCGCCAGCGCCCGCCGGGCGAGCTCCTTGAGCAGGCGGTCGATCGCGTCCAGGAACGGCTCCGTGACGTCCGCCGGCAGGACGTCACGGACCGAGTCCTTGGGTCCGAAGGCGGCCCGGGCGCGCAGTGCGGTCCGGCGCAGGTCCACGATCTCCTCGTCGCGCAGGCGGTCCGGCAGGGGCTCGAAGTAGGACAGCCAGCGGGTGGCGCCGCGCTCCCGTGCCGCCGCCACGAGCCGGTCTCCGGCGCGAGCGGCGATCAGCGCTCGCTCGTCGATCGCCGGGCGCTCGTGCCGCGCCGGGCCGCGCCGGACGTGACCCGGGGCGCCGCGGCCCGTCGTCACGTGCTGGAGCGCGCGTCGGCGGGAGCCCCGGCCTCCGTCGGCCGGACGAGGACCAGCCCCAGCCGCTTGCGCTCCGAGCCGTTCACGAGGATCCGGAACGAATAGTCCCCGGGCGCCGGGAAGGTGAGGTTCCAGAGGTCGATGCTGAAGGTCAGGATCGCGTCGCGCCCGTCGGGATGGCCCTGTGCCACGAGGCTGCCGGTGGCCCCGGTCACCTCGTGCCCGTCCGGATCGAGCAGCACGATCCGGAGCTCGTGCTCCCGGTCCGTCTCCGGGGCGGTCACGAGCAGGCCGACCACCAGCGCGAGGTGCGGGTGGCGCAACGGGAAGGCGCGCCCGCCGATGCGGGTGATCCCCCCGCCCAGGACGTGGAACTTGTGTCCGGGCTGGGTCTCGGCGGCGTCGGCGAGGAACGCGTAGTCGATCTCGGGCATGCCGTCATCGTAGCCCGCCGCTGCGCGGCTGCGCGACTCGGCCGGATGCCGGATCGGACGGCTATCGCTCGCCGGCCGAGCGGGCCGCTGCGACCCGCTTGCGCGGGGCGGCGATCTCCGGCACGGCGATGGAGCTCCCGTTGCCGCCCACGCCCGGGCGGCCCGCCTCGTCCGCGAACGTGATGTCACTGAGGGGGACGAGCGGCTCTCCGCGCAGGACCCGGGCGAGGTACTCGCCGGTCGCCGAGCCCGGCGTCTGCGCGACGGTCTCCGGCGTCCCCTCGGCGACGATCCGGCCGCCCCGGTACCCGCCCTCGGGCCCGAGGTCCACGATCCAGTCCGCGGTCTTGATGACGTCCAGGTTGTGCTCGATCACGAGCACGGTGTTGCCGTTGTCCACCAGGCGGTGGAGCACCGCGAGGAGCTTGTCCACGTCGGCGAAGTGGAGGCCGGTCGTGGGCTCGTCCAGCAGGTACAGCGTCCTGCCGGTGGCCCGCCGCGACAGCTCCGTCGCCAGCTTCACCCGCTGCGCCTCGCCGCCGGACAGCGTGGTCGCGGGCTGGCCGAGGTGGACGTAGCCGAGGCCGACATCGAACAGGGTCTGGAGCTTGTTGCGCACGTTGGGCACCGCCGAGAAGAACTCGAGCGCCTCCTCGACCGTCATCTCGAGCACGTCCGCGATCGAGCGGCCCTTGTAGTGGATCTCCAGGGCCTCCCGGTTGTAGCGCTTGCCCTTGCACACCTCGCACGGGACGTACACGTCGGGCAGGAACTGCATCTCGATCTTGATGATCCCGTCGCCCTTGCAGTTCTCGCACCGGCCGCCCTTGACGTTGAAGCTGAACCGGCCCGGCAGGTAGCCGCGGACGCGCGCATCCGGCGTGCCGGCGAACAGCTCCCGGATCGGGCCGAACAGGCCGGTGTACGTGGCCGGGTTGGAGCGCGGCGTGCGTCCGATCGGGCTCTGGTCGATCTCGATGATCTTGTCGATGTGCTCGACCCCCTCGATCGCGTCGTGCGCGCCGATCGGCTCCCGCGACCCGGTCAGCTCCCTCGCCAGCGCGCGGTAGAGCACCTCATCCACGAGCGTGCTCTTGCCGGAGCCGGACACGCCGGTTACGACGATGAACTCGCCCAGCGGGAACCGGACGTCGATGTCCCGCAGGTTGTGCTCCCGGGCCCCCCGGACCACCAGCGCCCGCCCGTTGCCGCGCCGCCGCCGTGCCGGGACCGGCACCTGCCGCTCCCCGCGCAGGAACGCGCCGGTGATCGAGCGCGGCTCCGCGAGCAGGACCTCGAGGGGCCCGTTCGCGATGATCTCGCCGCCGTGCTCGCCGGCTCCCGGGCCGATGTCGATCACCCAGTCAGCGGTGCGGATCGTCTCCTCGTCGTGCTCCACCACGAGCACGGTGTTGCCCAGGTCCCGCAGCCGGGTCAGCGTCGCGATCAGCTTCGCGTTGTCCCGCTGGTGAAGCCCGATCGACGGCTCGTCGAGGATGTACAGCACGCCCATGAGCGTGGTCCCGATCTGGGTCGCGAGGCGGATGCGCTGCGCCTCGCCACCGGACAGGCTGACGCTCGCCCGATCCACCGTCAGGTAGTCGAGGCCCACGTCCACCAGGAAGCCGAGCCGCGCGACGATCTCCTTGAGCACCTGCCGCGCGATCGAACCCTCGCGCTCGGTCACCCGCTCGCCGAGGTGGGCGGCCCACTCGAGGGCGTCGGTCACGGACAGGCTCGAGATGTCCGAGATGTTGCGGCCGTCCACCGTGACCGCCAGCACCTCCGGCTTGAGCCGCCGGCCGCCGCAGGTGGGGCACGGCTTCTGGACCATGAACTTCTCGAGCTCGGTCCGGATGTACTCGGACTCCGTGTCCCGGAACCGGCGCTCCAGGTTCGTGACCACGCCCTCGAACGTGGCGACGTAGCTGCTCTCGCCGCGCTCGTGGCTGTACCGGACGAGCACCTTCTCGTCCCGGGGCGCGTACAGCAGGTACTCGACGGCCTCCGGCGGCAGATCCCGGACCGGTGTCGCGATGCTCCAGCCGTGGGAGGCGAAGACCGCGTCGGTGATCTTCATCCGCCACGAGATCTCGGTCGGCATCCTGTTCCAGGGAGCGAGGGCGCCGGCCCTCACGCTCTTCGACCGGTCCGGGATCACGAGCGCCGGGTCGATCACGAGCTGCGAACCGAGCCCCGTGCAGGTGGGGCACGCGCCGTGCGGCGAGTTGAACGAGAAGGACCGCGGCTCCAGCTCGTCGATCGTCGTCCCGTCGTACGGGCAGCTGTAGCGCTCGGAGTAGCGTCGTTCCTCGAAGGCCGGCGTCTCCCGCTCGCGCGGCACCGGGGCCACGATGACCACGCCCTCGCCCAGCCTTAGCGCCGTCTCGATGGAATCCGCCAGCCGCGAGGCGTCCGGGTCCGGCAGGGCCTGGCCGGACTCCGGGTCGACCGGGCGCCCGGCCGCGTCGCGCGCCCAGTCCGCGGGGGCCTCCGCGCGACGCACGATGAACCGGTCCACGATGACTTCGATCGTGTGACGCTTGTACTTGTCGAGGGTGGGGGCCTCCGCAAGGTCGAGCTGCTCGCCGTCCACGCGGACCCGGACGAAGCCCTGCCTGCGTGCCCCCTCGAACACGCGGTCGCCCTCGGTCTTGCGATCCTTGATGAGCGGCCCGAGGATCAGCAGCCGGGTCCCCTCCGGCAGGGCCAGTACCTGGTCCACGATCTGCTGCACCGTCTGGCGCTCGATCTCCCGGCCGCAGACCGGGCAGTGCGGGTGCCCGATCCGGGCGAACAGGAGCCGGAGGTAGTCGTAGATCTCGGTGACCGTCCCGACCGTGGACCGCGGGTTCTTCGACGCGCCCTTCTGGTCGATGGAGATCGCCGGCGACAGCCCGTCGATCCGGTCCACATCCGGCTTGTCCATCTGGCCCAGGAACTGCCGGGCATACGAGGACAGGCTCTCCACGTACCGGCGCTGGCCTTCCGCGTAGATGGTGTCGAAGGCGAGGCTGCTCTTGCCGCTGCCGGAGAGGCCCGTGATGACCACCAGCCGGTCCCGCGGGAACGCGACGTCCACGTCCTTGAGGTTGTGCTCGCGCGCGCCGCGCACGACGATCTGATCCTGAGGCACGGGTCGAGTGTACCCGGATCCCGACAAACAGAACAGGCGTTCACGGGCCCGGTGCCGGGCGGGTCAGGGCGCGGGCGTGGCGATCGTCTGCTGGCAGATCTTCCAGGCGCCGCTCTCGAGGATGAGGCGGATCGACTGATCGACCGGCACCGCCTGCCCGTACCCGTCCAGGGTCTTGAGCAGCGCGTCCAGCTGCTCGTCGGTCATCGTGGTCCCCTGGGCCGCCATCACCTGCTTGAGGATCGGGCGCATCCTCGTGGCATCGAAGGTCACCCCCAGGTCGCCCGTCACCGGGACCTGGGCGATGTCGCCGTCCACCGTGGAGTCCCCGACGTGGACCTTCGAGGTGTCCAGGTTGACCGCGTCAACGACGGCCTGCGTATCGAGGCCGGGCAGGAGCTCCGGACCGATGGCCCCGGGGATGCCCAGCTGGTCTCGGATCAGGTTCTCCTGGCCCGCGCACGCGAGCGTCCGCAGGCCCGTGACGTCCTTCGCCGCCAGCCGGTCCAGCGCGGCCTGCACGACCGCGGCCGGGCTGCCCGCCGCGGGCCCTGCGGCGCCGCAGGCCGCCAGGGTCATCGCCAGCAGGGCAAGCGCGACGACGACCCACACGCTCGTACGGAGCCGCGCGACCCGTTCCACGTCAGTGTCCGCGCGGACGCCGGTTCGGGCGCTGGCCCGTCCGGCGCCGGATGTTCGGGGTCACCGTCACGTCCCACGTGGGCCGGTCCAGCCAGCGCGCCTGCCAGCCGGCCGCGTCCTCGTCATCGTGCTCGTCGCGGATGCCCGGGAACAGCTCCGCCGCGACCCCGGCCGGGTCCTCGCCCGACGGCAGCACGGCCACCTCGGTCACCTCGAACGCCGACGCGTCGCCGTCGATCCCCCTCGCGCCCCGGTGCGCCGCCGCCCGCTCCCTGGCCGGCAGCAGCGCCTGCTTCGCCGCCCGCTCCGCGGCCCGCGCCACGACCACGGACTGGTCCTGCTCCAGCACCCGGAGCCGGATCTGCTGGATCTCGTCGCGGAGCGCCGCCGCCCGCTCGAACTCGAGCTGCTTCGCGGCCGCCTTCATCTCGGCCTCCATGCGGGCGACGAGGCGCTCCACCTCCGCCCTGTCCGCCTCGGCCAGGTCCGCGGCGCGCCGCTCGGACGAGTAGACGACCGTGCGCTCGGCCACCGCGTGCAGCCGGTCGTTGATGTCGTGGATGCCCTTGATGATCGTCTGCGGCTCGATCCCGTGGTCCGCGTTGTACCGCTCCTGGACGGCCCGCCGGCGGTTCGTCTCCTCGATCGCGACCTTCATCGACTCCGTCACGCGATCCGCGTACATCACGACCTCGCCGCCGGTGTTGCGCGCCGCCCGGCCGATCATCTGGATCAGGGACCAGGCGCTGCGCAGGAACCCCTCCTTGTCCGCGTCCAGGATCGCGATCAGCGTCACCTCCGGCAGGTCCAGGCCCTCGCGCAGGAGGTTGATGCCCACCAGGACGTCGTACACGCCGAGGCGCAGGTCCCGGAGGATCGCGACCCGCTCCAGGGTGTCCACCTCGCTGTGGAGGTACTGGACCTTGACGCCCAGCTCCTTGAGGTAGTCCGCGAGGTCCTCGGCCATCTTCTTGGTGAGCGTGGTGACGAGGGCCCGCTCGCCACGCTCCACGCGGCCCCGGATCTCCTCCAGGAGGTCGTCGATCTGGCCGTCCGTCGGGCGCACCGTGATCCGGGGGTCGACGATCCCGGTCGGCCGGATCAGCTGCTCCACGACCCGCTCGCTCTTCTCCAGCTCGTACGGCCCGGGCGTGGCGGACACGTAGACCGACTGGTTGACGTGCGCCTCGAACTCCTCGAACGTGAGCGGCCGGTTGTCCAGCGCGGACGGCAGCCGGAACCCGAAGTCGACGAGGATCTCCTTGCGGGTCCGGTCGTTCTTGTACATGCCGACGACCTGGGGGATCGTCATGTGGGACTCGTCCACGACGAGCAGCCAGTCCGGCGGGAAGTAGTCCAGCAGCGTCCAGGGCCGCGAGCCGGGCTCCCGCTGGGACAGGTGGCGGGAGTAGTTCTCCACCCCGCTGCAGTAGCCCAGCTCGCGCAGCATCTCCATGTCGAACGTCGTCCGCTGGCGCAGGCGGGCCGCTTCCAGTGCCCGGCCCTCCGCCTCCATCTGGGCGACGCGGACCTCCATCTCCTCCTCGATGCCGGCGATCGCGAGCCCGAGCTTCTCCTTGGGCGTCACGAAGTGGGTGGCCGGGTAGACGTTCAGCTCCCTGCGCTCCGCGAGCAGCTCGCCGGTGAGCGGGTCCAGCTCCGTGATCCGCTCCACCTCGTCCCCGAAGAACTCGACCCGGACGATCTCCTCCGACGACGCCGGCCCGATCTCCAGCGTGTCCCCGCGCACCCGGAAGCGCCCCCGGGTGAGCGCCGCGTCGTTGCGCTGGTACTGGAGGTCCACGAGGTGGCGCAGCACCGCGTCCCGCCGGTACTGCCCGCCGACCTTGAGCCGCAGCACCGTGGCGCCGTAGTCCACCGGCGCGCCCAGGCCGTAGATGCAGGACACGGACGCGACGATGATCACGTCCCGCCGCTCGAACAGCGCGTGGGTGGCGGCGTGCCGCAGCCGGTCGATCTCCTCGTTGCGCGAGGAGTCCTTCTCGATGTACGTGTCCGAACGCGGCAGGTACGCCTCCGGCTGGTAGTAGTCGAAGTAGCTGACGAAATACTCGACGGCGTTGTCCGGGAAGAACTCCCGGAACTCCGCGTACAGCTGGGCCGCCAGCGTCTTGTTGTGGGCCAGGACCAGCGTCGGCTTCTGGACCTGCGCGATGACCTGGGCCACAGTGTAGGTCTTGCCGCTGCCCGTGACGCCCAGCAGCGTCTGGTGGCGGAGGCCGCGGCCGAGGCCGTCCACGAGGCGGTCGATGGCCTGCGGCTGGTCACCGGTCGGTTCGAACGGGGCGACCAGGCGGAAGTCGGGCACGAGCCGATCCTACCACGATCCCGCCGTTCGATACCGAACAGGCGTTCGAGCGGTGGGAACGGCGAACGGACGGCGAATGGACGGCGAATGGACGGCGAACCGACGGCGGCCGGTACCGGGACGAACGACCCATTTCGGCTCCTCCGGCGGGCGCGGACACTCTGTTTGTCCATCCGTCCCGGAGTTCGCCACGCCCGCGATGCCGCCGACCCCGAACCGCGCCCCGCTCCCCGGACCCCGCGGCGCCCGACGCCGCCTGCGCCTGCGCGGCCGTGACGCGGAGCGCGGGCAGAGCCTGGTCGAGTTCTCGCTCATCCTCGTGCCGCTGTTCCTCCTCCTGCTGGGCGTCGTCCAGTTCGGGTTCATCTTCAACACCTACGTGACGCTCTCGACCGCGGCGCGGGAGGCAGCCCGCGAAGGGTCGATCTACGTCTACACCACGGACGTGGCCCGGGGCGCCAATGACACGAAACGCAACGACCTCGTCAAGTCAACCCTGCTGGTCACGATGAACGGGCTGGCCACGACGTCGCCGCAGTTCTCCACCGGCACGGGCTGGACCTCCACCTCGAGTGGCACGACGACGACCTTCACCGACGGCGACCTGGTGATCGTCTACGATCTCCCGGCCGGTGTCACCGACAGCGACGCCAGGGTCGGCTACCTGATGACGGTCAAGGCCACCTATCATCAGGACCTGGTCATTCCGATGATCGGCGCGCTCCTTCCCCGGGACTCGAACGGTCGCCTGGGCCTCGGCGGCGAGGTCACGATGGTGATCAACTGATGCCCCGCCGCAATTCGTTGAACGGACGGCGGCGCGCCGAGGGCGGCCAGGTCCTGGTCATCTTCGTGCTCAGCCTGACCGCGCTGTTCGCGGCGGCGGGCCTCGCGATCGACATCGGGCGGTTCTACAGTGAGCGACGGTTCCTGGAGAACGCGGCCGACGCCGCCGCCCTGGGCGCGGCGTCTGCCCTGGTCCGCGGCGGCGACGACGCGTCCGCTCGCGCGGACGCCCGCGCCGTGCTGACCCGGAACTTCAGCGCGCCGCCCAACGGGATCACGCCATCCCTCCCACCGGCCGCCGGATCCGAGGTCTACGTCTCCGGCCACGCCGGCCAGCCCGCGTACCTCATCGACGGAATCCTGATCAACGGCGGTGACATCCGGGTCGCGGTCCGGAACACGATCCCGTACACCTTCGGCCGGATCGTCGGGCTTGGCGACACCACCATCGTCGGCCGCGCGCGAGTGGGCCTCAAGGGCGACCTGCTGCCGATCGCGGTGCGCCACTACCTCAACGCCCCCGGGCCCACGTCGGGTGCGGCCGCGCCGTGCGACGGCGACAGCCGCGACTTCCAGGACCTCGTCGCGACCGCCAGCACCGCGTGCCTGGGCAGCGAGACCAACGCCTCGCCGCGCCAGGTGCCGTCGGCCGGCTCACCCTACGACCCGTCCATCCACGGGCCGATCATCTCGCTCGTCGGCCAGGGTGCCCAGGCGGCGAACAGCTCCAGCTTCCGGGGGTTCATCGCCCTCGACATCCGCAACTTCCAGTCCGAGACGTCCAACGTGTTCTACAGCGGGGTCACCGCCGGCACGACCCCATCCGCGCTCAAGAACCTGGAGTCGGGCTGGGCGAGGACCGGTTACAAGGGACCGCCGTTCCCGCCCGTCACCTCGCCGCCTGATCCCAACGACCAGGTCGCGATCATGGACGGCAACTCGTCCGGCCTCGTCATCGATGCCATCGGCGACCGCTACAAGGCGGGTGACGAGATCCTGGCCGCGGTCTACTCGGGCACGGTCATGACGATCCCCGACTTCTCCTACACGGTCCCGGGCGATGTCTCGATCGGCACGACCCAGAACCGCGACGGCTCGATCTCGATGTCCGCGCTCAAGAACGCCGCCTTCAGCGGAGTCGTCGACACCACGGCCTTCGCCGACTGGGGGGATCCCGCCAACCCGCTGAAGACGGGCACCATGGTGCCAGTCACGTTCTCGCCGTCCCCCGCGACACCGAAGACGACGATCACCTGGACCACCTTCTCCACCACCGGGGCCCCGGTCGGGATCTACACGATCTGGATCATGGGCCACTCCTCGAGCCCGTATCTCACGGACCACTACTACCCGGTCGCGGTCAACGTGGGCGGCGTCGTCCGGGATTTCTCGAGCACCAGCGGCGGCCAGGTCTTCGCCACCCCGACGACCGGCGGCACCGCCACGGGCACCATGGTGTTCGAGACACCCAACAAGAACGAGACCGCGTTCATGGGTTCGGTCAACCTGTCGATCGAAGGCGGGCCCGGGTCGCTCGGCGTCCTGCCCGCGGGGATCGGTCCGGTGTCCATCTCCCCGACCGTCACCCTCGTCAAGGGCAGCAGCGCAGACGGTCACGGTCAGCCTGGGCGGAGGTGCCCTGGCGGCCGGCGAGTACCCGCTCACGATCCGGGCGAGGGGGACCAATGCCGACGGCCAGGTCGTCACGCGGCTCATCCCGATCGTGTTCGACATTGCGACCGCGGGCACGTCGAACGAGTACGTCGACATCATGGGCTTCGCGGTGTTCCGGATCACGTCCGTGAACAGCAACAGCGTGGATGGCTACGCGATCAGCGGCGTCTACGCGGACATGAGACGACCACAACCTGCGTCGCGGTCAGGTGGCGCGGCTGGTGCCCTGGAACTAGCAGCCGGGCGGGCACGGCACATCACCCTCGGGCGGCGCAAGGGCGTCGACCCGTGATCCCCGGGAGGCGAATGCGATGGAGATGGAGTACAAGGACCCGTCCAGGCGTGGACGATGGATCGTCCTGCTGGGCGTGGTCCTGGCGGTCGCCGCCGGCGGCGCCGCGTTCTACCTGATCAACACCGCCCAGCAGCAGGCCGGACAGTCCGGGCTCAAGTTCACCCAGGCCGTGGTCGCCGCCCGGGCGATCCCCGCCCGCAAGCCGATCGAGGCGGATGACGTGGCGCTCCGGACGGACATCCCGCTGGACGGCACCAATGCCGAGGGCGTGATCACCGACCCGGCCCAGGTCGTCGGGCGGATCCTGGCGGTGGACGTCCAGCCGGGCCAGCTCGTGACCACGAACCTGCTCGCCTCCACGACGGCGGGCGGCCAGTTCTCGATCCTCAAGCCGGACGAGACCGTCGCCCCCGATTCCGAGGCCTGGCGTGCGGTGTCGCTGACCGTCCCCGACGACCGGGCGGTGGGCGGGCTGGTGGGCCCGAACATGACTGTGGACGTCTTCGTCACGGCGAGCGTCAACGTCCCGCAGACGATCCTCGCGCAGGGCACGTACTACACCGACCAGTCAACGAAGATCACGTACCAGGACATGCTGGTCCTGGCGCGCCAGGGAACGTCCTACGTCGTCAAGGCCACGCTGCCCGTTGCCGAGGAGATCAACCACCTCCTCGCCGCCGGCAATGCGCAGTTCAGCCTCGCGTTGCGGCCCGACGCGGACACGCGCGTCCTGGACCTGTCGGGGCTGGGCGCGACGACCAACCGGATCATCCAGCGCTACGGCCTGCCGATCCCCGAGACGTACCCGGTCGGTGGCGGCCCCATCCAGGCCCCGCCCCCGATCCCGGCGATCACGCCGCCCCCATCGCCGGTCGCGTCGGCCTCGCCGTCCGCCAGCCCCGGGTCGTAGGCCTCGCCGTCGCCCGGGGTCGCAGGCCTCGCCGTCGCCCGGCATCCTCCGTCGCGCGTCGCTGACCCGACGCGCCTCCCGCCGCCCGGCCGGGCCCTGCCCGGCCGGGCGGTCTACGGTTCCGGTTCCCGCCGCGCCGCCTCGCTCGCCGCCTCGAGCGCCGCCGCCAGCGCCACCCCGGCCCGCGCCCGGGTGATGGCCGGCGATCCGCTCGTGTCGAGGACCCGCGTCGCCACCGCGGCCAGCCGCTCCACGAGCCCGGCCTGGGCCGCGATCCGCTGGTCCGCGTCCGCGGCGATCCGCTGGTGCGCGTCCGCCGCACCGGCCCCACCGGCCCCACCGGTCGTGTCCGCCGCGCCGGCCGCGCTCCCGCCCCGTCCCAGCAGCCGCTCACGCTGGACGACGGGATCGCAGGTGACGAGCCAGACCTCATCGCACAGCGCCGCCAGCCCGCCTTCGACCAGCTTGATCGCCTCGATCACCACGGCCGGCGCGCCCGCCCGGTCCGCGGCCTCGATCGCGGCCAGGATCCGCGGGCGGACCTCCGGGTGGACGATCGCCTCCAGGTCCCGCAGGGCGGCCGGGTCCGAGAACACGACGCGCCCCAGGGCGGCGCGGTCCAGGGTGCCGTCGGCCGCCGTGACCGCCGCCCCGAAGCGCGCGAGGATCCGGTCGTGGGCCGGCTGCCCGGGCGCGGTCACCGACCGCGCGACCACGTCCGCGTCCACGACCTGGGCCCCGAGCGCCGCCAGCCACCGGGCGACCTGCGACTTGCCGCAGCCGATGGGCCCGGTGAGACCGATCCGGACGGCACGGGTCACGGGGCCTGCTCCTCCAGCTCCAGCCAGGCGTCCTCCGCCTCGGACAGCGCGCGCTCGACATCCGCGAGCTCGCTCGTGACGCGCCGCATCTCCACGAAGTTCGCGGCCACGGACGGCATCCCCATCGCGAGCTCGAGCTGGCCCTTCCGGAGGCCGAGTCGCGACAGCTCCGCGTCGATCGTCTCCCGCCGGCGCCGGTAGGCCTCCTTGGACAGCCGAGGCCGTCCCCTCGCGCGTCCGGGCGCGCCCCCGGGCCCTCGTCCCGGCGCGCGTCCCGGCGCGCGTCCCGGCGCGCCCTCCGCCGCCGCCACCGGCACCGCCGCTGCCGCGAGCGGCTTCGCCACGGGCTTCGCCGGCGGTGCCACGGCCCCCGGCCGCCCCCGGTGGGCGCGCCGCTCCGCCTCGGCCTCGACCGTCCAGCCGTCCGCCACCGCGGCCCGCCAGGCGCGGTAGCCGCCGTCGAAGGGGACCGCCAGCGCGTCGTCCACCACCCACAGTCGCTCGCAGATCGTCTCCAGCAGCCGTCGGTCGTGCGACACGACGAGCAACGTCGCGGGCGTCTCGGCGAGGAAGGTCTCGATCGCCTCCCGGGCCGGGATGTCGAGGTGGTTCGTGGGCTCGTCGAGCAGCAGCAGGTTCGACGGCAGGATCCCGAGCAGGGCCAGCTCCAGGCGAGACCGCTCGCCGCCGGACAGGGAGCGGACCTCCTTGAACACGTCGTCGCCGCGGAACAGGAAGCGGGCGAGATAGCCGCGGGCCTCGCCGGGCGTGATCGGGATCGACTCCAGCACCGCGTCCAGCACGGTCGCGCCGGGGATCGCCGCGTCCCGCAGCTGGGCGAGGTACGCGGGCTGCACCTGGTGGCCGAAGGCGATCGTCCCGTCGAGCGGTGGCAGGTCGCCCGCGATCGTGCGCAGGAGCGTGGTCTTGCCGGCCCCGTTCGGTCCCACGATGCCGATCCGGTCCCCGCGCTGGGCGGCCAGGAACGGGGCCGTCGCAACCCGCACCGGCGCGGACGCCTCGGTGCCGTCGGGGGTCATGGCGCCGCGGCCCGGCAGGTAGCCGACGGCGAGGGCCTCGAGGCGGACGACGAGCTCGCCGGAGCGCACCGGGCCGCCGGCGAGCGCCTGGCCGGGCAGCTTCAGCGTGGGGCCGGTCCGCGGCGCAACCGCCCGGTCCTCGCGGAGCCGCTCGAGGCGGGCCTCGTGCTCGTGCATCTTGGAGAACTTGCGGTGGCTCCGGTAGCGCTGGACGAGCTCGACCTCCCGGTCGATGTGCTGGACCTGGGTCTCGGCCTCCTTCGTCGAGCGCGCGTCGCGCTCCTCGCGCTGCCGGTGGAACGCCGTGTAGTCGCCGCGGAACACCGTGACCCGCCGGTCCCGGAGCTCCCAGATCCGCGACACGGTGGCGTCCAGGAAGGCGCGGTCGTGCGAGGCGACCAGCAGGGCGCCGGACCGCCGGTGGAGGTGCTCCTCGAGCCACTCGATGGCGCCCAGGTCGAGGTGGTTGGTGGGCTCGTCGAGCAGCAGCAGGTCCGGGTCGGCGATGACCAGGCGGGCCAGCGCGGCACGGGTCTGCTGGCCGCCGGACAGCGCGGTGGGCGGCCGCAGCCACTCGTCCCGGCCGAACCCGAGCCCCGACAGCGCCTCGTCCACCCGCTGGTCGAGCGTGTAGCCGCCCAGGATCTCGAACCGGTGCTGGAGCTCCGCGTAATCGTGGCCCCCGGCGTGGCCGCCATGTTCCAGCCGCGCCAGCTCCACGGCCATGCCCTCGAGGTGCGCGGCCCCGTGCCGGACGGCCGCCCGCAGGTCCGGGGCCGCCATGAACGCCTCGTCGAAATGGGCCTCCTGGCTGAGGAGCCCCAGGCTCAGGCCGCGGCGGCGGGTGACCGTGCCCCGGTCTGGCTCGTCACGGCCGGCCGCGATCCGGAGCAGGGTCGTCTTGCCGGCACCGTTCGGGCCGACCAGGCCCACGCGCTCCCCGGCCGCGATCGCGGCGGTGACCCGGTCGAGGATGACGAATGTGCCGATCTCCCGGACGACGCCCTCCAGGCGGACGAGGCTCACCGGGCTTCTCCCGCCGGCCCCGGGACCGGGCCCTCCCCCGCCCCCCGCCTCGCCGCCGCCCGGCGCGCCGCGGCCGCGGCCTTCGTCCGCGCCGCCCGCTCCCGGACCACGCGCTCACGCGCCCGGGCCGCCTCGTCGGCCGTCCGGCCGAGCGCGCCCTCGCCGTCCAGCTCGGTCCAGCGGCGGCCCCGGCGTGGCGTCGTCGCGGCCGTCCCGGCCGTCCCGGCCGTCCCGGCGGTCGTCCCGGCCGTCGCGCCCCTCGCGCCCCTCGCGCCCGTCGCGACCGTCCTGCCCTGTCGCGATGTCGTCCCGGCCGTCGCGCCCGGCCGCGGCGTCATCGTCGCCAGCAGCTTCGCCGCCGCCGGACGCTCCGCCGCCGGCAGCCGCTGGCACCACGAGCAGAAGTGCGTCGCCCGGATCCCGATCACGATCCGCCGGATCGGCCGGCCGCAGCGCCGGCACGGCTCGCCGGTCCGCTGGTAGACGTCCAGGAGCTCCTGCATCTCGCCGTCGCCGTCCGGGGCCGTGTAGTCGTCGATCGAGGATCCGCGCCGCTCCACGGCCTCGGCCAGGATCCGGAGGAGGTTGCGGTACAGCGCGCGCTCGTCGGGCGGACGCAGCGAGGCCGCGGACCGCAGCGGATGGAGCCGAGAGCGCCACAGCGCCTCGTCGGCGTAGATGTTGCCCACGCCGGCGAGGAACGCCTGGTCCACGAGCAGCGGCTTGAGACGCGCCCGGCGGTGGCGGATCCGTGTCCGGAACTCGCGAAGCGTGAACCGCGGATCGAGGGGCTCGGGGCCGATCCCGTCGAACGGATCGTCGTCGGCGAGGTAGAGCCCCACGCGCCCGAACTTGCGGATGTCCCGGAACCGGATCTCGCGTCCATCCGCGAGCACCAGGGCGAGCCGCTCGTACGGGTCGCGAGGCACGGTCGCCGGCACGACGAACAGCTGGCCGGTCATCTTGAGGTGGATGGTGAGGAACGAGCCACCGTCGAGGTCGATGACGAGCTGCTTGCCGCGCCGGCCGATCGCCTCGATCCGCCGGCCCGTGACGCCCGCCGCGAACGCCGCCTCGTCGCCCTGGCGCAGCGTCCCCGCCCACGCGACGCGCGCGTCGGCGATCTCCGGACCGGCCCCGCCGCCCTCGGGCAGCAGGTGGCGCCGGAGGTCTCGCGCGACGGTCTCGACCTCGGGTAGCTCGGGCATCGGCAGAGACGATAGGCCATGGGGCGGATGCGCGATGATGGGCGGCGTGACGCCAGCGGTGATCGCCCTCCCCGATCGGCGGGCCCGGCTCGCGGTCTCCGCCCTGTTCCTCGTCAACGGCGCGCTCATCGCCAACATCCTGCCGCGTCTCCCCGCCATCAAGGCCGGGCTGGACCTCTCGAACGCGGAGCTCGGCCTGGCGGTCGCCGCGATGCCGATCGGCGGGCTGCTTGCCGGGGGCTTCGCCGGCGTGCTGATCCAGCGCGTCGGGAGCGGGCGGCTGACGGTCGTCGTGGGCGTCGCCTACGGCGTGCTGCTGGCGCTGGTCGGCCTGGCGCCGTCATGGCCCCTGCTGGCGGCGAGCTTCCTCGTCCTGGGCGCCTGCGACGCGACGATGGACGCGGCGATGAACGCCCACGGGATCGCCGTGCAGCGGCGGTACGGCCGCTCGATCCTCCACTCGTTCCACGGCTGGTGGAGCGCCGGGACGATGGTCGGCGGCGCAACGGGGGCGATCGCGGCCGGCGCGGGGTTCGCGGTGCCGGCGCACCTCGCGCTCGCCGGGGTGGCGCTGGCGATCGTCTCGCTCGTCGCGTCGCGTGCCCTGCTGCCGGACCAGGAGGCCGACGCGCTCCCGGAGGGCACGGATCCGGCGGAAGCCGAGGACATCCACCTGCGCAACGCCCCGCGGCTGCTGCGCCTGCTCGGGCCGTTGGCCCTGCTCGGGCTGCTGGGCGTGATGCTGGAGGACGCGGCCCAGACGTGGAGCTCCGTGTATCTGGTCGAGGTCCTCGGGCTGGGCGCCGGCCTGGGCGCCGTCGCGTTCGTGCTGTACACGGCGGCGATGACCCTGGGCCGCTTGACCAACGACCGGTGGGTGGACCGCTGGGGCGGCGCGCTGGTCTCGCGCTGGGGCGCGCTCGCGGCGGCCGTCGGGCTCGCGCTCGTCGCGGGTGCCGGCACGACCGGGATCGCCGCGCTCGCCTTCGCGGGGTTCGCCGCGGTGGGGATCGGGGCGTCGTCGATGTTCCCGGCGATGCTCGACGCGGCGGGTCGCCAGCCCGGGATTCCAGCCGCCCACGGCGTCGCGATCGCGTCCTGGCTCGCCCGCGTGGGGTTCGTCATCGGGCCCACGCTGGTCGGCTTCGCGGCGGACGCGGTGGGCCTGGCCGCCGCGTTCCTCATCCCGCTCGGCGCCGCGCTCGTCGTCGCCGTCCTCGCCCCGACGCTCCTCGGCGCTGCCGGACCCCGTCGCGATCCGGAGGTGGTCTCGACGCCCGGCTGACAGGCAGGCGCCCCTCGCCCGTGCATCCCACGCATCGATTCCGGGGACAACGGCTCTACTGCGCGGCCTGCGGTCGCCGCCTGACGGTCGCCCGTGCATCCCACGCATCGATTCCGGGGACAACGGCTCTACTGCGCGGCCTGCGGTCGCCGCCTGACGGTCGCCCGTGCATCCCACGCATGGATTGCGGGGACAACGGTCGTCATCGTGCGTGGCACGCATGGATGAGCCGGCCAGGAAGGCGATCCGCGTCTCCAGGCGTGCGTTCCCATGCGCACCATGCACGGCAGCGACACCGGCGCCGGGAATCCGTGCGCGGCACGCATCGCCGAAGCCTCCGGCGCCCGCCCCCCCGCACCGGCCGTCGCGCTGTCGCCGCGGGCCGGGGCGCCGCGCGCCGCTATCCGTCCAGCGCGGCCGGGGCCTCGCCCGCCTCGGCCAGCACCGCGTCGCGCCGCGAGACCGGCGTCATCCCCTCCCAGCTGTCGCCGACCTTCGCCTCCACGGTCAGGGGCACCGACAGCGGCAGGGCGCCCTCCATCGCCTCTCGCAGGACCGGGACCAGCCGGTCCACCTCGTCGCGCGGCGCCTCGACCAGCAGCTCGTCGTGCACCGACAGCAGCAGCCGGGCCCGGAAGCCGCCCTCCCGGAGCGCCCGGTCCAGGCGGATCATCGCGAGCTTCACGATGTCGGCGGCCGTGCCCTGGATCGGCATGTTGATCGCCATCCGCTCGCCGGCGGCCCGCAGCGACGGGTTCCGCGCCTCGAGCTCCGGGATGCGGCGCCGGCGCCCCAGCAGGGTTGCCACGTAGCCCTGCTCGCGAGCCGTCTCGCGGATGTGGAGCATGTAGCGGCTGATCCCGGCGTACGCCGCGAAGTAGGAGTTGATGAACTCCTGGGCGTCCTGGCGGCTGATGCCGGCCCGGCTGGACAGCCCGAAGTCGCTCATCCCGTAGGCCAGGCCGAAGTTGACCATCTTGGCCATCGAGCGCTCGTCGCTCGTGATCTCCGCCGGGTCCTTGCGCAGCACCCGGGCGGCCGTCTCGCGGTGGATGTCGGCCTCGCGGGCGAAGGCATCGGCGAGATGCTCGTCACCCGACACGTGGGCGAGGATCCGCAGCTCGATCTGGCTGTAGTCGGCCGACAGCAGCGTGGTGTCCGGCGACCCGGCCACGAACGCGTGCCGGATCCGGCGGCCGAGCGGCGTGCGGATCGGGATGTTCTGGAGGTTCGGGTCCGACGACGACAGGCGCCCGGTCGCCGCCACCGCCTGGTGGAACAGGGTGTGGAGCCGGTCGTCCGGCCCGATGAGGCTGGGCAGCGCCTCCACGTAGGTGGACCGGAGCTTGGTGTAGATCCGCCAGTCCAGCACCGGCTCGACGACCGGATGGACACCCCGCAGCTCCTCGAGGACCGCCGCGTCCGTCGAGTACCCGGTCTTCGTCTTCCGCCCCTTCGGCAGCCCCAGCTCCACGAACAGGATGTCGCCCAGCTGCCTGGGCGAGCCGATCGTGAACTCGTGGCCCACGGCGTCGAAGATCTCGCGCTCCAGCCGGGTGATCTCGGCGGCGAACTCCCGGTCCAGGGCGGACAGCGCGTCCCGGTCGATCGCGATCCCCGCCGCCTCCATCCGCGCCAGGATGGGGATCAGCGGGAGCTCGATCTCGCTGAACAGCCGCTCCACGCCCTCGTCGCGGAGCGAGGACTCCAGCGATGGGCGCACGGCGAGCGAGCTCAGCGCCTCGAGACCGGCCACCGCCGACGGCGGCAGGCCCGCGGCCGACGGCGGCAGGACGAGGTCAAGCCGCTCCGCGACGACGTCCGCGATCTTCTGGGCGCGCAGGGCCGCGTTGACGAGGTAGGCAGCGATCTGGGTATCGAAGGCGACGCCCAGCGGCGTGGCCGTGAATTCCTCGGCGAAGCGCGCCGTGAGCAGCGGCTTGACGTCGTGCCCGACCAGGCGCGCATCGATCGCCTCGAGCAGGTGCCGAAGCGCGACCGACGCCGCCGGCCCGTCCGCGGCCACGACCCGGCCGTCCTCCCCGGCCACCGCCAGCGCCAGCGGCGTCCCGGCGAGCGGCCGCGGGTCGTCCACGACCAGCGCGACGCCCACCGCCCCCTGCCCGCGCAGCCACGGCTCCAGGGACGCGATCCGGGCCTCGTCCGCCAGCTCGATCCGCCCCGGGTCCACGATCGCCGCCGCCAGGGCGCCGGGCAGGTCCCCGGACGCCGTCGCGATCGCCTCGGCCCGCGCCTCCACGGCCGGTGACGGGGCCGCGATTCCCGCGCCGCCCCCGCCACGACCCCGCGTGACCACGTCGAAGTCCATCGACAGCTGCAGCGACCCGTCCGCCGGCCGGCTCTCGGGCCCGCCCGCGGCCCGCGCCTGGGCGGCCCCGCGCCCGGCGCCCTGGGCCGCCGGGAATCCCGCGTCACGCAGGTTGCGCATCGCCGCGACGGCATCCTCCGGCCGCTCGCCCGTCAACGGCGGCAGCCGGTCGATGAGGGTCCGGAACTCGTACTCGCGGAACAGCCGGATGACGGCCTCGCGGTCGTACTCCCCCACCCGGCCGCGCTCCGGATCCAGGGTCACGTCCACGTCCCGCACCAGGCGCATCAGCTCCCGGCTCTCGAGCACCGTCTCGCGGTGCTCAGCGAGCAGCGGCCGCAGCTTCTCCGGGGTCACCTCGTCCAGATGCTCGTACAGCGCGTCGAGCGTGCCCCAGGCGGCGATCAGCTTCGACGCCGTCTTCTCGCCCACCCCGGGGATGCCCGGGATGTTGTCGGTCGGATCGCCCTTGAGCGCCTTGTAGTCCAGCATCTGGTCCGGCCGCAGGCCCCAGCGCTCCTCGATCTTCGCCAGGTCGTAGGCGACGGTGTTCGCGATCCCGCCCCGCAGCGAGACCATGAGCTTCGTGCGCTCGCTCACCAGCTGGAGCATGTCCAGGTCCCCGGTGAGGATCGTCGTGTCGAAGCCGAGCGCCTCCGCCTGCCCGACCAGCGTGGCGATCGCGTCGTCCGCCTCGAAGCCCTCCTGCTCGTAGACCGGGATCCCGAGCACCCTGACCACCTCGCGGACCTTCGGGATCTGCTCGCGCATGTCGTCCGGCATCCGCGCCCGGGTGCCCTTGTAGTCCGGGTAGCGCTCGTGGCGGAAGGTGGGCTTGCCGAGGTCGAAGGCGACCGCGATGTGGTCCGGCTTCACGTCCTGGATCGCGCGCAGCACGATGTTCGTGAAGCCGAACACGGCCGTGACCAGCTCGCCCCGGGAAGTCGTCAGGGGCTGCTCGATGAGCGCGAAGTAGCCGCGGTAGATGAGCCCGTTGCCGTCGAGCAGGAGAAGGCGTTCCATCGGCTCCGAGCGTGCGGAGTGGGACTCGCGAGTGTACCGGGCTGGGTCCGCTGATCGTCGCCGCGCCCGGGCGGCCCGCGGCCTCGTGCCGAGACGCTCGCGCACGCCGCGTCAGGCGCCTGCGCGGGGGTCAGGCGACGCGCCGTGAGGACCAGCGGAGGACGATCAGGGCCAGGCCCACGAGGACCGCGGCACCACCGACGATGACCAGCGTCCCTTCGGCAGACCCGGCGGCGAGCACGCCCGGACGGTCGTCGGCCGACTTGGAGCCGGTCTCGCCGCCCGGGGCGCCGTTGGACGACTGGCCCCCGGCCGCCGCGGGTTCCGCTGTGGCCTCTGGGGCCGCGGGGCCCGACGCGATGGGTCCTGCGGCCGTACCGCCGCCGGCCGTATCGCCGCCGCCGGCCGTGTCGCCGCCGCCGGCCGTGTCGCCGCCGCCGGCCGTGTCGCCGCCGCCGGCCGTGTCGCCGCCGCCGGCAGGGCCGGGGACCGGGCCGGCCGGGACGGTAACCGCGCTGGCCGCGGGGCTCGCCGCAGGAGACGCAGCGGCATCGGTCGGGCGTGCCGGACCCTCCCAAACCAGGCTTGGCGCCGCGGTGACCATGGGTCCGAACCCCGCCCCGGAGGACGAGTCGAGCGCCGGGCTCGCCACAGACGCCGCCCCGCCAGCGCCCAGCGGCAGGCCGGCCAGGGTGCCGGCGAACAGGCCGGCGAGGCCCAGGGCGGCGAGGCCGGTGCCGAGGGGAGCGGCGAACCGGAACCGGGGGCCGGCGAACACGCCCAGGAGCCGGCGCCAGCCGGACGGACGGAGGGAGGCCGCCCGATCGGGCGTCAGCCGGAAGTCGCGGGGGCGGACGGGCGCCGGGAGCTCCGGCAGGGCCGCGGCGATCGCGCGCAGGTCGTGGTGGAGGGTCGCGCATTCGGCGCAGCCGGCGACCAGGGCGGCCGCGGTCTCGAGGTCGCTGCCGGTGGCATCGCCCGCGGCGTAGGCGGCGACGAGCTCGAGGTCATGGGTCGCGTGGTCGGGGACGTCGGGGGTGGGCGGCATGTCGGTGCCCTGACGACGGGGAGGCGGGTCGGGTTCCGCGGCCGCGGCGCGCCCGGCCGCGCGGACGGTCCCGCCCCTCAGCGTGCCCGGGTGAGCCGGCGGCCGAGCAGCCGGGCGGCGAGCAGCGCCAGCCCGGCCACGACCGCGACCGCGGACACCAGCGTCACCATCGGGATCGTCGGCCCGGAATCGGCCATTGCGACGTCCGGGAGGCCGGCCGGGGGGGCGGCCGGCGTCGGCCCGGTGCCGGTCACGGGCGCGAGCGCGGCCCCTGGTGCGGCGCTCGCCGTCGGGGGCGCGCTTCCATTCGCCCGGCCGGCGAGCTCGTCCATGGCGCTGGGTGCAGCGGTCGCCCCGGGTACAACGGGAGCCAGCTCCTGCGCGGCCGCGGTCGCCCCGGGGGCAGCGGTCGCCGGCTCCTCCGCGGCCGCGCCGGATCGGCCGTCGCCCACGGCCGGGCTCGCCACAGACGCCGCCCCGCCGGCGCCCAGCGGCAGGCCGGCCAGGGTGCCGGCGAACAGGCCGGCGAGGCCCAGGGCGGCGAGGCCGGTGCCGAGGGGAGCGGCGAACCGGAACCGGGGGCCGGCGAACACGCCCAGGAGCCGGCGCCAGCCGGACGGACGGAGGGAGGCCGCCCGATCGGGCGTCAGCCGGAAGTCGCGGGGGCGGACGGGCGCCGGGAGCTCCGGCAGGGCCGCGGCGATCGCGCGCAGGTCATCGTGGAGGGCCGCGCACCGGGCGCAGCCGGCGACCAGGGCGGCCGCGGTCTCGAGGTCGCGCCGGTGGCATCGCCCGCGGCGTAGGCGGCGACGAGCTCGAGGTCATGGGTCGCGTGGTCGGGGACGTCGGGGATGGGCGGCATCAGCCGGCGTCCCCACGGAACAGCCCGATCGAGCCCTCGAGCCGCTCGCGGAGCGCGAGCCGCCCCCGGTGGATCCGGGACTTCACGGTGCCCAGCGACACGCCGGTCAGCTCGGCGATCTCCGCGTAGTCGTAGCCCTCGATGTCGAACAGCACGATCGCGTGCCGCTGGTCCGGGGTGATCGAGGCGAGGGCCGCGGCCAGCACCCTGGTGCGCTCCCCGTGGAGCGCCGTCCGCTCGGGATCGTCCTCGGGCCTGGCCGGCGGCTGCCAGCTCTCGTCCTCGAGCTCCGGATAGGGCTGCACGGGACGCCGCTTGCGGAGCCGTTGCTGGTCCATCGCCGCGTTGATCGCGATCCGGCTCAGCCACGAGCGCACGCTGCCGCCGCGGAACGAGCGCAGGTTCCGGTAGGCGGAAAAGAACGCCTCCTGGACGGCGTCCGCGGCCTGGTCCCGGTCCGGAACCATGCGCGCGACGAGCGTGAAGAGGTGGTCCTGGTAGCACTCGACGAGTCCGTTGAACGCGTCCAGGCTGCCCTCCCGAGCCTGCTCGAGCAGGATCAGGTCACGGCGCTGGATCGGATCGTCGACGGCCTCCGACGGGCGGGCGTCCTCCACGACGGGCGCGGCCCTCCTGGTGACGATGGTGAGGCGCGGCGAGTCTAGCATCGGGCCCCGGCTGCGAACGCGCGCCGTCAGCAGGGTGCCCCGGGCGGCGTCGGGCTCCCGGACGTCACCCCATCGACCTGGTTCCCCGACCGGGGCGGCGCCGCGTCCACAAGCTCCGCTAGGATTCGCCTCCGGGCCGAAGTGGCGGAATGGCAGACGCGGCGGTCTCAAACACCGCTGAGGGCAACCTCGTGTGGGTTCGACTCCCACCTTCGGTACCAGGATCCGGCGCGGGCCCCAGGGCGCAACGGGCGGTTCGCCGAACCCGGGTTCCGGCGACCGGGGCTAGACTCCGCCTGCGTCAACCCCCGCCCCGGAGACCCGATGAGCCTGTTCCGCCGCGTGCTCGGCCTCGACCAGCCGGCATCCGCCGACCTCCCCGTCGATCCGGATGCGCCGCTGCCGGCGACACCCGTCAGCGAGACGGCAAGCGTCCGCCGGATCGCCGCGCGCCTGGGCACCCTGCCGCCCTCCCGCGCCCGGTTCGTCGCCGCCTTCGCGTATCTCCTCGGCCGCGCCGCGAGTGCCGACCTGGCGGTCAGCGAGGTGGAGGTGGTCGAGATGACCCGGCTGGTCGCGGACGTGGGTGGCCTGGACCCGGAGACGGCACGTCTCGTGGTCGAGCTGGCCGGGGCCCAGGCGCTGGACTTCGGGGCCACGGAGGACTACCTCGTCACCCGGGAGTTCAAGGCGATCGCGTCGCCGGACGAGCGCGAGCGCCTCGTCCGCTGCTGCCTGCTGGTGATGGCGGCCGACGACGAGGTGGACGCGACCGAGTCGTGGCTGGTCAACCGGATGGCCGAGGAGCTCGACATGGAGCCCCCGGACCTCAACCGGGTCCGCGCCGAGTTCCACGACCGGATCTCCGGGGTGCGCGCGGTCCGGCGGCTGGCGGCCGGCTGACGGCTGGCGGCGGCTGACGGCTGACGGCGGCTGACGGCGCCCCGGGCCCGCCCGGCGGGCGGCTGACGGTTGGCGGCCGGCTCATCGGCGCCCCGGGCCCGCCCGGCGGCCGGCTCATTCACCACGGGATGAACGCGCGACTCAACACTCATGAGCCCGGCTCCCAACCCACGATTCGGGCGCGTGTCCACGCTCGATGATGGCCGGTTTGATCCACACGTGAATGGCGGGTCGCGGGCTCGGGCGACCCGCCATCGAGGCCGCCTCGAATCGCCCGGGAGACCCCAGGCGCTCAGCCGAGCTGGAGCTCGATCACCCCGTCGCCGATGCGGCGCCGCACCTCGGCCTGCAGCTCCGCGTCGTAGGCCACGCCGCGCAGCTCCATCGGCAGCGCGGAGCCGCCGGGCGCGGGCACGTGGACCACGACGCGCGTCTGCCCGGGCCGCTCCCGGAGCAGCGCCTTGAACGCCTGCATCGCGGACACCACGCGCTCGGTGCCCGCCTCCCGGGCGAACCGCACGTTGAGCACCGCGCCGGTCCTCGCATCGACGGGCTGCGAAGGCGCCTCGTTCGCCGCTGCCGCACGACGACGCTGCTCGTCGGGCAGCGCCGGCTCCTCCGGCTCGGGTGCCCCGGACCCGACGGCGGCCGCGGCGAGGTCCGGCGGCTCGCTGTACGCGGCGATGGGCTCGGCTGGGGCGAGGGGCGGCAGCGAGAAGCCGGCCTCCGCGACCCGGACGGGCGACACGGTGGCCGCCGAGCGGCCCGGCTGCGTCACGGCAACGATCTGCGAGCTCCCCGGGACGAAGGACGAACCGCCGCCACCGTTGCCGTTGCCGCCCGGCGCTCCCCCACCCCGCCGGCCGCCACGCCGGTCCAGCGCCCCGACCTCCCGCTCGAACGCCTCCGGCCCACGATCCGCGACCACGTCCCAGTCCCACACCGCATCCGCGAGCAGCGACGCCTCGTCGCCCCGGTGGTCGACGCGCCCCGCCACCAGCAGGATCGCGCCGTCCCGCCAGGTCCCGGCCGTCTGCTCGAACGTCCGCGGGAAAGACGACGACCTCGAGCGTGCCCTGGAGGTCCTCGAGCGTGACCACGGCCATCGTGGACTTCGACTTCGTGATCACCGTGCGGCATCCCGGTGACGATCCCGCCCAGCACCACGCGCTGCCCGTCCAGCGACTCGTCCCGGAGGTCACCGGAGTACGCGGTCACGAACCGCCCGACCCGCTCCGCGACCTCGCCCATCGGGTGATCCGACAGGTACAAGCCGAGCAGCTCCTTCTCCCAGCGCAGCCGTTCCCGGACGGGCGTCTCGGGCGTGGTCGGCAGCGGGCGCTCGAGGCCGGAGGCGTCGTCGCCGGCCATGTCGAACAGCGAGGTCTGCCCGGAGACCCGGTCGCGCTGCGCCGCCTGTCCGGTCGCGAGCGCATCGTCCAGGCCCAGCAGGATCTGCGCCGGGTGGCCGAGGGAGTTGAGCGCCCCGACCTTGGCCAGCGATTCCAGGACCTTGCGGTTGACCAGGCGCAGGTCGATCCGGGTGCAGAAGTCCGTCAGGGAGCGGAACTCGCCACCCTCCTCGCGCGCCTTGATGATCGACTCGATCGCGCCCTCGCCCACGTTCTTGACCGCCAGCAGGCCGAAGCGGATCGCCTCACCCTCCACGGTGAAGCCGAGCCCGGACTGGTGGACGTCCGGCGTGCGGACCTCGATCCCCAGCCGCCGGCACTCCGCGATCGCGGCCGCCACCTTCTCCGCGTTGTCCCGGAACGCGGTGAGCACGGACGTCATGTACTCGACCGTGTAGTTCGCCTTGAGGTACGCGGTCTGGTAGGCGATCAGCCCGTAGCAGGTGGCGTGGGCCTTGTTGAAGCCGTACCGCTCGAACGGCTCGAACGCCTTGAACACGGCGTCGATGGTCTGGGGCGGCACGCCCCGCTCCGCGGCCTGGGTGACGAACTTGTCCTTCATCGAACGCAGGACCGATGACTTCTTCTTGCGGATCGCGTAGCCCAGCGTGTCCGCCTCGGGCCCCGTGAACCCGCCGAGGGCCATCGCGGCGGACATGATGTCCTCCTGGTAGACGAAGATCCCGTACGTCCGGTTGAGGACCGGTTCCAGCAGCGGGTGGAGGTAGACGACCGGCTCCTGGCCGTGCTTGCGGCGGATGTAGGCCGGGATGTTGTCCATCGGGCCCGGGCGGTAGAGCGCGACCATGGCCGCGAGGTCGAACACGGACGATGGCTGGAGCTCCCGGATGTAGCGGCGCATGCCCGCCGACTCCAGCTGGAACACGCCCGTCGTCTCGCCCGAGGCGAGGAGCTCGAACGTGCGCCGGTCGTCGAGGGGGATGGTGTCGAGGTCGATCTCCACGCCCCGGTGCTCGCGGATGAGCTCCACGGCCTTGCGCAGGATCGTCAGGTTCGAGAGGCCCAGGAAGTCGAACTTGAGCAGGCCCAGCGCCTCGATGCCGTGCATCTCGTACTGGGTCATCAGCGCGTCCGAGTTGGTGGCCTTCTGGAGCGGCATCAGCTCGGTCAGCGGCTCGCGGCTGATCACGACACCCGCCGCGTGGGTGGACGCATTGCGCGCCACCCCCTCGAGCTGGCGGGCGAGGCCCAGCAGCTTCGCGATCCGGGGGTCGCCGTCGCGCATCTCCTTGAGCTGCGGGGACTGCTCCAGCGCATCCTCGAGCCTGATGCCCAGCTGGTTCGGGACGGCCTTCGCGATCCGGTCAACGTCGCCGTAGCTCATGCCCAGCACCCGGCCCACGTCCCGGATCGCCGCGCGGGCGAGCATCGTGCCGAAGGTGATGATCTGGGCGACGTGGTCCTGCCCGTACTTGCGGCTGACGTAGTTGATGACCTCGTCCCGGCGCTCGTCCTCGAAGTCCACGTCGATGTCGGGCATCGTCACCCGGTCCGGGTTGAGGAACCGCTCGAACGGCAGGTCGTAGTGGATCGGGATCCACCGGCGTGATGCCCAGGGTGTACGTGACGATGGAGCCCGGCGCGGAGCCCCGGCAGGTGGTGGCGATCCCCTGCTCCCGCGCGAACCGGACGAAGTCCGCGACGATCAGGAAGTAGCCCGCGTAGCCCATCGAGATGATCACGCCCAGCTCGTAGTCCAGGCGCTGCTGGAGCTCCGGCGTGATCCCGCCGTAGCGCCGGACGAGCCCCGCCTCGCACTCCTTGCGCAGCCAGGTCTCGACGGTCTCGCCCTCGGGCACCGGGAAGTGCGGGATGCGCAGCTCGCCCAGCGGCAGCTGCAGGTCGACCATCTCGGCGATCCGGCGGGTGTTGAGGAGGGCCTCGCGCTGGTCCGGGAACAGGGCGAACATCTCGGCCGCGGTCTTGAGGTAGAACTGGTCGGTCTCGAAGCGCATCCGGTTGGGCGTGTCGATGTTGTTGCCGGTGCCGACGCACAGCAGGACGTCGTGCGCCTCGGACTGCTCGCGGTGGACGTAGTGGAGGTCGTTGGTCACCACCAGCGGCAGCCCGGTCTCGGGCGCCAGGCGCAGCAGTTGCTCGTTGAGCTTGCGCTGCTCGGGGATCCCGTGGTCCTGGAGCTCCAGGAAGAAGCGGTCCTTGCCGAAGATGTCCCCGTACTCGCCGGCGAGGGTGCGGGCCAGCTCCCAGTCCTCGGTCTCGAGCGCCTTGGGGATCTCGCCGCCCAGGCAGGCGCTGAGGCCGACCAGCCCCTCGCTGTACTTCGCGAGGTGCTCCCGGTCGATCCGCGGCTTGTAGTAGTAGCCGTCCACGTGCGCGTCCGTGAGCAGCCGGTTCAGGTTCCGGTAGCCGGTCATGTCCGTGGCGAGGAGGACCAGGTGGAAGGGCTGGCTGTCGGCCTTGCCCTCCCTGTCACGCATCGACCGCCGGGCCACGTACGTCTCGACGCCGATGATCGGCTTGAGGCCCGCCTTCGTCGCCGCCTGGTAGAACGCGACCGACCCGTACAGCGCCCCGTGGTCGGTGACCGCGAGCGAATCGAACCCGTGCTTGACCGACGTGTCGACGAGATCGGTGATCCGGCCCAGGCCGTCGAGCAGGCTGAACTCCGAGTGGGTGTGGAGGTGGACGAAGTCGTTCGGGGCGATGGTCACGGGAGGTCAATGGTAGCCCGGCGACCACGGCGCGGCGGAGGCAGACGGCCTCGCCCTACGGGGTGAGGTCGATGACGCCCTTCATGCCGGCCTCGTAGTGGCCGGGCTCGTGGCACGCGAACGCGTACGGGCCGGCGCCGCCGAACGTGTACGTCAGGTAGTCGACGTGATGAGGCTCGATCTTGTCGGCCTCGAGGACGATCTGGCCGTCGGCCTGGTCCAGGGCGACCCGGTCGGCCGGGCCAACCTGGAACTCGTGAGTCAGGGTCGACCCGACATTCGCGAGCACGAACAGGATCGTCTCGCCGGGCGTGACGGAGACCTCGCTCGGGACGAACTCGAGGTGATCGTCCATGCGGAGGACGACCATCCGCGGGTGCGCGACGGTCCCGATCCATGCGCTCGTCGGGACGACGTTCACGAAGCCGATCATGCCGTTCTCGAAGTGACCCGGCGCGTGGCAGGCGAAGGCGTACGGTCC
The DNA here is from genome assembly GCA_963703575.1 of uncultured Chloroflexia bacterium. Lineage (GTDB taxonomy): Bacteria > Chloroflexota > Limnocylindria > Limnocylindrales > CSP1-4 > CAIXZV01. The sequence continues at coordinate 131,639 of CAVPEU010000019.1, forward strand.
AGTCCCGGAGAACGTGTACGTCAGTGTCTTCGTCGTCCCGGGGGTGATGCCGGCCACCTCCGGCGTGCTCGGAAGGTCGTCGAAGACGTCCTTCATCGGTCCGACCTTGAACTCGTGCTCGGCCTTCCCGACATTCGTGATCCGGAACGTGATCGTCTCGCCCTGCTGGACCGACACGACCGTCGGATCGAAGAGCAGGAGGTCGGTGACCGAGATGCCGATGATCCGTGGCCTGGCCTTCGTGCCGGCCACGAACCCGGGCTCGCCCGGGTCCGGCGGGCCGGGCGGCAGGGTTGTCGCGCTGGGCGAGGGAGCCGGCGAGGGAGCCGGCGACGGGGAGGAGGGCGAGGTCTGACCCGGGACTGGCGTCGCGCTGGGCGAGGGAGCCGGCGACGGGGACGCGGAGGCGGAGGGTGTCGCAGCCTGGCCTGAGCTCGATGGGTACGTCCAGGCCGGCGCTGTCCCTGCCGAGCATGCGGCGAGCGTGAGAGCGACGGCCGCCCCGGCCAGGCGGACGCCCTGAGGCAGGATGCGACGCACCCGGGAAGCTCGTTCGCTACCGGACGACCTTGTGGCCGGCGCTGGCATGACCGTCTCGCTCAGGTCGGAGTCGTGACGCGCATGCCCGAGCACTACATCCGGTGTCGTCGGGAAGCATCCGGGACGCTACCCTCCCCTGGATGGACGAGCCGATCGACGACGAGACGTTCGAGGACTGGGTGTCCGAGGCGATCGACGCGCTGCCGGCCGCGTTCCGCGAGCGCCTGGGGAGCGTCGCCATCGTGATCGAGGAGTGGCCGTCACAGGCGCAGCTCCAGTCCGTCGGGGCAGCCGGGCTGTACGGCCTGTACCAGGGCGTCCCCCGATCCGCCTACGGTGCCGAGAACGCGGCGGTGCCGTCCAAGATCACGATCTTCCGCGGCACGCTCGCCGCGCACTTCCGGACACGCGCCGCGATGCGGGCGAAGGTGATCGACACGGTCCACCACGAGATCGCGCACCACTTCGGCATCTCCGACGCCCGCCTGCGGGAACTCGCGGCTGAGCCCGGGGACCGCGGGTAGCCCGGTCCGGCGTTGACCCTCGGCCCTCGCCCGGGACGGCGGGCCGCTGCCATACTCCCGGCCATGGACGCCCACATCCTGCTGGTCGAGGACGACCCGTCGATCCGGGAGGTGACCACGCTCGGCCTGCGCGCCGCCGGGTTCACGGTGTCCACGGCCGCCGACGGCGTCGAAGGGATCGAGCGCTGGCGGGCCGAATCACCCGATCTCGTGCTCCTGGACGTGATGCTGCCGCGGATGGACGGCCTGGAGGTCTGCCGGGCGATCCGCCGGGAGGCCACGACGCCGATCGTGATGCTCACGGCCCGTGGCGACACCATCGACGTCGTGGTGGGGCTCGAGTCGGGCGCGGACGATTACGTTCGCAAGCCGTTCGAGATGCCGGAGCTCATCGCGCGGCTCCGGGCCGCCCTGCGTCGCCGCGTCCACGAGCCCGGCGCCCCGGCGGAGGGACCGCTGCACCTCGGCCCGCTCCGGATCGATGTCGCCGGCCGGACGGCGGAGCGCGACGGGCACGAGGTGGAGCTGACCCGGACGGAGTTCGACCTGCTGGTCGAGCTGGCGCGGCGGCCGGGCCAGGTGTTCACCCGCGACATCCTGCTTGATCGCGTCTGGGGCTACGACTACCTCGGCGACTCGCGGCTGGTGGACGTCGCGATCGGGCGGCTGCGGGCAAAGGTCGAGGCGGACCCCGCGGTACCCGAGCTGATCCTCACCGTGCGCGGCGCCGGCTACAAGGCCGCGCGCCCCGCCGGCTGATCCGCGGTGGGACCGGGCCGGACGATGGGCGGGATCCGCACCCGGCTTGCCGTCACGCTGGTGGCGCTGGTCGCGCTCACCGTGGCCGCGATCGGCATCGGCACGTACGCGTTCGTCGACGCCTCGCTGCGCGACCGGTTGCTGGCCGACGCGCGCCAGCAGGCGAACTTCAACCTGTCGGTCCTGCTGCCGGCCGCGAGCCCCGCCCCGACCGACGCGCAGACGTTCGCCGCCAGCGGGCTGCCCGACGCGTTCCGCCTGCGCGGCGACGTCCAGGTCATCGCGGACTTCGGCGACGGCAACCCGTACCTGCCCGGCCTGGAGCTGCGCGGTGCCCTGGACCAGGTGCCGGCCTCCGTGCGGTCGACGGTCGCCGGCGGCGAGCTCGCGTTCTCGTGGCAGACGCTGGCCGGGCGCCCGGTGCTGATCGTGGGCGGGCGGCAGGGCGGCCCGCCCAACCTGTTCTTCGTGTTCCCGGCGAACACGGTGGAGGACGCGCTCGCCCAGCTGCGGATCGGCCTGCTGGCGGCGGCCGCGATCGCCGTCGTCGTGGCGCTGCTCACCGCCGGGGCGATCGCGCGCGGGATCCTGCGCCCGGTCGCGGCCGCGGGCGAGGCCGCCCGCCGCATCGGGCGCGGCGACCTGTCGGCCCGCGTGCCGGCGGGCGGCCGCGACGAGTTCGGGCGCTGGGCAGCGGAGTTCAACCGGATGGCCGATTCGCTCGAAACGACCGTGGACCGCCTGGAGGCGGCCCAGCGCCAGAACCGCACGTTCGTCGCGGATGTCTCGCACGAGCTGCGGACACCGCTCACCGCGCTGGTCGCCGAGGCGTCGCTGATCGAGGGCGGCCTGGAGGGGCTCACGCCGGATGCGCGGCGGGCGGCCGAGCTGCTGGTGGCGGACGTCCGGCGCCTCCGGACGCTCGTGGACGACCTCATGGAGATGTCCCGCTTCGACGCCGAGGCCGAGGCCGCCACCGTGGAGCCGGTGGACCTCGGGCGGATCGTGACCGGCGTGGTGGCGTCGCGGCTGCCGGAGGCCGCCGTCTCGCTGCCGCCGAACCCCGTCGTCATCCACTCCGATCCGCGGCGCCTGGACCGGATCCTGGGCAACCTCCTGGACAACGCCCGCGACCACGCGCCCGGCGCGCCGGTGGAGGTCGCCCTGACCACGACCCGTGAGGGTGCGGTGGTGGTCGTCGCGGACCGTGGACCCGGCGTGCCCGGCGGCGCGCTGCCCCACTTGTTCGACCGCTTCTACAAGGCCGACCCGTCGAGGAGCGGCGGGAGCTCCGGCCTGGGCCTGGCGATCGCGGCCGAGAACGCCGCCCTGGTCGGCGGCAGCCTGCGCGCACGGGCGCGCCCCGGTGGCGGCCTCGTGTTCGCGCTCACGCTGCCCGTGACCGGATCGTTACCGGGCGGCGATGGCGGCGTGACGGATCCGGACGAGGATGACGGCACATCCGAAGCCACACCGAGGACCACGCCATGATCCGCATCGATCGCCCGCTCCACTCCCTCCCCGCCGCGCGCCGGCTCGGCCTGCTCGCGGCCTTCGTCCTCGTCGCCGCCGCGTGCGCGCCCACCTCCGGGCCGCTGGGAACCCCGGCGACCCCACCGGCCACCAGCGAGCCTTCCGTCGTGCTCCCGACCGCCGACGTCACGCCCGGCACGACCTCGCCCTCCCCGTCCGCCGCGCCCTCCGGCCCGGCCGGCCCATCCGTCTCCCCGGTCTCGCCGACGCCCGCATCCGGCGGGACCGCGATCGTCCGAGCGTACTTCATCGCCGGTGAGGGCCTCGTGCCCGTCCTGCGCGAGATCCCGGAGACCCAGGCCGTCGCCACGGCGGCGATGCGCCAGCTGCTCACGGGCCCCACCGCCAGGGAGCAGGCCGCCAGCCCGGCGCTGACGACCACGATCCCGACCGGCTCCCAGCTGCTCGGCCTGTCGATCACCAACAGCGTCGCCACCGTGAACCTGTCCCGCGAGTTCGAGTCCGGCGGCGGCAGCGCGTCGATGTTCGGCCGGCTGGCCCAGGTCGTGTACACCCTGACGCAGTTCCCGACCGTGGACTCGGTGCTGTTCCAGCTGGACGGCGCACCGGTGACGGTATTCGGCGGCGAGGGCCTCGTCCTCGACCACGCCGTCGGCCGCGCCGACTACCGGGGCCAGCTGCCCGCGATCTTCGTGGACCGCCCGGCGTGGGGCGCCGCGCTCGGGAACCCGGGCACGGTCTCCGGCCTGTCCAACGTGTTCGAGGCGACGTTCCGGGTCCAGCTGCTGGACGCCGGCGGCACGGTCCTGGTCGACCGCCAGGTGATGGCGTCGTGCGGGACCGGCTGCTGGGGCACGTTCAAGACGCAGCTCGGCTACACCGTGACCAGGGCGCAATGGGGCACGCTGCGCGTGTTCGACCTTTCGGCCAAGGACGGCACCGAGGAGAACGTCCGCGCGTATCCGGTCTGGTTGACGCCCGCGGCCTGACCCGCCGTGCCGGACCCTCGCCTCTCTATGAAGAAGGGCCGGCCGCCGCTTCAGCCCTGCCGCCGCCCCGGGAGCCGTCCCTGGGCGGCGGCAACGAGCTGCGCGAGGTGCGACGCCTCGTGGCGCGCGAAGTAGGCGGCCTGGCCGAGGACGGTCACGTGGCCCCATTCCGGATGCCTGCCGCCCCGGCCCCAGCCCGCCTCATCGAGCGTACGCAGCCGCTCCACCGTCTCGTGGCGGAGCTTCCTGTACCGGGCGACGATCGCCGAGGCGGAGTCCGCGGTCACGTCCACGCCCTCGTCCGACTGCGCCGTCCCCCAGCCGACCGACCACGCGGCGAGGTCCGGGTCGTCCTCGGCCAGCAGCCGGCTCACCCTGCCGGCAAGGAGCCGCTCCGTGAACACGAGGTGCTGGAGCGTCTCGCGCGCCGACCATTCGCCGGGCGCGGGCGCCCGGTCGAGCGCGCGGTCGTCGTGGCCTGACAGTGCCGCGGCCACGTGACCCGGCCCGGCCGCCAGCGCGGCCAGGATCGTGCCCGCCTCCGCGGGCTCCAGGTACCAGACCGGCAGGATCTCCCTGAACGACAGCGCCAGCGCCTCGCAGGACGGGCACGCCGGCGGGACGTCGTCGCCCAGGAACAGCTCGCCGCACACCCGGCACAGGCGGATGGCCGGGACGTCGCGGAGCGTGATCGTGCCGCCGGTCCGCACCAGGTCCGCCACCACCGGCACGCGGTCCAGCCATGCGGCCGGCTCGTCCGTGCCCGGCGAGGCCGCGAGCGCCTCCAGCGCCGCGCCGTTGGCGGCGGCACCGGTCGGCGCCTCCCGTTCCGCGTACCGGACGAGGTCCCGCTCGAGCGCAGCCCGCACGAGCTTGGCCGCGTTGTAGGCGCCCTCGCGCTCGAGCCCGCGAGCGACCGCGGCGAGCCTCCCGATCCGTTCCAGCCGTGGGTCGGTCATCACCTGCTCCTCGTCAGCCCCCCGCTCCGGCGCGCACCCGCAGGCTCTTGAGCCCGCGCAGGACGAACGTCGGCTTCCATTCCGGCGGCTCGAGCACCTCCAGGCCGGGCAGGCGTGCCAGGACCTCCCGGAACAGGATCCCCAGCTCCAGCTTCGCGAGCGGCGCGCCCAGGCAGTAGTGGATCCCCGCGCCGAACGAGATGTACGGGTTGGGCCTGCGATCGAGGACCAGCTCGTCCACCCGGTCGAAGCCGTCCGGGTCCCGGTTCGCGGACGCGAACTGGAGCGCGAGCTCCGAGCCGCGCGGGATCCGCACCCCGTACAGCTCCATGTCCTCGAGCACCCAGCGCTCGAACATCGGGAGCGGCGTGTCGAACCGGAGCAGCTCCTCGAGCGCGCTCGGGACGAGGGACGGGTCGGCTCGCAGCGCGGCCAGCGCGTCGGGGTGCCGGAACAGCGTCCACCACGAGTTGCCCGCGCCGTTGACCGACGCCTCGTGGCCGGCGTTGAGCAGCAGCGCGCACGTCCCCACCAGCTCGTCCTCGGTCAGGACGTCGCCCTCGTCCACCACCTGGGCGAGGCCGGAGATCAGGTCATCGCCCGGGCGCAGGCGCCGCTGCCGCGCGAGGTCCCGCAGGTAGTCGCCGAACTCCACGGCGGCCGCGATCGATCGCCGCTGGTTCGCCTCGGGCGGATTCAGTTCGTACATCAGGCAGATGTCCGAAGACCACGGCCGGAGCAGGTGGCGGTCCGCCTCGGGAACGCCGAGCAGCTCCGCGATCACGGTGACCGGCAGGGGCTCGGCAACGTCCGCGATGAAGTCGAACTCGCCCTTCGCCCGCGCCGCGCCCAGGAGCCTGTCAACGATCGCCTCGATCCGCGGCCGCAGCCCCTCCACCGTCGCCGGCGTGAACGCCCGGGACACGAGGCGGCGGAGGCGGGTGTGGTCCGGCGGCTCGCGATCCAGCATCCCGGCCTGGACGAGGCGCCAGAACGGGTCGTGCCACTCCGGCGGCGCCTCGTGGCCCATCGCCTCGTGGGTGGCGACGTGGAGGTACGTGCGACCCAGCCGCCGGTCGCGGAGCAGCGCGTTGACGTCCGCGAACCGGGACACGATCCACTGGCCGGTGGCCGGGTTCCAGAGCAGCGGATGGTCCGCGCGGAGGCGGGCGTAGACGGGGTACGGGTCCGCGATGAACGCGGGATCGGCGGGATCGAGCCCGAGCTCCTGCGGGCTGGCGGCGTACGGGTCGACGGACCCGGTGGCGGGGACGGTCGTATGCGGCATGGGCCGATCCTATCCCGCCGCTACGGGAACCGGGAGACAGCGTCCACCACCAGGTCCAGGAACCCCGCCCGGTCCAGGTCCACGACCACCTCCGCGTTCGGCTGGCGGCCCGAGATGCCCTCCGGGTCGCCCACCGTCCGGCCCCGCGTCAGCCCGTCGCCGGTCTCGACGTCCACCCGCATCCGGCGTCGCTCCACGAGCCACGGCGCCACCAGCACGCCCACCGCCACGGCGTCGTGGATGGGCGGCCCGTCCCATCCATAGCGGTCTCGATGGTGGATCGCGAAGAACCGCATCAGGTCGGCGAAGATGCGCCCGGTCCGCGTCCCGAGCCCCTCCAGGCGCGCCACGTCCGCCGGCAGCACGAGCGCCCGATGGGTCACGTCCAGGCCGGCCATCAGGATCGGGATGCCGCTCCCGAACACGATCGCGGCGGCCTCCGGATCCTGCCAGATGTTGAACTCGGCCGAAGCGGTGGTGTTGCCCGCACCCAGCGAGCCGCCCATCAGCGAGATCGCCCCGATCCCGTCGTGCAGGGACGGAAACGCCCGCAGGAACAGCGCGATGTTGGTCAGCGGGCCGGTCGGAACCAGCGTGACGGGCCGCGCCGCCGCCCGGACCAGGGCCGCCGTCAGCTCCACGGCGCTCTCGTCCCGGGCCGCGAACGCCGGGTCGGGAAGATCCGCGCCGTCGAGGCCGGATTCGCCGTGGAACGAGGGCTGGACCAGGGGCTCGCGCACCAGCGGGCGCTCGGCGCCGGCGGCCACCGGCACGTCGGTCCGCCGCAGCAGCGTCAGGACCCGGAGCGCGTTGCGCGTGGTGTTCGCGAGGCCGGCATTGCCCCCGACCGTCGTGACCGCGAGCACGTCGAGCGTCGGCGACGCGCAGGCGAGCAGGATCGCGAGCGCGTCGTCGTGACCCGGGTCGCAGTCCAGGATGACCGGGCGCGGCGTCCCGGGCGGCGGGGCGGCCGGCAGCGCGGCCAGCGCCGCGACCCTCGCCGGTTCGTCCACCTCGCCCGACACCACCCCGGTCAGGCCGCCGCTTCCCGCTCGTAGGGCTGACCGTCAGCGGCCGGCGCGACGCTGCGCCCGACGACTCCGGCCAGGATCACGATCGTGAGCAGGTATGGCAGCGCGTCCCAGAGCTGCGCCGGCACGGAGCCCATGATCGTGCCCAGTTCCCCGGCCGGCGGCGCGATCTTGATCAGCTGGCTGATCTGCATGAACAGCGCGAACAGCAGGGCGGAGCCGAACGCCCCGATCGGCGTCCAGCGGCCCATGATCATCGCCGCCAGGGCGATGAACCCGCGGCCGGTGGTCATCCCGATCTGGAACGAGTTCGTCGCCTCGATGCTCAGCCAGGCGCCGCCCAGGCCCGCGAACACGCCGCCCAGCAGCACGTTGCGGTAGCGGAGCCGGATCACGTCGATGCCGACGGTCTCGGCGGCCCGCGGATGCTCGCCCACGGCCCGCGTGCGCAGGCCCCATCGGGAGCGGAACAGCCAGACCTGGGCGCCGACGATGATCACGATCGCGGACATCGCGATCGGGCCCTGGGCGAGGAACATGTCGAAGACCCAGCCCACGACGGGCAGCTCGATGAGGAAGCTGGGCGGGACGAACGCCGCGAAGCTGCCGGCGCCGGCGGGCGACGTCTTCGAGATCAGCTGGTCCAGGTAGCCCGTCACACCGAACGCGGCGATGTTGATGATCGTGCCGCTGATGATCTGGTCCGCGCGGAGCGAGATCGACAGCCACGCGTGCAGCGCCGAGACGAGGACCGCCACCAGCACCGCGGCGACGAGGCTGATGACGAGCGGGATCGTGAGCCCGAAGACCTCGCCCGGTGCCGGGCTGCCGAACATCGGGTTCACGGCCACGCCCACGACCCAGGCCGTGAACGCCGCCGCGAGCATCGTCCCCTCGATGCCGATGTTCACCACGCCCGAGCGCTCGCACAGGACGCCGCACAGCGCGGCGAGGGCGAGCGGGGTGGCCTGGTTCATGATGTTCGGGCGCGTTGGACGGGATGACCTGGACCAGGAAGCCCACCGCCTGGAACAGGATGCCCAGGAGCGGGATGCCGTACAGGCCGCTGACGATCGGGGTGATGTCCATCACGCGGCCGCCTCGGGCGCCGGGTCGGTGGCCGGGCTGGCGGCCGACGGCGCGGGGGCCGTCGGTCCGGGCGCCGTCGTGCTGGGACCGGTCGCCCGGAGCACGCGGCGCAGGACCGGGCTGGCCACGAGGAACAGCAGGATCACCGCCTGGAGCACGTCGACCAGCTCGACCGGGATCTGGGCCCGGATCTGCATCAGGCCGGCGCCGGCGCGCATCGCGCCGAACAGCAGCGCGGCGAGGATCGTGACCAGCGGATGCGATCGCGCGAGCAGCGCGACCGCGATCGAGTCGAAGCCGACCGTCGTCCCGAAGCTCGAGGTCATGGAGTGCGTGACGCCCAGCAGGACGCTGGTGCCCGCCAGGCCGGCGAGCGCGCCGCTGAAGGTCATGGTCGCGATCGTGATCAGCCGCGGGCGCATGCCCGCGTAACGCGAGGCGTCGGGGTTGGCGCCCACGGCCCGCACCTCGAATCCCCACGTCGTCCGGTACAGCAGCCACCAGACGAAGATCGCCGCCAGCAGGGCGAGCAGGATGCCCAGGTGGCCGTTGCGCCCGATGAGGACGGGGAACGCCGCGTTGCCGACATCGTAGGTGACCGGCGACGGGGACTTCGGAACCTTGAGCGGGCCGCTCACGAGGGCAGCCAGGAGCTGCACGGCGATGTAGTTCATCATGATCGTGCTGACGACCTCGTGGGCGCCCGAGACCGCCTTGAGGAAGCCCGGCACGAAGCCCCACAGGCCACCCGCCACGAACCCGGCCGCCGCAGCGGCCGGGATGGCGATGAACGGGGGCATGCCGGCCACCAGGACGCCCACGATCACCGCCCCCAGGGCACCGACCAGGAACTGTCCCTGCGCGCCGATGTTGAACAGGCCCGCCTTGAACCCGAAGCCGACGGCCAGGCCGCCGAACACGAGCGGTGTCGTGTTCACGAGCGTGGACACGATCGCATCCGGGCTGCCCACGGCACCCTCCACGAGCGCCCAGTAGGCGGTCAGGGGCAGGGCCCAGTCGAACGGCTTGCCCGGCACCAGGAGCTCCGACACGAGGACGATCGCCGCCCCCAGCAGCACCGACAGCACGGTGACCGTGACCGGGACCGCCAGGGAGGCCCACAGGCGAGCCCCCGGCGACGCCGCGCCCGGCCCGCCGTCCGGGGCCTGGGTCGCGCTCATGCCACGACCCTCGCCTTCGTGCCGCTCCCGTTCGCGTCGCGCTCGGCGCCGCCCGTCGCCATCAGCAGGCCCACGGCGTTCTTGTCGGCCGTCGGCCCGTCCACGACGGCGACGATCCGGCCCTCGTACATCACGCCGATCCGGTCCGACAGCTCCAGCACCTCGTCGAGCTCCGCGGACACCATCAGGACCGCCGTCCCGGAGTCTCGCTTGGCGATCACCTGGCGGTGGATGAACTCGATGCTCCCGACGTCCAGGCCGCGGGTCGGCTGGTCCAGGATCAGCAGCCGGAGGTCACGATCGAACTCGCGCGCGACGATCACCTTCTGCTGGTTGCCGCCCGACAGGGTGCCCGTCCGGACGCTCGGCGAAGGAGTCCGGATATCGAACCGCTGGACGGAATCCGCGGCGTCCCGTTCGATCGCCTCCCGGTCGCGCAGCAGGCCGCGCGCATACGGTGGTCGGTAGTAGCTCGTCAGGACCAGGTTGTCGGACAGCGGGAACGGGAGGATCAACCCGAAACGCTGGCGGTCCGCGGGAACATACGCGACCTGCGCCTCGTTCATCTGGCGCGGCGTATGGCCGGTGACGTCGTCTCCGGCCAGGGTGACCGTCCCGGCCGTCGGCTTGCGCAGCCCGATGATCGCCTCCACCAGCTCGTCCTGCCCGTTGCCGGCGACCCCGGCGATGCCGAAGATCTCGCCGCTCCGGACCTCGAGGTCCACGCCCTTGACCATCGGGTGGCCGCGGTCATCGCTCGCCGTGAGGCCCGACACCCGCAGCATCGGCGTGGTCGGGTGGGAGGTGCCGCGATCGACGGTGAGCTGGACCTCGCGCCCGACCATCAGCTCCGCCAGGTCGTCCTCGTTCGTCTCGGCCGGTCTGCGCTCGCCGACGACGCGCCCGCGCCGGATGACCGTGATCCGGTCCGCGATCTCGAGCACCTCGTACAACTTGTGGCTGATGAACACGATGCTGTGGCCCTCGCCGGCGAGCCTCCGGAGGACGGTGAAGATCTCGTCCGTCTCCTGGGGCGTGAGCACGGCCGTGGGCTCGTCGAGGACGAGGATGCGCGCGTTGCGGTACAGGGCCTTGAGGATCTCGACCCGCTGCTGCCAGCCCACGGACAGCGACCCGACCTGCGCCTCGGGGTCGATCTCGAAGCCGAACCGGCGGCCCAGGTCGATGATCCGGCGGTGGGCCTCCCTGCGGTCCAGGAAGAACCGGTTGGCCATCGTCTCCTCCCCCAGGAGGATGTTCTCGGCCACCGTGAGGACCGGCACCAGCATGAAGTGCTGGTGGACCATGCTGATGCCGCGGGCGATCGCGTCGGCGGGGCCGGCGATCCGCACCGGCGTCCCGTCCAGCAGGATCTCGCCATCGTCGGGCGTCGCCAGCCCGTAGAGGACGTTCATGAGCGTCGTCTTGCCGGCGCCGTTCTCTCCCAGCAGCGCGTGGATCTCCCCGGGGCGGACCTCCAGGCTGATCCCGTCGTTGGCCACCACTCCCGGGTAGCGCTTGGTGATGCCGCGCATCTCGAGGGCGGGGGCATGGATCAGGCCGCTCTGGTCCGTCATGTCAGGCTCCGGCAGCTCGGAGGTGGATAGGCGGACGGGCCGGCCGCGTGCGGCCGGCCCGTCCGGTTCAGTCAGCCCGAAGGGGGCTAGGGCGTGTACACGCCGCAGTTCGTGTCGGGGCAGGTCTTGAGCGTGCCGGCCTTCATGCCCGCGAGGGCGGTGTCGAGGGCCGTCTGGACCTCGGGGCCGAACAGGCTGGCGGAGTCATGGAAGGGAGAGGCACCGATGCCGTCGTTGTTCGCGTTGAACAGCATGTCGCCGGCGGTCAGGGTCCCGTCGGAGATGCCGACGATCGCCTGCTTCACGGCGGACTGCACGTGCTTCTCGGCGCTCGTGATGATGCACGAGTTGTTCGGCGCGCCGATGGACACGAACTGGTCCACGTCGACGCCGATGCCGTAGATCTTCCCGGCACAGGCGGCCTCGAGGACGCCGTTGCCGGTCTTGCCCGCGACCGCGAACATGACGTCCGGGGTGTGGGCCTTCATGAACGTCTGGGCGAACGCCTTGCCGCCGGCCGGGTCGTTGAACGCCGCCGCCGAGAAGTCGCTGGTCACGTAGGCCGAGCTGACCTTGATGTCCGCCTTGATGGACTTCGCGCCAAGCTCGTAGCCCTGGATGTAGCGCACGCACGGCGCGCACAGCGTGGTGCCGCCGATGGCGCCGACGGAGCCGGTCTTCGAGGCGTAGGCCGCCACGATGCCGGCGAGATAGCCGGCCTGGTCCTCGGCGAAATACAGCGACGTGTAGTTCGGCAGGAGCGTCTTGGCGTCACCCTTGCAGGCGAAGGTGGCGTCCGGGGCGCCGGTCGGATCCACGCACACCGGGGACTGGTCCACGCCCACGAAATGGATGGTCGGGTTCGCCTTGGCGGCCTTCACCGTGTCGGCCGTCAGGTTGAACCCGACGGTCACGACGATGTCGTACTTCTGGGCGACGAACGCCTGGATATCCGCCGCGTACTCGGACGCGTCCTTCGGGACGGTCGACGAGGGAGCGGCCGCGCCGAGCGCTGCCGCGCCATCCTCGGCGCCCTTGAAGCTGTACTCGTTGTAGCCCTTGTCGTTGAGGGTGCCGATGTCGGTGACGACGCCGATCTTGAGGTTCGACGACGGTGCCGCGGATGTCGGCTCCGTCGAGGGAGCCACGCTCGGTGCGACCGACGGCTCGACGCTCGGAGCGACGGACGGGCTCGGGGATGCGGCGCTGCTGCAGGCAGCGAAAACGAACGACGCGACGCCGATGAGGGCGACGAGTCGACTGCTGGTCCGCAAGGTTGATCCTCCTCGTTGCTGCGGCATGCGAGCCGGGATGGTCTCGCGTCGCCGAACACTGTGGGGCGCGGTGTGCGTACCCGGCCGCTCACGGGTCGCGGCTCCCTGCGGCCTTGTGTTGGCCGGGACCCGCACGGCTGGAATGAAGTATGCATGGCGGCGCGATGGCCGTGCAATGATCCGGTGGTCGCGCGAGGCCGTGCTGCACGGCCCTGCCGCGTCCGTAGCCGAGGTGCAACGTGACCGACGCCGACCCGGATGCCGTCCCGGGCGAGGATCCGCAGCGGCAGCGGGCGCTCCGCCGCGCCGAGCGGGACCGTGCGCGGGCGATGCTCGACCTCGCGGAGGGGCGCGGGTCCGTGCCGCTGCTGGACGAGGCCGGCATCGCAGACGTGCTCCGGCGGGCGAAGCGGATCGCGGTCGTCGGGGCATCCTCGCGGCCGTCCCGGCCGTCGCACGGGGTCATGGCCACGCTGATGCGCCACGGATACGACGTGGTGCCGGTGAGCCCGCGCGAGACCGAGGTGCACGGGCGGCGCTGCTACCCGGACCTGGCGGCGGCCGTGGCGGCCGAGGGGCCGGTGGACATCGTGGACGTGTTCCGTAACGCGGATGCGTGCCCGGAGCATGCCCGGGAGGCCGTCGCGGTGGGCGCGGGCTGCCTCTGGCTGCAGCTCGGGATCGTGAGCTGGGAGGCGGCCGGGATCGCGGCGGCGGCCGGGATCCCCGTGGTCATGGACCGCTGCACGGCGATCGAGCTCGGCCGGCTCCAGCTGGATCGCTCGCTGGATCGCTGAAGCGGCCGGGCGACCTGGGCTGTCGCCCGGACCTGCGCGGTCGTCGGCGTGTCGCCCCGTGCAGCGCCGTTTCCGTCAGTTGCCACTCACACGGGCGTTCGTCCTCCGATCCGTGACGTCCGCGCACCCGGGCGGCCAGATGGCAGGAACCGCGAGTTCCGGCCTGCGTGACGCAGGCATGCATCCCCGACGAGCTCCCGGGGGAGTGGCGGATGACGGAAACCTGGCGGCGGCGCAGCACGGGGCCCCGCCCCACCGCGCCCCACCGCGCCGCGCCGCGCCGCGCCTCAGCGTGCCGAGCTGGATCGGGCGCCTCGCCGCGAGGCGCCGCCCCGCGCCCGGGCTAGCGGATCGCGAAGCCCGCGAACACGAGCACCACGCCGGCGATCAGGATCGCGCCGCCGATCTGCGCCTGCCGGCGGAGCAGCTGCATCGCGACCGACGCCCCGGTCTTCCCGTCCGTCCGGCGCCCGCCCCGCCAGGCCTCGTAGCGGGCGACGTTCGCATCCTCGTCCCTGAGCGCCATGTAGCGCTGATACGGCCCCCTTCCCCGCCGGAAGCCAACGATGATCAGGGCCACCCCGCCCGCCCACAGCACCAGGTTCAGCACGCCCACCGGCTACGATCCTCCACCGTCCAGGCGCCCGCGCACGAGCGCCATGACGCGCGAGGCGTCCGCGGCACCCGCCGTGGCCTTCATCACCTGCCCCACGAAGAACCCGATCACCGGCCTGCCGGCGCGGTAATCGGCCGCCGCCTTCGGGTTGGCGGCGATCACGGCGTCCACGTGGGCGAGCAGCGCGGCGTCGTCCGAGATCGGGCCCGGACCCGCGCCGGCGAGCAGCGCATCCGCGGGGTCACCGTCCGCCATGTGGCGGTCGAGCAGCTCGCGGCCCGTGGGCCTCGACACGCCCCCGGACACGATCGCGCCCAGCAGCGCCGCAAGCCCGGCCGGCGTGGACCGGCCGGCTGTTCCGGCCGCGTTCAGCCCGGCGGCCTTGACCTCGCGTGCGTGGGCGCCCGTCACGAAGTTCGCGACCTCCTTCGCGGGCAGCGCCGGCCCGGCCGCGGAGATGGCCTCGAAGGCGACGGTCATTGCGGGATCCGCGACGATCACCGCCGCGTCGTAGCGGGTGATCCCCAGCGCCGCGTATCGCTCCCGACGGGCCGCCGGCAGCTCCGGCAGCGCCGCGCGCAGCGCATCGACCCAGGCGCTGTCGACGCGCAGCGGGGGCAGGTCGGGCTCCGGGAAGTAGCGGTAGTCCTCGGACGTCTCCTTGTCGCGCATCCGGTACGTCGCCTGCCGGCCGTCGTCCCAGCCCCGCGTCTCCATGGCCAGCGTCTCGCCGGCGTCCAGCGCCCGCGCCTGCCGCTCGATCTCGAACCCGATCGCCCGCTCCACCGCCCGGAACGAGTTCATGTTCTTGACCTCGACCTTCGTCCCGAAGGCCTCCGTCCCGCGGAGCCGCAGCGAGACGTTCGCCTCGACGCGCATCTGCCCGCGCTCCATGTCCGCGTCGCTGGCCCCGATCGCGCGCAGCAGCAGCTGCAGCTCCTCCGCATAGCGGCGCGCTTGCTCCGCGCTCCGGATGTCCGGCTCCGTGACGATCTCCATCAGCGGGGCGCCGGAGCGGTTGAAGTCCACCAGCGACGCCCGCCCGCCGGTCGCGCCGGCGACCTCAGCATGGACGAGCTTGGCCGTGTCCTCCTCGAGGTGCGCTCGCGTGATGCCCACGACGAACGGCCCGGCAGAGGTCTCGATCTCGAGGCGCCCGCGGGCGGCCAGCGGGATCGCGTACTGGCTGATCTGGTACCCCTTGGGCAGGTCCGGGTAGAAGTAGTTCTTGCGCTCCCACTGCGTCCGCTCGGGGATCGAGGCGCCGATCGCGAGGCCGGCCGAGATCACGAACTCCACCGCGCGCCGGTTGATCGTCGGCAGCGTCCCCGGCAGGCCCAGGCAGACCGGGCAGGTGTGGGTGTTGGGCGCGGCGCCATCGTATGCGGTGGAGCAGCCGCAGAACATCTTGGACGCCGTCCGCAGCTGGCAATGGATCTCGATGCCGATGACGGGCTCGTAGCGCTCGAGGACGCCCGCCACGCGCTCCGCGGCGGCCGTCACGGCACCACCGCCACCGCCAGGCCCGCGGCGAGCAGGTACAGCCCGTACATCGCGACGCACAGCCAGAGCACCGCCGCGACGACCTGCCGGGCGGCGAGCCGGACGCGGGACCGTGCGTACGGCGGCCGCGCGGCCTCGATCAGGGTGCGCGTCGGGTCGCCGTCACGAACGAGCGGCGCGAGCGCCGATCGCGCCGCCACGTAGCCGCGCCAGGAGCCGTACGCGAGGGCGACCAGACCGGACAGGACGAGGACCACACCGACCATGCCCGAGAGTTTGGCATAGACGGCGCCCCGGGGAGGGCGCGGATCCCTACCGCGGTGCGGCGGCGGCCCCGAGGCCGGCGATCGCCCGCTGGATCGCCTCGTGCAGGCGGACCCCCGTCGGCTGTCCCTGAAGCTCCACGACCCCGGGGTCACCGGTGGGCTCCCACGCGTACCCGATGCCCGGCACCGTGAGCACGATCGGCGTCGAGGGGTGGACGCGGCGGAGACCGCTGATCAGGTCGGCCGATCCGTCCATGTCGCCGCTCGCCCACGCGTCGTAGACGAGGACGTCGGCCTCCTCGGCCAGCTGGCAGCTGCCGCCGTTGAGGATCGGGCACGTGTTCGCGGTGGGGCCGCTGCACTGCTCCACCTCGTAGCCGAAGCGGCGGAGGGATTCGACCTCCTGGTCGGCCAGGTCGATATCGTGGTGGACGACGAGCGCTCGGGTCATGGCGCACCTTCTGCCGGCGCGGGGAGCCGCCAGCCACCCGGGCGGCGGTCCCGGACTCCCCCGAGCGTGCGCGCCCGGCGCCCGGCAAGGTAAGTGACGAAGGTCACGGGCGCGGCCTGCGGGACGGCCCCCACCCGCGGCGGGCCGGCCCCCGCACCCATCAGGCGGACCTGGGCGGCGGTCCCACCCGCGACCCCGCGCGCCCCCGGCACCCTGACTCGCGTGGGGTTCAGATCGTCCATCCCGGTGCACGGCTCGGGCGCGGAAGCCCGGGTCCGGGGGGTGGGCGGTGCAGGGGCATCGCCCACCTGAACCATGGTTGTGTCAGCCCGGCACCCTGACTCGCGTGGGGTTCAGATCGGCCATCCGGGTGCACGGTTCGGGCACCGAAGCGCGGGTCCGGCGCGCGGGCCGTGCAGGGGCATCGCCCACCTGAACCACGGGTGTGTCAGCCCCACCCGCGGCGGGCCGGTCGCGGCTCAGGCCGGGCGGACCCGGTCCACGAACCGGGCGATCCGGACCAGCGCCTCCTCCAGCTGCTCGTGGGAGGTCGCGTAGCACATGCGCACGTGCCCCTCGCCGGACGGCCCGAACGCGTTGCCCGGCACCACCGCCACGCGCTCCTCGCGCAACAACCGCTCGGTGAACTCGTCCGAGCCGAGGCCCGTGGACGAGATCTTCGGGAAGGCGTAGAAGGCGCCCCGCGGCTCGAACGTCGGCAGGCCGATCCGGTTGAGCCCGTCCACCAGCAGCCGGCGGCGCCGGTCGTACTCCGCGAGCATCGCCTGGACCGCCGGCTCGCCGTCCCGGAGCGCGACGAGCGCCGCGTCCTGGGCCATCGTCGGCGCCGACATGATCCCGTACTGGTGGACCTTGACGATCCCCTCCAGGATCGGCGCGGCCGCGCACATCCAGCCGACCCGCCAGCCGGTCATCGCGTAGGCCTTGGAGAAGCCGCCCATCAGGATCGTCCGCTCGCGCATGCCGGGGAGGGACGAGAACGCGCGATGGCGGTACGTGCCATACGCGAGGCGGTCGTAGATCTCGTCGCTGTACACGAGCAGGTCGTGGCGCTCGGCGATCCGCGCCAGCTCGTCCTGGACGGGGTCGTCGAGGACCGCGCCCGTGGGGTTGGCCGGGTAGCCCAGGAACAGCGCCTTCGTCCGCGGCGTGACCGCCGCCTCGACGGCCGCCGGGTCCAGCGCGAAGTCGTCCTCGAAGCGGGTGGCGACGGGGACCGCCGTGCCGCCCGCGAACACGATGGCCGGCACGTACGCGACGTAGGACGGTTCGTGGAGGATGACCTCGTCGCCCGGGTCGCAGGTCGCGCGCAGGGCAAGGTCCACCGCCTCGGACGCGCCGACGGTGACGAGGATCTCGGTCGCCGGGTCGTAGTGGACGCCGTAGCGACCCTCCAGGTGCGTCGACAGGGCGCGGCGCAGCTCGATGGTGCCGAAGTTGGAGGTGTAGTGGGTCCGACCCTCGCGCAGGCTCTCGACGCCCGCCTCGACGATCTCGCGCGGGGTGTCGAAGTCCGGCTCCCCCACCCCGAGGCTGATGACGTCGTCCATCGTGGCCGTGATGTCGAAGAAGCGCCGGATCCCGGACGGCGGGACGGCGTGCACCCGCCGGGCGAGCGCGCGCTCCGCCAGGGGCTGGCGGGCGGGCGAGGCATCGGCGGTCATGGTGCGAAGCGTACGCCATGGCCCACTCGCGGGGCGGCTCACCCGGTTCCACGGCGACGACGGGGTTCCACGGGACACGGGGTTCCACGGGCCACGGGATTCCACGGGACACGGGACTCCACGGGGTTCGTCAACGGGCGGCGGCCCGGGGTACCCGTGAGGCAACGTGCCTGTGAGGCAACCCGAAAGGCCCCAAGCCCGGCGCGGCGGCCAGCATCTGCGTTCGGAGTGTCCGACTGGCACGAATCCGGCGCCAGCAAGGGGCGGCGACCCGCTTCAGCCCCGTTTGCGTGCCCGTCAGTCACGGGCGAGCTCGGGAGTATGGCCGTGGCCGGACGAGACGCCCGCCCGCACCGGCCACTCCGAGTTCGCGGGCCCGGGTCATCGCCTGCGGCCATCGTGCCGACCCGCAGCGAACCCCGGCAGGGTCGAAACGCCCTGCGTGGGGCTCCCGAAACGCCCTGCGTGGGGCTCCCGAAACGCCCTGCGTGGGGCTCCCGAAACGCCCTACGTGGGGCTCCCGGCGAGCGCGGCGGCTCGCTCGGCGGGGGTGGGCGTGGCAGGGTCGTCGAGGGCGGCGAGATCGTGCGGCTGGATCCGGCGCCAGTCCTCGCCTGCCGTCAGGCCCTCGTAGGCACGCGCGGCGCGGAACAGCTCCGCCTCCGACCAGGCGGCGCCGATCAGCTGGAGCCCCACTGGCAGCCCCTCGGACAGGCCGCACGGGACGGAGATCCCCGGCAGGCCCGCCATGTTCACCGGCAGCGTGCACGCGTCGGACAGGTACATCTGCACCGGGTCCGCCATCCTCGCCCCGAAGCGGAACGCCACGGACGGCGAGGTGGGCGCAATCAGGGCGTCGAAGCCGGCCTCCCACAGCCGGTCGAAGTCGCGCTTGATCAGTGTGCGCGTCTTGAGGGCCTTGAGGTAGAACGCGTCGTAGTAGCCGGCCGACAGCGCGTAGGTGCCGAGCATGATCCGCCGCTTGACCTCGGCGCCGAAGCCCTGCCCGCGCGTCGCCAGGTAGTTCGCGAGGTAGTCATCCCCGCCGCGGACGCTGTAGCCGAACCGGACGCCGTCGTAGCGGGCGAGGTTGGCCGACGCCTCGGCGGGCGCGACGATGTAGTACGTGGCCAGGCCGTAGTCCGTGTGCGGGAGGCTCACCTCCTCGACCACCGCCCCGGCGGCCTCCAGCGCGGCGACCGCCTCCCGGACGCGCGCCTCGACGCCCGGCTCCATGCCCTTGACGAAATATTCCTTCGGCAGCCCGAAGCGCTTGCCGCGGAGCCACGCGGCCGCCTCGTCGTCCGACGACGCGAGGTGGATGAGGTCGTCCGGCACAGGGACCGGCGCCGACGTCGAGTCGCGCTCGTCCCGGCCCGCGACGGCGTGCAGGAGCGCTGCGGCGTCGCGCGTGTCCCGACCGAACGGCCCGATCTGGTCGAGGCTGCTGGCGAACGCCACGATCCCGTACCGGCTCACCCGGCCGTAGGTCGGCTTCATGCCCACGATCCCGCACAGCGCCGCCGGCTGGCGGATCGAGCCGCCGGTGTCCGTGCCGATGCCCAACGGCGCCTGGTACGCCGCCACGGCGGCCGCCGATCCGCCGCTGGACCCGCCGGGGACGCGGTCCAGGTCCCACGGGTTGGCGGTGGGACCGAACGCCGAGTGCTCCGTGGACGAGCCCATCGCGAATTCGTCCATGTTCGTCTTGCCCAGGATCACGGCGCCGGCGTCGCGGAGGCGCTCCGTGATGTGGGCATCGAACGGGGCCCGATACCCCTCGAGGATCCGGGAGCCCGCCGTGGCCTGGCCGCCGGCGAGCGAGACCAGGTCCTTGAGCGCGACCGGGATGCCCAGCAGCGGGTGCAGCGCGTCGGCGGCCGCTCCGCCCTCCTCGCGCGCGGCGGCCAGGCGAACGTCGGCGGCGTCGGCCTCGTGCAGCGCGCGCTCGTCGTCGATCGTCAGCCAGGCGTGGAGGCCGAGGTCCGTGGCATGGGCGCGGGCGAGGTGCGCTGCCGTGATCTCCCGGGATGTCGTCTCGCCCGCCCGGAGGCGCGCGGCCAGGTCGTGCGCCGTCAGGCGCGTGAGGTCGTCGGCCATCGTCCGGCCCGCCTACTCGCCGCCGCCGAGGATGGCCGGCACGACGAAGAAGTCGCCGTCCCGCTCCGGGGCGTTGGCCAGCGCGTCCTCGTGGGGAAGCGACGGCAGCACCACGTCCTCGCGCAGGATGTTCTCGAGCTCGATCGTCTGGGCCGTCGGCGGGATCGCGTCCGTGTCCAGCTCGGCGAGCTTCGCGTACTGGTCGAGGATGTGGTTGAGCTGCCCCTCGAGCCGGGCGAGCTCCTCCGGCGTGAGACCGAGACGGGCGAGGTAGGCGACGTGCTCGACGTCGGCACGGGTCAGCGAGGCCATGGCGCGATGATACGCGGCGGCGCCGGGTTCCCGGCTGGGGCCCCGGCGATCCGCTGGCGACTGGACGCGCCTGGTTCAGTCGCGCGGGTGCGCGGCGCCCCCATCCGCGTGGATATGCACCGCCTCCGTGCCCTGCGGGACATGGATGGCGCCGGCCGCCTCGTGCACGTGCGCCTCGCCCAGCGTCCGGGCGAGGAAGTCGCGGGTCCTCGGATCGCTCGGGTTGCCGAGCACCTGCTCCGGCGGGCCGACCTCGAGGAACACGCCATCGTCGATGAAGTAGACGCGGTCGGCGGCCTCGCGCGCGAACGCCATCTCGTGGGTCACGACGATCATCGTGGCGCCCTCGTGGGCCAGCTCCTCCATCACGTTGAGCACCTCGCCGACAAGCGTCGGGTCGAGGGCGGACGTGGGCTCGTCGAACAGGAGCACCTTGGGCTCCATGCTCAGCGCCCGGGCGATCGCCACGCGCTGCTTCTCGCCGCCCGAGAGACGGGACGGATACTCGTCCCGCTTGCCCGACAACCCGACCTTGTCGAGGAACTTCTCCGCGGTCGCGATCGCCTGCTCGCGCGACAGGCCCTTCACCCGCATCGGCGCCTCGATCAGGTTGTCGATGACACGCAGGTGCGGGAACAGGTTGAACTCCTGGAACACCATCTGCGCCCGCAATCGCATCTGGCGGATCTGCTCCCGGTGCTCCTTGTCCCGCGCTCGCAGCGGGTCGGCGTCGATCCGCAGGCCGTCCACCTCGATGACACCGATGGTCGGTTCCTCGAGGAAGTTGATGCACCGGAGCAGCGTGCTCTTGCCCGATCCCGACCTGCCGATCACGCACACGGTCTCGCGCGGGTAGACCTCGATCGTCACTCCCCGGAGCACGTGGTTCGAGCCGAAGAACTTCTGCAGCCCAAGGACCCTGACGATCGGGTCGGCGCCGACCGGCGTCAACGCGCCCGGATGCGCGAACGAGTCGAAGATCACGGCCTCGCTGCCCGCTGCCTTTTCTTGGCCATGCCCGCCGCCGGGCTCGTCGAGGGTACTCATACCCGCACGTCGCTCTCGCGCAGCCGCCGTTCCAGGCGTTCCTGGACCAGCGAGAAGAAGATCGTCAGGACCCAGTAGATCAAGGCCGCGATCAGCAGCGTCTCGAACATCCGGAATGATCGCGACCCGGTGGTGCTCGCCCGCCAGAACGTCTCCTGGATGCCGACATACGAGACGAGCGCCGAGTCCTTGATCATCGCGATGAACTCGTTGCCGATCGCCGGGATCACGATCCGCGTCGCCTGCGGCAGGATGATCCGGCGCATCGTGAGGCTATCGGTCATGCCCAGCGCGGCCGCGGCCTCGATCTGGCCGCGCGGGATCGCCTGGATTCCTGCCCGGAAGATCTCGGTCATGTAGGCGCCGTAGTTGAACGCCAGACCGAACACACCCGCGACCAGCGCCGGCAGGACGATGCCGAACTGTGGCAGCGCCAGGTACCAGAAGATCAGCTGGACGATGAGCGGCGTCCCACGCACGAGCGACACATACAGCGTCGCGGCCGCATAGACGGGCGAGAACGTCGACAGGCGGCCGAGCGCGCCAACGACCGCGAACAGCGTCGCGAACAGGATCGAGAGGGCGGAGACGACGATCGTGATCGTGACGCCGCCGAGGATGAACGGAGCCCACTCGGCCATGAAGTCGGCGTGGACGCGGCCCGTGGACGCGATCGCGACGACGAGGCCGCCGACGAGGATGAGCCACGTCAGGACGAAGGCCAGCCGGAAGCGCCGCCGACCCCGCGCGCGCGATAGCGCGATGCGCTCGACGACCTGGGTCGGGGTCTCGTCGACACCGAGCCCGGCGTAGGTACGGGCAGTCCGGAACATCAGGCCTCCGGATACGGGCGGCGGGGACACCGCGTGGCGCCCCCGCCACGTCTCACACAGGAGCGAAGACTACGGCGTCGGGGCCTGCGTGAGGTCGAGACCGAACCACTTCTCGGAGAAGCCCTTCAGCGTGCCGTCCGCGTGCATCGCCTGGACGATCGCGTCGACCGCCGCGACGAAGTCCGTATCCGCAGGCCCCGCCTTGTCGATCGCAACCGCGAGCGGCTCCGCGTAGACCGGGTCACCGACCCGCACCATCGGCATCCCGGCCTTGATCGCCTGGTCCACGGTGGTGCTGGAGCTGAGGAAGCCTTCGAAGTCGTTGCGGCCGGCGGCCCACAGCTGCGGGCACTGGGCGTCCGTCTTCTGGGTCGTGACCTTGACGCCGGCCGGCGGCGTCGTGGTCGGCGACAGGGTGCCGAAGTCGAGCTTCTTGCCCTGGAGCCAGTCGAGGTAGGTGGTCGACTCGCCGACGCACACCGTCTTGCCCGCGAGGCCGTCAAGCGTCGTGATCCCTGACGCCGTGCTGGCTGTCATCTGGGCCGGCGTGTAGTAGTAGGGGTCGCTGAAGTCCAGGACCTTCTGGCGGTCGCTGGTGACCGTCATCGAGCCCACGCTCATGTCCCAGCGGCCACCCCAGCCGCCGGCCGTGATGACCGCCCAGTCGGGGGTGGTGAACTCGACGGTCAGCCCGAGCCGCTTGGCGATCTCGGTCGCGACGTCGATATCGAAGCCCTCGAACGTGCCGTCCGGCTTCTGCGCGGACTGGGGCGCGTAGTTGGGGTCGGTGGAGACAACCACCTTGCCGGCCTTCATCACCTTGTCCAGCAGCCCGCCCGCGATCGGGGTCGCCGGTGCCGCGCTGGGCGGCTCGGACGGAGCAGTGCTGGCGGCCTGGGATGGCGCGATGCTGGGCGCGACGGACGGTGCGGTCGTTGCCCCACCGTTCGAGCACGCGGCCACCACGACCGCGGCCGCGGCGAGCAGGGAAAGACGTCCACGCAGGGACATGAGCTCCTCCTTCGTCAGGGCGCCCGCCGGGTACGCGTGGCGGTGCGCCGTGAATGCGCGGCATTATGCGCCCGAAGCACTGCCCGCTGGGCAAGGGCCGGATGGCCCTTCGTGATCCGACCGGTCGCGCTGGCCAGCCGTTCCGCCAGCCGGGCCTCCACGTCGTTCACTCGGCCGCCTCCTCGCCCCCTGGAGCGTCCCCCGCGAGCAGCCGCCGGAAGCCGTCCGCGTCCAGCACCGGGATCCCGAGCTCGCTCGCCTTCTGCAGCTTGCTGCCGGCTCCCGGGCCGGCGACCAGGTAGTCGGTCTTCCTCGACACCGAGCCGGCCGGCTTGCCGCCAGCCGCGCGGACGGCGTCCTCGGCCTCCTCCCGGCTGAAGCCCTCGATCATGCCGCTGACGACGACCGTCTTCCCGGCGAGCGGCCCGGACCCCGCCGGCTCGCCCCCGGCGACCGCGCGCACGGCCGGGCGCTCGGGCACGATGCCGGCCTCGACCAGCTCGCGCAGAGCGCCGCGGGTGGCGGGGTCCGCGAACCAGCCGTGGACTGCCTCCGACACCGACGGACCGATGCCGCTCACCTCCTGGAGCGCCTCGGGCTCCTCGTCGGCGACGCGACGCAGCTCCGCCTCCACGGCCGCGAACCACGGGTCCCGCACCACGCCCGTGGCCGGGTCGGCCGCGGCCGCGGCCGCGGCCGCCGAGTATGCGTCCGGCCGCACGCGCCCGGCCAGCCATCGCGCCAGGTCAACGGCGGTGGACTCCCCCACCTGCGGGATCCCCAGGCTGTTGAGGACCTTCGCCAGCGGCCGCCCGACGCGCGCCCGCTGGATCGCCGCGTGCAGGTTCGCCGCGCTCTTCCGCGCGAACCGGTCCAGGGACTCGAGCTCCTCGATCGTGAGCCGGAAGAAGTCCGCCCTCCCGTGGACCATGCCGCGCTCCAGCAGCTGGCTGAGCACCGCCCAGCCGGCCCCCTCGATGTCCATCCCGCCGCGCCCGACGAAGTGCTGGTACGCCTGGGCCAGCCGGGCCGGGCAGACCGGGCTCGGGCAGTAGTGACGGACCGCGCCCTCGTCGCGGACGACCGGCGTGCCGCAGACCGGGCACGCCGTGGGCATCTCGAACTCGCGGGTGTCGGGCGGGCGCAGCTCGAGGATGGGGCGGACGACCTCGGGGATCACGTCGCCGGCCTTCTGGAGGATCACGGTGTCCCCGATGCGGATGTCCTTGCGCCGGACCTCGTCGATGTTGTGCAGTGTGGCCCGGGACACCGTGGAGCCCGCCACCTTCGCCGGCCGCAGGTGCGCGACGGGCGTGAGCGTCCCCGTCCGGCCGACATAGGGGACGATGTCCTCCACGAGGGTCTCGACCTGCTCGGGCGGGAACTTGAAGGCGATCGCCCAGCGCGGTGCCCGGCTGACCATGCCCAGGCGATCCTGCTGGTCGAACCGGTCCACCTTGACCACGACGCCGTCGGTCTCGTACGGGAGGCCGTGGCGCTCCTCGCGCCAGCGTTCCGTGAACGCGATCACGCCCTCGATGTCCAGGCCGGCCTCGCGGTCCGGGTTGACCGGGAAGCCGAGCGCCTCGAGGCGGTCGAGGGCGGCGGACTGGCTGTCGACCGTCGGCTCGTCCTCGACCAGCTGGTACAGCCAGGTGGCGAGGAGGCGACTCGCCGTCACGGCCGGGTCCTTCTGGCGCAGCGAGCCGGCGCCGCTGTTGCGCGGGTTCGCGTACAGCGGCAGCCCGGCCTCCTCGCGCTCGGCGTTGATTCGGGCGAACTCGGCCTTGGGCATGAACACCTCGCCCCGGGCCTCGAGCGTGGCGGGCTCCGGGAGGCGCTGCGGGATGGCCTTGATCGTGCGCAGGTTCTGGGTCACGTCCTCGCCGGTGGTGCCGTCGCCGCGCGTCGCGCCCACCGTGAGCCGTCCCCGCTCGTAGTGGAGCGAGACGGCGAGGCCGTCGATCTTGAGCTCCGCGACGTAGGTCAGTCCGTCCGCGGATTCGGGCGCCGCCGGCAGCCCCAGGCCGCGGCGGACACGGGTGTCGAACGCCCGCAGCTCGTCGTGGCTGAACGCGTTCGACAGCGACAGCATCGGGCGACGGTGCCGGACCTCGGAGAAGACGGCGCCGGTCGGGGTGCCGCCGACGCGCTGGGTGGGCGAATCCGGCGTGACCAGGGCGGGGTATGCCGCCTCGAGCGCGACCAGCCGGCGGAACAGCTGGTCGTAGTCGGCGTCCGAGATCTCCGGCGCGTCCTCCTCGTGGTACAGGCGGTTCGCGCGGAGGACCTGCTCCACCAGTTCGGCGTGGCGGGCCTCGGCCGCGGCCTCGTCAAGCGAGGCGGCCTCCTCGACCAGAGCGGGATCGACGGGGAGCGGCTCGGTCATCGCCCCGAGGATAGGCCATGCGCGGAGGACCGCGGCGACCTGCCGCGGCCGGCGGCGGATGCGGCCGGCGGCGGATGCGGCCGGCGGCGGATGCGCGGAGCTCCACAGCCTATTCAGCCCGTGACTATTCCTGGCGCATCTGAGCCGCATCGATCGTGTCGGCAGGTCGGTGGCCGCCCTGCGGCGACCCTCACGAGCACAGTCGCGCTGATCGCAGGACACAGAACCCAGCTCATCGGGTGCCTTGCCGCTTCGCTGCGGCAGGACTAGTCAGATGCTGACTGCCACAGTCCGGAACGCGCGCCAGCGGGTGGCCGACAGACGCGTGGGGGGCAGGGGTGGCAGGACATGAGGTGCATGCGCAACGATCACGGGATGACGACGAACGATGGGGTCCCGCGCCTGCGCACCGCCCGCCTCCTCCTGCGCGGGTGGCGCGAGGCGGACCGCAAGCCGTTCGCGGCCATGAACGCGGACCCCGAGGTCGCCCGGTGGCTGTCCGCGCCCCTGTCGCGCGCCGACAGCGACGCGTTCATGGACCGGATCACGGCTCACTGGGCGAGCGACGGGTACGCGCTGTGGGCTGTGGAGCGCACCGAGGACGGGGTGCTGCTGGGGTTCACCGGGCTGTCCGTGCCGGCCTGGGCGCCGGCGCCCACGGTCGAGGTGGGCTGGCGGTTCGCGCCCTTCGCCTGGGGGCACGGCTATGCGACCGAGGCGGCGCGGGCCGTCGTCCGGTTCGCGTTCGAGGACCTCGGGCTGCCGGCGCTGGTGTCGTACACGACGACCTCGAACGAGCGCTCGCGACGGGTGATGGAGCGGATCGGGATGACACGCGACCCGTCGGCGGACTTCCTGCACCCCCGCCTGGCCGAGGACCATCCGCTTCGGTCGCACGTCACGTACCGGCTGTCGCGCGAGACGTGGCGTAGCCTGTCGGGTATGGACAAGCTCACCTTGCTCGCCGACATCCGCGCCCATCACGACGCCCTCGAGGCGGCCGCCGCCGCGCTCGACGCCGACGCCTTCGCGGCGGAGGTGCCGGGCATGGACGGCTGGACACGCAAGGACGTGCTCGCCCACGTCGAGTGGTGGAGCGACCACTCCGCGCGTGTCGTGGACGCGCTCGTCGCCGGGCGCGAGCCGTACCCGCGCGACGGTGAGGAATTCGACATCGACGTCCTAAACGCGCGGATCCTGGCCGAGAGCCGGGCGCGGCCGCTGGGCGACGTCCGACGCGGCGAGGCCGAGGCATATCGCCGCGTGGTGGCTGCGGTCGAGGCGGCGCCCGACGCCGATCTGCTCGAGACGGGCCGCTTCGCCTGGCTGGGCGGCGACCCGCTGTACCGGACGGTCGCCGCGGACACGTCAGAGCACTACGCCGAGCACCTGCCGCATCTCGCCGCCGGCTGAGGCCGGGCGCGCGGCGCGGGCATCAGGGCCCAGGGGAGTCGCGGGCAGCGGGGCCAGGGCCCGGGGAGTGGCGGCGGGACGAGGGTCTGGGGTGTCGAGCCCTACCCGATCAGCTCGAGGTTCGCGAGGCTGGCCAGCATCGTCTTGCGGCCAACAATCGGGTCCTTGAACGCGACCTGGACCTCCTCGTCGTCGCGCGTGAGCCGGGACGAGATCACGATCCCGTCGCCCCAGCGGGCGTGCCGGATTCGGTCGCCGTCGCGGTAGCGTCGCTCGCCCGGGACGATGGGCCGCGCGGGCACCACGCCCCGGCCCGCCGGCTCGGCCGGCTCGGAGAACCCGCCCCCCAGCCGCCCCAGCGACCCCGACGGCGCCCCGGCCGCGAACGCCTCGCGCTTCGCCCCGAGGTCGCGCGTGGGCCGGAACGGCTCGCCGTCCGCGGGCGCGCCCGGGCGCCCGCTCCCCTGCCGGTACGCGCCGCCGCCCGCCCGGATCCCCGCCCCGAACCGCGATCCACGCTCGCGGAACACGAGGTCCGGGTCCAGGTCGCCGCCGAGGTCCGCCCCGGCCACCAGTCGCGGCCCGGCCATCAGCTCCGGCGGGATCTCCAGCAGGAACCGGGACGGGATGCTCATCCCGCCGCCGCCCCAGGTCGCGCGGCGCCAGGCGTGGGACAGGAACAGCCGCCGCTTGGCGCGCGTGATGCCCACGTAGGCGAGCCGGCGCTCCTCCTCGAGCTCCTTCTCGTCGTCCAGGGCGCGGTTGTGCGGGAACACGCCTTCCTCGAGACCCGCGATGAACACGACCGGGAACTCGAGGCCCTTCGCCGCGTGAAGGGTGATGAGCGTCACCGCATCGGCCTCGCCCTCGTAGCTGTCCTGGTCCGCCACCAGCGCGGTCTCCTCCAGCAGCCGGTCCAGCGCGTCCTCGGGGGAGAGGTCGTCGTAGCGCGTGGTCACGGCGCGCAGCTCCAGCAGGTTGGCCCAGCGGTCCTCCCCCTCCTCGGAGCCGTCCGCCAGCATCGCCCGGTAGCCGGACGCCTCCAGGACCTCGTCCAGCAGCTCCGGCAGCGGCAGCACCCCGATCCGCTTGCGGAGGCGGCGCACGATCGCCGCGAACTCGCCCATCGCGCCCCGGATCCGCGGCGCCAGCCCCTCGACCTCGCCGGCCGCGGCCGCCTCGATCGCCGCCCACGTGTCGTCCCCGTGCCCGGTCGACCAGCGCCGCAGGGCCTCCACGCTCCGGTCCCCGATCCCGCGCGCCGGGACGTTGATGATGCGCTCGAACGACACGACGTCCGTGTTCGAGCGCAGCACTCGCAGGTACGCCAGCGCGTCCTTCACCTCGCGCCGCTGGTAGAACCGCGTCCCGCCGACCAGCTGGTAGCGGAGGCCGTAGCGCAGGAACGCCTCCTCGATCGCCCGGGACTGGGCGTTCATCCGGTACATGACCGCGACGTCCTTGTTCCGGAACCGGCTCGACTCGTCGTCGTCCGCCCGCCGCGTGAGCACGGACCCGCGCCCGCCGACCAGCGCCTCGATCTGGCGGGCGATCCACTCCGCCTCCTCCTCCTCGTTGAACGCCTCGAAGCGCTGGATCGGGACGCCTCCCTGGTTCTCGGTCCAGAGCTTCTTGTCCGTCCGGCGCTCGTTGCGCGAGACGACCGCGTGGGCGGCGTCGAGGATGAGCTGCGTGGAGCGGTAGTTCTGCTCCAGCTTGACCACCGTCGCCTCGGGGTAGTCGCGCTCGAAGTCCAGGATGTTCTGGACGTTGGCGCCCCGCCAGCCGTAGATCGACTGGTCGTCGTCACCCACCACGCACAGGTTCCGGTGGGCGGCGGCGAGGGCGCGGACCCACAGGTACTGCGGGCGGTTCGTGTCCTGGTACTCGTCCACGTGGAGGTAGCGCCAGCGGGACTGGTACATCGCCAGGACCTGCGGCGCCTCCTCGAACAGCTCCACGGCGCGGAGCAGGAGGTCGTCGAAGTCGAGGGCGTTGGCGGCGCGGAGGCGCTCCCGGTAGCGGGCGGCCAGGCGGGCGATGACGCGCTCCCGGTGATTGACGGCGTTCTCCGCGAGGAATGTCTCGTCGAGCATCTCGTTCTTGGCCCGGCTGATCGCGCCCAGGACCGCCGCCGGGCGGAACTCGCCGGTGGCCGGCAGGTCCTCCTCGGCCAGGATCCGCTTCATCAGCTGCTGCTGGTCGTCCGTGTCGTAGATGACGAAGCGCCGGTCGAGCCCGATCGCCTCGCCGTCGCGCCGCAGCACGCGGGCGCACAGGGCGTGGAACGTGCCCGCCTCCACGTCCTTGCCCACGTCCCCGGTCAGGGCGGCGATCCGCTCCCGGAGCTCGCCGGCGGCCCGGTTGGTGAACGTCACGGCCAGGATCCGCCGCGGCGGGACGGCCTTGACGCCGATCAGGTACGCGATCCGGTGCGCGACGACGCGCGTCTTGCCCGAGCCGGCCCCGGCCAGGATCAGGAGCGGTCCCTCGGTGGTGGTCACCGCCCGTGCCTGTTCGGGGTTGAGGCGGCTGACGATCTCGTCCGCCCGGGCGGCCCGGCGGGCCTCGATGGCCGCGGCGACGTCCTCCGGGGCCAGCGCCGGACCGGCCGCGGCGGCCAGCGCCGGGTCCGGCGGAGCGTCACGGAGCCAGTCGGGCTCCTCCGGCGGCAGGCGCGGGGAATCGTCGTCGGTGGCGACGGCGAAGGGCGTCCCTCCATCGTCGGCCGGCCCGGGGTCGAGCCACGTCCCCTGGGCGTCGGGATCCGCGCGGCGCGTTCGACGCCGCCGGACGGGCTGGTCGGGAGAGGTGGGGCTCACCCGACCATTCTAGGTTGGGCAGCTCGCCGGACACGGAACGGCCCCCGGAGGCGGTGCCTCCGGGGGCCGTGTACAGGACGAGTGAACCGGACTAGAAGTCCATCCCTCCCCCACCGTGATCGTGGCCGCCGGCACCGGCGCCGTTGTCCTTGACCGGGATGTCGGTCACGAGCGTCTCCGTCGTGAGGACCATCGCGGCGATCGAGGCGGCGTTCTGGAGGGCCGAGCGGGTGACCTTCGCGGCATCGACGATGCCCTTGGCGAACATGTCGCCGTACTCGCCCTTGAGGGCGTCGTAGCCCTCGCCGGTCTTGAGGCCGCTGACCTTCGACACGACGACCTCACCCGAGGCGCCGGCGTTGTCGGCGATCTGGCGGGCCGGGGCCTCGAGCGCCTTGCGCACGATGTCGACACCGACCTGCTCGTCGCCCTCGAGCTTGAGGACGCTGAGCGACGGGATCGCCTGGAGCAGCGTCGTGCCGCCGCCGGCGACGAGACCCTCCTCGACGGCCGCGCGGGTCGTCGAGAGCGCGTCCTCGATCCGGTGCTTCTTCTCCTTGAGCTCGACCTCGGTGGCCGCGCCGACCTTGATGACGGCGACGCCGCCCGCCAGCTTGGCGAGACGCTCCTGGAGCTTCTCCCGGTCGTAGTCCGAGGTGGTGTCCTCGATCTGCGCCTTGATCTGCGTCATGCGCGCCTTGATCTGCTCGGCGGAACCCTCGCCGTCGACGATCGTGGTGTCGTCCTTGGTGGCGACGACACGGCGCGCCTTGCCGAGGTCCTCGAACGTGACCGAGTCCAGCTTGCGGCCGATCTCCTCGGAGATCACGGTGCCGCCGGTGAGGATCGCGATGTCGCGCAGCATCTCCTTGCGGCGATCACCGAAGCCGGGCGCCTTGACGGCCAGCACGGAGACGGTGCCGCGGAGCTTGTTCACGACCAGGGTCGCGAGCGCCTCACCGTCGATGTCCTCGGCGATGATCAGCATCGGCTTGCCCTGCTGGACGGCCTTCTCGAGGCCGGGCAGGAGGTCCGGGACGGCGCTGATCTTCTTGTCGGTGATGAGGATGACCGGGTTCTCGAGGACGGTCTCCATCCGGTCGGGGTTGGTCACGAAGTAGGCCGAGATGTAGCCCCGGTCGAACTGCATGCCCTCGGTGTATTCCTTCTCGAGGCCCAGGGACTGGCCCTCCTCGACGGTGATGACGCCGTCCTTGCCGACCTTGTCCATCACCTCGGCGATGATCTCGCCGACCTCGGGATCCGCCGCCGAGATCGCGGCCACGGCAGCGATCTGCTCGCGGGTCTCGACGGGCCGGGCGGTCCGCTTGATCTCGCTGACGATGGTCTCCACGGCGCGCTCGATGCCGCGCTTGACGACCATCGGGTTGGCACCGGCCGTCACGACGCGAAGGCCCTCCTGGACCATCGCCTGGCCCAGGACGACCGCGGTCGTCGTGCCGTCACCGGCGACGTCGTCGGTCTTGGTCGCGACCTCCTTGAGGAGCTGCGCGCCCATGTTCTCGTACGGGTCCTCGAGCTCGATGTCGCGAGCGATCGTGACGCCGTCGTTGGTGATGGTGGGGGAGCCGAACTTCTTGTCCAGGACGACGTTGCGGCCCTTGGGGCCGATCGTCACGCGGACAGCATCGGCGAGCTGGTCGATGCCCCGCTTCAGGGAACGACGAGCTGTCTCTTCGAAGATGAGCTGCTTGGCCAAGTCTGGGTCCTCCGGGATCCTGTGGGGTGGGTTCGCGATCCGCGGCGCGTCGGCGCCCGGGCGTCAGGCCTCGACGATCGCGAGGATGTCCTTCTGGCTGACGATCAGGAGCTCCTCGCTGTCGACCTTGAACTCGGTCCCCGCGTACTTGGCGTACAGGACCTTCTGGCCGACGCTCACGTCCATGGGCTCGCGCTTGCCTTCCTCGAACTTGCCCGGACCGACGGCGATGATCTCGCCCTCCTGCGGCTTCTCCTTCGCGGTGTCCGGCAGGACGATGCCCGACTTCGTCATCTCCTCGCGCGGAGTGGGCTTGATGACGACGCGATCGCCCAGCGGGCGGAGCGTCGTCGCAGAGGCGCTGGCCAAGGTGCTTCCTCCTCTTGCGGCCGCGGACCGGCCGGCGGTGGCCTGGTGATTGGCGGGACGGCCCGGGCAGGCATGCCCAGGACGGGCCCGTGGAACTCCGTTCGAGCGCGTCGCCAACGTCGCGATCCGGGCCGATTGCCGTGGCGTCGTCCCCAGGCTGGGGCCGGCCGACAGGGCCGCATGGGCCGCGTCCCATTGGTTTGGCACTCTCACAGTGAGAGTGCCAAGAAACTACCGGAGGCGAGGGCCGCTGTCAACCTCGCTCGCCCCGCTGGGGGTGTCGGCCACCGGGCGGGCGCCCAGCCGGCGAGTGGTCGCGTGGCGGGCGCCCAGCCGGCGAGCCTGGGGTGGGCGCCCAGCCGGCGAGCCCTGGGTGGGTGGGTGTCAAGGGACAGGTAGAACTGCCCACGCGCGGCCACCGAACCTGCCCACCGGCGGCCACCGAACCTGCCCGCCGAACATCGCTGCCACGAAGAATGAACGCCGGCCGGCCACGACGACCTGCACGGTCCCGGGCGGCGCAGGCGCGACAGGTCCGTCGGTGTAGGCGCGGTTGCCGCTGCAGTTCGGTCCTGGTCTGGCAGTACGCCGATCTCGTCGTACCCGGAGAGCCAACGGCGCAATGCCCGCGCCGGGCGAACTCGGAGATCCCTTTCGTGCGCGGCGGGCTGCAATCGGACTCGCTCCGAGCGCCGTCGTTGGAGCTGGATACGGCGATGTGCCCATTGTGATCTGTCCACCCAGAGACTAGGCTCTCGTGAGCCTCGTCCCCGCTTCCAGGGGTGGCGTCAACAAAGGCGTCCCGGAGGAGGTCCTCGTGCGGAGGATTGCACTGCTCGCGGGACTCGTGGCCCTAGTCTTCACAGGCCTGCCACGTTCAGCCACCGCAGCTGTTTTTGGCGGCGGCCAGTCGACGTCGTTCCTGGGTGGCGTGGCCGGCTTGGCCGGCGGATCGCCGCAATCCGGTGCCCAGCACCGACCCGCTGGCGACTTCGGGACCTTTGGCAGTCAGCAGGCCCCAACCGGTGGGGTCACGGTCACGATCAAGCCCGTGGTCACAACTCTGCCCGACGGCAGCACGCAGACCGTCTTTGAGCTGCCCGATGGTCAGGTCATCACGACAATTACGCCGCCGGCCGGGTTCAACCCACTGAAGGCCGATGACTCCACACTAATGAAGTTCGGCTTCCCGCCGCGGCCTTCTGACCCCGCCGAGCTAGAGGACTGGACGGCGGCGATGTCGGCATACAGGTCAGACAAGTCAGATGACCCGCCCGATGAGCCGTTGCAGGTGGTGTACGACTCGGCGCCGTCGTACGCGACGTACTACACGAACTGGGCTGGCTACATCGCAGGTACGCTCTTTACTCAGAGCCGCACCTATGTCGCCGTCAAGACCTCTTTCTATGTTCCCTCGAACACCGGGACGTGCTCGAGACTCGAACATGGTCGGCTTCTGGATCGGCCTCGGCGGCACGTCGGCAGATCGAAGCGACTCCCTCGTTCAGCAGGGCGTCGAGTGCGGTCATCCGAATGTCGGATCGGGCAGTTCCTACCGACCATTCACCGAATTCTGCCAACACCGCACCTCCAGTGGCTCTCTGCGGGTATAGCTCCTGGACGTTGGGTGCCGGCCACTGGATCTACCAGAACATGAGCTTCCAGACCAGCCAGAACAAGGCCTTCTTCTACCTCGAGGACCAGACGTCCGGAGTGGCCCACGGCTGCTCAGCGACTCCGCCCTCGGGCTGGAGTTGGGACCTCAACACGGCAGAGTGGATCGCCGAGGCGCCAACGGGCACCGCCATCAACTTCGACTCCGTCAGGTTCACGAATGCCCGCACTCAGCTTTACTCCAACAGCCAGTGGGTAACGCTCGGCAGCCAACCAGTCACGAAAACGATCCAGGGCTCGTCTTCGTCGTACTACTGCATTTCGCCCGGCGCCATCGCGTCAGGCACAGCGTTCACGGACTACTGGCATCAGGCGGATTGCTACAACTAGCGATCGTGGAACGACAACTCCGCTGTGGGGTGGGCGACAGTCGTCCCCGTCCCACTCAATGGCGAGGATGCCGCCACCCTCCCTGCCAGGCTCCCGTGGACCCCCCGGCGGATCTGCTAGTCGAGAACGGAGCGAAATGGCGATCCCCGTCGCTCTCAGGACCGGGCTGGATCTCTCGCGGCGGTCGCGGTC
The DNA here is from genome assembly GCA_963703575.1 of uncultured Chloroflexia bacterium. Lineage (GTDB taxonomy): Bacteria > Chloroflexota > Limnocylindria > Limnocylindrales > CSP1-4 > CAIXZV01. Next base: position 165,874 of record CAVPEU010000019.1, read on the forward strand.
GTGAGGGTCGAGACAGTCGCCGTTGTTCACGAGCGATAGTGGGAGCAACGACGACTCTAACTGGGGCGTGCTGCGGGCGCTCGGCGCCCGTCAGGTGCTCGGCGGGGCGACGTGGGTACGACCCCCGGAGGCTGCCGACAGGGCGGCATACCGGCTTCCGTAGGTGGGCAGGCTGCGCTCGCCAGCCCACGTCAGGTTGCAGGACGACGCAGCCTGGAGCACCGACGCGACCTGAGTTAGCCGTGCGTTTTCGGGGTGAGCGGGGTGTATACGGGTATGGGAGCAGACGTCGTCTTGGTCGAGTCAGCCGAACTCCGGTACCAGCGCGCCTATGATCAGTTCTCGGGGGACGTCTTCCGGTTCGTTCTCGCTTGGACGAACGACTGGACCTCCGCCGAGGACTTGACTCAGGAGACATACCTCCGACTCTGGCGCCACCGAGCGTCGATCGATTGGGATCGGCCGATCCTGCCATGGCTGTTGGTCACGGCCCGACACCTGGCGAACAACCGCTTCAGGGCCCTTCGCCGGAGACTTGCATGGACGCGTTCGGATCCCTCCTCCGACGAGCTGATTCGTGCCCGTTGGATCGATGTGTGCCGAGCACTTGGCACCCTGACTCCCATCGAGCGGACGGCATTGATCATGACCGCCGTCGAGGGGTGGTCGTATGCGGAGGTTGCAGCCGCGCTGAACACCACGGAGGGCGCCCTCAGAGCGGCCGTCAGTCGCGCCCGTGACAAGTTGGAGGTTGCGTGATGTCTCCCTCACGGACCACCGAGATCCTTGACGAGTGGCGGGCAGGAGCGGATGCTGCGTCACTGCCGTCTGAGGCGCCAAGGCCGTCCCGAAGCGCCTATCCCTTTGCCATGGCCGGCACGGCGGTAGCCGTGGTGATCTTGCTCGTCGCTCTGCTTGCGCGGGGGGGTTGGAGTCCACGCGAGCCTACCGGTGCTGCGATTGGATCCGCCTCGACCACTCCCTCGGCGACCGCCCCAGCAGCGCCGAGTTCGACCGTGGTAGCGTCGCCCTCGCAGGTGCCAGGTGCCGAAGGAGCGTGCTCAGCGAGTCAGTTCGCCCTGGGCGAGGCAACGAGTGCCCCCGGTTTCGGCACGGTCGGGACGACGTCCGTGTATGTCACGCAGCCGGTTCGGAACGGTGGCAGCGACTGCGTGCTCGAGCTGCCCGCAACGATCAGGGTGGCCTCCGCGACCGGCGGGTTCCAGTCAGTCACGGCGGTCAATGCTGGGACAGCCACCTCCTTCACCATCCGATCTGGAGAGTCGGTCTCGATCGTTCTCGGCGCCTGGTGGTGGACAGGCGGGTCCACGGAGAACGGAACGCCACTCGCGGCGCCCCCCTGCACCGACCCGCTCACCGACATCACCCGGGTCGAGTTTCCAATCGCACAGGACAGCATCCAGATCGACCTGGGCACGGTTTGGCACCAGGTCTGCTCCTCTCCGGCCAGCGTCTCGGTCACTATCGAGGACTAGGAGAATGACAGGCGCAACCGGGCGAAGCGTGCACGTCAATTGGGTTCGTTGATGGGCTGTTAGGCGTTGACTCAAGCGGTGTCACGCCTCGACCGTCGATCGCCTCGGTCAGCCGATGCGACTGACCCTCGGTGACGATCACGTGGGCGTGGTGAAGGAGCCTGTCGACGGCCGCTGTGGCGAGGCCCTTCGGGAAGATCGTGTCGAACCGGCCGAGATGCAGGTTCGAGGTCAGGATCAGCGAGCGCTTCTCATACGCGGCATCGACCAGTCGATAGAGCGCCTCTGCCTCGTCGGCGCCGGCAGGCAGCAGTCCGATGTCGTCGACCACCACCAACTCGGACCGGACGATCCTCTCGACGACCTTGCCGGTCGAGGCATCGATCCGTGAGCGCGCGATCGTGGCGGTCAGGCTCTCGAGGGTGAACCAGCTGACCCGCAGGTCACGGTCGATGGCGGCGTGGGCGATCGCCTCGGCGAAGTGCGACTTGCCGGTTCCCGATGGTCCGACGAGGACGAGGTTCTCGGCCCGGCCGATCCAGTCGAGGCTCCGGAGGGCCCACTGAGCGTCGCCCGGGATCGCCGACGCCCTCGGGTCCCAGGCGTCGAAAGTCTTGCCCGACGGCAGGCGAGCTGCCTTGCGATGCAGCTCGCGGGTTGACCGGTCCCGCCCGGCCGCCTCTTCAGCCAGGAGGACCTTGAGGACGTCGGCAACGTCCCAGCCCTCGTCTCGTGCCCGGGCCAGGACGGCCGGGCCGGCCTCGCGGAAGTAGCGGAGTCGAAGGCGATGAAGGAGACGGGCGACATCGGGTGGCAGCGGCGGCGGCTCGACCGGGTGGAGGCGCGGTGGCAGCTCCCGCCAGCGAGCGAACTCGTCGCTGGCCTCGGCCCCTTGGAGCCGGAACCGGGTCTCAAGCGCGTCGTGGGCGGGGCCGGCCATCAGCGTCCGACGAGCTCCCAGGCGCCCGTGCCCGGCTGGAGGGTGTCGTCACCGGCACCGAGACGCTCGCTGCTGCGGTCACCCATCAGCCGGAGATGGTCGACGATCGACTCGAGATCGCCGTCGGCGAACCGGCCGGCCTCGGCCGTCAGGCCCAGGCCTCGCTCGACCTGGTCGGCACCGACGAGCATGGCGAGCTCGGTCGCCCGCCGGATCTTCGTCCGGATCCGCTCGGCACCCGAGGCAGCCGCCAGGATCAGCCAGCGCTCGGCACCGGGCCCGAGACCCAGGAAGGCCGCCTCCTCGGGGTTGGTTGGCCGTGGCTTGGGGTGGAGCGGGTCGCTCGTCCGCGCCGGATAGTGCGACGGGTCGATCCGCGGGTTGCCGGGCGTCGTGAGCGCGTGCCTCGCGACCTCCCGGGCGCCGTCGGCCGCGGCGCGCGTGACGACGAGCTCGTCGCCGTCGACCCTGACCCAGACTCGCTCGCCGGCGAGCTGGTGCGGCACGCTGTATCTCGCCGAGCCGAAGCGCAGCGTCGCGTCGTCGTCCACCGTCCGGGTGACGCCGAAGGCGATCGTGTGGGCCTCGGCCGGGATCGGATGGAGCCGTCGGCGCTCGGCCGCGAGCCGCTCGACCGGTGGCTCTCGCGTTTCGCGATGCGCTCGGGCGTTGACCGCCTCGCTGAACGCATCACACGCCGCCCGCAGCTCGGCGAACGAACCGTACGCCGGCAGGAGGTTGGCGTCCGTCGGAACGAGGTCGGCTTTGGCGACGCGGACCGTGGCTTCGCTGCCGCCCTTCGACTCCGGATCGAACGGCACGCAGGCGACGATCTGAAGCCCATAGTGGCGACCGGCGGCGACGAGCTCGGGGTGCCGCACGCCGATGCCGGCCACCCGGTCGATCGTTACCGTCCGCTCGTTATCCGTGAGGGCGTACGTCGGGCTGCCGCCGAGCCGGCGGAGCGTCTCGTCGAGACAGGCGACGACCGTCGGCAGCGTCCGGTCCCAGGTCGGGATGACGACTCGGAACCGTGACCATGAGAGCCAGGCGCACCACAGGAGCGTCTCCCGGCCGTCGATCCGGGGACCCTTGCCCCAGTCGAACTGGAACCACATACCGGGCTCTGGGATCCACGGCCGATACACTCGCCGGTGGCCGGCGGCGTACGCCCGCTTCGCCTTGGCAACCGCCCGGCGCGTCGTCCGCTCCGAGCCCTCGAAGCCGAGCGCGAGCAGCTTGTCATGGACGATGTCCGCCCGGACCTTGCCCTTCGAGCGCTCGACCCACTCCTCGACCTTGGCCAAGGAACCATCGATCAGCCGGTCCCTGGCCGCCCGCTCGGTCATGACTCGCCCAGCCGCTCTCAGCCGGACGTACCGCGCGACGGTGTGGTGTGAGCAACCGGCCAGCTCGGCCGCCGCTCGATAGCTGCCGGTCAGATCGAACGCCTCGAGGATCTCGACGATGCCCTCAGCCCTCTTCAACCCCGCCCTCCTCGCCTGCTGATCCCAACGAGGACCAGTCAAGCGGGCCGGGCAGGTTCAGTGGCCGCGGATGGGCAGATCCGATGGCCACGGCCGGGCAGGTTCGTGTCCGGCGATGGGCAGTTTCTCGTGGCCGCGGCTGTCCAGATCTTGATGTCCCTTGACAGGTGCCCGCCCGGCGAGCCTGGGGATGAAGACCGTGTCGATCCTGCGCATCCGACGGGCAGGACCATGAAGACCCGGCCCGAGCTTCGCGATACCGCGCATCCGGCGGGCACCAGGATGGGTTCGTCATCGGGACGCCCGTGCAGTGGGCAGCGGCTGCGCCCCGGGCACGCCACGTCTCAGCGGAACGTCGCGTCGTACGCCGCGACCAGGGCGTCGCCGAGCGCCGCCTCCTCCCCTCCCCGCCGCTCCGCCGCCCAGCGGGCGGTGATCGCCACGAACGCCGGCTCGTTGCGGGACCGCGGCGCGCCCCGCGGCGACAGGAACGGCGAGTCCGTCTCGACCAGCAGCCGCTCCGATGGCACCAGCGCGACCGCCTCCGCGGACGGCTCCTCGCCACGCCGGAACACGAGCCCCGAGAAGCTCACGGCGAGGCCCATGGCGATGACCTGGCGCGCATGGTCCGGTGGACCCGAGTAGCTGTGGACCACCGCGGGCGGCCGGTCGCCGAACGCCGTCCGCGCCCCTGCCCCATCGAACCCGGCCGCGCGCAGCTCGGCGAGCAGCGTGTCCTGCGCATCGCGCTCGCCGGCGCGCGAGCGACAGTGGAGGATCGCGGGCTTGCCGACGGCCAGCGCGAGAGCCAGGTTTCGCCGGAGGTTCTCGAGCTGCGCGTCCCACGGCGAGAACATCCGGTCGGAGTCGAGGCCGGTCTCACCGATCGCGACCACCCGCTCGTCGCGGGCCCATGCCTCGACCATCGACCAGTCGGCCGGCGACACCCCGGCCGCGTCGTGGGGATGCACGCCGACGGCGGCATCGAGCCACGGCCATCGGGCGGCAACCTCGAGCGCCCGCTCTGACGATGCGACGTTCCAGCCCGGGACGAGGATCCGCTCGACCCCGGCCTCACGCCCGCGGTCGAGCACCGCGTCGAGGTCGTCGGCGAAGCGGTCCGCGTTCAGGTGGCAGTGGGAATCGACGAGGCGCATCAGCGCATCCTCGCCGGCGCCGCCGCGGTCAGGCGGCAGGCCCGGCGGACTCGGCAGGCCCGGCGGACTCGGCAGGCCCGGCGGACTCGGCAGGCTCGGCCGGCGCGGCAGGCTCCACCGGCTCGCTCTCGACCCGAGGGAACAGCGGGCTGGGCGTCGCGGTCACGTGACCGGGGTCGCCGGAGCGGGCGCCCCAGGCCAGCTGCTGCAGGAGCGGCGGCCCGTCGTTGCCGTCGTTCCCGTACTCGTAGTCATGGCCCAGCTGCTCCAGGATGCGGGGCGCCATCGCGGGCATGAACGGCGCCGCCGCCAGCCCGACCAGCCGGCACACCTCGACGAGGTCCCCCAGCACGTCGCGCAGGCGCGTCGCGGCAGCCACGTCGCCCGCCTTCGCCGCCCTGGCGAGCGTCCACGGCTGTTCGGCGTCCACGGTCTTGTTCGCCCCGCCGACGAACTCCCAGAGCTCCGCCAGCGCGTCGTGGAGCAGGTAGCCGTCCAGCCGCTCGCGATACAGGCGCAGGGTGTCCGTCCACCCCTCGCCCAGGGGCGACAGCGCGGCCGGGCGCGGGCGCGGCCGCTCCCCGTCGAGGTACCGGTTGACCATCGAGACGGTCCGGTTGACGAGGTTGCCGAAATCGTTGGCGAGGTCCGCGTTGTAGCGCCGGACGAACGAGTCCCACGAGACCTCGGTATCCCGGTCGAAGGCCACCTCGCGAAGGGTCACGTAGCGGGCGCCGTCGGCGCCGAAGGCATCCACGACCGCGAGCGGATCCAGGAAGTTGCCGCGGCTCTTGCTCATCCGCTCGCCGCCGTGGACCAGCAGCCAGCCATGGACCCAGACGTGCTCCGGGGCGTCGATCCCGGCCGACCACAGCATGGCCGGCCAGTAGATCGTGTGGAAGCGTGCGATGTCCTTGCCGATCACGTGGAGGTCCGCCGGCCACCACTTCCGGAACGACTCCAGGTCGTCCGGGAAGCCGGCGCCCGTGATGTAGTTGATCAGCGCGTCGTACCAGACGTAGATCGTGCCCGCCTCCGGGTCCCAGGAGCCGTCCTCGCGCTGCGCGGTCTCGCCGCTCTCCGTGATCGGGAACGGGATCCCCCAGGTCGCGCCGGCCCGGCTGATCGAGAAGTCCTGCAGGCCCTGGCGGATGAAGCCGAGCATCTCGTTGCGCCGGTAGTCGGGCTGGACGAAATCCGGGTTGGCCTCGTACCAGGCGAGCAGCCGGTCCTGGTAGGCGGACAGCCGGAAGAACCAGTTGCGTTCGGTCAGCCACTGGAGCGTGACGTCGGGGTGGTTCGGACACTGCATGCCGCGCGCCGTCTCGAGGAGGTCTGATGGCGCCTTGAAGCCCTCGTTCGGGCAGTACCAGCCCTCGTACGTGTCGAGGTAGATGTCGCCGTTGTCGAATGCGCGGCGGACCATCTCCTGGGCGGACCGGTAGTGGTCGGGGTCGGTCGTCCGGATGAAGCGGTCCGGGCTGATGAGCAGCGCGTCCTCCGCCGCGCGGAACAGGGCGACCTTCTCGTCCACGAACTCCCGCGGCGTCCTGCCCTGCGCCTCGGCGGCCTGCGCGATGTTGACCGAGTGCTCGTCCGTCCCGGTGAGGAAGCGGGTGTCGTCGCCCAGCATCCGGTGCCACCGCGCGATGACGTCGGCGCCGATGACCTCGTACACGGTATGCAGCCCGGGCGCGTTGTTCGCGTACGCGATGGCGGTGGTCAGGTAGAAGCGGCGGCGATCGGACATGGCCGGCCGATGGTAGCAGCGGGGAGCGGGCGGCTCAGTGCCGGAAGTGCCGCGTCCCGGTCACGAGCATCGCCGCGCCGGCCTGCTCGACCAGGGCCAGGACCTCGGCGTCGCGGACCGAGCCGCCGGGCTGGACGATGGCCGTGACGCCGGCGTCGAGCAGCACCTGGGGGCCGTCCGCGAACGGGAAGAACGCGTCCGAGGCGGCGACGGCGCCCGTCGCGCCGGCCTCGCCCTGGAACTGGCGGGCCTTGTCCACGGCGCCGCGGCAGGCGTCCACGCGGCTGACCTGCCCGGAGCCCACGCCGACGAGCATGCCGTCCCGCACCAGCACGATGGCGTTGGACACGACCCCCCGGCACAGGCGCCAGGCGAGGTCCATGTCCCGCAGCTCGGCGCCCGTCGGGCGGCGCGAAGTGGTGCAGGCCCATTGCCCGGCGTCGTCAGGGAGGGTGTCCGGGGCGGTGACGAGGACCGCGCCGCCGGCCGTCCGGACGGAGCCCAGGTAGTCCACCGCGAGACCGCCCCGCGCGGTCACCCCGCTCCGGTCCGCGGACGCATCAAGCGACGGGTCCACGACCAGTCGCAGGTTCGCCTTCTTCGCCAGGACCTCGCGGGCGGCCGCGTCGAACCCGGGCGCCACCACGACCTCCAGGAAGATCGACGTCAGCCGCTCCGCGAGTGCCCGGTCCACTGTCCCGGTGACCGCCACGACGCCGCCGAAGGCCGACACGGGATCGCCGGCCAGGGCCGACTCCCAGGCCTCCAGCAGCGTCCCGCGCTCGGCGGCGCCACAGGGGTTCGTGTGCTTGACGATCACGACGGCGGGGCCGCGCAGCAGGCGCGCGAGGGAGGCGGCGGCCGAGGCGTCGAGGACGTTGTTGTAGCTCAGCGCCTTGCCCTGGAGCGGCGGCTCACCGCTCGCGAACGGCCCCTCGCCGGGACGCGGCTCACGGTCCGTGCGGCGGTAGCGTGCGGCCGGCTGGTGGGGGTTCTCGCCGTAGCGCAGGGTGTCGACCTTCTCGAGCGAGATCGTGAGCACCGGCGGGTACGGATCCTCCGACCCGGGCAGGCCCGGATCCGGGGGGAGGTGCATCCCCGCCTCGCGCATCCGGCAAGGCAGCTCGGCCGCGATCCGGGTGTCGTACGCCGCGGTGTGGCGGAACGCCTCCACGGCCAGCGCGGACCGCAGCCCGAGCGGCACCTCGCCGTGCTCGTCGAGCGCGGTCAGGACGGCGGCGTAGCGCGCGGGCGAGGTCACGATCGCGACCGAGGCATGGTTCTTGGCCGCCGCCCGGACGATCGACGGCCCGCCGATGTCGATCTCCTCGACGAGGACGTCGAACGGCAGGTTGGGCTTGCGCGCCGCCTCGGCGAACGGGTAGAGGTTGACGACAACGAGGTCGAACGGGGCGATGCCGGCGGCGATCAGCGCCTCGCGGTGCTCGGCGCGACGGCGGTCCGCCAGCAGCCCGGCGTGAACGCGTGGGTGGAGCGTCTTGACCCGCCCGTCGAGCATCTCCGGGAAGCCGGTGACCGCGGCGACGTCGGTGACCGGCAGTCCCGCCGCCCGCAGGGCGCGCGCCGTGCCGCCGGTGCTGACCAGCTCCCAGCCGCGCGCGACGAGGCCCCGGCCCAGGTCCGCCAGGCCCGTCTTGTCCGAGACCGACAGCAGCGCGCGGCGCGGGACCGGGGCATGGGCGTCGACCGCGGCCGCGTCCAGGCGCGCGCGGCGGGCCCCCGGCGCAACCGACAGCGCGCCGGCGAGCAGGCCCGCGACCGCCGCCGGCAGCAGGCGGTGCTCGACCGCGTGCAGCCGCGCCAGCAGCGAGGCCTCGTCGTCGTCCGGCAGGACGTCGACCGCCTCCTGGGCCACGATCGGCCCGCCGTCGAGCGTCGCGTCCACGAGGTGGACCGTGACGCCCGTGACCGCCACGCCGGCCGCCAGCGCGTCGCGGACGCCATGCAGCCCCGGAAACGCCGGCAGCAGGGACGGGTGCACGTTGAGGATCCGGCCGCCGAAGGCGCCCAGCACGGTGGGCCCGACCCACCGCAGGTACCCGGCCAGGACCACGGCGTCCGGCGCGACGGCCTCCAGCGTCTGCGCGAGCGTCGCATCCTCCCCGCCCGGGACCAGGACCGTGTCGATCCCCTGCTGCGCCGCCCAGTCGATGGCGGCGCAGGGCCGGTCGGCGAACACGAGCGCCACCTCGCCGCCCAGCGCGCCGCGCCCGGCTGCCGCCACCAGGGCCCGCAGGTTCGAGCCGCTGCCCGACACGCCGACCGCGATCCGTCCGCTCACGCCAGTGCCTCCTCCGCGTACCGGCGCCCGGCCAGCGCCGCCGTGTCCACGACCTCGCCCACGACCCACGCCCCCAGGCCTCGGGCCCGCGCGGTCGCCAGCGTCCGGTCCGCGGCGGCGGCCGGGACCACGAGCACCATCCCCAGGCCGCCGTTGAACGTCGCCCGCAGCTCGTCATCCTCGATCCCGCCGAGAGCGCCCAGCAGGCGCATGACCGAGGGCATCGGCCAGGTCGCCGGGTCGAGGCGCGCCCCGAGCTCCGGCGGCAGGGCGCGCGGGACGTTGCCGGGCAGGCCGCCACCCGTGACGTGCGCGACGCCGTGCAGGTCCAGGCCGTCCGCCGCCAGCGCCTCGCGGATCGCGAGCACGTCGCGCGCGTAGATCCGCGTGGGCGTGAGCAGGACCTCGCCCAGCGTCGCCGGCGCGTGCCGCGGCTCCGCGTCCGGCAGGCGGTCCGCCCGACCCTCCCCCAGGACTCGCCGCAGCAGCGCCCGGTACGGCGCGCGGAGATCCAGCTCACGCTCCCCGACCAGGGCCCGGACGAGCGAGTAGCCGTTGGCGTGCAGGCCGCTCGAGGCGAGACCGACGATGGCGTCGCCGGCGGCCCCCGCCGTCGCATCCAGCAGCCGCGACCGCTCCACGAGGCCGACGCAGAACCCGGCCAGGTCGAACGCGTCCGCCTCCATCAGGCCCGGGTGCTCGGCCGTCTCGCCGCCCACCAGCGCGCAGCCCGCCTGCCGGCAGCCGTCCGCGACCCCGGCCACCAGCGCCGCGACGTGCACCGGGTCGAGCCGCCCGACCGCGACGTAGTCCAGGAACGCGATCGGCTCCGCGCCGCTGCACACGACGTCGTCGGCGCACATCGCCACCAGGTCGATCCCGATCGTGTCGAAGCGGCCGGTGGCCGCGGCGATGGCGGTCTTCGTGCCCACGCCGTCGGTGGACGAGACGAGCACCGGCTCGCGCATCCCGGGCGGGATCGCGACCGCGGACCCGAATCCGCCCAGGCCGCCCAGGACCTCCGGCCGGCGCGTGGACGCCACCGAGGCCCGCATCAGCTCGACGGCGCGCTCCCCGGCCGCGACGTCGACTCCCGCGCGCCTGTAGGCCGCCCGATCCGTCATCCGCTCGCCGCGTCGCCGGCGGTCTCGAGCATGAGCTTGCGCTCGGTGGCGTCGTACGGCACCGGCTCCGGGTAGTTGCCGTCGAAGCACGCGAAGCAGAACCGGTCGTACGGGAGGTCGAGTGCGTTGAGCACGCCGCCGATCGAGAGGTAGCCGAGGGAGTCGGCGCCGATGAACTCGCGGATCTCCTCCACCGAGTGGGTGCCGGCGATGAGCTCGGTCTCGATCGCGGTGTCGATGCCGTAGAAGCACGGATGGTGGATCGGCGGGGCGCTGATGCGGACGTGGATCTCGCGGGCGCCCGCCCGCCGCAGGAGCCCGACGATCTGCCTGGTCGTGTTGCCGCGCACGATGGAGTCGTCCACGACGATGAGCCGGCGATCCCGCACGGTCTCGCGCAGGGGGCTGAGCTTGACGTTGACGCCACGCTGGCGCATCGCCTGCGACGGCTGGATGAACGTCCGGCCGCTGTAGCGGTTGCGGACCATGCCCTCGCGATACGGGATGCCGGAAGCCTCGGCGAACCCGGCGGCCGCGGGCGCCCCCGTGTCCGGGACCGGCATGACGAGGTCCGCCTCGACCGGGTGCTCCGCCGCCAGCTGCATGCCCATCCGGCGCCGCGCCTCGTACAGGTTGCGCCCCTCCATGTACGAGTCGGGACGCGCGAAGTAGATCAGCTCGAACACGCACAGGGCGGGGGTGGCCGCCGCGAAGCGGACGGAGCGCGGCTCCCGGCCCGCCTCGAGGACCACGATCTCGCCCGGTTCCACGTCCCGCACGTACGTCGCGCCCACGATGTCCAGGGCCGCCGTCTCCGAGGCGAGGATCCAGCCGGCGGTGTCATCGTCCCACAGCCCCGGGCCGTCGCCGGCGAGGTCCGGCGTGTGGAGCCGGCCCAGGACCAGCGGCCGGAAGCCGTGCGGGTCCCGGACCCCGATGACGTGCCGCTCGTCGAGGATCACGAGGCTGTACGCCCCGCGCACCCGTGGCAGGACGCGACACAGGGCGTCCACGGTGTCCGCGGCGGGCTCGTCCGCGAGGAGCGCGGTCAGGAGCTCCGTGTCGGTGCTGGCGGGGAGGCGGCCGCGCCCGCCCTGCAGCTGCGCCAGCAGCTCCCGGGTGTTGACGAGGTTCCCGTTGTGCCCGATCGCGAGCGCGCGCCGAGGACCGAGCCGGAGGGTCGGCTGGGCGTTCTCCCAGAGCGTCGAGCCGGTCGTCGAGTAGCGGCAGTGGGCCACCGCCAGGTCCCCGGACAGCGACGGGATCCGCCGCTCGTCGAGCACCTGGCTCACCATCCCGAGGTCCTTGTAGATCATCAGGTGGCTGCCGTCCGAGACCCCCACCCCGGCCGATTCCTGGCCCCGGTGCTGGAGCGCGAACAGCGCCGTCGCGGCGACGGCCGCCGCCTCGTGCCCGCGATCCGGCAGGACGACCCCGACCACGCCGCACATCAGCCGGCCACCTCGCCACCGGGCAGGGTCCTGTCGGCATCGTGGGCCGCCTCGGCATCGTGGGCCGCCTCGGCATCGTGGGCGGCCTCGGCCGGGTGATCGGCCTCGGCCGCCGGACCGCCGTCGCCCGGCCAACCGTCACCCGGGCCACCGTCGCCCCCGTCCCCGTCACCCGGGCCGCCGTCCCCGGCCTCCCAGCCCAGGGCCCGCGGGAGCCCGTGCTCCCAGGCATGGCGGAGATCGGCCACCGTCGCCTCCAGCGCGTCCGCGATCGTGCTGCCGCGCTCCTCGGCGGCGCCCGTGGCACCCTCGCCGGCGAGCTCGATGACCAGCCGCTCGCCGCCGGTGACGCCCAGCGTCTCGGCCGGCAGCCCGTGATGGCGGGCCAGCAGCTCGAACGCAGGCACGTGCCGGGGGACGACCTCCACGACCAGCCGGGACGGGCTCTCGCCGAACAGCGAGACCGCCGGTGAGTCCCCCACCCCCGCCCGCAGGGTCGCCCCGCGGTTCCCCCACATCGCCATCTCCGCCACCGCGACCGCGAGGCCGCCGGCGGACACGTCCTGGCAGCTCTCGACGAGACCCCGGGCGATCGCCTCGCGGATGAACGCCTGGAGGTTCCCCTCGAGCTCCAGGTCCAGGGCGGGCGGCCGGTCCTCCGCGGCCGCGCCGGCGAGACGCGCGTACTCGCTGCCCGCCAGGCCCGGGCCCGTCTGGCCGACGAGCAGGACGACGTTGCCGTCGGCACGGAACGCCGGCCCGACGCGCGTGGCGACGTCCTCCAGCAGCCCCACGATGCCGATCTCCGGCGTGGGCAGGATGGCCGACGACGGCGACTCGTTGTACAGCGAGACGTTGCCGCCGGTGACCGGCAGGCCCAGCGCGACGCACGCGTCAGCGAGGCCGCGGACCGCCTCCGCCAGCTGCCAGAAGGCCTCCGGGCGCGTGGGGTCCCCGAAGTTGAGGCAGTTGGTGACGCCCAGCGGCCGGGCGCCCGTGATCGACACGTTCCGCGCGGCCTCGGCCACGGACATCGCGGCGCCCAGCCACGGATCGAGCGCCCCGACCGGCGCGTTGGCGTCCGTCGTGGCGACCAGCGCCTTCGTCGTGCCCTTGATCCGGATGATCGCTGACCCCTGGCCCGGGCCGGCCACGGTGTTCGCCTGGACGTTGTGGTCGTATTGCTCGAACACGGAGCGGCGGGACGAGAGGTTCGCGCTGCCGAGCAGCGAGAGCAGTACCGCGCCCGGGTCCATGCCCCGGCCCGGCAGCGTGTCCACGGGCTCCGCGGAGGCGCCCGGGGCGGGCGCCGTCCGGTGCCGGGAGGGGGCACGGGACTGGCGGTCGAACACGATCGCCTCCGAGGCGAGCGCGCGCGCCGGGATGCGGGCCAGTTCGCGGGCGCCCGCCACCGGCCGGCCCCCGGGGTCCAGGGCGCCGGAGCCGTCGGGCGCGGCCAGGATCACGATGTCCGGCTCCGCCGTCACCCGGCCGATGATCGCCACGGGCAGGTCCCACCGCTCGCACACGGCCCGGACCGCCTCCCAGCGCGCGGGCTCGACGATCGCGACCATGCGCTCCTGGGACTCCGAGATCATGACCTCGAACGGCTCCAGGCCGGGCTCCCGGCGCGGGATCGCGTCGAGGTCCACCAGCATCCCGGTGCCCGCGCGGTCCGCCGTCTCGCTGGTGGCGCACGTGATGCCCGCCGCGCCGAGGTCCTGGACCCCCACCACGAGCCCCTTCGCGATCAGCTCGAGGGTCGCCTCGATGAGCAGCTTCTCCGCGAACGGGTCGCCGACCTGGACCGAGGGCCGCTTGGACGGATCCTGTTCGCCGAAGGTCGCGCTGGCGAGCACTGAGGCGCCACCGATCCCGTCGCGCCCGGTCGCCGAGCCGTACAGCACGACGAGGTTGCCGGGGCCGTCCGCGGCCGCCCGCGTCAGCATCCCTTCCTCGAGCAGCCCGATCGCCATCACGTTGACGAGGGGGTTGCCCTGGTAGCTGGGATCGAACACGAGCTCTCCCCCGACCGTCGGCACGCCCACGCAGTTGCCGTAGCCACCGACGCCCCGGACCACGCCGTCCACGAGGTGCCGGGTGCGCCCGTCCGACGGGTCACCGAAGCGGAGCGCGTCCAGGACGGCGATCGGGCGGGCGCCCATCGCGAACACGTCGCGCAGGATCCCGCCGACGCCGGTGGCCGCTCCCTGGTACGGCTCCACCGCCGACGGGTGGTTGTGGGACTCGATCTTGAACGCGACCGCGAGGCCGTCGCCGATCGCGATCACGCCGGCCTGCTCGCCGACCCCCGCGACGACGTCCCTGCCCGTCGTCGGCAGGGTCCGCAGCAGCGGCCGGCTGCTCTTGTACGAGCAGTGCTCGCTCCACATGACGCTGAACATCGCGAGCTCGAGGTCGTTGGGGTCGCGGCCCAGCTTGTCGCGGATGGCGTCCAGCTCGACGTCCTCGAGCCCCAGCGCGCGATGGAGCGGGACGGCCGCCGGAGTCGCCCGCACCGTCATCGGATCGTCCCGGCCGGCGCGACGGTCCCGGCGGTCGCGGCGGTCCCGGCGGTCGCGGCCGGCGCGGTCGGCGGCGTCGGCGGCGCGACCCCCGTGATGGAGCCCGTGCCCGCCCATTCCGCCGCGCTCACGACCAGCGAGCGGATGATCCCGAGCCCATCGTCGGAGCCGAGGATCGCCTCGGACGCGGTCTCCGGGTGGGGCATCAGGCCGGCGACGTTGCCGGCGGCGTTGCTCACGCCCGCGATCCCGCGCAGCGACCCGTTCGGGTTGCCGGGATCACCGGGCCCGGCCACCGAGCCGTCCGGGTTCGCGTATCGCCACAGGACCCGGCCGTCCCGCTCGAGGGCGTCGAGCGTCGCGTCGTCCGCGTAGTAGCACCCTTCGCCGTGAGCGACGGGCATCCGGAGCGGCCGGCGCTCCCCGATCTCCCGGGTGAACGGCCCGTCGAGGCGCTCCGGCAGCAGCGCGACCTCGCGGCACACGAACCGCAGGCCCCGGTTGCGGAGCAGCGCCCCGGGCACGAGGCCGGCCTCCGCGAGCACCTGGAACCCGTTGCAGATCCCGAGCACCGGGCCGCCGCGCGCGGCGAAGTCCGCCACCGCCCGCATGACCGGGCTGAAGCGGGCGATGACACCGGCCCGCAGGTAGTCGCCGTACGCGAAGCCGCCGGGAATCAGGATCCCGGCCACGCCCGCGAGGTCGGTCGACTCGTGCCACAGGATCACCGGCTCCGCCCCCGCGATGCGGAGGGCGTTGACGGCGTCGATGTCCCGGTTCGAGCCCGGGAACAGCACCACGCCGACGCGAACGCTCATCCGCCCGCCCCCACGGCCGCGGGCTCGCCCATGACCTCGACCTGGTACGTCTCGATGAGCGGGTTCGACAGCAGCTCGCCGGCCAGCCGGTCGACGACGGCGCGGGCCCCGGCCTCGTCGGACGCGCGGACGGACAGCTCGACGCGCCGGCCGACGCGCACCCCGCTGACGCCGCTGATGCCGAGATGGGGCAGGCTGCGCTCCACGGCCCGTCCCTGCGGGTCCAGGATGCCGGGCTTGGGCGTGACGTTGACGGCGAAGCGGAAGACGCGGGTCGGCTCGCTCATCGGGCGATGACATCCTCCTGGAGGTAGCGGGCAAAGCTCGCCCCGGTGATCCGCTCGTAGGCCTCGACGTACCGGGCGCGGGTCCCCGCCACGACCTCGTCCGGGAGATCCGGTCCCGGCGCCGTCTTGTCCCACGGCTGGGCTTCCAGCCAGTCGCGCACGAACTGCTTGTCGTAGCTTGCCTGGGCGCGTCCCGGCTCGTAGGCCGCGGCGTCCCAGAAGCGCGAGGAGTCCGGGGTCATGACCTCGTCGATGAGCAGCAGCTCGCCGGACGGCAGGAGGCCGAACTCGAACTTCGTGTCCGCGAGGATGATCCCGGCCCGCTCGCAGACGGCGGCGCCCCGACGGTACAGGGCGAGCGAGACGGCGCGCACCCGCTCGGCCAGCGCTTCGCCGATGAGCTCCTGCACGCCATGGAACGGGATGTTCTCGTCGTGGTGCCCGGCCGGCGCCTTCCAGGCCGGCGTGAAGATCGGGCCGGGGAGCTGCTCGCTCTCGCGGAGGCCGTCCGGGAACCGGATCCCGCAGATGGCGCCCGTGGCCAGGTACTCCTTCCAGCCGGAGCCCGAGAGGTAGCCGCGGACGACGCACTCGACGGGGAGCACCTGGGCGAGGCGTCCGATCATCATCCGGCCCCGGAGGTCCGCGATGACGGCCGGGTCACCCCGGGTGACCGCCTCGGGAAGGTCCGCCGGGTCCGTGGACAGCAGGTGGTTGGGCACGATGTCCGCCGTCTCCCCGAACCAGAACCGGGACAGCCCGGTCAGGATGCGCCCTTTGCCGGGGATCGGCGTCGGCAGCACGACATCGAACGCGCTCAGCCGGTCGGACGCGACGAGCAGCAGCCGTTCGTCGTCGATCCGGTACAGGTCGCGCACCTTGCCCGACCGCAGGAAGGCCGCCTCAGCGTGGAGCATGGGTCACCTCCGCCTCGAGGGCGTCCAGCCGCGCGATGACCGCCGGCACGTGACGCAGCAGCGCCGCGTCGTCGAAGCAGGCGTCGAGCGCGGCCAGCGGCAGCCGGCCGGCGACCACCGGATCCGTCGCCAGCAGCCCGTGGAGCGGCACGCGCTCGTCGGCCGCGCGCAGCGCGCAGCGCTGGACGACCGTGTACGCCTCCTCGCGCGACAGCCCGCCCTGCTCGACCAGCGCCAGCAGGACCCGGGACGAGGCGTGCAGGCCCAGGCCGCGCTCGATGTTCTCGCGCATCCGCTCCGGGTGGACGACCAGGCCCTCGACCAGGCCGGTCGATTTCGCGAGCATGTAGTCGAGCAGGATCGTCGCGTCCGGCAGGATCACCCGCTCCGCCGAGGAGTGGCTGATGTCCCGCTCGTGCCACAGCGGCTGGTCCTCCATCGCCGTCAGGGCGTAGCCACGGAGCAGCCGGGCGAGGCCCGCGATCCGCTCGGACAGGATCGGGTTGCGCTTGTGGGGCATCGCGGAGCTGCCCTTCTGGCCGCGCTTGAAGGGCTCCATGACCTCGGCGATCTCGGTGTGCTGGAGGTTGCGGACCTCGGTGGCCAGGCGTTCCAGCGTCCCGCCCAGGACCGCGATCGCGGCCACGAACGCCGCGTGCCGGTCGCGCTGCACGATCTGGGTGCTGACCGGATCCACGCGCAGGCCCAGGCCCGCCAGCACCTCCGCCTCGATGTCCGGACCGAGATGGCTGTACGTCCCGACGGGCCCGCTGATCTTGCCGGTGCCGATCTCCGCCGTCGCCGCGGCCAGGCGCTCCCGGCCGCGCGCGACCTCGAATGCCCAGCCGGCGCACTTCATGCCGAACGTGGTGGGCTCCGCGTGCACCGAGTGGGTCCGGCCCATCATCACCGTCCCCGCCTCGGCCCGGGCGCGCGCGATCAGCGCGAGGGTCAGCCGGTCCGCGCCGGCGAGCAGCCGCTCCCCCGCCGCGCGCAGCTGGAGCGCGAGACCGGTGTCCACGACGTCGCTGCTGGTCAGCCCGAGGTGGAGGAACCGCCCCTCCGGCCCGACGGTCTCCGCGACCGCCGACACGAAGGCGATGACGTCGTGGTCGGTCGTCGCCTCGATCGCCGCGATTCGCGCGAGGTCCACGGTCGCCCGCGCCTCGATCGCGGCGAGCGCCTCGGCCGGCACGAGACCGCGGCGGACCTGCGCCCGGCAGACGGCGATCTCGACCTCGAGCATCCGCTCGAACCGCGCCTGGTCGGACCACAGGGCGCCCATCTCCGGCAAGGTGTAGCGCGGGATCACACGGCCACTCCCGCCGGACGCGGCAGGTCGGCGGCGATGTCCCGGCGGCGCTGCATGCCGTCCCAGGTGATCGCGTCGGCGGCATGCTCCGCCGCCTCGCGGGCCGCGACGAGGTCCGGGCCGCGGCCGACCACGGCCAGGATCCGGCCGCCGTTCGTCCCGAAGCCGCCCTGTGGCCGGCCCACGGTGCCGGCGTGGAACACCAGCGCACCCTGCGCGAGGGCCGCGTCCAGGCCCTGGATCGGGTCGCCGCGCCGGGGGTCGCCCGGGTAGCCCTTCGCCGCCAGGACCACGCCCACCGCCGCGCCCGGCAGCGCCGGGACCAGCGACGCGAGGTCGTCCGGGAGGTGCCCGCGTGCCGCCGCGAGGAGCAGCGGCCCGAGCGCCCCGGCCACGCGGGGCAGGATGACCTGCGCCTCGGGATCGCCCAGGCGGACGTTGCACTCGAGGAGGGCCGGCCCGTCCGCGGTGAGCATGAGCCCGGCATACAGGAAGCCGCGGAACGGGGTGCCGCGACGGGCCATCTCGGCCAGGATCGGGCGGTGGACGGTGTCGAGGACGCCCGCCACCGCGGCGTCGTCCAGGTCCGGCAGCGGCGAGTAGGCGCCCATGCCGCCCGTGTTCGGGCCGCGGTCGCCGTCGCACAGCCGCTTGTGGTCGCGTGCGGCCGGGAGGGCCACCGCTCGGGTCCCGTCGCACACGGCGATGACGGAGGCCTCGCGCCCCGACAGCCGCTCCTCGATCACCAGGGCGGGCTCGTCGCCCGGGCGCCCCGCGAGGAACGACGGGGCGAGCTGCAGTGCCTGGTCGAGGGAATCGGTCACGATCACGCCCTTGCCGGCCGCCAGGCCGTCGGCCTTGAGCACGGCGCCTGCCCCATCGAGCGCAAGCTCGCGGACGAAGGCGAGCGCGGCATCCGCCTCCCCGGCCGCGAACGCCCGCGACCGCGCCATCCGGACGCCGGCCGCCGCCGCGACCTCGTGGCAGAACGCCTTGGACGTCTCGAGCCGGGCGGCCGCGCGGTCCGGGCCGAGCACCGGGAAGCCGGCGGCACGGAGCGCGTCCGCCACCCCGACCGCCAGCGGCGCCTCGGGACCGACCACGACCAGCTCCGCCGACACCCCGCGCGCCAGAGCGACCACCGAGCCGGGGTCCAGGACCTCGACCGACGCCACCCGCACCCGCGGCTCCGCGGCGATCCCGGCGCCGCCGGGCGCCACGACGACCTCGTCGAGGCCGGGCTCGCGGGCGAGCTTCCAGGCCAGCGCGTGCTCGCGCCCGCCCCCTCCGATGACCAGGACGCGGGTCGGCATGACGAGGCTCACGGCGGTGTGGCCGCCGTCCTACGCGGGTGCCTGCGGGCGGTGGCGCATCGGCCGCCAGGCCCGCTCGATGGTCTGGGTGCGCTCCGGTCCCACCGACACGAACACGATCGGCACCCCGGCGTGGTCCTCGAGCGCCGTCACGTAGCGGCGGGCGTTCTCGGGCAGGTCGGCGAGCGAGCGGACGTCGTGGATCGGCTGCTCCCAGCCCGGGAAGTCCTCGTAGATCGGCACGGCGCGCGAGAGGGCCGAGCCGCTCGACGGCCAGGTCTCCACCCGCTGGCCGTCGATCTCGTAGGCGACGCACAGCCTGATGGTCTCGATGCCGGACAGGATGTCGAGCTTGTTGAGCACGATGGCGCTGTTCGAGTTGACGGCGACGGCGTACCTGAGCGGCACCGTGTCGAACCAGCCCACGCGACGGGGGCGCCCGGTCACGGTCCCGAACTCCCGGCCGCGATCCGCGATGCCCCGGCCGGTCTCGTCGAACAGCTCCGTGGGAAAGGGCCCGGAGCCAACCCGCGTGGAGTAGGCCTTCATGACGCCGATGACCTCGTCCACCTGGAGCGGCCCGATCCCGCCGCCGGTGCAGGCACCGCCGGCGACCGGGTTGGACGAGGTGACGAACGGGTAGCTGCCGTGGTCCAGGTCGAGGAGCGTGCCCTGGGCGCCCTCGAGGAGGACGTGGTCACCGCGCCGGAGCGCGTCCTGGACCAGCCACGTGCTGTCGTCCAGGTGGGCACGGAGCCGGTCGCCCCAGGCCAGGCCCTGCGCGACCAGCGGCTCGACCTCGAAGGTCTCCGCGCCCATCGACGCCAGGACCAGGTTCTTGTCCACGAGGGCGCGGGTGATGCGCTCCCGGAGCGTGGGTTCGTCGACCAGGTCCTCCATCCGGAGGCCCAGGCGCCAGGCGCGGTCGCCGTACGCGGGCCCGATGCCGCGCCCGGTGGTGCCGACCTTCGCCCCGCCGAGGCGGCCCTCGTTGCCCTTATCGAGGGCAACGTGGTACGGCATGATCACGTGGGCGCTGCGGCTGACCCGCACCTTCGAGACGTCGATGCCGCGGGCGGTGAGCATCTCCAGCTCGCGGATGAGCGTGGCCGGGTTGACGACGACGCCGTTGCCGATGACGGACGTGATGTGCGGATACAGCACGCCCGACGGGCAGAGCTGGAGCTTGAACGTCTCGCTGCCGGCCACCACCGTGTGGCCGGCGTTGTCGCCGCCCTGGTAGCGGACGACCATCGCCACCTGCTCCGCGAGGAAGTCGGTCGTCTTCCCCTTGCCCTCGTCGCCCCACTGGAGGCCGACGATCACGGTCGCGGGCATCGCACGCCTCCGGACATCAAACGACCCCGGGCGGTGCCGGGGTCCTGGATAGACGTCTCCCGCGAGTGCCCGCCGGCGCTCCGGGGGCCGGGGTGATCGAAGGTGCGCGCCCGTCTCACGGGGCGGACGCCGCGCCTTCCTCGAGCAACGGTCATACCCTCCTTCGCGCGGCTTCGGCCCCGCGCGGCCTCGAGGACGCGGCGAAGTATACCGAACGCCGGGCCGCTGGAGGAGTCCGCGACCGGCTGATAAGCGGCGGTGAAGGCCGGCCCGCTAGGGTGAGCAGCACCCGCCGGATACGCCGGCCCCACCGACCCGTCGCCCCGCCGAGGCCCCGACCGTCGGGGCCGGCTCCCAACCCGCCCGCCGTTCGTCGTTGCCCGCCGCACGCAGGATCGGCCGCACCAGGTTCGCGCACGAGGATGCGCGGCGCGGCCCGATCGGAAGGAGACACCGGACCGATGAACAGGGTCCTCCTCACCGGGCGCCTTACCCGAGATCCCGAGCTCCGCACCACCGCGGGCGGCAAGGCCGTCGCCCAGTTCTCGGTGGCGAGCCACGAGTACGTCGCGGGCAAGGAGAAGAGCGAATTCCACACGGTGGTCGCATGGGACCGCCTGGCCGAGACCTGCGGGCGCTACCTCGGCAAGGGCCAGCAGGTCGCCATCGAAGGCCGGCTCCAGACGCGGAGCTGGGACGACGACCAGGGCAAGCGCCACTGGAAGACGGAGATCGTCGCCAGCAGCGTCGAGATGCTGTCCGGCCGCCGCAAGAAGGACTACGCGGCCGAGACCGCGGCGACCGCGCTCGAGGCCCAGGCGCTCGCCGCCGGTCTCGCGCCGGACGCAGGCGAGCCCATCGCGGACGACGCCGGGTTCAGCGTCGCGCCCGGCGGCGAGGACGGGGACGAGGAGGAGGACGAGCTCCTCGAGGAGGCCACGGCAGCCTGACGTCGCTTCTCCCTCTCCCGGCGGCGGCGCGGTCCCCCCTCCCGCGCCGCCGCCGCTTCATGTCGCCCGGCTGTCCGCGACGGATCCTGCGCGGGAACCGGACGCCGGCCCCGCCCCTCCAGCAGGTTCCGGGCGTCGCCCGGCAGGTCTGCGGCGGGTGCCTGGCGGGGGTCCGGACGCCAGCGGCTCGGTGGGTCGACCGACTCTGCCGGCTGTCCGCCGGGCGGACCGTATCTGCGAAGCCGTCACCACGCCGGGTCGTGGGATTGCTCCGCCACGCTGGGCGATCGTCGCTGCGCCGAGGCGAACCTGGCAGCGGTCCACCGGATGGCCCGTTGTCAGCGGGTTTGTGACCAGGGGCCGACCTGCGGACCGATGCCGGAAGACGAGAACGCCGGATCCGATACGGGCCGCCGGGCGAGCACCTGGCAGGACCGTGGCGGGACGGCTCGGCCACGGTCCACCGGGAGGACAAACGCCGGAACGGTGAACGGCGGCGGGGCCCGACGCAGGGGCCGGGGCGGCGGGGCCCGACGCAGGGGCCGGGGCGGCGGCCGCGCCACCCGGGCGCGCCACCCGGGCCGGGGCGGCGGACGCGCGGGCCGGACGCGGGGTCCGGGCCGGACGCGCGGGCCGGACGCGCGGGCCGGGCCGGACGCGCGGGCCGGACCGGGGCCGGAGCGTCAACCGGGGCGCGCAGACCCCGGGGCTTGATCCCGGGCCCCGTACAGCTGCCGGCGAGGCAGCCCCGTCTCGGCGGAAACGCGACGCGCCGCCTCGCCGCGCGCGACGCCGTCGGCGACCAGGCGCTCCACCCTGGCCCGGGCTTCTACGACAGCCGTGCCGGGGCCGGGATCCGTGGCCGCCCTGCCGTGGCCGGGGTCCGTGGCCGGGGCCACGTCCCCTCGCCGCGCGACGACGTGGCCTCGCCACCCGATGACGATCACGACCTCGCCGCGGGCCGGGATCGTGCCGTCCCGCGCCTGCACGGCAAGTTCGCCCAGCGGCGCGCGGACGATCTGCTCGTGCAGCTTCGTGAGCTCGCGGCATACGGCAGCTGGACGCTCAGCGCCACAGGCCACGGCCAGGTCGGAGAGCGTGGCGGCGGTCCGGCCGGGAGCCTCGAACAGCACCGTCCCGCGCTCGTCGGCCGCGATCCGCGCAAGCCGGTCCTTCCGCTCGCGCCCGGAGCGCGGCAGGAACCCCTCGAACGCCCAGCGCGGGCCCGCCACGCCGCTGCCCGCCACCGCGGCGAGGACGGAGGACGCGCCCGGGATCGGCACGACGGTGCCCCCCGCGGCCGCCCACGCCGTCGTCAGCCCCTCGCCCGGGTCCGAGACCACCGGCGTCCCCGCATCGGTGACCAGCGCCAGGTCCGCGCCCGCCTCGAGGTGCGCCAGCAGCTCCAGCTCGCGAGCCGGGCCGCTCCGCGCGTGGTAGCTCAGGGTGCGGGTCGGGATCTCGTACCGGGCCAGCAGCCGGCGCGTGACCCGCGTGTCCTCGGCCGCGATCAGCGGAACCGTCCGCAGCACCTCCAGGGCCCGGTGCGTGACGTCGCCCAGGTTCCCGATCGGCGTCGCGACGACGTACAGCGTCCCCCCGCGCGTGCCCGCCGACCCCGCGCCGGCCGACTCCGCGCCGGCCGACCCCGCGCCCGCCGCCGAACCGCGGGCCACGGTCAGGACCGCGCCGCGGAGCCGGGTCGTCGTCGCGGATACAGGTAGTCCACGCCGGCCGTGCGCGGCCCGAGCTTGGCGACCGGCGGCACCTGGCGCTTGAACTCCGAGCCCGCGATCATCCGGTCCACCCGCTCCACGGTGGCGGCGTCGAACCCCATCGCGACCAGCTCCTCCGTCGACCGCCGCTTGTCCACCCGCCAGAACAGCAGCCGATCGAGCTCCGGGTAGGAGAAGCCGGCCTCCGTCTCGTCGGTCTGGCCGGGCCACAGGTCCGCCGACGGCGCCTTGCGGATGATCGCCTCCGGGACGCCGACGGCCGCGGCGAGCTGGCGCACCTGGCTCTTGTACAGGTCGCCGATCGGGTTGAACGCGCAGGCCGAGTCGCCGAACAGCGTCGTGTACCCGATCAGCGTTTCGGTCTTGTTGCCCGTCCCGACGACCAGGCCCCGCCAGGACGCCGACCGGTCGTAGAGGACGGACATCCGCATCCGCGCCATGAGGTTGCCTCGGCGCAGCGCCGAAGCCCCCAGCGCCCCCGGCCCGCCCGCCGCGGGCACCCCGTCGGAGCCGAAGTAGCCGTCCACCATCGGGCTGATGTCGACCAGCTCGGACGCGCAGCCGAGCCGTCGCACGACCTCCTCCGCGTCCACGCGCGATGCCGGCGACGAGGTCCGGTAGGGCATCAGGACGCACAGCAGCCGCTCCGCCCCGATCGCCGCGGCCACGAGGTACGCCACCAGCGCAGAGTCGATCCCGCCCGACAGTCCCAGCACGGCCCGCTCGAAGCCGGCCTGGCGCAGCTGGCCGCGGACGAACTCCGCGATCACCGTGCGGGCGACGCCGGTGTCGATCGCCAGCTCCTCGGGCAGCACGAACAGCGCCGGCGGCTCGGTCATCGTTCGACCGCCACGTCGAACCCGCCGGTCGCCCCTGCCTCGGCCGTCGAGTCCGCGGCCAGCCCGGCGCGCTCGGCGATCAGCCTCCGCCATTCGCGCGCGACCAGCTCCGGGCGCTCGTCACGCAGCAGCGGCAGCGCGATCCGCTCGCGTCGCACGTCTGCGAGGTCCACGTCCGCGTAGAACAGCCCCTCCTCGAACAGCGGCGCGCTGAACACCGCCGCCCCGGTCGGCGAGATGACCTCGGAGCCGCCCCAGAACGAGAACGATTCGTCCACGCCGACCCGGTTGCAGAACACCACGAACGACGTCGTGAGCTGCGCGTAGGCGCGCATCAGCGTCCGCCACGAGGTCGCCGTCCCCAGCCCCACCTCGTTGGTCGCGGCCAGGTCCCGCCCAGGCGACGAGGACACGTTGACCAGGATCTGCGCCCCGTCGAGGGCGAGCAGCTGCGGCATCGAGAGGTGCCAGAAGTCCTCGCAGATCGCCAGGCCGACGCCCACCCCCAGCCGGGACGGCGCCGCCCGGACGAGGTCGCCCTGGGCGAAGAACCGGCGCTCGTCGAACAGGCCATACGTCGGAAGGTGGAGCTTGCGGTGGACGTGGCGCAGCTCGCCGTCCTCCAGCAACGCCGCGGCGATGAACAGCCGGTGGTCGGCGGACTCCTCCACGAACGACACCACCGCGGACGCATCACCGGCGGTCTCGGCGGCCAGGGCCGCCAGCCGCGGGTCGTCGAGGCGCATCGACACCTCGGCGGCGAGGTCCTGCAGCTGGTACCCGGTCAGGCCGAGCTCCGGGAACACGACCAGGCCGGCGCCCCCGGCGCGCGCCTCGCGGATCAGCGCCCGATGGCCCGCGAGGTTGGCCTCGAGGTCCCCGAGCCGGGGCGCGACCTGGGCGAGCGCGATGCGAAGCGGCTGCACCCCGCGAGTCTAGGCCGGGGAGCCGTCCGCCGTGGCGGCGGAGCCCGGCAACGCGGAGCCCGGCACGGCGGAGCCAAGCGCGGAGCCCGGCACGGCGGAGTCCGGCACGGCGGAGTCCGGCACGGCGGGGCTCGGCGCGGCGGCCCCCCGACCCGTCGCCTGCAGCTGCTCCCTGGACCCGTCGACGTCCTCGGCGAAGTGGCAGGCCACCTCATGCCCGCTCGACATCAGGCGCAGGGCGGGGATCTCGGAGACGCAGCGATCCGGGTTGCCCAGCCGCTCCCGCAGCCAGCACCGGGTGTGGAAGTGGCAGCCGGACGGCGGGTTCACCGGGGACGGGACGTCGCCCTTCAGGATGATCCGGCGCCGGCGCCGCTCGACCGCGGGGTCCGGGATCGGCACCGCCGACAGCAGCGCCACCGAGTAGGGGTGCAGCGGCCGGCTGTTGAGCTCCCGCGACGACGCCGTCTCCACGATCCGGCCCAGGTACATCACCGCGATCCGGTCGCTGATGTGGCGCACCACCGACAGGTCGTGGGCGATGAACAGGTACGTCAGGCCCAGGCGCTCCTGGAGTCGCTCGAGCAGGTTGATCACCTGGGCCTGGATCGAGACGTCGAGGGCGCTGATCGGCTCGTCCGCGACGATCAGGTCGGGGTCCAGCGCCAGCGCCCGCGCGACGCCGATCCGCTGCCGCTGGCCGCCGCTGAACTCGTGCGGGTAGCGGACGCCGTAGTCCGGGTTCAACCCGACGGTGGACAGCAGCTCGCGGACCCGCTCACGCCGCTCCGTCCTGGACCCGACGCCGTGCACCTCGAGCGGCTCCCCGATCGTGGCGCCGGCCGTCATCCGCGGGTCCAGCGACGCGTACGGGTCCTGGAAGATCATCTGGAACCGCCGGCGCATCTTGCGCAGCGCCGTCCCCTCCAGCCTCGTCACGTCCTGCCCGTCGAACGTGATCGACCCCGCGGTCGGCCGGTACAGGCGGACGATGGCGCGCCCGGTCGTGCTCTTGCCACAGCCCGACTCACCCACGAGGCCGAGGGTCTCGCCCCGCTTGAGATCGAACGAGACCCCGTCGACCGCCCGCACGTCGCCGACGTGCTGCTCGATCAGCATCCCCTCCGTGATGGGGAACCAGACCTTGAGGTCGCGAACCTGGAGGAGCGGCGCCTCCCTGCCCAGGACGGCCCCCGCCATGCTCGTCGGCAGGGCGGTCATGCGAGCACGTCCGCGAGCCCGTCCGCGACCGCCGCGGGCGTGGCCAGCTCGTCGATCTCGCCGGCTGGTGCCGGCGCGGCGCGGAAGCCGGCGCGCAGCGGGCGTCCGGCGACGGCCTCGTCGGGCAGGGGCGGATTGTGGCAGGCGGTCAGGTGCGTGGCCGACGGGCCGGTCCCGACGATCGGCGTGCCGGGGACGACGGCCGCCAGCGACGGGTTCTCCGACCAGCAACGCTCGAGGCGCCACGCGCAGCGTGGCGCGAACGGGCAGCCGCGCGGCTCCTGGCGCATATCGGGCGGCCGGCCCTCGATCGGGATCAGCGGCTCGCCCTCGCGCTGGTCCACCCGGGGCATCGAATGCAGCAGGCCCACCGTGTACGGGTGGTACGGCCGCTCGAACAGCGCCGCGGTGGGCGCCGTCTCCACGATGAACCCGGCGTACATGACGTTGATCCGGTCGGTCATCCCGGCGACCACGCCCAGGTCGTGCGTGATCAGGGTCAGCGAGGTGCCGGTCTCCGTCGTGAGGCGCGAGATCAGCTCCAGCACCTGCGCCTGGATGGTCACGTCCAGGGCGGTCGTGGGCTCGTCGGCGATCATCAGCTTGGGCTCGAGGGCCAGGGCCATCGCGATCATCACCCGCTGGCGCATGCCGCCCGAGAACTGGTGGGGGAAGCTGCCCAGCCGCTTCTCCGGCTCCGGCATGCCGACCATGCCGAGCAGCTCGACCGCCCGGGCCCGCGCCTCGCCCTTCGTCTGCCGCTTGTGGGCCTGGATCGTCTCGATCATCTGCTCCTCGATCGTGAGGACCGGGTTCAGGCTGGTCATCGGGTCCTGGAAGATCATCGCGATGTCACGCCCGCGGATCTCGCGGATCTCCGACTCCGGCAGCTTGACCAGGTCCTCGCCGTCGAACAGCACGGACCCGCCCTCGATGTGGCCGGCCGGCTTGGGGAGCAGGCGGATGATCGCGAGGTTGGTCACGCTCTTGCCGCAGCCCGACTCTCCGACCAGCCCCAGGCGCTCGCCGCGGGCCAGCTGGAACGAGATCCCGTTGACCGCGTAGATCGTCCCGTCGTGGGTCCGGAAGCGGACGGACAGGTCGCGGACGTCGAGCAGCGGCTCGCCGTCCATGGGGCGCGCCGCGGTCACTGCTTGAGCCTCGGGTCGAGCGACTCCCGGAGGCCGTCGCCGAACAGGTTGAACCCGATGGCGCTGATCACGATCGCCGCGCCCGGGAAGAACACGAGGTGGGGCGCCTGCTGGAGGAAGCGGCGTGCGTCGGTGAGCATCGTCCCCCATTCCGGGGTCCGCGGATCGGGCGGCCCGAGGCCCAGGAAGCCGAGGCCCGCGATGTCGATGATCGCCGTGGCCAGCACCAGCGTCGCCTGGACGATCAGGGGCGTGAGCGCGTTGGGGAGCATGTGGCGCAGCAGCAGCCGGCCCTCGGATGCGCCGATGGAGCGAGCGGCGACCACGTAGTCCGACTCGCGCAGCGACAGCAGCGACCCGCGCAGCAGCCGGGCGAAGATGGGCGCGTAGGTGATGGCGATCGCGAGCATCAGCTGGAGCATGCCGCGGTCCAGCCAGGCGATGATCCCGATCGCGAGCAGGATCCCGGGGATCGCGAGCAGGACATCGGTCGCGCGCATCAGCACCGCGTCGACCTTGCCCCCGAGGCCGCCCGCGAGCGCGCCCACGATGCCGCCCATCGTGAGGGCCATGATCACCGAGATCACGCCCACCTGGAGGCTGATCTGGGCGCCGTACAGGATCCGGGTCAGCACATCCCGGCCCTGGAGGTCGGTGCCCATGAGGTGCTGCAAGCTGGGCGCCTGGAGGCGGTCGGCCAGCTGGCCCTCCAGCGGCCCGTAGGGCGCGATCACGGGGGCCAGCAGCGCGGCACCGATGAACGTCACGATGCACACCATGCCGACGATCGCGGGCCTGTTGCGCCGCAGGCGCGAGAAGGCGTCGCTCCACAACCCGCGGCTGACGCGTGTCTCCGCGACGGGGGCGGGATTCGGCGTGCCGAGGCGGGTGGCCGTCGTGGTGCTCATGAGTAGCGGATCCGCGGGTTCAGGTACGCGTAGCCGATGTCCACCAGCAGGTTCACCATCAGGAAGATGAGGGCGAAGATCATCACCGCGCCCTGGACGACGAAGTAGTCACGGTTGCCGATGGCGTCCACGACCCAGCGGCCGACGCCCGTCCAGGAGAACACCGTCTCGGTCAGGACGGCGCCCGCCAGCAGGCCGCCGACCTGCAGGCCGATGACGGTCACGACCGGCAGCCAGGCATTGCGCATGATGTGGCGGCCGTCCACGCGGCGCTCCGTGAGGCCCTTGGCCCGGGCGGTCCGCACGTAGTCCTCGTTGCTCACCTCGATGACCGACGCGCGCGTGATGCGGGCGATGATCGCGAGCGGGATGGAGCCCAGGGCGACCGCGGGCAGGACGAGGTGGCGCAGCGCGTCCACGAACAGGTCCGGCCGCCCGCCCAGCAGCGTGTCGACGAGCATGAAGTTGGTGACGGTCGGGAGGCCGGCTCCCGCCCGGGCATCGATCCGCCCCTGGGTCGGCAGCCAGTGGAGCTGGACCGCGAAGATATAGACGAGGACCAGCCCCAGCACGAACACCGGGATGCTGATGCCGAACAGGCTGATCACGGTCACCGCGCCGTCCTGCCAGCCCTGCGCGTGGCGGGCGGCGATCCGGCCCAGCGGGATCCCGGCGCCGACCGCGAAGATCAGCGCCGCGGTCGTGAGCTCCACGGTCCCCGGGAAACGGATGGCGAACTCGGCGAGGACGGGGCGGTTGTTGATGATCGAGGCGCCGAAGTTGCCCGACAGCAGGTCCCCCAGGTAGCTGATGTACTGCTGCCAGAGCGGCAGGTCGAGCCCCAGGTTCTGCCGCAGGCGCAGGCACGCGTCGGGCGTCGCATGCTGGCCGAGGATCGATCGGCACGGGTCCCCGGGCAGCAGGTGCACGAACGCGAACAGGATGATCGACAGCCCGAACAGGACCGGGATGGTCGCGAGCAGGCGTCGGACCGTGTACTTCAGCACGCTCGAATCAGGATGCGGGTTGGGGAAGCGCCCCCGGGGCCCGGCGGACCGGCGGGGGCGCAGGATCGGCGAGGGGCGTCCGGCGGCCGCGGAGCGGCCGCCGGGTCACCTGCCGGCTAGCGGTCGAGCCACACGGAGTTGAAGAACTCGGTGAGGTTCCCGGCCCCGACGAAGCCCTTGACGTCGGCACGAGCCGCCGCCGGGGGTGTCGAGTTGACGAGCGGAACGGAGGGCATGTCCGCGCGGATGAGGTCCTGCGCGTGCTCCCACAGGCTCTTGGCGGTCGCGTCGTCCGTCGCCGCGAGCGCGTCGTTCATGGTCTTCTCGAGCTCGTCGTTCTTGTAGTCGAACTCGGTCGACGGCTTGCCGTCCACGTAGCCGAAGAACGCGGTCTTGAGGAAGTTGTCCGGGCCGGCCCAGTCGCAGGTCCAGCCCAGGAGCCAGGCCTCGAAGTTGCCGGCGTACTCGTGGTCCAGGTAATCCGGGCGCCACGTCTCGGTGTGCGGATTGACGGTGAAGCCGGCGGCCTCGAGATCGCGGCTGATCGCCTCGAAGATGCCCTTGGGATCCGGCATGTAGGGCCGGGTCACGTCGGACGGGTAGTAGAAGTCGATCGTCAGGTCGGTGACACCCGAGTCCTTGATCAGCTGCTTGGCCTTCTCCACGTCGTAGGTCGGCAGGTTCTCAGGCTTGGCGTACTGGGTGGTCATCGGCATCCAGTTGTCCGCCGGCACCGCGAGGCCCGCGTAGAACGCGTCGACCAGCGCCTGCCGGTTGACCGCGTAGCCGATGGCCTCGCGGATCTTCTGGTTGTTGACCGGCGTGTACTTCTGGTTGAGCGAGATCTGTGCCGTGTTGCAGGATGCGCCCCGATCGATGACCTGCAGCTTGCTGTCACCCTTGATCGTGGCGATGTCGAGCGGGGCGATGGTCTGCGCGAAGTCGATCTCGCCCGTGGACAGGCCGTTGAGGCGCTGCGCCTCCTCGGCGACCGGCTTGAACACGATGGTGTCGAGGTGGGCCTTGTCGCCCCAGTAGTCCGGGTTCTTGTCGAGCGTGACGTGGTCGCCGGTGACCCATTCCTTGAACTTGAACGCCCCGGTGCCGACCATCGCGCCGGCACCGCCCTGCGCGTACGAGATCTTGCTGACGTCGGTCACGGTGTTGTCCGCGCCGCCGGCCTTGAGCGCCGTCGGGCTCGAGATGCCGAACACGGACAGCGTCTGGCCGATCAGGAAGCTGGACTGGGGCTTCCTGAGCGCGATGGTGACCGTCGAGGCGTCCGTGGCGGTGACGCTGGCGACGTTCGAGGTGTCGCCGTAGCCGCCGAAGACCGCACCCGCGTAGTAGGTGTAGTCCTGGAGCTCCTTGGGGAAGTTCTTCCAACGGTCGTAGTTGTAGACGACGGCGTCGGCGTTGAAGTCCGTGCCGTCGTGGAACTTGACGCCCTGGCGCAGGTGGAACGTGTAGGTCAGCCCGTCGGCCGCGACGTCCCACGAGGTGGCCAGCGCCGGCACGATCTCCGACGTGGTGCCCGGCTTGAGGGAGACCAGGCCCTCGACGACCTGTTCGGTCACGTAGGACGAGTTGCTGTCGTCGATCATGGACGGGTCGGTGCGGGTGATGTCGCCGGGCAGGGCGACCACCAGCGTGCCCCCGTCCTTGGGCGTGCCCGCCGCCGGGGATTCGCTCGGTGTGGTGCTCGTGCTGGGCTCGGCGCTCGCCGGGACCTGGGACGGGGCGTTTGTCGCCGTCGACCCACCGCAGGCAGCGAACGCAATAGCGCTCGCCGCCAGCAGAGCCCCGAATCGAATACGGGACATGCTGTCTCCTCCTCCGGCCGGGATCGACGGCTTCCGCCGTCAGGCGGCCGGCCCGGCAACCGGTGATCCGCCTTAGCGGGTGCATGATACTCATCCTGCGCCCGCGCGCTCGCCCGGGTTCGCCCGCCGCGGGCGGCGGACCCGCCGTCGGCCGGGCGGCCGACAGGCCCATCGGCCGTCCCGCCTCCCCCGATCTCACGCCCGGAGCAACCGTCAAGGATGTCGCGCCCGCGCCTGATCGCCCCGGTCCTCGCCACTGTCAGCCCGCCGTCGCCGCGGTGGCGCCGCGCCCCGGCCGTGCTCCTCGCCGCGTCGCTGCTGGTCGCGGCCTGCGCGGACAACCCGTCCGTCACCGAAGCACCGGACAGGGTTACGCCGAGCACCGGGGCGTCGCCGACGCCGTCCGCGAGCGAGCTGCCGTTCCGGCCTGCCGGCCTGCCGGCCGACGGCTCGTCCGCCTGCGATGTCGCCGGCTACGCGGGGCTCCTCGGACGGATCGAGGCCCCCAGCGCCCGCATCGTGCGGTTCACGCTGTGCCGGCCAGACGGCGCCTTCCTCGCCCGGATCGCCCATCCGTCCCTGGCGATCCTGGACACGGCCACGCTGGACCGCCTCACCGCCGACCCGGCCGCCGGCAGGTCGCTCGCCGGCACCGGCGCCTTCCGGATCGACCGCTGGGACGCCGGCACGGACGTGATCCTCACGGCGGCAGGTGCGCAGGCCGCTGCCGGAACGGGTGCGGCGTCCGACGCCCCCCCGGGCACCGGCACGGTCGTGATCCGCTGGGCCGCCGATCCGGCGCAGCGCCTGGCGGAGCTCAAGGCCGCGACCGTCGACGGCATCGACGCGCCCGGCCCGCTCGAGCTCCAGCAGATCGACACCCTGCCCGAGCTCCAGGCCGCGCCGCGCGCCGGGCTGGCCACCACCTGGCTCGCGTTCGGCCGCGGGCGGCCGTTCTCCGACGTCCGCGTGCGACGGGCGATCGCCGGCGGGATCGACCGCGCCGCCCTCGTGGCGGCAGCCTTCCCGGCCGGGTCGATCGTACCCACCCGCGTCGTCCCGTGCGTGATCCCGGGCGCCTGCGGCGGCGCCGACTGGTACGAGTTCAACGCGCCGGCGGCCGTGGCGGCGCTCCAGGCGGCCGGGTTCGACTTCAAGGCCACCATCCCGATCCACGTGCCGTCGAGCGACCTGCCCGGCCTGCCGGACCCGGTGGCGGTCGCGACGGCACTGGCGGCGCAGCTGCAGGAGAACCTCGGCATCCGGACCTCGCTGGACGTCATGGACCCGGAGCCGTACCTGGCGGCGGCGGCGTCCGGCACGCTTGGCGGGTTCCACCTCGGGGGCACCGCGACGCGGCTGGCCGATCCCTCCGGCATCCTCGAGCCGCTCCTCGGATCCGGGGCCACCCGTGAGCTCGGTGCACCCGTGCCGGCGATCACGAGGGCCCTTGCCGGCGCCCGCGCCGAGACCGGCGCCGACGCGCGGGCCAAAGCGTTCGCGCGCGCCAACGACGCCATCCGCGCCGCCGTGCCGCTCGTCCCGCTGGCGAACCCCGGGAGCATGGTCGCGTTCCGCGCCGACGTGACGGGCGTCCAGGCCTCCCCGTTCGGAACCGAAGCGCTCGGCCGGCTCACGCCCGGCGACCGCCGCCAGCTGGTGTTCATGGGCTCGGGAGAACCCGACGGCGCCTGGTGCGGCGATCAGCCCGACATGGCGGCCCTTCGCCTGTGCGCGCTGGTGACCGACCCGCTCTACGGCCTGGACCCGGGGTCGCTCGAGCCGCAGCCGCGACTCGCGCGCGGGTGCCTGCCGAACGCGGACGCGACGGTGTGGACCTGCACGCTGCGCGCGGGAATCCTGTTCCATGACGGAGCGGCGCTCGATGCCGGGGACGTGCTCGCGTCCTTCGCGGCCGCGTGGGACCCGACCTCGCCCCTGCACGCTGCGCGGCCGGGAGCGAGCTGGAGCGACTGGCTGGCGCTGTTCGACGCGTTCCTCGGGACGCCGGCCGCGGGCGGGGGCTGACCCGGGTCGTGCCGCGAACCGCTCCGCGCTTCGGTCCCGTCGCGGCCGGCCGGGCTCAGGTCGCGGAGTCTGCCTCCGCCGACGGGGACGGCGACGGGGACTGCGACATCGCGGGCGCGGGCGCGGGCGCCGGAGCGGTCGCGGGCCCCACGGCGGGTGCCGGCGCCGCAGCGGTCGCGATGGGGCCAGGACCCGGCGCCACCGAGCCAACCGCCGTGGGCGCGATCGCCTGCAGGGAGTCCTCGATGCGCTCGGACCAGTGGCATGCCACCCGGTGACCGTTGCCCAGGTCGCGGAACGGCGGGTCCTCGGTCGAGCAGTTCTCGGGGTTGCCGAGCCGCTCGCGCAGCCAGCAGCGGGTGTGGAACCGGCAGCCCGACGGCGGAGCGGCCGGGGAGGGCACGTCTCCCTGGAGCACGACCCGCTTCCGGCGGGCCCGGGGATCCGGGTCCGGCACGGCGGACAGCAGGGCCACGGTGTACGGATGTCGCGGATGCTCGTACAGCTCCGCCACGTCGGACAGCTCGACCATCTTGCCCAGGTACATCACGCCCACGCGGTCGCTGATGTACTGGACGACCGAGAGGTTGTGCGCCACGAACAGGTACGTCAGGTCGAACTCCTCCCGGAGCTCGAGCAGCAGGTTGAGGACCTGTGACTGGATCGAGACGTCCAGCGCGGAGACCGGCTCATCGGCGAAGATGAAATCCGGCTTGAGGGCGATGGCCCGGGCGATCCCGATGCGCTGGCGCTGGCCACCGGAGAACTCGTGCGGATAGCGTCGTGCGTAGTCGCGGCGGAGCTTGACGGCCTCGAGCGCGTCACCCACGGCAGCGTCGCGGATCGACCGCTTCGCCCACTGGTTCTCGTCGTCGGCCTGCGCCAGCAGCCCCTCGCCGATGATGTCGCTCACCGGCATCCGCGGGTTCAGGCTGCTGATCGGGTCCTGGAAGATGATCTGCATCCTGCGGCGGAGGCGCTTGAGATCCTTCCCATGCGCTTCGAACACGCTCTTCTGCTCGAACCGCACGGCTCCGTCGGTCGGCTTCTCGAGCCGGAGCACCGTCCGGCCGAGCGTCGTCTTGCCGCAGCCCGACTCGCCGACCAGCCCCAGGATCTCGCCGCGACGGATCTCGAACGACACGCCGTCGACCGCATACACCTGCCCGGCCACCCGGCGCAGGATCCCCGCGTGGATCGGAAAATAGGTCTTCAGGCCTTCGATCTCGACCAGGACGTCGCCGCGGGCGCGGCCGTTCGTCCGCTCGCCGGGACCGGTTGCGGGGACTGGCTGCGTCACCGTGTCGTGCTCCGTCACGCCGGGATGTCCGTCGGTTCCGCGTCGTACGCGCGAAGGCGGGACGCATAGGCGGGGTCCTGCAGCCAGCACCGGGCCGCACGGCCCTCCGAGATCTCGGTCAGCTCAGGTTCCACCCGGCACTGCTCCCACTGGTAGGGGCACCGGGGCTGGAACTTGCAGCCCGGCGGCATCCGCAACGGATTGGGGACGACGCCGCTGATGACGGCGAGGGGATGCCCGCGCTTGCCGCGGGAAGGCATCGAATGCAGGAGCCCGCGCGTGTACGGATGTCGCCCGTCGAGCAGCACCTCCTCGACCGTGCCGCGCTCCACGACCCGCCCGGCATACATGACCACGACGTCCTGGACGGTCTCCGCCACGACGCCCAGGTCATGCGTGATCAGCAGCAGGCCGGTGCCGGTGCGCTGCTGGATCTCCGAGATGAGGTCCAGGATCTGGCGCTGGATCGTGACGTCGAGCGCCGTCGTGGGCTCGTCCGCGATGAGCAGCTTCGGCTTGCACGAGAGCGCCATGGCGATCATCACGCGCTGGCGCATGCCGCCCGAGAGCTCGTGGGGATACTGCTTCATCCGGCGTTCGGCGGCCGCGATGCCAACGTCCCGGAGGGACTGGACCGCGATCTCGTCGGCCTCCCTGCGGCCCACGTGCTGGTGGAGCATGACGGCCTCGCGGAGCTGGTCCCCGATCGACAGCACCGGGTTGAGACTCGTCATCGGCTCCTGGAAGATCATCGCGATCTCGCCGCCCCGGACCTGGCGGATCCGGCGATCGTCGGCCTTGAGCAGGTCCTCGCCGTCGAACCAGACCTCGCCCGACGCGATCTCGCCGGGCGGTACGTCGATCAGCCGCATGATCGAGAGCGCGGTGACGCTCTTGCCGCAGCCGGACTCCCCGACGATCGCGAGCGTGCCGCCGCGCTTGAGCGAGAAGTCCACACTCTCCACGGCCCTGACGGTGCCGTCGAGGGTGTGGAAGTACGTGCTCAGGTTGCGGACGTCGAGGAGCAGGTCGGGATCGCTCCCGCGGCTCGTGGATGCCGGCCGCGACGGGGACGCCGCCGCGGCGGTCGAGACGGGATCGGACATCGTCAAGCCCTCGACCGGGGGTCGAGGGCATCGCGCAGCCCGTCGCCCATGAAGTTGATGCCGAGCACCGTCAGCAGGATGGCCAGGCCCGGGAAGAACGCCCACCACCAGTTGCCCTGGCTGATGAACTCGAGGCTGTTGGACAGGATGTTCCCCCAGGTCGGGTTGTTGATGTCCACGCCGAACCCGAGGTACGACACGAACGCCTCGCCGACGATGACGCCGGCCACGCTCAGGGTCGCCACGACGATGATCGGCGACAGGCTGTTGGGCAGGATGTGCCGCATGATGATCCGCCGGTCCGAGACGCCCACCGCCCGGGCGGCGTCGACGTAGGCCTCCTCGCGGAGGGTGAGGAACTGGCTGCGCACGAGGCGGGCGATCCCACCCCAGCCCAGCAGGCCGAAGATGAGCGCGATCGTGAGCCAGTTGCCCTGGCCAAGGAAGCGCGACGCGACGAGGATCACGAACAGCAGCGGCAACGACAGGAGCGCGTCCACGAGCCGCATCATGACGGTATCGAGCGCCCCCCCGAAGTAGCCGGCGATGCTCCCCCAGGTGACCCCGATGCCGACCGACACGACCGTCGCCAGGACGCCGATGAGCATCGACAGGCGGGCGCCGTTCATGACCAGCACCAGCACGTCGCGCTGGAGCCGGCCTGTCTCACCCATCACCAGCAGGGGGCTCCATTGGCCCGACACCCATGACGGGGGACGGCCGGCGTAGACGAGCTGGTCCGGCCTGGGGATCTTGAGCACGTCGTACGGGAACAGGATCGGCCCGAGCACGGCGATCGCGACCATGAACAGGAAGATCCCGCTGCCCAGCACGGCCAGCCGATGCTTCTTGAACCGGCGCCAGGCAAGCTGCCACTGGTTGAGCGACTCGAGCTGGACCTCGTAGTCGGGCGGCAGCTCCTCGAGGACTGCCGGCACCAGGTCCGTCGGCAGGGGGCGCCCCGTGAGCTGATCAGCCATAGCTGATCCTCGGGTCGACGACCGCATACAGGACGTCCGCGAGCAGGTTTGCGGCCACGACGAGGACCGAGGTGATCACGAGCACTCCCATCAGCGTCGGATAGTCGTAGGCATTCACGGACTCGATGTACAGGCGTCCCATGCCCGGCCACGAGAAGATCGTCTCGGTCACGATCGCGCCGGTGAACAGGAACGGGATCTCGAGCCCGATGTTGGTGATGATCGGCAGCAGCGCGTTGCGGAGCGCGTGCTTGCGGATGACGATGCTCTCGGCGACGCCCTTGGCGCGGGCGGTCCGGACGTAGTCCTGGTTGAGCGCGTCGATCATCGATCCGCGGACGAACCGGGAGTCGCCGGCGATGCTCACGACCACCAGCGTGAACACCGGCAGCACGAGGTGCGACAGCAGGTCGGTGAATGCCCTCAGCGGGTCCGCGCCTGCGAACGTCCAGTACTCGGCAGTGCCGAAGATCGGCACGCTCCGGGTCGTCCACATCCCGCCGGCCGGCAGCACGTGGAGCCCGGCGGCGAAGAAGGTGATGAGCATGATGCCCAGCCAGAATGTCGGCAGCGACAGCCCGATGTAGCTGAAGATGGTGAGACTGGAGTCGAACCAGCCATACCGTTTGACGGCCGCGTACATGCCGGCGACGAACGCGATGATCACCCACAGGACCCACGCCGTGCCGGCCAGGATCGCCGTCGGGAGGACCCGCTCGCCGATCACGACGGACACGGGTCGTCCGTCCCGGATCGAGAAGCCGAAGTCGCCGTGCAGGACGCCGTTGTCGCCACCGGCAAGGAACGACGGCAGGAAGTTCGGGCCGCCCTGGTTCGAGATGAACACCCCGAGGCCCTCGCCGTCGGGGTTGCAGAGCCCCACCCAGCGGCAGTACTGGACCGGGATCGGCTGATCGAGCCCGATGCGGTGGCGGAACTTCGCGACCTGCTCCGCGGTGATCCTCGGGTTCTGCGCGAACCGCGCCTCCGGGCCACCCGGGGCGATCAGGATGATCCCGAAGATCATGATCGAGACCAGGAACAGGACCGGGATCGCGCCAAGGACGCGGCGGACGATGAAGCGGGTCATGGTCCCCTGCTGGCTGGGAAAGGCGCAGCGGGGCGCTCACGCGCCCCGCTGCGGAGAGTACCTGAGGACGGCTCAGGCTGCTACGGCTGGATCCACCAGTCCTCGACGTTCCAGAGCACGCCCGACGTGGTCGGGTTGCCGGTCACGTTCTGGAGCTTGGGGCTCACGAGGTACGCGTTCTTCCACCAGAAGAGCGGGATCTCGATGATCTGCTTGGAGTAGATCCCCTGGACGGTCTTCATCGCCTCGCCCACCTTGGCGAAGTCGACGTTGCTCTTGACCACGTTCCAGGCGTCGTCCAGCTCCGTGATGCAGGTCCGGGTGTTGTTCTGGCCGTTGTGCGGCGCGGCATCCGGAATCCCCTGGCAGGTGTACACGTTGTAGCTGCCGAGGGGATCGAGCGGGGCGACCCACGCGAACATGGCGACGTCGTAGTTGCCGTGGATCAGGTTGCACGGCTGGTCGGCCGGAACCGAGTCCCAGCCACCGAACACGTTCGGGTTGGCGGTATCGGCCAGGGTGTTCGCCTTGATGCCGATCGCCTTCATCTGCGAGGCCAACACGTTGAGCGAGTCAACGCGGTACGGGCGGTTGGTGGTGCAGAACTGGAGCTCGAGGGTCTTGCCACCCTTGGTCCGGTACCCGTCGGCGCCCGTCGTCCAGCCCGCGGCGTCGAGAGCGGCGTTGGCCTTCTCGACGCTGAACTCGGACGGCGGCGTGTTGGGGTCGTAGTACCAGGCGAGCGGCGAGACGTTGTTGGTCCCGGCCGGATCGACCGTGCCGCCGAGCACCTGGCCGGTGATCTGCGTCTTGTCGATGCCGTAGGCGAGCGCCTGCTTGATCGGCAGGACGTCGGCCTCGCCGAACTTCTCCTTCAGGGTCTTGTTGTTGATCGAGAGCTGCTCGTAGGTGAACGTGTCCTCGGTGAGGACCTTGTCCAGCCCCTGGAGCTTCGGCAGGTCGGAGTGGTTCAGGTTCATGGCGAGGTCATACTCGCCGTTGCTGAACCCGGCGACCATCCCGTCAGGGTTGTCCGGGTAGAACTTGAAGATCATCGACTTGAACCCGACCTTGTTGGGGTTGATGGTGCCCCAGTTCGGGTTCAGCGTGTAATTGAGCTGGGCGCCGGCCCGGTACTCGGTCGGCATGAACGGGCCGCTGTAGACGCCCGACGCGAGGTTGGTCAGCGGATACAGGTCGGTCGTCGCCTTGGCGATGGGCACCGTGCTGAGGTAGTGCGCCGGAAGCAGCGGCGCCCACAGCCCGAGGTAGCCCTCGTAGACGTTCTTGAACTTGACCGCGCAGTTCGTGTCGTTCGACGTGTCGACGGAGTCGATGTCCTCCCAGCCGGTCGTGCCGCCTACGAGGCCCGTCTGCGCGGGATCCATGTTCCACTTCCAGGTGGCCTCGAGGTCCTTGCACGTGATCGGCTGGCCGTCGGACCACTTCATGCCCGGCTTGAGCTTGTAGGTCACGGTCATGCCGGTGCCCTCGACCACGACGTCGCCGTTGGCGACGAGCGGGACCTCGGTCAGCATGTCGGGGACGTACTTGAGGTCGTAGGCCGTGTCGATGAGGCCCAGGAGCGCAGGGGTCGCGACCTCGATGTCGACGTTCGCCTGCGCGTAGTACGCGACCATCGTCGAGGGGGTCTGCCACTCGGCGACGATCAGCGGCTGGTCACTGACGCTCCCGACCGGCGTCGGCGCGTACTTCGAACCGGTGAGCTCCGGCGCCGGCGGCGTCGGCTCGGGGGTCGGGCCGGTCGATTGGGCCGGCGTGGCCGAGGGCGCGGGGGCCGTCGAGGCCGACGGCGTCGCGGTCGACGACCCACAGGCCGCGACCGCGAGCACGCCGACCATGATCAGGCCGGTGAGGCGCTTGTGCATGTACTCTCCTCCGACTCGGGGGGGACCGCCATGGTTCCCACTTGACCGACCGTCCATCCCGTCGATGCCACCCCAATCGCGGTGCATGCCTCCCTGGCAGGGCGATCGATGGTCGTGCGAACGCAGGATGTGACAACGCAGAATACGGCAGCGGCCGTTCGGTCGCCGGTACTATGGGGACGCCCGGGACCGGTGTCAAATGGCCGAACGGCCCCCAATCGGCGGGCTACGGGCAGCTGGTGGTCCCGCGTGATCCCCGTCAACCGCCGGCGCCTCAATCGGGACATGGCGTCTCGCTCCCCGTCATGCCCCGCCAGCGGAGGTTCGGCTGCCGGGCCGCGGTCGTCTCGTCGACCCGCCGTACCGGGGCGCCGTGCGGCGCGGACGTCACCAGGTCGGGGTCCGTCTCCGCCTCGTGGGCGATCTCGATCAGCGCGTCGGCGAAGCCGTCCAGGGTCTCCAGCGACTCCGTCTCGGTCGGCTCGATGAGCATCGCCTCCTCGACCGTGAGCGGGAAGTAGATCGTCGGCGGATGGTACCCCTTGTCGATCAGGCGCTTGGCGACATCGAGGGTGCGAATGCCCGTCCGGTGCTTGAGGTCGGCGGCTGAGGCGACGAACTCGTGCTTGCAGGCCCGCTCGAACGGGACCTGGTACGTGCCGGCCAACCGGACCTTGAGGTAGTTGGCGGCCAGCACCGCGTCGTCCGAGACCTCGCGCAGACCCCCCGCACCGTGGGCACGGATGTACGCGTATGCGCGCACGAGGACGCCCGTGCTGCCGAAGAACGAGCGCATGCGCCCGATCGAGGTCGGGCGCTCGCCGGTCGCCTCGAGCCGGAACGAACCGTCGGCGGCCCGCAGCACGCGCGGAGCCGGCAGGAACGGCACCAGGTGGGCCCGCACGCCGACCGGGCCGGCGCCCGGCCCGCCACCGCCGTGAGGCGTGCTGAACGTCTTGTGCGTGTTGAAGTGCATGACGTCGAAGCCCGCCTCGCCGGGCTTGAACCGACCGAGGATGGCGTTGAGGTTCGCGCCGTCCATGTACGCCAGGGCGCCGGCCGCGTGCGTCGCCTCCAGCAGCTCCCCGATCCGACGCTCGAACAGGCCGACCGTGGACGGGTTGGTGATCATGATCGCGGCGGTCCTCGGGCCCAGCGCGGCCCGGAACGCGTCCACGTCGACGCCGCCGTCCGCGGCCGATGGGATCGTGATCGTCCGGAACCCCGCCATCGACGCCGTCGCCGGGTTGGTCCCGTGCGAGGAGTCCGGGATGAGCACCTCGGTCCGCTCGATGTCGCCGCGCGACCGGTGGTAGGCCCGAACCATCAGGATCCCGGTCAGCTCGCCGTGGGCGCCGGCCGCCGGCTGGAGGGTGACGGCGTCCATGCCGCTGATCTCGGCCAGCAGCCCCTCCAGCTCGAACAGGAGCTGCAGCGTGCCCTGCGAGACGGCATCGGGCGCCATCGGGTGGAGCCCGGCAAAGCCGGGCAGGCGCGCCGCCCACTCGTTGAGCTTGGGGTTGTACTTCATGGTGCACGAGCCCAGCGGGTAGAATCCCGTGTCCACCGCATAGTTGAGCTGGCTCAGGTTCACGTAATGGCGGACGACGTCCGGCTCGGCGAGCTCGGGCAGCGCGGCCGGCGTCGCGCGCAGGGCGGCGGCCGGGATGCGCGCCAGCGCGTCCCTGGGCGGGTGCGGGATCTTGCCGCCGCCGCGCCCGGGTCGGCTGAGCTCGAAGATCGTGGGCTGGAGGCGCTCTCCGACGACGCTCATCGCGCTCCTCCCGCCATCGCGGCCCCGGCGAGCTCCAGGCGAAGCGAGCTGGCGAAGCGGTCGATCCCGGCCGCCGTGGTGACCTCCGTCGCGCACACCAGCAGGCCGTCGGCCAGCGACGGCTCGTCGGGCAGGAGCGCGGCCGTGGGAATTCCGGCCAGGACACCGCGGTCCAGGAGCCGGGCGTGCACGGCGGGGGCGTCCGGGACCCGGACGACGAACTCGTTGAGATAGGGCCCTGCGTGGACCCGTGGCGCGCCGGCCGCGGCCAGCGCCGCTTCCAGGTCCGCCGCCCGGGCGG
This sequence comes from uncultured Chloroflexia bacterium, assembly GCA_963703575.1. Lineage (GTDB taxonomy): Bacteria > Chloroflexota > Limnocylindria > Limnocylindrales > CSP1-4 > CAIXZV01. The sequence continues at coordinate 207,120 of CAVPEU010000019.1, forward strand.
CACCCAGCGTCGCGACGTCCCGCAGCCCGTGGGGGCCGATCGTCGCGACGTAGATGCTGGCCGCCAGCGCCAGCAGCGCCTGGTTGGTGCAGATGTTGCTGGCCGCCTTCTCGCGCCGGATGTCCTGCTCCCGCGCCCGGAGCGTCATCACGAACGCGCGACGACCATCGAGGTCCGTGGTCAGGCCCACCAGCCGGCCCGGGATCTGGCGCACCAGGGCGTCCGTGCAGGCCACGATGCCGAGGTACGGCCCGCCGTACTGGAGCGGGATCCCCAGCGGCTGGCCCTCTCCCGCCGCGATGTCGGCACCATATTCGCCGGGAGGCGCCAGGACGGCCAGCGACACGGGCTCGATGACGCTGACGAACAGCGACCCGGCGGCGTGGGCCAGCCGTCCGACCTCCGGCATGTCCTCCAGCAGGCCCAGCACGTTGGGCTGCGCCGCGACGACCCCGGCCACCGGACGATCCGGGTCCGCGAGCAGGCGGGCGAGCGCCGCCAGGTCCGTGGTGCCGGCCAGCGGGCCGTCGGCGACCAGCGGGATCTCGTCCACGGCCAGCCCGCCGCCCTCCGCATAGGTGGCCAGCGTCTGGCGGTAGTGCGGGTGGACGCCGCGCGACACGAGCACCCGGTCGCGACGCGTCGCGCGGCAGCTCATGAGGGCCGCCTCCGCGGTCGCCGCGCCACCGTCGTAGTGCGAGGCGGAGACGACGTCCAGGCCCGTGAGCTCCGCCAGGAGCGACTGGTACTCGTAGATGCTCTGGAGCGTGCCCTGGCTGATCTCCGGCTGGTACGGCGTGTAGGCCGTGTACCACTCGCCCCGCAGGAGGAGCTGGTCCACCGCCGCGGGCGTCCAGTGGCTGTACGCGCCGGCGCCCAGGAAGGACGCCAGGTCCACCCGGTTTCGCCCGGCCATCTCGACGAGCCGGGCGCTCAGCTCCAGCTCGGGCTCCGGGTCGTCGAGCCGGAGCGGGCTGGAGCGCAGGGGCTCCGGGATGTCCTCGAACAGGTCGTCGACGGTGGCGATGCCGATCGCTTCGAGCATCCGGGCCCGATCGTCGGCCGCGTGCGGGCCGTACGGCATCGGTCAGGCCTCGGCGACGAGCTGCGTCGTAGGCGGCCGCGTCGAGGAGGCCGTCGAGCTGGTCCGGGGATGTCAGCCGCACACGCACCATCCAGCCTGCGCCATAGGGATCGCCGTTGACCAGCTCCGGCTGGCTGGCGAGCGCGTCGTTGGTGGTGGTGACCTCGCCGGACACCGGGGCGAACAGGTCGCTCACGGCCTTCACCGACTCCACGACGCCGAACGTCGCGGACTGGTCCAGGACGCGTCCCGCGTCCGGGAGCTCGACGAACACGATGTCGCCCAGCTGGTCGGCGGCGTACTGGGTGATGCCGACGGTGGCCTCGTCACCGTCCACGCGGATCCACTCGTGCTCCTTGGTGTAGCGCAGGTCGCCGGGGACCATCGGGCCGGTTCCTCCTGGATACGGTTCGCGGCATCCTGCCGCGTGGCTTGGCGCGATGACGCAGAGACGATGTCAGCCGCAGCCGCCCGCGGCCGGGTGTCAGGACGAACGCTTGTAGAAGGGCAGGGGCACGACCTCGGCAGCCACCGGGGCGCCGCGAATCTCCACGGCCAGCATCGTACCGGGTTCGGAATCCCCGGCGGCGACGTACGCCATCGCGATCGCGTCGCCACGCGTCGGTGACATCGTCCCGGAGGTCACGACGCCGGTGGGACCGGTCGCGTTCAGCACGCGGTAGCCGTGGCGAGCGATCCCGCGCTCGCGGAGCACGAGCCCGACCAGGCGCCTGGTCACGCCGTCGCGGGCGACCTTCTCGAGCGCCCCGCGCCCCACGAAGTCACCCGGCTTGGTCAGCTTGACCACGCGCCCCAGGCCGGCTTCGAACGGGTTCGTGGTGCGGTCCAGCTCGTTGCCGTACAGCGGCATCCCGGCCTCGAGCCGCAGCGTGTCCCGTGCGCCCAGGCCCACGGGCACGAGGCCGTGCGGCCGGCCCGCCTCGAGCAGCGCGTCCCACATCGCGCCGGCGTGGGGGGTGTCGACGAACAGCTCGAACCCGTCCTCGCCGGTGTAGCCGGTCCGCCCGACCTGCGCCGGGATACCGGCGACCGTCCCCTCGGCGATCGCGTAGTACCGGATCGCGGCCAGGTCCAGGTCCGTCAGGCCGGAGAGGATGTCCACCGAACGCGGTCCCTGGACGGCGATCAGGCCGGTGGCGAGCGAGCGGTCGTCGAGCACGGCGCGTCGAGCGGCGAGGCGCTCCGCGAGCGCGTCCGAGACCGTCCGGGCGTTGGACGCGTTGGCCACGACCATGAACCGCTCCTGGGCCAGGCGGTAGACGATGAGGTCGTCCATGATGCCGCCGTCCGGGGCACAGATCATCGAGTAGTGGGCCCGGCCAATCGCCAGCGCCGGGGGATCCGTGATCAGCGCGCCGGCCAGCGCGGCGCCCGCCTCCGGGCCCTCGACCACCAGCTCGCCCATGTGCGACAGGTCGAACAGGCCGGCCGCCGAGCGCACCGCCCGGTGCTCCTCCAGGATGCCCGAGTACTGGATCGGCATCAGCCAGCCGGCGAACTCGACGATCTTCGCGCCCAGCGCCTCGTGACGATCGAGCAGCGGCGTGGGCAGGGGTTCGGTCGTCTCGGTCACGGCTGTCCGGCCTCCGACGCGACGGTTGTCCCCGGGAACTCGCCGTCCCGCGCGGCGAGCGCGGCACGGGCGACGAGCCCTCGCTCCGTCTCGAAGGTCAGCATCGTCGACGCCTCGTCGAACCCGACCCAGCGAACCTCGTCGAACTCGTGGTCATGGCGGCCGAGGTCCCCGCCCGTCGGCCGCATCAGGAAGTAGTGGACGGTCTTGTGGATCCGCGTGCCCCGCTGGGCGAACCAGTACTCGATCGAGTCGAAGGGCCGGACGATCCGGACCTCCAGCCCCGTCTCCTCGACGACCTCGCGCAGCGCGGTCTCCTCGGTGGTCTCGCGCGGTTCGGGGGTGCCCTTGGGCAGCGTCCAGGTCACGCCATCGCGCTCACGACGCCGACGACCGACGACCAGCTGGGGGGCTCCCTCCCGGATGCGGATGACGATGCCACCCGCGGAGGTGGCGACAGCCTGCTTCAGGCGGGCCACGCCGGCGCCACGGTGGACGGACGCGGTCCCCCGCCCCGACTCGAGGCGGTCCAGCGCATCGAGGCGGCGGGCCGGGGGCGGCCGCTGCGCATCGGGCGCGGCGGTGCGAACGTCAGCGCCCGCCACGGCGCACGAAGGGCGGTCAACGGCCCCACGTCCGGCCGTCGGAGCACCGTATCCCGGCTGGGTGCCGCGACGAATGCGGTCGCGGGACGGAGACCGAGGCGGCGCTCACGGGCCCGGGCCGAGCTGCTCACGAAGTGGGCCGGCCATGCCGCGTGCCGAGCGGCGATGCTGTGCTGCATGCCCGCATCGTATCGCGTCAGGGGTTCGCTGCAAGTGCGGCGCGGAGACGTTCGACCGCATCCGGTGACAGGGCGCCCCGCGCGATCGCGATCCCGACCGACCGCTCCACCAGGGCGCGGTAGACGGGCAGCGCGTCCGGGGCCCCGGAGCGCAGCGCGGCCACGTGCGCGGCGACGGTACCGGCGTCGCCGCGGGTCGCCGGCCCGGTGAGCGAGGCCGCGATGCCCAGCGCCCGCGCGTTGGCGACCGTCTGTTCCAGCAGCGGCAGGTAGATGTCCAGCGCGCCGGCCTCGTCGAGGCCCACGACCGCCGCCACCTCCCGGATCGTGTCCAGCAGCGCCACCATGCCGCCGGCCGAGAGGACCGCCGCGGCGTGGTAGGCCGCCTTCGACCCGGGCGCCAGCCGGACGGGGATCCCGCCGATGGCCTCCGCCATCTCCGCGAGGTGCGCCGCCAGCTCCTCGTCCCCCTCGATCGCGATCGTCGCCCCGTGGAGCGCCTCGAGCGCGCGGCCCAGGTCGGCGAACGCGACCAGGGGGTGGAACGCACCGGCCTGGGTTCCGGCCGCCATCGCCGGCAGCAGGACCTCCGCCCCCAGCAGGCCGCTGGTGTGGACCAGCGCCTGCCCCGCATACAGGCGCAGCGAGGCGGCCACCGGCGCCACGACGTCGTCGGGCACGGCCAGGATCACCAGCTCGACCTCGTCCACCAGCGCGTTCGCCTCGGCGAAGGCGCGCGCCCCCGGCACGAGCTCGCGGAATCGCTCACGGCGCCCAGGGTCGCGTGACGCCACCGCCCCGACCGGCCAGCCGGCTCGAGACAGCGCCACGCCGAGCGCGGTCCCCACCGCGCCCGCCCCCACGACGCCGACGACCGGCCGCTCGCCCGGACCCGAGTGCCGGTGCGGGTGCGCGTGGTCGCTCTCGTGCTCGACATCGCCGTGACGATGGGTGCCCGGCGAGCCGGGCACCGTCTCCGACGCCCGGTCGCCGGTCCGGTCGGGATCCAGGTCGATCCCCTCCCGGTCCAGGTCGCGGAGCGCCTCATCGTGCTCGGCGGCGCGCTGCTCGGCCTGCCGGCGGAGCAGCGCCTCTGTCTCGTCCCAGGCCCTCATGGGGGTCGTCCGGCCCCGGCCGGCAGGTCATCGCGGTACGCTTCCACGCAACGAGTGTAGCGAGCCGCCCGGCCGCGCAGCCGGACCGTCCGAGACCGACCTGAAGAGGACCACCAGCATGCCAACGCCCAACGCCTTCGGCGCCCGCGCGCCGCTCGGGCCCGGCCTGCCCGACTACTACCGGCTGTCCGCGCTGGCCACGGCCGGCCTGCCGCTGGGCGTCGATCCCGGCCGGGCCCCGGTCACGCTCAGGATCCTGCTGGAGAATGCGCTCCGGCACGCGGGCGGCGGCATCGTGCGCGAGGAGGATGTCGCGACCCTGGCGGCCTGGCGGCCCGGCGGCGCCGGCGAGGCCGAGGTCCCGTTCATGCCCAGCCGGGTGGTCCTGCAGGACTTCACCGGCGTCCCGGCGGTCGTCGACCTGGCGGTCATGCGGGACGCGATGGCGGCGCTGGGTGGCGATCCCGCGCGCGTGAACCCGCTGGTCCCGGCGGACCTCGTCATCGACCATTCGGTGCAGATCGACGCCTGGGGGGGCGTCGGCGCCTTCGCGTTCAACGTCGGCCGGGAGTACGAGCGCAACGGCGAGCGCTACCAGCTGCTGCGCTGGGCACAGGGGGCGTTCCGCGACCTGCGGGTCGTGCCGCCGGGGACCGGCATCATCCACCAGGTCAATCTCGAGTACCTGGCCACGGTCGTCGCCGACCGCGAGGACGAGGTCGGTCGGATCGCCTTCCCGGACACGCTGGTCGGGACCGACTCCCACACCACGATGGTCAACGGGCTCGGCGTGCTGGGCTACGGGGTCGGTGGCATCGAGGCCGAGGCCGTCCTGCTTGGCCAGCCGCTGTACCAGCCGATGCCGCGGATCGTGGGCGTCCGGCTGTCGGGCGAGCTGCCGACGGCGGCCACGGCCACCGACCTCGTGCTGGTCATCACCGAGATGCTGCGCAAGTTCGGCGTGGTCGGCTCGTTCGTCGAGTTCGCCGGCGACGGACTCGCCGGTCTGTCCCTCCCGGACCGGGCGACCATCTCGAACATGAGCCCCGAGTTCGGGGCCACCGCGACGCTGTTCCCGATCGACGACGAGACGCTGGCGTACCTGCGCCTCACCGGCCGACCCGCGGAGCGCGTGGACCTGGTCGAGCGCTACGCGAAGGCGCAGGGCCTGTGGCGAGCCCCCGGCGACGGACCGGACTTCGACGCCCGCCTGGATCTCGACCTGTCAACCGTGGAGCCCTCGGTCGCCGGCCCGCGCCGGCCGCAGGACCGCGTCGGCCTGGCCGGCATCGGCGACAACTTCCGGGCCGCCTACCCGCACACGGCCGGCGTCCCGCGGCGGACGATCGAGGCTGGCGGCCGGACGGCCGAGATCGGGCATGGCTCCGTCGCGATCGCCGCGATCACGTCATGCACGAACACGTCCAACCCGACGGTGATGGTCGGCGCCGGGCTGCTGGCGCGCAACGCCGTCGCCCGCGGCCTCCGCGTCTCCCCGGTCGTCAAGACCTCGCTCGCCCCGGGCTCGAGGGCCGTCACCGGCTACCTCGAGCGCGCCGGTCTCATGGCCCCGCTCGCGGACCTCGGGTTCGCCCTGGCCGGCTACGGCTGCACCACCTGCATCGGCAACTCCGGCCCGCTGGACGAGCCGATCGCCAGGGCGATCGAGGACGACGATCTCGTGGTCGCCGCGGTGCTGTCCGGCAACCGCAACTTCGAGGGCCGGATCCATCCGCTCACCAGGGCCGCGTACCTCGCCTCGCCGCCGCTGGTCGTCGCCTTCGCGCTGGCCGGCCGGGTGGACGTGGACCTCACCACCGAGCCGCTCGGGACCGGCAGCGACGGCCGCCCCGTGATGCTGTCCGAGGTCTGGCCGGCGCCGGACGAGATCCGCTCGGTGATCGGCCAGGCGATCGACCCGGAGCTGTTCCGGCAGACCTACGCGTCGGTGTTCGAGGGCGACGAGCGCTGGAAGGCGCTGCCCATCCCGGCCGGGGACCGGTACGCGTGGGACGCGTCATCCACGTACATCGCCAGGCCGCCGTTCTTCGACGGCCTGACGGCCCACCCGGCGCCGCTCGCGGACATCGAGGGTGCGCGCGTCCTCGCGCTGCTCGGCGATTCGGTGACCACCGACCACATCAGCCCGGCGGGTTCGATCGCCGCCTGGTCGCCCGCGGGCCAGTGGCTCCAGGCCCAGGGCGTCGGGCCGCTCGACTTCAACTCCTACGGGGCCCGCCGGGGGCACCACGAGGTGATGATGCGCGGCACCTTCGGCAACATCCGGCTGCGCAACCGGCTGGTCCCTGACAAGGAGGGGCCGTACACGCTCCACCTGCCCGACGGCGAGCAGGCCTTCATCTACGACGCTGCGATGCGCTACCGCGATGACGGCGTTCCGCTGCTCGTCCTCGCCGGGCGCGAGTACGGGTCGGGGTCGTCGCGCGACTGGGCCGCGAAGGGCACCGCGCTGCTCGGCGTCCGGGCGGTGATCGCCGAGAGCTACGAGCGGATCCATCGATCCAACCTCGTCGGGATGGGGGTCCTGCCGCTCCAGTTCCTGCCCGGCGAGAGCGCCACCTCGCTGGGGCTCACCGGCACCGAGGCGTTCACCATCCACGGGCTCGCGGCCCTGGCGCCACACCAGGAGGTGACGGTGATGGCCCGCTCCGATGGGGACGGCTCCGAGCGCCGCTTCCGGGTCATCGCCCGGCTGGACGGCCCGATCGAGGTCGAGTACCTGCGCCAGGGCGGCATCCTGCCGGCGGTCCTGCGGCGGCTGGCGGCCGGCTGAGGCCCCCGGGGACGGCGCGAAGCCCCCTGAGGACGGCGCGAAGCCCCCTGAGGGAGACAGGGGGCTTCGCTGGCAGGGAGGTCCCCGGCGGCCGCGAGGAGGAGAGACCGCGGTGCGGGAGGCTTCCTTCACGGCTGCGACGCGTCACGCCGCCTGCCTGTGACGGCCATGCTCGAACGCCGCCGGCCTGGCTCCCGTGGCGCGCCGTCAGGGCTGGTCGCGCTGCGCCCGGGCCGGCTCGACGACGCGGGCGAACCCGTGGTCGCGCGCATAGCGGGCCAGGTTCTCCATGCCCCTGACCCCGATCTTGGCGGCGGCGCTGGCCATGTGCCGCCGGACGGTGTGGACGCTGATGCCGAGCATCTCCCCGACCCGGACCGGCGGCCGACCGCCGCCCAGCAGGCTCAGGACCTCGTGCTCGCGCCGGCTGAGCGGGGTAGGCTCGGGCAGACGCAGGAGCTCCTCGATCACCAGCCCGACGACCGCGCTGTGGATGTAGTGCTCGCCGCGATGGACCGCCCGGACCGCCTCGATCAGCTCGGATGAGCTCGCGCCCTTGACGACGAACCCGGCGGCCCCGGCCTGCAGGCACTGCCGGATGGTCTCGGAATCCTGGAACATGGTCAACACCAGGACGCGCGACCGCGGCGATCGCGCCAGGATGACCTCGATGGCCGCCACGCCGTCCTCGGCGCCCAGGGCGATGTCCATCAGCACGACGTCGGGACGCACCGTCCCCGCGAGGTCGATGGCGTCGAAGGTGCGCCCCGCCTCGGCCACGACGACCAGGTCCGTCTGGCGACCAAGGACGAGGCTCAGGCCCTCCCGGACCACGGCATGGTCGTCGACCAGGAGGATCCGGATCGGCGTCACGATGCGAGCCCGCCGGCGGGGCTGGACGCCTCCGGGAGGGTCAGCGTCACGCGCGTGCCGCGGTCGGGCCGGGACACGATCTCGAGGTCGCCGCCGATGGCCTCCGCGCGCTCCTGCATCCCGATGATCCCCAGTCGCCCGGGGTGGACGGCCGAAGGCACGAAGCCGATGCCGTCGTCGGAGACCTCGAGCCGGACGTGCGTGCCCGTCCGGTGCATCGCGATGCGGATGCGGCGCGCCTGCGCATGGTGCAGGGCGTTCCGGAGCGCCTCCTGGACGATCCGATAGGCCTCGAGCTCGGCCTCGGGCGGCTCGATGTGGACATCCGCGCCGGGCCCCACGGCGATCTCGATCGGGACCCCCGCGGTCGATCTCATCGCCCGCAGGGCGCTAGCCAGTCCCCGCTCGGCCAGCCGGGGCGGACGGACCCGCTCCGCTACCTGGCGCGTGTCGTCCATCGCCTCCTGGACGAGCTCGCGCGCCCGGTCCAGGTCCCGATCCGCGTCTCGCGGATCGGTCGCCATCGCGGCTGCGTCCAGGGTCAGCGTAAGCGCCGTGAGCGTCTGGCCGATGCCGTCATGGAGCTCCCGGGCGGTCCGCCCGCGCTCCTCCTCCTGGGCTCGCACCAGGCGATCGCGGGTCTCCCGGTAGAGGCCAGCGTATCGCCTGGCCACGGACTGTTCGCGATCGGCCATCCAGGCAACCAGGACGGCGATCGTGAACATCAGCGGCCACTCCGTCAGCTCGAGCGGCTGCAGCGGGATGCCGATCGACGGCATCGCCGCGTACGCGAGGAGGGCAACCGACAGGGCCGCCACCCGCTGCAGGCAGATGCGACGGCCGTAGAGGAAGGCCTCGGCCGTGAGGACCACGAAGGCGACGTGGAACAGCAGCTCCGGGGCGGCGAGCTGCATGAAGGTGGCCGCCACGACAAGAGCTGTCGCGAGGTCCAGCATGACCAGCAGGCGCCGCCGCCCGACCCGCTCCAGCTGCGAGCGAACGGTCCGGAGCAGGAACCGATCGCCGTGCCCGGGGGAGCCGAGCGGGACGGCGAGAGCGATCGATTGCGATGGGTTGGTCATCGCGGACACCCCGATTGATGGCCCATGACTATACCGCCCGGGATCAGCGCCCCTGACGATAGTCCCGCCAGACCAGATGACCATCAGCCCGGAGGATACGAACCATGGCGCGTGGCGTCCAGGTGCGCAAGAGCGGCAGTCGGCTGGCGGCGCTGGCCGCCGCCGCAGCGCTGTTCGTCGGCTGTGGGTCCGGCGCGGCCTCGGCCGCGCCATCGGCCGCCGCTGGCGACGGCGCGACCGTCAGCGCGGCCCTGTCGGAGTTCAAGATCGAGCTCGGGGCGACCAGCGCCTTGGCCGGGCCCGTCACCTTCAGCCTCACCAACAAGGGCACGACCGTCCACGAGTTCGTCGTGTTCCGGACCGATCTCGCCGCCGACAAGCTGCCGCTGTCCTCGGACGGGACGGAGGTCAACGAGGAGGGTGCGGGCCTGACCCTGGTCGACGAGGTCGAGGACATTGCCACCGGCAGCTCGCCGAGCCTGACCGTGACCCTGCCGGCCGGGCATTACGTGCTGATCTGCAACCTGCCAGCGCACTACACGTCCGGCATGCGGGCGGATCTCACGACCACGGCATCCTGAGTCTCGCCGGGCGCGCACGCCAAGGCCCGAAGGCCTGTCGTCCGGCGCGTCAAGGTGGTGGGCGATACTGGACTCGAACCAGTGACCTCACGGATGTGAACCGTGCGCTCTGACCAACTGAGCTAATCGCCCGGGCTCCCCGAGGGGACCCGCATTCTAGCGCGACCGCGACGAAGCGCGAGGGCACGCCTGCGCGGGGTACGAGCGGGTACGAAGGGGGCGCCTTCAGATACGCAGCCCGGGCCACCTCGCGATGACCAGCGAGGAGGCGATCCCGTCCACGGCGACGAGCTTCGTCCGCCCGGCCGCGCCCGCGACCAGCCGGACGTCACGCCGCGGCACGTCCAGCTCCCGCGCGATCAGGCGCAGGAGCGCAGCGTTGGCGGCCCCTTCGACCGGTGGCGCCGAGACGTGCGCGCGCAGGACCCCGTCCATCACCCCCTCGACACGGTCGGACGCGCCCCGGGGGGTGAGTCGGACTGCGAAGCGGACGTCGGTCGGGGCCAGGTCGCTCACCGCAAGGCGCGCCACGGCGCGCCGGGCCTGACCAGGAGGAGCAGACGGGTGGGATGATCCCGGCCGGCAGGGATCCGGCCCGGGACGAGCGGCGATGCGAGCCCGGGCAGCACGACCGGCAATGCGAGGATGGGCAGCATGCCGGCGAACCCCCGGACGAACGCGCCCACGTCCCGAGTCTAGCAGCCCGGGGCGCGGCGCCCCACGGTCGCCGGGACGCGTCAGGCCGGAGCGGCTGCCCGGTCCCCGAACAGGGCCCGCCCGACGCGCACGATCGTGGCCCCCTCCTCCACGGCCACCTCGAAGTCGTCCGTCATGCCCATCGAGAGCGCCGGCCCGAGTGCCGGCCGGGCGGCGCGAAGCGTCGCGGACAGCTCCCGGAGGGCGCGGAACGTCGCCCGCGCCTCCTCCGCGACGGGAGCCGGCCGCCCGATGGTCATCAGGCCCTCGACCCGGAGGTTGGCGAGGGACAGCAGGCCGGGCAGCGCGTCCGCCACTCCGGCCGGCGTGAAGCCGGCTTTCGCGGGATCGTCGGCGACGTTCACCTGGAGCAGCACGCGCATGGAGCGCCCGGGTCGCACCTCCTCGGCCAGCCGGTCCAGGCGGCGCGCCAGGTCAAGCCCGTCCACGGACTCGATGACGTCGAACAGCTCGACCGCACGCCGCGCCTTGTTGGACTGGAGCGGCCCGATCAGGTGCCAGCTGGCGCCGGCGACCTCCGGGATCTTGACGGCCGCCTCCTGGACCCGGTTCTCCCCCAGCACGTCCAGCCCCGCCTCGACCGCCGCCCGCACCCGCTCCGCGGGCACGGTCTTGGACACGGCGACCAGCGTGACCGCGCCCGGATCCCGCCCCCTGCGCCCCGCGGCGGCGGCGATGCGCTCGAGCACACGCGCGCGGGCGTCGACGAACGCGGCGACCTCGTCAGCGCTCAACGGAGCACGCCCCCGGGTTCACGGGTTCACGCGCGCACCGGCGACACCGGCCGGGGCGCCGGGTGACGCCCGTCCTAGCGACGGCGGAGGAAGCTCGGGATCTCGAGATCTTCCGCGTCGTACGACTGGCGGCGGACGGCGGGCTGCTCACCGACCGTCCGCTCCGGGCGCCCCGGAACCGGGGCCTCCGCGCGGCCGCGGGCGGGCTGGTCCGACTCCGTCCGCTGGCGCTCCAGCTCCTCGAGGAAGTCCCGCGTGGGCACCGTGGCGCCGGACGCGGCCGCGGACACGGCCGGGCGCGCGCCGACGGCACTCGTCACGCGCTCCTGGCTCGCCGCACGAGCGCTGTCCGGCCGGGGCCGGGCGTCGAAGCCGGTGGCGATGACCGTGATCGCCACCTCGTCGCCGAGCCGCTCGTTGAAGCTCGTCCCGAAGATGATGTTCGCCTCGGGGTCCGCGGCGGCCCGGATCTCCTCCGCCGCCTCGGTGACCTCCCACAGGGTGAGGCTGGACGAGCCCGTGATGTTGAACAGGATCCCCTGCGCACCGGCGATGTTGATCTCGAGCAGCGGGCTGGCCACCGCCTGGCGGGCTGCCTCGAGCGCCCGGTTCTCACCGCTCGCCCGCCCGATGCCCATGAGCGCGGAGCCCGCGTCCTTCATGATCGTGCGGACGTCCGCGAAGTCGAGGTTGATGAGCCCCGGCATCGGTGATGATGTCGCTGATCCCGGCGACGCCCTGGCGGAGCACGTCGTCCACGACCCGGAACGCATCCACGATCGAGGTGTTCTTCTGGACGACGTCCCGCAGGCGGTCGTTGGGGATCGTGATCAGCGTGTCGACCTTGGCCTTGAGCTCCTCGGCCGCCTTCTCCGCGATGAGCTTGCGCCGGTTGCCCTCGAAGCCGAACGGCTTGGTCACGACGCCGATCGTGAGCGCGCCCTGCTCCTTCGCGATCTCCGCCACCACGGGCGCCGCCCCGGAGCCCGTGCCGCCGCCGAGGCCCGCGGTGATGAACACCATGTCCGAGTCCGCGATGGCGTCCGCGATCTTGTCCCGATCCTCCTCCGCGGCCCGCTGGCCGATCGAGGCATCGCCGCCGGCGCCCAGCCCGCGCGTGATCTTGTCGCCGATCCGGATCTTGTGCGGCGCGTCAGACTGCAGGAGCGCCTGGGCGTCCGTGTTGCAGGCGATGAACTCGACGCCCATCATCTCGGCCCGGATCATCCGGTTGACGGCGTTGCTCCCGCCGCCACCGACGCCGATGACGCGGATGAGGGCGAAGTTCTCGGAATCCGACCGCAGCGGCATCGGCTCTCCTCGGGTGGCGCGTGGATCTGGCGTCAGGACGGAGGGTGCTTGTCCCCTGGATGCCGGTCCCGGTCTCCGGCACCGCTACGGGCCCCTCGGGCTTGCGCGGAAGTATACCCGCGCGATCCGCGTCGTGGCCTGCTATCCGGCAAGGAAGCTGAGCCGCACCCGGCGGGTCGCGTTGTCGACGTTGGGATCGAGCAGCGTGATCGACTGCCAGGTCCCCAGCGCCAGCTGCCCGCCGAGCACGGGCACGGTCAGCGACGGCGAGGCGAGCAGCGGCAGGACGTGATCGGCGCCGTGGCCGGGTGCGCCGTGGCGGTGGGTCCAGCGCTCATCGCGCGGGAGCAGCCGGTCCAGCGCGCGCAGCGCGTCGTCCTCGGAGCCCGCGCCCAGCTCCATGACCACGAGCCCCGCCGTGGCATGGGGGACGAACACCGAGAGCAGGCCATCGGCGCCGCCGGACGCCTCCGCCGCGAACCGGGCGCAGGCCGGCGTGAGATCCGTGAACCCGCGGTCGCGGCCGGTCCGCACCTCCAGCTCGAGGGAGCGCATGTCGAGAATCCTCCGGACGGGCAGCCTCAGCGGGGACCGGCCGTTCGCCCTCCGCAGGCGGGGGCGACGCTCCGGCGGTCCATCCGCCTACGGGAAGATGCTGCGGATCGCGTCCCGGATGCGGCCCAGCCCGCCGCCCCCCGGCGCGGACTCGTAGCGCAGCGGCTCCCCCATCGCCAGCGTCGCGGCGCCCCAGCGCAGCAGCCCGACGGACGTGGAGTAGGACGGGTCCTGGATCGTATCCACGAGCCCCCCGAGCCCCGACGGCCCGGCGACCCGGACGGGCATCTGGAGGACCTCACGGCCCAGTTCGGCGGTGCCCGCGAGCTGCGCGCCACCGCCGGTCAGGATGATCCCGGCCGGCAGCATGCCGTGGCCGCTGCGGGCCATCTCGCTCTTGAGCAGCTCGAACGTCTCGCGCATCCGGGCCTCGATGATCCGGCACAGCTCCTCGCGGCTCACCGTGCGGCCCGCGTCCTCGCCCAGCACCGAGACGCCGATCTCCTCGTCCTCGATGTTGCGCAGGTCGCAGGTCCCGTGGCGGACCTTGAGCTCCTCGGCGACCTGGAGCGAGGTCTTGACGCCGATCGCGACGTCGTTGGTCACGTTGTTGCCGCCGACCGGCAGCACGGAGGTGTGGAACGGCGAGCCGTCCGCGAACAGCACGAGGTCGATCGTCCCGGCGCCGATGTCGGCGACGGCGACGCCCAGCTCCTTCTCGGTCTCGGTCAGCACCGCCTCGGCGGAGGCCAGCCCGTCGACCACCAGCTCGTCGATCTTGACCCCGGCCAGCTGCACGCACTTGGTCAGGTTCTGGACCGCCGTGGCGGACGCGGACACGATGTGCGCCTCGACCTCGAGCCGGAGGGCGCTCATCCCCAGCGGGTCCTTCACCCCCTCCTGGCCGTCCACCGTGAACCCGCGGCGCTCGACGTGGAGCACGTCCCGGTTGTTGGGGATGGAGACGGCGCGGGCGACCTCGATCGCGCGGTTGATGTCCTCGCGGGTCACCTCGCGGTGGTGCGCGGTCACCGCCACCTGGCCCGTCGAGTTGAGGCTCTCGACGTGCTGGCCGCCGACACCCACGAAGGCCCGGTCGATCTTCCAGCCGGAGAGGCGCTCGGCGCGCTCCACGGCATCGGCGATCGAGCGGACGGTCTGGTCGATGTTGACCACGACGCCCTTCTTGAGGCCCGACGCCGGGCACCGTCCCGTGGCCCATGATCGTCAGGCGCCCGTCCCGGCTGACCTCGCCGATGAGCGCGCAGACCTTGGACGTGCCGACGTCGATGCCGACGAGGACCGCTTCCCGTTCCACCTGCCTGTCGTCCCTCGCTGCCTTGCGACTCGCTGCCCTGGGGAGCCGCGGCTCAGATGAAGTGCCGCCGGATGAGCGCGACGTTGTTGAAGATCCGGAACCCGAAGTTGATGAGGGCGACGAGGTAGAGGTCGAGGCTCAGCCGGTCGCCGATGAAGGTGAGCAGGACCGCAACGATGGCGTTGGTGAGGAACCCGCTGACGAAGACCCGATTGTCGTAGACCCCGTCCAGCTCCGCGCGAACCGCCCCCAGGACCGAGTCCAGCGCGGCGAGGATCGCCACGGCGGAGTAGCGCGACAGCTCGAAGCTGACGTTGACGTTGAGGACGAGCCCGGCCAGAACACCGACAAGCAGACCCACGAGGGGCAGGAGCACAGGCGGGCAGCCTCCGTCCGGATGAACGTCGCCGATACGCTACCAGACGCCCGCCCGGAAGGACGTGGCGCGCCGCCCGCGGGTCCGGCGCCGGCGCGGTCCGCGCCATGCGCGGCGTCACGGCCGGGGCGTCGCGGACGGCCGGGGCGTGGGGCGCGGCAGCACGGTGCCGCTGCGGTCGTCGGCCAGGATGATCCGCAGGACGGTCTCCTCGCGACCGAGGAGGAAGCTCCGCAGCAGCCGGACCTGGCCCGCGATGAGGTCGGTCCTGCGCAGCGTGGGCGTGTAGAACCCGAACACCGCCGTCCAGCCGATGGGCTGGGCTCGCAGGGTGAACCCGTTGCCGTCGTCGAGCCGGATCTCGAGGCGTGCCGCGGCACTGCCCACGTCGGCCGGCGTGAGCGAGCCGATCCGGAGCGCCGCGTCGAGGGTGACGGGGTCCAGCGTGGCGCCCACGCCCAGGGCCGTCGCCTCGTCGCGCCCGTCGTCCACGGCGGGCAGCGCCGCCGCCGCGTCGGGCGGTGCGTCGCCGAGCTCGCCGAACAGGTAGCCGGTCGCGTCCACCAGGTAGCGGTGCGTGCCCACCTTCCAGTCGAGGAGGGCCACGCGTTCCCGCACCGCCACCCGGACGGTGTCGGGCAGCTCGACCGAGATGTCCGCCGAGCGGACCGCCGGCAGCGCCGCCAGGCGGTCCGCCAGCACGTCCGTACGAAGGGTGAACAGGTTCTGGCCGGCCGGGACCGCCAGCGCCGCCAGGACGGCGTCCTCGGACGTCCAGGTCGTCCCCGTCACCGTGGTATGGCGAGCGGCGAAGGCATCGGACGCCCCGGCCCCGTACAGCCCGGCGATGGCCGCCAGCAGGACGAGCAGGGCCCCGGCCCGCGTGGGCGTCAGGCCGGCGGACCGGCGTCGCACCGGCTTCGTGCGGCGCACTCCCCCGCCCGGATGCGCGCCGGGACGGAGCAGCGCCGGCCTGGCCGGACGGGCAGCCGGCGCGGCGGGACGCCGCCCGGGCTGGCGGCCGGTCACGCGCGAATCCTCATCGCGGCAGGTCGCCGGCGGTCAGCCGGTGGCGGACCCGCGCCGCGGCCCGAAGGAGCGCGAGGTCCACGATCCGGCGGCACACGGCGGCAAAGTCGTAGCCGGCGGCCGCGGGCAGCGTCGGGAACAGGCTGATCGGGGTGAAGCCGGGGATCGTGTTCACCTCCGACACGACGATCTCGCCACCGGCCAGCAGGAAGTCGATCCGGGCGAACCCCTCGCAGCCGACCGCCCGGTAGGTGTCGCGCGCGAGCTTGAGGATCGTGGCGCGCTCGCCCGGCGTGACCTCCGCGCCGAGCGTCGTCTCCGACATGCCGGGGGTGTACTTCGCGACATAGTCGTAGAACTCGTGGCCGGAGACGATCTCGCCCGGCCCGTACAGCTCGAGCGCGTCCGGCTCATTGCCGATCACCGCGACCTCGAGGTCGCGCGCCCCGGCGAGGTACCGCTCGACGATCACGAGGTCGTCATACCGGAAGGCGTTCTCGATCGCCGCCGCGCGCTCCCCGGGCCCGTGCGCGAGCGTCATCCCGACCGAGCTGCCCAGGCGCGCCGGCTTGACCATCAGCCGCGGGTCGCCGGTCCCGGACGCGAAGGCCTCCAGCTCCGCCAGCACGCCATCCCGGTCGCGGGTCCAGCGCGCGGCCCGGACCTCCCGCCAGTCGACGACCGGCAGGCCGAGGCCGCGCACCAGCCGCTTGAAGATCGCCTTGTCCATGCCGATCGCCGACGCCGCCACGCCGGAACCCGTGTAGGCGAGCCCGGCCGCCTCGCACAGGGCCTGCGCGGTGCCGTCCTCGCCGAACGGGCCGTGGAGCGCCAGGACGACGACCGGGCGCGGGTCGCGGACGGCCATCGAGCCCAGCGCGTCCCCGGCCGGGTGCGGGCCGTCGGCGCCCAGGGCGGCCGGGTCGTCGTAGCGGGCCTGGGGCCGGTCATCCCGGCGATGGCCCGAAGGCAGGCGCCACCAGCCGCCGTCGAGGTCGACCAGCCACTGCTCCAGCGGGTATCCGGAGTCGACGCAACGCGTCCGCGATCGCCGTCCCGGACACGATGGACACGTCGTGCTCCGCGGACGGGCCACCGTAGACGACCGCGAGCGGAGTGGCGACAGGGTCGTGGCCGAGGGGCGGCACGGGCATCAGGGCTCCTCCGGGATCCAGCCGGACCAGTCGCCGACGAACTCGACCTCGAACTCCAGCTCGATGCCCTGACGCGCGCGCACCTCGGCCCGGACATGCTCGGCGAGCCGCCGGACGTCGGCCGCGGTGCCCTTCCGATCGTTGACGATGAAGTTGGCGTGCTTCTCCGAGACCACGGCACCCCCGATCCGGTACCCCTTGAGACCGAGCGCGTCGATCAGCCGACCGGCGGAGTCCCCCGGCGGATTGCGGAACACGCTGCCCGCGGACGGGATCCCCAGCGGCTGGTGCGCCTGGCGCCAGTGCCTGATGTCGTCCAGGCGGGCCCGGATCTCGTCGGCGGGCGCGGGGCGCAGCTGGAACGTCGCGGACAACACGATCTCGGCCGGCGCGCCGGGGGGCGCGGACCCCGTGCCGGCCCGGGTCGCGGCCTTGAACCGGCTGTGGCGATAGGCGAACCCGAGCTCGGCCACCGGGAGCTCCCGCTCGCTGCCGTCGGCGAGCAGGACCGACGCGGATGCGAGCACATGGGCGATGTCGCTCTCGTGGGCACCGGCGTTCGCCCACACCGCCCCGCCGACCGTGCCCGGGATCGCCAGCCCGAACTCGAGGCCCGCCAGGCCGGCCTTCTGCGTCTCGGTGGCGGCCCGGGCCATCGCCACGCCGGCATCGGCGTGGTAGCGGTCGCCCTCGACCCGCGACGCCTCCGCCCGCGCCTGGACCACCAGCCCGCGAACGCCCGCGTCCGCGATCACGAGGTTGCTGCCCCGGCCGAGGATGAACAGCGGGATCCCGCGCGCCCGCGCGAACTTCGCGAGCGCCCGCAGCTCGAACAGGTTGTGCGCCACGGCGAACAGGTCCGCGGACCCGCCGACGCGCATCGTCGTGAACCGCGCGAGCGGCTCGTCGCGGACGGTCTTGACGCCGATCCGCCGCTGGATCTCGGTGCCCGTGGCGAAGGCGTCGAACGCGGCCGGCACGGTCACGGCCGCCTCCCCCGCGCGACGGCCTCGATCTCCGCCGGGTCCGGCGGCAGCTCGCGGTTGGCGACCGCGAGGACCAGCTCCGCGACGGCGTCGGCCGCATCGGGCCGGGCCAGGTCGCGCGCGGCGGCGGACATCTCCGCGTGCCGGGCGGGGTCATCGAGGAGACCCGCCACCTCGACCAGGCGGTCGGCGTCGAGCGCCTCGTCCTCGACCAGCATGGCAGCGCCCGCCCGGGCGAAGATCTCCGCGTTGCGCCGCTGGTGACCGGACGCGTGCGGGTACGGGACGATCGCCGTCGGCAGCGCGAACGCCGCCGCCTCGGCCAGCGTGGACGCGCCGGCCCGCCCCACGGCGAGGTCGGCCGCCGCCAGCGCCGCGGTCATCTCCTCGTGGAGGAACGGGTACGGCCGGTAGCGGTCCCGGAGCTCGGCGGGCAACGCCTCGCGCGCCGCGAGCGCGGGCGCATAGGCCGCATCACCGGTGACGTGGACGACGCGAACCCGCTCCACGAGGCGGGGCAGCGCCCCCAGCACGGCGTCGTTGATCCGGCGCACCGCCTGCGACCCGCCGAACACGAGCAGGATCCGCTCCCCCGGCCGGGCGCCGAACCGCTCGCGCGCCGCGTCCACGTCCACGCCCGCCGTGGACCGGATCGGGGTCCCCGTCACGTACGTCCGCGGGTGGCCGAGGGCCGTGCCCGTCTCCGCGTGGCTGACCGCCAGCACGGTCGCGCGCCGCGCGACGAAGCGCACGCTCCGGCCGGGAACGACGTTGCCCTCCCACAGCACGCTCGGGATCCGCAGCACCGCGGCCGCGAGGAGCGTGGGGATCGCGACGTAGCCGCCCGTCGTGAAGATCGCCGCCGGCCGGCGGGCGAGCAGGAACAGGAACGCCTGCGGGATCGACAACCCGAGCCGCAGCGGGTCCAGCACGAGGTGGACGTCCCGCCCCGCGGAGCGCAGCGAGCGCAGCACGAGCCGGCGGAGCGGGATCCCGGCGCCGGGCACGATCGACGCCTCGAGCCCGCGGTGCCCGCCGAGCCAGGCGAGCTCAGGCGCGCCGGCTCGTGCGCGGAGCGACCGGGCGACGGCGAGGGCCGGGTAGATGTGCCCGCCCGTG
This sequence comes from uncultured Chloroflexia bacterium, assembly GCA_963703575.1. GTDB lineage: Bacteria > Chloroflexota > Limnocylindria > Limnocylindrales > CSP1-4 > CAIXZV01. The sequence goes on from CAVPEU010000019.1 coordinate 226,326, forward strand.
CCCCCGCCCGCGATCAGCAGGCGCATCGTTCCAGGTTCCTTTCTCGACGGTCTCGCGGGAGATGGAAAGCAGGATGCCCACCGCAGCGAAGCTGATGATGAGCGACGATCCGCCGGCCGAGACGAACGGCAGCGGGATGCCCGTCACGGGAATGAGGCCCACCACGACCCCGATGTTGATGAACGCCTGGATGCAGATCCAGGACGTGATCCCGGCGGCCAGCAGCGCCCCGAACGTGTCCGGCGCCCCCAGGGCGGTGCGGATGCCCAGGTAGCCGAAGGCGAGGAACAGCAGGATCACCAGGCCGCCGCCGAGCAGCCCGAACTCCTCGCCGATGATCGCGAAGATGAAGTCGTTGGACGCGTTGGGCAGGAACAGGCCGCCGGCCAGCCGGCTCTCGCCCAGGCCGGCGCCCAGCACGCCGCCCAGGGCGAGGGCGAGGTAGCCCTGGATGCTGTGGAACCCCAGGCCCGAGGCGTCGTCCCACGGGTCCAGCCAGGCGGTGATCCGGGCCAGCTGGTAGCCGCGCATGAACACGAGCGACACCACCGGCACGGCCGCGAGCGCCAGCGCGACCAGGTGCAGCATGTTCGCCCCGGCCAGGAAGAACATGGTCAGCGCCGTGAGCGCGAGCACGGTGGAGGTGCCGAGGTCCGGCTCCAGGAGCACCAGCGCGATGATCGGGCCCGTGATCACCAGGAACGGCACGCTGCCCGACCACAGGCCGTGGACCGCGCTCCCCCGCTTCTCGAACCAGTGGGCGAGGTAGACGACCAGCGCGAGCTTCATGAACTCGGCCGGGTGGACGGCCGGCAGCGGCCCGATCCTGAGCCACCGGGCGGACCCGCCCACCACGATGTTGAGCGCGGGCACGAACACGAGCGCGAGGGCCACGATCGCGACCACGAGCAGCGGCACCGACGCCACCCGCAGCCAGCGGTAGTCCACCCGCATCATCACCACCATGGCGATCAGCCCCAGGGCCGCCCACTGGATCTGCGGTCCGACGATCGCGAACGTGTCGTCCCGCTGGAGGTAGGCCTTCATCGCGGACGACGAGTAGACCATCAGGATGCCGATGGCGGCCAGGGCCAGGATCGCGACGAGGATCCCGAACTCGGGCTCGTGGCGCTCGCGCTGGAGCGTGTTCTGGACCCGCGTCCGGGTGGAGGCGCGGCCGAGCGGCAGGGTGGTGCTCATGCGTCCCTCCCCGGGGTGGGATCGCCGCCGGACGCCAGGCGGGCGACGGCGGCGATGAAGGCGCGGCCGCGGGCCGCGTAGTCCTGGAACATGTCGAACGAGGCGGCGGCGGGGCTGAGCAGCACGGTCGCGACCGTCCCCTCGGGCCGATCCAGCAGGGCATCGCGGGCGAACGCGTCGGCCGTCGCCACCGCCTCGTCCAGGGTGTTCGCCCGCGCGGTGCGGGCGAGGCCCGCGCCGCGGAACAGGCGCTCGAGGGTGGGGCCGCTCTCCCCGATCAGGACGGCGGCGGCGGCCGTCTCGGCGACGACCCGCGCCAGCCCGGACAGGTCCACGCCCTTGTCCCGCCCGCCGGCGATCAGGACGACCGGCGCCGGGAACGCGCGCAGCGCCGCGATCACGGCGTCGGGCTGCGTCCCCTGCGAGTCGTTGACGAACCGCACGTCGCCCACGAGCCCGACCGACTGGAGCCGGTGCTCGACGCCCGTGAAGGCCGCGGCGGCACGGCGGATGGCGTCCGGCGCGACGCCGAACAGGAGCCCCACGGCGATCGCCGCGAGCGCGTTCGAGACGTTGTGGCGGCCCGGGATGCCCAGCTCCTCCACCGGCATGATCCCGCCACCCGGCCCCGCGGCCGCGAGCCCGCCTCCGGCCAGCGGCAGCCGCTCCACGCCGGCGGCCACGATCCAGCCGTCCACGACACCCAGCCCGCCGGACACGGGGCGGTCGTTCCGGTACAGAACGGCGGGCGCGGTCCCGAGGCCGGCGTACGCGCCGACCACCGGGTCCTCGAGGTTGAGGACCAGGGCCCCGTCCGGGTCCACCAGCTCGGCCAGGCGGCGCTTGACGCGGCGGTACGCCTCCACCGAGCCGTGCCGGTCCAGGTGGTCCGCGGTGACGTTGGTGTACACGGCCACGGTCGTGCCGCGGGACAGCGCCGGGAGCTGCAGCTCGGACAGCTCCACGACGACGCGGTGGTCCGCCGTGAGCTCCGGCAGGCGCTCCACGAGCGGGGTGCCGATGTTGCCGCCCAGGATCGCGGGATGGATCGGGTCGGTGGCCAGGATCGCATGAGCGAGCGAGGCGGTCGTCGTCTTGCCCTTGGTGCCGGTCACCCCGATCGTCGGCGCCGGACACAGCCTGAGGAACAGGTCGGACTCGGCGACCAGCGCCGGGACGCCCGGGTCGCCGGCGGCCCGCGCGTCCACCAGGACCTGGAGCTGGGCCCGGAGACGGGGCTCGGTCGTCGGATAGGCGGGGGTGATGGACGGCGAGGTCGCGACCAGCGCCGCGTCCGACCACGTGGACGCCGGGTCCACGTCCGGACCCAGCCGGAGGTTGACCGCCCGGCCGCCGAGCTCCTCGATCGCGCCTTCCAGCTCCGCGGCGGGGCGCCCGTCGTACACGGTCACCCGCGCCCCCGCGTCCGCGAGGAACCGCGCCAGCGCGAGGCCGCTCCGGGCGAGCCCCAGGACGGTGACCGGCCGGCCCGCCAGCACGCCGGCGCGAATCCCGGCGAGCGTCAGGGCGTCGGGGTCGAGGGGACGGATCGGGGTCATCTCAGGCGAGGGCATTGATGGAGGCCATGAACAGGGTGACACCGAGCAGCCCGGCGAGGATGCCCACGATCCAGAACCGGACCGTGATCTTCTCCTCGTCCCAGCCGCCCAGCTCGAAGTGGTGGTGCAACGGCGCCATGCGGAACACCCGCCTGCCGCCGGACAGCCTGAAGTACCCGATCTGGATGATGTCCGAGAGGGCCTCGATGACGAAGATCAGCCCGATCAGCGGCAGCACGAGGATCTGGCCGGTGATCAGCGCGATCACCGCCAGCGTGGCCCCCAGCGACAGGGATCCCGCGTCCCCCATGAACACCTGCGCGGGGTGGACGTTGAACCACAGGAACCCCAGCAGCGAGCCGATGATCAGCGTGCACAGGAACGCGATGTTCGGCTGTTCCGGCTCGTTGAGCAGGGCGATGATCAGGAACGACGCGTAGGCGACCACGAGCGTCCCGCCGGCGAGGCCGTCGAGCCCGTCGGTGAGATTGACGCCGTTGGACGCGGCGACGATGGCGAACGCCGCGAACGCGACGTACAGCCAGGGCTCCACGGCGACGTCGCCCACGAACGGGACGCGGATCCCGGTCAGGTTGTAGGTGCCCTGGATCTGCCATGCCGCGGCAAATGCGACCACGACCTGCCACAGCAGCTTCTGGCGCGCCCGGATGCCCTCGCCGGTGCGGGCGTTCAGGTAGTCGTCCGCGGCCCCCAGCAGGCCGACGAAGGCGAGCGTGGCCAGGGGCGCGATGACGCCGCCCTGTACCGGCCAGCGGAGCACGATGAAGATCGCCAGCACGACGGCGATCATCAGCAGGCCTCCCATGGTCGGGGTCCCCCACTTGACCATGTGGCTCTGCGGACCTTCCTCGCGGATCTGCTTCGCGAAGCCCAGGTAGCGCAGCAGCCGGACGTAGGGCGGCATGAGGATCACGACCAGCGCGAACGAGAGCAACAGGCCCTGGATCAGTTCCAGCGTCACGGGCGCGCGTCCTCGCCGCCCAGCGCCCGGACCAGGCCGTCGACGACGCGCTCCAGCGCCACCCCGCGGGAGGCCTTGACCAGCACGACATCGCCGGCCTCGAGCCGTTCGTGCAGGGCCGCCAGCGCGGCGTCCGCGTCCGCGACCGCGATGACGCGCCCCGGGTCGAGCCCGGCGGCGAGCGCCCCCTCGGTGATCCCGGCCGCCGGCCCGCCGGGCCGGCCGTCGACGACCACCAGCAGGTCGGCCGTCTCGCTGGCCGCCCGGCCCACCTCCCGGTGCCCCGGCTCGTGGGTCACGCCCAGCTCGCGCATCTCGCCCAGGACCGCGACCCGCCGGCCGGGCAGGCCGGCCAGCAGGTCCAAGGCCGCACGCATCGATCCCGGCGAGGCGTTGTAGGCGTCGTCCACGATCACGATGTCTCCGACGCGGATGACCTCGGCGCGGTGGGGTGCCGTGGACCCGGCGGCGAGCCCCGGCAGGATCTCGTCCAGGGTCATGTCCGCCGCCAGGCCGGCCGCGGTGGCGGCCAGCGCGTTGTGGACCGCCATCCGGCCGAGCGTGGGGATCGCCACCCGCCGCTCCGCGCCCGCCGCGATCAGCCGGAAGCGCATGCCGGACAGCCCGCCGGACCGGACGTCCTCCGCGCGGACGTCGGCGTCCTCCGCGAACCCGTAGGTCACGACCCGCGCCCGCGTCCGGTCGCGCATCGCGAGGACGCGGGCATCGTCGGCGTTGAGGATCGCGACCCCGCCCGCCGCGGCCGGGGGCAGGGCCTCGACCAGCTCCGCCTTCGCGTCCTGGATCGCCGCCAGCGACCCGATCCGCGACAGGTGAACCGGCTGGACGGCGGTGACGACCCCGATCGACGGCAGGCCGATCGCCGCCAGCTCCCGGATCTCGCCGCCCACGTACATGCCCATCTCGAGCACGGCCGCCTCGTGCTCCGGGCCCAGCCGCAGCACGGTCAGGGGCAGGCCGATCTCGTTGTTCTGGTTGCCCTCGGTGCGCAAGGTGGCGAACCGCCGCGCGAGCACCGCGCCGATGGCCTCCTTGGTCGAGGTCTTGGCGATGCTGCCGGTGATCCCGACCACGAGCGGGCTGAACCGGCGGCGCCAGGCCGCCGCCACGGCGTGGAGGGCCCGCAGCGGGTCCGGCACCTGGACGACGGTGAGGTCTCCCAGGTCGCGAAGGGACGGCTCGCCGGCGGCGGGATCCGGCAGGCGCCCGATGAGCAGGGCGGCGGCACCCGCGATCGCGGCGTCCGCCAGGTAGCGGTGCCCGTCGGTCCGCTCGCCCGGCAGCGCCACGAACAGCATCCCGCCCGCGACCAGGCGGGAATCCACCGCGCCGCCGCGGATCGGACGGTCGCTCCGCCGGAGCAGGACGCCGCCGGTCGCCGCGACGAGATCGTCCGCGGTCAGCGCCGGTTCGGCGGCAGCCGGCATGCCGGTGGCCCGATCTGCGGTCGGGGACGCGTCACCGCGGTGGCGAGCGGGCGGTTCGGGGGGGAGGGACCGTCCGTGATCCGTCACGCTCGCGAGTGTCGCACAGGCGGCCGTCACGGGTATGCCGCGACGGCCACCGGCGCCGCCTGGTTCTCGGGGACCAGGTCGGGTGTGTTGATCGCGTCGTGCGCGATCCGCCGGAAGAGCTCGAACGACATGACCGGCATCTCGAGCAGGCCCTGGCGGATGACGGTGGGCGTGCCCTCCTCGATCCGGACGGCCACCACGAGGTCCGCGTGACCCGTCCTGCGGCCGATGTAGCCCACGAACGAGTAGTTGTACTGGTTGACCTTCCAGGCCCCCCTGGCCGAGTCCCAGATCTGCGCGGTGCCCGTCTTGCCGCCCACGTCGAAGCCGGGGATGAGCGTCCGGTTCCGGTAGAAGTCGACCTTCGTGATGACGTGGCGCATCAGGTCCTGGAGCGTGGCCGAGAGCTTCGGCGACATCACGCGCCCGCGGCTGATCGGCTGCGTCTCCGTGCCGCCCACGGACTTCACGATCCGGGGCTGGACGAGCGTCCCGCCGTTGAGCATCGCCCCGAAGGCCTGCGCGAGCTGGATCGGGGTGACCGCGACCCCCTGTCCGAAGGCGCCGTTGGCGACGTCGATCTGGCGCCACGGCACCGTCGCCGGGTCGCGCACCAGGCCCGACGCCTCGTTCGCGACGTCCACGCCGGTCTGTGACCCGAACCCCAGCCGCCGCCACGTGTCGTAGAGCTTCGCGGCCGACGCGGCCGTCGTGTCGCCCAGCTCCAGGGCGGCCTTCGCGGCGACCACGTTGCGCGAGTAGGCGACGGCGTCCTCGAACGTCATCCAGCCCATGGCCTTGCGGTCGGCGTCGTTCACCCGCGTCCGGCCGCCGTCCAGCCGCAGGGTCCCGGTGTCCTTGAACCTCGACTTCACCGTGATCGTGTCGTTGCCCAGCACCGCGATCGCGGTCAGCATCTTGAACACGGACCCGGGCTCGTAGACGGTGGACACGATCGGGTCCTGGAAGCGCGACGCATCCTGGCTGGCGATCGCCTGGTAGTTGTTCGCGTCGTACGACGGGTAGCTGGCCCAGGCGTAGACCTCGCCCGTGTAGGGGTCCATCACGACGGCGGAGACGGCCTTCGCGCGATCGGCGATCCAGGCCGCCAGCAGCTCCTGCTCCACCGCCACCTGGAGCGAGGCATCGACGGTCAGCGTCAGGTCCTGGCCGGCCACGCCCGGGTCCAGCACGGTGGACGTGTCGGGGATCGGGTTGCCGGCGGCGTCGCGCTGGGCCGCCACCACGCGGGGCGTGCCCGCCAGGTCGTCCTGGTAGTACTGCTCCACGCCGTACTGGCCGGCGCCGTCGCGGTTCACGAACCCCAGGACGTGGGCGGCGAGCGAGGTGTCCGGGCCGCCGCCGGGCTGCGGATAGACCCGCAGCTGCTGGGGCTCCAGGATCAGGCCGGCCAGCGCCGGCGAGTCACCGGAGCTGAGCGCGCGGATGCGGTCCGAGACGGCGGGTTCCAGGTCACGCGCGAGGATCACGTACTCCTTCGCGCTGCTCATCCTCGAACGCAGGGCGTCCGCCGCGTCGCCCTCCAGACCCAGCACGCCGACCAGCGTCTCGGCCACGGCGGCCCGGCGCGCCGGCGTCAGGAGCTTGGGGGTCGCCGCGAGGAGGTCGCGGGACACGCTCGTGGCCAGCACCACGGTCCCGGTGCGGTCGTAGATCGCGCCGCGCTCGCTCGGGACCTCGTAGCGCAGTGACGTCTGCTGCCGGGCCAGGGCGGACAGGTCGTCTCGCCGCACCACCTGCCAGTACGCGAGGCGCACGCCCAGGCTCCCCGCCACCACGACGAAGGCGACGAGGATGACGATGGCGCGGAATCGCGAGTCGGTGCGGCCGAGCATGGCGGGCGCTCCAGGTTCAGCGGGCAGGGATGACGATGGGCTCCGGCAGCGGCCCGAGGCCGGCCTGGATGGCCAGCTTCCGGATCGCCGGCGCCTTGCCCAGCCGGTTCAGCTCGTTGCGCAGGTCGTGGGCGTGGGCTTCCAGCCGGTCGTGCTCGGTGCTGAGCCGGTCCACCTCGTACCCGGTCGCCGAGACGCGGATGTCCTGCGACAGGGAGAAGAACGCCGCGGCGAACGCGACGACGATCATGCTCAGCAGCAGCGCCAGCCGCGACGGACCGCGGCGGGCGCGGACGGCCGCCCGCACGCGGCGACGCGGCAGGGCCGGCGCACTGAGCTCGACCCGGGGCCGGCGCGGCAGCACGATCGTCCGCCGGCGGGCCCCCTGGTAGACGGCCATCGTCAGTCGCCCAGGGCGTAGCGGAGCCGCGGCGTGCGCGGGTCGAGGAACGACAGGCGGTCGATCACCCCGCCAGGCACGAGGTCGTCGACCGGGAGGTCGACCGATTCGGGCTGGGGGTCTCGCTGGCGCCGCTCCTGCACCTCGTGCCGGCGGCGTCCGTAGGTTTTGCGGCGGTTGGACTGGTGATGCTTGCTCACGGGACTCCTCCTCCGTGGGCGGGGCCACCGGCCGTTCGGAGCGGTGGTATCGACGGGGCGCGGTGTCGGCGTCGGGCGGCGTGGGTCCGGTCGATCCTCCTCGTGCTGCTCAGGCCGCGAGCCGCTCGGCGGCCCGGAGCCGGGCGCTCCGCGCCCGGGGATTGGCGTCGATCTCCGCCGCCGTCGGGGTCAGCGACGGGCGGGTGACGAGGCGGAGGCGCGGCGCCCGGCCGCACACGCACACGGGCGCCTCCGGCGGGCAGGTGCAGCCGCGCCGCTCGGCCACGAGGAACCGCTTGACGATGCGGTCCTCGAGCGAGTGGTAGGACAGGACGACGAGGCGGCCGCCCGGGCGCAGCAGCTCGATGGCGGCGGCCAGGCCGGCCTCCAGCGCGTCCAGCTCCTCGTTGACCGCGATCCGCAGCGCCTGGAACACGCGCGTCGCCGGGTGGATGCGCCGCGCCTGGCGCGGGTTGCGGGGGCTCACGCGCTCCACCAGCGCCGCCAGCTCCTCGGCTGTCGCGATCGGGGCAGTGGCGCGGCTGGCGACGATGGCCTTCGCGATCTTCCAGGCCGCCCGTTCCTCGCCGTAGCGCCGGAACAGGGCGGCCAGCTCGTCCGCGGTCAGGGTGGCCAGCAGCTCGGAGGCCGGCACGCCGCGGGTCGTATCGAAGCGCATGTCCAGCGGGCCGCCGGTGCGGAATCCGAAGCCGCGCTCGCGGTCGGCCAGCTGGAACGACGACAGCCCGAGATCGAACAGCATCCCGTCGACGGCGCCGAAGCCCGCCGCCGGCGCGACCGAGGCCAGCTCCCGGAAGTTCGCCCGGCGCAGCACGAGGCGGTCGCCGAAGCGGGCGAGGCGCAGGGCCACGCGCTCGATCGCAGCCCCGTCCGCGTCCAGCCCGAGGACCCGGCCGTCGGGGCTGGCGGCCTCCAGGATCCGCTCGGTGTGCCCACCGCCGCCGACCGTCGCGTCGATCTGGAGGCTGCCGGACCGGGGGGCGAGCATCCCGAGGACCTCGTCCGCCATCACCGGCAGGTGCCCTTCCTCCATCACTCCTCCACGGATCGGTTGCGGATCCCGAGCGGACCCTGGAAGCGCATGTGGTTCGACGTCAGATCCCCAGCCCGGCGATCGCCTGCGCGAACGCGTCCGGGTCATCGAGGCTGCGGCTGTACTCGGCCCAGCGGTCCGGCGCCCAGATCTCGGCGTGGTCGCGCGAGCCGAGGATCAGGACCTCGCCCTCGAGACCGGCGTGCGCCCGGAGGCCCTGCGGGACGAGCACCCGACCCTGGCGGTCGAGCTCCGTCTCGAAGGCCCCGGCGAACAGCTGCCGCTGGAGCAGCCGGGCGCTGGCGTCGACCATGGGCAGGCCCGCGAGCTTGGCCGCGAGCTCCTCCCAGGCCTCGATCGGGAAGATCGCGAGGCAACTGTCCATCCACCGCGCGACCACCACGTTCCCGGCCAGCTGCGCGCGGAAGCGCGACGGGACGGCAAGGCGCCCCTTGTCGTCAACCGCATGCCGGTACTCGCCGGTGAACACCGATCCGCCGCTCCCTGACGTCCATGGCGCCGGTGGAGCGATCAACCCGGGGGTCCCGTGACCGGTTGCTTCCCCACTTTCCACCACTTTGCGCCACTTCTGGGCATTCTAACGCCCGCACGCGCCGCGTCAATGGCCGATTCGCACGGCCGATTCGCACGGTGCAACCGCCGAGGTGCCCAGTCCTGAGCCGAAATGGAACAGATGGTCTGGGCGAGAGGAGTCAAACCGCCAGGACCGACCTCTTCGGCCCGGAGACGTGGCCACTTCCCGTGCGAGTCGCGACGCCGGACGCGGCCGCGCTCGTGGGCATTCAACCGAGCACGGTGAAGCGCCACCTCGCCGACCTGCGGGCCCGGACGGGCCTCACGACCGAGCAGTTGATCTACCGGGGACGGGCGGAAGGGTGGCTGGTCGTGTCAAGCCTTGAGCCCGTCCCAACTGCGCCACCCAGTGTGTGAAACCTGTCAGTCATGAAGCCGCCGGATACCGAATGACCTATTGACAGCCGATCGAAACACATCGACACTCGATAGATGACCAAGCTCGCGAGACAGCTTCTCCGTGTCGCTCTGGTCGGCCTCCTGCTCGGAACCGTGCTCGCACAGGTACTCGTTCCCGTGTACGCATCACAGGTCGGGACGACCTTCCCCGAAGTCGCGTACCTCGTCGTCCCGTACTCGGTGGCCGGCATCCTCGTCATCGCATGCGTCCAGGTGGCGCTGCTCGTCGTCTGGCGGCTGCTGTCCCTGATCAACGGCGGGGTCATCTTCACCCGCCGCGCCCTGCGCTGGGTCGACGTCATCACGGCCTGCGCGGCGGTCGCCACGGTTCTGAGCGCAGGCGTCTTGATCCACCTGCTCTTCTTCGTCGGCATCGGCGGACCAAGCGTCGTCCTCGGGCTGCCCGCCTCCCTCGCCGGCGGGCTAGCGTTCGTGCTCCTCATGGTCGTCATGCGAGGCCTGCTCGAGTCGGCGATCGCCGACCGCATCGAGCTCGACGAGCTGATCTGATGGCCGTCATCGTCGAGCTCGACGTCATGCTCGCCCGGCGCAAGATGTCCGTGGGCGACTTTGCCAACGCTGTCGGCATCACCCCGGCGAACGTCGCCGTTCTGAAGAACGGGCGCGCCCGAGCCATCCGGTTCGCCACCTTGGACTCGATCTGCCGGGTGCTCGATTGCCAGCCGGGTGACATCCTCCGGTGGACCGCCGACCCGCCAACACCTGCCCCACCCCCTTGACAAGTCCTTCCATATCAGGTGTAGGCGCTGGTCGGCCTTGGCACGCATCGTGCGCCGACAATCCACGACGAGGTCCTCGGCGTCCCATCCGTCCCGGGCGCTGCGCGGTCGAGAGGCCGGAAGGTCCGCCTGACGCGAACCCCGCCGACGTGCGACCCGCGGCGGACGTCAACGTGGCGGTCGCTGCCGGGACCGGGGTCCTCGATCTCGACGTGTCCGATCAAGCGGCCTTTGAGCTACTCGGCCCCCTGCTGCGAGCGTCTGCGCTTCGCTAGTGCCTCATGCCGCAACGCTCGGGGTCGAATGATGGACTTCGGCGTTGAAGCGCCAGGGCTTGGCGGGGCGTGCGTTGCGGTTGTGCCAGCGCAGGTAGGCATGGATCGCCCGGTCCTGCTCGGCGTGGCTCCCGTAGTCCGTCCCGTTGAGGGCGAACCGCCGCAGCGCCTGGAACTGGCACTCGATCAGGTTGAGCCAGGACGAGTAGGTCGGCAGGTAGACGAGCTCGATGTCGTGGGCAGCAGCCCAGCGGCGCAGCTCGGGCTTCTTGTGCGGGCTGAAGTTGTCGCAGATCACGAGCAGGTGCTCGCTGAAGCGGGCGCACAGCGTGCGCAGCAGCTCGCGCACCTCGCGCCAGGTCTTGGTGGCCCGGATGTGGCCGGTGATCCGGCCGGTCGCCGGGTCGTACGCAGCCAGCAGGTGGCGGACGCCTGCCGTCCGATGGTAGGTCGCCCGGAAGCGGACCGGGTGGCTCGAGCGGTGCCAGCCGTGGCCGAGCCGCGGCTGCAGGTTCAGGGGACCGAACTCGTCGAGGCAGAGCACGCGGCAGCCGGCCGGTGGGTTCGCGTACAGGTCGAGGACGCGGTTCTTCTTGGCCTCGAACTCGGGGTCAGGCGAGGCCTTCCACGTCTTGTGATGGGTGAAGCGGATCCCCTGGTCGTGCAGGATCCGCCACAGCTGGCTGCGGCTGATGGCCGGGACGACCCGGCGCCGGAGCAGGTGGGCGCGCAGCTTGGTCAGGCTCCAGCTGGTGAACGGCTCACCCCGGTCGACCGGGCGGGCGAGGGCCACCTTCACGATCTCCGCGCGCTGGGCGAGATCGATCCGGCGTGGACGGCCCCCGCCCGGCCGAGGGTCCAGGGCCGTGAACCCCTCGGCGTTGAAGGCGTGGATCAGCTCCGCGACGTGGGTCGCGCTGGCCTGGAACATGAGCGCGATCTGGGACACGCTCTGGCCTTGGAACGACGCGAACAGCAGCATCGCCCGGTGCTGCACGGTCGGGTTGTTGCTGCGCCGCGCGAGCTTGAGGAGGTGGTCGGCCTCCCCGTCGCTCAGCTCGCGGACGAAGAGTTCGGCCCGGCGCCCCATCGCCACCTCCAATGCTCGGGAGCGATTACCTCCCGTGCATTATGAATCGAGGCACTAGCCGCCAATCCCGGGGTCTGGTTCCAGCGACGCCTCGGGTTTGATGATCAACTGCTCGATCTCGCTGGAGTCCTTCGGGACGAGCACGATCCAGCCAGTCACGGTGTCGGAGACTGCGGGCACCGGCTGCCCGCGGAGCGACCAGATGCCGTAGCAGAGATCATCCTGCGAACTCCCAGAGTGGAGACACAGGGCCGTTCCATCAGCGTTAACGGTCGTCACGACTCCGGTTACGACACCGGTGATCTCCGGCTGATCCGGTTGGTTGAATCTGGGCGCTAAGAACACCAGACTGGCACCGACCACGGCAAACACGAGTAGAGCGAAGATTGCCGCGACCGTCACCCGCGAGCCGAAGCGCGGAGTACTGACGTGCAGCGCTGAGGGCTTCGACACTACGGCACCGCCTACCAGGCAACGTAGAATCCAGTGTCCCATGTGGCTGCGGCTCCGGATGGACTGTGCACTGCCTGCCAGCCGGCAACCCCCTCGGGGTCGGTGTCCACCTCATTCCCTTGCCACTCTGCACCCGAAGAAGTAGAGGTGATCTTGTATGGGACGATCTTGTTCGGGCAGAGCTGCACGGTGACGCTCACGCTCCCGACCTTGGCGATCCCGAACGTCACATTGCCGCAACTGTTCCTGTACTCGGTCGAAGATGGGTCCCAGTCGTACACGCTGTTGCCGGAGACCCAGGAGATGTACCCGTTCAGCTTCTTGATGCGAAGCGGCAACAGGCTGGTGTCATCCGACCAGGCCGTGGCCTTGAACTTGTTCTGCAGGTACCAGTCGGTTCCACTCGCCGAGACGACGTAGGCGGACGAACATGCGTTGCCGTAGACGTGGCCGCCAGACCCGTTCCACGTGTAGCAGCGGGTCTGCCAGGGCACGGTGGAGGATGGGGTGATGGCGGGCGTCGCGGCAGGATTTGGGGTCGGAACCTGGTATGACGCGAGCGTCATACCCGAAGATGCAACTCCATTCGGTCTGTCGAAGTCGCCGAAGTCACGCTCGGCGATCGCGGGGTCAACCCCGAGTGCAATGAGTTGGTCAACCGCGGATACTGGGCTCGGCTTTGGTCCTTCTGCTGATGCAAGACCCGACTTCGTGAAAGTGCCGCCAATCGAGCCGATGGAGAGAGATCCGTGGGGCCCGGTCTTGTCGGAGCCAAGCTCGGTGGTGGTGATCGCCAGCGACGACAGGGCGCTCGGACCGATCGTCCGAACCTCAACTCCATCCTGGTGGAACGTGTCGATGACTCGCCCGTCGGTGAGAACGTGTGTCGACGACGGCGCCGAGCCGCCGCCGGCGCCCGGTCCGGATGCGAGCGCGGCACCCGGCACCGTCAGAACAGCGAGAGCGACTGCGACCGCAGCGAGATTGCGTCGGTCCATCCCCCATTCCTCCCCTTGGCCCCCGCATGGGACCGAGGAGCGAACAGTCGCCCCGCAACACCTGCACGTCAATAGGGCACCTTGACTAGGCAGGATGCGACCAAGGCCGCCGAAGGCGGAGTGCATCGCCACTGCACCCTCCCCGGAGACTCGGTCATCGGACAGGCCGCGACATCGCTGCAGGTGAGAACGCACGCTGGGGCCGTCAGCCCGGCTCCAACCCAGCCACCACCAGCCACCCCTCGGCCCGCCCAGTGTAGATCAGCTGCCCGGTCGTAAGGCCCGACCGCGCTCGCAGATCGGCGAGATGGCGCTTCGCGGTACTCGGCCGGACGCCCACCCGGGCTGCGGCCTCCGCCACCGACCCGCCGGCCGCCACGAAGGCCGCGAGGACATCGACCTGGCGAGCGGTCGGCGTCCGCGGTAGCGTGCCTCGCAGGTACCCGTCCCTCACGCCGGGCTCACCCGGCTGCGCGTGATCAGGCCCAGGATCACCGCCGTGACGGCGAGGATCGCGCCGATCTGATCGGGCTCGAGATTCAGGCCGAACGCGACCACAAGGGCGATGATCGCCTGGACGAGGGCGAGGACCATCGCCGGTTCGCGGCCGAAGATCGTGCCGGGCTGGCTGGTCATGGCTCCTCCCGTCACTTCACGCGGACGATGTCGCCCGGGTGGATGTGCCCGGGGTTGGCGCGATACTTCGCGTTCTCCGGGAAGGCCAGGAGCGCCTTGAGCGTGAGCTTGTGCGCCGCGGCGATCCCGCTGAGCGTGTCGCCCGCCTTGACCGTGACCGTCACGATCGGCGGCTGCAGGATCGCGTTCGCCCGGGCGATGACATCGGCGAGGAACGTCTCACGGCCGGCCTTCGGGCAGGGGCAGGACGCCCGGTTGACGCTGTTGAGGTCGCTGTGGCCATGGACCGTGGCGCGATTGATGGGCAGCCCGGTCACCTTGGCCATCGCGGCGATCCGGGTGGCGCAGAACTCCTTCTGCGCCTTGGTGATCGGGTAGGTCGAGCCATAGCCGACGCACTCGAACTCGAGCCAGTACGCCTCGTTGGCGTTGTAGCCCTTGGCGCGCAGGGCGAGCACCTTCGCGATGCCGGCGTTCACTGTCCACATCGCGACGCGGCACGGTCGGGGCGCCGGTCGTGCGGCCAGCTGATCGATAGCCCTCGTCTGCCAGCCCGCGAATGCGCCAGGCGTGAGTCCTGGTGCCGCTCGTTCGCTCGGCATGATCGCGCAATCCGCCTGCCATCGATGCACCCGCGGCGCGCGGCACGATCGCCTCAGCTGGGCTCCTCGCGGCGGACCGTCGTGACCCGGTCGATGCCGCGATCGAACGAGGCGATGACCCCGACCCCGGTGCGTTCCGCGCTGGCGACGAGGTACGCATCGGCGAAGTCGAGCCGGTGGACTTCATAGACCTCGACAGCCCGCTGGAGGAGATCGACATCGAGGACGCGGATGGCAGGGAAGGCCAGCACAGAGCGGAGCGTCGTCGCCACCTGCGAGCGAGGGGTCTCGTAGAACGACTCGAGAACGTAGGCCACCTCGGCGAGGATGAGATCCGGCAACAGCAGCTCGTCGGCGCCCTGCAGGTAGCGGGTGGCGCGGGGGGCCTGGGCCGGTGGGTCTCCGGTCAGGTGACGGATGAGGACGTTGGTGTCGACGAACGCGGTCACCGTCGCCCGGCAGCGCGGGTCCGCCGCGTCTGGCGCAGGACCTCCGCCCACGGGGTCCCGCGCTTGGCCGCCGGGACCGTCACCGATCCCGAGAGGGCGAGCAGGTCCGCGGTCCGCGCCAGAACGGCATGGTCGCCCTCCACCCGGAACACGAGCCGGTCCCCCTGCTCAAGAGACAGAGCCTCGCGGACCGCACGCGGCACGGTCACCTGGCCTTTCGAGCTGAGCCGCGCCGAGACCTCCATGACCTCGCTCCTTACATCACCAATGATGTAAAGGTACCACCGCCCGCGACCGGCCGCCAGGCGGTCAGCCTCTGCCGGCGCCGCGGCGTGATCGAATCGGGGTTTCCGACCCCCACGCGCCCTTCTGCAGGCGCGCGCGGTCCCGGCGGAGCCCCTATTCCCCGACGAGCCGCCGGTGGTCCTCGACCGGCTCGGCGACACGGACAGGGCCGCCGCGATCGGGCGGCGTCATCTGGTGGGACGAGGGCGGTGAACCCGGTCGTGCCGGCACCCTACGCGGTCCGGATGGTCCGCCCGCGTCATCAGGCTCCTGCGTCGTTGGCAGGACCGGCGGACATCGTACCCGGACGCAGCCGCTCGAGCTGGGCGGGGTCAAGTCGGGATCGCGTCCACGACCCGCGGAGCCGGGGACCTCGAGGATGACGCGCGCCGCTTACGCGGCGCTTATCGCAATCTCGACCCAGATGCCCACACTTGCTTATCCGAATGCTGAAGTCTCGCGCCTGGTGGGGATTACCGAACGCACCACCGGACCTTGACTGGGCCGCGCTGAACGCTGACAGTCGCGGGTCAGCGGCGTCTTGGGCAGACGTTTGCTTCCGGGCAAATCGAGCCACTATAGGGGGCAATCCCGTATTGACAAAGTGCCTCCCTCGGGTCATACCGTTCGAGTGACGGTCTTGGCTTTGACGATCAGGACCGTGGTGAGCAGATGGGGGAGGCTATGTCGAGTCTTGGTGTTCGGTCGTTCCTTGCGACGCTCATCCTTGCGGGGTTGCTGGTCCTCTCAACCGCTGTCCCGGCCTTTGCCTACAGCAGGTCGGGGTCGGTGAGCTGCGGCGGGACCAGGGACGCCATCATCCAGAGCCAAGCTAGCGTCACCATCTCCCACAACTGGAAGGATGGCCACGTCGAGTACTTCTACAACCCGTACCGCCTCCTCAGGACCTCGTACACAACATACCAATCGACGTGGTGGGTGGTCGACTACGACTTCGAGATCACGTCAGCTGGTGCTTCCTGCGTTCAGTGATGCGAGCCGGCCTCCTATTCGCCGCGGTGGTGGTTGCCGGCTGCGCGGGTGCGGCGCCACCACCCCCGACGCCGGACCCACCTGGCGGCGCCCCGGCGACACAGCCGCCAGGTACCACAGCCACGCGGGATCCCGACAGCCCGTACGCCACTACGCAGCAAGAGTTCCTTCTGAGGGCCAAAGCATGCGTCGAGGACCGGGGGTATCCGGTTACGCTTGACCTTCGGCAGGGTGGCTTTCTGTTCTCGCTCGGCGACGACTCGCGTACGAAGGAGGCTGGAGTAGCCCTCAGGGAATGCATGGCCTCGATCGATCCCCTCCGACTTGCTCCGCCGCCGAAACTGACCGAGGCGCAACTGATCGCGTGGTACGCGTACCGCGTCCGCGAGGCACAATGCCTCCGCGATGCCGGATACGCCGTGGGCGACGCTCCGCCGCAGCGTGTCTTCATCGACACCAACGGCGAGTGGGATCCATTCGCTGTCTTGGCGGACGCAGGTACGCCCGCCCCTCAAGACGCAGAGAGCACGTGCGAGGGTGTTGACGGCCGGCCCGCCTTTCTTGGGTGGTGACGAGATTGCGTTCGTTCCTCACGCACGAGCACCCTCGGTGAAGCGCCGTCTTCTCGTCGACACCGTCCCCTGGTGACCTCACGGTGAGAGTGCGTGGCCGATCCGTCTCGGTCGGCTGGTTGGTCGGAGGAGTCCTCTTCCTTGGGATCGGCTTCGCCGCGGGCCAGTATGTGGTGCAAGCCCCGGCGATCAAGGACGCGAGCACGCCTGAGCCCGTCACGTACGAAGTTGGCATGGGCACGCTCGGCCGATCCATTGACCTTCCCGCGACGCTGAGTTGGACCGTGCAGGCGCACGTCTACGCACCACGGAGCGGGATCGTGACCCAGATGGTGCCATCTGGACCATTTGCGGAGGGAGATGTGGTCCTGCGACTCGATGAGCGTCCGATGGTCGTGGTCCCGTCGGCTGTTCCAGCGTTCCGTGACCTCGCGCTAGGCGATGAAGGGCGTGACGTCCAAGCGCTGAATGGGTTCCTTGCACGGCAGGGCCTCAAGGTCGACGGCACGAGCTCGCTATTCTCGGCGGCGACAAGCACAGCGGTGCGAGCATGGCAGGAGCGCATCCACGTCACGCCTAGCGGTAGGATCCTGCTGGGCGACCTCCTAATGATGCCGGCTGACGTGCTCGATGGGCCAACCTTCCTTTGGGCCGACGACGTCGCTGTGGGTGCACCCGTCAGCGGCGGCGCCCCGCTGCTCGATGAGTTGACGTCGGTCCCCGAGTTGACGGTGAAACTCGGTGCCTCTCCTCCGGAGGGGGTAGCAGAGGGCGTGGCGGGCGTCGCGATATTGCCGGACGGTCGCTCGATCGACGTTCTCCTCGCCAAGATCATCACGACAGACCAGGGCTTGATGATCGCCGAGATGCGCGGCTCCTCTGGTTCGATCTGTCGAGGAGTCGATTGCCCGGAGCCCGCCTCCGCCGGACGTGATGTCGCCGTGTCAATCCGCCTTACGATTGTTCCTGACACGACTGGGCCTCTCGTGCCCTCTTCCGCAGTCCAGACGGACGCGGCGGGACGAACCTTTGTGGGGCTGCCCAGCGGCGAACGTGTGTCGGTCACCGTTCGGGTGGCTGCGGGAGGCCAGGCAATCCTGAGCGGCGTCCAACCAGGGACCAACATCGTGATCCCGTGACCCGGCTGCTTGTTACTCGGGGACTGTCGTTTGCCTATCCGGGTGCCGATCGGCACGTCATTCGGGACTTGAATCTCGTCGTCGATCAAGGGGAGATGCTGGGTGTCCACGGGCCGTCCGGCAGCGGCAAGTCGACCTTGCTGTATCTTCTTGGGCTCTTCCTGTCGCCGTCAAAGGGCTCAATCGTCTTTGACGGCACAGACACGGATGCACTCGGTGACCGCGAGCGAAGCCGGATCCGCGCCCACGAGATCGGGTTCGTGTTGCAGGACGCCGCTCTGCATCCTGCTGCAACGCTCCTCGAGAACGTCGCCGAGGGCGCACTGTACTCCGGGTCCACACACAAGTCCGCGGTACGCGATGCGCAGCTGCTACTTGAGGCATACGGGCTCAGCGCTGTAGCTCACCACAGGCCGGCCCAGGTGTCAGGCGGTCAAGCCCAGCGCGCCGCACTATGTCGAGCGCTGATCCGCAAACCCCGATTGGTCCTGGCTGACGAACCCACCGGCAATGTGGATCAGGCGAATGCCGATCGGATCGCCGCGGGACTCAGGAATGCCGCTGCGAGCGGAGCTGGCGTAGTAATCGTCACGCACTCGCCGACAATGATTGACGTCTGCGATCGAGCGCTGGCGCTCGGGTGAAGCGCGAACGAGCCCCGATGGGCCTCCGTCGAACCGAGCTCGTCCGATTGGCGGTGACAGGGATCGGGCGGAGTCGCGCACGCTCGACGGTTACCGTCGCGGTCATGGCGCTATCCGTGATAGCGATCATCGCCAGCACAGGACGGACGTCGGCAACACGCACTGATGTGCTGACGCAGCTTGAGAGCCCGTCCGCCAGGCTCATGCGGGTAACTGACCCGAGTGGCCGCGGCCGCGTCCCGATCGGTGCCAGCGATCGGCTTGCCAGCGTGAGCTCCGTGGAGTGGTTTCTTGCTCTTGACGCGGCAGGGGCGATTGCTCGGAACGCGGGCAGCGGCAGTCCGAGCACTGGGTATGCGAACGGGTCTGCTGGGATCCGTCAGTACACTGGCGATCTGCTCGGAGGCGAACTCGGGCGGCTGGTCGCCGGACGTGCGCCAGGCAAAGGGGAGGCCGTTGTTGGTGCCGCCGCGGCTCGAGATCTCGGGCTATCCGATGGCCGCGGGCGCGTGACGAATGGGTCGCAGCAAACGGTCGGAGTCGTGGGAGAGGTGCGGTTCGCAGGAGACCTCAACGACCTCAACGACTACGTTCTCGTCAACTCGCTCGGTACCCGGACGGGGTCGGCTGGTGAGGTCGGCGAACTCATCATCCTCTCCCGGACAACTTCAGCGGTCGCCGGACTGGCGGAACTCCTTCCGGGTCTTCTCGGCCCGGAAGACCCAAGGGCCCTGGCCATCGAACAGTCAGGCGAACTCACGCGACTTCGGGAGCTCCTGGGTCTCGAGGTCGGTGAGTTGAACACGGCGATCCTGTTCGGTTCCTTACTGTTCGGCGCCATCCTGGTCTCCGTGAACCTCTTTGGTGCTGTATCGGCTCGGCGTCGCGAGATTGGTCTGCGGCGAACCCAAGGTGCCGAACGGTCCTCGATCGCCGCGATGCTCATGATCGAGACGGGTGTGATCGCGGTGGTGGGGAGTCTTGTCGGCATCGCCGTCGGCACACTTGTCGTATATGCGCAGACCTTGCTGGCTCCGGACATCATTCTCAGTCTGTCTGCCGCGACCCTCGTCTCGATGAGCGCCATCATTGGATCCCTGCCCCCGGCGGTGGCCGCATCGATGCAAGAGCCTTTGTACGCACTGCGCGAATAGGCTCTCGTCGTCGAGGTATCACTCCGCAGACGTGGAGGTGCCGACTGCGGGGACCGTGGATGTGCTCATCACCTTCAGCCCCGAGGCGGCCAGCTCAGGGCGTCGTGCTCGGTGGTCGCCCGCAAGACATGAGAGCGGCTTGTCTCGCGGCCGGGGTCGCCAGGCTCCCGCGCCTACATGTTGTGGTGTGCTGACTCAACGGGAGAAGCATTAGATTAGGGCCCTTGGCTCCTCTGGTCAGCTGCGGGCCGCCCGCCCGCCACGATCTTGCCTTTGTGTGGGTCTTTCCCGCGGGTCGAGCGTTTCGTGCATGAATCGGGTTCGGGGCGCCCGACTTCCTACGACAGCGGCCGGGATCACACCACATGGACGCCGTTGACCGGCAGGGCGCTCCCGCGAGTCAGCCGGGCAGCTCCTTGATCGACACGATGCGTCGGGCCGTCCGATCGACTGTGACCAGGAACACCAGGTCGCCCTCCCCGAGGCCGTTGCCATAGCGGAGCACGTAGGCGTCGTCGGGGGGTGCCAGCTCCCATTGGACGCCCAGGAGGTAGCGGTCCTTGTACCGCGCATCGACGTCGAGCGATTGCGCCAACGCGTCGAGGCTCGCGGTCAGGGCGGTGGGGAACCCGCTCAGCCCATGGCTGGTCATGGTGACCTGTGCGGTTGCCGGGTAGACCGTCCAGATGTAGCCGTCCTGGGCATGGGGATCGTCGGTGAACCCCGGCACACCCTCAAGGAATAGGTCGCATCGGACGGGCGGCGCATCGCATCGAGCCGTGATGGTGACGCGCTGATAGGGGGTGCCGTCATACGTGTACACCTGGTCGGCGAGCACGCCGGCAAGGGTCGCCAGCAGCTGGGGCGTGGCGAGCGCGCCGGCGAAGCCCGACGGTCTCGCCGCCGCATCGCGCAGGATCGCCGCCATGTCGTTCGCGCTGTACGGGCGGCCATGCCCCGACGGAGCCACCGTCGCCAGGACGCTCAAGGTCGGCGTCGGCGGCTCCTGCGTGTAGGGCTCCTTGCCAGGCACGGTCGGGCTGGGGACACTCAGGGTCGGCGTCGGCGACTCCAGCGTGGACGGCTCCTGGCCGGGGATGCTTGGGCTGGCCATCCCCGACGAGCAGCCAGTGATCAGCGCGATGAGCAGGGAGATCGCCGCAGTCGCCCGCGCGCTCACCAGTGGATCCACGCGAGCCCGTAGTACTCGACCGAGGCATCGAACCGGGGCGAACTCACGTTGATCGTCACGGTGCCGCTGCTGGGGGCCGTAAGACTGACGTACTCGTAGTTGTTGTCCCAAGTGAGCGAGTACGCGGTTCCTCCCGGATATCGCAGTCGCCGGCCTGATCGCCGCGCTCGCGAGCCTGTATCTAACCGTGCGTCGGGATCGCGCCCTGGGACGTGTTCGGGTCCGCGTCGTTGTGACGCAGTCATGACCGTTGTCGAGTCCTTGAAGTCGAGACCGATGGCGGAAGCATCCGCATCGCCTTGTGCGACTTTGGCGGCGGCTGGTATGAGGTGCACATGTCGACGCGGGTCGAGCGCGACGGCCAGAGCGTCTCCCGCAAGTTGTATCTCGGCACAGATCTTCGCGAGGCGAGCGGAACTTGTCAAGCCCCGTGAGACACCCGGTGGTGGAGATTACTGAGGTCGCTCCTCCTTCGGTTTCGGTGGGTTGATCCAGACCGCAGTCGGGACGGCGGGTGGTGTGGGCGGCCGGCGGACGAAGCGCTCGGGATGGGCCGCGTAGGCGGCGTCGAGCGTCACGGCCCGGGCCGCGGTGATCTCGGGTGCCCGTCCGGCATGGACGTCGGCCGGGGTGAGCAGGCCGATCCCGCTGTGGCGGTGGACGGTGTTGTACCAGGTGAAGAAGGTGGCGCAGAAGGCCCGGGCATCCTCGAGCGAGCCGAAGCGGTCCGGGAAGTCGGGGCGGTACTTGAGGGTCTTGAAGGCAGCCTCGCTGTACGGGTTGTCATCGCTCACGTGGGGCCGGCCATGGCTCTGCTCGATCCCGAGGTCGGCGAGCAGGAGGGCGACGGGCTTGCTGCGCATCGAGGTCCCCCGGTCGGCGTGGAGCGTGAGCTGGCCGGGTTCGATGCCTTCCTTCTCGGCCGTTTCGGCGATCAGGCGCTCGGCGAGGATGGCGCTCTCATGCGTGGCGACCATCCAGCCCGGGACGTACCGGCTGAAGACGTCGAGGATCACGTACAGGTGGAAGTGGGTCCACTTGGCGGGACCCCGGAGCTTGGTGATATCCCAGCTCATGAGCTGGCGGGGTCCGGTGGCGAGGAGCTCGGGCCGGGCATAGGCGGGATGGCGCAGCTGGTCGCGCCGCTCGCGGACTTCGGCATTCGCGGCGAGGATCCGGTACATCGTGCGCTGCGACGCGAGGTAGGTGCCCTCGTCGAGGAGGGTGGCGTACACCGCAGCCGGTGCCGCATCGAGGAAGCGCGGGGTGTGCAGCTCGTCGAGCACGGCGGCTCGCTCCGGGTCGGACAGCGCCCGCGGCGGCGCGGGACGTGGCCGCGGGGGTCCCTCGTGCCGGCCGCGCCGGCGCCGGTAGTGGGAGGCCCGGGGCACCGCCATGGCGGCACAGGCATCCCGCGTGCCGATGATCGGGATGAGCTCCTCGACCCCGGCGGCGATCACCGCTCGTCCGTGTGTTCGGCGCTCCCGAGGGAGAGCTCCCGCAAGAGCGCCGAGACGTTTCCCTGGACGGCGATCACCTTCTCGGCCCGGGTAAGGCGCGCTTCGAGGCGGTCGATGGCCAAGCGCAGGCGGTCGTTCTCGGCCGCCAGCGGGTTGGGAGCCGGACGACCTCGTGGCCTCGCGAGGCCCGAGAGCGCACCTGCCCGGTACAGCCGGCGCCATTCCGTGAGGTGCGAGCTGTACAGGCCCTCGCGACGGAGCAGGGCACCGACGACGCCGGGTTCGGTGGCGGCGTTGGCCTCCTCCACGATCCGGCGCTTGTACTCGGCGGTGAAGTGCCGGCGGACCGGGCGCTCCCTGACCTCGGGGTCTGGCATGGGCACAGTCTTGCCCAGCAGGGCGCGGGGCGCCAAGGGGTCGAGCATGGTCTTCAGTTGGTCCTCTCCCCGCCCTCGTCAAGCCAGCCTGTCACCAAGCCAGCGTGTCACCTATTCCCGTCGGACGGCTGTCTCACTCGATCTTGGCAGAAAGGGGAGCTCGGCCTTCGGGGGTTCAGTAGCGCGATACGGCGCGGTCTTGGTTGACGAGAACCGATACCGGGTTTGATAGGGCATCAGCCACCAGGACGCGCGGCGCGAACGTGTGCGCACGGCAGCTCGGGCAGCTACTTCTTTGGCGGCGGCATCCGGACCGGGTCGCCGACGTGGAGGCCCCCGCTCACGTACTGGGGGTTCCAGGCGTAGAGCGTGTTCACCGGGATCCCGAAGTAGTTGCCGATACTCCAGATGCTGTTCCCGGTTCGCGTCACGTAGATGTAGCAGCCCGACCTGTCGGGGCACGGCGTGAGGTAGGCGTAGCGGCCGCTCGTCGGGGCCGGCGTCCGCGTTGGCCGGGGGGTCGGTGGCGGGGTCGGCTCGACCGTCGGTGACGAGGTCGGCGACGGCGTGGGCCGGAGGGTCGGCGACGGGGTCGGCTCCGGGCTGGGCGACGGGGCGGCCGTCAGGCCGGGAGTCGGCGCCGGGCTGGGCGACTCCACCAAGGCGGCAGCGGTTGCCGGCGGGGCCGCGGTGGCCACCGGGAGGTCGATGCCGCCCCGCTGGACCACGAACCCGAACGAGATCCCGGCGCTCAGCACGAGGACCAGCAGCGCCGCAAGCGTCGCCCGCGGCACGGCCGGCTGGCGGCGGGCCGGCGGGGTCGCGAGCACGCTGGCGCCGCGCAGGTACCGCGGACAGTCGGCGTGGGCGGCGCGCAGGCAGACGAGCTCCTGCTGGCGGTCGGACTGGGGCTGCGGGATGCCGATGGCCGCGCACCGGTTGTCCTCGTCCGACTCGTGGAAGGGCGCGAACAGCTTCCCGTCGACCTCGCGCCGGAGGAACGGACAGACGCTGGGATCCGGCGAACGCGCCGTGTCATCCAGGATCGTCAGCGCGGCCCGTGCCCCGGGCGAGGCGCCCGCGCCGTCCTGCGTGCCCCTGGCGGCACCGCCGCTCGCACCCGTCGCCGTCTCGTCGCCCAGCTCCCGTCCCTCCCGGTGAGACCGAACCGTGCCCCCGACCGCGGCGAGTCTAGTACCTCCAGCACATTGTCGATGGGGAATCCGGGATGATAGGCTGCGGCTCCGACCAGGCCGTCGTCGATCCGACGGCAGCACAGTGGATCCCGTCCGCCCGGAGGCACCCAGCCGCCAGCCATGGCGTTCCCGCTCCCCGCTCCCACAGAACCGGCCCCGGAGAACGATCCGTCCCGGCTGGCACCGCACCGGATCAAGCGCTGCACGTATCGGCGCCTGATCTCGCTGGACCGCGTCCGGGAACGAGTGTACGAGGTGGAGTGCCTGTACCCGGATCGCCGTCTGCCGATCCCGCTGGGCGACCTGGACTCGTCGCTGCCGATCTGCAACGCGTGCGCCGCGGCCCACATCTTCCGGGCGGACGAGGACTGACGGTCCCCGGCCCGGGGCGGAGGCGGGTTGCCAGCGAGGCGGCCTGTAAGCCGAGTTGAGTCCAGACGCCCGTTTGAGCGAGGCTGAACCCCGTCCACCGCGCGTGGCGGCGTCTCTTGATTCCACCGCCTGCTAACGCGAATGAGTGCAGAAACGTGTGCAGCCTGAATGTCATGAAGAAGGGCCTCCGCGGTGGCAACGTTGGGTTGTCATCGCAACCAGCACCTTGGAGGCCCGGAGATGTTGTACGCCGGATTGGACCTGTCGCGCCAGAGGCTCGATGTGCACCTGCTCGATGAGGACGGCCGGACGGTCGAGGTGACCGCCGTCCGTCCCGATGCCGACGCCCTGCGGACGCTGGTGTCGATCGTCGGCCGGCACGGCCAGGAGGTGACCGCGACGATCGAGTCGATGAACGGGGCCCGCTTCGTGCACGACACCCTCGAGCTGCTCGGCTGGGACGTGGAGATCGCCGATGCGGTCAAGGTCAAGGGCCTCGCCCCGCTGGCCGCCAAGACCGACAAGATCGATGCCTGGGTCCTCGCCGAGCTCGGTCGGCGGGAGCTCGTGCCGGCGATCTGGCTACCCGATCCCGACACGCGGGCGGAGCGAGAGCGGGCGCGGTTCCGGCTCCACCTCGTCCGCCACCGGACGGCGCTCAAGAACCGGATCCACGCGACGCTGATCGCCTTCGGCCATCCGGTCCCGGTGAGCGACCTGTTCGGGGTGTCGGGCCGGGAGCTGCTCGCCTCGCTGGCGATCCCGGAGCCCTGGGCGACCACCCTCGCCCGCAGTCTGCGGTTCGTCGACGAGCTCGATGCCCAGATCGACGAGTGCGAGCGGGAGCTGCGGGCCATGGGCGCCGACCATCCCGACATCGAGCTGTTGCGAACGGTCCCGGGCGTCGGCTGGGTGCTCGGCTACACGATCGCGTCCGAGATCGGGGACATCGGTCGGTTCGACAGCGCTAAGAAGCTCGCCGGGTACACCGGGCTGTGCCCGATCGTCCGCCAGTCGGGCGGGAGGGACGACCGCGGCCCGCTCGCCAAGAACGGGCCCAAGTACCTGCGCTGGGCGCTCATCGAGGCGGCGACCCATGCCGCCCGGCACCCGGCGTACAAGGAGCGGTACGAGCGGAACAAGCGCCGCCTCGGCCGCCAGCGCGGGAGCAAGGTGGCCCGGGTCGACATCGCCCGCGAGCTGTCCACCGCCATCTGGCACATGCTCACCAAGCGTGAGCCGTTCGCTCCCGGCAGGTCCCACGTGTCGCCTCTGGTCGCTTGACGACCCTCGCCTGAGATGGACCGCCGGAGCATCCGATCCAACCTGGTCCTCACCAACGATGAGGCGATAGAGAGATGAGCACGACTCACCCCACCGACCGATCGCTCCGGTTCAGACCGGACCTTGACAACGGCCCTTCTTCATAGAGAGGCGTTCCGGATGGCCCGGACCTTCGTTGGTTCGCCGGGCTTTCTCCTCCTGATGGCGGGATCGCGAGACCGCCGCGGAGCCGGGCGTGCCGATCCTGACGACGCGGCCGCTCAGTGCGACCCCATAGCCCGCTTCGGGCCCCAGCGCCCGGAGGAGCCCCGCACCGTCCCCGAAACTCGATGCGCGCGCTGCTAATCTCGGACCATGAGGATCGGGGTCCCCAACATCGGGGATAGGCGCACCATTCCGGGGATGCGCTTGCCGGACGCGACGATCGACCTCGGCCACGTCGAACCGCCGGCCGACAACAATCGAGCCTCTTGCTTGAACACACAGGACTGGCGCTGAATGGACCTCGGACGGGAACCGCTCCTCCGCGGCGTTGCCGTCAGCGGCGGCCGGGCCTCAAGGGTGTGGCAGGGCCAACTGAACGCCGCGGGGATCGGGATCGAGATCGCGGAGGTCGCACTCGACCAGAATCTGACGCCCGCTCGCATGCGGCAGGCATGGCTTGCTCGGCGCGCCGGCCAGGCTCGGCCGGTCATCGTCTTCGCGAATGTAGGTCCTGACCAGGTCCTCGTGTGCGGCCCGGAGGGAACTCCGCCACCGGTCGCCACGATCAAGACCGACCTCGCCGAGCGCATCTTCGCCAGCGTCCTCAACGAATTGCCCGTCCCGGCGACTCGGCGAGCGATCGACCTGATCAACCGCGCCCAAGGCAGCGGACAGGTTCCGGGGTTCCGTAACCGCGGCCTCGTCAGCACCCACTACGTCACCCAGGTGATTCGCCGCGAGGCACGGCCCGACTGGACCGAGGCGGCCGAGGGCGGCGATCGAGCCCTCGGCCAGGTCGGCGAGGCGCTGATCCGAGCCCTCGGGTATCGCCTGGAGACGACCGGCCCCAAGGAATACCGGGTTCAGGACGGTGGCACGGCGGTCGCGCTCGCCCATGTCTACGACGACGGGATAAGCCTCGACCGGGTCGGAGCCGGTCAGGCGGCTCCGCCTTCGGCGATCGCCCTGAAGCGCGCTCGCGAACTTGGGCTTGACCACGCGCTCCTCGTCGCCGGATCACTGCTCCGGATCTACTCCCTTCGTGGTGAGGAGTCGCTCGACGAAGGCGCGGCCTCGGCCGCGTACGTCGAGTTCGACACGAGCCTCCTACCTGCAAGCTGGGCACCCCTGCTTGGCGCCCTCGCGGCACCGGACGCTCTCCGACCGAATGGCCGCCTCGAGCGGATCCGGGCAGGATCGGGCCGCTACGCCGTCGAACTCCGCGAGCGGTTCACCGAGCGCCTGTACGAGAAGGTCGTCGACCGACTCGTCCGCGGCATCGATGCCGCGGCACGGGCACGCGTCGATCCCCGCCCCAACGAGGGTGAGCTGTACCGGGCGACCCTTGTGGTGCTGTTCCGGCTCCTCTTCCTCCTATACGCCGAGGATCGCGACCTCCTGCCGATGGGGAACGCCGAGTACGCGACGCACTCG
Source organism: uncultured Chloroflexia bacterium (assembly GCA_963703575.1). Lineage (GTDB taxonomy): Bacteria > Chloroflexota > Limnocylindria > Limnocylindrales > CSP1-4 > CAIXZV01. The sequence goes on from CAVPEU010000019.1 coordinate 253,654, forward strand.
ATCACCCGGATGGTCATCTCGTCCGCCGAGCGCGAGCGAGCCGGCCAAGCCTTCGATCCCACGGCGACGAGTCTCTGGTCCGAGCTGAACCAGCTCTTCGCGGCCGTGGCCCACGGCAATGCCGACTGGGGCGTTCCGCCATACGACGGCGGTCTGTTCGCGGACGACGGCTTGGACGGTGGTCTCTTGCGGCAGATCGAGCTACCGAACGCCGTCGTCGGGCCTGCGCTCGTCGCGCTCGGCTGGGATGTCGGCCCTGACGGCCAGGCTGGCAAGATCGATTTCGGCGATCTCGGCGTCCGCCACATCGGGACGATCTACGAGGGACTCCTCAGCTACGAGGTTGCGTTCGCCACCCAGAATCTGCGCATCGACCGCCAGGCCGAAGGCGAACCCTACGTGCCGGCGGGACCCGGTGAGGCGGTCGACGTCCCGGTCGGCGCGCCGCACATCCGCTCGCCGCAGGGCGGCCGCAAGGCGACCGGCTCCTACTACACCCCGGTGTTCGCCGTCGACCGGCTCATCGACAAGGCCCTTCGCCCCGCGATCGATGAGCACCTGGGTCGCGTCGGCGACGATCTCGATCTTCCGGCCGCGACACTGTTCGACTTCCGGGTTGCCGACATCGCCATGGGCTCCGGCCACTTCCTCGTAGCCGGGCTCGACGCCCTCACCGAGAGGTACGCCGCCTATCTCGCGGCGCATCCGAACCGAGCCGTCCGTGCGGAGCTGGAACGTGCTCGTGAGCGGCTCAACATCGTGGGCGATGGCTATGGCTCCCCGCAGCTTGGCGATCGGGTCGCTGACGTCGATCTCCTCCGCCGGATCGTCCTGAAGCGCTGCATCTACGGGGTCGACTACAACGAAATGGCTGTCGAGTTGGCACGGCTTGGACTGTGGCTCCATAGCCTCGTACCAGGATTGCCGCTCAGCTACCTCGGCGCGAACCTCCAACACGGCAACTCGCTGGTCGGAGTCGGTGGCGACGTTCCGATGATCGGGCTCTTTGCCCTGGTCTATGAGGAAGAGGCGCGTGGACGCGCCGCCGAGGTCGCATCGATCGATGATCTCGAACTGGGCGACATCGCCCGCGGGCGCGAGCTCGAGCTCGAGCTCGCACAGGCGACGGCCGGGCTCCACGACTACTACGATGTCGCGACGGCAGGGCCGCTTCTCGATGAGAGCCTGAGCACCCTTGAACAGCTCCATGCCGAGGAGATCATCGAAGGCAAGCTCGCGGCCGGTATGGAGCCCGTCCTCAGCCGGGCCCGGCGGGCAGCGCGAGGGCAGGCCGCACTCCACTGGCGGCTCGCCTTCCCCACGGTCTTCCTGCGTCGCGACCGCCCGGGCTTCGACGTCATCGTCGGCAACCCGCCCTGGGAAGAGGTAACCGTTGAGCGGCTCGGCTTCTACGCGAGGCACCTCCCGGGGATCAAGAGCGTCAAGTCGCAGGCCGAGCAGGAGCGCCGGATCGCGGAGTTCGAGTCGACATACACGACCGTCCGCGAGCGCTACGAAGCTGAGGTTTCCGACAAGCTGGCGCTCCGCCGATACCTGGCGGCGAAGTACACGCTCACGAAGAGCGGCGACCCCGACCTGTACAAAGCGTTCGCCGAGCGGTTCCTCGACCTCGTCCGGCAAGGTGGGCACCTGGGCGTCGTCCTTCCACGAAGCGCCTTCGCTGGCGACGGCACAACGCCATTCCGTGAACGCCTCCTTGGCAGCGCTGGAAAGACGTTGCTCGATGTCCTCCAGAACAGCGGGGGCTGGGTCTTTCCTGACGCAGAGCATCGGTACACGATCGTCCTGATCGCCGCGAGGGTCGGGCAGGCCGCTGTACGGACCTTGTCGGTGTCGGCGGTCGCTGCCGATCGGGAAGCCTTCTTGCGGGTCGACGTCGAGAGGACCGAGTGGACGCTGGAGCAACTTCGCGTCCCGCATCCGGACCTTGCCGTTCCCCTGTTGCCGTCGGCCGCCGCCGCCCGCCTCTACCAGCGGGTCGTGACGAGCCATCCTCGCTTCGACTCTGGGAAGGGCGGCTGGCGCGCCGTGCCTTGGGCTGAGTTGCACGTGACCAACGACCGCAAGAGCGGCCTGTTGAAGGAACCCGGGACAGTAGCCGGCGAGGTCTGGCCCGTCTACAGGGGCAAGTCGTTCGATCTGTGGGAACCCGAACTCTGGAAACGGGACGGTGAGCTGGGCTTTGTTCTGGAGCCGACAATCGGCCTCGCTGAGCTCGCGCGGAAGCGCCAAGGGTCCGGTGTCTGGCGAGGCTTCTTCCTCGCGGATGTCCTGCGGGACCCAAACACGATGCCGCACCATCATCCGCGCATCCTGTTTCGAGACATCACGAACCGCACCAACTCGCGGACATCGGTCGCATGCTTGGTGCCGCCCAAAGTATTCGCGATGAATACGGCCCCGTCGCTGATTTGGCCTTCGGGTGACGAGCAGGACCAGGCGTACCTACTCGGCGTGATGTCCTGTGTGCCCTTTGACTGGTTCGCGCGCCGGCGCGTTGAGACGCACATGAACTACTTCATCCTCAACAGCCTACCGGTGCCTCGTCCGCCGAGGGACGATCCGCGTCGCGAGCGCGTCGTCACTCTGGCCGGTCGGCTTGCGTGCGTTGACGAGCGGTACGCCGAGTTTGCAGCCGCCGTCGGCGTCCCGGTTGGGCCTGTTGAGTCCAGTGAGAAGGCGGCGATGATCGCCGAACTCGACGCGGTCGTCGCACACCTGTACGGGCTCGATCACGATGAACTCGAGTTGATGTTCGAGGATTTCCCGGCGACCGAGGCAGGCGTATCGCCCGGGCGGCGCGCGGCGGTACTCGAGCATTTCGATCGGTGGGCGTCGTGACCGGCGAGCGTCGCGAGTTCATCGACAACCGCGACGCGAACACCGTCGCCGAGGCGATTCGCCAGGCCGCGGCGTACTACGGCCATTCGCGCGAGATCGCCATCGCCTCGGGTTACTTCAATCTCGGCGGTTTCTCGGTCATCGCCGACGCGCTCGAGGCCGCCCCGCGGGTCCGGATCCTTCTCGGCTCCGAGCCCGAGCCCGCGCGCCCACGTCGGACCGTCCTGCCGGGGACACCGCCCACGGAGCAGCCGCTTCGGGAGCGGCTCGGCGAGCTGCGGGCATCGCTGGAGGCCGATCGGGACCTCGTCCCATTCGCACCCGAGGCGGTCAACGCGGTCGAGCGCCTTTTGGCATTCCTCGACCGCCCGACGACCGAGGTCAAGATCTATCGGCGCGAGTTCCTCCACGGCAAGGCGTTCATCTTCGGCGACGAGGCGGGCGTCCTCGCCGGCTCCGCGAATTTCACGGCGGCGGGCCTCCTCCACAATCTCGAACTCGATCTCGGCGCCTACGCGCCGCATCAGGTCAAGGCCGCTCGCGCCTGGTTCGATGATCTTTGGGATCAGGCCGAGCTGTTCGATCTCGCCGGCGTCTACCGGGCCCTCGAGCTCGACTACGACCCGCACACGATCTACCTGCGGATGCTCTACGAACTGTACGGCGCCGAGCTGGCCGAGGAGGTCGACGAGTTGCCGCGCACGCCCGGCGCGACGCTCCAACTGACCGAGTTCCAGCGACTGGGTGTGACTCGGGCGCTCCGGATCCTCGACCGCTGGGGCGGGGTGCTCATCGCGGACGGGGTGGGCCTCGGCAAGACCTTCACCGCGGGTGGGCTGATCGAGTTCCACCTCCAGGCGAAGGGCTGGCGAGTGCTGGTCGTGGCGCCGGCCAGCCTGCGCGACGCGAACTGGGAAGGCTTTCTCGCCGCCCACACGAAGTACGCCGTTGAGGTGGTTTCCTACCAGGAACTCGCCAACGACCTGCAGGTCGGCGACCCGCCCGAGCCCGGACGTGCCGACGGACGCAAGGCGCACCTCAAGCTCGACGCTTCGGAGTACCGCTGCATCGTCATCGACGAGGCCCACGCCTTCCGTTCGTCCGAGACGACCTACTACCGCGCCATGCGTCGCCTGATGGCGGCGGGCGGGGTCGAGAAGCGGCTCATCATGCTCACCGCGACCCCGGTCAACAACAGCCTGTGGGACCTCTACTGGCAGCTCCTCCTGTTCGCCCGGACGGAGAGTCGGTTCGCCGAGATCGGCATCGCCAACCTGCGCGAGTACATCGTGCGGGCGCTCGGGCTCGACCTCGAGGCGCTGACCCCGGCACATCTCTTCCCGCTCCTGGACGCCGTATCGGTGCGCCGGACCCGAACACACATCAAGCGATTCTTCCCGGGTGCGACGCTCAACACCCCGGAGGGACCCGTCCCGCTCGTCTTCCCAACGCCCAAGCTCCATCGCGTTGGTTACGACTCCGCCCGTCCGGCCGACGCGGCGAACGCCGGTGAGTTCTTCGACCAGGTCGCGACGGCGATCGCTGGCGGCCTGTCGATGGCCCGCTACCAGCCGGACCTCTACCGCCTCGGCGGCGACGGTGCGGCGGCTCAACAGGTGACGAGCGCCCTGCTGCTCAGCCAGCTCCTCAAGCGGTTCGAGTCGAGTCTCGAGGCCTTCCGGCGCACGCTCGGCAAGATGATCGGGTCGCACGACCGCTTCCTCGAGATCCTCGATCGCGGGTACGTTGCGGTTCCCCGGGTATCGCCCGAGGCGTTCGACGCAGGGCTCGACGACGACGACCTCGACCAGCTCCTCGCCGAAGACCCGAACGCGCGGCCGACCAGCGAGTACCTCGCCGTCGATCTACGTGAGAGGGTGACCGCCGACCGGGACCTGCTGCGAACGCTGCTGGCTCGCGCTGCGACGATCGACGCGGCCCACGATCCGAAGCTCGACGCATTGCTCGACACGCTGGCGCGGATCGACGGAGCCGCCACGCATACTGACGAGCGCAAGGTGGTCCTGTTCAGCTACTTCGCCGACACCGTCGACTACCTCCACCGGTTCCTCGACGCGACGTCCGATCCGCGGATGGCTCGCTACCGCAGCCGGATCGGCGTGACCACGGGAGCGGCAAGCTCCGAGACTCGCCAACACATCGTCTGGTCCTTCGTCCCGTTGTCGTCGGGCGCCCCGCCCGGGACCGCCGAGGAGGTCGATCTGATGCTCTCGACAGACGTCCTCGCCGAGGGCCAGAACCTTCAGCAGGCCGGCACGGTCATCAACTTCGACCTGCCCTGGAACCCGATGCGCCTCGTCCAGCGGAACGGCCGCGTCGACCGGATCGGATCGAAGCACGACGTCGTTCACCTGTACACGTTCTTCCCCGACCAGGAGCTGGATCGACTGCTTGACCTCGAAGCCAACCTGCGGCGGAAGATCGCCCAGGCGAACGCCGCGATCGGGGTCGAGACCGTCGTTATTCCGGGCGACGACCCAGTGGAGCGGGTGTTCGACGACACGCGGGCAGAGATCGAGCGGATCGCCGCTGAGGACGCCGGTTTCATCGACGAGAAGGAAGCCGAGCTGGACGCGTTCAGCGGAGAGGTCTTCCGCGAGGAGCTCCGTCAGGCGCTTATGCAGGCTCGCGAGGGCGAGCTGAAGTCCCTGCCCTGGGGCATCGGGTCTGGGTTCCGCGCGAATAGGGTGCCTGGGGTCGTCTTCGCGGCCCGGGCTGGCTCTCGCGTCGAGTGGCGGTTTGTGCCTTTCGACGCGAGTGATCTGTCGTCCGACCGCCTCGCGCTACTCGGGCTCGCCCGCTGCTCCGAGACGACGGCGCGCAATCTGCCGGATGACGTTCGCGCCCGATTGTTCGGGCTATGGGATCGCGCCCGCGATGCGATCCTCGCCGATCGCCAGGCCGAGCTGGATCCGGCAACACGCGCCGCGGCCGTGCCAAAGGCCCAGCGCGATGCAGTGTCGCTGCTGTTCGCAGCGATGATGATCGAGCCCGCCGTCCAGGAACGCGTCATCGAGGCGCTCCAAGCTCCGTGGCCCTTGACAGTCAGTCGAGCTCTTCGGGGGATCCTTGATCGCCCGCATGCCTCGGACTCGGCGAAGGTCGACCAGATCGTGGCGTACGTCGAAGGCGAAGGGCTACGGGCTCCACGCGTCCCCGTCGAACCGGCCGTCGGGCGCGACGACATCCATCTCGTGTGTTACCAGGTCATTACCGCGTGAAGGGCGGCCATGGCGCCCTGGTCTCCTTCTGTCCCAGCAACGTGATTCGAACGCTCACGAGGTCGTCAATGTCCTTTCTGAGAGCAGCGATCTCCATCCTCCAGAAGACCGGGGTCGAGATGACCGCCACCGAGATCGCTGGAATCGCGCTCGAGCGGGGCCTCGTCGAGTCGAAGGGCAAGACCCCTGGCGCCGCTCTTGCTGGAGGTGATCGAGGACCGGGCCGGGCTGCGCTCCACCATCGTCACCAGCCAGCTCCCGGTCGCGCTGTGGCACGAGGGGCTGGGCGAACCGACGGTCGCCGACGCCATCTGCGACCGCCTGCTCGCGGGTGCCCACCGGATCGAGCTGTCGGGCGCCTCGCTGCGCCGGACCGAGACCCGGGCATGAACCCTCGGCGCTCCCTGCGCGCCACCCGCGCCGTGTCACACTACCCGGCCATCGGGCCTGCAACGCATCGGGAGGAGGTGAGGATCAGGGGATGAAGAGGACGCCCCGCGTCGGCCGCTGACGCGGCCTCCGAGGGGGTGGCCAAAACCCCGATCCAGGGTGGCCATTTCGCGCGGACTGGCATGGCCAATTCAGCGAAATACGCAGCTTGACAAGTTCCGGAAGTCTTCCACGGGCACGACCGGGAGAAGCGCAAGACGCTCCAGGAGCTTGACTCCCTCGGCTGGCGCCCGATGCTCAAGCTGCTGTTCCGGCAGTACATCGTCGACGTGCTCGAGGTCATGTCGATGACTCGCCTGATCCTGCAGAAGGCGAAGGAGCGGGGTGTTGTGTCCGATGAACCTGCGGTCCTCAGCGATTGACACTCTGCTCTCTTCCCTTGGAACCTCGGTTGACATTGAAGGCTTATGGGCGCACGCTCCCCATATCCCTTCATTCCTCGGTTGACATTGAAGGGTTGCAACCGGAGGCAGCGTGCCGAGAATCGTCCAGCGGACGTGGGAGGGAGACCCTGGAGCGATGGGCGGACGCCGGGCGCGCCGGTCGTTCCGCTACCAGGCATTCGTGCCCGACGAGATCGCTGGGCTCAACCCCTCCGTCCCCTTCGATGTCGCCGACCTCTCGGCGGACGCTGAGGCGGCGATCCGGGCGCTCAACGAGCGCGCCTCGGTCGGCGGTCTCGAGGCCATCGGTCCGCTACTCCTGCGGTCGGAGGCCGTGGCGTCGTCCCGGATCGAGGGCTACGACGTCTCCTCGCTCAACCTCGCCCGAGCGCTCGTCGACCCCAGGGCTGCTCGGGGTAGCGCGAGGATCGTCGCCGCCAACGTGTCCGCCATGGAGGAGGCGATCGCGATCGGCGACCGCGAGGCGCCCGTGACGCTGGACGACCTGCTGGCCATCCATGCCGTGCTCATGGCCGGGGACGAGCGGGCGCGGCCCGGCCGCGTGCGCGAGGAGCAGAACTGGATCGGGGGCCGGCTCGGCAACCCGTCTGACGCCGCCTTTGTGCCGCCGCCGGAGGACCTCGTCCTGCCGCTGCTCGAGGACCTCGTGGCGTTCGTGGGCCGGGACGACCTGCCCGCAGTGCCCCAGGCGGCGGTCGCCCACGCGCAGTTCGAGACCATCCATCCGTTCATCGACGGCAACGGCCGCGTCGGCCGCGCCCTCGTCCACGTCGTTCTGCGGCGCCGGGGGGTCGCCGCCCGGTTCGTCCCGCCGGTCAGCATCGTCCTAGCGGCCCGCCCCGCCGCGTACGTCGAAGGGCTGGTCGCGTTCCGGGAGGGCCGCGTCGACGACTGGATCGCCTCGTTCGCGGGCGCCGCCGCGCGTGCCGCCGCCGCCTCGATCGAGCTCGCCGACCAGGTGTCCTCGCTCCAGGCCGAGTGGCGCGAGCGGGCCGGGCGCCCGAGAGCAGGATCGGCCGCGAGCAGGCTCATCGCCCTACTGCCGGCGCTGCCCGTGCTCTCGGCGCCGACCGCCCGCGCGGCGATCGGCGTCAGCCAGCAGCAGACGCTCGCCGCGCTCAAAGCACTGGCCGAGGCCGGCGTCATCCGCCAGCTGAGCGCGGGGACCTACGACCGCCAGTACGCCGCGACCGAGCTGTTCGACCTGCTCGCGGCGTACGAGGAGAGCGTCGTCGGTGCGGCGCGGGGCGCAGGGTCGGCGCGCTGACGAGGCGGGCGTCGAAGGCCCCAAACGTGTGCAGAACTGAGTGCAGCCCCTCGACGCCAGGCCGCATCCGGGGCTGATTCGTGCGTGGAATCGGGTGAGGCGCCAGCGAGGGCGGCCTGTAAGCCGAGTTCTGTACCGCGGCCTAAGCCGTGGCGACGGTCATCCATCTGGGGCCGCCGGTTGCCCGACGGCTCTTGCAGCCGACCCGAGGGCTGGGCAGCGCACCTCTCCCCCCGGCGAACCGGGGTTGCGCCCTCCTATTTGGCCTTGCTCCGGGTAGAGTTTGCCGCGTTTCACTCCGGCCCCGGAGGGCCGGCATCGTCACTGTGGCACTGGTCCTCGCCTCACGGCGGACGGGCGTTACCCGCTACCCTGCGCTGAGGAGCTCGGACTTTCCTCACGCCGACCGGTTGCCCGGCCGACGCGCGACCATCCGGCCGCCTCGCTGGCGATTCAATTCTAGGCCAGCGGGTCCCGCACCGCGCGCCCGACCGGCTGCCCCCGGGTGCCGAGGGCGGGCGCTGGTCGCCTCGCCCGCGCGGACCCCCGCGACCGCGCCCCGCGACCACGTCCCGGTCAGTCCCCGCGCGTCACCCGTCGGGCCTTCGCCACCCGTGCCGGCCCGCCGGCGGCCACACGGTCCAGGGCCTCGTTCGCCAGCCTGTCGGCGGCCGAGTTCTGCGCCCGCGGCACGTGGGTCGCCGACCAGCGCCGGAAGCCGCCGAGCGTCTCCTTGGCCGACGCCCACAGCGGCTGCAGCTTCGCATCCTTGACCTTCCAGCGGCCGTGGAGCTGCTCCACGATCAGCTTGGAGTCCAGGAACAGATCCACCCGCTCGGCACCCAGCCGGATGGCGAGATCGAGGGCGCGGAGCACGCCGGTCCACTCCGCGACGTTGTTGGTCTGCTGGCCGAGCGCCTCCGAGATCGTCGCGTCCGGCGGCGCGACCGGGTCGAGCGCGTCCGCGCGCGAGCCGTCGATGAGCACGGCGCCGAGAGCCGCCGGCCCGGGGTTGCCCCGGGCCGCGCCGTCGGTCCGGATCACGAGGTGCGGATAGACCGGGAGCGGCGGCTCGTCCGGCCCGGCCACGGCGGATCCGGCGGGTCCGCCGGGGCCGGCGCTCAGGCGTGCCGCTCCACGATCGCCGAGGACACCTCGAGGATCGCCTGCGTGATGTGGATCCCGCGCGGACAGGCGTCGGTGCAGTTGAAGATCGTCCGGCAGCGCCACACGCCGTCCTTGTCGGCCAGGATCTCCAGCCGCTCCTCGGCGGCCTCGTCGCGCGTGTCGAAGATGAACCGGTGGGCGTTCACGATCGCCGCCGGGCCGACGTAGGCCGGCTGCGCCCAGAACGACGGGCACGACGTGGTGCAGGCGGCGCACAGGATGCACTTCGTGGTGTCGTCGAACCGGGCGCGATCGATCGGGCTCTGGCGGCGCTCCCGCTCCGGGGCCATGCCCTCGTTGACCTGGTACGGCACGACGCTCCGGAACTTCGCGAAGAAGGCCTCCATGTCAACCACGAGGTCCTTCATCACCGGCAACCCGGGCAGCGGCGCCACGGTGATCCGCTTGCCGCCCAGCTGGTCCACGCGGATCTTGCACGCCAGCCGGTTGCGGCCGTTGATCAGCATCGCGTCCGAGCCGCACACGCCGTGCGCGCACGAGCGGCGGAACGTGAGCGTGCCGTCCTGCTCGTACTTGACCTTGTGCAGGAGGTCCAGCACCCGGTCCATCGGGGCGGCCTCGACCTGGTAGGACTCCTCGTGCGGCTTGGTGTCCCGCTCGGGGTCGTAGCGGAGGACCCGCAACTCGACTTGCATCGTCGGCTCCCCGCTCAGTAGACGCGCGGCTTGGGCTGGAACGTCGTGATCGTGACCGGCTTGTAGTCCAGCCTGATCGCACCGTCCGCCTTCGTCGCCAGCGAGTGGGTGAGGAAGTTGACGTCGTCGCGCTCGGGGAAGTCCTCCCGGCTGTGCGCGCCCCGGCTCTCCGTGCGCGCGAGCGCGGCGGCGACCGTGGTCTCGGCGCAGTCGAGGAGGTAGCCCAGCTCGCGCGCCTCGAGCAGGTCCGTGTTGAAGGTCATCCCCTTGTCGTGGACGCCGACGCTGGCGTACCGCCCGCGGAGCTCGCCGACCGCCTGCTGGGCGCGCAGGAGGCCAGCCTCGTCCCGGTATACGCCGACATCGTCCATCATCACGTCCGCGAGGTCCTTGCGGATCGCGGCCGCCCGCTCGCCCCCCTCGCGGTTGCGGATCGCCTCGATCTCCACGCGGACAGGCTCCGCGACCGACGCGTCCACCTCGGGCATCGTCGCGCCCTTCACGTCCAGCGCCATCTGGCGCCCGGCCCGGCGGCCGAACACCAGCAGGTCCACGAGCGAGTTGGTGCCCAGGCGGTTGGCGCCGTGGACGGACACGCAGGCGGCCTCGCCGGCGGCGTACAGCCCCGGCACGACGGTCCTGGCCGCGTCGCGGGTGACCCGGGTCACGAGGTCGGTGGGGATGCCGCCCATCGCGTAATGGGCGGTCGGCTGGATCGGCACCGGCTCGGTCAGCGGCTCCACGCCCTGGTAGACACGGGCGAAGTCCGTGATGTCCGGCAGCTTCTCCTCGATCACCTTGCGACCGAGGTGGCGGACGTCGAGGTACACGTAGTCCTGGCCCTTGATCCCGCGGCCCGCCCGGATCTCCTGGTAGATCGCCCGGCTGACCATGTCCCGGGGCGCCAGCTCCATGAGCTTGGGCGCATAGCGCTCCATGAACCGCTCGCCGTCGTCGTTGATCAGGTACCCCCCCTCGCCGCGAGCGGCCTCGGACAGCAGGATCCCGAGCCCGACGATGCCGGTCGGATGGAACTGGTAGAACTCCATGTCCTGCATCGGCACGCCGTGGCGGTAGGCCAGCGCCACACCGTCGCCGGTGAGGCTCCAGGCGTTCGAGGTGACGCGGAACATGCGCCCGAAGCCGCCGGTCGCGAGCAGGACCGCCTTGGACCGGATCACGGCCAGGCTGCCGTCCGCGATCCGGTAGGCCACCACGCCCGCGGCCCGACCGCCGGCGCCGAGCTCCCCGCCCTCGGTCACGAGGTCCACGACATGGTACTCGTCGTAGAACTTGACCCCGTGCTTGATGCACTGCTGGTACAGGGTCTGGAGGATCATGTGGCCGGTGCGATCGGCCGCGAAGCAGGCCCGCTTGACGGCGCTCTCACCGAAGTTGCGGGTGTGGCCGCCGAACCGGCGCTGGTCGATCCTCCCGTCGGGCGTCCGGTTGAACGGCAGGCCCATGTGCTCGAGCTCGATCACGGTCTCGATCGCCTCGCGGGCCAGGATCTCCGCCGCGTCCTGGTCCACGAGGTAGTCGCCGCCCTTGATCGTGTCGAACATGTGCCACTCCCAGTGGTCCTCCTCCTGGTTCCCCAGGGCGGCACACACGCCGCCCTGGGCGGCGCCGGTGTGGGAGCGGGTCGGGTAGAGCTTGGTCAGGACCGCGGAGTCCACGCCGGCCTTGGCCAGCTCCAGCGCGGCCCACAGGCCGGCGCCGCCGGCGCCGACGATCAGGGCGTCATGCTCAAGGATCATGGCTTCACCGGGAACTGGAGCGTCATGACGGCGATCGTGCCCATGGCGAACACGACGACCGCTCCGGCGTACAGCAGCATGGTCAGCGCCATGCGGACACCGCCCGACGTGTAGTCCTGGACGACCGTGCGCAGGCCCATGAACGCGTGGAACACCACGAACGTCAGCATCAGCCAGTCCGCCGTCCGCCAGGCGACGTTCCCCCACCGCTCGTCGGTGATCCACTTCGCCGTCTGCTGGGCGGGGTCGTACAGGAAGTGGACGATGATGTAGTGGGCCAGCGCGGTGACGAACAGGCCGAGCCCGGTCAGCCGCATGAGGTACCAGACGGCGAGCTCCCAGCCGCCGCCCTGCGGCCGGGCGCTGCCGGCACGGGTGCTTCGAGTCTCCATCACTGGAACCTGAAGGGGGTCGCGAGCCCGAAGGCCGGCGCCATGATCTGGACGAGGATCGGCAGCCCGATGACCGCGAACAGGACCCAGTTCGCGTACCACAGCTGCTTGTGGTAGCGGGTCATCGATGGCCAGAAGTCCATGATGATGATCCGCAGGCCGTTGAGGGCGTGGTACAGGAGCGCCGCCCCGAGGAGCGACTCCATGACGCGGCCCAGCGGGCTGGCGTAGACCGTGAGCAGCTCGTCGTACAGGGACGGGTTCACGGACACCAGCCAGATGTCCAGGACGTGCAGCAGGATGAACGCCCAGATGGCGACACCCGAGATCCGGTGGAACGCCCACGCGAGCATTCCCTCGCTGCCCCGATACCGCAGGAGCATGGAGCCTCCGTTGTTGCCTTGCCCGGCCATGCGGGTGGTCAGGACGCGGCGGGCGACGCGCCGAGCCGCTCGATGATCGCGTCGGCGAAGGCGCGGGTGCCCGCGTCGCCGCCGAGGTCGTAGGTGGTGTGCTTGCCCTCCGCGACGACCTCGCGCAGCGCGGTCTCGACGCGTTCCGCGGCGGCCTGCTCGCCCAGGTGGCGGAGCATGAGGACGCCCGACAGGATCAGGGCCGTCGGATTCGCCTTGTCCAGGCCGGCGTACTTGGGCGCCGAGCCGTGGACCGCCTCGAACACGGCGGCCTCGGTGCCGATGTTGGCGCCGGGCGCGACGCCCAGCCCGCCGACCAGGCCGGCACACAGGTCGCTCACGATGTCGCCGTACAGGTTCGGCAGGACCATCACATCGTACAGCTCGGGCTTCTGGACGAGCTGCATGCACATGTTGTCGACGATCCGGTCCTCGAACTCGATCCGGCCGTCGTAGTCGGCCGCCACGGTCCGGCAGCTCTCGAGGAACAGGCCGTCCGAGAGCTTCATGATGTTCGCCTTGTGGACGGCCGTGACCTTGTGCCGGCCGTTGGCGACCGCGTACTCGAACGCGTAGCGGGCGATCCGCTCCGACGCCGCGCGGGTGATGATCTTGATGCTCTCCGCGGCGTCCTTGCCGACCATGTGCTCGATGCCGGCGTAGAGGTCCTCGGTGTTCTCGCGCACGATCACGAGGTCCACGTCCTCGTAGCGCGTCACGACGCCCTTCATGGAGCGGGCCGGGCGCAGGTTCGCGTACAGCCCGAGCGCCTGGCGGAGCGCGACGTTGACGCTCCGGAAGCCGCCGCCGACTGGGGTGGTGATCGGGGCCTTGAGCGCGACCCGGTTGCGCCGGATGGACTCCAGGACGTGCTCCGGGAGGGGTGTCCCGAATTGCGCGATGACGCCCTCGCCGGCGTCCTGGACCTCCCAGTCGAAGGCGACGCCCGAGGCGTCGAGCACGCGTCGTGTTGCCTCCGCCAGCTCCGGGCCGATGCCGTCGCCGGGGATGAGAGTGACTCGGTAGGGCATGCGCGCCATTCTAGCGAGGCGACCCGGGCTCGTGGCGGACCTGGGGCCCATGGTGGATGGGCCATTGCGCCCGATGTCCGGACGATCGGGGACCGGATGGCCCCCGATTCCGCCGACCACCGGGACCCGGGGCGCGGCGGCGGGCGGGCTATCATCGACCTTCGCCCAGGTCCCGTTCGCCGGAGGTCTTGCCCGTCGCGTGAAGATCCACGAAGCCGACGCGAAGTCGCTGCTCGTCGCCCAGGGGCTGCCGGTCCCATCGTGGGAGGTCGCCCGGACACCGTCGCAGGCGCGCGCCGCGGCGGTGCGGTTCCTCGCCGACCCGGCGAACGCGACCGGCAAGGTCGTGATCAAGGCCCAGGTCCTGGTGGGCGGACGCGGCAAGGCCGGGGGCGTGAAGCTCGCCGCCACGGCCGACGAGGCCGAGGATGTCGCAGCCCGGATCCTGGCCCTCGAGATCAAGGGCCTCCCGGTCCGGCGCCTGCTGGTCGGGCCCGCGGCCGAGATCGTGAAGGAGTACTACCTGTCGGTCGTGCTCGACCGCGCGACCCGGCGGCTGATGCTCATCGGTTCCTCGGAGGGCGGCGTCGAGATCGAGCAGGTCGCCGTGGACAGCCCGGACGCCATCGTCTACGAGCACGTGGACCCGCTGCTCGGCCTGCCGGACTATGCGGCGCGCGAGCTCGCGTTCAAGATCCGGTTCGGTCCCCACTGGAAGGCCGCGGCGTCGATCGCGAAGGGCCTCCTGCGGACCATGCTCGCCTACGACGCGGACCTGGTGGAGATCAACCCGCTGGCCGTCATCCGCGAGCACAACGCGGACGGCACCCCCGTCGAGCGCCTCGTCTGCCTCGACGCCAAGATCACCCTCGACGACTCGGCCCTCCCCCGCCATCCGCAGCTCGAGGCGCTGCGCGACCTGGACGCGGAGGATCCGACGGACGTCGAGGCCCGGCGCTACGACCTGACGTTCATCAAGCTGGAGGGCGACATCGGCTGCATGGTCAACGGCGCCGGCCTCGCGATGACGACCATGGACCTCGTCCACCGCGCCGGCGGCGAGCCCGCCAACTTCCTGGACATCGGGGGCGGCGCGAAGGCGGACCGGGTCGCGGCGGCGATGCGGCTGATCCTCGCCGATCCCAACGTGAAGGCGATCCTGGTGAACATCTTCGGCGGCATCACTCGCGGCGACGAGGTGGCCCGCGGGCTCATCGACGCCCGCGCCCAGCAGGCCCGGGACGTGCCCATGGTCGTGCGCATCGTGGGCACCAACGCGGACGAGGCGGCAGAGCTGCTGCGCGCCGCCAGGTTCGTGACCGCGGCCAGTCTCGACGAGGCCGCCGCCAGGGCCGTGGCCGCGGCGAAGGGAGCGGCGGCATGAGCATCCTCATCGGGAACGACACGCGGTTGGTCGTCCAGGGCATCACCGGCCGCGAGGGCGAGTTCCACAGCCGGGCGATGCTGGAGTACGGCACCCGGATCGTGGCCGGCATGACCCCGGGCAGGGGCGGCCAGCTGGCCCTCGACGGCCGGGTCCCGGTGTTCGACACCGTCGCCGATGCCGTCCGCGAGACCGGCGCCAACACGTCCTGCATCTTCGTCCCGGCCGCGGGCGCGCCGGACGCCGTCCTCGAGGCCGTCGACGCCGGCATCTCGACGATCTTCTGCATCACCGAGGGCATCCCCGCCCTGGACATGGTCCCGGTGGTCGAGGTCGTGCGCCGCGCTGGGGCGCGGCTGATCGGCCCGAACTGCCCGGGCGCCACGTCACCCGGCCGGGCGAAGGTGGGCATCATCCCCGGCTCGATCCACCTGGAGGGCCGCGTGGGCGTGGTGTCGCGGTCCGGGACCCTGACCTACGAGGCCGTCCAGGCCATGACCGACGCGGGGCTCGGGCAGTCCACCTGCGTGGGTATCGGCGGCGATCCCGTGATCGGGACGCAGTTCCTCGACGTCCTCGAGCTGTTCTCCGCTGACCCCGAGACCGAGGCGCTCGTCCTCATCGGCGAGATCGGTGGAGCGGCCGAGGAAGAGGCGGCGGCCTGGGCCGCCGAACACATGGCGGACGTCCCGAAGGTGGCGTTCATCGCCGGGCGCACCGCCCCCGAGGGCAAGCGCATGGGCCACGCGGGCGCGATCATCTCGGGTGGCCGGGGCACGGCCGCATCCAAGGTGACGGCGCTCGAGGCCGCAGGCTTCCGCGTCGCCGGTTCTCCGACGGAGCTGCCGGCGCTGCTCCGCGAGGCCGGCTACCGCGGATGAGCCCGCAGCCGGCCGGACCGGCCCGGGCCTGGACCGGGTCGATCGCGCCGCCCGACCGCCCGCGGCGCCGCCCGGAAGGAGGGCCGGTGCGCCGGCGCCCGTGGGCAACCTGATGGACCTGGTCGCCGGCGACGCCCGTGACATCGTCCTGGCACTCTCGATCGACGACGTCGCCGCGTTCGACGACCCGGACCGGTTCGTGGCCCACCTGCCGCTCGGCGGCGGGCTCGATCCGACCTGGCTCGACCTGTTCTCGGAGGCGGTGCGCTCCGTGATCGCCTCGGACGCGCCGACGGACTTCCTCGCCGCCCGGACGGACCTGGCGGGGGCCGGCGGCATGACCGAGCGCATCGTGGAGCGGGTGGATCGCGACTGGATCGAGACCGTCGCCCAGGTCCCCGACGACCGGATCGGTGCCCTGGCCGGCCGCTGGATCGGGCTGCTCGAGGACGAGCTGGGGCTCCTGCCGCGCGAGGAGAAGCCCTGGATCCGCGACCTGGCCGGGCAGATCGTCCAGTTCGCGCGCCGGGCCGCCGGGGCGCCGGACATCGTGTTCGCCTGGGCCTTCTGAGGGCCGGCACCGGGCCGCGGGCGATGCCCGATCGTCGATCGCGGGGGCGGTCCTGCCGGATCCGGTGCGATCGCCTTACGTCAGGATGCGCCGAGCCGCCACGGCGGGTCACTCCGGGCCCTCGGCGATCCCGGCCGGCGGGAGCGCGTCGCCCCGTACCCGTGGCTCACGCGCTCGGGTAGCCGAGGATCCTCCAGGCGGGCCCGCCGGGCGCCTCGATCAGCTCCACCAGCACGCCGTGGCAGGACCGCGGGTGCAGGAAGGCGACCGGCCCCTCGGCGCCCTTGCGAGGCGCCGAGTCGATGAGCTCGACCCCGTCCACCTCGAGGCGGAGCAGCGTCTCGGCGAGGTTCGCGACCTCGAAGCAGACGTGATGGAAACCCTCTCCCCGGCTCGCCAGGAAGCGAGCCACGCCGGTCGTCTCATCGGTCGGCATGACCAGCTCCACCTTCGACTCCCCGACCGGCAGGAACGCGATCATCACGCCGTCGCTCTCGATCGGCAGGACCAGCTCCACGGGCAGCCCGAGGCTGTCCCGCCAGAAGCCGAGCGCCAGGTCGAGGTCGCTGACGACGACCGCCACGTGGTGGACGCGGCCGAGGCGCTGGATCTGCTCCGGGACGTGGGGCGGCATCGGATTCCTTCCTCAGACGGTGATCAGCTCGCGGTGGACGCCCCAGGTCGCCCGCAGGCGGTCCGCGATCTCGCCCACCGTCGCATAGGCGGCCACGGCCTCGATGATGGCCGGCAGCAGGTTCGCCTCGCCGCGGGCCTCGTCCTCGAGGCGGCGCATCGCAGCCTCCCAGGCGGCCGCGTCCCGCTCGGCACGAACCCGGCGAACGCCGGCCACCAGGCGCCGCTCGCCCTCGGGGTCGATCCGCTGGAGCGCCGGCCGCGTGCCCGGCTCCTCGTCACGGAACCTGTTGACCCCGACCACGATCCGCTCGCCACGCTCGATCTCGTGCTGGACCCGGTAGGCCGACTCCTGGATCTGGCGCTGCTGGAAGCCGCCCTCGATGGCCGCCAGGGTGCCGCCCATCGCGTCGATCTCCTCGAGATACGCGGTGGCCGCCGCTTCCAGCTGGTCCGTCAGGGACTCCACGAAGTACGACCCCGCGAGCGGATCCGGCGTCTCCGTGACGCCCGCCTCGTGAGCGATGATCTGCTGGGTCCGCAGGGCCAGCCGGGCAGACTCGGCGGTCGGCAGGGCCAGCGCCTCGTCGCGCGAGTTGGTGTGGAGGCTCTGGGTCCCGCCGAGGACGGCGGCCAGCGCCTGGAGCGTCGTCCGGACGACGTTGTT
The DNA here is from genome assembly GCA_963703575.1 of uncultured Chloroflexia bacterium. Taxonomy (GTDB): domain Bacteria; phylum Chloroflexota; class Limnocylindria; order Limnocylindrales; family CSP1-4; genus CAIXZV01. Next base: position 271,434 of record CAVPEU010000019.1, read on the forward strand.
GTCGATCGACTGGGCCGTGAGCGAGGAGCCGGCTGTCTGGACGTGGAAACGGCACATCAACGACTTCGGGTTCCGGGCGCCGAAGCGGTCCCGCATGATCCGGGCCCACATCCGCCGGGCGGCCCGGAACTTGGCGACCTCCTCGAACAGCTCGGACCAGGCCGCGAAGAAGAACGACAGCCGCGGCGCGAACTCGTCCACGGCCAGCCCGCGCGACAAGGCCGCCTCCACGTAGGCGATGCCGTCGGCCAGCGTGAACGCCAGCTCCTGGGCGGCGGTCGCCCCGGCCTCCCGCATGTGATAGCCGGAGATGCTGATCGTGTTCCACCTCGGGAGCTCGCGGGAGGCGAACTCGAACAGGTCGGTCACCAGCCGCATCGAGGGGCGCGGCGGGTAGATCCACGTGCCCCGCGCGATGTACTCCTTGAGGATGTCGTTCTGGGTGGTGCCCGCAACGGCAGACCGAGGAACCCCCTGCTTCGCGGCCGCGGCGACGTAGAGCGCGAGCAGGATCGGCGCCGTGGCGTTGATCGTCATGGACGTGCTGACCTCGCCCAGCGGGATGCCGGCGAACAGCACCTCCATGTCGGCCAGCGACGAGATGGGGACCCCGACCCGGCCCACCTCGCCCTCGGCCTCCGGGGCGTCGGAGTCGTAGCCCATCTGGGTCGGCAGGTCGAACGCGACCGAGAGCCCGGTCTGGCCCTGGGACAGCAGGTAGCGGAAGCGCTCGTTGGTCTCGGCGGCGGTCGCGAAGCCCGCGTACTGGCGCATCGTCCACAACCGCGAGCGGTACATCGTGGCCTGGACGCCGCGCGTGAACGGGTACTCGCCCGGCAGGCCGAGGTCGCGATCGGGGTCCAGGCCGGCAGTGTCGGCAGAGGTGTAGACGTCCCGGATGGGAATGCCGGAGGTGGTCGCGAAGGCCGGGGCCCGCTCCGGCGACGAGGCCAGCGACCGGGCGCGGGTGGTCGTCCGCCAGCGCTCCACCCCGGGATCCGGGGCCGGACCCGTGCTCATGCCCTTCCCCACCCCGACACCGCCGGGCGCCGTGCCCGGACCCGGCGCCTTCGCCTCGTCGCTCACCCGGACCTCCGCTAGCTGATGACCACCAGCAGGTCGCCCACCTCGATGTTGACGCCGGGGGCGACCCCGACGCGGTCGATGGTGCCATCCCTGGGCGCCCGAAGCTCGTTCTGCATCTTCATCGCCTCGACGACCAGCAGCTGCTGTCCCGCCGTGACGGGGTCGCCGGGCGCGATGGAGACCGCCACGACCTTGCCCGGGATGATCGCCCTGACCTCGAGCGGCCCGCTGTGGGCGCTGGCGGCGCGGCCCCGGGACGCCCGCTCCCGGAGGGCGGCGATGCGCTCCGGTTCCACCTCGACGTCGAACCGGAAGCCGTCCACGAGGACCTCCCGGTGCTGCCCGCCCGGGCCCCCCGGCTGGAGCGGCTCGAGGATCACGCGCGTCGTCACCCCGCCTTCGTCCAGGACGTGGCGGCCGCGGCCGGCGGACCGGAGCGCGGCATCGCGCGGCTCGCCGTCCACGAGCGGCTGTCTTTGCGCAAGGACAACGACTGGCCGGGGCGCGGCGGGGGCGGGTGCGGCGGCGGGTGCGGCGGCGGGGGCGGGCAGGGCGACGCCGGTGGGCGTGGCGCCGGTGGGCGTGGCGCCGGGCTGGGCGACGCCCACGGCGACGCCGCCCAGCGGGCCCTTGCCCACGGTGGGGTTCGTCATCCGGAGCGGCTCTGCCGGGGGCGCGACGCTCAGGATCGGCTCCTCCCCGACGCGGGACGTCGGGCCGAGACGCACCCGGACGGCGCGCGCGTCGGTCGGCGCGGCCTCCGGGGACGGCGCCGTCCCCGCCTGCGCCGCGGACACGCCGGGCGCGGGGGCGGCGGGCGACACGGGAGCGGGCGGCGTGGAGGGCGCGCCGGAGCCCGGGTCGTGGCCGTCGTCCGCGTCGGCCCGGCGTCGCGGTGCCGTCAGCTCGGCCATCGGTCCACCCCGCTCGCGCGGCCCCCGTGCCGCCATCCGGTGCGGGCCGGTGGCGCGGCGACCGGGGCCGTCGGCGCAGCGACGAACGTCGGCACCCCGTCGAGCGCATCGATCGCTGCCAGGCCTGCCGCCAGCAACGCCTTGCGGACGGCATCCCCACGGGCCGCCGGTCCGTCCCAGTGCTCGTCGACCCAGCCGGTGGACAGCTCGCCGCGCCGGAACGCGTCACTGTGCGCCACGAGCCGGTGGAACGGGAGGGTCGTCTGGATGCCGCCGATCTCCGTCTCGTCGAGCGCCCTGGCAAGCCGGTCGATGGCGGCGTCCCGATCGTGCGCGTGGACCATCAGCTTCGCGATCAGGTTGTCGTACTCCGGTGGCACGCGGTCGCCGGCCTCGATCCCCGTATCCACCCGGATACCGGGTCCGGCTGCCATCACCCAGCGCCCGACGCGGCCGGGCGTGGGGGCGAACGCAAGTGACGGATCCTCCGCGGAGATCCGGACCTCGATCGCGTGGCTGGCCGGTGTCGCCGCCCGCTCCGCCGCCCGGAGGACCTCCGGCGACAGCGGCTCGCCTGCCGCGATCCGGAACTGCTCCCGGACGATGTCCACGCCGGCGACGAGCTCCGTGACGCCGTGCTCGACCTGCAGGCGCGTGTTGACCTCGAGGAACCAGAAGTTGCCCTCCGGATCGTGGAGAAACTCGCAGGTCGCCGCGTTCCGCAGCCCGGCCGCCTGGCCGAGGCGCACCGCGAGCCCGTGCAGGTGACGGCGCTGGGACTCGTCGAGGCCGGGGGCCGGCGCCTCCTCGACCAGCTTCTGGTGACGGCGCTGGAGCGAGCAGTCCCGCTCGCCGAGGGCAACGACGTGGCCCTGGGCGTCCCCCAGCAGCTGCACCTCGATGTGGCGCGCCGGCAGGATCTCGCGCTCCAGGTACACGGACCCGTCCCCGAACGCCGACGCCGCCTCGCGCGAGCCGGACACCAGCGCGGCCGGGAGATCCTGCGCGCGAACCACGCGGCGCATGCCCCGTCCTCCCCCGCCGGCCGCCGCCTTGACCAGCAGCGGGAAGCCGATCCGCTCCGCGGTTGCCAGGATCTCCGCGACCTCGTCCGGTCGATCCACCGGCGCCGGCTCAAGGGTGCCGGGCACCGACGCCACGTCGACCAGCGCCGCGAGGCGGCGCGCGTTGAGCTTGTCGCCCAGCGCCTCGATGGCTCCCGACGCCGGCCCGACGAAGGCGAGCCCGGCATCCTCGACGGCGCGGGCGAACGCCGCGCGCTCCGCCAGGAACCCGTACCCCGGGTGGACCGCCTCGGCCCCCGTGTCGAGCGCCGCCTGGACGACCGCATCGATGCGCAGGTAGCTCTCGGTCGGCGGCGGCGGCCCGAGCCGGACGGCGGCGTCGGCGAGGCGCACATGCGCGGCGTCGGTGTCCGAGTCGCTGTAGACGGCCACCGCCTCCATGCCCATCTCGTGGCAGGCCCGGATGATGCGGACCGCGATCTCGCCCCGGTTGGCGATGAGGACGCGCCGGAACGGGGGCTCCTGGCGGGTCATCGACGACTCCGGACCCGGGCGTCTTTGCGCAAGGACGCGGGGCGTCGATCAGAGCGGGATGTTGCCATGCTTCTTCTTCGGATTCGTGTCTCGCTTGTCGGCCAGGATCTCGAGCGCGCGGATGAGGCGCGGCCGGGTCTCCCGCGGCATGATGACCTCGTCGATGTAGCCCCGTGAGGCCGCGATGTACGGGTTGGAGAATTCCTCCTCGTACTCGGCCACGAGGCGCTTGCGCTCCGCGACCGGGTCCTCGGCGCCCGCGATCGCGTCTTTGAAGATGATGTTCACCGCGCCCTCGGCGCCCATGACCGCGATCTCCGCCGTCGGCCAGGCGAAGTTGAGGTCGCCGCGCACGTGCTTGCTGCTCATGACATCGTAGGCGCCGCCGTACGCCTTGCGGGTGATGACCGTCACCTTGGGCACCGTCGCCTCGCAGTAGGCGTAGAGCAGCTTCGCGCCATGCTTGATGATCCCGTTGTGCTCCTGCCCGACGCCGGGCAGGAACCCGGGCACGTCCACGAACGTGACCAGCGGGATGTTGAACGCATCGCAGGTGCGGACGAAACGAGCGGCCTTGACCGACGCATCGATGTCCAGCGCGCCCGCGAGCACCGCCGGCTGTTGCGCGACGATGCCCGCCGGACGACCTCCCAGGTGCGCGAACCCGATCAGGATGTTGCCCGCCCACGCGGGCTGGATCTCGAGGAACCGGCCGTCGTCCACGACGCGCCGGATGACGTCGTGCATGTCGTAGGGCCTGCTCGCCTCGTCCGGCACGACCGCGTCCAGGTCCGGATCCATCCGGTCGCGTGGGTCGGTCGTGGCGACGAGGGGCGGATCGGCCAGGTTGTTCTGCGGCATGTGCGCCAGCAGCTGCCGCACGTAGTCCAGCGCCTCGGCTTCGTCCCTGGCCGCCAGGTGCGCGACGCCGCTGCGGCCGGTGTGGACCGCGGCACCGCCCAGCGCCTCGGAGTCGACCTCCTCGTGGGTCACGGACTTCACGACGTTGGGCCCCGTCACGAACATGTAGCTGGTGCCCTCGACCATGACCGTGAAGTCCGTCATCGCCGGCGAGTACACGGCGCCTCCCGCGCACGGCCCGAGGATCACGGAGATCTGCGGGATCACGCCCGACGCCATGACGTTGCGCAGGAAGATGTCCGCGTAGCCGCCCAGCGAGGCCACACCCTCCTGGATCCGCGCGCCGCCGGAGTCGTTGAGACCGATGACCGGCGCCCCGACCTTCATCGCCAGGTCCATGACCTTGCAGATCTTCTCGGCATACGCCTCCGACAGCGAGCCGCCGAACACCGTGAAGTCCTGGCTGAACACGAACACGAGCCGGCCATCGATCGTGCCGTGGCCGGTGACGACGCCGTCGCCCAGGAAGTGCTGTCGGTCCAGGCCGAACTCTGTCGCCCGATGGGTCACGAACGCATCCAGCTCGACGAACGAGCCCGGGTCCAGCAACAGGTCAAGGCGCTCGCGGGCCGTCAGCTTGCCCCACGCATGCTGGCGCTCGATGCGCACCGGTCCCCCACCCTGAAGGGCCTCCGCGCGCATCATCTCGAGGCGGGCGATCCGTTCGGCGTTGCTGGGCACGTCCCTGGCTCCCTCATCGGCATGGCGGACTGTCTTTGCGCACAGACAGTGGACCGCGCCCATGATAGGGCCCGGCGCGGACGAACCTGGTGGCCGGACGGCATCGCGCGGCGCGTGGTGTCGGACCAGCAGCAGGGGTCACAGCCATGTTGCCGGCCCGTGAACGCGCCGTAACCAAATGCGATTGCGTCGTTCGCCCGACCTGCGTCGCGGCCCGCGGATATCCACACAACGGTGCACAAGTCGGTGATTGTGTGGACAACGCCCAACGCCGCGACGGCGGGCCGCGAGGTAGCATTCGTCCCACTCCCACCGCCGACCCGCCGTCGACGCCGCTCCTGTTCTCGAGGTGACGCCCTTGACGCACGTGATCGCGATCGCCAACCAGAAGGGCGGCGTTGGCAAGACGACGACCACGATCAACCTCGCGGGCGCGCTCGCCGAGGAAGGCTGCCGGATCCTGCTCATCGACATGGACCCCCAGGCCAACCTCACCGCCGGCGTCGGCGTCAACCTCAACACGGTTCAGCAGTCGATGGCCGACGTCCTCGCGGACGGGCGGGCCACCTTGCCGGAGGTCGTGCTTGCGACGGAGACGGCGGGCATCGATGTCGCCCCGGCGCATATCGACCTCGCCAGCACCGAGGGTGAGCTGTTCACCGCCCTCGGTCGCGAGCAGATCCTGCGCGAGGCGATGCGGGACAACATCGACGCCTACGACTACGTGCTGATCGACTGCCCGCCCAACCTCGGCCTGCTGACCGTCAACGGGCTGGTCGCGGCGGACAGCGTGATCATCCCGGTCCAGACGCAGTTCTACGCGATGAAGGGCCTCAACAACCTGGTCAAGGTGATCAACGCCATCCGGATGAAGCTCAACCGCGACCTCCGGATCCTGGGCCTGCTGCCGACCTTCTACGACGGACGGACGAACCTCGCCCGCGACATGCTCGACGAGCTCCGCGTCGTGGGTGACCACCACGTCTTCAGCACCATCATTCGCAACACGGTGAAGCTGGGCGAGGCGCCGCTGGCCGGGCGCCCCATCACGTCGTACGCGGGCGCCTCGGAGGCCGCCAGGAGCTATCGCGAGCTCGCACGGGAGGTGATCGAACTTGGCCAGGCCTGATTTCCGCGCCGCCGCCGCTCGCCGTCTGTCCGAGGACCGCGAGCTCCCGCCGGCCATCGTCAGCCTCCTCTCGCCGGACGCGGGCCGGCGATCGACGGGCGTCAAGGTCATCGAGGTCGATCACGTCGACTCGAACCCGGAGCAGCCTCGGCTCGCCTTCGACGAGGCCTCGCTCGAGGAGCTTGCCGCCTCCATCCGCGAACACGGCGTCCTGCAGCCGATTCTCGTGCGACCACGGGACGACGGGCGATACCAGCTGATCGCCGGCGAGCGCCGCTGGCGCGCCTCGCGGATCGCCGGCCACATGACGATCCCGGCGCTCGTGGAGGACATCGACGACGACACGGCGCTGGAGATCTCGATCATCGAGAACCTGCAGCGCGAGGACATCTCACCGCTCGACGAGGCGGCGATGTACGACCGGATGATCCGCGACCACGGGTACAGCATCCGGAAGCTCGCCGACAAGCTGGGCAAGGACAAGGGCTACCTCGAGAACCGCCTGCGGCTCGCGGATGCCCCGCCCGAGGTCCGTGAGCTGGTGTCTTTGCGCAAGGACACCCTGTCGCACGCCTACGAGCTGATGAAGGTCGAGGACCCGAAGAAGCGCCGGAAGCTGGCCGAGCAGGTCGCTCGCAACGAGCTGTCCCTGGTCAAGCTCCGGGAGCGGATCGAGGGACGCCGGCCGCGCGCCGCCAGCGAGCCAGATCCCGGGATCGACGGGGCAGACACCCCGGTCGCGACCCCGTCCGATGACACGGAGGGCTGGGACGACCACCGGGGTGCGGCGGCCGCGATCCGTGATGACAGCCTGGTGTCCGCGAAGGCCCAGCTCAACGAGGCGGTCGAGGATCTCCTCGACGTCATCCGCAACCCGGAGGTGCTGGGCACCATCGGCGCCGTGGACCGCTCCAACCTGGCCAAGTACCTGACGATCGCCAAGCTCCGCCTGGAGAACGCGATCGCCGTGATCAGGAGCGGCGAGGTGGACCGCTAGAGCGTCGGGGGGGCCGGCAGCCGGGCGCGCCCGCGCCGGGGCTGTTGTGTCCCCTTTCCGACCGGGACGTCGAAGCCGGCGCCATCAGCGCCGGCTTCGTGATTCGCCGGGGTGGCCCCGCTGCGGGGCCGCGGTGTCAGCGATTCGCCTGGGCGGCGGCGCGGTGCGCGGCGCCGCGGGCGCGACCGGCGGCACCCTTGGCCTTGCCGGCATCGGCCTTGGTCTTGCCGTCAGGGGCCTGGGTCGCGTCGGGGGCGTGGCGGTGGTTGCGTCGCAGCTCTCCGGCGTCACGGTCGTCCAATCGATCGTCGCGAGCGTGGCGTCCTTCATGTGGGCGACGCACGACACGAACGCGCCGTGGTTCGCGAAGCCCGCCGGCGTGTCCATCCGGGCGGCCGTCGACACCAGCGCGCCGTGGGTGTCCGACGCCTCCGGGGCCTCGCTGTCCTCCGGGGACTCGCTCGGCTCCTTGGACTCGCTCGGCTCCTTGGACTCGCTCGCCTTCGGGGACTCGCTCGGCTCCTGGCTCTCGGGGGCCTCGCTCGGCTCGCTGGATTCGTCTGCCGTCTGGGGAGCGGACGCCAGGTGGATCGGCAGGCCGGCAGAGCTGGCGAACACGGCACCGGCGGAGAGGGCGAGGACGACGGCAGCGACGCCGAAGCCACGGAAGCGGCGGATGAACTGGGTCATGAGCGGCAATCCAACCTCATCAGGAACGGTGATGACGTACAGAGTAACGAGCGGCTGACCGGGATCGTTAGGGGTACGTGAGTTCCCCCGGACCCCTGACGACGGGTGTGGGCGCGCAGGCACCACCCGCCCCCGTCGATCGCGGCAGCGTACCCGGATGGTCCGATCACGCCTCCACGGACGGGTCAGACGGCCGCCGCCGCGCCCGCGGCACTGACGGCGCCGAGCCAGGCGACGGCGAGCAGACCGGTGCCCACCGCCTGGCTCTCCCAGGCCAGCTCACGCAGCACGGTGCCATCGCGCCGGGCCGCGAGCAACCCCACCAGCGCTCCGCCGACCGGCACGCCGGCCGCGACGATGACGGCCGCCAGCCACCCCGTCGGCGCTCCGAGCACGGCACCCGTCCCGACGGTCAGGGCGGCAACCACGACCTGCAGCCCGAGGACGAGTGCCGCGGCCGGCCGCGGTCCGAGCGCGGTGGCGATCGATCCGGCACCGGCATCCTCGTCCCGTTCCACGTCCACGAGCGCATTCGCGATCGCCAGCGCGGCCGCGGCGTTGGCGGCCGCCGGCACGAGGACCACGAACACGCCGGGCAACGTCCCCGTCGCGCCGAACCACCCGTAGACCGGCAGCAGCGGGATCCCGACGGCGAGCGGCAGCCAAGACAGGGTCGTCCCCTTCACCCGGACGTCGTACACGGCGCCGATCGCCAGCCCCACCACGGCCAGCCCGACCAGCACGGGCCCGCCGACGGCGGCGAGCAGCAGGCCGCCCGCCGCACTGGCGGCTGCGATCGCCCGGGCGGCCGTCGGCGTGACCAGGCCGGCCGGGATCGGCTTGCCCGGCTTGCGCCCGGCGTCGCGGGGCGCGTCCACGACGTCGTTGAAGGCCCCGATCGAGAACTGGAGCAGGGTCATCGAGAGCCCCAGCGCCGCCGCGACCCCCGCGGGCGCACCGGCCACCAGCGCGATGAGCCCCACGACCGACCCGTCGAGCAGCGAGGGAAACGGATGGACGAGCCGGATCGCGCCCGGCAGGCGGACCGGGACCCGGATGGTCGGCGGGGCCGTCGCGACCTCGGCAGCGCCGGGCGCGAGCGCCTGGACGGACGGCGAGGCGGGCGCGACCTCGGCAGCGCCGGGCGCGAGCGCCGGCTCGTCAGACGTAGACGAGCTCGTCGAAGTTGGCGACGAGATAGTCGATCAACCGCTGGCGGCCGTCGGCGACCTGCGATCGAATCCCCGGCACCAACGCCCAGAGCGCGGTCGCGGGGACCATCAGGCGACCTTCGGCGTCGTGGCCGAGCGTCGCCGGCGGGCCGCCGCCGGAAGCGAACACGCGTTCGAATTCACGCTCGGTCAGTTTCGCCGCCCGCCGGAAGTCCTCCACCACGCGCAGGACCCCGCGGCGGATCGCGATGTCCCGCATGAGCTCCGAGGCCCACGAGTCGATCTGGGCGTCGGACTGGTCCGCGAGCCGGGCGCGGTACTCACTGGTGTCGGCTGAGAGGCCGGTGGCTCCCACGGGTTCTCCTGGCGATGCTGATCCCCAGCAGGATGCCACAACCGGACGTCAGCCCGCGGCCCGTTCCTCCGTCCCGGCGCCATCGCCCTCGCCCAGCGCCGGTCGCGCGCCCTCCGGCCAGTCGTTGAACAGCTCGGTGAGCCAGCGGCCGAAGGGTCCGGGCTCGGTCCGCTCCGGGAAGTCTGCGACCATGGCGCGCAGCGCGGCCGCCGTCCGGGCCGTCAGCGCCTCCACGTTCTCGCGGCTCGGGCGCCCCTCGGCCACGATCGGCTCCCCCACCCGGACCCGGACGACGCGGCGGAACCCGAGCCAGCTGGTGCCGTTGATCGCGAGCGGGATGATCGGCACCCCGGCGCGCAGGGCAAAGTACGCGGGACCGTCGGCCAGGGGCAGCAGCTCCCGCTCGCCCCGGTGGATGCGCCCCTCGCCGAAGGTGAACATCACCCACCCGTCCTCGAGCACCCGCTGCACGCGGCGCGTCGTCTCGATGAGGTCGTTCCTGTCCGGCCGGTACGGGATGCCGAAGCCGGCCCAGGTGATCACCCGGTTGCGGCCACCCTTCGTCATGTCGGCCTCCCTGGGACCGAACATGGCCAGCTTCGGGCGCCCGGGCAGGACGGCGAGGTAAATGACCGGGTCGGACCAGTTGAGGTGGTTGCTGCAGTAGATCGCGGGACCTGTGGCGAGGTGCTCGCGGCCCTCGACGCGCAGGCGCAGGACCAGCCGCACGACGACGGCGCACAGCACCCGGGCGAGACCGACGCGGAACGGCCGGTGGACGGGGCCGACCGCCACAGGGGCAACCACGCGCGGAGTATGGAGCCCCCGGGCGGCCGCGTCAGCCCGGGAGCGCGTCCGGGTCGAGGTCCGCCAGCCGGTCGAGGACCACGTCCGCGAGGTCGCGGGCATCGCCGGCCGGCGGGACGCTGGCGTTGGGCACCAGCACGACGGTCATCCCCGCCGCCCGGCCGGCGCGCACGCCGTTGAGCGAGTCCTCGACCACCAGGCAGCGCGCCGGGTCGGCGTGGAGGCGGCGCGCGGCGAGGAGGTAGACATCAGGCGCCGGCTTGCCGTGCTCCACCTCGTCCGAGGACACGATGGCGCCCAGGACGTCGTGCAGGCCCAGGGCGTCAACGGCGGCCCGGATCACCGCGGGGTGCGAGGAGGACGCGATCGCAACCGGCCGAGCGGCGGCGATCCGCCGCAGGGCCTCGGGCGCGCCCGGGACGCGCGGCGGCTCACGCTCCCGGTAGCAGGCCAGCACGCCGTCCACGACCGCCGCCTGGATCGCGTCCTCGTCCATGTCGCGGAGGTCGAGGCGTTCGCGCATGATCCGCGCCCAGCCGCGCGAGTTGGCGCCCATGACCGCGTGCTGGTCGTCGGGGCCCCAGGCGCGCCCGTGGGCCGCCGCAAACGCGCTGCGAACCTCGTCCCACCACGGCTCGGTGTCCACCAGGACCCCGTCGAGGTCGAACAGCACGGCCCCGATCCGCCGCCCCGTCACCGGCCGTGAGCCGCCGACGGGGCGCGCCCGTCCATCGCCTCGAACACGGTGATCGCGAACGCGGCGATCGCGTCCGCATCCGCGTCGGCGCCGCGGAGGACCTGGTTGTCGACCTGGAACGATGTCACGCGATGCCCGCCGGGGGTCGTCTCGACCGACAGCTCGCCGACCTGGACACGGCTCCAGCGCCCAAGCTTCGCGCTCGCGCGCGGACCCTCACCGGGCACGTTGACCCGGACGTGGACGGTGACGAGCCCGGCCGGCGTGGGTGCGAGGAACATCCAGCGCGCCCCGGGCTCCTCGCCCCAGGCGAGCCAGCCCTCCGGGTCCTCGCCGGCGCCCAGCGCGGCCAGCACTGGGGTCACGACCCCCATGACCCCGGGCACCACGGCGGCCCCGCTCCGCGGACTCGCGACGTATTCACTCAGGCGCATCGGGGTCCTCCTGCCCGACCATCGGGCGCGGACGGGCCGTGCCAAGGCTAGCGGATTCTGTCGGGCCGGAGCTCCACGCTCCCGGTCGGATCGAACGTGCCGGAGCGCGTCGCGAACGGCGTGCCGCCGCCCGTGCCCGGGCCGAAGCCGCAGCCGGCGAACCTGCCGCGGAGGCCCGCCGCGAACCCGCTGCCGCCGATCGCGCCGAGCGTGATCGCGACGAGGAGTCCGCCCACGATGGCGGCCTTCGTCCGCTGGAGGATCAGCCCGAGGCCGATGCCGATGAGCACGAGGGGCCACAGCTCCCAGGCGCGGCGCAGCGTGTCCGCGTCGAGGTAGCCGGTGCGCTCGGTCGAGCACCCGGACTTCGGGAGCATCCGCCGCGGCCAGCGCTGGCTGGTCGCGCTGCCGACCAACCCGACGCTGGACGTCAGCGTGGCGGTGAACGCCGGGTCGGCCGGGCTGGACCTCGCCGGCGCCCGCGTGCCGACCGTGACCGTCTCGGTCAATGCGGGCGAGATCCGGCTCGACCTGTCGCGCGCCGCAGCCGTGGGGACGCTGGACGCCTCCGCCAACGCCGGCACGCTGCGCCTGTTGCTGCCCGCCGCGTCGCTCACCGGCAGCGTGTCGGCGAACCTCGGTTCGGTGAAGATGTGCATCCCCGACGGTGTCGGGCTGCGGTTGCGCGCCCCGGACAACCCACTGTCGTCGAACAACTTCGCCGACCGGGGCCTGGCGCGGAACGGGCAGGACTGGACCAGTCCGGGGTACGAGTCGGCCACGACGAAGATCGACCTGTCGACGAGCGCGAACGCCGGCAGCATTACGCTCAACCCGGAGGACGGCTGTGACTGATCGCCTGTATCGCTCCCCCACCGACCGCGTGATCGCCGGGGTCGCCGGCGGCCTGGCCGTGTGGCTCAACGTCGATCCGTCACTGGTCCGGGTCGTGTGGGTCCTGCTCGCGATCATGTCCGGCGGGCTGTTCGTGATCGTGTACCTCGTGATGATGATCGTGATCCCGCTGCCGCCCGTCGGCTGGGTCCCGCGGACGCGGGGGGCCGCCGGCTGGCCCGGGTGGTCGCCGGGCACGCCCGGACCCGGGGCCGTCCCGGGCTGGGACCCGGGCACCCCCGCAGGAACCACGGCGGACGGGATGCCCGGCGAGGCGACGCAGACCGGCTGGACGGTCCCGCCGGAGGGCGTCGCGACCCCGGCTCCGCCCCGATGGACGGCGTCCCGGGCGCAGCCGGGCAGTGCGGGCATCGTCGTCGGCCTCGTCCTGGTCCTGCTCGGGGCCTGGTTCCTCGTGGACCAGTACATCAAGCTCGACTGGCAGGTGGTGTGGCCGGTCGTCATCATCGTCCTGGGCGCCCTCCTGGTCGTGGCGGCCGTGCGACTCAACCGGCCCGACGCCGGCTGACCTCGGGAGCGGCCGGCCGCGGGGCCGGGCGGAGCCGGAGGCGGGTCGGCCGGCGGCGGAGGCGGGCCTGAGGGCGCGGGCGCGGTCTGCCGGCGCGGGCGCGGTCTGCCGGCGCGGGCGGGGTCTGCCGGCGCGTCGTCACGGGTGCGTCACCGGGGGCCGATAGACTCCGCGACACACGGAGGTCCCCCAATGCAGTTCCTGTTCCGCCAGCCGTCCATGCCGCGTCCCGAGCAAGTCCTCCCCGGCCGCGATGAGCCGATCGTCGTCCCCGGCGTCCACTTCGGGAACGGCCGTCGCCTCGCGCCGCCCTACCCGGACGGGTCCGAGGTCGCCGACTTCGCGATGGGCTGCTTCTGGGGCGCCGAGAAGAAGTTCTGGCCGATCCCGGGCGTGTGGGTCACGGCGGTCGGCTACCAGGGCGGTGCGACGCCGAACCCGACCTATCGCGAGGCCTGCACCGGCCACACCGGTCACGCCGAGGCCGTGCGCGTCGTGTTCGACCCGTCCGTCGTGTCCTACGAGCGGCTGCTCAAGGTGTTCTGGGAGTCGCACGACCCGACCCAGGGGTTCCGGCAGGGCAACGACGTGGGGACGCAGTACCGGTCCGCGGTGTTCGCGCACGGGCCCGCCCAGCTGGCCGCCGCGCAGGCGTCACGCGAGCTGTACGCGGGCGAGCTGGCGAGGGCCGGCTTCGGTGCGATCACGACCGAGGTCCGCGAGGCCCCGGAGTTCTTCTTCGCCGAGGACCATCACCAGCAGTACCTCGCGAAGAACCAGGACGGGTACGATTGCCACACCTCGACGGGCGTGGCGTGCCCCATCGGGCTCGGAGTGCCCGCCGACCTGTAGCGACCGGGCGCCGATGACGCGCTCCCTGCCCGCACGTCACCGGACCGGAGATCATCGACCGCTGACCCCTCGTCCATTGCGCCATCGCCGCGTGAAGGAGCTCCATGATGCGCCTTGTGGCCAACGTCTCGATCGTCTTCCCGCAGCTGCCGTTCCTGGATCGGTTCGCCGCCGCCTCGCGGGCCGGCTTCGACCTCGTCGAGTGCTGGTGGCCGCACGCGGAGCTCGCCGATGGATTGCGCGAGGACGCGATCGTGGACGCGGTCACCCGGGCCGGCGTCTCGGTGGTCATGCTGAACTTCGATGGCGGCGACCTCCCGGCCGGTGATCGGGGCCTGGCCGGCGATCCGGGGCGGGCAGCCGAGTTCCGGGCGAACGTGCCCCGGGCGCTTGCCCTCGCCGGTCGCCTGGGCTGCACGAAGCTGAACGCGCTCGCGGGCAAGTCCGTGCCGGGTGTCGCGCCGGCCGACCAGTGGGCGGTACTCTGCGACTCGATCGCATTCGCAGCCCGCGAGGCAGCCCAGGTCGGCGCAACCGTGCTCGTCGAGCCGCTCAATCTTCCCGAGACACCCGGCTACCTGCTGCCCGACGTTGCGACCGCCCTTGCGCTGATCGGGGCGGTACCGCAATCGAACGTTCAGCTCCAGTTCGACGTGTACCACATCGCCAGGGCGGGAGCCGATCCCGTCGCCGCGGTCCGCCAGGCCGCGGGCCACATCGGGCATGTCCAGGTGGCGGACGTGCCCGGCCGCCATGAGCCGGGGACCGGCACCCTCCCCTTCGACCTCATCCTGGACGCCCTCCGCGAGGCCGGCTACGACGGGGACATCGGCCTCGAGTACGCGCCGACGAACCCGGCCGCCCCCGACTTCGCGTACGCCGACCATTTCCGCGACCTCGTCGCGGGCACCAGCCCGAACCGTTGACCAACCAGCCGGAGGACACGCGCATGACCACCTCGCTGCCGCGCCTGGGTCTCGTCGGCCTCGGGATCATGGGACGGCCCATGGCGCGGAACCTGCTCCGGGCCGGCTACGGGCTCGTCGTGCACGACATCAACCGCGACGCCGTCGCGGAGCTGGCCGCGGAGGGGGCGACGCCGGCCACCTCGGCGCGCGAGGTCGCGGCGGCGTGCGACGTGCTGATCACGATGCTGCCGGACTCGCCCGAGGTGCAGGACGCGTACCTGGGGACCGACGGCGCGTTCGAGGCGCTTCGTCCCGGGTGGCTGGCGATCGACATGAGCTCGATCGCGCCTCGCGTCGCCAGGGACCTCGCCGCTCGGGCCGTGGCGGCCGGGGCCGAGATGCTCGACGCGCCGGTCAGCGGCGGCGACAAGGGCGCGATCGCCGGCACGCTCTCGATCATGGTCGGCGGATCGGTGGAGGCCTTCCAGCGCGCGCAGCCGATCTTCGGGACGCTGGGCACGACGATCGTCCACGTGGGCCCGGCGGGCGCCGGCCAGGTGGTGAAGGTCTGCAACCAGGTGGTCGTCGCGGTGGTCATCGAGGCGCTCGCCGAGGCCCTGGTGCTGGGCTCGAAGGCCGGGGTGGAGCCGGACCGGATCCTCGACGTCCTCCAGGGCGGCCTCGCCGCGACGAAGGTGGCGGAGCTGCGCAGAACCAACCTGCTCGAAGGTCACTTCGAACCCGGATTCCGGACGCGCCTCCACCTCAAGGACCTCCGGAACGCGCTCGACCTCGCCCGCGAGACGGGCGTCGTCCTGCCGGCCACGGCGGAGGTCGAACAGCTGATGGTGGCCATGCGGGTCGCCGGGCGTGGCGACCTCGATCACTCCGGGCTGATCACGGTGATCGAGGACCTGGCGGACTTCCGGGTGGCGGGACCGCCCGCCTGACGTCCGGCGCCATCCGCCTGACGTCCGGTGCCGCCCGCCTGACGCAGGGTCGGCCCGACGCCGTTCCTCGGCCCTGCTCATGGCCGCTTGGCTGAACGTGTTCCTGGTGTTCGGCGGCGTACTACGGGTATCTGCTGCTGTACATCGGCGTGTACATCCTTCCGATGCTGGCGATCGTGGTCGTGTTCACGGCGACCCTCGGGACGCGCGGGGTGTCCGTGGACGAGGCCCGCCGCCTGAAGCTGCTCTCGGGCCTGCTGATGCTGGGCATCGGCTCGCTGCTGCTGTTCGCCCCGGGCGGTTGAGCGACCTCACCTGGACGATCGGGCTGTTCCTTGGCGCGGGCGTGGCCTGGCTGGCTGCGATCGCCGTGGACCGGCGCCCCAGGGGCACCACGCCGGCCGGGCCACAGGTTACGATGCGCCCTGTCCGTGGGCCCCGCTCGAAGCCGCCGCGACAGCCGGAGGATCACCGCCGATGAAGACCGTCCGTGACGTGATGACCTCGCCCGTCATCTCGGTCCGGCCCGAGACGCAGATCAAGGAGGTCGCCCGCCTGCTCGTCGAGCACCGCATCAGCGGGCTGCCCGTCGTCGACGATGCGGGGCGCGTCCTGGGCGTCGTGTCCGAGGGCGACCTGCTGGTGAAGGAGGAGGACCCGGACGCGTTCCGGCACCGCCCCCTGGCGCGGATCTTCGGCGAGTCCGAGGAGA
The DNA here is from genome assembly GCA_963703575.1 of uncultured Chloroflexia bacterium. Lineage (GTDB taxonomy): Bacteria > Chloroflexota > Limnocylindria > Limnocylindrales > CSP1-4 > CAIXZV01. The sequence continues at coordinate 287,721 of CAVPEU010000019.1, forward strand.
CACTGCTGATGATCGCGAAGGCCGAGGCGCGCACAGCGGGCGACGCCATGACCGCCCCCGCAATCACGATCGATGCATCGCGATCGGTCCACGTTGCCGCGACGATGATGGTCGAGGGGCGGATCAACCGGCTGCCCGTGACCGAGGGCGACAGCCTGATCGGGATCGTGACCCGCGCCGATATCGTCAGGACGTTCGTCCGGACGGACGACGAGCTTGCCGAGACCATCCGCAACGACGTGCTGCTGCACGCGATGTGGATCGATCCGGCGGAGTTCACGGTCAGCGTGGCCGAGGGCGTCGCCACGATCCAGGGGCGGGTCGAGCGGCGGTCGACGGCGGCCATGATCGGGCCGATGGTCGAGATGGTCCCGGGAGTCGTCGCGGTCAACGCCGATATCGCCTGGTCCGTGGACGACCGCGAGATCGAGGCGCCGGCCCCCGACTACCTCTCCCCGAAGAGCCCGTCCTGAAGGGGCCGTCCGGAAGGGGCCGTCCGGAAGACGGCCTGACGCCCGCGTCCGTCCGCGTCCGTCCGCATCCGTCCGCGAGCGAAGAACGGGCCACGACGATCCCGTGGCCGACCCGCCCGTCGGTTCGCTCGAAGAGCCAGCGATGGATGCGCAGGAGCCGATCGGGCGCGGTCCACGAACGGGTCTTCCCGGACCAGGCTCGCCCGCCGCCGCATCAGGAACGCCAGCCGCTCGGCGAGCTTGGGCGGTGCCTCCTCGGCGAGCAGCCGCGCCAGCAGCTCCTCCTGCTTGGCCCGGAAGCAGGCCAGCGCGAGCTCCTCCTTGTCTCGATCAGGCCCCCTCGACGACGATGCCCATCGCGCGGGCGGCGTCAGCCTGGCGCCGATCGAAGGTCAGCATCACGAGCGGCTGCGGTAGGCGGTCTGCCGCGGCGAGGTGCAGCGCATCGAGCGTTCGAACCTGATACCGACAGCCGAGCTCGGATGCCCGCTCGAGGCAGGCGGGGTCGATCGGGACGACATGACAGCGTTCCCAGTCCTCGCGGAGACCGCGCCAGACGGCGGTGCTCTCGCCGCGATCGAAGCCGAGACGGCACAATGTGATCTCGGCCTCGGTCCGCGCCACAGCGGATGCGACCCACTCGGGATCCTCGCCCATCCGCCGAACGACGAACGGGGAACCCTCCTCCTCGACATACCGCTTGACGAGCGCCGAGGTGTCGAGGAACAGCATCAGCGCTCGCGCAGCTCGGCGAGGACGTCCACGCTCGATCCGCCCGACGGCGCGGGCACGGGCTTCGGGAGACTCGGCAGCGTCCGGAGTCGGGGGGCGACCACGCCACCGGTCGCGATCAGCTCGTCGAGGCTAACGGCCCGCCCCGCCGAGCTGACCGGCCCGATCTCGGCCGCCGGGACGCCGTCGACGGTGATGATGAGCCGCTCGCCGGCATGCGCCCGCCGCACCACCCGGCTCACCTGGTTCCGCAACTCCCGGATGGCAATTCGCTCCATGACCGGCATTGTAGCACATGGACTACGCTCGCATGGTGGTCGCTGAGATCGACGGGGCAGCCGATCCTAGGCCCGGAGGGCCGCGGCCGCACGGGCGACCTCCCGCGAGGCAGGCTCGACGGCGACCGGCATCGCGTCGAGAAAGGCGTCGACCGTGGCGACCACGTCGGCGCCCCGCTGGCTCGGCCCGACGAGTGCCTCCGCATAGGCGGACGCCGGGACCACGAGCGCGTCGTCCGACTCCCGCGCCTCGCGGAGCGCCTGGACCGAGGCACGGTGGTGGGCGTCCGACGCGTCCAGGGCGGCCATGACGACGCCCGCGTCGAGGACCGTCAGCCCCACTCGTCGCGGAGCCCGTCGAGTTCGCCCGGCCCGTAAGGGACTGTCAGGCTTAGGAACCTCCGCACAATAACGTGGTCGTTACGGTATGGGTAAGGGGTCGGGGTGGACGGTGTAGTTCCAGTCCCCGTGGAACGTGTGGGGGGTGACCGGCACCGCGGCCAGCTCAGCGTCGGTCACCTTGATCCCGTGCGGGTAGGAGCCGGTGTCGCGGTGGGCGTGGACCTTCAGTCCCCCGCGGTTGGTGGTGGCGCCGATGAGGTTGACGACGACCTCGTGGCTGGTCAGCGGTCGGCCTCGCCAGTTCATGGTGATGGCTGAGAAGAGCCGATGCTCGATCTTGTTCCACTTGCTGGTCCCCGGCGGCAAGTGGCAGACCGTGATGGCGAGGTCGGTGCGGGCGGCGAGCCGTCCGAGCTCGACCTTCCACAGCCGCAGCCGGTAGCCGTTCGATCCGCCGGCGTCGGCCGTGACCAGCAGCCGCTTCGCCCCCGGATAGGTGGCGCTGCCGAGCGTGTCCCACCAGCGGCCGATCGTCGCCGCCGCGAAGGCAGCCGTGTCGTGGTCGGCCCCGACCACGACGAAGCCCTCGTTGGCCCCGATGTCGTAGACCCCGTAGGGGATGGCCTTGCCCACGGCAGGGTCGGGGAAGTCGTGCACATCGACCCGCTCCGGGCGGCCCTTCGGCTGGTATTCCCGGCCGCCGTTGGTCCGCTGCCCGACGACCTCGAGCTGCTTGGCCGTGGCCTGCAGCGAGTAGCCCATCGCCCGCAGCAGCCGACCGACCGTGTCGGGGCTCACCTGGTGACCCGCCGTCACCAGCGCGTCCGCCAGGTTCCCGGTCGACTTCGACGTCCAGCGCAACGGGCACATCGGGTCGCCCCGGCTCGTCGGCTCCACCAGCGCGTCCAGACGCGCCAGCAGGTCCGGGTCCTTGGCCACCAGGCTCTTGCGTCCCGCCCCCGGGCGGCGGACCAGCGTCGCCGCGTCGACCCCGGCGTCGACCTCGACGACCGCCTTACCCACCGTGGTCCGACTCAGCCGCGCCGTCCGGGCCACGACCGCGATCCCGCCGCGACCCAACGCCCGGGCCTGCGCACCTGCCAGTACCCGGCGCTGACGCTCGTCCAGCACAGGCAGCACCGTGGCGATCTCACGCAACGCCATCTCGGTGAGCTCCACCCCCCAAGTCCACAGCACCGACCAGCTTATTGTGCGGAGGACCCTAACAGCACTCGAGCGGAGCGGAGTCTTCGTCGCCAGCTCGATCCAGCCGCTTGGCATCGATCTCGCGGGAGCTCGCGCCTCCAACGCCCCGGACACACGCAAGGGCGAGGACCGGGTGAGGTCGCGCACGGCGCGGTCGACGTGGGCCGAACCTCGGGTGACGGCTGCATCCGGATCATCGCCGGTCACGGCACCGAGCATGGCGCGGTGCCCGGCGGGCAGCACGTGCCGAGCCAAACGAGCTGCCTCCGCTGGGCCTTCGTGGTCTTGACCACATCTTCATGACGTACGGTCGATACTCATCGCGTTGAGGCAAATTCTCGAGGGGCATCACCGTGTCAATCTCTCGGACCGCCGCACAGGCGTTGCTTCGCAACGCCGGCATCCTGGATGTCGCGGCCGCCACTGTCGGCTAGCGGGAACGTCCGATGACCCGGTTCCGTTCCCGATCACACGCACCCGGGCCGACGGCGCGATGGCTGGCCCGCACCATAACACTGGCGATCATGCTCAGTGCGTGCAGCACGTCGGCGCCGGCTGCCAGCGGAGAGCCCGGCTCCGACGCGGCGACCGGCCAGACGACCACCATGACCGTCAAGGTCGACGGTCGCGAGCGCTCCTTCCGGCTCCACGTCCCGGCTGGCCTGCCGCTCGGCGGTGAGGTGCCATTGGTGGTCGTCGTGCACGGCGGGCTGGGATCCGCGACGCAGGCGGAGGCAGCCTACGGCTGGAGCGAGGTTGCTGATCGGGAGGGCCTTCTGGTCGCCTACCCCGACGGCATCGATCGGGCCTGGAATGCGGGCGGCGGCTGCTGCGGGCGCTCCGGCCGCGAGGCGGTCGATGATGTCGACTTCATCCGCCAGATGGTGAGCACGGTTGACACCGAGTACCCGATCAATTCGCAACGCGTCTACGCCACCGGCATGTCGAATGGCGGCATGCTCGCCTACCGCCTCGCCTGCGAGACCAACCTGTTCAGTGCCGTCGGCCCGGTGGGGGCCACTCAGCTGGTGGCGTGCACCTCGCCGCAACCAGCTTCGGTAATGGCCATCCACGGACTCGCCGACGAGTCGGTGCGCTTCGATGGCGAGCCAGGATCCGGGGTCGCGACCATCGATGGCCCACCGATTCCGGAGGTCATCTCCGGCTGGCGGGCGGTCGATGCCTGCGCGGCGCCCGTCGAAACCGTGGAGGGGACGGTGCGGAGATCGAGCGCTTCGTGCGCGGACGGGCGCGCGGTGATGCTCATCACCGTCGCGGGCGCCGGCCACCAGTGGCCCGGCGCGGTGCCAGCGTCGCGGGTCGCCATGCGCGCGCTGGGCCTCGACCCCCCGTCACAGGCGCTCAACGCGACCGAGGAGCTGTGGGCCTTCTTCGTGGCCCATCCGGCCCCGAGATCAGGGTCGTGATGGGCGACCGGACTCCATCATCGCCGCCAGCCGCGGCCATCACCAGCGGGTTCATGCCCATACAGTCATGCCGCCAACATCCCGCGCACTACCGAATTCGAACGAGGAACAGCGCCGCCACCAGGACTGCGAAGGTCAGCATCGCGCCCAGGGCGGCGACGAGCACGAGATGTAGCCGAGGGCCGGTCTTTGCTCGCCGAAGCCCCAGCAGCCCGGCCAGCAGCATGGCTGGACCGCTGACGATGGCGGAGGCTGGGGCCACGGCAGCAAGCACGGTCAGTGCGACAGCCGCGCCCACGACTGCGACGAACTCTCGACGATCGAGCTGGCGATCGTCCGCTGCCCGGCGCGCATCACCCTCCAACACTGCCGGTACCTCGCCCATCAGCCCAGGCCGTCATGTCTAGCCAAGGATAGCTGTACTGGACACAGCCGAAGTCTGGCGTAAGGCAGAGCTTGAACTCACCCTGGGTCCATGCTCGGTAGCTGGCTTGGTTGAGGCCGCCCCACGTTTGGTTGCCACCGTCAGGTAATCCTTCACCGCGAGCTGGTCACGCTCCGGGAGCGCAGCGAAGGCGGCGTACGGATCGTCGGCCGCGGCCATCTGTTCGACGATCTTCGTGATGCGGCCTGCTCCAGTCGGGCCTCCCGCCACCGCGGACTGGAGCGGGATGAGCAGCGTGAATGCGAGTATCAGCATCCCTGCGGCGACCCGCCACCTGCGGCCGTGCTGTGTACGAGGCATGTCGGTCCCTCCGCGTCGCTCGGGTGCCGGGGGGCGCTTCCCACGCCTCCCGACAGCCACCCTGCCTCGACGAGCGTGACCCCGGACTTGCGAGCGGTCGACCGAGCAACCGCTGAATGCCTATCATCGGAACCGATGGAAATGGCCACGCGGACCTGATCTCCGGTTTCGAGGGAGAGGACGAAGTCAACCGATGGCCCCAAAGCACGAAGCGGATGGGCCAACGCGGCTCGCCGGTGAGTCATCGATCGCGCTTGAGCGCTTGTCGCCGGCAGAGCGGCGGGTCTTCGACCTGGTGCTCGATGGGCTCTCCACGCAGGCGATCGCGGATAAGCTGGTTCTCAGCGAGGCGACGATCCGCAGTCACCTGACGCACATCTACGAGAAGCTCGGTGTCCACGGAAGGATCGAGTTGCTGGCCAGAAGGGCGAGTGAGGGCTTTGTCGGCGGAACGGACGACCCCGGTGCGGCCGCCGCCTCCCCTTATTGCACCGCTCCGTGGATCGCGACGACGTTCGCCATCGTCGGCATCGCCGCTGGCTTTGTGGTGCCCGCGAGCGCCATCGTGTTTGGACCGGCACTGATGGGGCTCGGCTTTGCTCTGGGTCGACGGCTTCCTGCCGAGCGACGTTGGGCGCGCATTCCGGTTCTGGGCGCTGGAGCGATCCTCACTGTCGAGGCGGTGATGCTGGGTCTGCTCTTCAGGCCTGGACTTGGCTGAGGTTTTGTTCGCCATCCTCGCGGTCAGCGCGTGAATCAGCCCGTCGCCACCGCGATGAAACAAGGCCATGAGTCGGCGACCAGCGGCCACAGCGCATCGGAGGAGATCGTCCGGATCGACGAACCTGCGAAGCGGCGCGGTGCGCGCGGGTCAGCGATCGTTTGGAGGAAGCCCCCACGCGCATCCGTTCGATCTGTCGCCGCAGCTCACTGACCTCGCCGAGGACCTTCCCGTATTCGGCCTGTGCCGCCTCCGCTTCACCGAGCGTCAGTCCGAGACGCCTGGCGGCCGTCAGCAAGTGCCGAAGGGGGACGCCTCGCCCGGCTCGATCGCGACCGGGCGATGGCCGTCGCGTGCGAGGTGGGCTATCGGGCCTGCGCCGGCCTGCTCGTCCTTGCCGGCCACCGGGTGACGAGCCAACCAGGCCACCACCGGGCGGCGATCGAGGGCGCGGGAGCGCTCCTTGGCCCGGCGGCCCGACCGCTCCTCCGGCGGCTCCACGCGGCCCGCCGGTTCCGGAACGAGACCCTCTACGGCGACGCCCCGCCGGCGCCCGAGGGCGAGTTGCGCCAGCTCCTCGCGGACGTGGGAATCCTGCTCGACCGGCTTTCGGTTGCGCTGCGCCCGGCGGGCCCGGGGTCGGGGTGATGGACCGTGAGCACGCGATCCGCTGGCTTCGTCGCGCGGTCAATGGCCTCGGGCTCTGGGCCGTCCTCGTCCAGCACGGCCTGCTGCCTCCGGCCATCGTGGTCGTCGCGGCGCTCCTCGGGGTCATCGGCCTGCTGCTCGGGACGATCGTGGGGAACGTGACCGCCGCCGCACTCGCGGTCGCCGCTGCATCGATATCACTCACCGTCGCGCTCGGGCTGTTGCTTGTCCGCGTAAGCCGCCACGTCGAGGAGGAGCGACAGGCAATCGCGCAGACGTTCCGGGCGACCCTCTTCGAGCTGACCGAGGCATGTCGCTTCTGGATCGGCCGCGATCCGGCGAGGGGAGTTCCGTCGGCGGCGCGGCTGCGGGGCTGGGCGACCCCGTTCGAGCGCAGCCGACAGCTCGTGAGTGCCGTGGACCTGCCCGCCGAGTTCGTCGCCTATCTCGCCTGGATCGTCGGCGAGATCGAGGAGCAGGACGGCCGATTCCAGACGCTCCTTGATCAGGTAACACTTGACGCCGACGCGACCCAAGCGGCGCGGCGACGGGGAGCCGCGCCAAGAGCCGGTCGATCGCGACGACGAAGTGGATCCGTCAAGCCAGCATACCTGCGGGCCGTGAACCAGTGGTGATGCGCACGAGCAGGCTCGCCCGACCACCAGCGGGTGATGCGCCGGAACCGGGTCTCATAGCCCGGCGTGCCGGAAGGGTGGGTGGTTGCTGAGTTCGCGCAGGTCGTCTGACGTCAGTATCGCCCGCTCCCTGGCATCCCGGGCGGCGGCGACCAGTTGATCCGGATCAGCCCCGACGCGGGCCAACTCGATCAGCGCGCGTCGGGCCGTGCTGACCCACAGCCCGTCACGGAGGATCCGGTCGGTCCCGGCCTGGTGGCGAGAGCGGTGGAGCCGGATGCCAGGTCGGGAGCGCAGACGCGATGTTTCTGGGATCGTGAAGTGGATGATCGCGGGGATGATGTCGGACAGCCCGAGGAGACTCAGCGCCGTCTCGTGGCTGAACGTCCCGAATGGCGCTCGCGTTTGGAGCGCGTAGAGGTCGTCGTTCGGGTCGATCGGCCAGTGCGGGAGGCGGTACAGCCCGTACTCGATTCGCTCGGCCGATCCGTGCCCGGCACGCCACGTGAGCGCCCGTCGGCTGATGCCGTGGTCGGCCGCCTGGGCGGTCGTGAAGTAGCCGCGCTGAACGGCGGCCGTGGCGAGCAGGCTCTGCCATGACATGCGCAGATATTACGTACTCCGAAACATTCGCGCAAGTGGCTCCGGCGGTAGGATTCGAACCTACGACCAAGTGATTAACAGTCACCCGCTCTACCACTGAGCTACGCCGGAGCGAAGGTGGCCGAGGGCGCATCGCCCGGGCCACCGGGAGCGCCATCGCGGCGCCGCGGCAGAGGATAGCAGGGGTCGGGGCCGACACGCCCACGGGACCCGACGGCAATTGGCGCCTTCCGCCTACACTCCCGCGATGAGCCTGATCTCCCCCGAGGCCCTGCTTCCCCGACTCGGCGACCCTGCCCTCCGCCTCGCCGACGTCCGCTGGTGGCTGGCCGACCCGGACAAGGGGCGCCGCGACTACGCCGACGCGCACCTGCCGGGCGCGGTGTTCGTGGACCTGGACACGGACCTGAGGGCAGCCGATGGGCCGGGCCGCCATCCCCTCCCCGACCCGGCGGTGTTCCGGCGCCGGATGGAGGCGCTGGGGTTCGACGACGCGAGCGACATCGTCGTCTACGACGATGCGGGCGGGACGATCGCGGCCCGGCTGTGGTGGATGCTGGACGACCTCGGCCACCCCCGCGTGCGGGTGCTGGACGGCGGGATTCAGGCCTGGACGGCCATCGGCGGACCGGTCACACGGGACGTGCCCTCGCTCCGGCCCGGGCGGCTGCGCCTCCGGGAACGCTGGACGCGGACGATCGACCGGGACGGCCTGGTCCGGCGGCTGGGCGAGGTCACCGTGCTCGACGCGCGGGCGTCGGAACGCTACCGCGGTGACGTCGAGCCGGTCGATCCCGTGCCCGGCCACATCCCGACGGCACGCAGCCTGCCGGGCGACGGCAGCCTCGGGCCGGACGGGCGGTTCCTGGAGCCCGCGGCGATGCGGACCCGGTTCGCGGGCATCGAGGGGCAGGTCGTCACCTCCTGCGGCAGCGGCGTGACGGCGTGCCATACGGCGCTGGCGATGCGGATCGCGGGGCTGCCCGATCCCCTGCTCTATCCCGGGTCGTACAGCGACTGGTCACGCGCCGGGATGCCGGTGGCGACTGGCGACGAGCCGGGAGAGGTGCCCGGGTCCCTCCGGCGCTGACCGCGTCGAGGCTCAGGCGCTTCGGTCGAGGCGCCGGGCGCCGGCCTGCGCCAGCGCGACGACCATCGCGGCCGCGAAGCCGATGGCGAGGTCCCCGAACAGCGCCACCCGGAACCCGAGCAGCGGGAGCTCCGGTCCCACCGCAAGGCCCAGCCTGTGCCCGATCAGGTAGAACGCGAGAAACGCGGCCGCGATGGGCAGCGCGTAGGCCATCCGGACGGCCGGTCCGCCGGCGCGCGTGGCGAGCTTCACGGCCAGCCAGCCGAGGGCGACGGAGCACAGGGCGAACAACGTGACGAGGGCGTAGGCCTGCGGGGGCATGCCGGGAATCTAGCCCGGATCGTCGGAACCGGCCCCGCGCGCCCTGCGCGCGGGGCCGGAGCACTCAGCGCCCGCGCACGGCCCGTGACGTCGGGCTCCGGTTTCCGGCCGCGTCCACCGCGCGCACGTAGTAGTACGCCCCGGACCGGGTCCAGAACCGCGCCGAGGTCCGGGTCGTGGACAGGATCGGCGTCGACCGGCCGACCCGGAACACCAGGTACCTGGCGACCCGCACGTTGTCCCTGGCCGCGCTCCAGGCGAACGTGACGTAGGCGCCGGAGCGCTTCAGCCTTCTGAAGTTGGTCGGCGTGGTGGGCCGGATCGTGTCCGCCTTCGTCCTGACCGAGATCTGCGACGCGGGGCCGGTGTTGCCTGCCGCGTCGACCGCCTGGACCCGGTACGTGTACCAGGTCAGGGGCGCCCGCCCCGCATCGGTCCACGAGGTGCCGGCTGCGGTCGCTGTCGCAACGCCGTTCCGGCTGATGCGGTAGCCGGCCACCCCGGTGTTGTCGGTGGCCGCGCCCCAGGTCAGGGTCACGGTCGTGATCGCCGGCAATGCGCCGAGCGGCGTCGGCAGCGTGGGCGCCTGCACGTCGGGCGTGGGCGCGGCTGCCGGGCCCGGGCTCGCCGTAGGCTTGGGGCTCGGCGCGGGAGTCGGGCTGGGCGATGGACTGGGATCGGGGCCGCCCGGGATAGTCGCGCTGGCGGAGCGTGCCGGACCAACGTTGCCCGAGCCGTCCAGTGCGGCCACACCGTAGGTGTACGTGGCCCCCGGGCTGACGGCGGCATCCGTCCAGAGGCGTGCCGTCCCGGCAGCCGCCGCCACGACCGTCCCGTCGCGGCTGATCCGGTAGCCGGTGACCACCACGTTGTCCGTCGCGGCCGCCCATGCCAGCTCGACGGACGGGAGCGCGGCGGGCGTCGCGGTGAGCGAGCCCGGGGCGGACGGGGCCAGGCCCTCGCCGACCCGGACCGTGACGCCGGCGGAGGTCACGGCGGTCGTCGTGAACGAGATCGTCGAGACCGGGTCCGTGATCGTCCGGCCGACGAGCAGCGGCGCGTCCCGCAGGTCCGCCGTCGCGGGCGTCGCGTCCAGCAGGTCCGTCGGCAGTGGCAAGCGCGTGGGAGAGGCCGTGCCGCGCCCGATGCGGATGGTCACGCCAATGACCACCGGCGAGCCGGCGGCGAAGTCGTCGAATGCGCCGTACGTCGTGCGGAAGTCGAGGTCGAAGAAAGTGCCGTCGCCCCGCGGGATGCGGACGAGCTTGACGCCGCCGGCCCCGAAGTAGGGCGAGATCGTGTACGTGTTGCCGGGCGACCCCACAACCACCTCGCCGTCACCGAGCCAGCCCAGCTCGCCCAGCTGCGAGCCCTGGTTGTGGCGCGCGGCGTTGTTGCCCATCGTGGAGAACGGGTCGGCATACACCTGCTCGGTGCACGAGGCGGAGATCGTCACCCGCACGCCGTTGCTCGTGCAGCTGTACGCGTTGGCGTGGCCGAGGCCGAAGTTGTGGCCGACCTCGTGGGTCATGACGTGGACGTCGATCGTGCCGTTGAGATACGTGTACGCGCCCGGCACGTAACCGACACCCGCGAACCCGCACTGCGACGTGTACGGCCAGACGAACATCACGTTCGTGTAGCTGGCGAGGTTCACGCCCGCCGCGGCCGCCGCGTTGTAGCCGAGGGTGTGCCAGGTCCGCCAGTCGCACCCGGTGGTGGGGGCGTCGATCGTGTACCAGCCGAACACCGAGCCGCCCAGCGTCAGCCGGCCCTTCGACTCCTCCTCGTAGAAGGCTTTCAGGCTGCCGGTGCTGCTGGTGAGCGCGGCCTGGACCGTGGACGTCGACCAGGGCTGGGTCCTGAGGTCCGCGAAGTTGATCATGACGACCGCGAAGCTCTTGGCGACCGTGGAGGCGGCGGTTGTGATCAAGGGCGCGACCGTACCCGTGGTGGTGCCGGCGCCATCGAGCGCGGCGACGTTGACCGTCTCCGCACCCAGGTCCCGCGCCGGCGGCACGCCCAGGACGCGGAGGTCGCGGCCGGGCTTCGACGACGCTACGTGGAGGCCCTTGCCCACCCGGGTACCCGTGACCGTGACCGTGGCCCCGCCGAGGCCGATCGGTCCGCTGTCGGCGAACGCGAGCGCCGTGATCCCCCGCGAGGTCCGGAGAACGTACTCCTCGTGCGCGCTGCGACTCGCGAATGCGTCGACGTGGACCGCCTCAAGGACGCCGGTCATCGTCTCCTCGACCGCGCCGCCCGCGGTCGCGGATGTGACGGGGGCCACGAGCAGGAAGGCGAGCAGCAGCGCGAGCACGGACTGCAGGCTGGTTCGACGCATCAGACTCCGACCGGTTCGGGCAACGCGCACGGGGATCTCGGCGTGCCTCCAGAGCGTCGCCTGCTGGTCCCGTCCGGAGGATCGGCCAAGGGTTCGGGCCATGGCCGGCCAATGGTCATGGGCCATCTCCTCCGGACCGCACCGGAGGCCGCCCAACCTCCGCCGACGTACTGCGAGAGCGGCCCGACCGTCGCCCATCGCATGCCCCGCCGGCGCCGGTGGCGGCCGCGCGAGGCGGCGCGCCCGGCGGGCCGCCCTGGCCGGCGGTCGCCCATCGCATGCCCCGCGGGGTGCTTCACCGCAAGCGGAACTACAGGTGGGAGCGCGTCCGACGGCGTCGGGCGAGGCGGCGCGCCCGGCGGGCCCTGATAACCCGCGGTAAAGCGTCACGCGGCAGGATGGGTGTCGATGCCGAAGCGCAATGGGTCCGGGATCGCGCTGCTTGCCGACGAGACTCGGCGGCGTATCGTCGCCGTGCTCGCGGTGCGGCCCCTGCGCCCGTCGGCGATCGCGATGGCCATCGGGCTCAGTCGTCCCGCAACCAGCCGCCAGCTGCGCCTCCTGCGCGAAGCGGGCCTCATCCGCGCCATCCCCTCGCGCCACGACCGGCGGGGCAGCATCTACACGCTCGATCCGCGTTCGCACGGCCGGATCACGGCCTGGCTCGCCGGCACGGAGATCGGGCTGGAGGAACCACCGGCGGCACTTCCAGCGAGAGACGCGATCCGGCGTCCTGAATGATCGCTGGCCCGCCCGTCAAGGGTCGGTCCCCGCGTGGTACGCAGCGCCCGGGGGCCAGGAGCGCGCAATCGGGCGGGCCGGGTTCGTGCGATGGTTCCGCTTGACCGGAACGACCGCGAGGTGGGCGCGGGCGGGCGGGCGCGGGCGCGGGCGGGACCGGTCCACCGGGGCGGACGACCGGGCGGGCCGGGTTCGTGCGATGGTTCCGCTTGACCGGAACGACCGCGAGGTGGGCGCGGGCGGGCGGGCGCGGGCGGCGGGCGGGCCGCGGCGGACGATCGGGCGGCCGGGTTCGTGCGATGGTTCCGCTTGACCGGAACGACCGCGAGGTGGGCGCGGGCGGGACCCGGCGGGACCGGGCCGGCGCTGGCGGGCCCGGACGGGCCTCGCGCTACTCCAGGTAGTCCTTGAGCTTCCGGCTGCGCGACGGGTGGCGGAGCTTGCGGAGCGCCTTGGCCTCGATCTGGCGGATCCGCTCGCGGGTGACGTTGAACTCCTTGCCGACCTCCTCGAGGGTGCGCGCGCGGCCGTCCTCGAGCCCGAACCGGAGCTGGAGCACGCGTCGCTCGCGGCCGGTCAGCGAGTCGAGGACGGCCTCGACCTGCTCCTTGAGCAGCTGGTGGGAGGCGGCCTCGGCCGGGGCCAGCGCGCCCCGGTCCTCGATGAAGTCGCCGAGGTGGGAGTCCTCCTCTTCGCCGATCGGCGTCTCCAGCGAGACCGGCTCCTGCGAGACCTTGATGATCTCGCGGACCTTCTCCGGGGTGACCACGACCTCCTGGCCCTTGGACATCGCCTCGGCGATCTCCTCGACCGTCGGCTCGCGGCCCAGCTCCTGGAGCAGCTGGCGGGAGACGCGGATCAGGCGGTTGATCGTCTCCACCATGTGGACCGGGATGCGGATCGTGCGCGCCTGGTCGGCGATCGCCCGCGTGATTGCCTGCCGGATCCACCAGGTGGCGTAGGTCGAGAACTTGAAGCCCTTCTCGAAGTCGAACTTCTCGACCGCCCGGATGAGGCCGATGTTGCCCTCCTGGATCAGGTCCAGGAAGGACATCCCGCGCCCGATGTACTTCTTGGCGATCGAGACCACGAGCCGAAGGTTGGCGGAGGTCAGCTGCTCGCGCGCGTCGCGCCCGATGCGGACGACCTCGCCCCGGCGGTCCCGCATCTTGGTCTGGGGCGGGACCTCGGGATCGAAGCCCATCCGGCGCAGCAGGTCCGAGTCGTTGCCCGCTTCGATCCAGCGCTGGAGCGCCGGGAACGCGACCGTCTCCCGGGTCCAGTCGTAGATCGCACGGAGCCCGGGATTGTCCCGGGAGTCAAGGTCGCCGTTGTGGACCGCGAGGTAGGCCCAGTCGAGCAGAACCTGGAAGGCGGCCGGGTCGAGTCGTTCGTTATGGGCGGCGACCAGCCGCTTGGCCTCCTTGAGCAATGCCTGCGTCCCCTCGGACTGGGCGTCGCGACCGGCCTTGACGAGGTGGAAGTCGATGGTCGGGACCAGCAGCTCCGCATTCGACTCCCAGGCGAGCGCGTCGGCCACCATCTTGTGCGTCTCGGGCCCGAACGGCAGCCGGTGCTGCGGCTTCGTCGTCCTCGTCTTGCGCTCAGTGTCGTGGAGCGTCCATTCGTGGAGTGAGAGGACCGCCTTCCACGGTTCGACGATGATCTGCTCCCCCAGCTCGATCGCCTTGGCCAGGACGACCTCCTCCTCGGCGGTGAGGAGGGCGACCTTGCCGATCTCCTTGAGGTACATCCGGACCGGGTCATCGATCCCGATCATGTCCGCGGACAGTGCCTCGAGCTCCTCGGCCGTCGGCTCCTCCACCTCGGCCGCGGTGAGCTTCTCGGGCGCGTCCCCGTTGAGCACGGGCACGCCCTCGACCGCGGCCTCCTCGATGACCTCGATGCTCAGCTCCGCGGGACCCGGCTCGATGTCCTCGTCCACGACGCCCAGATCGAGATCCACATCGTCGTCGTCCGGGTCCGGCTCCGCGTCCTCGCTGACCGGCGCGACCCCGGCCCGCGGGGGCCGCATCGAGGCCAGCTTCGCCTCCTCCAGCTCCCGGCGGGTGCGGCGGGGCCGCGAGGCGAGCACGGCCTCCACGAGCTGCTTGTCAAGGGGATCTGCCATGTCGGCGGTTTCCTCCGGATCCGGGCGGGCGGGCGGTGATTCGGTCAGCCCGTTGCGACGGCCGCGCGGGCGAGAAGTCGGGTCTGGTCGCGACGCCGGTCGAGGGACCGGCGCTGCTCGTTGAGGAGACGGCGTTCGAGGGTCAGGCGCTCGACGAGCTCCCGCTCGCCGTCCCGCTCGGCCTCGGCGGTGGCATCCCGGTTGAACGCGCTGCGCTCCGTCCATTCGGCATCGTCGAGCTCGAGGGTCAGGCGTTCGATCTCGTACGCCAGTGCGTGGTCGTCGAGCTGCCGGGGGTTCGGGCCCGGGCGCGAGACCAGCGCCTGGCCGAGGGCCCGGCTCTCCTCGTCCAGCCCGTCGAGGATGGCCGACAGGGCGTACGGCGGCCGCACGCCATGGTCGTCGCGGGCCCGGGCGAGCACGACGGCCCGGTACAGCTCGCGGGCGACCTGGGACGGCAGGCGATCCGGGCCCAGCCCGTCGAGGACCACGTCGTGCACCTCCGGCACCAGCAGCACGAGGCGCAGCAGCTCCTGCTCGGTGCGGGAGACGCCCCGCAGGATCTCGGTGACCGGCAGGGCGTCCGGGGCGCCGGTGACGGCCCCCGCGGTGAACCGGTCCCGGCCGTCGTGGCCGCCGCGACCGTCGCGGTGACCGCCACGACCGTCGCGCCCGTCGCCGTCGCGGTCGGATCGCCGGTGCATCGCTTCCAGCAGCGTCCGCTCCTCCACCCCGGAGACCCGGTGCACCTGCCCGAGATACGCGTCGCGCATGACCGGGTTCGGGAGGTTGCGGATGATCGGCAGGACCGCGTCCACGAACCGGGTCTGGCCACCCGGCGTGCGCAGGTCGTGCGCGCGCGCGTGGACGTCGATCAGGTGATCCACGATGGGCCGCGCGGTGCGGACCTCCTCGCGCCAGCGGTCCGGCTCGTCGCGCAGGACCTCGTCCGGGTCCCGGCCCTCGGGCAGGCGGACGACGCGGACGTCGTCCAGCTCCACGCCGGTGTCGTCTCGAGCCAGCTGGCGGATGACCTCCTCGAGCGCCGTCGCGCCGAACGTGCCGGCCTTCTCGCCGGCCGCGTCCACGTCATAGGCCAGCGCGATCCGCCTGGCGTACCGGGTGAGCAGCGCCACCTGCTGGGGCGTGAGCGCCGTGCCCAGGCTGGCCACGACGTTCTCGAAGCCGGCCTGGTGCGCCATGAGGGCGTCCGTGTAGCCCTCCACGATCACCGCCTGGCCGGTCTTGCGGATCGCCGACTTGGCCCGGTCGATGAGGTACAGCGTCCGGCTCTTGTCGAACAGCGGGGTCGCCGGTGAGTTGAGGTACTTGGGCCCGTGGTCCACGCCGTCCGGACCCACGCCTTCCTTGCCCAGCACGCGGCCGCCGAGCCCGACCGGGTGGCCGTTGGCGTCCCGGATCGGGAAGATGACGCGCTCCCGGAACCGGTCGTACACGCCGCCGCCGCGCTGCCGCGGGCTCGCGAGGCCCACCTCCAGCAGCTCGCCTGGCGCGACCTGGCGCCTGGACGCCAGCTGGCGGGTCATCGTGTCCCAGCCGCCGGGGGCCCAGCCCAGCTGGTGCTTCTCGATCGTCTCGTCCGTGAAGCCGCGGCCGCGAAGGTACGCCAGCGCCGGCTCGCCTGGCTTCGAGTGCAGCAGGACGGCGTGGTAGAAGGCGATCGCCGCCCCGAGGACCTCGCGCAGACGCGCGTTGCGGGCGTCCTCGCGCTTGGTCCGCTCGTCGATCTCCACGCCGGCGCGCCCGGCCAGGACCTTGAGCGCCTCGGGGAACGCGAGACCATCGCGCTCCATGACGAACGTGAAGATGTCGCCGTGCTTGCCGCAGCCGAAGCAGTGCCAGGTGTCACGGGTGGGCGTCACGACGAAGCTCGCCGTCTTCTCGCCGTGGAACGGGCACAGGCCCTTGAGGGTCGTGCCCGCCTTCTTCAGCTGAACCGTCTCCCCCACCACGTCCGCGACGGGGAGCCGGCCCTTGATCTCGGCCACGACGCCGACGGCCAACCGTTGCTCCTGTCCCCGAACCCTCCGATCCGGTCCGTTGGGGACGCGACCGGCGGATATGGCTGCGGACCTGTCAAGTCTTGACAGGCCGCGACAGGCGGAGGTTACCCCCCGTCCGGGGGCTTGACAAGAATGCCTGTCAAGCCCCGTGAAGCCGCCCTGAGGCTACGCGTCCTCGCCCTCGGCCACCTCCAGGATCGTGCCCCTCTCGCCGTCGCGCAGGCGCTGTATGTGATAGACCACAGCCGACGGGCGCAGGCCGGGTGGATGCTGAGCTGCGTGTCCGGATGCGGACTGAGCTGCGTTTCCGGCTGCACCGAGGAGATCCCAATGCCGACGTCCCTGCCCATCCCGGATGTCCTGACCGTCTACGGCGCCGACTGGTGCTCGGATTGCCGGAACACCCGGCGGTTCCTGGATCGTGAGCGGGTTCCCTACCGGTACGTCGACGTCGTGGCCGACCCCACCGCCCAGGCGTTGCTGGAAGCGGCCGGCCTGCGGGCGATCCCCGTCGTGGTGACGCCGGACGGGGTCGTCATGGTGGAACCATCCACGAGCGAGCTGGCGCGCTCGGTCGGGATCGGATAGGCCGGAGTCTCCACGGTCCGTCCCCGGCCTTGGCGTAACGCGGATCACAGCCCAGGGCCGGCTGGGGGTGTATCGTTGCGTAAGCAACGAGCTGCCACCAGCTCCCGCCGCGCGGCGGCGGAGCGCAGCTCTCCTGGAGCATCGACCCATGACAACCGAGACCCGCGGCAGCGTCCGCATCGAACCTGTCGCGAAGCGCGTTCGCGCCTTCCTGGGCGGGGTGGCGGTGTTCGACACCAGCCGGCCCGTCCTGGCCTGGGAGGGACCGCACTTCCCCGCCTACTACGTCCCGGCCACGGACGTCGCCACGGACGTGCTCGTGGCCTCCGACCACGAGGAGCGGTCGCCCAGCCGGGGCGAGGCGCGGTTCTGGTCGGTGCGGGTCGGTGACCGGCTGGCCGAGAACGCGGCCCGCCAGTACCCGGACTCCCCGTTCGAGGCGCTTCGCACCCTCGTCCAATTCGAGTGGTCCGCCATGGACGCCTGGTTCGAGGAGGACGAGGAGGTCTTCACCCAGCCCCGGGACCCGCACCATCGCCTGGACATCCTGCGCAGCTCCCGCCACGTCGAGGTCAGCCTGAACGGGGTCACGGTGGCCGATTCGCACCGCCCCACCCTGCTGTTCGAGACCGGGCTGCCGACCCGCTACTACCTGCCCCTGACGGACGTCAGGACCGAGTACCTGCGCCCGTCGGCGTCGGCGACGAGCTGCCCGTACAAGGGATCCGCGGCCTACTGGTCGCTCGAGGTGCAGGGCGAGCGGTTCGAGGACGTCGTGTGGACGTATCCGGCGCCCCTCCCGGAGAGCACGCGCATCGCGGGCCTCGCCTGCTTCTACAACGAGCGGATGGACATCCGCGTGGACGGCGTGCTCCAGGACCGTCCCTAGGACTCCGGCCCGCGGCCGGGCAGGTGGTCGGCCGGGCAGGCGGCCGCGGGATCGTCGAAGCGTGACGACCCGGCCAGGCATGAGGGGCCCGGACCTTCGGCGGTGCTCGCGGACCGAACGGCGGGTGGCGCGCATCGGCGGCAAGGGGCGACGATGCCCCGGTGGATGACATCGCGATCCCCGAGCCCCTGGGCTGGGACGACCCCCTCACCGGGCTCGAGGGACCCGACTTCTGGCAGCGCGTGCTGGTGGCCGAGGTCGCTCGCGCTGGGAAGTACGGTCGCCCGCTGGCCGTGGTGGTGGCCGAGCTGGAGGGGATCCTGGAGCTCGACGAGGCGTGGGGTCACGCCCTCTCCCGGCACGGGATGCGAGAGGCCGCCCAGTGCCTCCGGCGGGCCTCGCGCACCAGCGACTACTGCGCGCGGATCGCGGTCACGCGGTTCGGCGTCGTGCTCACCGAGACGGACGAGGTCGCGGCGATCAACTTCGTGGAGCGGGTCCGCGAGGCGGTCCCGCGCGCGATGCCCAGCGGCGGCGAGGGGCTGCGCTTCTCCTTCGGCTGGGCGAGCCCGAGAGCGGGCGAGTCGGCGGCCGCGCTCGTGACCCGGGCGGAGCGACGCCTGATCGGCGAGCTGCTCCGCTAGCCGCCGGCCGCCTGATCGTCTGATCGGCGAGCCGCTGCGCCAGGGCTAGCTGCCGGCCGCTTGATCGTCGCCGGGCCAGCGCTCCTCGAACACCGTCTGCTCCCGCGGCAGGCGCGCCTCACCCGGCGCGCTGTGCGGCCGGCGGGCGGCCTCCGTCGGGTGCCCGAGCGCGACGATCGTGCGCACGAGGCGGTCGGCCGGCAGGCCCAGGATCTCGGCGACCGCGGCCCGGACATCGGACCGCACCCACATGATCCCGGCGCCGAGGTCCAGCAGCGAGGCGGCCACCAGGATCCGCTCGGCCGCGCGGCCCTCGTCGTAGGCGTGGGAAACCGCTCGCTCGGGTGCCGCCGGCAGGACGATCGCGATGGCCGCCGGGGCGGATGCCAGGGAGCGCGTCTGGGGCCGCCCGGCCGCCTCGAGCCGGTGGAGGGTGGCCGGATCCCGGATGACCAGGAAGCGCCACGGCTGTTCGTTGCTGCTGCTCCCGGTCCAGCGGGCGACATCGGCGACGGCCCCGAGGGCCGCCGGCGAGACCGGGTCGGCGGTGAACTCGCGGACCTGGTGGACGCGCCGCAGCGGACGGAGGATGTCGGCCGGCGAGACGGGTTCGGTCATGGTGCACCTGCGATGTGGGGTGGAGCGATCTCACGGTACCGCCGGTCCGTGCCAGCCGCCGGACCACCGTTCCGCCGTCAGTGCGCGGTGATCCGCTCCCCCAGGCTGCGGCCGCTGGGCGGCCTGCCGGTCCGCTGAGCCTGCTCGTCCACGCGACCCACGGCCCACTGCGCGTACCGGACGCCGAGCCAGCGGAACGGCTCGACCTCCCAGTTCCGCGACCGGTGGTTCACGAGCGGCAGCTCCGTCAGCGGGCTGCGCATCCCGGTGATGAGGTCGGTCAGCGTGCGCCCGGCGAGGTTGGTGGTGGAGACCCCGTGGCCGATGTAGCCGCGCGCCGTCGCGATCCCGGTCCCGGGATCGAAGGCCACCGTCGGGTGCCAGTCGCGCGACATGCCCAGCGGGCCGCCCCACTCGTGGGTGAACCGGATCCCGGCCAGTGACGGGAACCACTCGCGCACGAACGCCTTGAGCATGGCATGGGTGGGCCCGTGGCGGTCGTACTCCGGGCGGATCGGGGAGCCGAACCGGTACGGCGCTCCGCGGCCGCCGAACAGGATCCGGCCGTCCTCGGTCCGCGACAGGTAGTCCACCGACAGCCGCGTCGAGGCCACGATCTCCCGGTTCGCCCAGCCGATCTCCGCCCACTGCGCGTCCGGGACGGGTTCCGTGAGCACGATCAGCGACCACAGCGGGATGAGCTGGCGATGGAGGCGCCGAAGCTCCGAGAGGTAGGCCTCCCCGGCGAGCACGACGACCGGGGCGCGGACGTCGCCCAGCGGCGTGACCAGCGTGGCGCTCCCGCCATCGTCCCGCGGCCGGAAGTCCGTGACCGGCGTCCGCTCGACGATCCGCACGCCGGCCCGCTCCACCGCGCGCGCGAGGCCGCGCACCAGCCGGCCCGGGTGGATCACCGCGGCATCATCCGAGACGAGCGCGCGGACCGCGCCCTGGATCCGGATCCGCGCGGCCAGCTCGTGCGCCTCGAGCAGCCGGTATCGGTCCCCGAACCCGAACTGCCGGTACTCCTCCAGCGATGCCTCGAGCGCCGGCACGCCGTGCGGGCCGCGGGCGACGATGATCTCGCCGCCCTTGTGGAAGCCGGCGTCGATCCCCTCCTCCGCGCACACCTGGCCCACCTCGTCCACGGCGTCGTACGTCGCCTGCTGCATCCGGTGGGCGGCGTCGGGACCGTGGAGATTCGCCAGTCGGCTCATCGAGATGTTGAGATCCGGCGCACACCAACCGCCATTGCGGCCGGACGCGCCGAACCCCGCGATCTCCCGCTCCACGATGACGATCCGCAGCGACGGGTCCCGCCGCTTGAGGTACAGCGCGGTCCACAGGCCGGTCATGCCGGCGCCCAGGATCGCGACGTCGGCGTCCGTGGAGCCATCCAGCGGCGGCCGCGGCGCCAGGTCGTCGCGGGAGGTCTCGAGCCAGAAGCTGACGGAGGCGGGGTCGGGCACGCGAGGATGGTAGCCCCGCGGGAAGGCGCGCACCGCCGCGTGTCGGGGAGTACGGTTGAGGCGACCACATCGCCCGAGGTGACGCCGATGGCCACGCCGACCCCGACCACGCTGGGCGAGCTGTTCCGCTCGCTCGGCCTGACCCTCACGACCCGCGCCGCGGCCGACACCGACGAGGAGGCCGAGGAGGAGGACGCGTGGGCCTGCACCCTCACCCGGCCGGACGGGGCGACCTACGAGATCGATTCCGTCACCTTCTTCGACGTTGACCCCGATACCGGCGAGGAGTGGATCGTGGAGCCCAGCCCCACCCGCGTCCTCGGCGTGCTGGCCGGGGGCGAGGAGGAGACCGAGGACGAGGAGGCAGACGGCGTGGAGGCCGCGGGCGTCGCCGAGGCGGCCGCGCGGGCCTTTCTCGGCGACGAGGCCTACGCCCTGCTGCTCCGCCTGGACGAGGAGGGTTTCGAGTAGGGGCGGGTCCGGGCCGGGCGGCGCCCGGGGAGGACAGCGCCCGGGCTTGCGCTACCCGTTCGGGCCCACGGGCTCCAGGTCGATCGTCCGCACGGTCCGCGTTCGTCCGGCCTCGGTGCGCACGCCCGCGGACGGGACGACGCCCCCGGCGAGCCGCTCGATCACCGCTGTCTCGCCGGCGTAGAGCCCCGATCCGAGGATCCGCACGCGGTCCCCCACCGCGAGCCCCGCCCGGCCCTCGAGCGCCGACAGGTTGATCGTCAGCGCGGCCGGCCGTCCCATGCCATCACCGCCCGGCTGCACCCTCGGCGGGGTGCGCTTGGGCGGGATGAACACCTTCCGCTTGCGGGTACCCACCTACCGGCCCCGCCGCGGGCGCTCGTCGACCTTCACGGGTCGCGGCTCCCGGCGCGGGGGGTTCGGCCTCGTTCCCGGGGCCATGTCCGGCGGGGGGGCCAGCGGCCCGCGCGCGCGCGCGGCTTCGACCGACGCCTCGAACGCCTTCGCCACGTTGGGCGGGACCGCCGCGGTCCAGGCCGCCTCGATCTCCTTGGTCCGACGTGCCTCGTGGTCACGCTGCTCGCGTTCCCGCTTCGATCGCTTTGTCATGCACACCTCATTGTGCCGGGTCCCACTTCGCGAGGCCGGCGCCTCGCGAAGTGTACGCGTCGGGATGCTGCGGGGCCAACGAGGGGCGCGGGCACGATGGCGCGGGCACGATGGCGCGGGCACGATGGCGCGGGCACGATGGCGCGGGCACGATGGCGCGGGCGATCCGTCGCCGACGGGCAAACTGGCAACCATCGATAATGACCAGTCCGGAGATCTCTCCGACGATTCCCCCGAGGACCCCGATGACCGAGCAGATCCACGCCACCGTCCGAGACCACTACGCAGCCGCTGCCCGCTCCGTGCTCGAGGCCCCCGATGCCGCCGCCTCGTGCTGTGGCGACGGCTGCGGGTGCGGCGAGGCGCCCATCCGGCTTGACGCCGGGCAGGCCGGGATGTGGGGCGCGGACCGCTACTCCCCCCTCGACCTCGCGAACCTCCCGAACGCGGCCGTGCTCGCGTCGCTCGGCTGCGGCAACCCCACGGCGGTGGCCGAGCTGCGTCCCGGGGAAACCGTGCTGGACCTCGGCTCGGGTGGCGGCATCGACATCCTCCTCTCCGCGCAACGCGTGGGCCGGACCGGACGCGCGATCGGCGTGGAGATGACGGACGAGATGCTCGAGCTCGCCCGCGGGAATGCGGCCAGCGCCGGGACGACGAACGTCCAGTTCCTCCGGGGCACCATCGAGGAGTTGCCGCTGGCCGACGCGTCGGTGGATGTCGTGATCAGCAACTGCGTGATCAACCTCGCCGCGGACAAGTCCGCCGTGTTCCACGAGATCGCGCGGGTCCTCCGGCCCGGTGGGCGCGTCGGCGTGAGCGACGTCGTCGCCGACGATGCGCTGAGCGCCGCCCAGCGAGAGGCGCGCGGCTCCTTCGCGGGATGCATCGCCGGGGCGCTGTCCTTCGCGGAGTACGCGGCGGGGCTCGAGGAGGCCGGCCTGACCGACGTCGAGATCGAGGCCACGCACGCAGTGGCGGACGGGATGTACGGCGCGATCATCCGGGCGCGGCGGCCTGCGGTCGGCGAGGCCGGGTGACGAGCACCCCGTCGGGCGCGCGGTAACACGCGATCGCGGCCGCAGCGACGGGCGGCCCTGCTGAGCGGGCTGGCGGAAAGGCGACGCGGAGGCGGCTCGTCGAGCAGGGCCCAGGCACGTGGCCAGGCTCCCGGCCGTGTCGTGGCGAGTTCCCGCCATTTGCCACTGTGACGGGCGTTCGTCTCGGGATTCCAGTCATCCGCGCCCCCAGGTCTCCATCTGGCACGAATCTTCCCGCCTTTGCCCGTGGGTTCGCCCCGGGTCCTCGACGAGTGCCCGCGTGAGTGGCGGATGTCACGAATGGTCGAGCGACCTGGCTGGCATCGCCCTCAGGGGCGGAGGCTGAGCGGGCGCGGACCTGCTGGATCACGACGACCACCGTCGGTATCCCGGTGCCCCGGTATCCCGGTGCCGCGGTGCCCCGGTGCCCCGGTGCCGCGGCGTCCCGGTGCGTTGTCCCGGTGACGCGCTGACGCGGTGACGCCCTTTCGCTACCGGCCCGCAACCCGGTCGAGCGTGTATCGTCGCCATCGGCGTCCCACCGCCGCAGCCCGCAGAGGTCTCCCGTGTCGCTCCCGTCGCTCTCCCGGATCGCTGCCCCTCCGGACCCCATCCTCGGTCTCACCGAGGCATACCGCGCCGACACCCGCGCGGGGAAGATCAACCTGTCCCTGGGCGTGTTCGCGGACGCGACGGGCAAGACGCCGGTGCTGGAGACCGTGACCGAGGCGGAGCGCCGCCTGGCCGCGGAGGCCGCCACGAAGCTCTATCGCCCCATCGACGGCGACGCCGCCTACCGCGAGCTGGTCCGGGCCCTGGTCCTGGGCGCGGACCACGAGGCCGCGGTGTCCGGCCGCGCGCTGGTCACCCAGACGCCGGGCGGCACCGGCGGCCTTCGCGTGGCCGCCGACCTCCTGCGCCAGACCGGCGCCGGGGGGACGGTGTGGCTGAGCGAGCCCACGTGGCCGAACCATCCGCAGCTGTTCCTGGCCGCCGGGTTCAGGATCCGCACCTACCCGTACACGGATGCGACCGGCCGCCGCATCGACGAGGCAGCGCTGATCGATGCGCTGGGAGGCGCCTCGCCGGGCGACATCGTCCTCCTCCACGGCGCCTGCCACAACCCGACGGGCGTGGATCCCTCGCCCGAGCTGTGGCGCCGGCTCGGAGACCTGGTCGAGGAGCGGCGGCTGCTCCCGCTCGTGGACCTCGCCTACCAGGGCTTCGGCGACGGGCTGCGCGAGGACGCGGCAGGGCTGCTGGAGCTGGTCCGGCCGGGCGCGGAGCTGATCGTGTCGACCTCCTTCTCCAAGACGTTCTCGCTGTACGCGGAGCGGGTGGGGGCGATGCTCGTCATCGCCCGGTCGGCCGCGGACGCCGAGGCTGCCCAGAGCCACGTCAAGGCCGCCGTGCGGACCAACTACTCCAATCCGCCGGCCCACGGGGCGGACATCGTGCGCACGATCCTCGGCGACGCGGAGCTCCGGCCCCGCTGGGAGGTCGAGCTGGCGGCGATGCGCGACCGGATCAAGGACAACCGGGCGGCGCTCGTCGCGGCGCTGGACGCCCGGGCGATCGCCGGCGACTGGGGCGGCATCGCGACCCAGCGCGGGATGTTCGCGCTGCTCGGCCTGACGACGCACCAGGTGGCGCGGCTGCGCGACGAGCACGCGGTGTACGTGGTCGGCCGCGGCCGGATCAACGTGGCCGGGTTCACGCCCGACAACCTGGGCCCGTTCGCGGACGCGCTGGCGGCCGTCCTCGCCTCGTCCTGAGGTCGCCGGCTGCGGTCGCCGGCTGCGGTCGCCGGCTGCGGTCGCCGGTGCCCGTTCCCGCGCTACGGCCACCGGCGTCCATCGAGCAGGGCCGGCCGGTCCGCGTCGATCCTGGCCCAGATCAGCGCCGGGCCCGGCCAGGCAGCGGCTCCCGTGAGGGCATCGAGCGCGTCCCGCGGATCGGCGGGATAGGCCTCGCGCAGGACGCGCCGGGCGGCCGAAGCGGCATCGCGGTTGCTCCGCGTCCAGCGCACGACGAGCAGGCGCGAGACCTGGGGCGCGGGACCGGCGCGCAGCCAGGCAGGCCACAGGGTCGATGACGGGAGCGCGAGGGACTTCTCGGCGCTCCAGCGCAGCAGTTGCTCGATCCTGCGCAGCCCGGATTCGAGCTCCGAGGCGACGAGGGTGCCCGTCGCCGGATCGTGCAGCGCGAGGTCGATCCAGCCGCGGACCGGGCGACGGACCGCGACCTCCGGCGTGACATGCCAGCGAGGATCCAGCGATGCGAGGAGCAGCTCGGCCATGCGAACCTGGTGCCGATCCCGGATCGCCGGCCCGGATTGGGTGTAGACGCGAGCCGCGAAGTCGGCGCCCAGCGCCGCGCAGATCCGGGCGTAGGTCTCGAACGTCGGGTCGAGGGTTTCCGCCTCCAGGCGCGACAGCACCGACGGGTGGATCCCTGCCACCCGGGCAACGGCCGCCTGGCTGACACCGGCATCCTCGCGCAAGCGCCGCAGGTCCTCGGCCAGCGTCTGCCGCAGCGCCGCCGCACGGCGGTCCGCCTCGAGCTGCAGGCGCGTCCGGGTCATGGCGCACTCAAGCACGAGGCGCTTGATTGCCGCTTATCAGGCGGGCCGGGGAGCGTCATCGTCAGGCGGGCCGGGGAGCGTCATCGTCAGGCGGCCCGGGGGGGCGTCAGCCCCCCGGCTCGTGCTGGGGAGCATCAGCCCGGGCCGTGCTGATCGGTGGCCGTCGGCTGGCGCTACCCGGGCCGCGTCCGCCGTGCGTGCGAAGCACGGATTTCCGCCCCCGTCGATGGCGCTGTGCGTCCCACGCACGGCCATGGCGCGCCAGGGAGGCCAACACGCCGAATCGCGATGGGATCGATGCGTGCGACGCACGCGGCTGACTCGAGCAGTCCGAATCCATGCGTGCCACGCACGGCGGGTCGGGGCGGGCCGCCGGAACCGGCGCAGGGCGCGCCTGGCGCCGGCCGCCCGGTTGGCGCCCGCCACGCACGGCGGGTCGGGGCGGGCCGCCGGAACCGGCGCAGGGCGCGCCTGGCGCCGGCCGCCCGGTTGGCGCCCGCCACGCACGGCGGGTCGGGGCGGGCCGCCGGAACCGGCGCAGGGCGCGCCTGGCGCCGGCCGCCCGGTTGGCGCCCGCCACGCACGGCGGGTCGGGGCGGGCCGCCGGAACCGGCGCAGGGCGCGCCTGGCGCCGGCCGCCCGGTTGGCGCCCGTCACGCACGGCGGGTCGGGGCGGGCCGCCGGAACCGGCGCAGAACCCGGCGTCGCCCGACGCAGGTGTCGCGTCAGGTCGCCGGCGTCCGCCGGCGGAGGCGCCCGCGTGCGAGGGCCCAGGCGCGCGCACGTTCAGCGGGCGTCGTGAGCGGGATCACCGCCAGCAGCATCGAGAGCGAGCCGTACCACAGCGCCGGCAGGGCGAGCATGGCACCCACGGGGACCACCCAGCGCTGGTTCCGCGGCGCCCCCCACAGGACCAGCAGGACCCCGAGCGGGCCCCGGACGAGCAGCGGGATCGGCACGGCGGCCCATGTCCCGCCCTTGCCGGTGTTCCCCGCCAGCAGCGCGACCCAGTCCCGCCAGGCGTCCGGCATCAACGCGAACGACACGGCCGCGATCGCTGCCGTCGCCCCGAGCGCGATCGCCAGCTGCCGCCATTCGCGCCGGAGCGCGAACCACAGCAGCGCGGCCCCCGGCGTGATCTTCGTCAGCAGTACGAACGCCCACGTCCACGGCCACCGGAACCCGGCCACGATCGCGACCGCCAGCAGCAGCGAGACGTTCCCGCCCGCGATCTCCATCGCGCCCACCGCCAGCCCGAGCAGGAACAGCTCCGGGCCGGTCAGGACGTACACGGCCAGGACCAGGACCGCCGTCCAGGCCGCGACGAACGCGGGCCACGGCAGCAGGTCGAGCGGGTAGACGAGCTGCGCGAACGCCGGCGAGTACGGGTACGCCCCGATCGTGTTCCAGTTGGTGCGCCCGGCGTACAGGTCGGACAGGTCGAGCCCGTAGTACGACCGAGCGTCCTGCGCCGTCACGAATCGGCCGGAGAACGGGTCGCTGACGTCGACCGACGGGTCGGACAGGGCGATGACCAGGATCCAGAACGCCACGGCCACGGCGACGCCGATGACGAGGCGAGGGCCGACGGGGCGCGGGCCGACGGGGCGTGGGCCGGCGGGGGCCGGGCTGACAGGGCGCGGGCTCACGCGGCGGCGGTCGCCGCGGCGATCGGCATGGAGGCTCATGGCGCCGGTCATTGTCGCGGATCGGCAACCGCCGGGGCCCGGAATCGCGACGGCCGGCGTCGTCGCCGGCCGTCGGATCGCGTTCGATGCGCCGTTGGGCCTCATCGTGTCCCGGCCCGGGCGCAGCGCGAGCTCCACGAGCAATGATCGGGTCCCGGTCAAGATCACCAGACCGTCGGGAACCGCACCTCCGCGCCGGTAGGGTGGATGCTCCACGAGTGGGCGCGCCGCTGGCCGTGCGAGGAGACCTGGAAGGTCCGCGGGCGCGGTCGAACGACCGAGGGCCGTTCGGACTTGCGCCCGACGACCCGGCTGGCGACGATCTCCGGGCGCACCTGGCGCCATGCGAGGGGTTGCCGTATGTCCATGGTCCAGCCCGGCGACGCTGCCGGAACCGCCGCCGCCGGAACCGCCGTCACGGCCGGCTCCGAGCCCTCCGGCGCGGCCGCCTCCGGAACCCCGGGCGCGGCCGCCTCCGGAACCCCGGGCGCGGCCGCCTCCGGAACCGCCGTCACGGCCGCCTCCGATCGCCCGGTCGTCCTCGATCGCCCGGTCGTCCTCGATCACCCGGTCGTCCTGCGGGCCACCGACCTGCACAAGCGCTACGGCTCGCTGGAGGCCGTTCGCGGCGTCAGCTTCGAGATCCACGAGGGCGAGACGTACGGCCTGCTGGGCCCCAACGGCGCCGGCAAGACCACCACGATCTCGATCGTCTGCGGGCTGCTCGCCCGGGACGCCGGTGCGGTCACGATCGACGGCACGCCGATCGACGTGGGGGCGGTCGCGGCCAAGGCGGCCATCGGGTACGTGCCCCAGGACCTCGCGATCTACCCGGACCTGTCGGCGCGCGAGAACCTCGACTTCTTCGGCCGGCTGTACGGGCTGTCCGGGACGCGCCTGAAGTCGCGCGTCGCCGAGGTCCTCGAGATCGTGGGCCTGACCGCCCGAGCCGGCGACCGGACCGACCGGTTCAGCGGTGGCATGCAGCGCCGGCTCAACATCGGCATCGGCCTGCTCCACCGGCCGCGGCTGCTGGTCCTCGACGAGCCCACGGTCGGCCTGGACCCCCAGAGCCGCAACGCGATCCTGGAGAGCATCGCCGCCCTGGGCAGGCAGGGCATGGCGATCCTGTACACGACCCACGACATGGAGGAGGCCGAGCGCCTGTGCGACCGGGTCGGGATCATCGACGCCGGCCGGATCCGCGCCGAGGGCACCCGGCGAGAGCTGGTCGCGCTGATCGGCGAGCAGGACACCGTCCGGCTGACCGTCACCGGGGACGTCACGGCGGCGGCGGCGGACGTGGCGAACGTGCCGGGCGTCGTCCGCGCGGACGCCCGGGACACCTCGATCGAGATCCTGGTCGCGGACGCGCGCACGATGCTGCCGCGGCTCATCGACGCGGCCGAGCGGCAGGCGGAGGTCAAGGGCGTGGACGTCGTGGAGCCCGACCTCGAGGCCGTGTTCCTCCACCTCACGGGGCGCGCCCTCCGCGACGCGGCCGGGTAGCGCGCTTCGATGCGCACGGCGCTGCTCATCGCGGCCAAGGACCTGCGGCAGCGGCTGCGGGACCGCTCGGTGCTCCTGTTCGCGGTCGTCGCCCCGCTGGGTCTCGCCCTGATCTTCAGCCAGCTGCTGGCCGGCGTGTCCGCGTTCCACGCCTCGTACGTGGTGGCCGACCTCGACGGCGGGACGGACGCGGTGGTGTTCCGGGGGCAGGTCCTTCAAGGGCTCGTGGACGCCCGGGTGGCCACGATCGAGGAGGTGGCCACGGCGGCGGCGGCGGCCGCCGCGGTCGAGGACGGCCGGGCGGACGCGGCGTTCGTCATCCCGACCGGGTTCACGACGGCGATCACGGCCGGCCAGCCGACGTCGATCGCCGTCCCGGGCGCGACGGACGCCGGGCTCGCCACGGACATCGCGCGATCGGTCGCGGCCGGCTTCGGCGATGCGGTCGCGAGGGCCCAGCTGGGGGTGCTGACCGTCGGTGACCTGCGCGGGTCGCGGCCGCCCGCCGACGAGGTGAGCCGCATCGCCGCGCTGGTCACGCAGCCCGCCATCTCGCTGGTCAAGAGCACGGCACCGCTGCGCCAGCTCTCGTGGTCCACCTACTTCTGCGCCGGGATGGCGGTCCTGTTCCTGTTCTTCGCGACGCAGGCGGGGATGCTCAGCCTGTTCGAGGAGCGGCGCCAGGGGACCCTCGCCCGGATGCTGGCAGGCCCGGTCCACCCGGCCTCGATCCTGCTGGGCAAGGCGATCGCCAGCCTGGTGACGGGCCTGGTCGCGATGACGGTCCTCGTGGTGGCGACCACGCTGCTCATCGGCGCCGAGTGGGGACCGCCGCCGGGCGTGGCGATGATCGTGCTGGCGGCCGTGATCAGCGCGATCGGACTGACGGCGCTCGTGACCTCCTTCATGCACACGCTGGACGGCGCCAGGTCCGCCAACTCCGCAGTGGCGATCACCCTGGGCATCCTGGGCGGGACGTTCGCGCCGGTGTCGCAGGGTCCTGAGGCGCTGTCCACGCTCAGCCTGCTCACGCCGCACGCCTGGTTCCTGCGCGGGCTCGGTGACCTGCACGGGACCGGTGCGACGATCGCCGACGCGCTGCCGGCGGTGGGCGTGCTGCTCGCGATGGGCCTGGTGACCGGGGCGATCGGCTTCGCCCGGGCGCGCCGCCTGGTAGCCCCTCGATGAGCGGCCCGAGCGTGACCAGGGTCGTCGTCATCGCCTGGACCAACCTGCTCCGCCAGGTCCGCGGTCGCGGCAGCCTGTTCTTCGTGTTCGTCCTGCCCACGATCATCATCGTGGCCCTCGGGCTCCAGTTCGGCGGCTCGGGCCACGCCCGGCTGGGGATCGTGGCGCCGGCCGGCGACGCGGCCGGCGACGCGGTCGGCGACGCGGCCGGCGACGCGGCCGCCGAGGCGCTCGTCACGCAGCTGCGCGAGGGCACCGGGGGATCCGGCGGGTTCGACGTGCGGCCGTACACGGACGAGGCCGCCCTGCGCTCCGCCGTGGAGCGGGGCAACCTGGAGGCGGGGCTCATCCTGCCGGAGGGCTACGCGGCGTCGCTGGCCGGGAGCGCGCCGGTGGAGATCACGTTCCTCGGCACCCCGGAGACGGTGACCACGGGGTATCGAGCCACGATCGGGGCCGCCGTCGCGGAGCAGGCGATGCCGGTCGCCGCCGCGCGCACCGCCGTGGCCCTGGGGGCCGGCACCTACGACCAGGCGTACGCCGTGGCGGTCGCCCGGCGCCCGGACGTGACCGGCATCGAGGTCACCGTGAGCGTGGTCGGCAAGGCATCGGTGTTCCGCAACTACGGCCGGTTCACGTTCGGTGCCCAGACCCAGCTGCTGCTGTTCATGTTCCTGACCTCGATGACCGCCGCGGGCCAGCTCGTCCAGTCCAGGCGGCTGGGCGTCTCGCGGCGGATGGTGTCCACGCCCACCTCCATCGCCACGATCGTGGCCGGCGAGGCGCTGGGCCGCTATCTCATCGCGCTGATGCAGGGCCTGTTCGTGGTCGCCCTCACGGCGATCGTGTTCGGCGTGTCGTGGGGCGACCCGGTCGCGGCGGCGGCGATCATCCTGGCATTCGCGCTGGTCGCGGCCGGTGTCGCGATGCTGATCGGCGCCGTCAGCACGAACGCCGACCAGGCCTCCTCGCTGGGCGTGTTCGCGGGCCTGGCGCTGGGTGCCCTCGGCGGCTGCATGATCCCGCTGGCCTACATGCCAGAGGCCATGCGGACGATCGCCGGGGTGATCCCCCACTCCTGGGCGATCACCGCCTTCCAGGCGCTGATCAGCGACGGCGGCGGGATCGACACGGTGGCCCCGAACGTGGTCGTCCTGCTCGGCTACGGGGTGGTCGTGCTGGGGCTGGCGACCTGGCGCTTCCGGAAGGCGATCACCGGGTAGCGGCCGCTCGACCCAGGCAGGGGCCGGGGCAGGAGCTCACCCGGTGGCTGCGCGACCCGGCGGTGGACAGGATTCCGGTCCCCCGCTATGCTTCACGCCGTATTGACCATCTATCCGTCGTGAAGCGCAAGGACGCACGTCAAGCCGTGGACCGAAGCCAGGCCATCGGGGAGCTCCTGGAGGAGCTGACCGCGCACTCCCCCGGCGAGATGATGCACCACATGCGCCGCTGGCCTTCCGGGCCGCTGAGCCTGATCCACCTCCACGTGCTCATGGTCCTGGGCGCGGAAGGGCCTCCGTCCCGATGCGCAGCCTGGCCGAGTCGCTCGATGTCTCCCAGGCCAGCGTCACGGGCATCGTGGACCGCATGGAACAGCGGGGCCTCATCGAGCGGCGGCGCGACGACGAGGACCGGCGTGTCGTCCGGGTCGCGCTCACGGACGCGGGCCGCCAGCTCATCGTCGGCGTGGCCGCGGAACGCCGGGAGCGTCTCGTCTACCTCCTGGAGCAGCTCACGGACGACGAGCTCGCGGGCTTCCTCCGCGGCTCGCGCGCACTCCGGCTCGCCCGCGAGCGACTCCATGCCAGCCTCGCGGCCGGCGAGCCTCCCACGGCCCGCACGTCCCACCTTGCCAGGGAGGCGTCCCGATGATCGGCCTCTTCCGCACCTACCTCGCGCCCTACCGCCGGCCCATCATGCTGGTCGTGACGCTGCTCCTCATCCAGGCCATCGCCAACCTGTACCTGCCGGCGCTCAACGCGGACATCATCAACAACGGCGTCGCGAAGGGAGACACGGACTACATCCTGCGCACCGGCGGGTTCATGCTGGGCATCACGTTCGCCCTCGCGGTCGCCGCGATCGTCGCCGTGTTCTTCAGCGCCCGGACCGCGATGGCCTTCGGGCGCGACCTCCGCAGCGGGATCTTCCGCAGGGTCGAGACGTTCAGCCAGGTCGAGGTCAACAAGTTCGGCGCGGCCAGCCTGATCACCCGCAACACGAACGACGTCCAGCAGGTCCAGACGCTCGTGCTGCTGGCCCTCAACGTGATGATCTCGGCCCCGATCATGGCCATCGGCGGCGTGATCATGGCCCTCCGCCAGGACGTGCCGCTGACCGGGATCCTGGTCGTGATCCTGCCGATCATGGCGGCCCTCATCGCCCTCGTGATGAGTCGCGCCATCCCGCTGTTCCAGGCGATGCAGCGGAAGATCGACCGAATCAACCTGGTGATGCGCGAGACGCTCTCGGGCGTGCGCGTGATCCGCGCCTTCGTCCGAACCCGTCACGAGGAGGCCCGCTTCGACGAGGCCAACCGCGACCTGATGGACACGGCGCTGCGGGTCAACCGGCTGTTCGCGATCACGATGCCGGCCCTGTTCGGGATCATGAACCTGAGCACGGTCGCCGTCCTGTGGCTGGGCTCGTACCGGGTGGACAGCGGCGGGATGCCGATCGGCAACCTGACCGCGTTCCTCCAGTACATCACCCAGATCCTGTTCTCGGTCATGATGGCGACGATCATGTTCATCATGGTCCCGCGGGCCGCCGTCTCGGCCGGGCGGATCCGCGAGGTCCTGGACACCGAGCCCGCGATCCGGGACCCGGAGCAGCCGGTCTCCCCGGAGCGGCGCGGCCGGGTGGAGTTCCGGGACGTCGAGTTCCGCTACCCCGGCGCCGAGCAACCGGTCCTGTGCGACATCTCGTTCACGGCCAGCCCGGGCCAGACCACCGCCATCGTCGGCGGGACGGGCAGCGGCAAGACCACGCTCATCAACCTCGTGCCGCGCCTGTACGACGTGAGCGCGGGGGCGATCCTCGTGGACGGCGTGGACGTGCGCGAGATGGACCGCATGGACCTGTGGCAACGGATCGGCATGATCCCCCAGCGCGCGTTCCTGTTCGGGGGCACCGTGGCCAGCAACCTGCGCTACGGCGACGAGCGGGCCACCGACGAGGCCCTGTGGCGCGCGCTGGACATCGCGCAGGGCCGGGACTTCGTCGAGGACATGCCGGAGCGGCTCGAGGCGGAGATCTCCCAGGGCGGCACCAACGTCTCCGGCGGCCAGCGGCAGCGCCTGGCGATCGCGCGGGCGCTGGCCAAGAACCCCGACATCTACGTCTTCGACGACAGCTTCTCGGCCCTGGACTTCCGCACCGACGCGCGCCTCCGCGCCGCGCTGGCGCGGGAGCTGGGCGATGCCACCGTGATCATCGTCGCCCAGCGCGTGGGGACGATCCTCCACGCGGACAAGATCGTGGTCCTGGAGGACGGCGGGATCGCCGGCGTCGGGACCCACGAGGAGCTGATGCGGACCTGCGAGACCTATCGCGAGATCGTCCTGTCCCAGGTCACCGAGGAGGAGGTCGCATGAGCGGGCCGACGGAACGTCCCCGCGCGGGTGGCTCCGGCCGCGGGCAGCGGCCGGCGGGCCCCGGTGGCGGCGGTCACATGACGGGCATGCGGGCGCCGGTCGCCAAGCCGAGGAACTTCAGGGCCTCGTTCCGGCGGCTGCTGGGCGAGCTTCGTCCGGAACGGCCGAAGATCGCGGGCGTCATCGTCCTGGCCGTGATCAGCGTCGCCTTCTCGATCGTGGGTCCGAAGATCCTGGGCAACGCGACCAACATCCTGTTCGAGGGCATCCTCGGCCGGCAGCTGGGCGAGCGGGGCCTCACGGGTGTCCCGATGGACCAGGTCATCGCGGGGCTGCGACAGGCGGGACAGGGCACCTACGCCGACATGCTGTCCAGCATGCACGTCGTGCCCGGGGTGGGCGTGGACTTCGGTGCCCTGACGTCCATCCTGGGGCTCGTGGCCGGCATCTACGTCCTGAGCTCGGTCTTCGCCTGGGGCCAGTCCTACATCATGGCCGGCGTCACGCAGCACACGGTGTACCGCCTGCGCCGGCGCGTGGACGAGAAGCTGGGCCGGCTGCCGCTCGCGTACTTCGACCGCGAGTCCCGCGGCGACATCCTGTCCCGCGTCACCAACGACATCGACAACATCAGCCAGACGCTCCAGCAGAGCCTCACCCAGCTGATCACCTCGGTCCTGACGGTCGTCGGCGTGCTGATCGTGATGCTCACGATCAGCCCGCTCCTGGCCGGGATCTCGCTGCTCGTGGTGCCGGCGTCGCTGGTCGTCACCGTGCTCATCGCCTCGCGCTCCCAGAAGCAGTTCGCGGCGCAGTGGGAGCGGACCGGCACCCTCAACGGGCACATCGAGGAGATGCACACCGGCCACGCGATCGTGAAGCTGTTCGGCCGCCAGGAGCAGGCGATCGCCGAGTTCGACGAGCAGAACGAGGCGCTCTACCAGGCCAGCTACAGGGCCCAGTTCATCTCCGGCACCATCCAGCCGGCGCTGACGTTCATCTCGAATCTCAACTACGTCGCGATCGCCGTCATCGGCGGGGTGCGGGTGGCGAGCGGCCAGATGTCGCTGGGCGACGTCCAGGCGTTCATCCAGTACTCGCGCCAGTTCACGATGCCGATCGTCCAGGCAGCCTCGATCGCCAACGTGCTGCAGAGCGCGGTCGCGTCCGCGGAGCGGGTGTTCGAGCTGCTGGACGAGGCCGAGGAGATCCCGGACCCGGTGTCGCCGGCGG
Source organism: uncultured Chloroflexia bacterium (assembly GCA_963703575.1). GTDB lineage: Bacteria > Chloroflexota > Limnocylindria > Limnocylindrales > CSP1-4 > CAIXZV01. Next base: position 322,311 of record CAVPEU010000019.1, read on the forward strand.
TGCTCGCGGAGCCTGCGGCCGGCCGGGTGACGTTCGAGAACGTCGCGTTCCGGTATCAGCCCGAGACGCCGCTGATCGAGGACATGAACCTGACCGTCGAGCCGGGGCAGACGATCGCGATCGTGGGTCCGACGGGCGCGGGCAAGACCACGCTCGTGAACCTGCTGATGCGCTTCTACGACGTGGACAGCGGGCGGATCACCGTGGACGGCATCGACACCCGGGAGCTGACCCGCGACAACCTGCGCCGGACGTTCGGGATGGTGCTCCAGGACGCGTGGCTGTTCAACGGCACGATCCGCGACAACATCGAGTACGGCGCCGAGGACAGGGCCGTCGCCGATGCGCACCTGCTGGAGGCCGCCCAGGCCGCGCACGTGGACCACTTCGTGCGCACGCTGCCCGACGGGTTCGAGACCGTGCTCGACGACGACGCGGCCAGCGTGTCCGCGGGCGAGAAGCAGCTGCTGACCATCGCCCGGGCGTTCCTCGCCGACCCGCCGGTCCTGATCCTGGACGAGGCGACATCGTCGGTGGACACGCGGACCGAGGTGCTGATCCAGCGTGCGATGTCGCGGCTGATGAAGGGACGGACCTCGTTCGTGATCGCGCACCGGCTGTCCACGATCCGCGACGCGGACCTGATCCTGGTGATGAACGAGGGCCGGATCGTGGAGCAGGGCACCCACGAGCAGCTGCTGGCGGCGAACGGCTTCTACCACGAGCTGTACGCGAGCCAGTTCGAGGAGGCGCTGGTGGAGGGCGCCGCGTAGGGTCCGGCGCCGCGGCGCCGCGGGGGTCCGGCGCGGCCGCGCCGCGGCGGGCTTCCCCGCCATGGCCGAGCTTCCGCGCCGCGGCGAGCTTCCCCGCCATGGCCATCCAACGATGGAGTGCGTGCTATCCCACCCGGGCCGGCCACGATCCGGCCGGGCAACGATGCGCTGCGTACCCCATCGACATTCGCTCCGAATCCCTGCCACGCAACGACCCAGCGCGTCGTGGGCCACATGTACCTGGCCCAGGACGCACCCTGTCGGTATCCGGCCGGGTCGTCGCGATGGCCACGCACGAGCGCCCGCGCCGCCGCCGGTGAGACATGGCGACCCGCCTCGTTACCACGCTCCTCACCGTTGCGTGGCCAAGTGCCGCGGACCGCGGACCGCGGACCGCGGACCGCGGACCGTGGACCGTGGACCGTGGGCGCCGGCGCCGGCGCCGCCCGCCGCCCAGCGTGCCGGACCCGCCGAACCCCTACCCGCCGGCCGCCCGGCCCACCACCTCGAGGATCTCGTCGCCGTACTTCTCGAGCTTCGCCGGGCCCATGCCCTTCACCCGCCTGAGCGCCGCGAGCGTGCGTGGCTGCGCCTCCGCGATGGCGGCCAGCGTGGCGTCGTGGGCGATGACGTAGGGTGGCATCGCCTCCTCGCGGGCGCGCCCGGTACGCCACTCGCGCAGGGCGGCGAACAGCGGGTCCTCCTCCGAACCGGCCCGCGGCGGACGCGCGACGGGCGGCGGACCGGGCAGCTCCCGCACCCGCGGCGCGCGCGCCGGGCGCGGCGGCCGGAGATCGAGCAGGAACCGGCTCGGCTGGCGGCGGCTCTCCCGCCCGCGCGCCTCGCGCCGCTCCGCCCATGACAGCGCGAGGTGCACGCGGGCGCGCGTGATCCCCACGTACAGGAGCCGCCGTTCCTCCGCCAGCGCCTCGTCGTCGTCCAGCGCCTGGCGGATCGGCAGGCTCCCCTCCTCCAGCGCCGGCAGGAACACCGCGTCCCACTCCAGGCCCTTGGCGCGGTGGTACGTGAGCAGGTTGACGCCGTCGGCGGAGCCCGCGCGCTCATGGGCGGCGCGGGCCTCCAGTTCCGTGATCACGCTCGCCGCATCAGCCGCGGCATTCGCGCGGACCACGGACGACACGATCGCGAGCAGCGTCTCCAGCGACGCCTGCCGCTCCCGGGCCTCGTCGCCCTCGGACGCGCCGACCCCGTCCTCCTCGTAGCCCACGTCCTCGGCCCAGCGGGCCCGGATCGCCGCCGGCAGCGCGAACCCCCTCCCGGACGGCGCGGGACGGCGCCGCAGGCTCGCCATCGCCGTCCTCACCTCGGGCCGGTCGTAGAAGCGGATGCCCCGCACCCGGTACGCGACGCCGGCGCGCGTGAGCGCCTCCTCGATCGGCGCCAGCTGGGCGTTCATCCGGACCAGGACGGCGACCTCGGCCGGCGCCACGCCCTCCGCCAGCCGCGCTCGGATCCCGGCCACGAGCGCGTCCAGCTCCGCCTCCGCGGAGGCATACCGGGAGACGACCGGCTCCGGGCCGCCTCCCCGGGTGGCGGTCAGCCGCTTCGAGCGCCCGTCCGCCGCGATCAGCCGGTTCGCCAGCTCGAGCACCTGCGGGCTGGACCGATAGTTGCGCACAAGCGAAACCACCCGCGCCCCCGGCCACCGCTCGGCGAAGGACGTGAGGAACGCGGACGACGCTCCCGTGAACGTGTAGATCGTCTGGTCCTCGTCCCCCACCACGCACAGGTCCGTGCGGTCGCCCAGCCACAGCTCCAGCAGGCGCTGCTGGAGCGGGTTCGTGTCCTGGTACTCGTCCACGCTGAACCAGCCCTTCCGGGCGCGGACGATCTCGGCCGCCCGGGCGTCGGACTCGAGCAGCGACACCGTCTCGATCAGCAGGTCGTCGAAGTCGATCCGGCCGGCCCGCGCCTTCGCGCGCTCGTATCCCTCGTACACGCGCACGAACAGGTCCACCGGCACGGGCGGCTCGCGGCCGGCCGCCGCAACCGCAGCGCGCTCGTAGTCCCGCGGCGCGATCCGCCTCGACTTCGCCCATTCCAGCTCGTCCGCGAGGTCCTTGGCCGGGGTGAACCGGTAATGGCCCGGCAGCTGCCGCGAGAGGCGGCCGAGGATGGGCAGCTTGGAGTCCAGCAGCGTCGGCAACGGCTCTCCCCCGTGCCGCGACGGCCAGAAGTGCCGCAGCTGCGAGAGCGCGTGGGCGTGGAACGTGCGGGCGGTCACCCCCGGCAGCCCGAGCGCCCGCAGCCGCTCGACCATCTCGCCCGCCGCCTTGTCCGTGAACGTGACGACCAGCACCTGGTCGGGAGGCACCTCACCCGTGGCGATCGCGTACGCCGTCCGGCGGCTGATCACGCGCGTCTTGCCCGTCCCGGCACCGGCCAGGATGGCGACCGGCCCGGACGTGACGAGGACGGCTTCGCGCTGCTCGGGATCGAGGTCGGCGAGGAGGGTGTCGGGATCGAGGCGGGGCACCCGTTGAGGCTAGCAGCGGCGGCCCACCGCCGGCTTACCCGCGGCTCACCGGCGCTCATCGCCCGGCTCGATGGCGGGCCCGGTCGCCCGGCCAGGGGCGCAGCTCAGCGGCCGACGTTCGCCCAGTACCGGCGGAATCGCGCGTCGGACTCGCCCTCCGCGCGGGCAAGATCGTCGCGGCAGGCATCCAGCCACGTGGAGCTCGCGAACAGCCACGCGAATACGATCGGCGGCAGGCCCAGCACGGACCACGCGGCCGCGAGGGCCGGGTTCTCGTCGGTGAGGTGCGGCCAGAGCAGGAAGATCAGCGCGAGCAGCAGGCCGACCGGCACCCAGCCGGAGATGAACCGGCCCAGCACGGCGTCGTCGTGGTCCACCTCCGCGGCGCGCGACCAGGCCGCCCCTCGTGCGTCGCCCGGCGCACCGCCACGCACCTGGCGCCGGACATGGACCAGCAGCACGTAGCCGAGGAGGATCGCCGGGGCAATCATCGCGAGGCGGTCGCAGGTGCGGACGTCGAGCTCGAACAGCAGCGGGCACACCGCGAGCACCCCGACGGCGGCCACCAGCGCCAGTCCCCGGGCCACGAGCCGCGCGAGCTCGCGGCGGACCGGCGCCTCCACGAGCTGGCGAGGGTCCGGAACGTTCATGGGCCAAGAATCGGTACCGGTCCGTGCGCCCGCAAGGGACCAGCGGCGGAACTCCGCCGGGACCCGCGGACCATCGTCGGGCCATTCGATACAGGCATCACCCGCGCGTGGGCGCGCGTGGGCGTCTCGTCCGGCCGCGTCAGCGCTTGTCCGGCCGCGTCAGCGCTTGTCCGGCCGCGTCAGCGCCCGGCGGCGAAACCCTGGGCCGCGACCGACAGGCGCGCGAGCTCGTCCTCGGCCAGCTCCAGGTCGGCGGCCGCGGCGTTCTCCTCGAGCTGCGCGATCGTCCGGGCGCCCGGGATCGCGACCGTGTTCGGGTGCGCGATCACCCAGGCCAGCCCGACCTGCGCGGGCGTCGCGTCGTGGGCCGCGCCGATCTCGCGGACCGCGTCGAGCAGCGGGGCCGCGCGCCGGTGCGCCGTGTCGCGGAACAGCGGGCTCATCGCCCGCACGCCGCGGGCCCGCCCGGACGACGCCGGCCCGGCCACCAGCCCCTGGCCCAGCGGTGAGTACGCCACCACCATGCGGTCGTGCCCGGCGGCCCACGGGACCAGGTCCCCTGCGGGACCCGGGCTGACCAGGCTGAATCGGACCTCGTTGGCGATGACGGGGGCACGAAGCGCCCGCTCCGCCGCCTGCCACTGGTCCAGCGAGTAGTTGCTAACGCCGATGCGGCGGGCGACCCCGGACGCGAGGACCGGCCGCAGGGACTGCATGACCCGCCGCACGGACACGAACGGGTTCGGCCAGTGGACGTAGAGGAGGTCGAGGGTGTCGACGCCGAGCCGCAGGCGGCTGCCGCGCGCCTGCCAGTCAACGATGTGCTCCGCGGGGGCGATCGGCGTGAACTTGGTGGCCACGAACAGCCCTGCCCGCTCGCTCGGGGTCAGCTGGCGCAGCGTGTCGCCGATGATCCGCTCCGAGCGGCCCGGGCCGTAGGCTTCCGCGGTGTCGACCATCGTGATCCCGACCTGCGCGGCACGCCGCAGGAGCGCCGGCGCCGTCTCGGTCGCGTACTGCTCCCCGTAGCCCCACTCGCGGCTGCCGAACTGCCACGTGCCGAGGCCGATCCGGGAGATGCGAAGGCCATCCAGCTCCAGGTAGCGCATGGGCCGAGTGTAGGCCGCATTCCCGTCGGACGGCTGATGGCCGGGGGCGCGTACCGCGTGGACCTGGCGCCCGGCGCGGCACGCGAGCTCCGGCGCCTGCCCCCTGGAGACGCCGCGCGCCTCAGGGGCCCCATCCTGGCGTTGGGCATCGAACCCCGACCCCCCGGCTCGGCGCTCCTTGTCGGGACCGCCTTCCGGCGCCTTCGCGTCGGCGACCTGCGCGTTGTCTGCTTCGTTGACGACGACGCGCGTGTCGTCGTCGTGGTTCGCGCGGCGCGCCGCAACGAGCGGACGTATCGAGGCATCCCGTGACAGCCGAGGTGGCACCGGGACGGCGCAAGATGAGGACCATGCGCTGGCCCTGGAGATCACGACAACCGAATGCCCGCGTCGGTCGTGCGCCGGCCGACCGCGGCGGGGGCTCTGCCGGGCCTGTCCTGTCCTCGCCTGCGCCCGCCGTCGTGTCCGGGTTTGTCTGCTCCACCTGCGGCCGGACGGACCTGCCCGCGGCCGGCGGTTGGGACCCGCCCATCTGCCTCGAGTGCGACGCGGCGATCAACGAGGACGCGATCCGCGGGTTCGAGGCGGACCTCGGCGAAGAGTAGCGATCCCCGTTCGGCGGCGCGTCCTCGTTCGGCCGCTCTCACTCACTCCTGTCCGCGATGAGGCTCGCCGCATCATGATGCGCGGAGCGTCATCACGTGTGGTGCCGGCTGGCCGAGATCTCGGAGCTGCTGAAAAACTCCCCCGCGTACCGCCGCCCGCTTGCCGAGCGTTCGGATGAAGATCGCTCAATCCTGCTCACCAGCCGCGCGAAATCATGGCGCGGGACCTCCCGTTTCGCGATCCCGGCGCATCCCCTGGCCGCCAGGATGGGATCTCCATCGGGACGCTCGCCCGGTGAGCGATGGTGGGGCGGCGGGCGGAACGGCGCGATGGTGGGGCGGCCGCGCGCCGGATGCATCCGCGTCTCGCCTGCCGCTGCTCTACATCAACGAGATCCACCGCCGAGCGGACCTCGGACGCGTTCGACCGGGGTTCTCCAACTGCGAGGCGATTGTGCGGACAACTGAACGCCGACCTTGTCGGGGTGGTGCTTGACCTCGTGACCACCAGGCGCAGACTGCGATGATGAGCAGCCGACGCCGCCACCTGTGGTCCCTGCCGTGGGTGCTCGCCTTGGTCGGCCTGGCGGTGCCGATGGTCGGGAGCGGGTTCATCGGCTGGCCGTTCGTGGTGGGCTGGCTCGTGCTCATGCTGCTCATCTGGTGGGTTCGACCGCTTGGCGGTGCGGACCGGAACACGCGACTCGCGGCCGGCATCCTGGTCGTCGGTCTGCTCGCCCTGCTGGGCACCCTCGGCGGGTTCTACCTCATCCCGTCGGTCATCGTCTGGGTCGGGCTCGTCGCCACGGAGCCGGCGCGGGACCTAGCCGCCGGCCGGTCGTTGCCAAGGCAATCGCCCCACAGCTAGAGAACCTCCCTTCGACTGAAACCCCCCACCAGACGCGTTGCCCCGGCTGAAGGCCCAGGTCGGCTCGGCCGCAATCGCCCGCGGACGCAATGCGCCGCGTCTGGACGATGTCGCGGTACGCGGGATCTGTGCGCTCGGTACCGGCCATGCCGGACCGCTTCGCCGAGTCCGTGGTGGAGGAGGCTGTGCTCGACTGGCTTGAGGCCCTCGGGTACTGGGCGCTGCACGGGCCCGAGATCGAGGTCGTCATGAGGATCGACCCCGGCCGCCATCAAACGAATCGAGGGTCAGCCGGACGGTCTCGACGGCTTCATTACGCAGGCGTGCAGCCACCTCAGGATTACCCGCCACGTCCAGAAACGCGGCGTACGCCGTGGGCGCGTCATTGCGGGCATCGGCGAACCGGTCGCGAAGGAGCGCGAGCGCCTCGACGGCAAGCGGGTCCGCGATCACCGGGCTCGTAGCCATCTCGCGACCGGCGCCTTCAGGCCCACCAGGGTGGTTCGCGAGACTCCATATGAGGTCGTACGCGTCCTTGTCGTGGTGCCGATCGACGAAGGCCGAGATCTTCAGGACGACGAACGGGAGGAGGCCGGCCACCTGGACCCCGGCAGTGGCTGCCCCACCACCATCGAGCCTCTCGGCGCTGATCTGCACGAGCTTGTGATCCAGGCTCACGAGGCGCGCCCCGCGAACGTTGAATGCCTGGAAGCGCGATCCCGATCCGGAACGAGGCTTGAAGCTACGACCCGGCTCGACTTCGTCCGTGTCGCAGATGAATTCGAGGATCAAGCTGACGCCGTCGACCTCCTTGCGCCATCGGAAGTCGGGGTCGTCGGCGAGCGGAGCCTGGCGGAAGCCGCTATCCAGGAGGTTCCGCGCCAGCGTCTCGTACGACTTCGAGGTCGGATCGTCCAGCATGAGGATCACGGCAAGGTCGACGTCCCGTGACCCCACGTGGGCCGGGGCCTCGCCACTGGAGGGACCGTAGAGGAAGCGCGGGACGAGGCCGCCCACGAGGTACAGCCGCCTTCCCCAGAAGCCGGCGTTGCCAATGACCGTCACGAGCATCCGCTCACAGAGGTCGGTGACGGTCGGGTCGTAGTCCCCCGCGCTGACCATCGTCAGATTCCCAGGACCGACTCGCGGAAGAGCTGCGCCTGCTCCTTGCCACGGCGCGGATCCCGCAGGGAATCGAGGTAGATCCGCGTGTCGGCGGCCAGCCAGATCCCGTCGACCTCGCGACGGAACCGCAGTTCCGCGTCATCGGCGCCCTGGACGATCACCAGGTTGGATCCCTCTTCCGTCTGGCGAGCCTCCAGGACCTTCAGCGCATCGCTCGCCCGGATGGCGGCGGTCACGCGGACCTGGGTGACGGGAACCGACGTGAGTGCGGGAGCCAGGATCGCCGCGGCTGCGTTCCCCGTGATCGCATGCGTGATCCCGGCCGAACCCAGTCGCTCGGAGAGCAGCGCAGCGGTTCGGCGGCCGGGCCGGGCGAGCACAAAGGCCGCCGTGCGCCGAACACCCCGCTCCTGCTCCTCCTCGGCCCAGAGGTCAAGCAGCGCCCCGGGGTTCGTGAGCCGGCGAACCTTGCGGGGGCCGGTTCCGTTGGCGGTCAGGATGGTCGCGTCCTCCAGGCGGGCGAGCACTCGATGGGCCAGCCCGGTGGACACGCCGGCCTCAGCGGCCATGTCCGCCACGCGCCACGAACGGTTCCGATCGAGGAGGAGCGCCTGCGCGATGAGCCCGGCCTTGCTCGCCAGGCGCGCCTTCACAGACTGGCGCTCGACGATCACCCCGGCCGCGCTGAAGGATCCGGTCCGGACGAAGACGCCCGGGAGGCGGATGGAGGCGTTCCCCAGCCCATCCAGGTAGGCAACCCCGTTCGCCTCGAGGATCTGCCGCGCTCCCTCGCTCGTCCGTCCGGCCACAAGGATGAAGTCACGGCCAACAGACGTTCGGTGAGCGAGCGCGACGATCGCGTGGGCGCTCGCCGCGTCGACCCGCCGCTTCGCCTCGAGGACGATCGGGCGGGACCGGCCCTCGATGCTGATCTCCGCGTCGGGCCGAACTGCCGCGTCGAAACCAGGCTGGGCGCGGATGGCGCTCAACGCCCACGCTTCGAGAGGGGCGGTGATCTTCACTGGAAGTTGGTTCTTCACTGCAGTAGTGAAGATACCAGTTGGAGTGAATATGTCAATCACTTCCGGCGGCTTGGGCGGGCCCGTAGCCGCCCGGAGTTCACGCCCCTCGGCCGCGTGGAACGGCCATGACGACCATCCGAACCCGGTGCGGCCGCAGCCCGGCGGCGAGATGGGCTTCGGTCCCTGGCGCCGAGACGACCACTCCGAGCGCAGACTCAGCCGGCAGGTGGCCCCCGGACGCGGCATCCTTGGCGCATCCTCGCGATCGCGAGCATCGGGGGTTTGGATGCAGCTCAAGTCGGCCGACGACAGGCAGCCCGACCTCGACGTGCTGACCGCGCTCCTTGCGCGGCCGGACGCGGACGCCGCCACGCATCGCCGGATCGAGCAGGAGATCCGGCAGATCCGGGCCGGCGCCGCCGGAGAGCGCGAGGCCGCGCATGAGATCGAGTTCCACCTCGCGCATAATCGGAACCGGATGACGATCCACGACCTTCGCCTCGAGATCGGCGAGCGGGTCGCCCAGATCGATCACCTGGTCATCGACCGGCTGCTGGACATCTGGGTGCTGGAGAGCAAGCACTTCGCCGAGGGCGTGGCGATCAACGACCACGGCGAATGGACCGGGTTCTACGGCGGCCGCTCATATGGGATGGCCTCGCCGGTGGAGCAGAACCGCAAGCACGTCGCGGTGCTGGAGCAGGTCTTCGCGAAGAAGCTGGTGAAGCTGCCCAAGCGGCTCGGGATCGCGACGATCAAGCCGTGCGACCAAGTCGGAGGCCGCGGCGAGAAGCTCGGAGAGGTTCACGGCGTCCGCCCTTGCATGGGGGGCACGCATCGATGCGTCGAGGGCGTCTCTCGACGTTAGCGACGCCGACGGGTCCTCACAGCGACCGGCCCGTCCGCGTACTCCTCGAGCAGGCCCCGGAGCACGTCGCTCATGCTGCGGCCCTCCCTCGCGGCCCTCACGGCAGCCCGATCGCGGAGTGTCGCCGGGACGCGCACGGAGATGCGGGGCGAAGCCTCGCCGGCATCCGGGTCCAGGAACGGCCTCCCGCGGCGTGGTCGCCATTGGCTGATGTCGAACCCCTCCTCGGCGCGCTGGGCAAGCCTGTCCAGGTCGGCCTCGGTAAGGACTCGCCCGTGCTTCGTCGTCACCGCCATCGCATCACCTCTCTGTAGGCGTCCGCGAACTTGCGGCGCATGACCATGGCGTGGATCACCTCGATGTCGCCGATGTCGGCGTACAGGGGGTTCGGACAATGCTCGATGACGTACCTCGCCCGGTCGCGGCCGATCCCGTGCTTTCCAGCCGAGTGCCGGAAGATGATGGCCACCGCATCCTCTTATGATGTCCGACACAAAGAGGGTGTCAAGGATGGCGCGATCTCCCCGACGGCAGCGGGCATCTGACGGGCGCCCGCGGGCGCCGGGAGGGGCATGAGGGCGTCCTGACCCTCCGTCCTCCCTATCAGACGGCCGCGGACGGGCAGCAGAAGCGGCCGCTCCTCGGCCCAGGCCCCGCCGACGACCCGTCCGGTCGTCCGGTGGCGCCTCGCCGCATGGACCTCGGTGCCCCATCCCGAGCGCTGCGCGCTCGCGTGCCAGCTCGGGTGTCACGCGAGTCTCTGCCCTACCCTGCCGCCACCTTCGCGTGACTGAAGATCTCGGTTGGCATCGGGCGCTCCAGCTCCCAGATGATCTGCATCGGGCGGTCCGATTTGTGGCTCACATGGCGGGCGTGCCCAAGGCAGAGATAGGGCGTGCTAACGCCGCGTTTGTCGCACCGGTTCTCCCGGACAAACAGGATCACCCGTAAGCCGCGTACGACGTGGTTGATGTAGCGCTGGCCGGTGGGTGATGCGGTCGCGGTCCCGACTGCGACTCCCAGTGGAACAGGGTCGGTGAGATCGAGAGTCGTGAAACTGGCCCGGTGCGGGCCGCCGGACCGTGTGCCGCGGCCTGAGCCGACGACCCCTCCATGGGCGACTCTCGCCGGCCGAGGCGGCAATGCCCAAGCTCGGGTGACGCCGTGCCCGTCACGAGGCCCGCCGGAACTCAGCGTAGCGGCGGGCCAGGCGATCCGGATCTGGAAGATCGGCGGGGCGGCGCGGCAGGAAGATCCGCCGGTCGTGGATCTGCTGCAGGCCGACGACGAGCATCGGTCCGTCGGACTCGGTCAGGATGGACGGCCGGACTTCGATCACGTAGTCGGGGCGGATCGCGAAGAAGAAGCGATCAAACGCGGCGTGGTGCAGCTTGCAGAGCGCGACGCCGTTGCTGACGACGGGTTCTCCTTCGGCGTCACTGTCCGGCGTGATGTGGGCAGCGTCGAGGAGCTCCTGGTGGCGCAGGCTGCAGAGGGCGCATCGCTGCTGGTAGGCGCGGATCACCCGCTCGCGGAAGGCGACCTGGTGGAGTCGCTGACGCACCGTCCGCGTGACGTAGGCGCGTCGCGAGACGACGTTGTCATCGGCCATCGCGTAGTCGTCCCCCGGCGCCGCAAGCGAGGCGTTGAGGTCGTCCACCTGCATCGTGAACATCAGGGCCGCCGGGTCGTCGCCCACCACAAACGTCGGGTAGGCGGCAACGTACCGCCCGGGCTCGACCGCGTGGAAGTACACCAGCGGCACCTTCTCGATCATGGCCCGGCGCAATCCGCGGTTGTCGCGATGCTGGGGATCGGTGCCGCGGTAGGCGTAAAGGAGCGTTCCGGAGCGAACGTCAAACGAGTCGGAGTAGGGACCGCTGGACACGGTGGCGATCGACAGTGGCAACTCGCATACCGCCGGCTTCCAGATCCCCTGGGGACCCATCAGGGGGATCCGGCGCCCGTCGAGCTCGAACCCTTCGAGTACGGATCGCGGGATCGCCTCGCCATGCTCAGCGCGCTGATCGGTCAGCCAGTCAAAGACTGAGCGGCGGATCCCTTGGTCTGCCAATCCGATCATTCACCCAGGATAGGGAGTCGATCCATGGGCCGCGTCTCGAGTTCGTTGGTGTCTTCTCCAACGGGAACACCCAGGTCTCGCAGCTCCGGGCCGATGTCCCGGTCGATGCCCGGCGCGCCTCGCCCGACGGGTCGGCGTCGCGCGCCCGCGCTCGTTGAGCGACCCACCGGCGTCAGACATCGTCGGAATGGCAATGGCATCATGCTGGGACAGTCGGGTCGCCGAGGCCTCGCAGTGCCGCAAGCCTGACCTCAGAATCCGGTCGCAGCGGCGTGGTCGGGTGGCAGGTGAAATACAGGATCTGATGTCGGCTCGCGAGCTCCTCGATCGAGCGCGCGGCTCGTTCGGCCCGCTCCGGATCGAAGTTGACGAGAACGTCGTCCATAACAATCGGAAGGGCCTCGCCACCCTGCGCGAAGTGCTCCACCAAACCGAACCGCATGGCGAGGTAGAGCTGCTCGGCGGTCCCGCGCGACAAGCCGGTGAGCGGGACCAGCGTGCCATGGCGATGCTCGACTCCTTCGATCTGGCGTCCGATCGGGGCCACGATGCGCTCGTAGCGTCCAGCGGTCCAGTCGCGGAAGTACCGCTCAGCCATCGAGATGACGGCCGGGCGGTGCTCACGCTCGTATGCCTGTCGAGCGTTGGCGACCATCTCAGCAGCGATCGCGAGAACGGCCCAGTGTTCGGCCACTGACTCCAGCCGCGCCTGGAGATCGCTCCGGCGCTGCCGCTTCTGGGTGGCCTCCACGTCGCGCTCCATCGATGCACGGCGGTCCCGGACCGCGCCGGACTCTTCAAGCAGCGTCGACCGCCGCGCGCCCAGATCGCCGATCTCACGCGCGACATCCTGGGCTTGCCCGTGCACCGCATCGATGTCGGTAATCTCGGCGAGCGCGTCTTCGAGCGTGACGAGGGCCTCCTCCGGACCAGAGAGGGCAGTGAGTGCCGCGAGTCCCGATCCGATGATCCCGTCCAGTCGCGCTGCCTCCAAGCTCCGCTCTACTTCCAAGCGAAGCGATGGCGCGTCCGGCACGCCCAGCTCGTCAAGCAGCGCCTGAACCTCCTCCTCGCGGGCCGTGGCGGCCGCCCGAGCTTCTTCCGCCTGCTGCTCAAGTTCCGCGATCTCGCTGGCGAGCGTTCCGCGGCGGTCATTGAGCCGAACGGTCTCCTCGAGTCGCCGGGCCAGCTCGCGCACGATGTCAGCCGATGAGCGACCGTCCCTGCCGTCCTCGAGCAGATCCGCTGACTCGTCGACAAGGCGCTCGAACTCTTCTCGCGCAGCTGTCAGCGCACCGAGCTGCTCCCGGAACGACGAGACGCTCGCAAGCCGAGCCTTTGCCGTCGTCAGCGCGTCCACCACTCGCGCCGCCGATTCGCGGTCCAGGTCGGTCGCCAGGCCGTGCTCATCGAGCCAGCGTGCCCACTCGGAGCGAGCCGCCTCTCGCCGCGCCTCCGCGTTCTTGACCTCCGTCCGGAGTCGCCCCTCGCGCTCCTCCAAGCTCTCCGCGTTCCGTCCGTGGAGCTCTAGCTGCTCGAGAAGGCCGCTTCGGCGACCCTCCATCTCCCGATCGCGCACGAGGTCGCGGCGGAACGCATCGAGCTCGCCCAGGGCCTGCCCCAGGCCAAGCGTCTCGAGTTCGGTGGCCAGATGATCCTCGAGGCTCGGCGACCTGCGCGGTTGCACGCTCGAAGCGCTCGCGCTCATCGGCGAGGCGGGCAGCCGCAAGTCGCGCGTCGTCGAGCGCCCGCTCCTCCGCCTGTAGCTCGGCCAACCCAGCGGTCCCGGGCAGTCCCAGCTCCACGAGCAGGGGCGCAGCGAGTGCCCGTGCTGACTCAGCCTGGAAGGCGGGGTCAGCCGACGGCCGGTCGACCTCGCCTGTCCCACGCATGGCCCATCCAACGAGAACGGCCGCGGCGAGCGCGACGAGCATGATCGCGACCGCGAGCACCGGCGGAGCCCCGACGGCGATCGCCACCACGCCGCCGAGCACGCCACCCCCGGCGATCACAAACAGCGGCACGAGCGTCGGCCGGCGTCCGACGGGCCGGGCAGCCAGGGACCCGGCAAAGGACGTGAACACCTGCTCGCGCTCGAGCAGAGACCGGGCTTCGCCGGCCTTCCTAAGACGGTCCGCGAGGGGCGGACCGGACGCGACGTCCTCGGCCGGCGGCTCACCGGCCGGCCTCGTGGCCGCGAGGCGCGTGCGAAGGTTGTCGATCGAGCCCAAGGCCGCCTCCCGATCGGACACCGACCCGCGAGTACCCAGGTCCTCGTCGATCTCCTCGATCCGAGCCTTCACGGCTTCGAGTTTGCGCCGGGCATCTTCGAGCTCGGTCTGGTTCGCTTCCAGGCGGCCCGTGGCCGCGGCGACGGCACCGTCGACGCCTTCGAGAAGCGTCCGGAACCGCCCGGAGATCGCGGTCTGAACCGCGATCGAGTCGTCGAATGCCGCGGCGCGTTCCTCGGTCCACGCCAGGCCGAGCCGCTCGAGGGCGGCGTCGAGCTCTGTGTGCGCCCGCTGGTGGTCCCGGCCCAAGCGCTCCAGCTCCCCGGACCGGGCGCGATCCTCGGCCCCTGCAGCGACGAGGCTCTCGATCTCGTCGCGCCGGACGAGCAACCGTTCGTCGATGTGGAGCGCCTCCAGCTGCTCAACGGCCCTCTGGTGGCGGGTGACCGCCTGTTCGCGCGTCTCCTCCGCCGCCTTCAGGTTCGTGTCGAGGACGCCGTGCCGTTCCAGCGCGTTGGTCGGCAGGCTCAGAACAGACCCGATCGCTGCGCGGTCCACCCGCGCGGTCCCGAGCTCCAGCCATGTCGGCCAGGCCGCGATCAGCCGCTCGAGCGCGCGACTGTCCGTCTGCCGGACCGCGAGGTTGCCGTCGAGCGCGTCGAGCTCGGCCTGGATCGCTACGAGGCGCTCGCCATCGGCCGCGTAGGCGGATGGGAGGTCGAGCCGTCGCACCTCAGAATCGACTTCGTCGAGCTCGCGTAGGAGCTCGTTCGCAACCGGGTTGTGTCCGCCGGGCTTGAAAAGGCCGTCGCGCTCGGCCTTGAGCTGCGCCTCGACGTCCAGCGCTCCGCCGAGCCCGAGGCCGGCCCCATAGATGCGGGCGGCCACCTCTTCGTCGGTGAGTCGCCGGAACTCAGTTAGCTCGCCGAGCCCGAAGGCGAAGATGCTCCGGTAGACGGTCTTCTCGACGCCCCGCAGGAGGTTCGGGAGCACCTCCCCGCCCAGGTCCGCGCGAGATGCGTCGAGCACTCGGAGCTGGCCTGCTCCGCCGCGGTCACCGTAGCGCTCGACCCGGAAGGAACGTCCGTCCGTCATCTCGAGATCGAGCCAGCCGCCACGACGACCCCCCGCGAGCGCGCGGTACTCGTTCGTCTCGAAGCCGAAGAGGATGGCCCGAACGAAGGCGAGGAGCGTGCTCTTGCCGGCCTCGTTCTCGCCGGTGACGAGCGTCAGCCTGGGGCTCGGCTCAAGGCGGTAGCCGTTGAGGAGGCCGAAGCCATCGACGGCAGCCTCTGTGATGCGCATCGTTAGCCCTCCCCCGCCAGGCGCTCGACGAGCATCGATTTCGGCCTCGGCCACGAGCTGGCCGAGCCGCCCGCCGTCGGGGCGCGCGTCCCGCAGGTACCGGCGAGCCCGCTCGTGAGCGTAGAGACTGTCGAGCACCGCCGAGAGCTGGTCCGGCTCCATTCGCGATGTGCCAGCGGGTTCCGTCGCGGATGACGCGGAGGACGGATCAGCGGAGGCGAGCGCCGCCTGGGTCGCGTCGAACCGTCTCAGCAAGCCGCCGAGGAAATCGTCGGCGAGCCTTCGGCTCGCGAGATCGACCTCGGCCGCGGTCTCGTCCCGAAGCGACTCGATCCAGGCGAACGGGACACTCTCGCCGAGCCGCTCGAGCGCAATGTCGCGAGCCTGGTCAAGGAGTCCGGGGCGGCGAAGAGATCGGTGGAGGGGTCCCCGCCCGGTGAGCGCGACACGGACGACCACCGAACGGTCGGCGGCGACTCGGGCGTCATCTGCCGCACGGGCGATCGCCTCCACGAGATCATCCTCGGTCGCGAGCCCTTCGATCGGGACGTGGACGAGATGCCATCGGACGGTGTCCGCGACACGGAACTCCGGGTGGATCCCGCCCGCCGCATCCACGCTCACTACATAGCAGCCCCGGGGCTGCGTTTCGCCCGGATCGCGCCCCTGCGGGTTCCCGCAATAGACGGCCGTGGGGCGGTCTGCGAGGAGAACCTCGTGGCGGTGGATGTGCCCGAGGGCCCAGTAGTCCATGTCGGCCGCGCGGAGATCATCGAGCGTGCACGGCGCATAGTTCGTGGCGCCCTCGATCCCACCAACGTTGGCGTGAAGAAGCCCCACCGCAAAGGGAGTGTCAGGATCACGGCGGAACCTGGCGGCAAGGTTCGTCGTGACGTCGCGCACCCGATAGCTGATGCCATAGACGCGCGCGATCTCCTGGCCATCACGGGTAATCGGCATAGAAGTCACGTGGTGGGAGTCGAAGCGATGGGCGAGCTCCGGCCACCGGACCGACGGCTCCCAGCCGGAGAGGGGGTCGTGGTTGCCCGTTACGACGAACGAGGGGATGCCCGCTCGCGCCATCGCGTCGAGCCCATCGCGGAAGACGATCTGAGCGCGAAGCGTCCGGTTTGCCTGCTCGAAGACGTCGCCTGCGACGACCACGAAGTCGACCGGCTCCTCGACGGCGATCCGCACGATCTCGCGCCACGAGCGGATCGTTGCTTCGCGGAGCAACTCGGCGACAGCGGGGGGCGCCTCCGTCGACAGCCCGACGAACGCGCTGTCGAGGTGGAGGTCACCCGTATGCAGGAACTTCAGCGAGTTCTCGCGTCGACTGCCGTGCTCGCCCCGATTGGTGGCTGGCACCGCGGCTCCTCCCTTCGCTCCAAAACGTGGCGCTTCGGCCGCCCCGAGCCCCCTCCCCGCACTGTCCTGCCGGTTCGACTCCTGACCCGCGGGACGCTCACGCGCACATCCTACTCAGTGGATCGTCAAGGTCATCGGCCGCGTAGGTGTCGATCCGGCCGACTCGGTCATGTACTTGAGGAAGATGCGAACAAGGACGACGTGGTTGTACTCGGCCGCGTCCATGTTGTTGCGCACGGCGTCGGCGGTCTGCCAGAGCCTCGCCTCGAAGCCGCCGTTGGTGGAGGCCGCGGCGCTCGTCGCGCCCGCCCGGGGGGCCTGCGGGGCGACTGTTCCGAGATCCCCGAGGGTCCGCATGCCGGAACTCGATGATTCCCCTACAACCGGAGAGTCGGCTGTATTGATCCGTCCAAGT
>CAVPEU010000020.1:0-50664 GCA_963703575.1 uncultured Chloroflexia bacterium
GTCGCCCGCGTCGCCGCCGGAGCGGGTGCCGGCCGGCTCCCCCTCCCCGGCAGGTCCGGACCCAGGTCCGGACTCAGGTCCGGACGCACCGTCGGCGGCCGCGCCGGCCGCCTGGTACGCCGCGGTCGACACGCGCGACAGCGTCTCGGCGAGGGACGACATCCCGGACTGGATCGGCTCGGTGTCCGACCCCTTGAGCGACTCGCGCAGTGACGACACCTGGCTCTCGACCTTCGCCCTGTCCTCGGCTGACACCTTGTCACCCAGGTCCGTGAGCGTGCGCTCGGCCTGGTAGGTCAGCTGCTCGGCCTGGTTGCGGAGCTCGACCTCCTCGCGCCGCTTCCGGTCCTCGTCGGCGTGGCTCTCGGCTTCGCGGACCATCTTGTCCACGTCGTCCTTGGACAGCATGGACGAGGCGGTGATCCGGACCTGCTGCTCCTTGCCGGTCGCCCGGTCCTTCGCCTTGACGTCGAGGATCCCGTTGGCGTCGATGTCGAACGTGACCTCGACCTGCGGGATGCCGCGGGGCGCCGGCGGGATCCCGTCGAGGATGAACCGGCCGAGCGTCTTGTTGTCGGTCGCGAAGTCGCGCTCGCCCTGGAGGACGTGGATCTCGACCTGGCTCTGGTTGTCGGAGGCGGTGGAGAATACCTGCGACTTCGAGGTCGGGATCGTCGTGTTGCGGTCGATCAGCCGGGTCATCACGCCACCCAGGGTCTCGATGCCCAGGGACAGCGGCGTGACGTCGAGCAGCAGGACGTCCTTGACCTCGCCGCCCAGCACGCCGGCCTGGATCGCGGCGCCGACGGCCACGACCTCGTCCGGGTTGACGCCCTTGTGGGGTTCCTTGCCGAACAGGCTCCTGACCATCTCCGGCACGGCCGGCATGCGGGTCATGCCGCCGACGAGGATCACCTCGTCGATCTCGGACGGCTTGAGGCCGGCGTCCTTGAGCGCGGCCACGACCGGGCCCTTCGTGCGCTCGATCAGGTCGCGGACCAGCTCCTCGAGCTTGGCCCGGGTCAGGTTCATCACCAGGTGCTTCGGCCCCGAAGCGTCCGCGGTGATGTAGGGCAGGTTGATCTCCGTAGAGGACGTCGAGGACAGCTCGATCTTGGCCTTCTCCGCAGCCTCCTTGAGCCGCTGGAGGGCCTGCTGGTCCTTCGCCAGGTCGATGCCCTGGTCCTTCTTGAACTCGGCCAGCAGCCAGTCGATGACACGCTGGTCGAAGTCGTCGCCGCCGAGGTGCGTGTCGCCGTTGGTCGCCTTGACCTCGAACACGCCTTCGCCCAGCTCCAGGATGGAGATGTCGAAGGTGCCGCCGCCCAGGTCGTAGACGGCGATCTTCTCGTCGTGCTTCTTGTCCAGGCCGTAGGCCAGCGCGGACGCCGTGGGCTCGTTGATGATCCGCTTGACCTCGAGGCCGGCGATCCGCCCGGCGTCCTTGGTCGCCTGGCGCTGCGTGTCGTCGAAGTAGGCCGGGACGGTGATCACGGCCTCGGTCACCTTCTCGCCGAGGTACGCCTCCGCGTCCGCCTTGAGCTTCTGGAGCATCATCGCGCTGATCTCGGGCGGCGTGTAGTGCTTGCCGTCCGCGACGACCCGGATCCCGTCGGACTTGGGATCCTTCTCGACCGTGTACGGGACCAGCGACTTCGAGCGCTGGACCTCTGGATCGTCCCAGCGGCGACCCATGAAGCGCTTGATCGAGTACACGGTGTTGGTCGGGTTCGTGACCGCCTGGCGCTTGGCCAGCTGGCCGACGACGCGCTCGCCGGTCTTGCTGAAGCCGACGACCGAGGGGACGGTCCGGTTGCCCTCGGAGGACGGGATGACGGTGGGCTCGCCGCCCTCCATCACGGCCACGACGCTGTTCGTCGTGCCGAGGTCGATGCCGATGATCTTGCCCATGTGCGGGTCTCCTGGAGGTTCGAGGGTTGAGGTTGGGCGGGGGAGGTTACTGGGTGGGGCCGGGAGCCGGGCCGCTCTCGGCTGATGCGACGGCGACGAGCGCCGGCCGGATGAGGCGATCCCGGAGCCGGTAGCCGCGCCGGATCTCGTCCACGATCTCGCCCTCGCCGCGCCCCGTGCCCGGCACGCTCACGATGGCCTCATGGACGCGGGGGTCGAACGGGGTCCCGGCAATCGCCTCGACGGCCGTCACGCCCTCGCTCTCGAGGAGCTGGCGCAGCTTGCGGTCGATGGCGGTGATCCCATCCACCCAGCCGTTGCCCTCGAGCTCGGCGGGCCGGGTCTCGATCGCCCGGTCGAAATCGTCCGCCAGCACGAGCACCTTGCGGATGAGGTCCTCGCCGGCGAGCCCGAGGTCGCGCTCACGCTCCTCCGCGGTGCGCCGGCGGAAGTTGGTGAACTCCGCGCGCTCGCGCTGGAGGGCGCCCAGGTACTCCTCGGCCTTCGCGGCGGCCTCGTCACGCTCGGCGCGCAGGGCCTCGATCTGTTCGGTGAGCGTCGCCGGGGAGACGTCGAGCTCCTCGATGCGCTCCTCGGCGCGAGTCTTGCGGTTCATGGATCTCCGGTCTGAAGGACGTTGCTGGGGCATAAGGACGCTGCCTGCTGGAATCGGATCAGGCGTAGAGATGGTCGATGAGCTCGTTCATGAGCCCGGACACGAAGCGGACGGTGCCGATCGCCTGGGGGTAGGCCATGCGCGTCGGCCCGAGCACACCCACCACGCCGACGGCACGGCCGGGCTGCCCGTACGAGGCGAGGACGAGCGACACGTCCGCCATCTCCTCGGCCGGGTTCTCGTGCCCGATGTACACGCGCACGCGCCCGGAGCCCGCGACACCGTCGATCAGCTGCGCCAGGTAGACGCGGTTCTCGAGGGCGGCGAAGACCCGGCGGAGCTTCTCGCTGTGGGCGAACTCCGGCGCGGCCATCACGTTGAGCAGCCCATCGCTGAACAGCTCCTCGATGGCGGCGGCGTCGAACTCCTGCAGCGCACGCACCACGCGCTCGCCGACCCGGCGGTGCAGCTCGAGCGAGGGATCCGCGGCGTCGAGGGCGCCCAGCGCGCGTTCGGCCCCGCGCGCCGTGAGGTCGTCGAGGACCTCGTTCAGGCGGCTGGCGACCGCGGACAGGGTCTCCTGGTCCGCCGGCTCCTCGAGCGTGACCAGCACCTGCTTGAGGGCACCCTCCCGCAGGACGAGGATCAGGCTGGCGAGGCGGTCGCTGATCGCGACGAGGTCCAGGCGGCGAAGGTGCGCCGAGCGCGGCTTGGCCGGCGTGGCGATGCCGGCGGCGCGGGTGACGGAGGCGAGGGTCGTGGCGGCGAGGCGGAACCAGTGCTCGCTGGCGAACTCCACCTGGCCGAACTGGTGGCGGATCATGAGCTGCTCGACCGGCGGCAGGGGCACGTTGTCCACGATGGACTCGACGTAGTAACGGTAACCGTGCTCGGTCGGGACCCGGCCCGCGGAGGTGTGCGGATGGCTGAGCAGGTCGGCCGCCTCGAGCTCCGCGAGCACCGCGCGGACCGTGGCGGTGGACACGCCAAGCCGGTGGCGCTCGACCAGGGCATGGCTGCCGACCGGCGCCGCGGTGGTGACGTATTCCTCGATGACGGCCCGAAGGATCGCCTGGGAGCGAAGGTCCAGGGGGCCGCTGGAGCGACGCGCGCGACGCACCATGGAGCCTCTCCTGCGTTGGTTAGCACTCACACCATGAGAGTGCTAACGGGTTCGGGACAGTCTAGCGGGCGCCCGGGTCCGGTGTCAACGGAGCCGGAGACCCTGTGGACCGCGAGGGATCCCGTCCGGTGGCGCACGGTGAGGCGCAGGTGGATCAGGTGGCCTGCGTTGCCGCACGGTGATCCACGTGTGGATCAGGACGACGATGTCCCCGCACGGTTCGACCGCCCAACCCCGGGTTCGGCCCCCGGGCCAGGTTCGGGGATCGCCCGGTTGATCCACAGGTGAATGAGGGCCCGGGGTCAGCGCCGGGGGATGCGGCCGCGGGGATGGCGCCGGGGCTGGCGCCCGGCCCGCTCGCCGCCCCGGGGGGCCCGCTCACCGCGGGGGCGCGCTCACCGCCCCGGGGGCGCGGAGCCGTCACACGAGCCGCGCGAACAGCTCGTTCGAGAGCAGGCGTCCGCGGGTGGTCAGCCGGACGCGCGGCTCGCGGCCGTCACAGGCCTCCAGCAGATCCGCGTCCAGCGCCCATTGCAGGTGCGGAGCCAGGGGTCCTGCCTCGGAGTCCGCGAGGGCCAGCCCGGTGTCGAGCCGCAGGGCGAGGATCACGGTCTCCGCGGCCGCGGCGGCCGCGTCCACGACCTCCTCGCCACCCGGCGGAAGGGACGGCGTCCCACCGCCCGCCGCGGCCAGGGCGGCGAGATACGCGTCCAGCCGGGCGCCGTTCCAGCGGCGAACCACGCCGTCGAAGGCGTGAGCGCCCGGGCCGACCGCCTCGTACGGGCGACGCCGCCAATAGACGAGGTTGTGCCGGCTCTCGTGCCCGGGGCGGCCCCAGTTCGAGATCTCGTACCCGCGCAGCCCAGCCGCGCCGAGCCGAGCCACCGCGAACGTGTACTGCGCGACTGCCCGGTCCTCGTCCTGGTCGCGGATCGCCGCCGACCGCCAGCGTCGGGCACCGGCGGTCGTCGGCAGGTGGTCACCGAGCGGTCCCGTCAGTCCCTCCGCGTCCGGGTCGTCGAGCGTCAGCGCGTAGGCGGAGATGTGATCGGGCGCGAGCGCCAGGGCGGCTTCGAGCGTCGCCTCCCACGCCCCCGTCTGCTGGCCGGGCATGTCGTACAGCAGGTCCAGCGAGATCGAGCCGATCCCAGCGGCACGGGCGACCGCCACGGCGTCCGCCACGTCTAGCGCGCGGTGCCGGCGGCCCAGCCGGGCGAGAAGCGCGTCATCGAACGACTGCGCCCCCAGCGACAGCCGCGTCACGCCGGCCGCGACCAGGGCCCGGGCGTCGCCGCGCTCGTCCGGTCCGGGGTTGGCTTCGATGGTCACCTCGGCCCCGGCCGCGATCCCGAACCGGTCGTCGACCAGGTCCAGCAGCCCCGCGACCGACTCCCCCGGCAGCAGCGTCGGCGTGCCGCCGCCGAGGTACACCGTCTCGAGGGGCGGCCGGCCCGCCGTCCGTGGCGGCCCGAACCGTGCGTCAAGGGCGTCCGCCCGGAGCCCGATCTCCGCCCGCAGGGCGTCGACGAACGCGTCCACCCGAGCCCGCGGCCCCCGGGCCGCCGCCCCCGCGTAGACCACGAAGTCGCAGTACGGGCACTGGGAGACGCAGAACGGCACATGGACGTAGAGCGCGACCGGCGGCTGAGGCGTGGTCATGGTCGCCCGTGCCCGCGTCCGCCCCGATCGCGGCGCGCAGTCATGGTCGCGGGCGCCGTCGCCCGCGCCCGTGCCGGCGCCGTCGCCCGCGCCCGTGCCGGCGTCGTCGCCCGCGCCCGTGCCGGCGTCGTCGCCCGTCCCCGCGCACGCCCGCACCCACCCAGATCGCGAAACGTCGTCAGCGGTCCCGCTCCGACCCGCGCGGCCCGAGCACGCGCCATCCGTCGGGCGTCCGCGACCGCCGCTCGAGCTCCTCGATCTCGGTTCCCCGCGCCTTCGGCAGCCCGGCGTGCCCGGTGGTCAGGAAGATCGCCACACGGGTGATGGCGTGACCCACGAACGCCGCGCCGATGCCGCCGGTCACGCCGGTCAGCCAGCCGCCCGCCAGACCGGTCGCGAGGGCGATGACCAGCATGTACCACGGGCGGCCGGGGGCACCCAGCCTCGTCGCCAGTCCGTAGAGCAGCGCCTGGACCACGTTGGCCAGCGTCGGGTCCATCCCCGCGAACACGAGGAAGCCGAACACGAGGCCGCGGAACACGGCCTCGTCCAGGAACGCCGTGGCCACCGCGTTCATCACGGCACCCGGGTAGGAAAGGATCGCCGGGAACCGGACGTGGCTGTAGCGGTAGTACGCGATCCCGACGGCGATCGCGGCGCCGGTGGCGCCGTAGGCCAGCCCCAGGATCACGGCCCCCAGGCGGTCGCCCAGGCCGAGGAACAGGTCCCCGCCCGGGTTCGGATGGATCACCAGGATCGCGAGGATGCCGCCGATCCCCAGCGTGTACCAGGCGAGACGGCGTGGGAGCGACGGCGGGTTGCCCCAGCGGTCCGCGTCGTCGTACTCGGCCGCGTTGAAGCGCTCCGCGTCGAAGCGCAGCAGCACCAGCAGGCCGGCCAGGCCCAGCGAGATCAGGACGAGCAGCGGCTCGGGAACATCGGAGAGACCGGGCAGCAGGCCCGACAGGTCCGGCATCCGGCAGGCGTCAGCGCGCGGCCACGGCGAGCATCAGGGCTCGCCCATCCGCAGGATCGCGAGGAAGGCCTCCTGCGGGATCTCGACAGATCCCACGCGCTTCATCCGCTGCTTTCCTTCCTTCTGCTTCTCGAGCAGCTTCCGCTTGCGGGTGATATCGCCACCGTAGCACTTCGCGAGCACGTTCTTGCGCATCGCGCGGATGGTCTCCCGGGCGACCACGTGGCTGCCGATCGCCGCCTGGACCGGCACCTCGAACATCTGGCGAGGGATCAGCTCTTTGAGCTTCCCGGCCAGCTGGCGGCCGGTGGACTGGGCGCGGTCCCGGTGGACGATGAGGCTCAGCGCATCGACCGGCTCGCCCGCGACCATCACGTCCAGCTTGACGAGGTTCGCCGGACGGTAGCCGGCCTCCTCGTAGTCCATCGACGCGTAGCCTTGCGTCCGGCTCTTGAGCTGGTCGTAGTAGTCGACGATCAGCTCGGCGAGCGGCAGCTCGAAGTGCATGTGGACGCGCTGCGGGTCCAGGTACTCCAGGTTGTGGAACGTGCCCCGGCGGCTCGTGCTGAGCTCCATCAACGCCCCGATGTACCGGTCCGGCGTGACGATCCCGACCGTCACCCAGGGCTCCTCGATCACCTCGATCTCGCCCACGTCCGGGAACTTCGCCGGGTTGTCCACGCTGACGACGCCTCGCCCCGTCGTCAGCGTGACGCGGTACTCGACGGACGGCGCGCTGGCGATCAGGTCCAGGTCGAACTCGCGCTCCAGGCGCTCCTGGACGATCTCCATGTGCAGCAGGCCCAGGAACCCGCACCGGAACCCGAACCCCAGGGCCACCGAGCTCTCCGGCTGGTAGGTGAACGACGCGTCGTTGAGGTGGAGCTTCTCGAGCGCGTCGCGGAGCAGCGGGTAGTCCTCGCCCGAGATGGGATAGAGCCCGGCGAACACCAGGCTCTTCGCCTCCTGGTAGCCGGGGAGGGGCTCGGTCGCCGGCTTCGCGACGGTCGTCACCGTATCGCCGACCTGCGCCTCGCGGACGTTCTTGAGGCCGGTCGCGACATAGCCCACGTCGCCGGCGGCGAGCTGCCTGACCGGCACGAGCTGCGGCCGGAAGAAGCCCAGCTCGAGCAGCTCGGCCTCCGCGCCACTGGCCATCAGCCGGATGACGTCGTGGACGTGCAGGGTACCCGCGGCCAGGCGGACGTAGCAGACGACACCCTTGTACGGGTCGTAGTGACTGTCGAACACGAGCGCCTGGAGCGGCGCGGCCGGCGAGCCCTTCGGCGGCGGGATCCGCGCGACGATCGCCTCGAGGATCTCGGGAACGCCCGTCCCCTCCTTGGCCGACGCCAGGATGACCTCCTCGCGCGGGATCGCGAGGACGCTCTCCAGCTCGTCCATGACGAGCTCGGGCTGGGCCGAGGGGAGGTCGATCTTGTTGATCACCGGGATGATGGTCAGGCCCTCGCGGATCGCGAGATGGACGTTGGCCAGCGTCTGGGCCTCGATCCCCTGCGCCGCGTCCACGACGAGGATCGCACCCTCGCACGCCTGGAGGCTGCGGCTGACCTCGTAGCTGAAGTCGACGTGACCCGGCGTGTCGATCAGGTTGAGCCCGTAGACGAGGCCGTCGTTCGCCGTGTACTCCAGGCGGACGGCGCGTGCCTTGATCGTGATGCCCTTCTCGCGCTCGAGGTCCATCGAGTCCAGGACCTGGCTGGTCATCTGGCGCGGGTCGATCGTGTGGGTCAGCTCCAGCAGGCGGTCCGCGAGCGTGGACTTCCCGTGATCGATGTGGGCGATGATCGAGAAGTTGCGCAGCCGTTCCTGGGGGATCGTCACGAGGCGGGAGTGTAGCCCGTGGCACGTGCACGCAGGCTGGCGCGGGTCGAAACAGGGCCGGCAGGCACGATCGCCGCCTCGTAACGCTTGCCGGACGGGCACGACGGACGCTCCGGCCATGTCGATCTCCGAGTCCGGGGGCATGCGTCACGCTCCGCGACGCGAGGCGGCGGTCGTGGTGGCGGCGGTCGTGCTGTTCCCGCTCGTCCCATGGCTGATGGTGGGGCCGCTGGACGAACGGTACAGCGGGATCGCCGCGTTGCACAGCGTCGCCAATCTCGCGGCGTTCTTCGCGATCGCATCGTGGGCGGCGAACCTCGTCCTGGCGAGCCGGATCCGTCCGGTCGAACGCGCCTTCGGCGGGCTGGAGCAGCTGTACCTCATGCACCGGCGAGTCGGCACGCTGGTTGCGGAGGGTCGCGAGGACGTCTCGGGCGGCCTCAATCTCGGTGGCCGCGACCGCCTCCGGCCACGGCCCGCGCTGCTTCGGACGGATCCAGCCCACGAGCGCGCGGCCCGCCTGCGTCCGCGGTGCCGCCGCCCTTTCCGGCCGACCAGCCATCCGGAACCTCCTCGTGGTCGCTGCTGTACGTCGATGCCACGCGGCCGCCCGGCGGCGCCGCGTAGGATTCAGCGGTGCCGTCCGTCGACCCTGTGCTTCCCGATGTCCTCGCGGCCGGGTACCGCCGTTTCCGCGCGGCGCGCTTCGCCGCCGAGCGGGATCGCTGGCGCGGCCTCGCGGAGGAGGGGCAACGCCCGTACGCGATGGTCGTGGCCTGCTCGGACTCGCGGTCCGCTCCGGAGATCGTGTTCGACGCCGGGCCCGGCGAGCTGTTCGTGGTACGCAATGTCGGGGCGCTCGTCCCCATCTACGAGCCGGACGCTCGCCACCATGCCGCCAGCGCGGCTCTCGAGTACGCGGTCCGCGGCCTCGAGGTCGAGTCGATCCTGGTCATGGGGCACGGCCGCTGCGGCGGGATCCGGGCTGCCGTTGATGCCGCGTACGGCCCCGCGACCTCGGACTTCGTCGGGACCTGGGTGGCAGGCATCCGCGAGCTCGCGGCTGAGATCGACACGGGCGACAACCCGGACCCGGCCGCGTTCCAGCGGGCGGTGGAGCACCGGTCGATCCGCCGCTCGGTCGACAACCTCGGCACGTTCCCCTGGATCGCGGAGCGCGCGGCAGCCGGCCGGCTGGCCGTCCACGGGGCCTGGTTCGACATCGGTCTCGGGGAGCTCCACGGCCTCACGCCGCAGGGCTGGATGCTCCTGGCGGACGCCTGACCAGGCCGAGCGGGAAGGCTGACCCCGTCGGGCGGTCGGTATACGCTGCGGAGGCCATGAACCGAGCCGCCACCGCCATCGACCAGACCCCGGAGTGGTCGGCCCTCGTCGCCCACCACGCCGCGCTCCACGACGCCCATCTGCGCGACCTGTTCGCCGCCGACCCCGGGCGCGCGGACCGGCTCACCGCGGAGGGCGCCGGCATCTTCCTCGACTACTCGAAACACCGCGTCACGGACGAGACGATGACGCTGCTCTTCGCGCTCGCGCGCGCGGCCGGCGTGGAGGAACGGCGGGCCGCGATGTTCGCCGGCGAGCGGATCAACGTCACCGAGGACCGCGCCGTCCTGCACACCGCGCTCCGGGCACCGGCCGGCGAGCACGTGGCGCTGGAGGGGCACGACGTCGTGCCGGACGTGCACGAGGTCCTGGACCGGATGGCCGCGTTCGCGATCCGCGTCCGGAGCGGCGAGTGGACGGGTTTCACCGGCAAGCCGATCCGCAATGTGGTCAACATCGGCATCGGCGGGTCTGACCTGGGCCCCGCGATGGCCACGGAGGCCCTGCGCCACTACTCCGACCGGTCGCGCCGGTTCCGGTTCGTGTCCAACGTGGACGGCGCGGACCTGCGCGAGGCGACCACCGACCTCGACCCCGCCGAGACGCTGTTCATCGTCAGCTCCAAGACGTTCACCACCCTGGAGACGCTGACCAACGCCCGCTCCGCCCGCGACTGGCTGCTGGCCTCGCTGGGCGACCCAGCCGCCGTCGCGCGCCACTTCGTCGCCGTCAGCACCAACGAGTCGAAGGTCCACGGGTTCGGCATCGACACGTCCAACATGTTCGGCTTCTGGGACTGGGTGGGCGGCCGCTATTCGATGGACTCCGCCATCGGGCTGTCGCTGATGCTCGCCATCGGCCCCGACGACTTCCGCGACATGCTGGACGGCTTCCGGGCGATGGACGAGCACTTCCTGCAGGCGCCGATGGAGCGCAACCTGCCGGTGCTGATGGCCCTGCTGGGGATCTGGTACGGCAACTTCTTCGGCTTCGAGACACATGCCGTCCTCCCCTACAGCCAGGAGCTCGCGCGGTTCCCGGCCTACCTGCAGCAGCTGGACATGGAATCGAACGGGAAATCCGTGCGCCTGGACGGGACGCGGGTGACGTACGACACGGGCGCGATCGAGTGGGGCACGGCGGGCACCAACGGCCAGCACGCCTACTACCAGCTGCTCCACCAGGGCACCCGGATCGTGCCCGCGGACCTGATCGGCTTCGTCAATCCGACCACCGAGATGGGCGACCACCAGGACCTGCTGCTGGCGAACCTGTTCGCGCAGGCCGAGGCGCTCGCGTTCGGCAGGACGCGCGCGCAGGTGATCGCCGACGGTGTGCCGGCCCACCAGGTCGCGGCGCGCGTGTTCGAGGGCAACCGGCCGACGTCCGTGCTGCTGGCGGACCGGCTGACGCCACGGACCCTGGGCTCGCTGATCGCGCTGTACGAGCACAAGGTGTTCGTCCAGGGCGTGATCTGGGAGATCGACTCGTTCGACCAGTGGGGCGTGGAGCTGGGCAAGGTGCTGGCCACCCGGATCGCATCCGAGCTGACGGCGGCCGACGAGCCGGGGGCCGGCGCGCACGACGCCTCGACCGCGGCACTGATCGCGCGCTACCGGGCGAGACGGGACCGCGGCGACTGATCGCGCGCTACCGGGCGCGGCCAGCGCGAGCGGGCCAGCGTGCCTGATCGCGCGCGACCGGGCCAGGCGCGAGCGGGAGGCGTGAGAACCCGGACCGTCTCAGGTCGTCGGCCAGGGCCGGCGCCAGAGGTCGATCTCCGGCAGGCCGTCGACGCCCAGGAGCTGCGAGATCTCGCCCGCGTGGTGGGCGTCGTTGGAGAACAGCCTGTTGAGGACCGACGCCCGCGTGTGGACCTGGACGAGGTCGCCGTAGCGGCGTTCGGCCGTCTGGTCGAGCGTCGTCGTCGCCCAGCGGTGAAGGCAGCCGGCCACGACCTCCCACGTCGAGTCGAGTGCGCGGGTGAGCTCCTCTGCCGTCCGCGGGTGCGTCTCGTCGTCCTCCCAGCCGATCCCGGTCGCGGGTTGCGTGAACGGCGTAGCCTCCGCTCCCGGCTCGCCGAAGACGCCGCACAGCCAGTAGACGCGGACGCCGGCGACGTGCGCGGCCAGGCCCCAGATCGGCATGTGCCCTGGCGAGGCCCGGAAGGCGAGCTGCGCCGCGGTGAGGCCGCGGAGCGCGTCGGCGATCCGGGCCGCATGCTGCGGCCAGTCGGGGTACAGGTGGCCGACGCTATCGGTGATCTCCATGGCCGGGAGTACGGAGGACCGTCCGATGGCTATCCGATCCGGATCCTCGCTGGTCGGTTCGCTCGTCCTCTGCTACCATTCGCCGTCGCGCTTCGGGCAGCTCACGTCCAGGCGCGCCTTGTTTCGATCAAGCTCTCACCGAACGGAGATCAGCCACCTTGGCCAGAACGCCCCGGAAATGGCAGGGCACTCGCACCCCGTCCGGGCTGAAGCGCGTCCGCCAGGCCGAGCGCCGGCACGCCATCCTCCAGCCCCGGCGGTCCGCGGCGAAGACGCTCGTCGCGAAGGCCGTCTCTGTCGCCACGACGCAGCCCGAAGGCGCAGACGTCGCGGCCACGCTGGCCGAGGCCATCTCGGCCCTTGACCGCGCGGCGAAGGCCGGCGCGATCCACCCGAACGCCGCCGCCCGCCGCAAGTCGCGCCTGACGCTCAAGGTCAACGCCGCGCTTGCCGGCTCGCACGTCGTGAGCGCCAGCCACATCGCCAAGAGCACCGGCAAGGCTGCCGCGGTCAAGGCCGCCAAGGCCCGCATCGCGGCCGGCAAGGCCGTCAAGGCGAAGGGCGCCCAGACCGCCGCCGGCAAGGCCCGCGCCGCGCTGTCGAAGACGACCCGTGTGGAGGTTGCACCGGCTGCCGCCGCCACCGAGGCCATGCCGGCCGCGAAGGCTCCGGCGAAGACCACGGGGGCCAAGGCTGCCGCGACCAAGGCGCCCGCGAAGGCAACGACGGCGAAGGCTGCCACGGCCAAGCCCCGGACGACGAAGGCGACCACCGCCAAGGCGACCACCGCCAAGGCCGCCGGGGCCAAGGCCGCCACCGCCAAGGCCGCCGGGGCCAAGGCGACAACCGTCAAGTCCACGGCCGCCAAGGCAGCCCCCAGGACCACCCGCGCCAGGAAGTCCGAGTAGTCCTCGAGCGCGGCACCGCTGAGCGCCCCGGTCGCACGACCGGGGCGTTTTCGATTCATCCGCCGATCGCCCAAACGCTGCCGCCGCGGACAACCGTCGATTGTCCGCGCCACGGCCCGTAATCGGGCGTGGGTCGCCGGGTTCCTGCCACATGCCCCTGAGGTGGACGCAGCGTCTGTGGCCGAAGCCTCTGCAGGGTCAGGTGTCCGCCCCATGGACCTTTGACAAGCCGGGTGTGACAACGGTCCATCCCGTGGACCGATGCCGGCTCGGACGACGGGGCGCGGGCCGACCCGTTCGTCGTCGATCGTGGCGGAGGGACCGGGCACGGCCGCGGCTGTCAGGCGACCGGTTTGGGTCCACCCGGTGGACCGCTGGCAGGATCAACGGGATACGAGGGGCCGCGCGGGCGTGCCGCGGGGCCGCGCGGGCGTGCCGCGGGGCCGCGCGGGCGTGCCGCGGGACCGCGCGGGCGTGCCGCGGGACCGAACCGGGGGCGCGGGGAGCCGCGGGACCGACGACCCCCGTCAGGCTGCTGTCGTGACCGTCCCGTCCTCCGGCCGGCGCCGGTTCGTGGTGCCGAACACGAAGCCGCCGCCGAGCGCGCCGCCGGTTGCCAGCAGGAACGTCAGGCCCGCCGTCGAGAGCTGCTCGCGCCAGTAGAGCGCCGTGAACGAGGCCACGTCGGTCACGCCGGCCGCCTCGAACGCCGGCCCACGACCGATCGCGAGGTACCGCTGGTACACGCAGTCGGCGCCCGTCTGGCAGGCCAGCGGGCCACCCGAGGACGTGTCGCGGTACCCGTTGTCCGCGGCGAAGAACAGCGCCTTCACCCCCAGGAACAGGATGGCGAACGTCAATCCGGTCGCCAGCCCGGCAACGGCCGCGTTCGACATGATCCGGCCCCACGGACCTCCGGCCCGATCCGAGCGGGCATTCGCGTAGTACCCGATCAGCAGCCCGCCCAGCACCGCGAACGGCGCCACCAGGAACTCGATCGGGATGACCAGCATGAAGCTCACCCCGACCGTGACCGCGAGGCCGACCCCGACCCACGCCGCACCGATCGCGCCGCGGTCCACGAGCCGGCTCACGGCGCGCCCTGTGCGGAGAGGTGCCGCTCGCCGACGCCCAGGGTCATCGCGCCGGGACGCCCGCCGCGCCCGCGAGCGCCGCGCTGCCGAGGTACTGCGCCCCGTCTCCGAGCTCGTCGGCGATCCGGAGCAGCCGGTTGTACTTCGCAACCCGCTCGGAGCGGGACGGGGCACCGGTCTTGATCTGCCCGGTGCCCATCGCGACGACGAAATCCGCGATCGTCGTGTCCTCGGTCTCACCCGAGCGATGGGACACGACCGCCGACCAGCCGGCCCGCCGCGCGAGCGCGATCGCGTCGATCGTCTCGGACAGCGTCCCGATCTGGTTGAGCTTGATGAGGACCGAGTTCATCGCCTTCTCGGCGATGCCGCGCCGGATGAACGCCGGGTTGGTGACCAGGATGTCGTCACCGACGAGCTGGATCCTGTCGCCGAGGCGACCGGTGAGCTCTCTCCAGCCGGCCCAGTCCTCCTCGGCCAAGCCGTCCTCGAGCGAGATGATCGGGTAGCGGGCGACCCAGTCGGCCCACAGGTCCACCATCTGGCCCGAGTCGAGCGTCCGGCCCTCTCGCTCCAGGCGGTACTGCCCGGTCACGCCCTCGACGCCCGTCCCCTCGACGAGGATCGAGCTGGCGGCGGGATCGAGCGCGATCGCGACCTCGTCGCCGGGCTTGTAGCCGGCCTTCTCGATCGCCCGCAGGATGACCTCCACGGCCGCCTGGTTGGACGGCAGCGACGGCGCGAAGCCGCCCTCGTCGCCCTGGCCGGTGGCGTGGCCCTCGTCGTGGAGGATCGTGCGCAGCGCGGCGAAGATCTCCGCCCCGGCGCGCAGCGCCTCGGCGAACGATGGCAGGCCGACGGGCATGATCATGAACTCCTGGAAGTCCGTGGAGTCCTGGGCGTGCTTGCCGCCGTTGAGGATGTTGAACATCGGGACGGGCAGGATCCGCGCCCCGGCGCCGCCGAGATAGCGATACAGCGGGAGCTCGTGGCTGATCGCCGATGCGTGAGCGCACGCAAGCGAGACGCCCAGGATCGCGTTCGCGCCCAGCTCGCCCTTGTTGGGCGTCCCGTCCAGCTCGATCAGCGTGGCGTCGATGTCCGGCTGGTCGGCCGCGTCGAAGCCGAGGATGGACGGCCCGATCCGCTCGGTCACGTTCGCGACCGCGGTCAGGACGCCCTTGCCACCGAACCGTGCCTTGTCCCCGTCCCGCAGCTCGACCGCCTCGTTGATCCCGGTCGAGGCACCGGAGGGCACGGCGGCCCGACCCAGCGAGCCGTCCTCCGTGACGACGTCGACCTCGATGGTGGGGTTGCCCCGCGAGTCCAGGATCTCCCGGGCATCGACCCAGGCGATGGTGGTGTCGGTCATTTCACGGCCTCCGGCACACGGTCCAGGAGGACCGTGACGCCCGGCAGCTCGCGACCCTCGAGCAGCTCGAGCGAAGCGCCGCCGCCGGTGCTGATGTGGGTCATCCTGTCGGCCAGGCCCTGCCGCTGGATCGCGGCGACGGAGTCGCCGCCGCCGATCACCACCGCGGCCCCGGCCTCCGCGCGATCCGCCAGGAACCGGGCGATCGCGTTGGTCCCGTGCGCGAACGAGGGGATCTCGAACACGCCCAGCGGCCCGTTCCAGAGGACCGTGCGGACGTCCGCGAGGGCCGCCTCGATGTTGGCCAGGCTCTGCTTGCCGAGGTCCACGATGTGCCAGCTGGCGGGCACCTTCTCGGCGGGGATCGTCTTGTACTCGGTGCCGCGGGTGACCTCCTTGGCCACGACCACGTCCACCGGGAGCACGACCTTGACACCCTGCTCCTCGGCCGCGGCAAGGATCGCCCGTGCGTCCTCGACCCGATCGGGCTCGGCCAGGCTCTTGCCGATCGGCTTGCCCTGGGCCAGCAGGAACGTGTTCGCCATCCCGCCGCCGATGACCATGACGTCGACCTTGGGCAGCAGGTTCTTGAGGACCTTGATCTTGTCGCTGACCTTGGCCCCGCCGATGATGGCCGCGAACGGGCGCTCGGGGTTGTCAAGCAGCTTGCCCAGGTTCGCGAGCTCCTTCTCCATCAGGAGGCCGGCGTACGCCGGCAGGAGCTTCGCGATGCCCACGGTCGAGGCGTGCGCGCGGTGGGCGGTCCCGAACGCGTCGTTCACGTAGACGTCCGCGTAGGACGCGAGGGCCGCCGCGAACTTCGGGTCGTTCTTCTCCTCCTCCACGTGGAAGCGGAGGTTCTCGAGCAGCAGCACCTCGCCGTTGCGGAGGCGGTTCACGGCGTCCAGCGTGCCGACGCCCAGCGCGTCGCCGGTGACCGGCACGGTGCGACCCAGCAGCTGGCCCAGGCGCTCGCCCACTGGGCGAAGCCTCAGGCTATCGGACACCTTGCCGTCGGGGCGGCCGAGATGGCTGGCCAGGATGATGCGGGCACCCTGCGCCTGCAGGTGGCGGATGGTGGGCAGCGCCGCGCGGATGCGCGAGTCGTCGGTGACCTTGCCGTCCTGCAGCGGGACGTTGAAGTCCACGCGCACGAAGACACGCTTGCCCGTGGCGTCCAGGTCCCGGACGGTGAGCTTGTCCATGTTCGGTTCCTCCGGGGGCGAGACTCCGGGCTGGTCGGCCGTCGCCTACAGGCGCTCGGCGACGAAGCGGACGAGATCCGCCACGCGGCAGCTGTAACCCCACTCGTTGTCATACCAGGCGATGACCTTGACGAAGTTGCCGCCGAGCACCATGTTCGACGGAAGGTCGACGATCGACGAGCGCGCGTCGCCCCGGAAGTCGGTGGACACGAGCGGCTCGTCGGACGCGCCGAGGATCCCCTTGAGCGGGCCGGCGGCGGCGTCGCGGAAGGCCTGGTTGAGCTCCTCGAGGGTGGTCTCCTTGTCCAGCTCGGCGGTGAAGTCCACGACCGACACGGTCGGCGTGGGGACGCGCAGGCTGAAGCCGTCGAACTTCCCCTTGAGATCCGGGATCACGAGGGCGAGCGCCTTCGCGGCCCCGGTCGTGGTCGGGATGATGTTGAGGCCGGCCGCACGGGCGCGGCGCGGGTCCTTGTGGGCGACGTCCAGGATCCGCTGGTCGTTGGTGTAGCTGTGGATCGTGTTCATCAGGCCGCGGCGGATCGTGAACTTGTCATGCACGACCTTCGCCGCCGGCGCCAGGCAGTTCGTGGTGCAGCTCGCGTTGCTGATGATCACGTGCCTGGCGGGGTCGTAGGCGCCCTCGTTCACCCCCAGGACGATCGTGATGTCCTCCTTCTTCGCCGGGGCGCTGATGATCACCTTCTTCGCACCCGCCTCGACGTGCGCCCGCGCCTTGTCCGCGTCCGTGAAGCGGCCGGTGGACTCGACCACGATGTCCACGCCCAGGTCGCCCCACGGGAGCTGGGCCGGGTCCGCGACCTGGAGGACCTTGATCGCACGGCCGTCCACGACGATCGAGTCGTCGGTGTGCGAGACCTCGCCGGGATAGGCGCCGTAGGTCGAGTCGTGCTTGAACAGCAGCGCGTTGGTGGGAACGTCGATGAGGTCGTTGACGGCGACCACCTCGACGCCCGGGGCACGCTCGATGATGGCCTTGAGCGACTGGCGGCCGATGCGGCCGAAGCCGTTGATGCCGACGCGAACGGTCATCGGGGGACCTCCTTGGAGCCGGGACGCAGGTCGTCGAGCGCCTGGGCAGACGCGCGCGACGGGATGGAATGGCGAACCATGGGACGAGCCTGGTGCTGCCCTTCGACGAGGGCCGGTCGAGGCGGCGTCGGGAGCGCGGCGGCGGTCGCCGGGTGGGCGACGGCGGCGGCGACCCCGAAGCCGGGCGACGTGCCGGGGCGGGCACGCCGGCCGGAGGACCGGTGCTCGTGGAGGCTCGTCCCCGATCGATCGGAATCCGTGCCGAGGTCGGGAGCCAGGGCGATGAGTGCGGACAGGGCGTGACCTCGGATGGCGGGGGTCGAGAGTTCGAGTGGAATCTTAGCAAAGGGCTTCGCACGCTCCCCAGACGTGCGGCAGGGGTGCGGCGGGCACTATGGAACCGTGGCGGACACCATTGAGCCCCCTCCGGCAGTGCCTTCGGGGGCTCAATTCCCGGTTTCCCGATCCAGTGAGGTCAGCCGCCGATCCTGAACACCTTGCCACCGCACTTCGGGCAGGTGCCCGACAGCGCCGGCTTGCCGTTCTTCATCGTGATCTGCTGCGGGTTCTGGACCTCGACCTTCATCTTGTCCTTGACGCAGTAGGCCTGAGCCATCGGGTCAGCTCCTCCTCACGCTGTCCGCGTCACGAGAGCACGCCTCTCGAGTCCGCGGGTCGCCGGTTCTGGCGCTCATGCTGGGGCCCAGAGCGACGGGCGCCAGCGCACCGCCCCGGCCTTCGACTTCTGGCGGTCGAGCTCCGCGAGGACCAGCAGGCTCTCGAGCCCCGTGTCCACTGCGGCGGCTTCCGCCCGGTCCTGCTCCTCGCCGGCGATGAACTCGCCGGTTCGGCGATTGGCGTAGACGGCGCACACGACGCCGGCGCGACCTCCACCGAGACCTGCCAACACGAGCAGCGCCGAGGCTTCCATCTCGAAGTTCAGGACGCCCTGGCGGGTCATCTCGGCCGCGAGGTCAGGGTAGCGGATGGGCAGCTGCGGGATCGGGCGGCCCTGCGCACCGAAGAACCCGGGGGCGGTCGCGGTGATCCCGACATGGTGCCGGTGCCCCAGGCGCTCGGCCGACTCGACCAGCGCGAGGACGGCCTCGTAGTGGGCCACGGCCGGGTAACCCTCGTGGACGAACCAGTTGGTGGTCGTCTCGAGGCGGACCGAGCCGGTCGAGATCACGAGGTCGCCGAGCTCCATGCCGTCCTGCAAGGCACCGCAGGAGCCGATCCGGATCAAGGTCGGCCGCTCCACCAGGGCGAGGATCTCGGACACGACGATCTCGATGTTGTCCGTGCCGATGCCCGTCGACACGCTCGAGACACGCAGGCCCTTGTAGTTGCCCGTGGCGGTGTTGAACTCGCGGTGCCGGTGCCGGAACTCGACCGAGTCGAAGCGGGCCGCGATCCGGTCGGTCCGATCCTGGTCGCCCGGAAGAAGGATGTAGTCGGCCAGCTCGCCCGGGCCCAGCCCGATGTGGTACTGCCGCTCGCCGGCGGGGATCGCGACGCGGGTGTCCGCGTTCGGCACGTGCACGGCCCTCGTACGTCACGCTCGATCGAGCGTGCGGCTGGCGCCGAGGATAGGGGCCCGATTCGAACAGCGTCAAGCGGGGACATGCCGGCTCCGCCGGATCGGAGCCGTGCGGGCCGGTGCGGAGCCATCACCCCGGGGTCTCCTCTCCGCCGGCGCGGCCCCCGGGAACAGGTCGCGCGAACGCGTCGAGGCGGGCGACGATGCGGGTCTGCAGCAGCCGCCGGCCCCGGTGCCGCCGGACGGCGGTGGCCAGGACGGACATCACCAGGACGAGCAGCAGCGTGCCGATGCCCATCGACGCGGGCGACAGAATCCATGCCCCGGTCGAGCGCCGCCCGGACGGTGCCATGGGCGGCCGGGACGGTGGACGGGCCGCCGAGCTCTGGTTCCGTCCCGGCGCCGGCCGGCGCCGGGACGCCGGGGTCGCCGGCAAGCACGAGGCCAGCCGGGTCCGTGACCACGAGCACGACCTCCTCGCGAGCCTCGGGGGTGCCCGTGGCGTTGAGGGCATCGCCGGGCTGGAGCAGGGCCACGAGGGCCGCCGCATCGCCGGCGAGCACGAGGCGCACGGTCGCCGTGCCATCGTCCAGGCGGACCCCGTCCGGTTCGAGCGTCGTGACCAGACCACCGACGCGGACCGTGCGTCCGAGATGGTCCGCGAGACGGGCGAGATCGACGTAGGGTGCCGCGGCGGCTCCCGGGGCGGCTCCCGGGGTCAGGTCACCCTGCCGTCCGCCACCCGTCGTGCCACCGGCGCCCCGGCTCGCACCGGCGCCCCGGCTCGCACCGGCACCCGCGCCGCCCGTCGCCGGCGAGAGCCCGAGGACCAGGTCGGCCGCGTTCCGGGGGAGGATCGAGAACCGGCGGTCCGCGGCGGTCGGGTAGGCCCGGCGGACGATACCCGTCACGGTCGCCCGCCGTCCCTCGGCCAGGGCAGTGGACGGGATGCCGCTCCCGGCGAGCCCGTTGACCGGGACTCGCACCCCGCCCAGGTCCAGCTCGGCCAGCCACCGCTCACCGAGCCGGTGGACGTCGGTGATCGTGCCGCTGACGCGGACCAGGCGCCACTCGTCGCCGGGAGCGGGCGCCGCCCGGAGGGTTCTCGGCAGCCGGGTCCCGGTGCCGAGCACGCGGACCTCGTCGGCCCGCAGGCGGGGCGCGCCGTACGCTTGCCCGATCGTGCCGGTCACGCGAACCCGCAGGCCGGCCCGCAACGCCTGGTCGGGCGCGGCGAGATACACCTCGATGGCGCCGCTCCCGTCCTCCACGATGGTGCGCCTGCCGCTCGCGTCGAGCAGCGTTCGATCGATCGTGAGCACGCCTTCCACGACCACCCGGGCACCCTCGTGGGTGCGGGCGGTGGCGATGGCCGTGACGGGCAGCGTCGCGACCGGGAGCGGACCCGTCGGCGACGGCGATGGGGTCCCGGCAGGCGCCGTGGTCAGCGCGATGTCCGCACGGTCCCGGAGCCACAGGCGGTAGCCGTCGAGCGCCCCCTTGCGCGAGGCGCGCTGGCCAACGATCCCGGTGAACGTAGCGACGGCACCCTTGCGAAGCGCCGCCGCGTCGAGCCCGGCGGAGCCGTCCCCGAGGATGCGCAGGCTGGCGCCGTCCTCGCCCTGGATGGTGAACGCCAGGTCGCCGCTGGTGGCCTTCGCGGCGGACACGGTGATGGTGCCGCGAACCGCGGCCAGTCGACCCTCCGTCGCCTCGCCGGCATCGCCCGCCTCGATCGCCGTGACCACGGGCAGCAGGCTCGACCCGATGACGACCAGGCCGCCCGCCGCGGCGCGGAGCTCCGTCTGGCCGTACGGCTGCGCGATCGTGCCGCGGACCTCGACGAGCATCCCGCGGGCGGGCCCGGAGACCCCATCCGGCAGCCGGACCGGGAGCCCGCCCGAGTCATCGCCGATGGCGAACACCGATGGCGTGCCGAGCCGGCCCGCTTCGGCGACCACGGTGCCGCGCACCCGGGTCATGACGCCGACCGCGACGTTCCGTGCCGCCGCGACGTCCGCGGCGAGCGGGACCGGGGTGGGCGTCGGGGTCGGCGCGGGCGTGGGCGTGGGCGCAGGCGTGGGCGTGGGCGTCGGGGTCGGCGCGGGCGTCGGAGACGGGGTGGGCGTCGGGGTGGGGGTCGGGGTGGGGGTGGGCGTGGGCTCCGGCGAGGCAGAAGGGGACGACGCGCCGATCTCGAGCTCGCCGGGCAGCGTGGCGTACAGGCGATACCCGCCGAGGCCGGTGCCGCTGCTGTCGCGCTGTCCGAGCGGACCGCGCACCCGGACGGTGGAGCCCGATGCAGGCGAGAGCGCACCGAGAGCGTCAACACCGACGATCACGCGCACGGCGCCCGTCCCGTCGTCCACGAGCAGCCCCAGGCCATCCGCCAGCGCGCTCGGCGTCTCGATCACCGTGCCACCGAGCGCCAGCCGTAAACCCTCCAGCGCCTCGCCGGCCGCACCTGACACCGCCGCGAGCGCATCCGGGAGCTCGCCCGGGCCCAGGACCTGGACGTCCACGCCGGCCACCCGCAGGGTGCGCTGGCCGTAGCGGCTGTCGGTGACGCCGGAGACGCGGATCCGGGTCCCGGCCGGGATCGGCGGATCAACCGCGGCATCGAGGTACAGGGCGATCCCGGCCGTGCCGTCCTGAACGAACCCCGTCCGCCCGCCCTCGAGGGTGGCGAGCGCCGTCGTCAGGGTCCCCTCGATGGTCGCGGTCGTTCCGTCGGGCAAGGCGCGGGCAATCGCGATCGAGGTTGCCGGGGTCGGGGTCGGCGTGGGCGTCGGGGTCGGGGTCGGCGTGGGCGTCGGGGTCGGGGTCGGCGTGGGCGTCGGGGTCGGGGTCGGCGTGGGCGTCGGGGTCGGGGTCGGCGTGGGCGTCGGGGTCGGGGTCGGCGTGGGCGTCGGGGTCGGGGTCGGCGTGGGCGTCGGGGTCGGCGTCGGCGTGGGGGTCGGGGTCGGCGTGGGCGTCGGGGTCGGCGTGGGGGTCGGGGTCGGCGTGGGCGTCGGGGTCGGCGTGGGCGTCGGGGTCGGCGTGGGGGTCGGGGTCGGCGTGGGCGTGGGGGTCGGGGTCGGCGTGGGGGTCGGGGTCGGCGGCTCCGACGGCGAGGCATCCGGTGCGGGGACCGGTGCGGGGACCGGTGCCGCGGCCAGGTTCTGGGCCGTGGGCGACGCGTTCACCACGAAGTCCGCCACGTTCACGTTCGTGTCGATGATGTTGCCGCCGGATCCGCCCGGGGCACGCTCGATCGAGCTGCCGGCGGCTGGGGCTGGGACCGCGGCGCCCTCGACCAACGCGTTGGTCGCGTCGCCCCAGCCCACCGCATCGACCGGGCTGCCGCCGATCGCGCGCAGCACGATCGCGCCGCCCGTCGCGGCGAGCCCGCCCGAGTACGTCGCGTCCGCTGCGGGCGCATACGTCCCGAGCGCGTTCGCCAGGAGCAGGTGGCGGCCCGGCTCCAGGACGACGGACGTCGTCCAGGCCGCCTTGCGCGTCACCGTCGCCCCCGAGCTGGTCGCGTACACGACCTCCAGCCCCGCGAGGTCCATCGCGACGGGGGCGGCGTTCGTCAGCTCGACATACTCGTCCGACGCCGAAACTCCGCCGGTGACGATCTCCGCCACCAGCAGGCCTGCTGACGGTGGCCACGTGACCGCCGCGAGCGGAGCCGTTGCCGTGAGCCGCGGGACGGCATCGGGCGCCGCGGACGCCGTCGCCGCGGACGCGAGGACGAACATGAGCACGGCATACGCCGCGAACCGGGCACGCGCCATCGAGGACCTCCGGGCGGGAGACATCGGCGGCGGGTGGGCAGACCGCGGCGGGGGGCAGGCTCGACGGATCCTAGGCGCCGCCACTTATCCGCGGCTCATCCGCCGTCGCGCGACCTGCGGGCCGGGGACGGGATACCATGCCGCAACCGCGCCGACCCGTCCGCCCAACGGCCGGCCCCGACGACAGGAGGACCCCCTTGGCTCGCGCCAAGCACACCGATCGAACCGAGGCGCGCCGCCGCTACCGCGCCGAGCAGGCGGCCGTGGTCGCCGCCGACGAAGTCGGCCAGCCGCTCGACATGGACACTCCGGCCAAGGCCCTGGCGAAGTCCGGCGCGGCGAGGAGCGCAACCCAGGCCGGCGGCGCCCGCCCCGGCCTCATGACCGTGTTCCGCGCCTCGTTCACCACGCTCGACCTGCGCGGCGACCTGCGCGCCCTGCCGCAGATCGTTCGCCACTGGGCGCTGCTCGTGTCGATCGCCGCGTCGATCGTCGCCTCCATCGTGTTCATCGCGTCCACCAACGAGTTCGGCGCCTCGCTCGATTTCTCGCTCTCGGATCCGCTTGCCGGGAGGTCGATCAGCTCGGTCTCGAACCTGTCGTACCTGGTGATCAGCCTGTTCGTCGCCCCGCCGCCGGCCGCGGGCGCGTTCCTGATCGGGTTCACGGCCAAGCGCGCGAGCTGGCTCGGCGGCCTGCTCTAC
This sequence comes from uncultured Chloroflexia bacterium, assembly GCA_963703575.1. GTDB lineage: Bacteria > Chloroflexota > Limnocylindria > Limnocylindrales > CSP1-4 > CAIXZV01. The sequence continues at coordinate 23,400 of CAVPEU010000020.1, forward strand.
GGCATCGTTGCCGCGATCTGCTATGCCGCCATCCTGCTGAGCCCGGCCGGCCGGCTGCTGACCGGCAGCAACGAGCCAGGGGTCTACATCACCAACGCCGCGTTGCTCGCCCCGGTGGGGGCGCTGCTGTTCGCCTCCGCCGCCGCGTGGTATCGCCGGTTCCTCAACCTCGCCAACCCGAATCGCGGGCGCCGGCCGCCGAAGTCCGACAGCCGGCAGAAGGCGCGTCCCGCGGCGGCGAAGGCCGGCAACCGGGCGCGCTGAGCGCCGAGCGCCGTCCAGGGCACAGCCGCGGCAGTGCGGCTCAACCGAAGCGCCGCAGTCCCGCCTGTCCGATCGCCTTCACGCCCAGCGGCGACACGGGCCCGCCGACCGTCCCGGCCGCCTCGACCAGGTTCGTCACCTCTCGCGCGATGACGTTGACCACGTTCCCCTCGCGCTGGAGATCTCCGTCCACGAGCAGCAGGGCATGGCGTCGCACCACGGCCCGCAGCCGCTGCCAGGTGTCCGGCCACAGCGTGACGTTGACCATCCCGGTCTCGTCCTCGAGCGCCAGGAACACCGTCCCGCGCGCGGTCATCGGGTGCTGCCGCGTCACCACGAGCCCGCCGATCAGCACCGGTCCGGGCCGCCGCTCCGCGAGGCCCGCGTTCGTCACCGCACCCAGGCGGTCCAGCGCGTCCCGGAACAGCCCTACCGCCTGCCGCCGCGCGTCCAGCCCGACCACCGCGTACGCGTCGCCCAGCCGCTCCGGCTCCGTGATCGGCGGAAGCAGCGGAGCCTCCGTCGCCGGCAGGCGCAGGTCCATCGGCCGGCCCGCGGCCCGGCCCCGCCCTCCGGCGCCCCGCACCGTCCGCCCGTCCACGCGCCCCTTCGTCGCGCCGGCAACCTCGCGCAGCTGCCACAGCAGCTCCCGCCGCTGGCGCCCCAGCGAATCAAGGGCGCCAGCCCGGATCAGCCGTCCCATCACCTCCTCGGACAGGCCCGTCCGCTCGACCACGTCGGCCAGCGAGGCGTACGGCCCGCGTGCGAGCTCGGTGTCCAGGCGAGCCTGCTGCTCCTTGCCGATCCCCTTGACCAGGTGCAGCCCGAGCCGGATCCCCCAGCCGGTCATGCTCTCGGCCGCCCAGCGGTCCCGCGAGGCCGCGCCCGGGATCACGCACCCGGGCGAGCGCACCGGCGCCGGCCGCGCCTCGATCCCGGAGCCGTCTGGCAGTGGCTCGCCGTCATCCGCATCGTGCGACCCGTCGTCGCCTTCGGCCCCCGCCAGCGCCCAGCCGGGCCGTCCCACCCACTCGGTCGTCGTGCGCCAGGTGCTCCGGTTCACGTCCACGGGCAGCACCGCCACGCCGTGTCGCTTCGCGTCGTTGACCAGCACCTCGACCGGGTAGAAGCCCATCGGCTGGGCGTTGATCAGCCCCGTGACGAACTGGGCCGGGTAGAACAGCTTGAGGAAGCTCGATTCGTAGGCCGTGCGGGCGAAGGCGGCCGCGTGGCTCTTGGCGAACCCGAAGGACGCGAACGCCGCGCACTGGCGGAACAGCTCCTCGGCGTCGTCTCGCGGCATGCCCTGGACGCGGATGCAACCCTCCACGAACTGCTCGTGGAGCTTCTCCATCTCGCGCGTCGAGCGCCACGTCCCCATCGCCCGCCGGAACCCGTCCGAGCCCGCCGGCGTGAACCCCGCGACGTCGATCGCGATCTTCATCACCTGCTCCTGGTACAGGATCACGCCCAGGCTGTCGTGGAGGATCGGCTCCAGGCTGGGATGGAGGTACGCGACCGGCTCCAGGCCCTGCTTGCGGCGCAGGTAGGGGTGGACCGCATTCCCCTGGATGGGGCCGGGGCGGATGATCGCGACCTCCACGACCAGGTCGTCCAGGTTCCGCGGCCGGGACTTCGGCAGCGTCTGCATCTGGGCCCGGCTCTCGACCTGGAACACGCCCACCGTGTCCGCGGCCTGGAGCATAGCGAACACCTCGGGGATGTCCTCGGGGGTCCGGTCGAGGTCGATGCACACGGCGCAGTCGTGCTCGATCAGCTGGAGCGTCTCGTCGATCGCGGCCAGCATCCCGAGGCCGAGCAGGTCGAGCTTGATCAGCTTCATCGTCTCGACGTCACGCTTGTCGTACTGGACGACGACCCGGCCGGGCATGGTCGCGCGCTCGATGGGGGCGATGTCGATGAGCGGGGCGGCGGTCACGAGCATGCCGCCAGAGTGGATCGAGAGGTGGCGCGGGAAGCCGTCGATGCGGGCGCACAGCTCCAGCCAGCGCTCCCAGTCCGAGAGGCCCGCGACGGAGCCGCGATGGCGCCCCTCCGGACGCCCGGGCGGCCCCTCGCGGATCCAGCGCTCGCTCACCGGGGAGTCGCCGGGGCCGCCCTCGTCCTCGCCGGGACGCCACGGACTCGGCGTATGCGTACCAGGCGTAGCGGGCCGCATTCCGGAAGCCGGACCCGTCTGGTCGCCATCCCGGGAGCCATGAGTCCGCTCCGGCAGGGCCGATCCGTGCGGGATGGTGCCACCGCCGGCGTCCGGCGACGCCTCACGAGGCCCTGGGCCATCCGGAATCGCTGCCGCTAAACGTGGTGCGAATACGACGGTGGCAGGAGCGGGTGTCTCGGCCGATGCCGCCGTCCCGGACAGCCGGCCGCCGCGCTCGTGGTTCAGCTGGCCCATCGCGTCGGTCAGGCCACGCGCCCCGGCGAGGGCCGCGACGGGATCGAGGGACCCGCCGGCGGGCGACGCCGCGCCGACAGGGCCGGTCGCGCCTGCCTCCTCTCCCGGTCGCGCGAAGAACTGCCCGAACCCGCCCTCCGCCTCCAGGTCCCGCCGGACCATCACGGAGTCGTACGTCTCGAGCGCCTTCGCCACCCGGTCCACCAGCGGGCGCGGAAACCCCAGCGCGTGCCCCACCTCGCGCACCGCCGACCGCGCCCGGTACGTGACCAGGTTGCAGACCATCCCCGTGTGCTCCGGCCCGTAGCGCTCGTAGACGTACCGGATCACCTCCTCCCGCCGCTCCGAGCTGAAGTCGATGTCCACGTCCGGGTACGCGGTCCGCCCCTCGTTGATGAACCGCTCGAACAGCAGCTCGTGGCGGATCGGGTCCACGCGGGTGATCCCCAGCACGTACGCCACGATCGAGTCCGCGGCGCTCCCCCGCCCCTGGGCCGGGATCCCGCGCGACTTCGCGAAGCGCATCAGGTCCCAGCAGATCAGGAAGAACTCCGCGAGCCCGGCCCTCTCGATGACGTCCAGCTCGTGGGCGAGCTGGCGCATCACCGCGGGCGTGAACGGGTGATACCGGCGCCGGGCGCCCTCCCAGCACAGGTCGGACAGGCGGCTGAACGGGGTCTCGCCCTTCGGCACCTCGAAGCCGGGGAACCGGTACCGCTCGAAGGCGAGCTCCACCCGGCAGGCGGCCGCGATCTCCGTCGAGGCGGCGATCCCCTCTCGCCAGGCGCGCGCCAGCCCGGGGTCGGACGCGGCGGTCGCGGGATCCGCGGGCGGCATCGCCAGCAGCTCCGCGGCGCCCTTGAGATACGACTCCCCGTCCGGCCGGCGCAGGTCCCGGAGGTCCGCCAGCGACCGCCCGTGCCGGATCGCCGTCAGCACGTCCTGGAGCTCGCGGTCCTCGGGCAGCGCGTAGTGGACGTCGTTGGTCACCACCACCGGCAGCCCGATCTCGCCGGCCAGGCGCGCGGTCTCCGAGGCCAGCCAGTCGTCGTCCGGGAGCAGGTGGTGCGAGAGCTCCAGGACGAAGCCGCTGCGCGCCGCCGAATCCCCCTGCCCGGCGCCGCCGAACAACGCCGCGTACCGCTCCGCCACCGCCCGCGCCCCGGCCCGGTCCCCGGCCCGCAGCCGCCGCGCCAGCTCCCCCTGCCGGCACCCGGACAGCGCGATCAGCCCCTCCGCGTGCTCCGCCAGCAGCGCCTGGGTGAACCGTGGCACGGCCTTCGTGCCGCCCAGGTTTGCCCGGGACACGAGGCGGCACAGGCTCCGCCAGCCCGTCGGATCGCGGGCCAGCAGCACCAGGTGCGGGCCACGCTCCGCTTCCCCGACCCCCCGGTGATCCTCCTTCCGGACCTCGCGGTGCCCGGGAAGCCGCGCCCGCTCCGGCCGGGGCCTCGCCGGGTGCCCTTCGGAGGCGCGGCGCTCCTCCGGCGGGACCGGCGGCCGACGTCCCGGACGCCACGCCCGCCGCGCCGGCACCACGATCGCCGCGGGATCCGGCACCGCGGCGTCCAGCAGCTCGATCTCGATCCCCACCACGGGATGCAGCCCGGCCGCCTCCGCTGCGGCGGAGAACCGGACAGCGCCGTACAGGCCCTGGTGGTCCGTGATCGCGAGCCCGCCGAGTCCCAGCGCCACGGCCCGCTCCACGAGGTCGTCCGGCGCGGACGCCCCGTCCAGGAACGAGAAGTGGCTGTGGCAGTGCAGCTCGGCGTAGACGGGATCAGCCACGCGACGATCTCCGGTGAGGCGGGCTCGAATCATAGAACGGATGTTCTATCACTGCCATCGGCACCTGACCCTCGGCCCCGCGGACCCCTGACCAAATTCCCCTCGCCGCCGCGCAACCGAATCGGTCCGTCGCGCGTCACAGGCGCGTGATCCAGCAGGCACCGCTCTCCGGCCGCCAGGCACCGCTCTCCGGCCGCCGCGTCGCCCTCGAGCTCCTCCTGCGCGTGCTGGCCTCGGCCGTGGTCGCGCTGCTGATCCTGGGCCTGCTGCCCGCGCTCGCGGACATGGCCAGCTGAGCCTCTTCCCGTTCCGGTTGGCCTGGGGGCCGGCGGAACGACCAAGGCGACGGCCGTTGCGATGGCGGCCGTTGACCTGCCACCGGGATCTGGGCATCCCGGGGGCATCGGAGAACCCTCGCCGCTGGGGCGGCGAGGGTTCTCCCCAGTTTCGCCGTAGGATGACCGTGATGCGACCCTCGATCCGCCGCCCCGCCCGCCTGGCCCTCGCCGGAACCGCCCTCGCGCTGCTGGTTGGCGCGTGCGGGGGAACCGCGACCTCTGCCGGCACGTCCGCCTCGCCGGAGTCCTCCTCGCCGGCATCCCCCGCGGCAACTGCCAACGGGACCGCGGGCCCGTCCCTGACGCCCGTCCCGGGCGGCGCCAGCACGGCGCCCGCCACGCCCGAACCATCGCTCACGACCACCGACACCGCCTGGGGCACGATCATCGACAGCGTGCCCGCGGACTTCCCGGTGTACCCGGACGCCAGGGTGACGGATACCGCCGACGGCCCGGTGAGCGGCGCCTGGACGGTCAAGGCGGACGCGAGCACGGTGTCGACGTGGTACCAGCAGGCGCTGGGGGCGGCGGGCTACAGTACCAACGACCGCTCGGGGCCCCTCGAGGACGGCTCGTACACGGTTGACACGCAGAGCGATCTGCCGGAATGCCGGGTGCAGACGACCGCGAGGCCCCAGGGCGACATGACGCTCATCACCGTGCTGTTCGGCGCCGGGTGCGTCGGGCTCGGCGGCTGAGCGAGAGAGGAGTCCGGGAGCGATGGGCATCCGCGCTCGCGACCTCGTCGGCGTGGCGACGCTGGCCGTCGTGCTGTTCCTGCTCGTCGCCGCCCTGGTGCTCGCCGCCCGGCCCGGCTGACGGGCACCCGGGGCCGGTGGCACCCGCCGGACCTTCGCGAGCGTACCCGACCCTCGTTCGAACACCCGTTCCTGCCGGGCCGGCGTCCAGGCGCGCCGTTCGCCATGTTGATATGGATTTTGCGGGGACCATCGCCTCGATCGCCACACATCGCGCAGCTACGCCGTCTATGCTCGTTGGCGACCGGCCGGGACCGGTCACATGGGAAGGGGGATCACTCCGGTGCAGACAGCACGACCGCGCGACTTCGGCGCGCTCGTCCTGGTCGTGGGCCTGTTCCTGGTCCTGCTCGTCATCTCGATCGCGCTCGGTTCTCCAACCGTCCGCTGACGGCTCCGACCAGTGCCTTGCAGGGGGCACGGCGACTGCTGTCGGACGGCGCCGACGATCCCGCGACCACCGGACGGCCGCCGCCGTCCCTCGCGTTCAGTCGTAGAGCCGCTCGAGGTGCCATGTCCCGGCCGCCAGGTCCCGGTACACGAGCGCCAGCCAGTTCCGGCCGACGACCTTGAAGTAGTCCCGGGCGATCGGCTCCCGCCACCAGGACTCCTCCACCCGCCAGCGGTTGCAGACCTCGACCGGCTCGCGGCGCCCGTTCCAGCGGATTGCGACCAGCCTCCCGTCCGCGTCCAGCTCCGCGTCGATCGCCGGGTGCTCGCGCAGCAGGCGGGTCATGTCCGGCCCCTCTCGCTCTCCTCGCCCATCACCGACGCTCCCGCGGCCGGCGCCCAGCGCCAGCGCGCCTCGGCGATCGGCGCCTCGGGGTCCGTGAGCTCGACCCGCCGGACGCGGTCCGCCCCGAACGCGATCGCGAGCCGCGCCAGCTGCCAGGCCAGTCGGGCGTCGCGGGCGGCCTGGGGGGTGAACAACGGGAGCTGGTGACCGGTCGCCGCCGCCACCATCGCGAGCTCCAGCTCCAGGCGCGCGACGGCGGCAGGCGGCGGGGCCTTCTCCAGGCGGGCCAGCAGCAGGCGCTCGATCGCCTCCGCGTCCGCGGTCGGCTCCGGCAGGCGCTGCTCGAGCCGGAGCTCCGGCGGGGTCCCCCGGCGGGCGAACGCGAGATCGTGGGTCACGAGGAGGCGGGCGATCCCCGCCGCCTGGCCGCGCGCCGCCAGCTGGTCCGCGAGCGTCCCGGCGAGCCTCCGCAGGACGAACCGCACCGCCTCGAGCCCTTCTGACGGCGGGTCAAGGGCCAGGGCGAGCGCCATCCGCTCAGGGCTGCGGCGCGGCCGGAACCGTTCCGTCTCCTCGCCCCTCGCCCGGGCGTGGAGGCGCGCGCCCTCGTCCCCGAACCTGGCGATCACCGCCGAGCGGGGCAGCTCCGCCACCGACCCGATCGTCCGCAGCCCGAACTGGGCGAGCCGAGCCCGGATCTCCGGGTCCCGCGTGAGGAGACGGGCCGGGAACGGGGCGAGGAACCGCTCGTCGTCCCCCGGCGCGACCAGGAGGGGCGGTCCGCCGTCCGGGGCATGCGCGGCCGCGACGTTCGCGGCGAAGCTCGTGCCGGCGACCCCGGCTCGCGGCGGGCCGGGCAGCAGCGGCGCGAGCGCGGCGCCGATCCGCGCGACGAGATCCTCCTCCGGGCCCCAGAGCCTGGTCAGCCCGTCGGCGTGGACGGCGAGCCGGCCGAAGGCCGGGTCCGCGACGTCGCTGGTGCCGGCGATCCCGGGGCTGAACGCGGCGAGCCGCTCGCAGGCGGCCTCGACGGCGTCCCGGTCCGCGTCAGGCGCGAGGTCGAGGAAGGTCGCCTCGGGCGCGAGCCGGTGGGCGGTCCCGAGCGGGATCCCCCGGCGCACGCCGAGCGCCCGTGCGAGCGGGTCCGCGTCCACCACCGTCCCGTCCGTCCAGGGCTGACCGCCGAGGACGATCGGGCCGGGTGGCCACGAGGCGGAGGTACCGCTCCCCGGTGAGGCGGAGCTGCCGCTCCCCGGTGATTCGAGGCGGGACCGGGCGAGGCGGAGCGGGAGGTGCGGCCAGAGCAGGTGGAGCAGGCGCATGGCGATCGGTCGATGCAGGGGGGCCTTTCAGGTCGATGAGCGGTGGAGCGACCGGCTCGGCCGGCCGAGCCGGTCCGATCGACCCCGGTGGAGCACCCGGGGGACGCCCGTCGAGCAGCTCGTCCCGCACGAGACACGCGTCTCGCGTCCCGCCCTCCGCGTACAGGATCTCGAGCTCCGCGCGGCGCCCCGGGGGCCCGTAGCGGTTGCGAGCGACCGTCGCCGCGCTGCGCTGGCCCACGACGTCCCGGCCCAGCCGGATCCAGCCCGTCCGCTCCAGCTCCAGGCGCAGCCCGCTCGCCTCCTCGACGGCGACGGCCAGGCCGCGCCCGAGGGCGTCGGGTTCCAGGAGGACGAGCAGCGTTCCAGCTCTCCGGGCAAGCGCCGCCAGCCGGCCGAGACGGTCTCCCACGCGCGCGCCCGCGACCGCCGGATCCCGGCCGTCCGGGAGGTCCATCACCAGCAGGTCCACGGTCCGGGCCGAGAGGAGCGCGGCCGAGAGCGAGAGCGCTTCCTCGAGGTCCGCCGGGGTGAGCACGACGAGCCACTCCGGGCGCACCCCGCGCGTGATCGCCTCCACGGGATCGAAGGCGCGGGCGAGGTCCAGCCACGCGACGATCGCGCCGCCGGCCTGCGCCTCCGCGGCGACCCGCAGCGCGATCGTGGTCTTGCCCGATGACGCGTCCCCGCGCAGGGCCACCGTGGCGGAGCGCGGGAGCCCGCCCGTGCCGAGGATGGCGTCCAGCGCGGCGAACCCGGTCGGGACGACGCGGCCATCCGCGTCCGGGGCCGGGTGGCCGGGACGTGGCCTGGCGGGCGCGAGCGGTGCGGACAGCGGCCCCGACGAGCCCGGCTCGTCCGGCGCCTCAGCCGGCATCGGTGCGCGGGCGAGCGCGCCATCCACCGCGAGAACCATCTCCCCGCCCCGCCGTGGAGCGGCGGCGCCCCAGCGTGCCTGGAGCATTGCAAGTGACTCGGAGACGTCTGATGCATGGCCCATCGGACGTCCGATAGTAGAACGCATGTTCGATATGGTCAAGGGTCGGGCGGCGCATTTGCCCGGCCCGACCGATGACGCTCAGACGGCCGGCGGCACGTCCCGGGCACCGGTCCGGGACCCGTCCCGTGCTACACTTCGCGCCCGGTCGGGCGGTTCGCCGCCGCCGTTCCCGGTGGGGATGTAGCTCAGCTGGGAGAGCGCCGCGTTCGCATCGCGGAGGCCAGGGGTTCGAGTCCCCTCATCTCCACCATCGCCAACCTGTCACCAGGGTCGTGCGAGCGCCGGGAGCGGCGCCATCCGGAGAGCGGATGGCGGCCAGGGTCCGTGGGTCGGTCGGGCAGGTGGTGAGCCCAAGGGTCTGTAAAACCCTCGCCTTCGGCTGTGGCAGTTCGATTCTGCCCCGGCCCACCAAGCATCCCTCGGGCGAACGCCGCGTCTCCGCGTGCCCGCCAGGCGGTCGGCGAGGGTCAGCCCTGGGCCCAGGGGAACGGCTCGGTGCTGGTCCAGGGGCCGAGGATGAACGGCTCGCCGGGCCAGGTCGCGGTCGCGCCCGTGACCGTCATCGGCACCGTGGGATCCGTCACGGTGAGGCGGACCGAGAAGGCGCCGTCGCCGTCGGACGGCAGCCGGAAGCCGCTGGAGTCGACGCATACCGGCAGCGTGCGATGGCAGCCGCCCGCGGCCCCGGTGCCGTCGGCGAAGGCGGACAGGTCCATCTCGCCCACGGCCTGGTCGTCGCCGATCTCCGTGGCTGTGATCGAGGGCCTCACGTCGCCCGTCTCCACCGCCAGCTCGAACCGGTCGCCGGCCCGGCTGCCGACCCCGGCGATGACGAGTCGCCACGCCTTCGCGGCGGGGTCCCGGATCGTCGCCTGGATCGTCTCCTCCCCGACCCGTTCGACGGACAGCTCCGGGTAGGAGACGCCGTCGACGTTGCCCGCGTCGGGCGACCGGGTCGCCACGGGCACGAGGCTCGCGGACGGGACGTCCACGGGGGCGAAGGAGCGGCCCGGGGCCCGGCTGGGCGGGGCCGAGAGACCGGCCGACGAGGCGCATGCCGCGGCGGCGAGGAGGGCGATGGAGGCGGCGAGGAGGGGCGCCAGGCGCGGAGACATGTGACCTCGAGCGGGTGGAGCGATGGGTCGAGCCGGAGAGCTCCCCTGTGACGCGCGAGGGGGGCGAAATGGTTCCCGCTCCGGGAGCGAATTTCGCGCTCAATCCAGGGCGGCGTGCAGCTCCGGGGCGTGGCGGCGCAGCCAGCGGCGCCAGCCGGCGTGGTCGGAGACGCGCGTTGCCAGGAGCGAATGGAACCGGGGCCCGTGCCCGAACACCCGCAGGTGGCACAGCTCGTGGGCGACGACGGCCTCGAGCGCCGGCGGCGGAGCCAGGACGAGGCGCCAGCTGAACGACAGCGCGCCGTTCCGGGAACAGCTCCCCCACCGGCTGGTCGTGTCACGGATGGTCACGCTGCGCGGGGTGACGCCGAGGGCCGGGGCGTGGCGGTCGATCGCGGCGAGGATCGCGGCGCGGGCGCGGGCGCGGAACCAGGCCTCGAGGATGGCCGCCGTCGGGCGGACGTCGCGCGCGACCCGTTCGACCAGCAGCTCGTCGCCGTCGTCCCCGCCCACGCGCGAGACACGCGACGCCCGGGCGTTCGCGGGCGCCGCGACGACCCGGACCCGGTGCGGCAGGCCCAGGTACTCGAGCACGCGGCCCTCGTCCAGGGGTGGACGATCGTCGAGCAGGGCGCGGACGGCACCCTGCCGGCGGAGGTGCCGGCGGATCCACCCTTCGCGCTCGGCGAGGAACTCGTGGACCATCGGCTCCGGGCGGGCCCAGCCGCGATGGCTCGCCGGCGGCAACGAGACCACGACGCCTCGCTCGGGGTGGATCGTGACCCGGAGGCGGCGCGCCCGTGGCGAGCGGCGGAGGATGTACGGGAGATCGCCCCCGGACAGGCGCGCGAGCGCCGGCGTCTCCGTGACGGCCCGCGGGGCGGCGACGGCCGGGTTCATTCTCCGCGCCGGAGGAGGCGGCACGCGCGCTCGCCGGGCCCGTCCATCAGGAGGCGCCCGTGGAGCAGGAGGTCGAACGTCATCGTCGTCCGTCGATCGTACCCGGCGCGTGGATCGCCCGAATCGGCTCGTCGTGCGACTGTCGTTCGAGCCGGCTGCCCAATGCCCCGGTCTGGAGACATCGGATCAGCGCGGGGTGGCCGTCGGCAGTCCCAGGAGCCTCGCCGCATCGACCATCCGCTCGTCATAGGTCACGATCGCCACGAGATCGTCACCGATGGCCAGGGCGGTCGCGAGGTGGATGGCGTCGAGCGTGCGGACGACCCGCGGTTCCAGGATGCCGGCCGCGTCCAGGATCCGGTCGTCGACCCCGATGAGGTCGACGCGCCGCAGGCCCTCCCGAACCGTCGCCAGCGCATCGGGGCCCAGGTGGCGGACCGCGCGCAGGGATTCCGTGCGCAGCAGGGCTGACGACACGCGACGCACCCCGTGGTCCGCCAGGTACGCTCGCGCCGCTGCGGATTCTGTCTCCTCGACGACCAGCTTGACGAACGCTGAGCTGTCGAGGTAGACGGCGCTCAATCGGATCGCCCCTCGGACACGAGCCGCGACGGTGCCGTGGCGCCCGGCGGGAGAAGGACGGGCACGAGGTCCAGGAGGTCGGCCTCCGCCCGGCGCAGGAGTCCCTCGCGCTCCAGCCGGGCCAGGCCGCTGGGCATCGTCTTCAGCAGAACGGCGACCGGACGCCCACGGTCGGTGACCTCCACGGTCTCGCCCGCAGCCACCCGGCGCAGGATGGCACTCGCAGAACGGCGCAGCTCCCGGACCCCGACGCGCTCCATGTGCGACATGGTAGCACATGCACGCCACGGACCTTGGCCAGCGGCCAGGCGACTCGCAGAGCGTGCTTGACACCTGCCGTGACCTGCTCCATGCATTCGACGGCGAGGAGCCGGGTGTCGGCGAGGCCGGCAGGATGCACCGCCGCGGACGTGGCGACCGGGTACAAGCAGCTGCTCGAGGTCGAGCGGGGCTGGCGGGACATGAAGACGACGCTCGACCTGCGCCCGGTCTACTCCGCCGTCAACTCCGGGAGGTCGTCGCGTCGCGCCAGCGACTGGACCATCGCGATGTCGATGACCCCGCCGGGCCGGCGGCGTCCGGCGCCAATGATGCCGATCCGTTTGCGGTCGATCCCGAGGTGGACAGACAGACGGTCCCGCCACTGGTCCACGAGCGGCTGACGGTCGACGATGACGAGCGTGGGCACCGCTCGTCTCGCGATCACGCCGCAGGCGAGCACCGTCTTCCCAGCGCCGGGCGGCGCAACGAGGACCCCGAGCTCGTGACGCGACGGGCATCGAGCGCTTCGAGTTGGCCGGGCGACAGCGTCGCCTCCAGGCGGACGTCGATTGGCGACAGAGGCGTGCGCCGGTCGTGAACCACGAGCTGGCTCCCCGCCTCCGCGATGACCGCTTCGGCCGCCTCGCGGAGCCCTCTCGGCAAGAGCAATCGGTCGAGCGACTCGCCGTAGCAGCGGAGGAAGCGCGGTGTCTTCCAGGTCGAGAGACGGAGCCGCTCCTTCTCGTCGTAGTCGGGGTTATGCAGCGAGGCCACGTGCTTGAGCGCGGCGAGGAGCGCGGGCGGCATCCCGATCCGGTCGATCGACAGCATCGCCCCGGTCTCGGCCCCGATGGTCTCGGGCGGCTTCCGCACCGGTTGGCCGTGTGGTGCCCGATACGTTCGCTCGTCCGGACCGGCGGCAACCACGCGGACGGATTCCGCGAAGGATTCGACCGACTCACGGGAGCTTCGGCCAAGCGAGGACAGGAAGGCCCATTGATCCTCGAACGGCTCGAGTGTCGCCGGATCGAGGAAGACCGTCGTCCCGCGACGCCGGTTCTCACCGTGGAGCGGCAGGGCGATCAGGTTGCCGAACGATCCGTTGGGCATGAAGTCCTGGGCAGGGAAGAGCCGGTCGTAGCTGGCGAGGTCGAGGTCGGCCCTGATCGTCATGGCCTCCCGCAGGAGAAACGCACCGATCCTCCGAGCGGCTGAGGCGCGGACCGGGCCGCCGAAGAACATCCAGGCGTGGGCCCCATCGCCCGACCGCGACCGTTCCAGGGCGACCGGGATCCCGGCGGCACGCGCGGCATCGGCATAGGCAACGGCGTCGAGGACCCATGACGCACCGTCGAAGTCGCAGGCGAGCAGCCGACACGTGTCGCCGCGCAGCAGCGGGTACAGGCCGACGTGCACGCGACCGGTCAGATGTGCCCCGACGATCGCGTCGGTCAGGGGCAGATACGCACGATCCGGTCTCCGTGCGTTGGCCGGACCGCCCACGACGACGGGGCTCCATCCCGACTTCCCGCTGCGCGCGTTCTCCCACCGAGCGGCGTACACGTCCTCGCGCCCGGCGAACAACGATCGGAAGAGCGCGATCTTGGCTTCCGGCGAGGAGTGGGCGTCCACCTGCGCCCTGTTGGTGGCCACCCCTGGATCGCGGAAGAGCGTGGGCTCCCAGGCAGGCGTCGGCGGCGGTGCCGGTTGGGCGGTCGCCGGTTCGGGGGAATCCAGGCCGAGCAGCGATCGCAAGCGCCCGTTCTCGGCGCGGAGGCGTTCGATTTCGCGGCGAAGCTCGGCCGGGCTCGCGGCGGTGAGCTCACCCATGACAGCCTTCCCACCCATCCCGACTCACGGTGGCTCACGAGTCTGGCGCAACTCGCGGGCCCGCTCGCCATACCGGACGCGAGCCCAGTGCAGGTCGTCGAAGCGGCAGGCGGCGAGCCGCGTCTCCGTGTCGCCGGTGGGCTCGCCCATTCGCCCGTAGACCGCGCCGACCGTGTCGAGGAGCGCGGCCATGTCGGTCCGATCGCGGGCGAGAAGGCCCAAGTCATGGGCGCCGGTCACGAGATCCGGATCGCGCCCGACGAACTCGTCCCCGCCGGTGAAGGGAACGGGCAGCGCGTCCCGACCCTCCTCCACCCGGTCGAGGTACGCCTTGAAGCAGAGGACCTCACGGAGGAGCGCCAGGCGGTCGTCGATGCGACGCGCGACCGTCGCGAGGTCATAGACGTCGCGACCGAGCATCGTCCGCCGGAACCGCGACAGCTTCTCGGCCACGGTCTCCAGGAGGTCGGCGACCGGCGGACTGACGGGTTCGAACCCGAGGAACCGGCGTTCGATGCCGGGGATCCGCGCGCGCTCGGGATGGGTGGCCGGCAGCAGGAGGGGACGCGGGGAGAAGTCGAGGCTCGCTGGCAGGGATGCGCCGTGCTCCGCCGTCTCTGCGTGCCAGGTGCCCTTGCGCGCCGCGGCGTCGTACGTGTCGAGGACGAATGTCACGCCCTGTCGAGGAAGTGCTCCTGGGCGAACTCGAGGTAGGCCTCGTTCCGGCCTCGGCCGCGGTAGACGGCCGCGAGCTGATTGATGGCGGCGAGCGGGATCACCGGGTCGCCACGCCCAGGTGATCGTCGACGCCGAGGCGTCTGTCGCGAACAACGACCGCGGCACCTGCCGGACCGATCCGGGTGCGCGCGCGCCCCGGCAGCGTCTCGACGATGGCCGTGGCCACGTCCGGGGCGCCGAAGCGGCCTGCGAGATACGCCATCCGGGCTGCAGCCGCGTGCCCGACAGGGCCGGCTACGGCCACCACCTGCTGGGCGTCCGCGACTTCGAGTGCCCCGCGCAGCCAGTGGTCGGCGTCGCGAAGGTCACCGCATGCCGACGGCCACAGCGCCGCGTCGGCGAGGAGGTGCGCGGGATCCGAGACCGGGACGTCGCGGAGGTCCGGGATGCCCGCGATCCTGGGCCCGGTCGTCTTGACCACGTGATACGTGGCGGCGAGGGCGACGGAGCCGCCCTGATCCCGGTCGATCGCCACCGCGTACCGGTCGGGGGCGCGCTCCGCGAACCCACGCAGGAAGGCTGCTCCGGTGCCAACAACGGCCAGCCGAAAGTCGGGTCGCCGCGACCGCACGGCTCGAGCTTCGATCAGCGGGTCGCCCGACGGGAACGGCCCGCCGCGCGCGCCAAGGAACTCGTACCTGCCGCGGGCTGGCAGCGGCCGAAGCCAGCCAAGTTGCACCAGCGCCTGGATCGCGTTCTTCAGTCGTCGCGAATCTGCGGCGACGCCGAGCGCCGTGGCGACATCGTCGGTCGACACCACATCGTGTCCGAAGATCTCGAAGTCGGCGACGGCGCGCGAAACCCAGCGAGGAACACGTCGGCTTGCAAGTGTGGATGGTGAGTCCTGTTGCATGCAGGAGATACTATCCGATCTTGCGTGATGGGCAAGGGGTCGCAGTGCCTGGGAAGCTGAGAGGGGATCGCCGGGACAACGCGCGGCCGCCCTGGGGCGATGATCGGCGGCGCCGCGCCTCCGTTTCGTTACAGTTATCGTCTCTGCGAGCGCAGTGGCCACGATCCCGACCGTCGGCTCGGCGGTTTTGGCCGTGCTAGACTCCCATTCGCTCAGTGAGCAGCTCTGACAGAGCACGAAACCGTGGGGCTATAGCTCAGCTGGGAGAGCGTCTGAATGGCATTCAGAAGGTCCGGGGTTCGAATCCCCGTAGCTCCACCAACACCCCGGTAACGCCGATCATCTGACCCCTCGCCGGGACCGGCGGGGGGTCTTGTTACATCCGAAGGATCCTGACCGTGACGACGACAGGCGACAGCGCGACCACCGGCGAACGCACCGCCCGCGGGGGGCGGAGCCGCGTCGAGCGCTACGACCCGGCCAGCATCGAGCCGCGGTGGCAGGCGCGCTGGGACGAGCTCGGGCTGCACGACACGGACCTGGAGGACGACTCCCGGCCGCGGTTCTACCTGCTCACCATGTACCCCTACCCGTCGGGGGCGCTCCATATCGGCCACTGGTACATCGTGACCCCCACGGACGCGATCGCCCGCTACAAGCGGATGCACGGCCACAACGTGTTCCTGCCGATCGGCTTCGACGCCTTCGGCCTGCCGGCCGAGAACGCCGCGATCAAGGGCGGCTTCCACCCGCGCGAGTGGACGATGGCGAACATCGAGGTGATGCGCCGCCAGTTCCGCTCGATGGGTGCGACCTTCGCCTGGGACAACGAGGTCGTGACCTGCGACCCCGGCTACTACCGCTGGAACCAGTGGCTGTTCGTCCAGTTCCTCAAGCGCGGCCTCGCCTACCGCGCCGTGTCGCCCGTGGACTGGTGCCCCAACGACGGGACGCTGGCCCGCGAACAGGTCGAGGGCACGGACCGCCGGTGCTGGCGCTGCGGCGCCAGCGTGGAGAAGCGCGAGCTGCCGCAGTGGTACCTGCGGATCACGGACTACGCGGACGAGCTGCTGGATTTCGGCGGCATCGACTGGCCGGACCCGATCCGGATCATGCAGACGAACTGGATCGGCCGGTCGTCTGGCGCCGAGATCGTGTTCGAGACGGCCCCGTCCCCGCACCACGCGGGCGGCGAGGAGCTGCGCGTGTTCACGACCCGCCCGGACACGCTGTTCGGCGCCACGTTCATGGTCCTGGCGCCGGAGCACCCGCTGGTCGGCGCGCTCACGGCCCCTGAGCGCAGGGCGGAGGTCGAGGCCTACGTGGCCCAGGCGGCGGCACGCACGGAGATCGACCGCCTGTCCGCCGAGCGCGAGAAGACCGGCGTCGCCATCGGCGCCGACGCGATCAACCCCGTCAACGGCGAGCGGATCCCGATCTTCATCGCGGACTACGTGCTGGCCACGTACGGAACCGGCGCGATCATGGCCGTCCCCGCCCACGACGAGCGCGACTTCGCCTTCGCCCGGACGTTCGGCCTGCCCATCGTGAAGGTGGTCATGCCCAGGGACGAGGACCCGGACGCGGAGCTCACGTCCGCCTTCGTCGAGCACACGACCGACGAGGTCATGGTGAACTCCGGCCGGTTCACGGGCCGGCCGGCCGCCGACGCCTGGCACGAGATCGTCCACTGGCTGGAGGGCCGGGGGAAGGGCCGCCAGGCGGTCACCTACCGGCTGCGCGACTGGCTGATCAGCCGCCAGCGCTACTGGGGAACCCCGATCCCGGTCATCCACTGCGAGCAATGCGGCGCGGTCCCCGTCCCCGAGGACCAGCTGCCGGTCCTGCTGCCGGACACCGTGGACTACCACGGCAGCGGCGACAACCCGCTCACCCGCGACGAGGCGTTCCTGAACGTGGCCTGTCCATCGTGCGGCGGCCCGGCCCGGCGAGAGACGGACACGATGGACACGTTCATCGATTCCTCCTGGTACTGGTTCCGCTACCTGTCGCCCGCGAAGGACGACGGGCCGGTGGACACCCGGCTGGTCCGCGCCTGGACGCCCGTGGACCAGTACACGGGCGGCGCCGAGCACGCCGTGATGCACCTGCTGTACAGCCGGTTCTTCACCAAGGCGCTGCGCGACCTGGGCCTGGTCCACGAGAGCGAGCCGTTCAAGCGCCTGTTCAACCAGGGCCAGATCCTGGGTGCGGACGGCGAGCGGATGAGCAAGAGCCGGGGCAACGTGCAGGACCCCGACGAGCTGGTCGCGCGCTACGGCGCCGACACCGTCCGCCTGTTCCTGATGTTCATGGGCCCCTGGGACCAGGGCGGGCCGTGGAGCCCGACCGGCATCGGCGGCGTGAGCAGGTTCCTCAACCGGGTATGGTCGATCGCCCTCGACCCGCACGGGCGCGAGCCGTCCGACCCGGCCGCGGGCGGCCTGCCGGCGGGCGAGGACGAGGCCACGGCCCGGGATCGGATCCGGTCGGCCGCCCACCGAACGCTGCGCGACGTGACGGAGGACTACGAGGGCTTCCGCTGGAACACGATGGTCGCGAAGCTCATGGAGCTCTCGAACCTGCTCTCCCGCTACCGCGGCACGTCCGTCGCCGGGCTGCCCGAGTGGGACGAGGCTGTCCGTCTGCTGCTGCTGATGCTGGCCCCGGCGGCGCCGCACATCACCGAGGAGCTGTGGTCCCGGCGCCTGGAGGCGGCCGGCCTGCCCTGGACGTCGATCCATGTGCAGACCTGGCCGCAGGTGGACGCGGCGGCCGTGGTCGAGGCGACCCGCGAGGTCCCGATCCAGGTCAACGGGAAGCTGCGGGACCGGGTCACGGTGCCGGCCGGCATCTCCGAGATCGAGCTGGAGCAGGTGATCCTGTCGCGCGACAAGGTCGTGGCGGAGCTGGGCGGCAAGGAGCCGCACCGGATCATCCATGCCGGCGGCGGAAGGCTGGTCAACATCGTCGTGCGGTAGGCTGGGCGCATCCTGCCGATTGCCGCAAGGCGCCCGGCCCGCCGCGTCCCCGGGCCAGCCGCGTCCCTGGCCCGCCGCGTCCCTGGGGGGTCGGTAGCTCATCGCAGGCCGTGCGAACCATCGAAGCCCTGTTCAGCTCGGAGTAACGCCATGAGCGAGATCAAGATCGGGACCTGAGGTCGCGGCTACGCGACTGAAGCTGCGCGGCGCGTGTTCGACCATGCGGGAGCGAATCCAGGAGGGCCGCGTATCGCCTCGGTCACTACGTCTGGCGCGTCTGAAGGGCCGCCCAATCCTCGATGGACCTGGATCTACAGAGAGGAGAGCACATTCACGACCACAAAGGCAGACCAGGCACCGTTTACATCCTGCAGGGAACGATCACTGACCGTCGAAACGGGGTCGCTACGGACTATGGGCCGGGAGTGGGCTGGCCCGAGGATCGGAACACGACCCACTGGCTCGAGAACAGGGGAACGATTCCGGCGGTGGAGATCTCGGTCGATATCGTCAGGCACGAGTGAATCGAGGCATTGCTGCCGAGAGTGTCACGGTGACCCGCCAGATCGGGATCACGCGTCCCGGGCCAGCGACGGCAGAAGGCGGTCAATTCGATCTCGGCGGTCATGTTCGCGGGCCGCGCCGGGTCGAGATCACCCTCGACCGCCCGCGCGTGGCCACCTTGCCTTTCCATCACGGTCGACCTTCCTGATCAAATGGAGCGTGAGTTGAGCGAAGTCAAGATCGGAGCCCTGTGCTGGAACCAGTACACGGATTGGCCGAGCCTGCTGCAGGCGTGCGTCCGTGCCGACGAGCTGGGCTACGACACGCTCTGGACACGAGACCAGCGCCACGTGTGTCGTGTGCGTAGGGCGGCCGATCAAGCAGGCTGCTACCGGTGAGGTGCGCCTATGCCCGCCGCCCGTGACCCCGCCGATGTCGGCGCCCTGATGTGGGTCGCGGTCTCTCGCGGGCCTAGAGCTGTTGTGTCACCGGCCGAGATCGCGCGCTAAGGGGCATCAACCGATGCCGGGCTGATCGGACTCGCGATGGCCTTCGGGTCGTTCCAGCAAGTGCCGTCACTCAGCGTGTAGAAGCCCGGGTGCGTGGCATAAAAGCCGAGCGGCCGATTCAGCCGCGTATCTGCGGGCAGCGTCTTGAGGCCGGGCGCGCAGTCGACCTGGACTGCGCTCGACGGAAGCGATGCTCGTTCCGCGGATACCACCGCCGGGTCGGCCGTCGGCGCCACCGCTGGGCTCTCGGACGGGGAGGCGGTTGCGACATTGGCTGCCGATCGCATGTTCGGGGCAGCCTCGAGCGCGCCCGCCCCAACGACTGCCAGTAGCGTGGCGGCGCCGATGATAACGGCGGCGAAGCCGCGGGTCGCCCCAACAGGTGTTCTCATGCTGACTGTACCCCCAACATGGCCGGGTCTATCGATCGGTGTCGACGTAGATATGGTTCGAAGCAGCTACGGTGCATGTGAAGACGGGTGCGGAGGGCTGACCGTTACATCCGCCGGTCGGCAGGTTCGTTGCAAGCCAGCCCGTGCTGATCGAGTACTGCATCGGGTTGTAGTCGAGGTGATTCTTGGTTGTACCCGTCCAACCGCCCGTCGAGTCACCGTAGTTGAATGTCTCGCCAAACCATGCGAGTCGCCGATATCTCTGGTCGGAGTCCCAGCAGACGCGCGAGGCTGCGATGCGTGCGCTGACTGTGTGCCCCAACGCATCTCTCGGGGCGAGCCTGCTGGTGTTGTTCCCGCCAGCAGGCTCGTCGTCTGTCTGGCGCACTCAGACCGGCGTCGCGTTCGCCCGTCGCGTCGAACGTCGCCCGCGTCAGGTCTGTGGCTCTGAGTGGCTCTGAGCGTCCCTGGCCCCGGCGTCTGCCCGCGCGGCGAAGTAGGCCTCGACGCGCAGCGCCTGTAGGTAGTCCCTATGCGGTCGCTCGTTCGCGCCGAGCGGGGCGGCGTCGGCGTTCTCCGACTTCCAACGCTCGTAGGCGATGCACTTCGAGCGTCGGTCGCGATGGTCGTCGGGGTAGAAGACCGCGGGCATGGCTGGAAGCGTACATGCCAACGGGCCCGCGTCGATGACGGGGCCCGTTGTGTGGAGCGGCGGATCGCGGTGTCGAGCGACCCGTCAGGAGACACGCCGCAGGAGGCGGAACACGCGCCGGTAGACGAAGGCCTGGAGAGGCCAGGTCGCCCACATCCAGAGGAAGCGCATCACGCCTCCTTCCGCACGATGGCGTAGCGGCGGGAGAGGCGTCGGACGGCGACGAGGCCGCGCGCCACGATGAACGCGCCCGCGACGAGGAAGGCGACCGTGCCCCATGGGAACGGAGCGGGTGCGGGCTCCGGGAAGCCGACGTTGAGGGTGACGCTCGACGCATCGCCCGCGCCCGCGCTGAGGACGGAGAGACGAGCTGAGACGGTCCCGCGCGGATCGCCCGATACGGACATCGCCACGCTCTCGCCGGGCGCGATGTCGAACGCTGAGGGGTTGAGGGCGAACGGCCCGTCGGGCGTGACCACGACGTGGGTGGGCATCGTCGCCGTTGACGTGAGGGTGACCGTCGTCGGCGTCGCGGTGAGCGTTCCGCCGATGAGGCCGGGGTCGGGAGAGGCGGCCCGGACGCCCGCCGCCCCGGCCGCCGCGATTGAGGCGACCGAGGCGAGGACGGCGGCCACTCGGAGAATGGCCTTGATCGTGCTACGGGTTGGTCGAGGCGACGAAGTTGAGCGACCCGGTGTAGGTGCCGGGAGCCATCCCCGTCGTGCTCACGATGGAGTCGAACGCCAGCGTGGCGTTCGTGGGCATCTGGCCGGTGTCGCCGACCGTCCACGACGCGGTGTCCGTGACCTGGCCGAGCGTCGTGTCCGTGCCCGCGGAGCCCGACCACCCGGTCTGCGTCGCGTTCTTGAACTGGCGGTTGGCGGGCGCGATCAGAGCGGTGCCCGCCGCGTTCACGGTGAGCTTCACGTTCATCCCGGTCTGGTTGTTGGTGGCGAGCCCGGTGATCGCCACGTTGACCTTCCACGAGTTCGCGGAGGTGTAGGCGAGAGGGCCGGCCGGGACGGTCATCGAGACGGACGCCGGGATGGTGAGGCCGTCGAGCGTGGTGCCATTCTGCGTGGTGGCGAGGACGGGCGTGACGGACGCGACCGCGAGAACGGCCGCGAAGGCGAGCGAAGCGCTGCGCTTCATGTGTCGTGGCGTTCGACACGACTTCGACGCGAGAGGCACTCTGAGTGGCCCTGGGACGCTCTGGCCCCGGACATGACGACGCCCCGCGGGGATTGGAAGCCGCGGGGCGTCGTGGCCCACGAAGACGGTCGTGATGGACGACAACGACCGAACGCGATTGATCCTACGCGGCGTCCACTTGCCGGAGACCGTTCCGCCACTCCGGCGTGATCGCTACGTCGGTCGTGACGCCGCGCTTGCCCGGCGTGGACATGTCCACGACCACGCGCTCGAAGGTGTCGCGCATCCACGCGTTGACCTTCTCGGGCTCGCCGTCGGGGTCGGGCGGGAGCGTGTAGCGGCGGACGCGGCGAGCGGAGGCGGCGCGCGACAACCCGTCCTCGACCTCGCGCAGCACTTCGTCGCGGCGCGCCTTCGTGATGAGTCCCTCGCCGTACATCTCGATGAACCGCTCGCGCTTGGCCATGAGCGCGTCCACGTCGATGACTTCATCCGTGCCCTTCGTGACGTGCTTCATTCGGATCGCGGTCTCCTCCATCGCCGGGAGGATGGCGCGGATGATCGCGGACTCCATGACGGCCTTCCGCCCGTGCTGGACGTTGGCGTAGGCGTGGCAGTAGTAGCGCGTCGCGTCGGCGCGCGGGTCGTAGCTCGGCGTGAGGAGCGAGCCGCACACGGAGCAACGGAGGATGCGCCCGAACCGTGAGGCGCGCTTCATGGCGCGGCCACCGCGGACGGGCCGGTCCTCGGCGCGGGTCTCGATGAGCAGGTCGGGCTCGAGGCGCTGGACGATGGCGCGCACGGCGGAAGGCGACCAGCCACGCGACTTCCCGTTGCGGGTTGGGATGCCCGCCTCGTTGAGCCGGCGAGCCGCTCGGAAAAGCGAGCGCTCGGCGCGGTAGGCGTCCACGACCGCCGTCGCGTCCTCGCCGTCGCGCGTGCCGTAGGGACGACCACCGAGCGTCTCGCCGTTGGCGCGCTTCCGGGCGAGAGAGGCCTTGATCTTGACCGAGGTGACGCGCGAGGTCCACGCGTTCATCGCCGCGAGGATGGTCAGCATCAGCTCGCCCGTCGGGCCGCTCGTGTCGATGGACTCGGCGACGAGGCGGACGGGGACGTTGCGGTCCTCGGCGAGCTTGAAGAAGCGGAGCGCTTCGGCCGTGTTGCGGTGGAGGCGCGACAGGTCGTAGGCGTAGACGGCGGACGCTTCGCCCGACTCGATGGCGGCGACGAGGCGCATGTAGTCGGGCCGCTCCTCGACCTTCGCGCCGCTGATGCCCAGGTCGCTCAGGATCACGAGGTCCGTGTCGCCGCGCGACGCCGCGAGTGCACGGATGCGCTCCTCCTGGACGAGAGGCGAGAGGGTCTTGTCGTCATCCGCCATCACGCTCTTGCGGACGTATCCAAACCCGGGCATCGTGGGGTTCCTTCGTTGTTCGGAGCGGCGTTGGTGCGCCAACGCTAACGAGCTACGACACACATGTCCACAGCGGATGTCTACCGCGACCATGGAGAACTGATGGCAGAAGTCAAGATCGGCGCTCTTTGCTGGAACCAGTACACCGACTGGCCGTCGCTCCTCCAGGCGGGCATTCGCGCCGACGAACTTGGATACACAAGTCTCTGGACCTGGGACCATGTCTATCCCATCGTCGGTGACTCGCACGGCCCGAACTACGAGGGCTGGCTGACGCTCGCGGCCTGGGCGCAGGCGACGAAGCAGGTCCGCATCGGCCTGATGGTCGGGGCGAACACGTTCCGGGCGCCGACGCTGACCGCGAAGATGGCGACGACCCTCGACCACATCAGCAACGGGCGCGCGATCCTCGGCATCGGCGGGGCGTGGTTCGAGGAGGAGCACGAGGATTTCGGGCTGGACTTCGGGTCGGGGTTCCCGGAGCGCCTCCGGTGGCTGGGCGAGGCGCTGCCGGTCATGCGCGGGATGCTGGACGGGACGGAACCCACGGCAGCGGGCGACCACTACCACTCGAAGCACACGCGCAACCTGCCGGCCCCGGTCCAGGCCCACCTGCCGATCTGCATCGGCGGGAGCGGCGAGCAGGTGACCCTCAAGCTGGTCGCGAAATACGCGGACATGAACAACATCGGTGGTGGCGTGGAGACGGTCCGGCGCAAGGACGAGATCCTGGTCCGCCACTGCGAGACGGTGGGACGCGACCCGTCCGGGATTGAGCGGACGACGGGGATCGGGGCCCTGTTCATCCGCGACGACCGCGCCGAGGCGGAGCGGCTGTTCCACGAGGCGTTCGATCGGAACCGCGCGGCCCGCCACTGGGAGGACCAGCCGGTCGGGACGCCCGAGGACGTCGCGGAGAAGCTGGCCCCGTATCTCGAGCTCGGGTATCGCCATCTGATCGCCGGCATCCCGGCGAACTACGACGAGGAGTCGATGGTCCGCTTCGCGACCGAGGTGCGGCCGTTGCTCGAGAAGGCCTGACGGCCCGGCCTACGCCAGCGGCCCGACGGTGGCCCGACGGCGGCCGCCGCGTTGTCCGCCTTGTGACGGGCGCGGTACCGCCTGACCTTGGCTTGGTTGCCGCACGACGCCATGTCGCACCAGCGACGCCGTCCGGCGCGTGAGGTGTCCTCGAACACCCACCGACAACCGTCGTTGGCGCAGATCCGGAAGCGGGCCGTCTCGCCCGCCGCGATGGCATCGACCAGCGGCTGGACGACGCGCGCCAGCGCCTCGCCGGTGGGGTCGTCGGCCGTGTGTCGATGGCCGATGCCGCAGCAGCCGTCGCCGGGGACGAGCTCGATGCGCGGGGCCTCGCGCAGGATCGCGTTCACGATCTCCAGCGCCCCCTGGTCCGGGATGCGGTGCTCGACCTGCGCGTCCCAGACCTCGCGGACGGCCGAGCGAGCGGCGTGGATGCGAGCGAGCCAGGTCGTCGAGGCCGCGTGCGCCGCGGCCTCGCGGATCGAGGGCCGGACGGCGTAACGTCCCCCCCACCGGTGCACGAGTGGAGGGCGCACATGAACGACATGGCCGCCGTGTCCTGGGGACCCGATCGAATCGACCTGTTCCGGGTCGACGCCGACCGGGCCCTGTGGCATCGAGCCTTCGCCGCCGGACGGTGGCTGGCCGCCGAATCCCTGGGCGGAGCGCTCGCGTCGGCCCCGGCCGTGACCGCCTGGGCGGCAGGCCGGATGGAGGTGTTCGCGGTGTTCGGCGACGGCACGCTCTGGAACCGCTACTGGGACGGCGTGGCCTGGCACCCCTGGGAGTCGCTCGGCGGTGAGCTGGCGCTGGGCCCGACGCCCGCCGCCTCGTCGTGGAGCGCGGACCGGCTGGACGTATTCGCGGCGGGCGTCGACGGGACGACCTGGCACCGCTGGTGGGACGGGACGCGCTGGGTCGAGTGGGAGCAGATCGGGCGCGAGTGAGGCTTCGCCCGGAGCGGATCAGGCGTCCGCCTCGCCGCCACGGCGCCGGAGCGGGCGCCGGAGAGAGCGAGCGATCGGCCCGAGCCGCGGAACGACAGCAGCGGCCGCCGCCCTCGTTCCGCGCGCGGCCGTCCTTCCGCCTGCGACGGCGAGGCGGACCGTCGTCCGTGCCGTTGACCGCACCATCCAGGCGCTGGTCACCCCGATCATGCGCAGGTCGGTCGCGATGTCCTGCTCGGTGAGGCCGGCCGCGACCAGGTGGGCGCGTCGCCGCTCGGGGCTGAGGCCGGCCAGGGCGAGGCGGATCGCCGCCAGCGCCACCGCCACGTCGTCCAGCTGGCCGAGGACCGGGATGAAGCCGGGGACCAGGTCGATCGGCGAGGCGAGGTAGCCCGCGGCCGCGACCATCGCCGCCCGGCGCGCCCGGCCGAGCAGCGGCTCCTTCGCCAGCCGCCAGGACAGCCGCAGGTAGGCGGGCAGGCGCCGCAGCATGGCGACGAAGCGGTCGCGCGGGAACGGGTCCTCGGGCATCGGCCGATCCTACCCCTCGCCGAGGGTGGTCGCGCGGGCGCCGGTCGGCGGCCACGTAAGTGCGTGTTATCTCAGCTGACTGATTCCTGCTAGATGTGGATTAGATCGAAGGAGATCCGATGACCCGATAACGCGCACGCTCGCTCCGCAAGGAGTTCAAGGCGGAGGTCGATCGCCTCGCCATGCAGTACCACGAGACGCAGCGGGATCAGTACCCGCCCGAGTACCGCGAGCGCGAAGGCGCCCGCGTCCTCCGCGATATCCGCCTGGCGGAGGCGACGCTCGCGACCGAGATGCAGCAGGGAACTACGCCCAGAAGGTCGAGGCAGCACGCCTGCGGCACCTCGAACCGATGGGCGACACGGCAACAGAGACCCGCCGTCTGCGCGAGCGGATGGAGATCGCCGACCTCACCCAGCAGTACCGCGACAACCGCGTCCAGGCGAAAAACACGCTGATCCCGCAGGCCCAGCAGTACCTCGGGAGCGGCAACATCGCCCGCGCCCGCGTCCTGTTCGAGGCGGCGAAGAACGTCGGCGTCCACGATGACACGCTGGAAGCGGCGATCGAACAGGCGCTGGACTTCACGGTCCCGCATCGCCGACAGGCGGTCGAGATCGAGGTCGCCGCCCAGGACGAGTTCGAGTTGTCCCGGAGGCGCCGGGCGATGGCCAATGCACAGCGGACGAAGATCAAGGGTGTCGTCGAGATGGACGGCACCTACGTCGGCGGCCGCCAGCCGGGCCTCAAGGGCGGCCGCCAGCGCAAGGGTCGCAAGGCGGCGATGGTGCTCGTGGCGGTCGAGGTCCTGACACGGACCTGGACCGCCAGGGATGGCCAGGTCCGGACCCGCGAATACGGCGGCCGCGTCCGCGCGGAAGTCGTGCGCGCCGAGACCGGTGAGTGGATCGCCGACTTCATCGCCCGGAACGTCGAACCCGGCTCGATGATCCGCTCGGATTCCCTGTGGGGATACGGCGTGGCCGCCCGGGAACTTGGCTACCGCTACGAGCGCCGGGTCCAGGGCAACAGCCGTGAGACCGGGCAGGTCGTGGCGCCCGCCCACCGGGTCATCTCGAACCTGAAAGCGTGGTTGATCGGGACCCATCACGGGGTCGGGAGGCCGCACCTCCAGGCCGACCTCGACGAGTTCGTCTTCCGGTTCAACCGCCGACAGACGCCCGAGGCGGCGTTCCAGACGCTGCTCGGCCTCGGCTCCCATCACGCCCCGGTCCGCCGCCGGACGATCATCGGGGCCTCGGACCTGCCCTACTACTACGAGGGCGATGAGAAGGAGGACGAGACGGCCTGAATCGACGGCCCAGCCATGATGCCCGGTCGCCTCCTCCTACATGTGGTGGGTCCCTGTCTCTACTGAGACTCGTTTCCTTTCACGAGGCGTCGCGGTTGCCGTGCTGACCGTCGCCGCCGTCATCCTCGTCACATTCGTCCTCGTCGGAACCTCACGTGGACCGAGTGACATGCCGATCCAGACAGTCTTCACCTCCTGGGCGGTCGGCTATTCCTCGACCGCTGACCTTGGTGCTCATGCGGATCTGGTGGTCGTCGGGACGAACAGCAGCGTGGCGAGCGAGGGCCCAGACCAGTTCAGTCCGAGTGTGGCCGCCACACGCTACGTCGTCTCGGTGGACCGGTTTGTCAAGGGCAGTGGAAACAAGTCGATCGTCGTAAAGCAGACCGGCGGTCGGCTTGGTAATGTGCGCCAGGTTGTGGAAGACGACCCCCAGATGGTCGTCGGCCAACGGTACCTACTCTACCTGGCGCTGGTGCCGGACGGACCCTACGCAGGCGATTACTTCGTTCTCGGCGGACCGCAGGGCCGCTTCGCGGTCGACGCTGGCGGCAGCCTGACTCCGATCGGCTCGGTGCCCGCACCAGCCGGCGTCACCGGCTCGACGATTACGGTCGACCCCTAACCGCTCGCAAGCGCGAAGCGTGCCTGAGCAGCCACGACCAGGCACGCTTCCTTCTTCGTGTGGCCGTACAGGCGATCGCTGGCTGCGACCCGAGCATTACGCCGACGGCGGAGCGCGAGACCCCGGCCTTCCCTTACCTTACCGGGCCCCAACCTCCGTTACCACGTCCTCGATCGGCAGCGAGCTCGCAATCGGAAGCGCCAGAGACCCCGGCCAGGGCCGCACCTCTCCGTTCGCCACGAGCAGGCGGCCCTGCGGCTCGCCCGTGATCGTCCATCGCGTCCTGCCTTCTGCATCG
>CAVPEU010000021.1:0-15674 GCA_963703575.1 uncultured Chloroflexia bacterium
GAGGCCCGGCGGCCCGGCTCCGTCCGGCCACGTACGCACCACTGGCGTGCTCGGCAAGGTCGACCTGGCCCAGCACGCACCCAATCGGTCGATGGCAACCGCGCAGCCGGATGCGCGGGCCAGGCACGCACCCGGGCGTTGAGCGGCCAGGTCACCGGTGGTCCGGGCGCGCCAGCACGCACCTGATCGTTGAGCGGCCGGATCGTTGAGCGGCCGGATCGTTGAACGGCCGGGTTCCGCGCGATGGTGCACAATGGAACGGGCGTTCTGTGGACAACCCGGCGCCGGACGGTGGAAGACCACCCCTGTGGTGGTGCACGAGAGCGCCGCGAGCGTGGACGATGACGCCGCGAGCATGGACCGACGCACCCGTTGCGCGGACGCGCCCGGAAACCATATCTTGCGATGCGATGCGCTTCCGGACCACTACATCTTGTGGTTTGGGGCTTGACCGCCGCCCCCTCGCCACGTATTGTGAGTGGGTCGCCCAGTCGCCGGGCGGCCCTCGAAACGCCCCGGGAACACGGCGGAGAACCCGCCACCACGGGCCACGGGGGGAACCGGCAACCGGACGATCCGACGGACGGTTCCGCAGCTACGCGTCACCCCATCCCGTGACGGCGGAACCGGCAACCGGACGGAGCCCAGGCCACCGCATCGAGGGTCCCGACTGGCACCGGGGCCACCCGACCCACGGAGCCGGGGCCGAATCCGGGCCGCCGACGCCCAACGAGGTCCCGCGGAGGGCGGGAGCGGAGGAGATAGACGACATGACCCAGGCTCGTGAGGTAGTCCCGGTGATGGATGCAAGGACGGCCCCGAAGACACGCGCGAAGGCTGCGTCTGCCGCGAAGGCCGCGGCTGCCGCGAAGGCCGCGCGCAAGGGCCTCGGCGGCCCGTACGGTGCCAGCTTCACGGGCGAGGGGACCCGGGGTCTCACGTTCGAGCGGCGGTGGACCCGCCTCGGCGTCCACCCCTACGACGAGATCACCTGGGAGTACCGGACCGCCGCCATCAGCTCCGAGAGCGGCAAGACCGTCTTCGAGCAGAAGGACGTCGAGGTCCCGGCGTTCTGGAGCCAGCTCGCGACCAACGTCGTGGTCAGCAAGTACTTCCGCGGGCACGTCGGGACCCCGGAACGTGAGCACAGCGTCCGGCAGCTCATCGACCGCGTGGTCGACACGATCAGCGCCTGGGCCGAGACCCAGCGCTACTTCGCCACGGACGAGGACCTCGCGGCGTTCAAGGCGGAGCTCACCCACCTGCTCGTCCACCAGAAGATGGCGTTCAACTCGCCGGTCTGGTTCAACGTCGGGATCGAACAGAAGCCGCAGTGCTCCGCGTGCTTCATCAACTCGGTCCAGGACAACATGAGCAGCATCATGGACCTCGCCAAGACCGAAGCCATGCTGTTCAAGTACGGGTCCGGCGCGGGCGTGAACCTGAGCACCATCCGCTCCAGCCACGCGAAGATGTCGGGCGGCGGCATCGCCAGCGGCCCGGTCAGCTTCATGCGCGGCTACGACGCGTTCGCCGGCGTCATCAAGTCGGGCGGCAAGACCCGCCGCGCGGCGAAGATGGTGATCCTGGACGTGGATCACCCGGACGTCATGGACTTCATCCAGAGCAAGGCTAACGAGGAGAAGAAGGCCTGGGCCCTCATCGAGCAGGGCTACGACCCGTCCTTCACGGGCGAGGCGTACGGGAGCGTCTTCTTCCAGAACGCCAACCACAGCGTGCGCGTGACCGACGAGTTCATGAAGGCCGTGGAGCGGGATGCCGAGTGGCAGACCCACGAGGTCACGGACGGCCAGCCGGCCGGCACGTACAAGGCCCGCGACATCTTCCGCAGGATGGCCGAGGCGGCCCACCTGTGCGGTGATCCGGGCATCCAGTACGACACCACGATCAACGACTGGCATACCAGCGCGGCCACGGACCGGATCTACGCGTCCAACCCGTGCTCGGAGTACATGTTCCTCGACGACACGGCGTGCAACCTCGCCTCGCTGAACCTCATGAAGTTCGTGCGCGAGGATGGCGAGTTCGATGTGGACGCCTTCCGGTTCGCGGCGAAGGTGACGATCACGGCCCAGGAGATCCTGGTCGACAACGCCTGCTACCCGACGCCGCGGATCGAGGAGAACAGCCACCGGTTCCGCCCGCTGGGTCTCGGGTACGCCAACCTCGGCGCGCTGCTCATGAACCGCGGCCTGGCCTATGACTCCGACGAGGGCCGCAACTACGCGGCGGCCATCACCGCGCTGATGCACGGCGAGGCCTACCGCCAGAGCGCCATCATCGCCCGCGATCACGGCGGCCCGTTCGTCGAGTACGACGTCAACCGGGACCCGTTCCTGCGGGTCATCCGCAAGCACCGCGATGCGTCGTACGAGATCCCGACCACGGGTGTGCCGGCGGAGATGCTGGACAACGTCCACCACCTCTACGACGAGGTCCTGGAGCTCGGCAGCCGGCACGGCTACCGCAACGCGCAGGTCACCGTGCTCGCACCCACCGGCACGATCGCGTTCATGATGGACTGCGACACGACCGGGATCGAACCCGACATCGCGCTCATCAAGTACAAGAAGCTGGTCGGCGAGGGCTACCTCAAGATCGTCAACCAGACGGTGCCGGCCGCCCTGCGCAAGCTCGGCTACACGGCCACCGAGGTGGACGAGATCATCGCGTACGTCAACGAGCGCGAGACGATCGAGGGAGCCCCGGGCCTCAAGCCGGAGCACCTCCCGGTCTTCGACTGCGCCTTCAAGCCCGTGAACGGCGAGCGGTCCATCCACTACATGGGCCACGTCCGGATGATGGGCGCGGTCCAGCCGTTCCTCAGTGGCGCGATCAGCAAGACCGTCAACATGCCCGAGGCCGCGACGGCCGATGAGATCGAGACGGTCTACCTCGAGGGCTGGAAGCGAGGCCTCAAGGCGATCGCGATCTACCGCGACGGGTCAAAGCGCTCCCAGCCGCTGTCCACCGGCAAGAAGAAGGACGAGGGCACGGCCGAGGATCGCGAGACGATCGAGAGCCTGCGCCGGCAGCTGGCCGCGGCACAGGTGGAGGCGACCAAGCCGCACCGCCACCGGCTGCCGTCGGAGCGGGCCGCGGTCACCCACAAGTTCGACATCGCCGGCCACGAGGGCTACATCACCGTCGGACTGTACCCGGACGGGCAGCCGGGCGAGATCTTCCTCAAGATGGCCAAGGAGGGCTCGACGGTCAGCGGGCTCATGGACACGTTCGCGACGTCCGTGAGCCTGGCGCTCCAGTACGGCGTGCCGCTCAAGGACCTGGTGAACAAGTTCGCCCACGTCCGGTTCGAGCCCAGCGGCTTCACCGGCAACCAGGAGATCCCGATCGCGAAGTCGATCGTGGACTACATCTTCCGGTGGCTGGGGTCACGGTTCCTGCCGGGTGACGAGAAGGGCTCGCTGGGCCTCATCGACCGGTCCCAGGTCGTGGACGAGGCACCGGTCTCCCTGTCCGGGGCCTCGGCGCTGCGGCCGGAGCCGGACGAGGGGATGACCGCGCAGAGCGAGGCCATCGCCCCGGCACCGGCCCCGAAGGTGGAGGCCCTCGTCCCCGCCCCGGCCCCCGCCCCGGCCCCCGCCCAGGCCCCCGCCCCGGCCGATGACGCGCCGAAGGCCACCGCCGTTGCGGCTGCCACGGCACCCAGGGATGAGCTGGCGGTCATCGCCACCAACGGCAACGCTCACGCACCGACGAACGGGCACACGGGCAACGGCAACGGGAAGAGCAACGGCCTGTCCGCGATCGCCGCCTCGCTCGGTGGCGTCTCGCTCGGCGGCGGTACAAGGGTCGCCTTCGCCGCCCAGGCGGACGCCCCGAGCTGCGCCGAATGCGGCTCGATCATGGTCCGCAACGGCTCCTGCTACAAGTGCCTCAACTGCGGCTCCACGTCCGGCTGCAGCTGAGGCGAGCACTCATCGTTCTTCACATCCCCGAGAAGGAGGTGATGAGCAGCATGGTGAACAAGGCAACCAGCAAGAAGGCGGCAACGGCGGCGTCCAAGGTGCTGAGCGACGGCCGCACAAGTAAGGCCTCCAAGATAGCCGCAGCAAGCGCTTTGAGCCAGCGCCAGCCTAAACGCAAGTAGTGCGGACGCTCAGGGGCCGCGAACACCTCCCGACTCCCTTGGGAGGTGTTCTTCGGTCCCGCTCGTGTTCCGTCAGAGCCTGACCGCGACCATCGGCCGGCTGGATGGCGTGTTCCTGGTCGGCGCCCCACG
The DNA here is from genome assembly GCA_963703575.1 of uncultured Chloroflexia bacterium. Lineage (GTDB taxonomy): Bacteria > Chloroflexota > Limnocylindria > Limnocylindrales > CSP1-4 > CAIXZV01. The sequence goes on from CAVPEU010000021.1 coordinate 4,265, forward strand.
CACCTGCGTTCGCCATTGACGCCGACCCCTCGTTGCGCGGAATGGGGCGCGATCTCGGCCCGCAACGGCCGCTGCCGCAAAGCCCCTACTCGCGAGAGCACGTCGGCCAGTAGACCGAGCGCCCCGCCCCTCAAACCTCAGCGGTGCACCCGTCCACCGAAGCGCCGCGATCCACCTCTCGAGGTGGCGAGTATCGAGCCCCAGACCGATCGTTACGCAGGGATTAGTCTGACGTCCTCGTCGACGAACCGGATCTCGGTGAACGTCGAGACACGGCCTACGGGCGCACCAACCGGGGCGAGCACGGCGCGCCCGAACTGCGGGACCGCCTTCATGACAGCGAGAAGCGAGGATGTCGCCCTCTGCTCCTGCTCGTCCTGCCCGCCGATGCCAGTGGTGGGGATGAGTCGCGCTGTTCGCCACGACTCCTCCGGTTTCGGCGCGACCTTGGACCCGACCTTCGTGCTTGGTTTCACGACCGCCATCCCCACCCTTCCCCAAATCTCCGAGTTGCCGCGATCATAGGCGCAACAGGCGCCGAGTTTCGTGGTCGACACGCGTCGCGCGCTCGATGCTGTCGATGGACGTCCGCGGCCGGCTCGGGACCGATCGCCAGCGAGTATCGTGGGGCCGAAGATTGATGGGACTGAGGATCGGGTATTGACTGCTGACGACGACCTGCTGGCGGCCCTCGCCAAGCTGCTGCCAAAGCCCGCCGACAGCGCGGGGCGTGAGGCCAAGCAGGCGTTCAGCCAGCGGGTGTCGGATGCAACAGCCATGGTCCTCGCCAGGGGACTGCTCGCCCGGGGCCTCACCGGAACGTACCCCGTCGCGGCTGCGGGGGCGCGGGCGGGTGCGGAGCGGCGACTCGCAGGGGGCATCGGCGCCAAGCGGGTAGATGTCAGTTGGGCGACCGACGAATCCGGGCTCCTGCTTGGTATGTCCGTCAAGTCCATCAACTTCCGCGACGCGCGGAGCCAGAACTTCCAGAAGAACCTGACGAACCGGCGAGGCGACCTGCTGATCGAGGCCGTCACGCTCCACCGCCGGTTCCCGTACGCCGTGCTCGGCGGGTTCTTCATCCTGGACGCAGGTGCAGCATCGGACTCGACGGATCGTCGGCGGTCGACCTTCGAGAACGCCGGGTATCACCTGCGCCTGTTCCGCGGCCGACGTGATCCCGCCGGCCGGGAGGAGCAGTACGAGGAGCTGGCGATCGCGCTCTTCGATGCCCAGGCGGACACCCCGTCGCTGCGGGTGTTCACCGGTCCGGATCTCGGGACGCCGACCACGGTTGATGCGATCCTCGACTCGCTCCTTGAACGACTGGCCGAGCGGAACTCCGACTTCTACGAACTCGTGGATGGACGACTCATCCGCCGGTGAGGTAGGATGTGAACGCTCGTTCTAATGCCTCCCGTCCCGCCGGGAAAGGATCGCCAGTGCTTGCGATCGAGGCTCCGCGCGAACGCAAGGCCCGAGGGGCCTTCTATACCCCGATCGAGGTGGCGCAGTACCTCGCCGACTGGGCCGTCTCCCTCACCACGCGTCGTGTGTTGGAGCCCAGCACCGGGGATGGGGTATTCCTCGAAGCCGTGGCCGTCCGGGCCGCGCAGTTGCGCCAGGTGCCCGAGGTCGTCGGCGTCGAACTAGTCGCGACCGAGGCGGATGCCGCACGCGCACGGGCGGCCTCGCGCGGTTTGCTGCCCACGATGGAGATCGGGGACTTCTTCGGGTTCACGCGGGACCACCTTGGCGTATTTGACGCCATCGTCGGCAATCCGCCCTGGATCCGGTATCACGGGTTCAGGGGTGAACAACGGACGCTGGCGCTCGCTCGCGCCACGGCAATGGGCGTCGAGCTGGGAGGCCTCACGTCATCGTGGGCCCCGTACCTCGTCCATGCGGTGTCGTTCCTGGCTCCCTCCGGCCGACTGGCGATGGTTCTTCCGGCCGAGTTGCTGCAGGTTGACTACGCCGCGGACCTGCGTCGGTTCCTGGCCAGCCGGTTTGCGAGCGTCCGCCTGGTCGCGTTCGATCGACACATCTTCAGCGACGCCGAAGTCGATGCTGTGCTGCTCCTGGCTTCCCAGGACGGTCCTCCGGGAGTCGGGTTCGAGCGCGTCAGCGATCTCGGCGCCATCGGCGATGGAGATCCCGTCCCGGTCGGGGGCTCGGCGCGCTGGACGAGCGCGGTTACCTCGCGGGATGCACTGTCGTTGCTCGCGTCGCTCGAGGAGGACGGCCGGTTCACGCGCCTCGGCCGCCTCGGTTCGGTTGATATCGGCGTCGTCACGGGATTCAACGACTACTTCCTGCTGTCCGATGCCGAGGCCGAGGGGTTCGGCGTGCCTCGCTCGGATCTCGTCCCCATCGTCAACCGATCCGATCAGCTGGCTGACGGCATCGTGTCTGCGGCGCACTTCGCCGCGTGGCGCCGTGCGCAACGAAAGACCTGGCTGCTGAACCTCGGGCGGAGGGACCCGAACGGTGCAGACCGATATCTCGCTGAAGGCATGCGGATGGGAGTCCCCGAGCGTTACAAGTGCCGGATGCGCAAGCCGTGGTATGCGGTCCCCATCAAGGCCCCCCCGGATCTGTTCCTCAGCTACATGGCGCATGAGACCCCACGCATGGCCTGGAACGAGGCGCGCTCGCTCAGCACGAACCTGATCCATGGTGTCTACTTGGCGGAACCGTCGCTGGCCGCGTGGATCGCCTCCGCCTGGAAGAACCCGGCGACCGCCCTCAGCGCTGAGCTCGAAGGTCGCACCTACGGCGGCGGTGTCCTGAAGCTCGAGACGAAGGAGGCGGAGCGCGTCCTGGTCCCGCGTCCCGGAGGGCCGTTCGGGCTCACGGATGAGGAGTCCAAGATCCTGGCGAGCGCGCTCGTCGGGCGTCGCGCTCAGCGAATGCGCCGAGCCGACCATGAGGCTCGAGCAGCTGGGCGTGCGACGGTCACCAAGGACCGTGCCGGTTAGCCGCTGGGGCGTCACGGCTTCGTAGCCTCACGCTGCGCGAGCTCCCGGACATCGGACGCTGGGGTTCCACAGGTGGCGGCCCGATGGGAAGACACTCGGTCCAGGATCTGGCGCTCAGAGCTGCACGATCAAGTGGCCGGTCGGCCGTTAGATCCATTCTCCAAATAGGAGGCCCCTACGAAGACGGTCAAGTCCCAGCACGTGGTGTAACAGCGCGTCGTCCTCGCGCCTGATCTCTCAGCTCGCCATCAGCAGGGCCGGGCCCACCTCCTGCTCTGATGTCGCGTCGATGAGTGCCATCGTCTCGGGCCGGAAGTAGCGCCGGCCATCCTGCCACTCGTCGTCCTGCTCGGCGAGGATCATGCCGACCAGGCGGATGACCGAGGCACGGTTGGGAAAGATCCCGACGACGCCCGTCCGGCGCTTGATCTCCTTGTTGAGCCGCTGCCTCCGGCCATGGCCGGTTAACGGATAGGGGGTTGGTGCTGCGGATCTGCCGGCGGTGCGGCGACACGTACGCACGACCGGCGCGTGGCCCTGGCCAGGGCGATCGTACGGATCCTTGCCCGGGCGATTCCCGACGACGCGCCAATGACGGTCGCGCTCGACGGAGATACGGCCCCGGTCACGGACAGCGCGGCGGCAACCCCGGACACGGCGGCAGACGCCATGATCCCGCCGGCAATCCGTCGCGCTCACGTCCGCCTCAACGGGCCGGACGCCGTGAGTCGCCTGGTGCTCAGGCCGACGGAGGACGGCTTCGCGGAGGGCTTCCTCCGGGGGGGACCTGGACATCGATGGCGACGTCGCGATCGCGATCGAGGCCGCGCGGCGGATGGACTTCCGGCGCCTGGCGCCCGCCGATGTCCGGCGGCTGGCCCGCTACTCGCTGGAGCTGCGCCGCGGGCGTGTGGCCGCCCAACCGCTGCGCCGCCTCGCGCACGTGACCGGGCGGCGGCATTCGCGCGCCCGGGACCTGGAGGCGGTGCGGTTCCATTACGACGTCGGCGAGACGCTCTACCAGCTGTGGCTCGATCGCCGCCTGACCTACTCCTGCGCCTACTTCGAAGGGCCCGATGACCCGGCGGCCCACCTGGACGCCGCGCAGGAGGCGAAGCTGGGCCTGATCTGCCGCAAGCTCGGCCTGCATCCCGGCCAGCGCCTGCTCGACATCGGCTGCGGCTGGGGCTCCCTGATCCTGTTCGCGGCCGAGCGGTACGACGTCGAGGCCGTCGGCGTGACGCTCTCGGCCGTGCAGGCGAGCGAGGCGAACCGCCGGGCGCGGCTCCTCGGCGTGGAGGCCCGTGCGCGGGCGGAGGTGCGCGACTACCGGGACCTGGCGGCCCTCGGATCGTTCGATGCCGTGGCGTCGGTGGGCATGTTCGAGCACGTGGGCGTCGAAAACCTGGCGATGTACTTCGGCGCCGCGCGCGACGCGCTCATGCCGGGCGGCCGCTTCCTCAACCACGGCATCGCCACGAACGAGCGTCGGCGACGGCCCGCCGTCCTGCGCCGACGCTCCGGCTTCGTGGAGAAGTACGTCTTTCCCGACGGCGAGCTGGTGCCGGTCGAGCGGGCGGTGGCCGCTGCCCGCGAACAGGCGGGCTTTGAGCTGCCGGACGTCCAGCTCCTGCGCCCGCACTACGCGCTGACGCTCCGGGCCTGGGTGGAGCGGCTGGAGCAATCGTGGGATCAGGCGGTCGCGGCGGCCGGCGAGGAGGTGGCCCGGACCTGGCGCCTGTACATGCCCGGGGCGCGGCTCGGCTTCGAGCGAGGCGACCTCGACGTGGCACAGCTCCTGCTGGCTCGACCACTGGAGGGCGGTCGGCCCTCGATGCGGCCGCTCCGGCCCTGGTGGCAGGCACCGCTCGACTGACGGACGGAGCCGGGTCCGGATCAGACCTCAGCCGAGGACGCGCTCGATGACGCCGGCGTCCGAGCCGCCCAGAACGATCCGGCCATCGAGCGTCGTGTACAGGATGTCCAGGTTCACGCCCGCATCCGCGATCCGGCGGAGCAACCTCGCCGCCTCGCCCGGCCGGTCCTCGATCTCGACCACCTCGACCGATCGCTCGGCCCGGATCTCGAACCCCGAGTCGATCAGCGCCCGGCGCGCCCGCTCCGCGTCCTGCACGAGCACGTGGTAGATGCCGCGGCCATCGCACACGTAGCCGCACGCGCCCTCGATGTTGACGCCCGCCCGGCCCAGCGCGTCGCTCGCGTCGCCGAGGGTGCCGGGCTGGTCCACCAAGCCGATGGTCAGATCGGTCGTCATCGCGCGTCTCCGGTTCGGTCGTGGCTGTTCATTGTCTCGCGATTGTCGCGGAGCGCCATCCGGCCCTCGGTTTCGCGTGCGGTGAGGTCGAGAATCAGCCCATGAAGACGGCGACGCGGCACGCGAAGCGGGCGGCGCTGCCCTGCGTCCTGCAGCCCGGCCGCGTGCCGATCCTGAGCTGGGCCCCCGAGCTCGAGGTGACCGCGCTCGACCAGGCGACGAACCTGTCGAACCTGCCGTTCGCGATCCGGCACGTGGCCCTGATGCCGGACGCCCACGCCGGGTACGGCATGCCGATCGGCGGGGTCCTGTTCGCGGACCGCGCGGTGATCCCGTACGGGATCGGCGTGGACATCGGCTGCGGGGTGGCGCTCCTGGAGACGGACCTCACGATCGAGACGCTGCGGCCGAACGAGCTCGAGCGGGTCCTGGACAGGATCGCGGCGGGGGTCCCGGTCGGCATGCGGCACCAGCCGCGACCGGTGAACCGGACACGAGCCGAGGAGGAGATCGGCCTTCCCGTGCCACCCTCGATCGAGGAGGCGTGGTTTGCCCATGCGGTCGATTCGCTGGGCACGCTGGGCTCCGGCAACAACTTCCTCGAGGTGCAGCGGGACGGCGAGGGCCGCATCTTCGTGATGCTCCACTCCGGCTCGCGGAGCCTGGGCAAGACGATCTGTGACGAGTTCCAGCGACGCGCCCTGCGCCACTGCCAGCGCGAGCACCTGCCACTTCCCCACCCGGAGCTGGCCTACCTGCCCGACGACACCGACGACCACCATGCCTACTGGGCGGCGATGACGTTCGCGCTACGCTTCGCGGAGGTCAACCGCTCGCGGATGCTCGATGTCGTCGAGCGGTCGTTCGCGGCCCACACCCTCGCCGGCCGGCTCACGCGCGTCCTGGACGTCCACCACAACTTCGCGGCGTGGGAGCGGCATTTCGGAATCGACGGGATCGTCATCCGCAAGGGCGCGGTCCGGGCCGCCGCCGGTGAGACCGTGCTGATCCCGGGCTCGATGGGCACGGCGTCCTACATCGCCGAAGGGCTGGGCAACCCGGATGCCTTCGAGACCTGCCAGCACGGCGCCGGCCGGGCGATGAGCCGGCACGCAGCCCGTCGGGCCACGTCGTCCGACGAGGTCCGTGCGGAGATGAGGTCGCTCGGCGTCGCCCTCCGTTCCGGCGATCCGCGCGCGATCGCGGAGGAGGCCCCCTTCGCCTACAAGGACATCGAGGCGGTGATGGCGGCCTCGGCGACGCTCGCGCGACCTTTGCGGCGGCTCACACCGTTGGGCGTGGTCAAGGGGTAGGCCCGGCTCCAGCCGACGCGGCCGCCCCGGTCAGGCCAGTCCCGCGGCCGCCCGGGGTCAGGCCAGCCCCGCGATCGCGAGCGGGACGTTCCAGCCGATCAGCTCGCAACCGAGGTAGTGGGGCGCGCCACGGCCCGGCGTGCAGTCGGAACAGCCCCAGCGCGTGAGGCCGCCCTCGTCCGCGAGGTAGGCGACGTCGCACTGCTGCTCGGATGGGTCGCAGGCCCGGCTGTGACAGGCGCAATCGCAGTGGATCCAGTGCTCGCAGGTGCAGGTCGCGTCGGGCGACGGTGCCCGCAGCACGCTGGATGGGAAGGGGGACGCGTACATCTCGTGCTCCTCGCCGGCCACCACCCGGTTGGTCGGAGACGACCCGGTGGCTCCAATTCTCCCCGGACCGTCAAACTGTCGGATGGAGGATCACCGTCGGGTCGAGGATCACCGTCGGATGGAGGATCACCGTCGGGTCGACCGGGGGTTCGACGCGGGCAGCCGGGGCGGCGACCGATCTGCCGTCGCCGCCGGTGTCGTACACACTGGCAGCGCACACCCGCCGCTGGAGGAATGGATGCACCGGGAGATCTCGCGCCTCATCGATGAGCAGGCCGGTTGGGCGAAGCCGGCCGGCGAGCTCGTGCAAGGGTGGCTGGGCAGGCTGTTCGGCCGGTACCGGCGGGAGAAGAACCTGCTCAACGGGACGTGGCTCGGCCACCCGGTCCACCCCGCAATCACGGACGTGCCGGTCGGAGCGATGACGATCGCGGCGATGCTGGACGTCACCGGACAGGAGCGGGCCGCGGACCTCGCGATCGCGACGGGGCTGGCGGCCATGACCGCGTCCGCCGCCACTGGAGCCGCGGACGCGGTCGATGCCCACGGGCGTCCCCAGGTCCAGGCCACCGTCCACGCGACGCTGATGATCGGCAGCTTCGGCGCCTACCTCGTGTCGTTCGCACTGCGGGTCCTGGGGCCCCATGCCCTGCGCCCGCTCGCGGTCCTCCTCTCGTGGCTGGGATACGGGGCGCTCAGCGCCGGCGCCTACGTCGGCGGCGACCTCACGTACCGCTCCGGCAACCAGGTGGACCGCCACGCCTGGCGGGCGCCCGGCAAGGCCTGGAAGGCGCTCGACGTCACGGAGGTCCCGGAGGGCCGGCTGGTCCGCGCGATGCTGGGCACGGAGCCGCTGGTCCTGTACCGCGAGGGTGACGCCACGCACGCGATCCACGCGACCTGCGCGCACGCGGGCGGGCCGCTGGACAAGGGCACCGTCATCGACGGCTGTGTCGAATGTCCATGGCACCACTCCCGGTTCCGGCTCTCGGACGGGCACGTGGTCCAGGGCCCGGCCGTCTACGACCAGCCGCGCTACGAGGTCCGCGCAGCCGAGGGCGGCGGGCTGGAGGCACGGCGCTTCGTGGAGGGTGAGGAGGGCTGAACCTCCCGGGCGGCCGATGGTGACCCCTTGCCCGGGCGACCGATGTCGACCCCTTGCCCGTCCGGTCACGCCGAACGGACCTACCGCGGATGCGGCAACCGGCTGATGCTCAGGCTGGCGTTACGCACGGAGGTACGGGAATGATCGCCAAGGCCGGAGATCGCATCGTCATCGAGACCGAGAAGGTCGGGCAGCATGCGCGCGAGGGCGAGATCCTCGAGGTGTTCGACTCGCCGCTCGGCGTGAACTACCGCGTCCGCTGGGACGATGGGCACGAGAGCGAGATCCGGCCCGGGGCCGGCAGCGCCCGCATCCTCCCTGCTCGCGAGCACGCAACCACCTGACCAGCGCACGGGACCCGGCGCAGGGCCACGTCGCGCCGTGGCGTCGCATGGGGCCCACGCCAGGGGTCAGGGCCCGGGGGTCGCGGGGCCCCACAGCCCGGCGTCCGCGTCCCGCGCCGCCCGCTCCGCCGTCCGCAGGACATCGACCCAGCGAACGTCCGGCGGGAACGTCACCGCATGCGCGAACCCGCGCCGCACCAGCTCGAGGTTGACGAACGTCCAGGAACCACTGTCGCGCAGCCAGACGTAGCGGAGGAGACGCCCGTACCGGTCCGTCTCCGAGACGTCGCGCTCGAGGACGACCTCGCGCCCCGCGACGAGGGCCGCGTTCGCCGCCGACGCCTCCCGGGCCATGAACTGGACGGGCGTGCCCGGCTTCACGCTCTCCGGGGCGTCGATGCCGATGTAGCGGAGTCGCTCGTTGCCCCGCCCGCGGTCCACGATGATCGTGTCGCCGTCCACGATCCGGACGACGCGCGCGGTCTCGGTCGCGCCGACCGGCGCGACGTCCGGGGCGGCGGTCGAGGCCGTGGGCGCCACGGCCGTGGGGCTCCCGACCGGGACCCGCGGCGCGGCCGGCGAACAGCCTCCCAGGATCGCGGCGAGCAGCCCCAGCACGAGCAAGGGCCGGGTCCCCGGGCGCGATGGTGCGCGCGCGAGGAGCCCGGCCGTCGTCATGCCTGCATGGTCGCAGGCGGACGCGCTCGATGTGCGCGTTGCGGCTGGGGTCAGCGGATCGCCGCGATCCCAGCGGTGGGGGCGACGTCCAGGACGACGACGGCCGGGGCGGACCCGCCCGCGGCGAACGAGCCGTCCACGTCGTCCACGACGTCGATGGCGAGCGCCCAGTGGCCCCCCGTCACGGGGACGGCGAGGTTCGCGGAGAGGTCGGCGCGCCGCCCGGGAGCGAAGGGGACCTCGCCCACCAAGACCGGGTCCGGGGCCGCGAGCGCCTCGGCGACGGCCGCATCGGCGCCGCCGGCCTCCGGGTCGCCCGCCGGGATGTCCAGCGGGATCCAGCGCGCGATCACGCGCGTCGTCCGGATGGCCGTGCGCTCCGGCGGGACACCGATCAGCGTCGGAGGGTCCGCCCAGCTGATCTCGCCCGTGTTCGCCACTGAGACCGCGATCGGGAGGCTCCCGCCCGCCTCCACCTGGTCGTCGAGCACGCGGAGCCGCAGCGCCGCGCGGCGCGGACCCGGGATGAAGATCGTCGCCGCGTCCGACCTCGCCACCTCGCGGCCGAAGCGGCGGTCGGTCACCGCGATGGTGGCGACCCAGGCACCGGGCGTCGTGGGCAGCGACGCGGTCGCGCGGAGGGATCCGGCGACGACGGTGGCCGCCGGCTCCGGAGGCGCGTCGACCGTCGCCATCGCGCTCGCCGACAACGGCGCGGGCGCGACGGCGGCCGAGAGGAGCGGGTCATCGGCAGGCGCGTAGTTCGCGGTCACGTCCGCGCCGGGGAATGCCCAGCCGTGCGGAGTGCTCACGTCCCACGACACGTCCAGGCTCGTCGCGGTCAGCACCGCGGCCGGCTTGCCGACCGCGACGCCCTGATACGGCGCCGCCTTCGCGGTCGGCGTGACCGCGACGTAGAGCGCTCCGCCGGCCGTCCGCCAGGCGTACGTGCGCAGGGCCCTGACGCTGATCCACTCGCCATGCCAGTCGCCGCGCCCGAGCGGGTCCATCAGCCACACGCGACCGCGCTTGCGATCGTAGCGCTCAATGTACACGGCGTGATCGTCGCCCTTGTCGGTCGCCTTCCAGAACGAGTAATCCCAGCGGCCGTACCAGCGCGGCAGCTTCGAGTCATCGCCCAGCAGCACGGCTCCGGCGCCGGTCTCGAGCCGCCTGAGCAGCTGGCCCCAGGTGATCCGCGCGCCGCCGTTGGGCGAGAACACGAGGCCCACGCCGAGCCTGGCGTAGGCGCGCTGGAGGTCCGGCAGCGCGGAGGACCCCTCCTCGCGCGCCAGCTTCCGGAGGGCGCCGTGCGAGATCGTGGTGGCGCCGTTGGTCCACCTGTCGATGAGCATCGCGCCGGAGGCCCACAGGCAGTCGTTCCAGGGACGGGTGTCCGTCTCCGTGACGAACGCGGGCCGATAGCCGGGCAGCGGGCGCGGCGGATCGAGGGCGGCGGCTGGGGCCGGAGTCACCGACAGCCACGTGACGACGACGAGGCAGGCGGCGGCGAGAGCCTGGGCGGAGCGGGAGGCGATGGGCATTCCTGGTCGAGTCGCTGGGGCGGCTCGTGGCTCGCCGGCGACAGCCGGGACACGATGGACCGCGAGGAGTGCCTTCAGCCTCGCCCGGATCGTGCCTTGCGAGCCATGGTCCGGCGGTCCGGGGCGCGCCCCGGCGATGGTCCCAACTGGCCGGCGCCCCGCGGCGACCTACGGCCAGGAGATCGTGACCGTCAGGCCCGAGGCGGCGCCGCGCGTGGATGCGACGCTGCCGGTGACCGGGACGAACCCGTGGCTGCTGTCGCCGCCGACGATGACGATGAGCGCGATCGCGAGGATGGCGCGCTGCCGGCCGCTCATGCCGCCGGGTTCGCCGGTGCCGCCGGGTTCGCCGGGTCCGCCGGGTTCGCCGGGTTCGCCAGCCCCTCGACGACCGCCACGTTCGGCAGCGTCAGCAGGACCGACGGCGGCGCGATCACCTTCCAGCTCCGGCTGCCGCCCCCGAGCACGATGCGCTCGCGCTGCATCACCGCCGCGTCCACCCATACCGGCAGGTCGGCCGGCAGCCCGAACACCGTGACCCCGCCGATCTCGTGCCCGGTCAGCGCGCGTGTCTCGTCCGGGGCGGCGAACGACGACTTGCGACCGAGCCGCTGCTTCACCGTCCGGTTGACGTCCAGGCGGTGCGTGGCCAGCACGACGCAGGCGGCGTAGACCGGCGGCGTGCCCTTGCCCACGACCACGATCGTGTTCGCCGAGTCTTCGGGCGCGAAGCCGTACGCGGCGCAGAATGCGGCGGTGTCCGCCAGCGCCGGGTCGCACGGGAACAGCTCGTGCTCGCCACGGCCGGCGAGGGCGGCCTCGAGGGCCGTGCGATCGGGA
>CAVPEU010000022.1:0-111810 GCA_963703575.1 uncultured Chloroflexia bacterium
GGCGGCGAACGACGACTTGCGACCGAGCCGCTGCTTCACCGTCCGGTTGACGTCCAGGCGGTGCGTGGCCAGCACGACGCAGGCGGCGTAGACCGGCGGCGTGCCCTTGCCCACGACCACGATCGTGTTCGCCGAGTCTTCGGGCGCGAAGCCGTACGCGGCGCAGAATGCGGCGGTGTCCGCCAGCGCCGGGTCGCACGGGAACAGCTCGTGCTCGCCACGGCCGGCGAGGGCGGCCTCGAGGGCCGTGCGATCGGGATCTGCGGTCATCGCGGGTGCGCGAGGGATGAACGCTCAGCCGTTGGCCGCGAGGACCACCTGCAGCCAGTCCAGGTCGTCGGCCTGGTCGAGCCGGTAGGCGCCGTCGCCGCCGGTGCAGTTGGGCGGCACCCCGTAGGAGTTCACCGCGACCTGCAGGTCGGTGTTGTTGAGGAAGAACGGGCCGCCCGAATCCCCGGAGCAGGTCCCGCCCTGGTGCGGCTTGCCGTTGTTGTTGGAAAACACGATCGACGACTTGTCGTGGATCCCGTAGACGCCCAGCGAGTTGATGATCACCTGCTGGCTCTTCATCCGGGTGTCTCCGCCCCAGGCACCGATCGGGAGCGACTTCTCCAGCCCGTAGCCCACGGCCTCGAACAGCGTCTGGGCCTTGGCCTTGCCGGTGTACCGGTCGAGGTAGTCGAGCGTGGGCAGGACCGCGTGGCCCAGCGACGGCATCGCCTCGTCCAGGATGACGACGCCCGCGTCATGCAGGTAGAACGCGTTGTTGTCGTACTGCGGGTGCGGGTAGGCGGTACCACGGTGCCACGTGCCGCTCGCCTCGAGCGTCGCCGTCCAGGCCGCGTAGCGCCCGGCGTTGTCATCCGGGATGAACGGCTTGCTGCTGATCCCGGTGTAGTCCGGCACCTCCTCGAAGCTGACCCAGACGTCGTTGCCGCCGGCACCGCCCGGGAGCGTCGAGCTTCCGTCGTGCCCGGTGCCGAAGGTGCAGTGGCCGGCCGTCAGCACGACGGTGGGGCTGATCAGCGTGCCGGAGCAGTTGAACCAGCCACCCGGATCGGTGAACCGGGAGTCCACGTAGTCCGGGTCGTAGAAGAACAGCTGGCCGACGTAGGGGTGCTCGCCGGCGTCCGCCTGGCCGTTGGTGATGGCGCCGACGGGCGCGGCCAGGGTCAGTACGGCGACGAGGCCGGCCAGCAGGGCGATGCGACGGGGTTTCCGACTCATGGTTCCTCCCGGATCCGTGATTCCCTGCTGGACGGGGCAGGCCTATCGAGAACCGCATCCTACGCGCGGCAGGGGCCGAAGCGAAGCGGCGCCAGGTCCGAGCCCGCGGGTTCCCGGTGCGACCGCGCACCGGACGAGTGCTCCTCGAGCACCGTCGTCCTCGAGCACGACCGCCGGGCCCGTCGGCTGACAGGCTGACCGTCCACCGACGGTATGCAGCCGTAATGCGCCGGCGCCGACGAACCGCGCGTCCACGATGCCCGCGCGTCCACGATCGGGAGGCATCCCGCCGCTCACCAGACGAGGTTTCAGCAATGGCAACCCGCACCCCCGCCCGCAACGACACGTCCAACGGCCGCCGCGTCTCTCCGCAGCCGAAGCTCGGCTCTCCCAGCGGCGAGGTCCAGCGTTTCGGCACGCTGCGCGATCTCCCGATCGGCCTGCCGGCCAGCGCCCGCGTCGAGAGCGCCGAGCTCCTCAACGGCATCCTCGCCGACTCGACGATCCTGTACGCGCTGTACAAGAAGCATCACTGGCTCGTCGCCGGCCCGACCTTCTACCAGCTCCACCTGCTGTTTGACAAGCACGCGGAGGAGCAGCTCGCCCTCGTCGACCGGCTGGCCGAGCGAGTGCAGGCCCTGGGCGGCATCGCGGTCGGCGACCCGCGTCACGCGGCGGAGCTGACCTCGATCGAGCGCGCCCCCGACGGTGCGGAGGACGTCCCCGACATGGTGGCCCGCCTGCTGCGCGCGCACGAGACGGTCCTGGGCAAGGTGCGCGAGGCGATCGAGGCCACCGAGAAGTCGGGCGACTGGGGCTCGAACGACCTGCTGATGAGCGACGTCCTGCGCACCAACGAGCTCGAGGTCTGGTTCCTCTCCGCGCACCTGGTGGACATGCCGCTCGTCGAGGCCTGAACGCGCGCTCGCCAGGGTCGTCCCCCACGGCATCGACACGCGGCAGGCCCGGCGCCCACCCAGGCTGACCCGGCCACCGTCGCCGGATCGGCGAGGGTCTCCCGTGGGGGGAACCGTGATGCGGGCAGCCGGTGATGGGTGCACGATGAGCGCGTGAACGAGGCAAGGCAGCGGGCGCGCGAGCAGGTGCTGCTGACCTGCCACCGCCTGCAGGCGGAGCGCCTGGTCCACGCGACGGCGGGCAACGTCTCGGCCCGCGTGGCCGGCGAGCCCGGGCTGTTCGCGGTCACGCCGGCGGCGACGCCCTACGACACCCTCGAGCCCGGCGAGATCTGCATCATCGCCGCGGACGGGACGATGGTGGACGGGCCGCGGCCGCCGACGTCCGAGCTCCCCCTCCACGCGCTCGTCTACCGGCGCCGGCCGGAGGTCGGGGCCATCGTCCACACCCACAGCCCGTCCGCGATGACGATGGCCGCGCTGGGCTGGACCCTCCCCCCGATCCTCACGGGCATGGTCGAGGCGGCCGGCGGCGCGGTGCAGACCGCCCCCTACACGCGCCCGGGAACGGCCGCCCTGGCCGATGCCGTCGCCGGGGCGCTCGCGGACCGGGGCGCCTGCTTCCTCCGCCACCATGGGCTGCTCGCCATCGGCACGGACCTGGACCGCGCATTCCGGGCGGCATCGGTCACCGAGGTGTCGGCGGACGTGTACCTGCGCGCCCGCGCCTTCGGGCCCGTCCCGGAGCTGCCCGAGGACGAGGTCCGCTGGATCGCGCAGGCCTGGCGGTCGCAGTGGCTGAGCCGCACGACCTCGGCCGATCCCTGAGCGGCCGCTCCTCCCCTACCCTTGGGCAACGCACGCCGCGCACGCCAACGCCCGGAGGCATCCCGATGACCGAGACCCTGATCCCCGAGATCGACGAATCGAAGGCGGCCATCGAGCGGCTCAGCCTCCGGACCCAGTCGTTCATCGACGGCGAGTTCCGTGACGCCGTCAGCGGCCGCCGGTACCTGACCGAGAATCCGGCCACCGGCGCGCCCATCGCCGAGATCGCGGAGGGCGGCCCGGCCGACGTGGACGCGGCCGTCGCGGCGGCCCGCCAGGCGGCGGACGACGGGCGCTGGTCGAGGCTGAGCCCCGGAGACCGCAAGCGGATCCTCGTCCGCTGGGCGGACCTGATCGAGGGCGATGCCCGGGAGCTGGGGCTCATCGAGACCATCGACTCCGGCAAGCCGATCGCGGACACGATCGGGCTGGACGTGCCCGAGACCGCCGGCTGCATCCGCTGGCACGCGGAAGCCGCCGACAAGCTGTACGGCCAGGTCGCCCCGTCCCCCGAGGGAACGGTCGCGACCATCACCCGCGAGCCGGTCGGCGTCGTGGGGGCCGTGATCCCCTGGAACTACCCGGCGCAGATGGCGGCCTGGAAGCTGGGCCCGGCGCTCGCCACCGGCAACACCGTGGTCATCAAGCCGGCCTCCACCACCTCGCTCAGCCTGCTCCGGATCGCGGAGCTGGGCGCGGAGGCGGGTCTGCCGGACGGCGTGCTGAACGTGGTCACCGGCCCGGGTGACGTGGTGGGCGAGGCGATCGGGCGCCACCCGGACATCGACTGCGTGACGTTCACCGGCTCCACGGAGGTCGGCCGCCGCTTCCTCCACTACGCCGCGGACACGAACCTCAAGCGCGTGCTCCTGGAGCTGGGCGGCAAGAGCCCCCAGATCGTGTTCGGCGACGTCACCGATCTCGAGGGCGTGGCCGCGAACGTCGCGGTCGCCATCTTCTGGAACATGGGCGAGAACTGCAGCGCGGGCTCGCGGCTCATCGTCCACCGCTCGCTGAAGGACCGGCTCCTCGAGGCGGTGAAGGCGGAGCTGCGCAACTGGCCGGTGGGGGACCCGCTGGATCCGGGGACCCGGATCGGGGCGCTGGTCTCGCGCGGGCACATGGAGCGCGTGCTGCGCTACGTGCGGATCGGGCGCGAGGAGGGCGCGCGCGTGGTGACCGGCGGCGAGCGGATCCTGGAGGAGACGGGCGGCTGGTTCGTGCCGCCCACGATCTTCGACGGCGTCCGCAACGACATGACGATCGCGCGCGAGGAGATCTTCGGCCCGGTGCTGTCGGTGATCGAGTTCGACACGGAGGCGGAGGCGATCGCCCTCGCCAACGACACGCCGTACGGCCTCGCCGCCTCGCTGTACACGGAGAACCTCAACGTCGCCCACCGGGTGGCTCGCGACCTGCGGGCGGGTGTCGTCGGGATCAACGCCTACTCCGAGGGCGACATGACGACGCCGTTCGGCGGCTACAAGCTGTCCGGCTTCGGCGGACACGACAAGTCGGTCCACGCCCACGACCAGTACACGGAGACGAAGACCACCTGGATCCAGCTGAAGTCCGCGTGATCCCCGGGACGAGGTTCGGGGTGGGCGTCCCGGACGAGGGGCGGTTCTCCGGAAAACTGGGTAGACCGGCCCGGTACGCTGGTCTCGTCTCTTCCCCGAGACCCAGAGGCGCCTGACCCTCCCCCCCGGGTCGGGCGCCTCTTGGCGGTCCCCGGCCCGTGGAACCGGCGCCGGGACGCCGGACGGCATGGTCCGGGCACGATGGTATGCTTTGCGCCGTTATGCATAGATTTCGTCAGATTCGATGGTGACGGCCGGGTCGCGCGCCACGCGCGAGCGCTGGATCGGGCTGGGCGAGGCGAGCGCGATGCTCGGGATCACGCCCGGGACCCTTCGGCGCTGGGCCGACGAGGGACGTGTGCCGGTGTTCACGACGCCCGGCGGCCACCGGCGTTTCTCGCGGGTCGCCATCGCCGCCATGCTGCCGGCGACCCGGACCCGCCGGCCGACACTGGCCCGGCTGGGCGCCTCGCCGGAGCGGGTCGCCCAGGCGTACCGGGCACGACGCCGACCATCGGCAGCCCAGGAGCCGGCGCAGGCGCCCTGGGTCGAACACCTCGATGCGGATGCCCGCGCCGCGTTCCGGGCCCACGGGCGGGAGCTGGTCACGGCCCTGCTGGCGTACCTCGACGCGGACGACAGCACCGACGCCGCGACCGGCGCCACTGCCACCACCGGTACCGCCGGTGCGGGATGCTCCGGGGCCACGGAGCGCCTGATCGAGGCGCATCGGCTCGCCGCCACCTACGGGCGCGAGCTCGCGGAGCTCGGGCTGTCGCTGTCGGACGCCGTGGAAGGGTTCCTCCGCTTCCGTCGCCCGTTCACGGAGATCCTGGGCACGATCGCCCGCCGGCGCGGGCTCGACACGCGCGAGGCGACCGCGTTGCTCGCAGCGGCCGAGGCGGCGACGGATTCGCTCCTCGTGGCCGTCATGACCGGCCACTCGCTGGTGGCGGGCGAGCGCGCCCGTGGCGTGCGGCGCGGGTCACGGGTTCCCGACGCGTCGTGACCGCGCTGCGCGTCCCCCGGCCGTCCGAACCTGCCGTCGATCGGCTGGACGCACCCATGCCCTGGGTGCTCACGGCCGATGCGCGCACGATGGACACGGACCGTCGAGAACAGATGGCCGCGGACCTGCGCCTGCGGGGGACCCAGGGCGGCGTCCTGCTCGAGACGTGTCACCGCGTCGAGCTGTACGGCGTCGGGCGGCCCCCGGACTCGCCCTCGACGCGGGAGGCTCGCCTGGCCGGGGCGCGGGTGCTCGTCGGGCCCGACGCGGTGCGCCACCTGATGCGCGTCGCGGCCGGGCTGGAGAGCGCGGTCGTCGGCGAGGACCAGGTGCTGGCCCAGATCCGCCGGGCCAGCGACGTCCTCCGGGCGGGACCGAGCGACACCGTCCTCCACCGGCTGGTCCAGTGCGCCCTCGGGGTGGGACGTCGTGTCCGGCGCGGACAGCGCCCGCGCGAGCGCGGCCTCGCGACGCGGGCCCTGGCATGGCTCACGCCGCGGATCGACGGCTGGGATGGGGCGCGGGTCGTGGTGGCCGGTGCCGGAGACATGGGCACGGCCGTCGCGCTGGGGGCCCGCCACCGGGGCGCCGAGGTGATCGTGGCAACCCGCACACCGCGCCGCCTGCCGAGCGGCATCCGGGCCGTGGACCTCGCCGAGGGGGGGCGCCTCGCCGTGACCGCGGACGCGATCGTCGTCGCGCTCGGCGGGCCGTGGACCGCGTTGGGCGGGCCGTGGACCGCGTTGGGCGAGACGAGCGGCCCGCCGTCGGTGCTCGTGGAGGCCGGCCGCACGTTGCCGCCGATCGTGGACCTGTCGTCGCCCCGGGCGGTGCCGCCGGCGGTCCGCGACCGCGCCGAGACCATCGACATCGACGGGCTGTTCGACCAGCCGGGTGGCCGCGTGATCGACGGCGACTTCGTGCGTCGGGCGGAGGCCGAGGTCGAGGGGGGCGTCGCGACCTTCGAGCGATGGGTCGCCGCACGGCCCTCGGCGGTCGCCGCCCGCCGGCTCAGCGAGCGCGGCCACCACCGGGCGCAGACACGAGCCGAGGACGCGCTCCGCAAGCTGCCCAACCTGACCGAGCGGGAGCGGGAGATCGTCCGTCGGCTCGCCGGCCAGGTCGCCGCGGACCTGCTGCACGAGCCGCTGACTCGCCTCGGAACGGACGCCGCCGGCCGGGCGCGAGAGGGGGCCCGGGACCTGTTCGACCTGTGACGGCGGTCCGTGGCGGCGGCCTGCCAGGTCTCCGGCGAGCTGGCGATGCTCGAGGCCGCGGCCGATCGCGGCTGGGTGGACCGGCGGCGCGTCGGCCTGGAGCTGCTCACGGCGATGGCGCGCGCCGGCGCCGACCTGCTGATCACGTACCTCGCGGCCGACGCCGCACGATGGCTGGAGACCCCGATGCCTGACGCCTACGTCCACGCCCTCGCCCTGGGGCTCGACCCCGCCTGGCGCCGCCTGCCCGCCGAGACCCGCCGGGAGACGGCGGCCTCGTTCGCCGCCGCCGTGGCCACCGACGATCCGATCCGCACCGAGACGTACTCCCTGGTCGGCCTCAAGGCGGGCGTCGACCTGCTGGTCTGGCGCCTGGCACCGTCCCTCGACGAGCTGGATGCGGCGGCCGCCCGTGCGCTGCGGACCGGCCTCGGCCGGTGGCTGACGGTCCGCCACAGCTTCCTCGGGCTGATCCGCGGATCCCAGTACGTGGCCAAGCCCACCAGCCAGGAGCAGTCCCTGTTCGATGGCGAACGGTCGCGGTACCTGATCGTCTACCCGTTCACCAAGACGGCCGAGTGGTACCTGACCTCGAAGGAGGTCCGCCAGGGCTCGATGAACGAGCACATGAAGGTTGGCCACGGGTATCCGCAGGTCCGCCAGCTGCTGGCGAACTCGTTCGGCCTCGATGACATGGACTTCCTGGTCGCCTACGAGACGGACGACCTGGCCGCCTTCTCCGCGCTCGTCCGGGACCTCCGCGCCACCGATGGCCGGCGCTCCACCGTCCGCGACACGCCGATCCTGACCGCCGTCCACCGGCCGATGGGCGAGATCCTGGACATGCTCGGCGCGGCGGAGGAGGACGAGGCGGGCGACGCCGCCGCCGCGGCCCTCGCGGCCGCGGCCCGATGACCGGCGCGGCCCGCATGGTCGCCGCGGCGCGCTCCCGGCCCGTGGACGCCACGCCCGTCTGGTTCATGCGCCAGGCGGGCTCGGTCGTGCCCGCGTACCGCGCCCTGCGCGAGCGCCACTCCGTGCTCGAGATCGCCCGCACGCCGGAGCTGTGCGCCCGGGCCACGCTCGCCGCCGCGGACGCCTTCGGCACGGACGCCGCGGTCATGTTCGCGGACGTCCTCCTGCCGCTGGGCCCGATGGGGGTCGAGTTCGACCTGGCGCCCGAGGGTCCGGTCATCGCCAACCCGATCCGCTCCGCCGCGGACGTGGACCGGCTGCGGCCGCTGGAACCGGAGACGGATGCCGCGTTCGTGCTCGAGGCGATCGGCCTGGTGCGGCGGGAGCAGGGTGAGTCCCGGGCGGTCGTCGGGATCGCGGGCGGGCCATTCACCCTCGCCGCCTACCTCGTCGAGGGCGGGGCGGCCCGCGACTACGTCCGGACGCGGGCCTTCCTGCACGCAGACCCGGATGGCTTCGGCCGCCTGCTCGACCGCCTGGCCGACGCCACCGGCGCCTACCTCGCCGCCCAGGTCCGGGCCGGCGCGCACCTCGTCCAGCTGTTCGACACCCACGCCGCCCAGCTGGACCCGGACACCTACGCCGCCGTCGTCGCCCCCCGCGTCCGGCGCGTATTCGACGCGATCGCCGGTTCGGCACCCTCGATCCATTTCGTCATCCACGCCGGCGCCCTGCTGCCCGCGATGGCGGCGGCCGGCGGCGACGTCATCGGCATCGACCACCGGCAGTCGATGGCCGCCGCCCGTGGGATCCTCGGGCCGGACCGTCCCGTCCAGGGCAACCTCGACCCGGCCCGGCTGCTTGCCGGGTGGGACGCGACGCGGGCCGGCGCGGATGCCGTCCTTGCCGCGGCCGGACCGAACGGCCACATCTTCAACCTGGGCCACGGCGTGGCCCCGGGCACCGATCCGGGGCTCCTGCGGGCCCTCACCGACCACGTCCACGAACGGAGCCAGCACCCATGACCCCCTACGGCGTGCTCCTCATGACCTACGGGTCGCCGTCCGACCTGGACGACGTCCCGCGCTACCTCGCCGCGGTCCGGGGCGGGCGCGCCCCGGACGACGAGCTGGTGACGGAGTTCACGCGGCGCTACCGGGTGATCGGCGGGTCGCCGCTGATCGAGATCACCGAGCGCCAGGCGGCGGCCGTCGAGGCCGCGCTGGGAGGCCGGGCGCGGGTCCGGGCGGCGATGCGCTTCTCCGAGCCCTCGATCGACACGGCGATGGCCGAGCTTTCCGCCGCCGGCGTGCGCGACGTGGTCGCGATCGTCATGTCGCCGCAGTACAGCCCGCTGCTCATGGGCGGGTACGGGCGGGCGCTGGACGCCGCTCGCGAGCGGCTGGGGGACGCGGCCCCACGCGTGACGGTGGCCGGCGCGTGGCACCTCGAGCCGGCATTCATCGAGGCGCTCGCCGGCCGGGTCGCCGAGGCGCTCGGCCGCGTGCCGGACGACGACCGCGGCAGCGTGCCGGTCCTGCTGACCGCCCACAGCCTGCCCCGCCGCGTGGCGGAGCAGGAGCCGGGCTACCTCGCCCAGCTGTCGGACACGGCGGCGGCGGTCGCGCGGGCGGCGGGACTCGGCGACGACCGCTGGCGGTTCTGCTGGCAGAGCGCGGGCCACGAGCCGGGCGAGTGGATGTCGCCGGACTTCGCGGACCTCATGCCGGTCCTCGCCGCCGAGGGGCATCGCCGGGTGCTGGTCGCCCCGATCCAGTTCCTCGCCGACCACCTCGAGATCCTGTACGACGTGGAGATCGGCGCCCGGGAACAGGCCGAGGCGGCCGGGCTGCGGTTCGACCGGATCGACTCCCTCAACGTCTCGCCGGCGTTCATCGGCGCGCTGGCGACGGTCGCGGAGCGTGTGGCCGGCGGTGCCCGCGTAGACTAGGAGGAGCCACCGGCCGGGGTCGTCGCCGCACCGGCGACCAGGCGCTGATGCTCACCTCCGCCCTCGTCGCGGCCGCGCTCCTCCTCGCCGCGACGAGCGGATCATCACGGAGGACGCGGAGCTCAGCCTGCGAATCCTGGCGCGCGGCGATCGAAGCGTCTACGTCCCGCAGGCGTACGGGCGCGGGATCATGCCGCTCACCTACGAGGCGCTGCGGAAGCAGCGGTTCCGCTGGGCGTTCGGGGGGATCCAGATCCTGCGGCGGCACTGGCGGACGCTGTTCGGCCGGCGGTCGGGCCTGACGCTCGGGCAGCGGTACGACCACCTCCTCGGCGGGCTGTGGTGGTTCAACGACGCGCTGGCGCTCGGCTTCGCGGTGTTCGTGGGGGTGGCCGCCGTGGGCGCGATCGCCGGGCGCCCGTTCGTGGTCCAGCGCCTGACCGGCGTGGGCCTCGTCCTGCCGATCGCGTTCCTGCTGCTCAACCTGGTCCGGTACCTGTGGGGGCAAGGCGTCACCGCGGGAACGAGGCCGCCGCTCGCGCTCGCCGCCCTGCGGGTGAACCTGTCGCTGTCCTGGGTCATCGCGCTCGCCTGCTTCCGCGGGCTGACCCAGGAGCGCGGCGTGTTCCTGCGGACGCCCAAGTTCGCGGGCGCGCCCTCCATCCGCGAGCTCCGCGTGGTGTGGGTGGAGGCCGTCCTGTCCGCCATCGGGGTCGTGCTCCTCGGGCTGCTCGTGCTCCGGGCCGGCTTCTCGACGGCGGGTCTCGCGCTCGCCTTGCTGCTCGGGTGGTCGCTCCTGATCTACGGTTCGGCCGTCGGGTACGCGCTGGGCGACCCGACGCGCGCGCCCGTGACCGGGATCCTCGGCCAGAAGTCGCTCCTGGAGATGGCGCCTCGGATGGGCCGGGCGGCGCGATCGCGACCGGCGCGTGCGGCCGCGGCGCTGGCCGTGGCCCTCCTCGCGGTGAGCCTCGCGATCGCGCGGGAGGCGGACCGGCCGCCGGTCGCCGAGCTGCCGTTCGAGCAGGTCCCGGTCGGCCCGATCGCGCGCGAGCCGGCCCGATCGCCCGTCCCGTCGCCCGTCCCGTCGCCCGTTCCTTCGCCATCGGCGTCGGCGTTGCCCCTCCCCTCGCCCGAGCCGGGAGCCTCCGGCGCCGGGGCGTCGGGCGGCCCGGGCGGATCCGGCGGGGGTGCGCCCACGCCCGCCCCGACGCGGAGGGCGACGCCCAGCGCATCGCCGGCGCCGACACCATCGCAGCCCCCCACCCCCACGCCGCTCCCGACCGCGACGCCCGGTCCCGGCCGCACGCCGCCGGTCCCGGTCCCGACACCCCCGGCACCACCGACGCCGGGGCACTCCCAGCCGCCGCATCCGACGCCGACTCCGGGACGGCCATAGGGCTGGCGCAGGACGCGGCGGGCGCACCTGGCGGGCCGGCGCCGCGGACCGACCGGCGCCGCGGACCGACTTGCCGGCCGCACGCCGCCCCCGCACACTACCGTGGGGCACCCGGACCGGAGGAGGGCAACATGGCCGACAGCAGGATCGAACTCGGAGGGCGTCCTGCGCCGATCGACTTCGACCGGTTCGACGTCCTCACGTTCGACTGCTACGGCACGCTCATCGACTGGGAGGCCGGGATCCTCGCCGGCCTGCGCGCGGTGCTGCGGCCGCGCGACGTGACGGCCGACGACGAGGACCTGCTCGAGCGCTACGCGCGCCACGAGGCGGCGATCGAGGCCGGCCCGTACCTGCGCTACCGGGAGGTGCTCGCGCGGTCCCTCGCCGGCGTGTGCGCGGAGCTGGGCGTCCAGCCCTCGGCGGCCGAGCTCGCCGCGTTCGGCGGCTCGGTGGGTGGGTGGCCGGCCTTCCCCGACTCGGCGGCGGCCCTCGCGCGCCTGCACGAGCGATTCGAGCTCGCGGTCATCACGAACTGCGACGACGACCTGTTCACGGCCTCGGCGCGGCGGCTGGGCGTCGACTTTGACGACGTGATCACGGCCCAGCAGGTGGGCGCCTACAAGCCGAGCCTGCTCAACTTCGGGCTGGCCTTCCAGCGGATCGGCCGGCCGCGGGACCGGATCCTCCACGTCGCGCAGAGCCTGTTCCACGACCACGTCCCGGCCAAGCAGCTGGGCATGACGACGGTCTGGATCGATCGCCGGCACGACCGGCCCGGCAGCGGTGCCACGCCGCCCGCGGAGGCGACGCCGGACCTGGCGGTGCCGGACATGGCCACGTTCGCGGCCCTCGCGACTGCCTGACCTGTCTCGAGCGCCACGACGGCCGAGGTGACGCTGTCACGCCTGTACCGGCGGTCCGCGGTCGTGTCCCGCACCGAACTCGCCACACGGGCGGTCCGCGATGGATGGCTCGACATGCCGTCCCTGGACTGAGGCCGGAGCATCGACGCACCGCGCGGGCACGCGCGGTGTCCGGCACGCGCGGTGTCGGGACGCGTGCAGGCGCCGCATCCACAGGGCAGAATGGCCGTCCGCTCCCGGCCGCCGGACGAACCTGCCGAACGAGAGCCGCCGGATCGGCGAGCTTCGGATACTCCAGGTCAGTATTGGCTTTGGGGGTTGTCAAAGCGAGCCGAATGGCCTACTATTCTAATCCAACGGCGTGTCAAGATTTGACACGCCATCACGTGTGTCAGGGTGGCGCGGCCCGGGCGCGCGGTCCGGTTCTCTGGGCCGGGCAATGACGTCGACGATTCCAAGGGCGCACGCGGCGTGGCGTGACCACCCAGCAGCTGGAGCAATGTGATCTCGTTCGATCCTATTTCCCCCATCACCGATACCGAAGCCGCGCTGGCCGCGGCTGCGGTCGAGCTCGATCCGGAGGTCGCCGCGATCGAGGCCGAGGCCATGGCCATCACCGAGCCCGAGGTCAAGCCGGCGCCCGGAAAGGCCGCCGAGGAAGAGCCGGAGCCTGAGCCGGTCGCCGCCGAGGTCCTGGACACGGACGATTCGGTTCGCCTGTACCTGCGCGAGATCGGACGCGTGCCGCTGCTCAACGCCGAGGAGGAAGTCATCCTCGCCAAGGGCATGGAGCTTGGCGCGCAGATCGAGGCGGAGCCCTGGAAGGCGATCCTCAGCATCCACGAGTGGACCCTGCACGGCACGGAGGCGGCCGGCCGCCGCAAGGACCGGCGCTACGCGCTCCCCTTCGAGGAGCAGTCGCACCGCATCGCCCGCACCGCGCTCTTCTCGGACGACGCGATGGACCTGCTGGTCACGGCACCGTCGTTCGGGCTGTCCGACGAGCTCAGGCAGGCCGAGACGGACGCCCTCAAGGAGCGTCTCGTCCGGGCCCAGGATCTCCGCTCCGTCTACAACGAGCGGCTCGATGCCGAGTCCTTCACGGACCTCCTCGACTGGATCGAGGGGGAGCTTGCGCGGCCGAATGCCGAGATCCGCGGCAGCTCAGCGCTGCGCGCGGTCCGCGACTGGGCGCGCGACGAGGTGGCCTACCCGGCCATCCGCCGCCACCTGGAGTCGGGGCACGACGAGGACGTCGTCGCCGAGATGCGGGAAGAGCTCAAGATCCTCGCGAAGCGCTCGCGGGACCACCTGACGTCCGCCAACCTGCGGCTGGTCGTGTCGATCGCGCGCAAGTACATCAACCAGGCGGGCATGGGCCTCCTCGACCTCGTCCAGGAGGGCAACGCCGGCCTGATCCGCGCCGTGGACAAGTTCGAGTACGAGCGCGGCTTCAAGTTCTCGACCTACGCCACGTGGTGGATCCGCCAGGCGATCCAGCGCGGCCTCGCGGACCAGAGCCGCACGATCCGCATCCCGGTCCACATGGTCGAGACCATGGGCCGGGTCGCGCGCGTCGTGCGGGAGCTCTCGACGCAGCTCGGCCGCGAGCCCACCAACGCCGAGATCGCGGCCGCGCTCCCCGACGAGACCCCTACGATGACGGCGCAGCGCGTGGAGGAGATCCGGAAGCTCGGCCGCGAGCCCGTCTCGCTCCAGTCGCCGGTCGGCGACGAGGGCGACGCGGAGCTGGGCGAGCTCATCCCCGACGAGGACGCGATCTCGCCGCTCGACGCGGTCGCGGACCGGATGCGCCGGGAGCAGATCGAGCACGTGCTCAACAGCCTCGACGGGCGCGAGCAGCGCGTGCTGCGCCTCCGATTCGGCCTCGATGACGGGCACGCCCGCACGCTGGAGGAGGTCGGCCGCGAGTTCGGCCTCACCCGCGAGCGCATCCGCCAGATCGAGGTCCAGGCGCTGCGCAAGCTCCGGCACCCGTCCCGCAGCCGCAAGCTGCGCGAGTTCGCCGCGTAACACCCGGGAGCGCACCGCGCTCCCCTTCCATCCGCGTCTCCGAAGACCGGCCGCGTCGCACGCCGACGCGGCCGGTTCGTGATTTCGATGGGGACGCGGCCCGGCCGCGCGTGCGGGTGGCCACCCGGAATCGGCTCCCGCGCAATCAACCACGCGCTGCCCGCCCATCTCCGGACACGCCGGCTCGTTGTTCTCGCGGCGATCGGCGGCATGGGCCCGCCGGTCCTCGCCGCGCTCATGACCGTCAAGCCGAGCCTCGGGTCAACCCGAGCCGGACGGGCACCGGCGAAACCAAGGTTCCTCGCGCTTCGTAAAGGTCCCTGTCCAGCGCCCCCGATCCCGACAGGAGATCCAAACGATGCGAAGCCTCCGAGCGGCCGTCCCGCTGCTCTCCCTCGCCCTCGCGCTCGCCGCATGTTCGG
Source organism: uncultured Chloroflexia bacterium (assembly GCA_963703575.1). GTDB lineage: Bacteria > Chloroflexota > Limnocylindria > Limnocylindrales > CSP1-4 > CAIXZV01. The sequence goes on from CAVPEU010000022.1 coordinate 14,366, forward strand.
GCGGTGCCGCCGGCGCGACGTCCACTCCGAGCGCCGCGCCCTCCGCGGCCCCGTCGGCGGCGCCCTCCGCGGCGCCCTCCGCGGCGCCGTCCGCGGCGCCCTCCGCGGCGCCGTCGGCCGCCACAGGTGGGGTCACGGTCAACCTGGCCGACTCCAGCCTGGGCAAGATCCTCGCCGACGGCACCGGGCGCACCCTGTACGTGTTCACGCCCGATTCCGGTGGCGCCTCAGCGTGCAACGGAGATTGCGCCAGGAGCTGGCCGCCGCTCACCTCGGACGCCCCGCCCACCCTGGGCACCGGCCTCGGCGCGGGGGACTTCGCCACCATCACCCGCGCGGACGGAACGAAGCAGGTCACCTTCTTCGGCCATCCCCTCTACTACTTCGCGGGCGACACGGCTTCCGGCGACACCAACGGCCAGGGCCTCAACGGCAAGTGGTACGTCGTCGGCGGCGACGGCAAGATGATCGGCGCCACCGCAAGCGGAGGCGGCGGCTACAGCTACTGACCGACCTGACCGGGACCGCGTCCCGGTCAGGCAGGCGCTCCTGTGGCGGGTCCGGTGCTCTCCCCGTGCCGGACCCGCCGCGCCAGTGCGCAGGCCGCGCGGCGAGCCGGTGCGCAGGCCGCACGGGTGCGCAGGCCGCGCGCGGCGAGCCGGTGCGCTCCCCGTCCCGTCGGACCCCGGCGCGCATCCTCGGCTGGCGGGTCTACGAGGGCGGCAAGCCCACGATCTACTGCAGCCGTCCCGTCGGACCCCGGCGCGCATCCTCGGCCGACGGAACCGCCGGCCGTAGTCGCTGCATGCCTGCAGCACGCACAGCGCGCCGGGCTAGGTGGAGTTGGACGTCGCCTTGCCACGAATGCGGGCCTCCCTGGCGCCTCGGGCAGGCGCTGCATGCATGGACGCTCGATAGGGGCGGAAGCGCGGGGGGTTCGGCGGCCGTGGGCGACCGCCAGGACCGCGGCTACGAATGGAGCGACTACGCGAGCAGGCGCCTGCGCGGGCCGGCAGGAGTCAGCGGGCCGAGGCCCCCGATGCCGCCGGGCCGCAAGTTGAACGTGCGCCGGCTTCATGCTCCGAGATATGGCCGGGAAGGCCCCGCGACGCCGAGGTTCCCGATGCGGGTCCGGCTGGTGGAGCAGGCGGTGCGGGGCGACCAGGGTGCGTTCGCATCGCTGGCGGCCGAGAGGGTCGATCGCTCGCCCGCCACGCGGCGGGGTTCCCGCCCGTCGTCCGGATCGTGCGCCTCGGCCGACTCGGGCGGGGCCATCCGGCCATTGCGCGGTGATGTACACCGCGCCATCCTCGGCGCCATGGGCATCGCGACAGCTCCCTCGAGCACAGGCACGTCGGACCTGCACGCACCGCTGCGGCGCGAGGGTCCGGACAAGCTGACCGGAACGGCACGCTTCACGGACGACCACGTCGTCCCCGGCGCCTGGTTCGGCGCGACGGTGCGCTCGACCGAGCCGCACGCGCGGCTGCTGGGCATCGACCTCGATCCCGCCTTCGACTGGTCGTCGGTCGTGCTCGTCACGGCCGCCGACATCCCGGGCGAGAACGTGGTCGCGCTGATCGAGGACGATCAGCCCGCGCTCGTCGCGGACGAGGTCCGGCACGTCGCGGAGCCGGTCGCGCTGGTCGCGGCGCCCGATGCGGCGACGGCGCGCGCCGCCCGGGATGCGGTCCACCTCCGGACGCAACCCCTGCCCGCCGTCCTCGACCCGCTCACCGCCCTGGAGTCCTGCAAGGAGTTCGAGATCGCCAAGGGGGATCTCGACGCCGGGTTCGCCGGGGCGGACCTCATCGTCGAGGGCACGTACACGACCGGGCACCAGGAGCAGCTCTACCTCGAGCCACAGACGGTGATCGCCGTCCCGCGCGACGACGGCGGGGTCACCATCCGCGGGTCGTTCCAGTGCCCGTACTACGTGCACACGGCCGTCATGCGGGCGCTCGCCCTGGACCGCGACCGCGCGGTCATCGTCCAGGCGGAGACCGGTGGCGGGTTCGGCGGCAAGGAGGAGTACCCGTCGATCCTCGCGATCCACGCCGCGTTGCTGGCGCGCAAGGCCGGCCGGCCGGTGCGCATGACATACGACCGCCACGAGGACATCGCGGCCACGACCAAGCGGCATCCGTCCGTGGTCCGCCACCGGACCGGCGTCACCCGCGACGGGCGGCTGGTCGCACAGGACATCGACGTCGTCTATGACGCCGGGGCGTACACCACCCTGTCCCCGGTCGTCCTGTCGCGCGGCGGCATCCACGCGGGCGGCCCGTACGCCTGCCCGAACGTCCGGATCCACGCCCGGGCCGCGCTCACGAACACCCCGCCCAACGGGGCGTTCCGGGGCTTCGGTGCCCCCCAGTCCGAGTTCGCCGCCGAAGTGCACCTGGACCGGATCGCGGAGGCCCTGGGCCTGTCCCCGCTCGAGATCCGGCGCCGGAACGCCTACCGGGAAGGTGACGTGACCGCGACGGGCCAGGTGCTGCGGGAGAGCGTTGCGGCGACGGACGTGCTCGAGGCCGCGGCCGATGCGGCCGCGTTCGAGCGGGTGCGCATCGCCCACCACGAGGAACGGCAGGCGCCGGGGTCCGTGGGGTCCGTGGGGTCCGTGGGGTCCGTGGGGTCCGTGGGGTCCGTGGGCCCCGGCAGCGGCGCCCGGTCCGCGTCCGGGATCGGCATCGCGCTCGGCTGGCACGGCGCCGCCTTCACCGGGGGCGGCGAGGCACGGCTGGCGAGCATCGCGTCCCTCGAGCTCACCGCGGACGCGCGGATCCGCGTCCTGGCCGGGACCACGGAGATGGGCCAGGGATCGCGGACGGTCCTCGGACAGGTGGTCGCGGAGGCCCTGGGAGTCCCGCCGGAGGCCGTCGACGTGGCCCCGCAGGATACGTCGGTCGTTCCCGACAGCGGCCCGACCGTGGCCTCGCGGACAACGATGGTGGTCGGCGGCCTGCTGGCGACGGCGGCGGCCCACCTCCGCACCGACGTGGAGGGGGCAACGGGCCACCCGTTCGTGACCTCGTACGCGGACTACGCCCGTGAGCACGGTGCGCTCCGCGCGACCGAGCAGTTCCACGGTTTCCCGGGCATCACCTGGAGCGACGAGACCTACCTCGGTGACGCCTACCCGGCGTACAGCTGGGCGTGCGCGGTGGCGGCGGTGGACGTGGACCTCGACACGGGTGCGGTCCGGGTCCGCTCCGTCGTGCAGGCGAACGATGCCGGCCGGATCGTGAACCGCGTGCTGGCCGAGGGCCAGGTGGAGGGCGGCACGCTCCAGGCGGTGGGCTACGCCACGCTGGAGGAGATGCGGGTCGAGGACGGGCGGTACCGCAACGACCGGCTGGCGACGTACCTCGTGCCGACGGCGATGGACGCCCCCCGAATCGAGTCGATCCTCGTCGAGCGGCCGTTCTCCGGGGTACCGCACGGCGCGAAGGGGCTGGGAGAGCTGCCGATGGACATCCCGGCGCCAGCGGTGATCGCCGCGATCCACGACGCGACCGGGGCCTGGATCACGGACCTGCCGGCGACCCCGGAGAAGGTGCTGGCGGCGATCCTTGAGGCCGAGGGGCGCGAGGTGGAGGCCGGACGATGACCACGACTCTCCCCGTCATCACCGACACGGTCCGGTTCCACGTCAACGGCCGCGAGGTCGAGGCCGACGCCCCCGGCGGCCGCCGCCTGCTCGACGTCCTGCGCGCGGACCTGGGGCTCACGGGCACGAAGGAGGGCTGCGGCGAGGGCGAGTGCGGCGCGTGCTCGGTGCTGCTGGACGGCGTGCTCGTCAACGCGTGCCTCGTGCCGCTGGGCCAGGTGGATGGGCGGGAGGTGCTCACGGTCGAAGGGCTGGCGAGCGGCGACCGGCTGGACCCGCTGCAGCAGGTGTTCCTCGAGGTTGGCGCGACCCAGTGCGGCTTCTGCGCCCCGGCGATGCTCATGGCGGCCCGGGCGTTCCTCGCGTCGGGCCATCCGGCGACGGAGCCCGCGATCCGCGAGGCGATCGCCGGCAATCTCTGCCGCTGCACGGGCTACACGAAGATCATCGAGGCCATCGAGGCGGCCGGCGATCTCGGTGCGCCGCCTCGCGTGGAGGCAGGTGCGCCGGTGCGCCCGGCGGCCACGATCTCGATCGTCGAGGACCGGGCGGCACCGCGCATCGTCAGGGCCACCTCCCTGTACGACGCGCTCTGCCATCTCGGCGCCGACCCCCGCCTCCGGCCGATCGCCGGGGGCACCGACGTCATGGTCGAGCTGGCCGCGGGCGTCGCCTCCCCCGGCCGGCCGCTGCTGGACCTCTGGGACCTTGACGAGCTGCGGCTGATCGAGGTCGAGCACGACGAGCTGATCCTCGGGGCGCTCACGACCTACGCGGACCTCCGGCACTCGCCGGTCGTCCACGAAGCGCTCCCCGTCCTGGCCGACGTGGCGGCGTCGGTCGGAGCGGTGCAGGTGCAGAACCGGGGCACGATCGGCGGCAACTGCGTCACGGCCTCACCGGCCGCGGACATGGCGCCCGTGCTGCTGGCGACGGGCGCCCGGTTCGAGATCGCCGGCCCGCACGCGACCCGGTTCGTGCCCGCCGACCTGTTCTGGACCGGGTACCGGCGGACGGCGCTGGAGCCCGGGGAGCTGCTGGTCGCTTTGCGGATCCCGCTGGTGCCCGGACGCCACGTCCGCGTGCGCAAGGTCGGGACACGGCGGGCCCAGTCCATCGCGAAGGCGTCGATCGCCGTCGCCTGGCGGACGGAGGAGCGCACCCACGCCCCGTGGCACGACGTGCGGGTGGCCCTCGGATCCGTGGCCCCGACACCCATCCGCGCACGCCGGACCGAGGCAGCGCTCGAAGGGAACACGCCCTCGCCGAACCTGGCCGCCCGGGCGGCCGCGATCGTCCGCGACGAGATCTCGCCGATCGACGACGTCCGGTCCACGGCGGCCTACCGTCTCGAGGTCACCGGCCGCGTCCTGCGCCGGATCATCCTGGACGCCGCGGGGTAGGGCGTCGACCGGGTGCCCGCCGTGGCGCTGATCACCGGCAGGGCCGAGCGGGCGGCCGTATGCGTGGTACGCGTACTCGGGCGTTGACCGGGCACCCGCCGGGGCGGTGACGCCTTCCTGAGCCCTCCCCGATACGTACCACGCATCCAGACGTGCTGGCGAGGCGCGTACTGGGTCGCCATGCACGAGACTGGAGCTGGCTAAACCTGGTACGCATACAGCTGCCCACTCACGCCGGCGGCGACGCGGCAGCGAGGCGGGCCCGATCCCCCTGGTGGCCGCCGGAGTGGGATCAGGCGACCCCCGGCCGTGGACCCGCAGCATCCAGACGTGCTGGCGGATCCCGATCGGCATCTCGATCGGTCTCCCCGCTCGCCGCGCGAGATGCTCAGGCCGGCGATGCCACCGCCAGCGGAGCCCACATCAGGGCACCGGGCCGGCACCGCGTGATGCACAGCCCGCATTTCTCGCAACGCTCCTCGTCCAGCTCGGCCTTGCCGGCCCTGACGTGGATCGCGTCGTAGACGCATGAGCCCTCGCACAGCGCGCAGCCGTTGCACAGGTCCACGTCCACCATCGGCGGCCCGGCCACGCGCCCGGGCACGGGCGCCTGGAGCGCCATCCCGCGGACCTCGTCCAGCCGCGTGTATCCATGCGCCGCGAGCCAGTCGCCGGTCTCGCGAGCGATCTTCCCGAACACGCCACGGCCCCGCAGGATCGCCGCCGTGCACACCTGGACCGCGGACGCGCCGACCATCGCCATCTCGATGACATCCGTCCCGCGGGAGACCCCGCCGCAGCCGATGACCGGCAGGTCCACGGCCCGTGCGACGTCATAGACGCAGCGCAGCGCCAGCGGCTTGAGGGCCGGCCCGGACAGCCACCCGTACCCGTCGCCGCCACCCATCCGCGGGCGCCCGGTCTCCACGTCGATCGCCAGGCACGGCCCGAAGGAGTTGATCGCCACCAGCGCGTCCGCGCCGGCTGCCGCCGCGACCTCCGCCGCTCGCGCCATGTCACGCCCCAGCGGGCTGAGCTTGACGAACACGGGGATGTCGACGGCGTCCTTCGCGGCGTGGATCGCGTCCCGCATCGGCCCCGGATCCTCGCCGATGTAGTGCGTGGACAGCTCCAGGGCGTCCGCGAACGGGCGGACGCGGGGCGCCAGCCAGCCGATGTCGGCGGCCGAGTAGCCCAGGCTCACGACGAGCGGGACGCCGGCCGTGCGCGCCAGCGGCAGTTCCCGCTCCAGCCACCGTTCCGGCGCCAGCTCCGACCACAGCTCGGTGTTGAGGAAGCCGTGCGGGATCTCCGCCATGTTGGGGGTGGGGACGTCCGCGGCGGCGCGCGAGATCGTCTTGGCGACGAGGCCGCCTGCGCCCCCGGCGGCACAGGCGAGGATCGCGGCCCCGTCATGGACCGGCGGGCCGGCCGCGGTCAGGACCGGGTTCGCGAAGGTGATGCCGCAGATCTCGACCGAGAGGTCGATGGAGCGGTCGGCCGGAATGCCGGGCACGGAGTCGCCATCGATCGTCGAGGCCCGGGCGGTTGTCACGGGCGCCGTCCCGTGGGGCGCCGTCACCGGACGAGGCGCCGTCACCGGACGAGGCGCCGTCACGTGGGGCGCCGTCACCGGACGAGGCGCCGTCACGGTACGACCACCCTTCGCGGATCGAACTCGTGCTCGGGGATCGTGTCGAGCCGTGCCCACAGCCGCCCGGCCTCCGCTCGCGCCTGCTCCGTCACCCAGTCCTGGCCCACGAGCTCCAGCTGGCGGCCCCGCACGACGACATCCCCGGAAACCACCACGTCCCGCACGGCACGCGCCGACAGCCCGAAGATCCAGTGGCCGGGGAACGCCGCCGCGTCCAGGGGCGCCGGCGCCTCGTGGTCCAGCACGAGCAGGTCGGCCGGCGCGCCGGGCTCGATCCGCCCCAGCAGCGGCTCCCCGAACGCACGGCCGGCGAGCCTCGCCCCCTCCGCGAGGCGGGCCAGCGCCCATCGGGGATCTGCGGCCGCGCCGTCCTCCCGCGCGCGGAAGTACGCGACCCGCGACTCCTCGAACATGTCCCCGCCGATCCCGTCCGTGCCCAGCGCGACCTGCTCACCGAGCCGCCGCAGCGGCGCCCGTCCCACCGCGTTGTTCATGTTGGAGCGCGCGTTGTGGACGAACGTCGCACCGGTCGCACGGGCGACGACCGCCTCCTCCTCGACCAGGTGCACCCCGTGGGCCAGCAGGGTGCGCTCGTCCAGCGCATCTGCCCCCGCCAGCCGCTCGATCACCGGGATCCCGAACCGGGTCCGGCAATCCTCCTCGTCCAGCGCGTCCTCGGCGACGTGGATGTGAAGGCCCGTGCCGGTGGCGCGCGCCGCATCCGCGCAGGCCGCCAGCGTGTCCTCCGACAGCGTGAACGAGGCATGGGCGCCGATCATGGACCGGGAGAGCGGCAACGAGCCCGAGGCGACCCGGGTCGCGAACCGCCGGTTCTCCATCACGCCCGCCTCCGCGCGCTCGGGCCCGTCGCGGTCCGTGACCTCGTAGGCGAGGATGTTGCGGATCCCCAGCGTGGCGAGCGCCTCCGCGACGACGTCCAGCGACCCGTCGATCGCGTTGGGCGAGGCGTGATGGTCGACGAGCGTCGTCGTTCCCGACAGCAGCGCCTCCATCCCGCCGACCAGCGCGGATGCCCGCACGGACGCCTCGTCGAGGCCCCGGTCCAGCCGCCACCAGACGCGGCGCAGGATCTCGATGAAGTCCCGCGGCGGCTCCAGGCGGTACGGCATGCCCCGCGAGAGCGCCGAATACACGTGCGTGTGGGCGCACACGTTGCCCGGGATGACGAGGCAGCCGCGGCAGTCGATGCGGCCGTCGCCGGCCGCGAGGTCGGGCGCCGGCCCCACGCTCGAGACCCGGCCATCGCGCACCACCACGTCGGCGGACGTGACCCGGACGGGGTCGATCGACGTCACGACGGTCCCCCCTGTGAGGACGAGTGTCATCGCGACGGCCCTCCTGCCCCGGACGGGGCGGCTTCGGATCGCGGGACGGCTTCGGGTTCCGCGGTGGCTGCGGTCTCCGCGGTGGCTCCGGGCCCGGTGTCATCCGCCGCGTGCCCGGGCTCGCGGGCCAGCCGCGGCAGCAGCGTGCGGGCGGCTGCCGAGTCGCGCATCGGCAGCCGGGTGCGCCGGATGCCGTCGAAGGCGTGGAGCGCGCCGGCGACCGCGGCGGCGGTGGGAACGAGCACGGCCTCGCCCATGCCCTTGGCGCCGCGCGGGCCCTCGGGCTGGGGGACCTCCACCAGGATCGTCTCGACCGGCGGCATGGTGGCCGCGGGGATGATGCCCAGCGACTTGAGCGTGTCCGTCACCGGGACCCCGTCGACGACCCGGAACTCCTCCGTCAGCGCCATGCCGAGGCCCATGTGGACGCCGCCCACGACCTGGCCGCGCAGCAGGACCGGGTCCAGCGCCTTCCCCACGTCGTGGGCGGCGATCACGTGCTCGATGCGGCCTTCGTCGTCCAGGGTCACGACCTGGGTCGCCCAGCCGTAGGCGAAGTGGGTGACGGGCTCGTCCGTGTCCGCGTCGAGGGGCGTCGTCCAGTCCACCACGACGTCCCCCGGGAACTCGCGGCCCGCGAGCGTGGCCAGATCGCCGCCCGTCTCGTCCATCGCCGCCTTCAGCCTCACGCAGGCCTCGAGCACCGCCCGCCCACCGAGCATCGTCGCCCGCGAGGCGGTGGTCTCGCCGGTGTCCAGCTCGTGCGTCGTGTCCACCACGACCCGGATCCGGTACGGCTCGATCCCGATCTCGGAGGCCACCAGCTGCCGGAAGACGGTGTGGCAGCCCTGGCCCATCTCGGACCAGGAGTGGAACAGCGTCAGGGTGCCGTCCGCTTCCGGCCGCAGCACGACCCGCCCGCGCTCCACCAGGCCGTTCCCGATCCCGGTGTTCTTGGCGCCGCAGGCGATCCCCGCGTAGCGGGCGGACCGGTACGCGTCCCGGACGGCGAGCAGCGTGTCGCGGATCCCGACGCCCGGGCCCAGCCGCTGGCCCGTCCCGAACCGGTCCCCCACCTCGAGCGCGTTGCGCCAGCGGATCTCCCAGCCGTCGATGCCAACCCGCTCGGCGAGCATGTCCAGCACGCCCTCGAGGGCGAACGCGGCCTGGTTGACGCCGAAGCCGCGCATCGCCCCGGACGGCGGGTTGTCGGTGTAGACGGCGTCCGCCACGACGTCCACGTTCGGCACGCGGTAGGGACCGCAGGCGTGCCCGGCGGCGCGCTCCAGGACCTTGCCGCCGACGCTCGCATAGGCCCCGTTGTCGCCGACGATCCGCGCCCGGACCGCGACCAGGCGGCCCTCCGCGTCGCAGCCGGCCGTGTAGTCGAGCCACATCGGGTGGCGCTTGACGTGGAACCGGAGGCTCTCGCGACGGCTCAGGCGGAGCATGACCGGGCGTCCGGTCCGCAGCGCCAGCAGCGCCGCCTGGCCCTGGACGTTGAGGTCCTCCTTGCCCCCGAAGGCGCCCCCGGTCGAGACCTGGGTGACGCGCACGCCGCGCTCCGGCAGCCCCAGGAACGACGCCACCTGGCGCCGGTCCTCCCACGCGCCCTGGCCCTCCGAGAAGACGTGGACCACGGTCCCGTCCACGCGGACGCCGTCCGGGCCGGTGGCCCCGCGCGGGACCGCGAGGCTCGCCTCGGGCTCCAGGAACGCGTGCTCGATCGACTGCGTGCGGAACGTGGCGCTCGCGACGTGCGCGGCGGTCGCCATGACGGCGTCGGCGTCGCCCCGCCGGACGACCGATCTCTGGACGAGGTTGCCACCGGCGTGGACGAGGGGCGCGCCGTCCGCGAGCGCCTCGAACGGGTCGGTGACGGGCGCGAGGGGCTCCAGGTCCACGTCGATCAGCGCGGCCGCCGCGACCGCGGCCTCCCGGGTCTCGGCCGCCACCGCTGCCAGGACGTCGCCCACGTAGCGGACCGTCTCGCCCTCCGCCACGAGCAGCGGCCAGTCCGGGACGATCAGCCCCTGCTCCCGGCGCCCCGGCACGTCCGTCGCGGTCACCACGGCCACGACGCCCGGGTGCGCGACCGCGCGCGAGACGTCGATCCGGCGCACCACGGCCCGGGGCACGCCGGCGAAGCGCAGGGCGCCCTCCAGCATCCCCGGCGCCCGGAGGTCCCCGACGAACGGCTTCTCGCCCAGGGCGAGCTCGCGGCCCTCGTACCGGCCGGGATCACCGAGACCCGCGCCCGGGGAGCCGGTGGCCGGGGAACCCACCTCCGGGGAACCGGTGGCCGGGGAACCCGCGCCTGGCAAGCCCCCGGCCGGGAAGCCCCCGGCCTCACCGCGCCGCCCCGCCCCGACCCCCTCGATCGCGTCGAGGATCGCCTCGTACCCGGTGCAGCGACAGAGATTGCCCGCCAGCGCTCGCGCGATGGCCTCGCGCCGGGGCGCGGGGTCGCGCCGGAGGAGCGCCTCGGCCTTCATCACGATCCCCGGCGAGCAGTACCCGCACTGCGAGGCGCCGGTGGCCACGAATGCCGCGGCCCACGCGTCCCGGACCGGCGCGGGCAGGCCTTCGAGGGTCTCCACCGACCGCCCGGCCACCCGGCCGGCCGGCTGCGCGCAGGACACGACGGCGCGCCCGTCCACGATCACCGTGCACGCCCCGCACGATCCCTCGGGCGCACAGCCGTCCTTCATCGATCGCAGCCCGCAGCTCCCCCGGAGGACGCCGAGCAGCGATTCCGCGGGCCCGGGCTGGACGCTGACCGGTCGCCCGTTCAAGGTGAAGTCCATTCGACCGTCCCACGGCCGGTCTCTGCTGGACCGTCTGGCCCTAGGCGAGAGGCCGCCCGAGGACGAATCGTAGGCAGCGACCCGACGGACAGGCGCGTGCCAATCGTCCCGACCGTGCGGCCGTTCGGGCCCGGAGCCGTCACTCGCGGGCTGCCAACCACCCGCGGCCGTCGCGGCGTGCGGACATGGAGGTCGTGATGCGGCGCCTGGGGCTGGAACGGGAGATCGTGGACGAGGCCGTCCTGGACCGCGCGGCCGGGCGGTGCCGGTCGCTGGGCGTCGTCCTGCCGACGTTCGCACAGTTGGCGGAGCCGGACCGGATCCCGGCCGCCACCCTCGGCCGCCTCGCCGCCGTGGACCCCGACGCCCCCGACCCGCTCAACCTGTTCCGCGTCCACTGGTTCAATGACCGGACGCGGCGTGGCCGCACCCCCGTCCCCGAGCACCTCGTCCTGCCCCGGGAGCTGACCGGCGTGGATGCGCCCATCGTCATCGCCCTCGGGGACCGCTTCCCGATGATCGGCTCCCACAAGGTCATCGCGGCGTACGGCTGCCTGGCGCCGCGGATCGTCACCGGCCAGTTCGACCCCACGACGCAGCGGGCCATCTGGCCGTCGACCGGCAACTACTGCCGGGGCGGCGTCGCGATCAGCCGGATCATGGGCTGCCGTGGCGTGGCGGTCCTGCCGGAGGGCATGAGCCGCGAGCGCTTCGAGTGGCTCGAGGGCTGGGTCGCGGATCCGGCGGACGTCATCCGCACGCCCGGCACGGAGAGCAACGTCAAGGAGATCTACGACGGGTGCGCCGAGCTCGACCGCGAGCCGGACACCGTGATCTTCAACCAGTTCAGCGAGTTCGCGAACCACCTCGCGCACTACGCGCTCACCGGCCGGGCGCTGGAACGGGTGTTCCAGGCGGTGGCGGCCACGCGCCCCGGCCTCCGGGCGGCCGCGTTCGTGTCCGCGACCGGATCCGCCGGGACGATCGGGGCCGGCGACTACCTCAAGGAGCGCCTCGGCTCGCGGACGGTCGCCGTCGAGGCGCTGGAGTGCCCGACGCTGCTGTCCAACGGGTTCGGGGAGCACAACATCCAGGGCATCGGCGACAAGCACGTCCCGCTCATCCACAACGTGATGGCGACGGACCTGGTGGCCGCCGTGTCCGACCGCGCCACGGACGATCTCCTGGTCCTGTTCAACACGCCGGAGGGCCGCGACTACCTCGTCCGGCGGCGCGGCGTGCCGGAGGAGACCGTGACGGCCCTCGCGTCGCTGGGCGTGTCCTCGATCTGCAACGTCCTGGCCGCGATCAAGGTCGCCCGGCACCAGCGCCTCGGGCCGCAGGACGCGATCCTCACCGTCGCGACCGACGGCGCCGCGATGTACGGGACGGAGATCCCGCGGATCGTCGCCCGTGACTTCCCGGCGGGCTTCGACGCCGTCGCCGCGGGCGAGACCTTCGGCGCCCACCTGGCCGCGGCCGCCACGGACCACGTGCTCGAGACCACCCGCGCGGACCGGGACCGGATCTTCAACCTCGGCTACTTCACGTGGGTCGAACAGCAGGGCGTGCCGCTCGCGGAGTTCGAGGCGCGGCGCGATCCCGCGTTCTGGACGGAGACGCGCGGGATCATCGACCGGTGGGACGCGCTGATCGAGGCGTTCAACGCGCGGGTCGCGGCGGGGCCGGCGTGAGCGCCGCCATCCCGGCCCGCCGCCGGGAGCCGCTGCCGCCGCCGGCCGTCGCCACGGCGCTCGTGTGTGCCGGGTGCGGCGCCCTCGCGCCCGCTCACCGCCCGTTCACGCCACGCTGCCCGAACCGCCGTCCGGGCGACGACGTGGACCACGTGATGGCCAGGGCCATCGACCTCGACCGCCTGGACCCACCGGCGGATCCCGATCCCAATCCGTTCGTCAGGTACCGCGCCCTGTTCCATGCCTATCACGTGGCCCGGGCCGCGGGCTGGGCCGACGCCCGGTACGTGGACCTGGTCCGCGAGCTGGACGACGCGGTGGCCGCGGTGGACGGGCACGGCTTCCGGGTCACGCCGCTCCTGCGGGCGCCGCGGCTGGCGGCGGCTGCCGGGCTCGGCCCCGACGGCGCCGTGTGGGCCAAGGACGAGACCGGCAACGTGGCGGGCTCCCACAAGGCGCGTCACCTGTTCGGCGTGCTGCTGGAGCTGCGCGTCGCGGAGACGCTCGGCGCCGCCGACCCGGCCGCGCCGCTGGCCATCGCCAGCTGCGGCAACGCCGCCCTCGCGGCCGGTGTCCTGGCGCGGGCAGCCGGGCGCGAGCTGCGGGTGTTCGTGCCCGACGGCGCCGACGCCGTCGTGGTGGACCGGCTCCGGGGACTGGGCGCGGACGTCGTCGCCTGCGAGCGGCGGGCGGACGAGGCGGGCGACCCGTCCTACCTCCGGCTCCAGGAGGCCCTCGCCGACGGGGCCGTCCCGTTCACCTGCCAGGGGCCGGACAACGGCCTCGCGATCGAGGGCGGCGCCACGCTCGCGTGGGAGATCGCGGACGAGCTGCGCGCCGGCGGGGTGGCGCTCGACCGGATCGTGGTCCAGGTGGGAGGCGGGGCGCTGGCCTCGGGGATCGCGCTCGGGTTCGAGGACGCGGCGAGGCTGGGCGCGATCCCCGCGTCGCCCCGCCTCGACGCCGTCCAGACGCGCGGCGGCTGGCCGCTCGTGCGCGCGTGGGAGCGCGTACTGGCGGACCTGGGCCTGGTGCCCGGCACGCCCGCGGATCCGGCCCTCCTCCACGAGGGCCTCCGGCGCGTGGGCGACCACCGGTCCCGCTACATGTGGCCGTGGGAGACGGAACCTCGGAGCGTCGCCCACGGGATCCTGGACGACGAGACGTACGACTGGCTGGCGGTCGTGCGCGCGCTGGCGGCGACCGGCGGCCGCGCGGTGATCGTCGGCGAGGACCAGCTGCTCGCGGCCAACGCCCTCGCCCGCACGGCGACCGGCGTCGACGCGGACGAGACCGGCACCGCGGGTGTGGCCGGGCTGCTCGCACTCGCCGATGCCGGCGTGGTCGCCCCCGGCGAGCGCATCGCCGTCGTGCTGAGCGGTGTCCGCCGTGCGCCCGGCGCGCCACCGGCGGCCGCATCGAACGATGGGGCCGCACCACACCCGGCGTCCCCGACATCCGTCCATCCATCGCATCGGAGCATGCCATGAGAAGCTTCCTCGGCCGGGACATCCTGTCGCTCAAGGACTTCAGCCGCGACGAGTTCTTCCGGGTGTTCCAGGTCGCCGACGACCTGCGCCCCTTCGCCCGCGACCGCCGGAACACCGACCTGCTCAAGGACAAGACGCTGCTGACCGCGTTCTACCAGCCCAGCACGCGGACGCGACTGTCGCACGAGGCCGCGATGCACCGGCTCGGCGGGCAGGTGCTCGGGTTCTCCGACTCCAAGATGACCCGCGCCGGCGACTTCTACCAGGAGTCGATCAAGGACACGTTCCACATGCTGGAGTACTACGCGGACGTCATCGCGATCCGCCACTTCCAGCAGGGCGCGCCGGCGGAGGCGGCGAAGTGGGCGTCGGTCCCGGTCATCAACTGCGGCGACGGCTGGGGAGAGCACCCGACCCAGGTCCTGACCGACCTGTACACGGTCCTCCACGAGAAGGGCACCCTCGACGGGCTGACCTACCTGCTCGTCGGCGACATGCGGATGCGGACGATGCACTCGATCCTGTACGCCCTCTCGCAGTTCGACGCCAGGGCGTACGTGGTCGGTCCGCCGGACATGAGCCTGCTGCCGGAGTTCAGGGCGGAGATCGACGCGCTCAACGTGGACTACGAGGAGGCCGGCGACGTCCGCGACGTCATCGGCGAGGCGGACGTCATCTACATGGAGCCGGTCGTCCAGGCCGACTACACGGCGTCGCGCGTCGAGCGGGGCGACAGGGTCGGCCTCACGCCGCCGGAGTACGTCGTCTCGCGGGAGCTCCTGCGCGACAAGGCGAAGCGCTCCTCGATCATCCTCCACTCGCTGCCGCGCATGGACGAGCTGCCGGAGGACGTGGACGCGACGCGGCACCAGCGGTACTGGGCCGAGGCGTTCAACGGCGTCGCGCTCAAGATGGGCCTGCTCGCGCTCATCCTCGGCGCGGCCGAGTGACGGGAGGCCCACGATGCAGACCGGCCTCCGGGGCCGCGACCTGATCAGCCTCCAGGAGTGGACGAAGGAGGAGATCGACACCGTCCTCGACGTGGCGCTGCAGCTGAAGCGGGAGCGGGCCCTCGGGATCCCCCACCCGCTGTTGCGGGACCGCGTCCTCGCGATGCTGTTCTTCTTCTCCTCCACCCGGACCCGGGCCTCGTTCGAGGCCGGGATGGCGCAGCTGGGCGGACACGCCCAGTTCATCGAGAGCCGCACGACGCAGATCGCGCACGGCGACACGCCCAGGGAGATCGGCGAGATCCTCGGCCGCTACAACGACGGGATCGCGATCCGGAACGTGGACTGGGGGATCGGCAACCGGTACCTGCGCGAGGTCGCCGCGGCGTCGCGGGTGCCCGTCCTCAACATGCAGTGCGACCTGTTCCACCCCCACCAGTCGCTGGCCGACCTGCTCACGATCATGGAGAAGAAGGGCAGCCCGAAGGGGCTGACCATCGACATCAGCTGGGCGTACGCGGCGTCGTACCAGAAGCCGATCAGCGTGCCGGTGGACCTGTCGCTGCTCACGACCCGCTACGGGATGCACGTCCGGCTGGTCCACCCGCCGGAGTTCCGGCTGCCGGGCGAGCTGATGGACCAGGCGGCGGAGAACGCCCGCCGCAGCGGCGGCAGCTTCGAGCTCATGGACGACTTCGATGCCGGCATGCAGGGCGCCGACATCGTGTACGCCAAGAGCTGGGGCGCGTTGCTGACGGCGACGTCCGAGGAGGAGGGCGCCGCGACCGCGAAGCGGTACACGGACTGGATCACCGACGAGCGCCGGATCGGCCTCGCCGCGGAGGATGCGATCTACATGCACCCGCTGCCCGCGGACCGCAACGTGGAGGTCGCCGACGCCGTGATCGACGGGCCGCACTCGGTGGTCTACGACGAGGCCGAGAACCGGCTCCACGCGCAGAAGGCGGTGATGGCCCTGACGATGGGCTGATCGTCCCTTTGCGTTCGGAGCGGCCCAGAACCCGGAGCTCCGGTGCTATCGTCCAGTGAGCAAGTCCCGGAGGTGTGACGCGCATGTCCATCATGAATCAGCAAGGCCAGATGCAGGACGTTGGCCCGGTCGCGCTCCTTCGCCGTTGGTTCCCGATCCTCATGGTCGCGTTCGCGACGGCGGGTTGCCTGATGCTCCTCGCGGAGTTCGCCTTGTCCAACCACACGATCGGCGATGAGATGATCGGGCTGGCGATCGGCGTGCTGGGTGTGGCGGTCGGGATCGCCAGCCTCGTGTTCCTCCGCCGCGAGGGCGGCTCCCGGACCGTGGGGAACGTCCTGATCGCCGTCTGGGTCCTCATCGCGGTCGGCGGCCTCGTCGGGTTCGTCCAGCACCTCCAGGGTCCGGAGGGCGGCCCGAGCGCCGCTGTCGACACGCGGACCCGGCCTCCCCTCGCTCCCCTCAGCTTCACGGGGCTCGGGGTGGTCGGCGCCGCCGCGTTCACGGTAGCCCGCGAAGGGGGCAAGGATCCCAGCGAGCGTCGCTGAGCACGGGTCTCGTGGCGCTCCGTCGCGGAGGCGACGGAGCGGCCCGGGTCCGCGGTCACGGGGCCATCCGACCCGTCCGCATTCGCGCCGTGGGCCTGCGTCGGGTACAGTAGGTCCTCTCTCGTGTTCGATGGGCGCGCCGGTCAGCGCCCCGGTCCGTGTGACCGCCCGATCCCGACCATCCCCAGCCAGCGCCCTGACCGGGCCCCGCATGCGTGCGGGAAGGGCCCGTCAGGAGCGTTCCTCCCCCATGTCATTCGATGCTCTCGGGCTGACGCCCGAGCTGCTCCGCGCCGTCGCCGATGAGGGCTACGTGGAGCCCACGCCCGTCCAGCGGGAAGCGATCCCGCTCGTGCTCGCCGGTCGCGACCTGCTCGCGGGTGCCCAGACGGGGACCGGCAAGACGGCCGCCTTCGTGCTGCCGATCATCCAGACCCTCCACGCGACGCGCCTCGCGCCCGCGCCGGTCCCGGACGGCGCTCCTCGTGCCGACGGAGCCAGGCCCCGGCCGGGCCAGGTGTCGCGACGGACGCCGGCCGCCGGCCGGCCGCCGGTCCGGGTCCTCGTCGTGGTCCCGACCCGCGAGCTCGCGATCCAGGTCGAGGAGAGCGTCCGGACGTACGGCGCCCACCGTCCGGTCCGGTCCACCACGGTCTACGGCGGGGTCGGCTTCGAGCCCCAGGTCGCGAAGCTCCGGGCCGGCCCGGAGATCGTCGTCGCCACCCCCGGCCGCCTGCTGGACCATCTCACGCAACGGACCATCGACCTGTCCAGGGTCGAGATCCTCGTCCTCGACGAGGCGGACCGGCTGCTGGACATGGGCTTCATCCGCGACATCCGCAGGATCATCGACCTGCTGCCGCCGAAGCGGCAGAACCTCCTGTTCAGCGCCACCTTCTCGGATGACGTCCGAAAGCTGGCCGGCGGCATCCTGGCCAACCCGGCCGTCGTCCAGGTCACGCCGCGCAACACCACCGCGGAGCTGGTCGAGCAGCTCGTGATCCCCGTGGACCGCGAGCGCAAGCGCGACCTGCTCACGCACCTGGTGGGCTCCGGCCGGATCGACCAGGCGCTCGTGTTCACGCGCACCAAGCACGGCGCGAACCGCCTGGCGGAACAGCTGGGCAAGGACGGCATCAACGCCGCCGCGATCCACGGCAACAAGAGCCAGTCCCAGCGGGTCAGGGCCCTGACGGACTTCAAGGAGGGCCGCGTCGCCATCCTCGTGGCGACCGACATCGCGGCCCGCGGGCTCGATATCGAACAGCTGCCCCACGTCGTCAACTTCGAGCTGCCGATGGTGCCCGAGGACTACATCCACCGCATCGGGCGGACCGGGCGTGCGGGCACGGACGGCCAGGCGATCTCCCTCGTGTGCGTCGACGAGGCCCCGCTGCTGCGGGACATCCAGTCGCTCCTGCGGCGGACGATCCCGTCCGAGGTCGTGCCCGGGTTCGAGCCCGACCGGGCCGTGCGCGCGGAGCCGATCCGCCTCCGGTCCACGCCGGCGGAACGGGCCGCGCACGCCGGGGGCCGCCAGGGCGCGGGTGCCCGGCCGGGATCGTCCCGGGACCGTGGCCCGCAGGCTCGGGTCGGCGGGCCCACACGCGCGGCGCTGCCGGCGGGCGGGTCGTCGCAGGCCGGCGGCCGGGGCGGCCGGTCGGGCGGTAGCCGGTCGGGCGGCGGCCAGGCGGGCGGCGGCCGGCCGGGCGGTAGTCGGGATCACCGACACGACGGTCGCGGCTCGGCGGCGCCCGTCCAGGGCAGCACGATCGGGCGCGTCATCCCGGGCGCCGGTTACGCGCGACACGCGGACGGCCGCCATGCCGACACTCGGCACGCGGGCGCGCGGCACGATGGGGCGCGGCACGATGGCGCGCGGCCGGCCCCCGAGCCGGGTCCCGCCCGGGCGTTGCCGGGCGAGCGGATCCGGCGCCTCGACTCGCGAGGCTGAAGCACCGCCGGCCAACCCGCTGGTCCGGGTCACCCGCCGGGTCCCGGGCACCCCGTCGGCGGGCCTCCCTCTACGGCGGCGCCCGGCGGATGCACTGGAACCGCCGTCCGGCGTCTCCCGATCGCGAATCCTGGTGTCCGCCGTATCCTTCACCCATGTCGCTGTACCGGCTGGACGGCCCCATCGCGATGGACGCCCCGATCATCGTCGCCGCCCTCGACGGCTGGGTGGACGCCGGGTCGGCGGCGTCGGCCGCCATCTCATTGCTCGTGCAGGATGCCGCGACGGTCGCCACGTTCGACAGCGACGAGCTGTTCGACTACCGCGCACGGCGACCGACGCTCGACATCCGGGACGGCCGGCCGGATTCGCTCGTCTGGCCCGAGGTCACGCTCCGGCACGCCCGGTTCGGCGCGCGCGACCTGCTGATCCTGTCCGGCGCGGAGCCGGACGATCGGTGGCGAGGCCTTCGCCGACGCGACCGTGGAGCTCGCCCGGCGGCTGGACGCGCGCGGCTGGGTGAGCATCGGCTCGATTCCGGCGGCCGTGCCGCACACGAGGCCCGTGCCGATCATGGGAACGGAGAGCGGGCCCGACCTGCTGCGCGGCGGCGTCGAGCCGGGCCCGACGGGACTGATGCGCGTGCCGTCCGCGGCGCTGTCGATGCTGGAGCTGTCCGCGGCCGCTGCGGGGATCCCGGCCGTCGGGTACTTCGCGCAGATCCCGCACTATGTCTCCGGGCCGTACGCGTCCGCGGCCCTGGAGCTCCTCCGGACCCTGGAGCGGCACCTGGGCGTCGACCTGCCGCACGGCAACCTGGTCGAGGAGTCCCGGCAGCTGCGCACACGCCTCGACGCGGCGGCCGCGGCCGACGCGACGACACGCGCCTACGTGGAACGGCTGGAGGCGATGGTCGACGAGTCACGCCGACCCGAGGGCGATGACCTGATCTCCGAGATCGAGCGGTTCCTGCGCGAGGGTGGCCGAGGGGCCTCGTAGAGCGCGACGGCGAGGCCCCGTGGGAGGGCACACCGGGCGCGGAAGCACACCGGGCGCAGAACCACCGCCGCGCCACCGCCGCGCCACCGCCGCGCCGCCGGGATCCTCAGTAGCGCTCCCGCCGGACGATCACCTTCTGGCCCTTGATCGTGGCCGCGCGCAGCGACTGGATGACCCGGTCCGCCGCCGCCTCCGGAACCTCCACCAGCGAGAACCCGTCGGCGACCTGGATGGCACCGATGTCGCCGCCCCGGAGCCCCGCCTCGTTGGCGATCGCGCCCACCAGGTCCGCCGGCCGGATGCCGGCCGCGCGCCCGGCGCCCACGAACAGCCGCGTGACGCCGCCGCCCGAGCCGCGGCTCGGCGCCCGCATGACCGGGCGGCCCTCGGTGTCGCGCCAGCCGCTGACCCGGTAGCCGCGCCGGGGCCCGCCGACGACGGTCCGGTCGGCGCCTGCGGTCGGGTGCCCGCGGGCGCTCGCACGCTCACCGGGGTCGGCGCGCCCGACCGCTGTGGCGCGCCCATCGGTCGAGGCCGCCCGACCCGCTCCGGTCGGCCGGCCCGTGCGGGCGGCCCGCTCGGCGGCAGCGTTGCCGGCGCCAGGTCCGCCACGTCCTCGGCGCCCCGTGCCTCCGCGTCCGCGAGGCTCACGGCCGCAAGGGCGATGTCCACCACGTCGAACTCCTCGGACAGCGGCTCGACCACCGCCCGGTACCGGTCGAAGGCGCCCCCGACGAGGGTCTCCCGGAGCGTCCCCCGCAGCAGGTCCATGCGGTGCTCGCGCACGTCGGCGACGGTCGGCAGGCCGGCGACCTGGAGCGGCGCCCCGATCGTCCGCTCGATGTCCCGGAGCAGGCGGTGCTCGCGCGGTTCCACCAGCGTGATGGCGACCCCCTCGCGCCCGGCCCGCCCGGTCCGCCCGATGCGGTGCACGTACGTCTCCGGCGACGACGGGACGTCGTAGTTGACCACGTGGCTGATGAGCCCGATGTCGAGCCCGCGTGCGGCCACGTCCGTCGCGACGAGGACGTCCAGCGCGCCGTCCCGGAAGCGGGTCATGATCCGGTCGCGCTGCTCCTGCGCCAGGCCGCCGTGGAGCGCGGCGGCGTCCCGGCCGCGACCGCTGAGCGCCTCCGCCAGGTCGTCCACCTCGCCCCGCGTTCGCGCGAACACCAGCGTCGCGGCGCCGTCCTCCAGGTCCAGGATCCGGCCCAGCGCCGCCAGCTTGTCCGCCCGTCGCACGACGTACACCACCTGCCGGACGCGCGCCGCCTCGCCCTCGGGCTCGGGCGCGGCCTCGACCCGGACCCTCACCGGCCGCCGCAGGTGGCGCTCCGCCAGGCGCGCGATCGGCTGGCTGATCGTCGCCGAGAACAGGCCGGTCTGGTGCTCCGTCCGCAGCGCCCCCAGGATCCGGTCGAGGTCCTCCGCGAAGCCCATGTCGAGCATCTCGTCCGCCTCGTCCAGGATGACGATTTCCACCTCGTCGAACCGCAGGGTGCCCCGGTCCAGGTGATCCACCGCCCGTCCGGGCGTCGCCACCACGACGTCCACCCCCCGGGCCAGGCGATGCAGCTGGGCGGCGATCGGCTGCCCGCCGTAGACCGGGACGACCCGCACGCCGAGATCGCGACCATACCGGTGCACCGCCTCGGCCACCTGCATCGCGAGCTCCCGCGTGGGCGCCAGCACGAGCGCCGCCGGCCGGCTGCCGCGCCCGTCCTTCGGCGCGCCCCGCCCCTCGACGGGCCGACCCGCTTCCCGGTCCTCGTCCATGCGGGCGGCCAGCCGCTGGAGGATGGGCAGCGCGAAGGCGGCCGTCTTGCCCGTCCCGGTGGGGGCCTCCGCCAGCAGGTCGTGGCCCGCCAGGAGCGGCGGGATCGCGGCCAGCTGGACCGGCGTCGCCTCCTCGTAGCCCAGGTCGGCGAGAGCGCGCAGCAGTCGCACGTCCAGGCCGAGCGCGGCAAAGCCGCCCTCGGCGGCGGGGTCGCTGGGGATCGTCACCCGCTGATCGTAGGGCCAGCGGCGGGTCTGCGCCGCGAACGCAGGCGGCGACCCCGGTCGGGCGTCGGCACTGCGGCGGCCTAGCGAGTCTCCGTCACCTTGCTCAGGCGTCGCGGCTGCTCGGGGTCCAGGCCACGGGCGATCGCGAGGTGCATCGCGTGGAGCTGGGCCGGCACGATCGCGGCGATCGGCCCCAGCCACTCGGGCAGGCCTGCGGGCAGGGACAGGGACCAGCGGCCGAGCGACCGCGCCTCGGCGTCGTCCGAGAGCACCAGCACGTCCGCGCCGACCTCCGCCACGAGCGTCCGCAACGGCGACAGCATGGCGTCCCGCGCCGGACCCGCGGCGACGGTCGCAAACACGGCGGAGCCGGGGGCGAGCAGGCTGACCGGCCCGTGAGCGAAGTCCGCCGCGCTGTACGCGTCGGCCCACAGCTGGGCGACCTCCTTCAGCTTCAGGCTCCACTCGCGCGCCGTCGCGTACCCGAACCCGCGACCCAGCACGACGGCGCGGTCAAGCGACGCCTGGTCCGCGGCGATCCGCGCCGCTTCGTCCTCGGACTCGATCGCGACCGCGATGGCGCCCGGCACCGTCGCCAGCTCCGCGGCGGACCCGGCGCGATCGTCGCCCAGGGCCGCCGACAGCATGGCCACGGCGAGCAGCTCGGCCGTGTACGTCTTCGTCGCGGCGACCGATCGCTCCTCGCCCGCGCCCAGGTCGAGGACGTGGTCGGCGGCGGCGGCAAGCGGCGAGCCGGGGGCATTCGTGATCGCCAGCGTCAGCGCGCCCTGGTGTCGCGCCGCGTCCACGACCCCCACCACGTCCGGCGAGCGGCCGGACTGGCTCAACCCGACCACCAGCGCGTCACGGTAGCGGGGGGATCGGCCGTACAGCGTGACCAGCGACGGCGCGGCCAGCGCAACCGGCAGGCCGTTCCGGGCGCCGAGCACGTACTGCGCGTAGACGGCCGCATGGTCCGATGTGCCGCGCGCGGCGATCACGACCAGCTCCACGCCCCGCCGCTGCATGTCCGCGGCCACGCGATCGACGACCGGCCTCGCCGCGAGGAGGAGACGGGCGGCCACGTCCGGCTGCTCCCGGATCTCGTCGCGCAGGCGGCCGCCGGCTCGTCGGGAGGACCGGGGCCCGTGCGTGCTCGCCATGGGCCCATTGTCGCGCAGATCGGGCTCATGCCGGGGTTCCCAGCGCGTCGGGCCGGCGGGATACTGCGCACGATGCGAAGAGCGGAGGCCGAGGCGCTGGTCGGCGCCTCACGCGACGAGGTCTGGGATCTCTACGACGACATCGCCGGGACACCCCGCTGGATGCCGTTGGTCGAGGCGGTCGTCTACGTCTCGGGACCGGCGCGGGTCGGGACGGTGTACCGGAAACGGACGCGCCTCGTGGGCCTGGCCGACACCGGCCAATGGGAGATCGTCGAGCACCGGCGACCCGTCCGCCAGGTCCACGTCTCGTCCGACAGGGGCCTCGACAGCACGTTGATCATCACGTTCGAGGCGCGCGGGACGGGCACCTGGGTCCACGAGGCAACCGAGCTGCGGTCACGACTGTGGGGACCCCTGGGCTGGCTGCACGAGGCGGTGGCGATCATCGCGGCCGGCCGGAGCATCCGGGCGGCGGTCGCGGGCGCGAAGTGGGCCTTCGAGGGCGATCCACCACACTGACGAGACCGACCACGAGCCCACGAGGGCCCGCGACCCCCGGCGGCCCGACCCGGCCCCCGGGCCCGCCGCACGCCGACCCGCGACCCGGCTCTTGACTCGCATGTGGTTCAGATCCGCCATCCGGGTGCGTGGCTCGGGCACCAAACCCCGTGTTGGACGGCCGAGCCGTGCGGCGGCATCGCCATCCTGAACCACCGGTGCATCAGCGCGACAGCCACGAGCGTGCCCTGATCCACCCCTGCGTCACGCTGTCCGGAACCCGCGAGCCCGCGAACCCGCGCAACCGGAGGGCGTGCCCGGAACCAGCAAACCCGGATCGCGGTTTCGGCCACGGATGGGGACGCGAGCGGTGGCCCGCCGTGGTCGGCGAACGATCCACGCCACCCGCGGCCCCCGGCTCGGTCCGACCGGGCCGTCCGAGGAACCGTCAACGGGCGCGTGGACGCCGGGCTGGCGGCGCTGGCGGAACGGGCCCGGGAGTTCGTCGCGCGTCCGGTGGGGCCGGAGGGCGGCGGCGGGACGACCGGCGGGACGGGCGGCACCCGGCGACGTCGCCGGACCCCCACGACCTGAGCCGCGCGGGCATACGATCCACCCATGGGCCGTGTCGGCGCTTCCCTCGAGCTTCCTCATCCTCCCGAGCGCGTGTTCCGCGTGGCAACGCGAATTGAGGATCTGCCGCGCTGGCTGCCGGAGGTGGCCGAGGCCGAGCTGCTCGACGTGCCGCTGGCAACCGGCAGCCGGGTCCGCCTGAAGCTGTCGGCGGCCGTCGCCGGCACCGAGGTGATGGGCACGGTGAGGCAGCTGCGCGCCCCGTCGATCCTGGTCATCGGCGGGTCCGGCGGGCCGCTGTCGGTCGAGGTCCGCGCGCGGCTCCAGCCGGTCGGCACCGGATCCACCCGGATCTCGCTCGAGATCGACCTGTCGACCTCGCCGCTGCTGGGGTTCATCGCCCGCGAGGCGGAGCGCCGGATCAACGCGGAGCTGCCGGCGTCGCTGGAGCGGTTCCGGGCACTGGTGGAGGCCGAGGCCGCCGAGCCCGCCTGACCGCCTGCTTGACCGCCGGCGTGGCCGCCGGCGTGGCCGCCGAGCCGGCCTCGTCGTTGCGCACCGCCGCGAGGCAGCGGTCCGGGCAAGGACAGGATCGGGCCCCGGGGACGGGATCAGGCCGCGGCCGTGCCCTCACGGTAGCCGGGGACCGTCAGCTCGATCAGCGGGCTGTGGGCGACCATCACGTCGATGTCTCCCCGCTTCCAGTTCCGCGCGACGCCCGTCAGCAACGCTCGACGTTCCGCCGGGTCCGTGATCACCCGGGCCGTCGCGGGCACGTCCCCGGTGGCGAACGGGCCCTTGAGGTGGAGCGTGACCCGGGGGTCCGCGGCGACGTTGTGGAGCCACGCCCGGGTCCGCCCGGCCACCGGCGCGCCGCCGATCACGAGCCGGCCGTCGAGGTTGTGGAGGTGGATCTCGATCCGGCGCGGCTCCCCGGTCCGGCGGCCGGTCGTCGTCAGGTCGACGAGCTGGGTGTGGTCGAGGGCGGCGAGAAGGGCGGTGTCCAAGCGGGGCTCCGGTGGGATGGCAGGACTGATCGTTGCATGCACAACGATATGTCGGACGGCGGCTGCCCGCAAGGGGAACGGGCCGGGACCTACACTCCCCGGATGCTGCGCACCGTGACGGCCACCCGCTACGTGACCCCCTTGCGCGAGGGCGGATCCGTGCCCGCGCTCGTCGAGGCCGACGACGACGGGCTGTACGTGGTCAAGCTGCTCGGCGCCGGGCACGGCCGGAAGGCCCTGGTCGCGGAGCTGCTGGCGGGCGAGCTCGGGCGCCACCTGGGGCTGCCGGTCCCCGACCTCGTGCTCGTCGAGCTGGACCCGGTGCTCGCCCGGGCGGAGCCGGACCAGGAGATCAAGGAGCTGCTCGAGCGATCGGCCGGGACCAACGTCGGCCTCGACTTCCTGCCGGGTGCGCTCCCCTTCGCGCCCACCGTGGGTCCGGCGCCCGATCCGGACCTGGCCGCCGGCATCGTCTGGCTCGACGCGTTCACGACCAACGTGGACCGCACGGCCCGCAACCCGAACCTCATCGTGTGGCATCGGCGGCTCCACCTCATCGACCACGGGTCCGCGCTCTACATCCACCACACCTGGCGCGACCCGGCCGAGCACGCCCGCCGCCCCTTCGAGCCCATCCGGAACCACGTCCTGCTCCCGTTCGCCGGCTCGATCCCGGACGCCGACGCCCGACTGGCGCCCAGCTTGTCGCGCGACACGTTCGAGTCCCTGGCGGCGATGATCCCGGACGACTGGCTGCGGCCCGAGCCCGGGCTGCCGGACCCGGCGGCGCACCGGCGTGCCTACGTGGACTACCTGTCGGCCCGGCTCGCCGAGCCGCGCGCATTCGTCGAGGAGGCCGAGCGTGCCCGGACCGCGTGAGCCGTTCGAGTACGCGATCGTGCGGGTGATCCCGCGCGTGGAGCGGGGCGAGGCGTTCAACGCCGGGATCGTCCTGCTGTCGCGACCGCACCGCTTCCTGGGCGCGAAGACCTCCCTCGACGCGGCCGTCCTCGTCGCCCTGGCGCCCGACTGCGACCCGGAGGTCGTCCGCGAGCACCTGGCCGGCATCGAGCGGATCGCGGCCGGCGATCCGGACGGCGGCCCGATCGCGCAGCTGTCCGCTCCCGAGCGCTTCCACTGGCTGGTGTCGCCGTCGTCCACGATCATCCAGCCGTCCGAGGTCCACACCGGCCTGACGGCCGACCCGGCGGCGACCCTCGAGCACCTGTTCCGG
The DNA here is from genome assembly GCA_963703575.1 of uncultured Chloroflexia bacterium. Taxonomy (GTDB): domain Bacteria; phylum Chloroflexota; class Limnocylindria; order Limnocylindrales; family CSP1-4; genus CAIXZV01. Next base: position 40,297 of record CAVPEU010000022.1, read on the forward strand.
ACGCTCGTCCAGCGGTAGCCCCGGTCGGCGGTGGCTCCGGTCGGCGGTAGCCTCGGTCAGAGGTAGCCTCGGTCAGAGGTGGCGGACCCACCGCAGCAGGCCGGGCAACGGCCGGCCCCGTGTCCCCGCCACCCAGCCGACCAGGTCCGGCCGCGGTCCGAACAGCACGATCGTCTGCTCCTCGCGCGGGGGCGCCGGCTCGAGGCCCGGGTCCGACACCCAGCCGGACGGCCTGCCGGGCAGCACGGCGGCCGACGGCGCGACGAGGCGCGTGGCCCCGCCGGCGCGAAGCCGCGCCGCTTCCTTCTGGCAGCGACGGTACGAGGGGAGGCCCCCGACCAGCGTCCGCGGCGGCAGGATCGGCACGGCGGCCGGCTCGTCGTCCGGGATCTCGATCGCCCAGACGGTGCGCTCGATGCCGGCCAGGTCCTCGGCGTCCGTGATCCCGGCGTGGCGGAGGAACTCGGCCCAGCAGGCGTCCGGCGTCGATGACGTGTACTGCACCGGACCCGCACCCGCGGCGTGCCAGCGCCCGGCCGGCTGACGGTCGGAGTCCCAGAAGAACGGGACGTCCGCGTCCGTGTTGCGGAAGACGATCACCAGAGCAGGCGCAGCGCGGCGTCGAGGACCGCCGCCGCGTCCGGGTCCGCCGGGTCGAGCCCGCGGGCGAGGATCTCCTCCGGGGCGCGGCCGGCCAGCGCGGGGTGCGGCCGCTCGAACCAGCGCCGGATCCCGAACTCGTTGAAGCTGCCGCGCAGGATCGCCACCAGCTGGGCGAGGAGGTGCACCCGCTGGGCGATCGCATCCGGCGTCCGCCGGTCCTCGCCCGCATAGCGGCGAAGGGACGGGACCGACGCCCCCACGAGCCGGCCGAGCACCGGGTAGCCGAAGATCGGGGCGAGGTGCGCGATCTCCGCGGCGGGCCGGGGCGAGTCCAGGAGCGCGGCCAGCAGCGCCCGCGTCGTGTCCTCGCCCGGGTCGTTCGCGTCGGGGCGGGCCGCGACCTGCTCGGCCAGCCCGGCCACCGCCGCGGCCTCGATCACCGCGCTCACCATCGCCCGGTCGATCCGGCTGCCCGCCGGCCGCTGGAACACGCCCATCAGCTCCGCCAGGCGGGTCGCGAGGACGCCGGCGCGGGCGGTATCGAGCTCCATGGCGCGTGGCTCGGAGGCCACCTGGATTGCGAGCATGAGCCGAAGCGTATCCGGTTGGCATCCGTTGTCAAGGCGTGATCCGTGGCCCTGTCGATCCGTGGCCCTTGACCGGGGCCCTTCCCCCGGCTCTCATTCACGTGTGGATCAACCGGGCGGTCCGCGAGCGTGGTCCCGGGGCCGAACATGCGGGTTGGGAGGTCGAACCGTGCGGGGAGGTCAGCGTCCTGATCCACACGTGGATCACGGTGCGGCCCCGGCATGCGAGCGGCTCATCCTTGCCGCCTCACGAGGGACTCTTGGCCTGGCCCGCGCAATTCAGCGACGATCAGGCCGTGAAGATCGCGTTCGCGCCTGGGCTTCAGGCGTCCGGCGGGACCTCGACCGGGACCCGGTCGGACGACCGGGAGTCCGGACCCTTGCCGCGCCGGAACACGAGCGCGAACGCGATCGTGACCGTCATGAACGCGAGTGACGCGATGTTGGAGATGATCATCGCCACGTTGCCGATCGACCAGCCGTAGGCGAGCCACAGCACGAACCCGACCTCGAGCAGCGACAGGTAGAGCAGCGAGACATCGCGGCTGGAGCGCGTGTGGAGCATCCGGCGGATCTGGAGGAACGGCGCGGCCGCCATCAGCACGCCGGCGATGGTCGCGGCGACCGCGAGCATGTCGGGCGTCGTCATCGGGCGCTGCCCTGGGCGCGCATCTCCGCCTTGTGCGCGCGCTTGCCGGCCTGGTACTCGGCCAGGGCCTCGGGCGAGTCCACGTCGGCCAGCGTCGGGTGCTTGGGGCGGACGTCCTCCCAGCCCGCCGGCCGGATCCCGTAGCGGTTGCCGAGCAGGGCGACGATGCTCCCGGCTTTCATCTCCCCGATGCCGGGCAGGGCGATCAGCCGCGCATGCAGGTCACGGGCGTCGGCGGCTCCCGTCCAGACCCGGCTCGCGTCCCCGCCGTACTCCTCGGAGACGACGGCACACAGGTCGCGGACCCGAGCGGCCATGTTGCCCGGGAACCGGTGCAGGGCGGGCGGCCGGCGGAATGCGGCGTCGAGCGCCTCGGGATCCATGGTCGCGATGGTCGCGGCGTCCAGGCTGCCGATGCGGCGGCGGAGCTCATAGGGGCCGGCGAACGCCTTCTGGACGGTGACCTGCTGGTCGAGGGCGAAGCCGATCAGCAGGGCGAGCGGATCACGAGCGATGAGCGCGTCCGCGTCGGGGTTGCCGGTGAACGGGAGATGGTCGGGCGGAACGGGAAGGCTCATGGGACCATCGTACGCGGCGTTCCGGTCGTACGCGGCGTTCCGGCCTCCGATCGGGGGACGGGTGCGGCTGGCCGGCCTCGAGCTGCCGGTCGCGGACCCGGACGCCGTCGAGGCGGCGTATGCGGGCACGCTCGGGATCCCCTTCGACGCGAACCGGCGCGCCGTCGTCAGCGGGCCGGAGATCCGGCTGCGGACGGCGGACGGCGATCACCCGGTCGTGGACCTCCGGGGCGAACGAGGCGCGCCCGCGCTCGACCTGGTCGGCCTGGGGGTCGGCTGGCGGCGTGCGCGGTAACATCCCCGGCCATGGCCGTCGGACGCGACCTCCGCTTCAATGCCGGCACCGGACGCTCGCTCACCGCGTTCCTCGCGGAGCCGGATCCGTCCCCGGGCGCCGCTCCCCTGCCCGCCGTCCTCGTCGTCCACGAGGTGATGGGCCTCAACGACGACATCCGGCGGATCGCGACGCGGTTCGCGGACGAGGGCTACGTCGCGCTGGCGCCGGACCTGATCGGGGCCGGGTGGAAGCCGCTGTGCATCGCCCGCTTCTTCCAGGGGATGGGCAAGGTGGGAACCGGGCGTCCGTACCGGGAGATGGCCGCCTTCCAGGACTGGCTCGGCCGGCGGCCGGGCGTGGACGCGGACCGGATCGGGCTCGCCGGGTTCTGCCTGGGCGGCGGCTTCGCGATGCTGTACGCGGCCAGGGGCAGGCGGCAGGTGCGGGCGGTCGCCCCCTTCTACGGCGCGCTGCCGGGCGAGGCGGTCATCCCGGACCTGTGCCCGACCGTCGCCTCGTACGGCGGCCGCGACCGGGTGCTGGGCGCCACCGGGCCGAAGCTCCAGGCGGCCCTCGACGCCGCCGGTGTCGCGAACGACGTCAAGACGTACCCGGAGGCGGGCCACAGCTTCATGAACCGCCACGGCAGGCTGCTGGGCACGCTCGGTCCCCGGCTGCCGACGCACAACGGCTACGTCGAGCCCGCCGCGGAGGACGCCTGGGCGCGGCTGCTCGCCTTCTTCGCGGTCCACCTCGCCCCGGCTGCCGTGCCGGGAGAGGCCCAGGCGGGCCTGGCTGCGGACGAAAGGGCGTATCGACGACCCCTGCCGGCACGGCCCCTTGCCTGATGACCCAGGAACAACGACGATGACCTGGCGTCCTGGGCGGGGAGGTGCACGTCATGGCGAACCGCGGAGCGTTGGCTCGCGGAGTGTCAATCCTGGCAACCGTGCTTGTGCGTCCAACCCGGTTGGTGGGTCGAGCCAGGGCCCATCGCCCCGTCATGCTCTGGCAGGCTGGACCGTCGGAGCCGCGTAGGCACGTTCTGTGGAGAGTTGGGGGATGAGGCTCAACCGCGCTGGGATCGTGGCAGTTGGGCTTGCGCTGTCTGCGTGCGGCTCCGGGACCACGGAGCCCTCACCCTCGACAGCGGCGTCTTCGCCGTCCCAATCGACGGCAACGGCCTCGCCGGCTGGCGCGACGATCGCCCCCGCGCCACCATATCGCGTGGGACGGCGACGCCGACATCGCGCTTGGCCGCCTGTCGGACCGCGACCTCGTCCTCGCCTGGATCGGGACCGTCTGCGAGGTGGAGGCGACGCTGACCATCGCGCCGGGACGGCTGGCGATTACTCCCGTGCCCCGTCAGGGCTGCGATGCGATGGCGCTTGGGCGAGGGATGGCGCTGACGTTCGCGGAGCCCGCCGATCCCAAAGCCATCACTGTCGAGCTTGGGGACACGGTCCTCCTCCCCGAGGGGAGCTGATCCGCCCGTTCGCGGTCAGGCGGCCCGGCCCCGGCCCTTCAGGGCTGGTGTCAGACGAATGACGCCTCCACGTGGGCCGTGCGCTCAAGGAAGCCGCCCAAGGGCATGTCGATCCGGGGGCGGTCGGTGCTCACCAGGCGAAGGAGTCGAGAGCGGCGGCCGCGAGTCGGCGACCTGCGGATCCGGGTCGGAGATGATGGTCCCGGCGTCTCCGGCAGGCTGCGCAGCGACGCTGCGCAGCTACGTGGGCCTAGCTGCGCACGGCCCGCCGCTCCGTCCCGCCCGCGATCGACACCACGATCCGGTACATGAGCAGGAAGCCGACGACCACGACCGCCCCGATGTACAGGCCCTGGGCCCAGCCGGCGGCGCTGTCAGACCCGGCGGCGATGCCGTGGACGGTCGCGCCCGCGAAGGCCAGGAAGGTGACGTAGTGGAGCGTCCGCCAGGCCCGCTGCCCGATGTGGCGCCGGACGTAGAAGCTGCCGATGACGACGGCCATCAGGTACAGGGCGACCTGGCCCGCGGCGACCGCGAGGGGCGCGTGCGGCGCCAGGCCGGGCACGACGATCTGCGCCAGCGTGAACGGCACCGTGCCGTCCAGGCCCAGGAGCACGCCGTGGATCCCCGCCAGCCCGAGCCCGATCGCCGCCAGGTCCTGGTGGAGCGAGAAGCTGACCGGCCGGTGCGCGATCGCGTCCAGCAGCTTCGTGGACAGCAGCAGCCCGTACACGACCGACCCGGTCATCGCGAGGTAGGCGAGGAACGCGAACAGCCGCTCGAACAGCCACGGCAGGCTGGCCCGGTTGGCGTCCAGGACGGCGGCCAGGCCGCCGACCGCACCCGGGACGGTCGAGCCTGCGACGACGCCGATCGCGATCGCCGCCAGGCCCCAGCGGGCGAGCTTCGTGCGCGGGTCCAGCCCGCGGTACTTCACGCCAGCCATCGCAGCATTCCCTCGCTCGCACGGACCTCGCCGCGCTCGGTGAGCAGGAGCAGCCCGAGGACGCCGGGGCGGTCGAGCGCGACGAATGCCCGCCGCGACCCGAGGATCACCGCGGTCTTCGCGTACGCCTCCGCCGCGCGGGCGGTCGCCGCCAGGACGGTCGCCTGGACGACGTCCGTGGCCGCCGGTCGCCCGGTCCACGGGTCGATGAGATGGTGGGCGGTGCCGTCGTGGTGGACCCAGCGGTGCACGCTCGTCCCGGACGTGGCGACGCCGAACCGGCGGAACCCCCCACCGTCGCCGGCGACCCGGCCGGTGCCGTCGCCGGCGCCCGCCCCGGCGTCCTCGGCCGCGACCAGCTCGAGCACGCCGAGGCGGGCGTCCCCGTCTCGCGGGTCCGCGATGCCGATCGCCCACGTATCGCCGCGGCCGACGCGCACGGCAATGTCCCCATCGGCGTCCACGAGCGCCGAGCGCCCGGGCGCGATGTCCAGGGCACGGTCGGCGAGCCAGCCCTTCGCGATGCCGTCGAGGTCGAGGCGGAGGCCGGGCTCGCGGCGCACGGTGGCGCCCCGGGCGTGCCGGTCGATCGACCAGCGCCGCGTCGCCGGCAGCGGCCCGTCCGGGCGGACGCCGGTCTCGGCCTCGAGGCGTGCGTCCAGCAGCGCGACGTCGACCAGGCCGTCGGTCAACGCCTCGGCCGTGCGAGCCCAGTCCAGCACGGCGGTGAGCGTCGGCCCCACCGGGACCCGGGCGAGTGGCGACGCGTTGAGGCGGCTCAGCTCCGATCCCGGCTCGAAGCGGGTGAGGCGGGACGCCCATGCCTCGAGGCGCCGCAGGATCCGGGCCCCGGCACCGTCGAGCGCGGCGGGGTCGCCGGCGCCGAGCAGCTGCACGACGACCGTCCCGCCCATCATCCGGGCGCTGGCCGTGGCTGCGGCCGGCGCGGTCATCCTCGGCGCGGTCATCCTCGGCGCGGTCATCGTCGGCGCGGTCATCGCCGGGCCGGTCATCGCCGGTCCGGTCATCACGGTGTCCCGGACTGCCGGGTCGTGACCACGTGGACCCGGGGCGTCGGCGTCGGCTGGACGACGACCGACGACTGCGGGGGCGGGGTCTGTCCGGGCTGGAGCTGGACGATCCGGGTGACGTGGATCACGGATGGCTGGGGCACCGTCACGTCGGCCGCGGCGTCCGCCGGCGCGACGGGCCGGGGGACCACGGACGGCAGCATCGCGCTGGTGATCGCGGACGCGGAGGCGATGCCCGCCAGGGCCAGCAGCATGCGCAACGGGTTCGGGTCCGGCCTCGGGCGCGGGGCGCGTGCGTCCGGCGTCGGGCGGGGCCGCACGGGAGGCCGCGGCGGCCCGGGGAGGCGTGGCTCGGACATCAGTCGTCGTCCCCGCCTTCGCCCTCGTCGTCGCCGTGACCCGAGGTCTTCACGACCCTGGTGATCGTGACGTCCTGTGGCTGGGCGGGCGGCGCCACGTAGACGGTGTCCACCTGGATCCGGGGCGGGACGGGCGCGGCCGTGTCGGCCACCGGCCCGCCGGCGTCCACCGGGGTGGCCCGGGGCGCGAAGCCGACGAGCACGAAGCCGGCGGCGAGGATGAGCGCGGCGACGCCGGATGCGGCGGCGAGAGCGAGGCGATGTGCCATAGGGGCGACTCCAGCGTGACGGTGGAACACCCCCAGCATCCTTCCCGGCCGTGAACATGCCGTTGGCGCGAGATGAGAATGCCCACAGAGAGGCCTCCGGCCCTCGACCTGCGGGCCCGCCGACCGCACAATGCGCGGCGATGCGCGTGCTGGTGGTCGAAGACGAACCGAAGATGGCGGCCCTGATCAAGCGGGTGCTCGTGGCCGAGCGCCACGTCGTGGACGTCGCCCCGGACGGCGTCAGCGCCGTCGCGCTGGCCGGGACAGCCGAGCCGGACGTCATCGTCCTCGACCGGATGCTGCCCGACATCGACGGCATCACCGTCCTCCGGCTGCTGCGCGCGCGGGGCATCGCTTCACCGGTGCTGCTGCTCACGGCGCTCGGCTCGGTCGACGACCGCGTGGCCGGCCTCGACGCAGGGGCCGACGATTACCTGGCCAAGCCGTTCGCCTTCTCCGAGCTGCTGGCCAGGATCCGGGCGCTCGGTCGCCGGCCGGCCACCCCGACCGAGGCACGGCTGGCGGCCGGCGACCTGTCGCTGGACGAGCTGCGGCACGTGGCCCAGGTCGGTGACGACACAGTGGACCTGTCCGCCCGCGAGTTCGCGCTCCTGGGCTTCTTCATCCGGCACGCCGGTCAGGTCGTGACCCGCCAGCAGATCCTCGACCAGGTCTGGGGTGCCGAGCCGGACGTCTACTCGAACGTCGTGGACCTGTACGTCTCGTATCTGCGCCGGAAGCTCGGCCGCCTGGGCCGCGCCGACCGGCTTCGGACCGTCAGGGGCGTGGGCTACACCCTTCGCGCGGAGGGCTGACCCCGGTGGCCATGGGCCCGACCGATCGCTTGCTCCGGGCGACGCGGCGGCGCCTGTTCGCGGTGACGCTCGCGCTGCTGACCATGCTCGTCATCGGGGTCGGCGCGGCGACGGCCATCATGGGGCTCAGCGCCCTGAACGCGGACGTGGACCGGGCGCTGCGGGCGTCGGTCGACGGGGCGACCGGATCGCTGTCGGGCGAGCTGCCCTCGGCGGACGAAGGCCGCGAGGCGGACGAGCAGCCGCCGGCCGCCGCCGACACGGTGCTGCTGGTCCTCGACCGATCCGGAGCGCTGGTCCAGAACCGCACCGGGAGCTCCCTGCCCGGACTCCCCGACGGCGACGCCCTGTCGACCGCACGGTCGACGGGCGAGGACCTCCGGACGATCCGCGCGGGCGACCACAACCTGCGACTCCTGACGGTGCCCCTGGTCCACGACGGCACGCTCCTGGGGTTCGTGCAGGGCGGCTTTCTCCTCGACCTCCACGACCGCCAGTCGCGGAGCCTCGTGCTCGCCGTGCTCACCGTCGGTGCCATGGGCCTCGTGGCCGCGGCCCTGATCACGCTGCTGGTCACCGGGCGCGCCCTGGGTCCGATCCGCGACGGCTTCGAGGCCCAGCGCCGGTTCGTCGCCGACGCCTCGCACGAGCTGCGCACCCCGGCCGCCCTCATCCGCGCGAACGCCGAGGTCCTGGAGCGCGAGGGGCTGGTGACCGGCGACGGCGCCCCACTCCTGGGCGATGTCATCGCGGAGGCGGACCGGCTGGGCGGGCTCGTGGGTGACCTGCTGCAGCTCGCGGCCTGGGACGAGACGCGGCTCATGCTCTCGCCCGCGCGGCTGGACATCGCGTCCGTCGCGGCCGACACCGTCCGGGGAGCTGGCGCGCTGGCCGCGGAGCGCGGGGTCGGCCTCGCCCTCGATGCGCCCCGCCCCGTCCCGGCCACCGCCGATCGCGACCGGCTCGTCCAGCTGCTGCTGATCCTGATCGACAACGCGATCGACCATTCCCCGGCCGGCGGCGTCGTCACGGTCCGGGTGGATGGCGACGGCCGCGGCGGGCGGATCCACGTGGACGACCAGGGGCCCGGCATCCCGGAGGCGGAGCGCGAACGGATCTTCGAGCCCTTCACCCGGCTGCCCGGCACGACCCGTCACGGGTCCGGCGGCACCGGCCTCGGCCTGGCGATCGCCCGCCGGATCGTCGACGCGCACGGCTGGGCGATCCACGCGTCCTCGCCGGAGGGGGGTGGCGCCCGGTTCACGGTCCTGCTCCCGGCCGCCGCGCGCCGGGCCACCGGTGAGGGATCTCCAATCGACGGCACAAGCTGACCACACGACCATGCGCGACTCCGTCCAGCGTCGCCGTCCAGCGTGGCCGTCCAGGTGAGGACGGCCCGGACCGCAGGCGATGCGTGGGCCCGTGGGCCCGATCGCCCGGGCCCCATCCCCTTGGGCCCCTCTGGCCCCGGCCGTCCCGGCCCGCATCCCCCTCCGGCCCCGGCCGTCCCGGCCCGCATCCCCCTCCGGCCCCGGCCGTATTCACGTGGGGTTCAACCGGGCGATCCGCGAGCGTGGTCCGGGGGCCAAACCCGGGGTTCGGCGGTCGAGCCGTGCGGGGAGGTCGCCGTCCTGATCCCCACGTGCATCACGGTGCAGCCCGGAGCGTGGGTGCGTAACGGGCAACCGAGGCGCCGCTGCCGATGGCCTGGACCCGGTCATCGGCTGACTGGACGCGCCGACTCGAGGATGATCCACGCGCGCTCACTGCGTACACTCGCGCCATGCGATCCCGCACGGGGATCCGACGCACTGGGAGTGACCCGTGGTGACCCGACGCCTGTACCGCGACGGCGCCCTGGCCGACGGACGCGGCGACCGCCTCCAGCACGGGGTCTCGATCCTGGTCGAGAACGGACGGATCGCCTGGATCCGCCCATCGGACGACGAGGGGCCGCTGGACGGCGCTGGCCCGATCGAGGTGGTGGACGCGTCCGGCTCCGCGATCGTGCCCGGGATGGTGGACGGGCACAGCCACATCACGATGCCCGGCGGGGCCCACTGGATCGACCGGAACTCGGACCCCACGGAGCGCCTCCTCGAGGTCGCCGAGGGGAACGCGCGGCTGCTCACCCGGGCCGGGGTCCGGTGGGCCCGGGACGTCGGTTCCGTCCGGCGCCCGGATCCCGCGGACGGCGGGCGCGAGCGCGCGCTGGCGCTGGGGGTCCGTGACCGATGGCGGGGACGGGCCGGGTATCCGCACGTCCGCGCCGCCGGGACCTGGATCATGGCCACCGGGACCCTGCCGGCCATCTCGGTCGAGGCGTCGAACGCCGACGAGCTCCTGGCCGCCGCGCTCGCCCAGCTGGACGACGGGGCGGACCTCGTGAAGCTGTACCTGGACGGGCCGGACCTCTCGGTCTCGCCGTGGTCGGTGGCCGAGCTGCGGCGGGTCGTCGACGCGGTGCATGCGCGCGGTGCGCGCGTGACGGCGCACAGCGGGTACGTGGCGGGCGCCAGGGCCGGCGCGGAGGCCGGCGTGGACGCGCTCGAGCACGGGTTCGAGCTGGATGCGGACACGGTGGCGGCGATGGCGCGCAACAGGGTGCGGCTCGTGTCCACGCTGTCCGTGATGGCCTCCTGGCGGACCTTCGGCCGGACCACGACCCTCCCCCGGTTCGCCTCGGACGAGGGACGGGCACGGGTGGAGGCGAGACGAGAGCATGCGATGGCGTCCGCGGCGCTCGCGCACCGGGCCGGGCTGTCCATCTCCACCGGGACCGACTTCGGGGGCGGCTCCACGCGCGCCAACCAGCTGGCCTGGGAGGTGGAGCTGCTCGTCGAAGCCGGCCTTGAGCCGTGGGAGGCGCTGGGCTGCGCGACGTGGCGGGGCGGGGAGCTGCTCGGCGAGCCGGATGCGGGCGTGATCCGGGAGGGCGGCCCGGCCGACCTCGTGCTGGTGCATGGAGACCCGCTGTCGGACCCGACCGCGCTGTGGCGGGCGTGGCACTCGTCCTGGGCGTGGCACTCGTCCTGGGCGGACTGATCGCGGACTGATCGCGGACTGATCGGCGTTGATCCGATCCGATCCCCGCGCGATCCGATCGCCGCGCGCCGGCCACGGCGAGGTCCGCGGCGTCTACCCGCCGGGCACCAGGTCGAGCGACTCGCCGGGGGCGAGGACGCGCACCGGCACGCCCGGGGCGAGGCCTGCGACGGCGTCCGCGAAGGCCTGCCCGGGCTCGTCGAACGGCCTCGGCGCCACGCGCCGCATCCCCGCCGGGTAGAACGTGCCCCAGTGGATCGGGATGGCGAGGCGCGGCCGGAGGACCGCGGCGGCGGCCGCGGCGCGGATCGGGTCCATGTGACCCTCCCCGATCGTCGGTCCCCAGCCCCAGACCGGGAGCATGGCGACGTCCAGCCGGCCCGCCATGTCGCCCATCCCGGGGAACAGGTCCGTGTCGCCGGGGAAGTAGACGGTTCGCGACCCGGCGATCACGCAGCCCATCGCCGGCCCGATCGGCCCGAACGGCTCGCGCCGGCCGGAATGCTCCGCGTGGACGACTTCGAAGTGCACCCGATCGATCGTCAGCCGGTCGCCCGGCTCGACCTCCTCCACCGGGCCGAGCCCGAGCCTCGACGCGAGCCGGCCGAAGCCGCGCGGGACGATGACCGTGGGCCTGCCCGGGATCCGGCGCAGGGACGGCGGGTCGAAGTGGTCGTGGTGGCCGTGGCTGATGAAGATGGCGTCGAGGTCCGCGAACAGCTCCGGCAGCACCGCCTGGACCTGGCGCCGGACCGGGCCGAGCCCATCACGGAGCACGGGATCCATCAGGATCCGAAGGTCGTCCACCTCGATCAGGACCGTCGAGTGGCCGAGGAAGGTCAGGCGCGCATCCTCGGCCCCGGCCCCGGCCCCGGCCCCGGCGGCCGGCGACGCGGCCCGGACGCCACGCCACGCGTGGTCCATTGCGGCGTGACGGTGCGACATGCACTCATGGTGCCCCAGATCGGACGCGCGAGTCCCGGCCCGCGCGTTCGATCAGCCGCGGCTCAGGCGTTCCGCGATGTCCCCACGGTGAGGCCGAGCCAGCCGATCACCGAACGGTAGTAGCGGCCCGGCGCGTAGGGGTCCATCTGGGCCGCGACCCCGGGCGTCCGCGAGGACGCGAAGCCCAGCCTTGTACGTGGCGGTGCGCTGCGGGTCCGCCCAGAACAGCTGGCGCATCGTCAGCGCCGAGGACGACCGGAACAGGCCCTTGAGCACGTAGCCGATGTTGGTGAGCCCGGACGCGAACACCACCTTCGCGCCCGACCGCAGGAACCCGGCCCCGTAGTTGTCCACGCGCTTGATCGCGGTCGACCTGCTCGGCAGCGCGGCGCCGGGCTCGGAGTTGCCCGAGGCGTAGCACAGGTGGCTGAGCATGACCACGGCGTTGCGCGCCAGGCCCAGCCGGGCCATGTAGTACTCGCCGTAGTACTTGACGTTGTAGTTCCCGTGGCCGGCACTGGCGTTGAGGCCCATGCCGTCCTTGGACGTCGTCGAGAACGGGTAGTACGGGCTCGGCCACCGGTGGCCTCCGCGGCCGGGGCGGCGGCGCCGAAGGCGCCGAACACGACGAGAGCGGCGAGGACGCCGGTCAGCAGCGGCCGGATCCTCCTGAGCGACGCCCGCTGGGCGCCCGTGCGTTCCTGGAGCAACCGTCCTGCCTCCATCCTGCCGGAACGCCGCGCATGGGCGCGGTGACGGTGGACCGGTCGGCCGTCGGCGGCGACACGGGACGGGGCGGACACGGAGTGATCCGCGAGAACGGATCGAGCGGACCGCGCGGGCGATCCGGCGTGCCGGGTGGCGAACCACCCGAAGGGGCGACAGGGGTGCTGCCGGGGCGACGGCTGTTCGGTTTTCGGCCTGTCTGCGATCGGGTGGTCGACCTGGGGGTCGCGCGGAGTGTGGCAGAGGTCCCCGGATCCGGCACCGGATCCGTCGCCGGAGCCGCCCTGCGACGGCGGGGACGGTATCGTGGACGCAGACGGGCTCCGGCGCGGCACCGGCCGGATCGACCCGGCACCGCGGACCGGGGAGAGGCGCACGTGACGGATTCGACGGGGGTGGCGCTGGCCACCCGGGGACTGGCCAAGCGCTACGGACCGAGGATCGCCCTGGACGGGCTGGACCTGCGGGTCCCGACCGGGGTGGTCTACGGCTTCCTGGGCCCGAACGGCGCCGGCAAGACGACGACGATGCGGATCCTGACCGGGCTCGTCCACGCGGACGCCGGCGAGGTGGAGCTCCTCGGCCGGCCGTTCAGGCGGGGCGACCGGCATCACCTGTTCGAGGTCGGCTCGCTCATCGAGTCGCCGTCGTTCTACCCGTTCCTGTCGGGGCGCGAGAACCTCCGTGCGCTGGCCGCGACCGGTGCCCCCGTGTCCCGCGCCCGAATCGACGAGCTGCTCACGCTGGTCAGCCTCCGGGACCGTGCGACGGACAAGGTGTCGGGCTACTCGCTGGGCATGAAGCAGCGGCTGGGGATCGCGGGCGCGCTCCTGAGCGACCCGAGGCTGCTGCTGCTGGACGAGCCGGCGAACGGGCTGGACCCGGCCGGGATCGTCGGCATGCGGGACACGCTGCGGGCGCTCGCCGCGGCCGGCAAGACCGTGTTCGTGTCCAGCCACATCCTGTCCGAGGTCCAGCAGCTGGCCGACGTGGTCGGGATCATCGCCCGCGGGCGGCTGGTGCGCGAGGGCGCCATCGACACCCTGCTCCGCGAGGAGGGCGCCATCCGCGTGCGCGTCGCCCCCGACGAGGTCGCGGCCGCGGCACCGGTGCTCGAGCGGGTGGCCGGCGACGGGTCGGTCGAGCTCGATGGCGGGCCCGAGGGCGGCTGGCTGACCGTGAGGTTCGACCCGGCGCACGCCGCGGAGCTCAACCGGGCGCTCGCCGATGCCGGCCTGTACGCCTCGCGGATCGAGGGCGGCACCACGCTCGAGTCGCTGTTCCTCGACCTCACCGGCACGCGACCGGACGTGGGCGCCGGGACGGGCGGTTCGACCGGCGAGCCACCGCCGGTCACCTGGGCGACCGATCCCGGGAGCCGCACGGACACGATGGGGCCGTCGTCATGAGACTGCTCGGAGCGAACCTCCGCAAGCTGGTCCGCCGGCCGGCGACCTGGGTCACGTTCCTGCTCCTCGTCGGGCTGCTGGTGCTGATCTTCGTGGCCGTGGTCGCCAGCGCCAACCAGCCGCAGCAGCCGCAGGCGGCGCTCGCGGCGCGCGCGGTGGTGACGTTCCCGGGCGCGTACCGCGTGGTGCTGTCGATGGTCCTCGGGATCGGCGGCCTCCTCGCCGTCACCTATGGCGGGGCGATCGCGGGCTCCGAGTGGTCGTGGGGCACGCTCAAGGCGGCGGTCGCCCGCGGCGAGAGCCGGACCCGGTACACGCTCCTGGGGTACGCGGCCGTGGCGGTGTTCGCCGTTCTCGGCATCGCTGCCGCGTTCGCCATCGGCGTCGCGTGCGCGGCCGCAGGCGCGGCGATCCTCGACATCAGCCTGGGCGGGATGGGCGACGCGAAGGCGGTGGGCGAGCTGCCGGAGCTGTTCGGCCGGGCGGCCCTCGCGGTGGCGATGAACACGGCCCTGGGGTTTGCGATCGCAACGATCGCGGGCAGCCAGCTGGCCGGCATCGGCGTGGGCATCGGCGTCTACTTCGCGGAGGGCATCGCCAGCATCTTCCTGCCCGATGTCATCAAGTGGTTCCCGTTCGCGTCGGCATCGGCGGTGGTATCCGGCGGCGGCGGGGGTGGGGGCGGCGGCGGGGGTGGGGGCGTCGGCGTGTCGCTGGACCCGAACACGGCGATCGTCGTCGTCCTGGCGTGGCTGCTGGGGTCGATGCTCGTGGCCACGCTGTGGGCGGAGCGTGCGGAGATCGGCGGGTAGCCGCCCGGGACCGCCCGAGGCCGCCCGTTCGGCGCCGGGACGCCGCGAGGGCGAGGCCGCTCAGCGCCGCGCGATCGGCGCCAGGACGCCGCCCGTGAGCGCGAGGAGGTCCACCGCGGCCAGCTCGATCTCCAGGCCGCGGCGACCGGCCGAGACGTGGATCGACGAGTGCCCGCCGGCGGACGCGTCCAGCGCCGTCGGCAGCGCACGGCGGGTGCCCAGCGGGCTGATCCCGCCCAGCACGTAGCCGGTCGCCCGTTCCGCATCGGCCGGTGGCGCGATGACGGCCCTGCGGCCGCCCAGCGCGTCCGCGACGGCCTTGAGGTCCACCTCGGCGTCCGCGGGCACGATCGCCAGGCCCAGCCGCCCGTCGACCGAGACGACGATCGTCTTGAACACCCGCGCGGCGTCGATGCCCAGGGCCTCGACCGCCTCCAGCGCATAGCCGCGCCCGCCCTCGCGGAGTGACGCCCGGGCATCGTGCGCATATTCATGCACCGCATGCGTGATCCCCGCCCGCCTCGCGGCGTCGATCGCACGCGTCCCCTGTGCGCCCATGGGCCCATTGTCGGGTATGCTCGGCTCCGTCCGGCGGCCGCCGCCGCCCTCGCGGGTCGCGCGGGCGCCACGCCGGGCAACCAGCAACGAGGGCCGCTGCCCAGCGGCCGCCATCGGAGCACACGAACACCTTGCACTTCGAAGAGCTCGGGCTCTCCGCGGACCTTCTCCGCACCGTCGCGGAAGAGGGCTACGCCGAGCCGACGCCCGTCCAGGAACGGGCCATCCCCTTCGTGCTCGCAGGCCGGGACGTCCTCGCCGCCGCCCAGACCGGCACCGGCAAGACCGCGGCGTTCACCCTGCCGATCCTGGACCGCCTCCGGCCCCACGCGAACAGCTCGTTCTCGCCGGCGCGCCACGCGGTCCGCTGCCTCGTGCTGACGCCGACGCGCGAGCTGGCCGTCCAGGTCGCCGACTCGGTCAAGACCTACGGGCGCCACTCGCCGCTCCGGTCCGCCGTCGTCTACGGCGGCGTGCCCCTCGACCCGCAGATCAAGGAGCTGCGCGCCGGCGTCGAGATCCTCGTCGCCACGCCCGGCCGGCTGCTGGACCTGGTGGGACAGCAGGCGGCGAACCTCACCCAGGTCGAGATCCTCGTGCTGGACGAGGGGGACCGGATGCTGGACATGGGCTTCATGCCGGACATCCGCCGGATCCTGGACCTGCTGCCGAACCGCAAGCAGACCCTCCTGTTCTCGGCCACCTTCTCGGACGACATCAAGCGCCTGGCGGGCTCGATCCTCGACAACCCCGAGACGATCGAGGTCTCGCCCCACGGCACGGCCGCGGAAGCCGTCCGCCAGCTGGTCTACCCGGTCGACCGCGACCGCAAGGAAGAGCTGCTCGCCCACCTCATCGTCGACGGCGACTGGCGCCAGGTGCTCGTGTTCACGCGCACGAAGCTGGCGGCATCGCGCCTGGCGTCGTGGCTCGACCGGCACGGTGTCGCCGCGACCGCCATCCACTCGGACCGCGCGCAGTCGGACCGGACGAAGGCGCTCGCGGCGTTCAAGGGGGGCGAGATCCGGGTCCTGGTCGCGACCGACGTCGCCGCGCGAGGCCTGGACATCGAGGACCTGCCCCACGTCGTCAACTTCGAGCTGCCGTGGAACCCCGAGGACTACGTCCATCGCATCGGGCGGACGGGTCGCGCCGGGGCCACCGGCGATGCCGTCAGCCTGGTGTGCATCGACGAGGCGGACCTCCTGCGCGGGATCCAGCGGTTGCTGCGCCGGGCGATCCCGTGGACGGTGGAGGACGGCTTCGTGCCCCGCCGGGACGTGGAGCCGCAGCCGCTCCGGGCACCGCGGGGTGCCGGCGGTTCATCGGGCAACGGACGCGGGCGAAGCTCCGGATCGGGCGGGACGCGACGCCGCTCCGGGGTCGCGTAGGCCCGTCCGGACGGGCGGGGCCGCGGGTCCCGGAACCGGGTCAGGGCGTCGGCGCGACGGACGGCGGCGGCGCGCCCGACGGCGACGGCGAGCCCGGGCCGCCCGGTGAGGCCGAAGGCGACGGCGACGGCGGCAGGACGAGATCCAGCAGCGCGGACGCGACCCGCGTCGGGTCGGTCCGGTCCTGGTTCGTCAGCACCGCGATCGTCAAGCCATCGTCCGGCAGGTAGCGCACGACGTCCCGGAACCCGAGGTAGCGGCCGGAGTGGCCCAGCGCCCGGCGCCCGTCGATCGTGACCACCTGGATGCCGAGACCGTACGGGGTCTTCGCCTTAAGCGCGGCGGTCACGGCCGCGTCCGCGATCATCGCCTGCTGCATCGAGGGCGACAGCACGCGGCCGCCCGCGAACGCCCGGATCCAGCGCGCGGCATCGAGCGCGGTTCCGGCCATGGATCCGGCGCCGCCGGCGGCGGTGACCACGGACCGGAACGGCATCACGACGCCGGGGGCCGCCACGCGCACGGGGCGCAGGCCGCCGTCGCTCGTCTTCACCAGCCTGTAGCCCGTCGTGAGCTTCGTCGCGGGCCGCTCGGCCACCTGGTACCAGGTGGCCGCCAGGTCGAGCGGATCGAGCAGGCGGGCGCGGATCTCGGTGGCCAGCGGTCGGCCGGTGACCGCCGTCACCAGCTCGCCCAGGAGAAGGTAGTTCGAGTTGGAGTAGCGCCACGTCGTGCCCGGCACCGGTCGCTTCTTCGCGACGTAGGCCCACGAGCGCTTCGCGGTCCAGGTGGCACCCGGCTTCGCGAGCAGCGCCTTGTCGATCCCCGGACCCAGGAAGAAGTCGGGCAGGCCGCTGGTGTGATCGAGCAGCATCCGGATGGTGATCCGCCTGTCGAGCCCGAAGGCCGGCAGGCGGCGAGCGACGGGGTCGTCGAGCGCGAGCCGGCCCTCGTCCACCAGCTGGAGCACGACGGCCGCGGTGAAGGTCTTGGAGATCGACGCCAGCGCGAAGCCGCTGTCCGGCGTGACGGGGACCTTCGTCGTGACGTCGGCCAGGCCGGAGGCTCCGAGCCAGCTCCGGCCGTCGTCCCACAGGATGGCGACCGAGACACCGGGGATCGACGTCTGCTCGCGCGTCGCGTCGAGGGCCGCCTGGAGCGCTTCCGCGGAGACGGCCACGGAGGGGCTGGGCAGGGACCCGGGGGGCGTGGACGGCGGTGGCGACGCGGTGCCGGCGGGGGTCGATGCTTCCCCGGACGGCGTCGGCGAGGCGATGGGCGGTGAGGCCACGGAGCGGGTCGCGTTCGGGGACTGGCTGTCGACCGTCACCGCCGCGGGCGGGGCCGACAGCCCGAGGCCCCCGCCCGCGGCGGTGATGAGCACCGCGGCAGCGGCCACGAGCCCGACGAGGGCAGCCGCGATCCGCGCCGGGGGCGCGGCAAGGCGCATGGCCGGGCGCGCTCGCGGTGGGTTCGGCATGATGGTGAGACGATACGCGTACCGACGCGAGCACCGCGCTCGGAGATCCCCTGCCCGCCTGGTGGTATGACCCTGATGCCCGACGACCGAACTGCCTCCGCCCTGATCCGCGAGGTCGGCCTCCTCGCCGACGGGCCCGCGGCGTGGGGGCGACCGGTCCGGCACGGGGCGCCGGGTGTGTTCGCCATCGAGCTGAACGCGCCCATCGCGTCCCCGCCCCTCGATGCCTCCGCGATCGGCAAGTGGCTGGAGCGCGTCCCGGACCTCCGGCTGGACGGCGAGCGCCCCACGTCCAGGGACCTCCAGCACCGGCTGGCCACCTTCTGGCTGCCGTCGCAGCCGGTCGTGTTCATCGGCAGCACCGTGGGCTCCACGGCCGGCCGGATCACCGCGATCGCGAAGACCGTTCCCGGCGATCGCAAGCCGGCGGCGTCGGGCCACTGGCTCCACTTCCTGCGCAACGTCACGGACCTGCGGGTCTGGTGGGCGTCGACGGACGCGCCGGAGGAGTACGAGGACGCGCTGCTCGACGCCTTTGCGGCGGGCGTGCCGGCGGCCGAGCGTGCGGCGCTCCCGGACCCGTCCGTCGTGCTCCCGTGGGCGGTCCTGCGCTCGCCGTCCGGCGCGCGGAAGCCGACCGGGATCGCGAGTCCGCTGCTGCCCGAGGTCAAGGCGCCGGAGCCGCCGCCCGTGACCCGTGTGGTGGACTTCCCGCCCGCCGAGGCCGACGGGGCTCGCGACGAGGCGAAGCGCGCCCGGCGGCCGGCGCCCGGTCGTGGAGCGGGCCGGGTGGCTTCCGCGGCGGCCTACGCCGCCCAGGGATCCCCGCGCAAGATGTACGAGCCGATCTACCTCTCGCCGGAGGGCCTGGAGCGGCTCGAGGCGGAGCTGGCCGGCCTGCTGGCTGAGCGGCCCGGCGTCATCAGGCGCATCGCCACGGCCCGCGAGCACGGCGACCTCAAGGAGAACGCCGAATACCACGCGGCGCGCGAGGAGCAGGGCTTCCTGGAAGGGCGCATCAAGGCCCTCGAGGGCAAGCTCAAGCTCGCCGTGGTCACGGCGCCGACGGAGCGCGGGGCGCACGTGGAGCTGGGGTCGCACATCCGTGTCGAGGTGGACGGCGAGGAGAGCGTGATCCAGGTCGTGAGCTCGGCCGAGGCGAGCGCGCGCGAGGGCCGGATCTCGAGCGTGTCGCCCGTCGGCGCGGCGCTCATGGGCCGCCGGGTGGGCGACATCGTGACGATCCGAACGCCAGGCGGCGAGATCCGCTACGCGGTCCTCGCCATCGAGTAGCAGGCGGTGCCGCGTCCGGGATCAGGGCCCTGCCTGTACCTCCGCCCATCGGAAGCAGCGGACCTCGTGGTCGTTCACGAGACCGGCCGACTGCATCAGGGCGTAGCAGATCGTGGGCCCGACGAACCGGAACCCCCGCGCGCGCAGGTCGCGGCTCAGCGCCAGCGACGTCGCGGTCTCGGCCGGGACCTCCGCCGTTGACCGGAACCGGTTCACGATCGGGCGCCCGCCCACGAACGACCACAGGTGCTCGACAAGGCTCGTGCCTGCCGCCTGCAGCTCCAGCGTCGCCCGCGCGTTGCCGATCGCGGCCCGGATCTTCGCCTCGTTGCGGACGATGCCCGCATCCGAGAGGAGCGCCGAGACGTCCGTCTCGCCGAAGGCCGCCACCAGGGCCGGGTCGAAGCCGGCGAACGCGCGCCGGTAGCCGTCGCGCTTGCGGAGGATCGTCGACCAGGAGAGGCCGGCCTGCGCTCCCTCGAGCACGAGCAGCTCGAACAGGTGGCGCTCGCCGCGCACGGGGACGCCCCACTCGCGGTCGTGGTAGGCGCGGTAGTCGGGGTCGGGGCCGTCACCCCAGGCGCACCGCGGCCGGTCATCGGCTGCCGTCGCGACGGGAGGATCGATGGGCGAGCCGGTCACGGCAGCATCCTGGTTCGGCTGAGGGCTCAGCGCGCCGGGTCCGGGAGCCCGCCGAGGAACGCGGCGATCCGGTCCAGCGCGTCGGGCATCACCGGCTTGAGCGAGTGGCCGAGCCCCGGATACGTGACCAGCCTCCCATCCGGGAGCCGCGGCATCGCGCCCTGGAGGAGGTCGATCCGGGCGAACGGGTCGGACCTGCCCGACAGCAGCAGCGCCGGCATGGCGATCCGCGGCCAGTGCGCGATCCGCGCCTCCGCCGTCTCGGGCGCGCCGGGCCGGTGGAGCGGGTAGCTCAGGCACACCAGCGCCGCGTACGCGCGCCCCGCCCCGCCGGCCCCGGCTGCCGACAGCGAGGCCACCCGCCCGCCGTAGGAATGGCCGCCGATCACGACACCCGGCTCGTCGGGGACCTGCGCCTCGAGCGCGGTGACGGCGTCCTCCGCGCGGCGCCGTGGCAGGCCCAGGGCGTGGGCATCGAACCCGCGCTCGCGCAGGCCCTCCACCCAGGGCGCCATGGACGCGGCGTTGCCGGATGCGCCGTGGCCGAGGTAGACCCGGATCATGGGGCGGTCAGAGCTCGCGGCGGCGGAACAGGGCGATCCCGCCCAGCAGTACCAGCACGATCCAGGCCACGCTCCAGGCGACGAACGCGAGCGACGGTGGCGCGCCGGCGAAGAACGGGTTCGCCTCCATCGCCTGCGCGTCGCGGGTCGTCGTCAGCAGCAGCACGACCGGCGGCTCGAGGCCGTAGATGACGCCCCGCCACAGGCCGTCGGTGGGAATCAGCGCCCGGACGAGGTCGGTCGCACCGGCCAGCGGCCCGGCGTCGAACGCGACGGCGACGTTGCCCAGCACGCCGGCGAACCAGCCGAGGCCGAACAGCACGACCGTGATCGCACCCGAGGCGATGGCCGGCAGCCGGCTGCCCAGCGCGAGCGCGAGCGTGAGCACCGCGATGGCCTGGAACGCGAGGAACGCCACGGCGACCTGTGGCTGGGGCGGGGTGTGCCCGCTCACCAGCCCCACCACGCCGATGGCGAGCAGCCCGGACACCACGGCGTACCCGGCGACGACGATCGAGAGGCCCAGCCACCGGCCGATGACGAGCTCGGAGCGACGCAGCGGGCGCGCCAGCATCGCGTGGACGGTGCCGGTCTCCACGTCCGAGGCGATCGCCGGCGCCGCCAGGAACGCGGCCGACATCGCCAGCACGAAGCTGAACATGAACGCGATCAGGATCAGCACCTGCGACACGCCGAGCCGGATCTGGAGCTCCTCGACGCCATCCGCGCGAGCGAAGGTCACCAGCCGTTCCACGCCCCAGCCGACGAGCGCGACCGTGGCGATCGACAGCGCGAGCAGCACCCACACGATCCGCCGGCGGACCACCTCCCGCAGGGTGAGCGCGGCAATGACCAGGACCAGCCGGGGGGTCACGGGGCCGCATCCTCGCGGACGAGGTCGAGGAACACGTCCTCGAGGGACCGGCGCGCCGGGTCCACGGCGTGGACGCGGCCGCCGAGGCCGACGACGGTCGCGACCAGGTCCGGGATGCGCGACGGGTCGAGCGGGCGGATCGCCAGCCAGCCGTCCTCCTCGGCCAGCGGGCCGAAGGCGGCCAGGGGCGCCCGGTCGGCGGGCAGGTTCGTGACGCGCAGGCGGACCGCCGGCTCGCCGAGCAGGTTGCCCAGCGCGCCCGAGGCCACGACGCGACCGTGGTGGACGATCGCGACCCGGTCGCACAGCCGCTCCACCTCGCCCAGGAGGTGCGAGTTGAGCAGCACCGCGGAGCCGCGCTCGCGCGCCTCCCGGATGATCGACCGGACGTCGTCGCGGCCGACCGGGTCCAGGGCGGAGGTCGGCTCGTCAAGGACGACGAGCTCCGGGTCGCCCAGCAGCGCCGCCCCCAGGCCCAGCCGCTGCTGCATCCCCTTGGAGAAGCCACCGGTCCGGTCGTCGCCGCGCGCCGCGAGCCCGGTCAGGGCGAGCACGCGCTCGATCTCGGCATGGCGGGTGCCGCGTGGGAGCCCCGCGAGGTCCGCGTGGAGGCCGAGCACCTCCCGGGCGGTGAGCCACGCCTGGTAGCGGAACAGCTCCGGCAGGTAGCCGACCCGCCGTCGGGTCTCGCGGTCGCCGAGCGGGCGCCCGAGCACGGTCCCGGTCCCGGCCGTCGGGCGGGTGAGCCCGAGCAGCAGCTTGACCGCGGTCGTCTTGCCGGCACCGTTGGGACCCAGAAAACCGAACACCTCGCCCGGCTCGACGTGGAGGTCCAGGGCGTCGAGGGCGACCGTCTTGCCGTAGGCCTTGCGGAGGCCGTGGGTCTCGATGGCGGGCGCGGTCATGCGCACATTCTCGGGGACGGGAGCAAAGTCCGTCCGCGGGCGGCGCCTGGACGACTCCGGCCGGGGCTTCGCGACTACGGCCCCTCCGCCGCCCGGCGCTCGCCGCCATCGGGTGCAGCAGGGTCGAGGACCGGTAGCCCCCCGGCGCCCGGCTCGGCCAGCCAGCACGCGGCGCGCTGGCCGCCGCCCACGTCGAACAGCGGCGGCTCCTCGACCCGGCACCGGTCGAAGGCCACCGGGCAGCGCGGGTGGAACCGGCAGCCCGGCGGCACGTGCGCCGCATCGGGGGTCTCCCCGACGAGGATCGTGCGCTTCGCGCGCTCGCCCTCGGTGGGCGGATCCGGCGAGGGACTGACGGAGACGAGGGCCTGGGTGTACGGGTTCCGGGGCGAGCGGATCACGCGCTCCGCCGGCCCGATCTCCAGGATCTTGCCGAGGTACATGACGGCGATCCGGTCCGCCAGCACCCAGGCCAGCGACAGGTCATGGGTGATGAACAGGTAGGTCAGCCCGCGCTCGCTTCCGGAGATCGAGCATCAGCCGCAGCAGCTCGGTCCGGATCGACACGTCGAGCATCGACACCGGCTCGTCCGCGACGATCACCTCCGGGTCCATCACCAGCGCCCCGGCGATCACCACGCGCTGGCGCTGGCCGCCGGACAGCTCGTGGGGATAGCGGCCGGCGAAGTCCGCCGCCGGGCGAAGTCCGGCGGCCTCGAGGGCGGCGTGGATCCGGTTCTCGCGATCCTCCCGGCCCGTGCCGATCCCGTTGACGACCAGCGGCTCCCCGACGAACTCGCCGATCGTGTGCTTCGGGTTCAGCGTCTCGTACGGGTCCTGGAAGATCAGCTGGACCCGGCGGCGGTAGGAGCGGAGCCGGCCCACGCCCCAGGCGTCCGACACGTCGTGCCCGTCGAACACCACCCGGCCGCCGGTCTGCCGGGTGAGCTTCACGACCACGCGCCCGGTGGTGGTCTTGCCCGAGCCGGACTCGCCGACCAGGCCCAGGATCTCACCCTTCTCGATGGTCAGGTCGATACCGTCCACGGCCCGCACCACGCCGAGCTTCCGGCGCAGAAGGACGTCCAGCAGCCCGCCGCGGATCGGGAAGTGGACCTCGAGGCCCTCGAGGCGCAGCAGCTCGCTCATGCCGCCCCACCGGGAGCCGCCCCGCCGGGAGCCGCCGCGCCGGTCGGCATGTCCGACGTCGGGTAGAGGTGGCAGGCGACCCGGACCCCGTCGGCGAACCGGACCTCGGGCGGCACGACCTCGGTGCACACCGGCATCGCCATCGGGCAGCGCGGCGCGAACCGGCAGCCGGGCGGGGGGTTGCGCAGGTCGGGCGGCATGCCGGGGATGACGTCCAGGGTCCGGCGGTCGGCGTGGATGTTGGGGAACGCGGACAGCAGCTTCCGGGTGTACGGATGGCGGGGAGCCGTGAACAGCCGGCGGACCGGTCCCTCCTCGGCCACCTTGCCCGCGTACATGACCAGCACTCGGTCGCAGGTCTCGGCGATGACGGACAGGTCGTGGGTGATGAGGAGCAGCG
Source organism: uncultured Chloroflexia bacterium (assembly GCA_963703575.1). Lineage (GTDB taxonomy): Bacteria > Chloroflexota > Limnocylindria > Limnocylindrales > CSP1-4 > CAIXZV01. Next base: position 64,089 of record CAVPEU010000022.1, read on the forward strand.
ACAGGCCGAGCTGCGTCCGGAGGTCCTCGAGCAGCCGCAGGATCTGGGCCTGGACCATGACGTCCAGCGCCGTGGTCGGCTCGTCGCCGATGACGATCGCCGGGTCGCAGGCGAGGGCCATCGCGATCATCGCGCGCTGGCGCATCCCGCCCGACAGCTCGTGCGGGTAGGCAGCCGCCCGCTGCTTCGGGATGCCCACCAGCTCCAGCAGCTCCCCGGCCCGCTTCCGCGACGCGTCGCGCGACTGCCCCAGCCGCACCTCGATCGGCTCGCCGATCTGCTCGCCGATCCGGCGCACGGGATTGAGGGCGTTCATCGCGCCCTGGAACACGATCGAGATCTCCCGCCACCGGTAGCGCGCCAGCTGGCGCTCGGTCTTGGGCACGAGGTCGATCCCGAACAGCTCCACCTTGCCGGACTTGATCCGCCCGTTCGCGGGCAGCAGCTGGACGAGCGACAGCGCGGTCGTCGTCTTGCCGCAGCCGGACTCGCCGGCGATCCCCAGCGCCTCGCCGTCGTCCAGCCGGAAGCTCACGCCGTCGACCGCCTTGACGCTGCCCTGCGGCATGGCGAAGCGGACCGCCAGGTCCTCGACCACCAGCAGTGGCGCGTCCGGATCCGCCAGCCTGGGCAGCGGCCACTGGCGACGGCCGCGGATCCCGGCCCGGCTCGGCGGAGCGGCAGCGGAGTTGCGCGGATCCAGGCTCATCGGCGGCCGCCCGAGCGCGGGTTCAGGAGCTCGTCGAGCGCGTTCCCGACCAGCGTGAACGCGAGGACAACGAGCACGACGCACACGGCCGGCGGCGCGATGTACCACCACGCGCCGAGCCCCGGGGCGCCCGCGGTCTGGGCGGCGTTGAGGATCTGGCCCCAGGACGGCGCGAACGGGTCGCCGAGCCCGATGAACGCCAGTGTCGTCTCGGTGAACACCGCGGTCGCGAACGTCAGCACGGCCTGCGCCACGATCAGGTTGATGACGTTGGGCAGGATGTGGTGCCACATGATCCGTCCCGGCCCGGACCCGATCACCCGGGCGCGGTCGACGAACATCCGCGTCTTGAGCGACAGCACCTGGGAGCGGATGACGCGCGCGGTCGTCGCCCAGCTGGTCAGGCCGATGACCACGACGATCACGAGCAGCGTCGTCCGGATGCCGAACACGTCCGTGTCCGCCCCGATCACGTCGAGCAGCACCGGCGCCAGGATGATCGCGAGCACGACCGTGGGCAGGACCAGGAAGAAGTCGGAGATCCGCATCAGGATCGTGTCCACGACGCCGCCCGCGAACCCGGCCACGATCCCGACCACGGCCCCGACCACGATCGTGATCAGGGTCGCCATGAGGCCGATCGTCATCGAGATCCGGGCGCCGTGCACCGTCAGATTCAGCATGTCCCGGCCCAGCTCGTCGGTGCCGAGCAGGAACGCCGCCCCGGGGGGCTGGAGCGATGTGCCCATCGCCGTGGTGGCCGTCTGGAGCTTGCCCACGAACAGCTCCGGGAACAGCGCGAGCACCGCGAACACGACCAGGAGCACCAGCCCGACGAGGCCGTCCGTGCGAGCCAGGAATCTGGCAGCGAACCCCCGGGCACGCCGCCACGAGCTCAGGGCCGGGCGCCGCGTCGCGTACGCCGCCGCGCTCACGCGCGCACCCGCGGGTCGAGGAAGCCGTAGACGATGTCGGCCACGAAGTTGGCGAGCACGACCGAGATGGCCACCAGCAGGAAGATCCCCTGCAGGACCGGGTAGTCGCGGGCCGACAGCGCATTGATCGTGAGCGTCCCGAGGCCGGGCCAGTTGAACACGATCTCGGCGGTGATCGCGCCCGCGATGACGTAGCCGAGGTTGATCGCGATCAGCGTGACCATCGGCAGCAGCGCGTTGGGGAACGCATGCGATCGCAGCACGCGACCGTCCGTCAGGCCCTTGGCGCGCGCCGTCGTGATGTAGTCCTCCAGGCGGGTATCGATGATCGAGGACCGCATCAGGATCGAGTACGAGCCGACGAGGCCCAGCGAGACGGCGGTGAGCGGCAGCACGAGGTGGCCGCCCAGGTCCAGCAGTTGTGCCCAGGGCGACGCCTCGCTGATGCCCGGCGTGGTCATCCCGGATGTCGGGAACCAGCCCAGCCCGGCCGCGAAGACCATGATCAGGGGCATGCCGATCACGAAGTACGGCATCGAGTACAGGACCAGGCTGGCCCCCGTGCCGACGCTGTCGACCACCCCTCCTCTCCGCCAGCCGGCATACGAGCCGATGAGGAGGCCGAGGATGATCGCGATGATCTCCCCCAGCCCGACCAGGAGCAGCGTCGGCCCGACGGACTCCGACAGGACGTCGGTGACCGGCTGCCCACGGTAGAAGATCGAGTACCCGAGGTCGCCCGTCGCGGTCGCTTCGATGTAGGCCGTGAGCTGGTCCGGGAACAGTGGCTTGTCCAGCCCCCAGCGCGCCCGGGTCGCCTCGATCGTCGCCTGCGTCAGGTTCGGGTTCTTGGCGACGCGGTCCGGGGAACCGGGCATGAGCCGGAACAGGACGAAGTTGAGGATGACGATCGCGACGATCGTGAAGATCGCCTGGGCGAGCTTGCGCGCGAGGTAGCGGGCGCTCATCGGTGCGCGCTCACGAGCGCGTCATGACCGACGGCCCGCGTCGCGCGGGTCGCGCCCCGGGTGCGGCGAGGGGCCGCCGTAGGCGGCCCCTCGAGCTTGACGCCGGGTGGCGCAAGGTCACGCCCCGGCTACTCGTCGTCGGCGGTACCGGCGGACCGGCGGCGGTTCAGGACGAACCCGCCGACGACCACCACGATCACGATCACCGCGAGCACGAGCAGCAGCGTCGTGTTGCTGCCACCACCGGACGAGCCGGCATCGGCGGGCGAGGCCACGGGCGTGGGCGCAGGCGTCGCGCCGCCGGCGTCCGAGGCGGACGGCGAGGCGGCGGTGGACGGGGAGGGCGACGGCGCGAGGGTCGCATCGGTCAGGAGCGTGTAGTCCAGCGTCCCGTACGTGAACAGCGGGGTGCCGTTCGACGGCATGTTCTGCCAGCCGGCGAACCTGTCGGTCCGGTACACGTCCAGGTTCGCGCCGTAGTACAGGACGTCGTACGGCGCCTCGTCGTAGATCAGGTTCTGGATCTGGGCCAGGGTGGCCTTGCGCTCGGCGCCGGACTGCGTGAGCTGCAGGTCGTACAGCTTGTCGAACGCCGGGTTGCAGTACTGGCTGTCGGACGTGCCGCCGATGGCGTCACATCGGAAGATCTGGAGCAGCGCGTTCGGGTCCGGGTTGCCGGACCAGCCCCACAGCTCGATGTCGTACTTGGCGCCCGAGTCCGGCAGGATCAGGTCGCCCAGCGCGGCGCTGGTCAGGACCTGGGTCGTCACCCCGATGCCCAGCTGGCCGTACCAGTCCTTCACGAACTGCGCGGACTTCTGGTACGTGGCGTCCGAGTCCGGCATGTCCAGCCGGAGCTTGATCGGCTTGCCTTCCTTGTCCAGCCGGTTGCCGCTGGCGTCGAGCGGGTAGCCGGCCGCGTCCAGCTTCTGCTTCGCCAGCGCGATGTCGAAGGTGCGGAGATGATCGGGCTCCACGTGCCAGTCCGAGAGCACGGGCGGCACGACCGTCGTGCCCGGGTCGCCGAAGCCGCCGAGCACCTTGTTCACGAGGGTCGTCTTGTCGATCGCGTAGCCGATGGCATCCCGGAACGCCGGATCGAGCAGGGCCTTGGTGGACGGCCCGCCGTTGGCGATCGTCTTGCCGGTACCCGTCCCGTAGGTGTTGAAGGCGAGCTGCGTCCAGCCGTTCGCCTTGCCGGCCACCGTCCCGTAGGTCGGGTCTCCCTGCAGCTGCTTGAACTGGTCGGCGTTCACGAGATGGACGTAATCCACCTCGCCCTTCTTGAGGGCCTGGACCATCGTGTCGTCGGTCTTGTAGATCTGGATCACGACCTGGTCCGCGAAGCCCTGCTGCCCGTAGTAGTTCGGGTTCCGCACGAAGCGGACGTACTGGCCCGTCTTCCATTCGACCAGCGTGTACGGGCCCGTGCCCACGAGGGGGGCGTCGAACTTCTCGTCGGCGATGGTCTTGTAGGTGTCCTTGCCGTAGATGTGCTGCGGCAGGATCGGCACGTAGACCTGGAACAGCCGGTCGGACTGGTCCGTCGTGTAGGCGATGAACGTGCTGTCGTCCGGGCACTCGATCTTCGTGACGCCGGCGTCCTTGATGTTCGGGTCGAGGTAGCCTGCGCCGACGTTCGTGTCGTCCTTGATGGCGGCCATCGCGAGGCCCCACGTGAAGCAGACGTCCCTGGACGTGGCCGGCTGGCCGTCGGACCACTTGAGGCCCGTCCGGACATGGAATGTGACCTTGTCGGGCGAACGGACCCAGGTGTCGGCGAAGCCGGGGGCCGGGTGGGCGTCCTTGTCGAAGTCGGTCAGCAGGCTGTAGGTCAGCTGGAACGCCTCGTACCCGACGACGAGATAGGTGTTGAACGGGTTCGTGGAGTCGAGGTCCTGGGTCGTGCCGACGCGCAGGACGACGGGGTCCGCGGCAACGGCGGGGGTCACGGCTGGCGCCACGCCCGGCAGGAGGACGGAGACCGCCAGGAGTGCGGCGACGATCGACCGCACGCCCTTGAGGCGCGGAGGCTGGGGCATCAGGGTGTTCCTCCTCGAGTCCTCGACCGATGGTGGCTCGTCCGCGGCCGACCGAACACGCCGCACGCGTCGGCGGGTAGCCGGAGAGTGTCACACCGATGGGGGCCTGTGCAACTGCAGCTCGACGCGGCCCGCGCGGCGGGACGGTCCGCCCGCCCGTCGCCATCGCCCTCGTCCTCGTCGGCCGTCCGCCCGCCCGTCCGTCGCCGGTCCTTCGGGCTCGCCATCGTCCTCGCCATCGTCCTCGTCCTCGTCCTCGTCCTCGTCGGCCGCCCGTCCGCTCGCCGAGCCTCCCGATGGAGATCGCATCCGGACGCTCACGGAGCGCGCAGGACCATGAAGTTCGAGCCCCAGGTTCATGATCTCGCCCGGCGGCCGCACAGCGGCGACGGGACCCTCATCCGTACGCTCGGTCGGCGAGCGGCTGACGGGTCGGACGAGGTCCGCACGTTGTCGTTCTCGACGATGAGCTTGCAGCCGATGCGTACGTCGTACGTCCCACGTCAAGCGGTCGGCCTGTGCACCCACAGCTCCGTCATCGCCCGGTCGCCACCTCCAGCGCATACCTCGACACGGCCGCGATCGTCATCAGGTCGTGGATCTCGCCCGCATCGATCCCGGCCAGGACCTCGTCAAGGGTCGCCCACCGGACCGCGAGATCCTCGGTCGGGTCCGGTGTCGCCTCGCCCTCCCGCAGGCCCGTGGCCAGGAACAGGGCACCCGTCTCGTCGGTCACCGAGTTGGACACCGACATCCGGCACAGCTGCCGCCACCGGCCAGCGTCGAACCCCGTCTCCTCCCGCAGCTCGCGCCGAGCGCCGTCGACGAGGGACTCCCCCGGGCCCACACCGCCCTCCGGGATCTCCCAGCTGTACTCATCGAGCGAGTACCGGTGCTGCCCGACGAGCAGCAGCCGGCCATCATCCGCAATGGCGACGACACCGACGGCCCGGTTGTGGAAGTGGACGACACCGTAGATGCCCGGGCTCCCGTCGGGCCGGTCCACCTCGTCGTGGAGGACGTCGATCCACGGATTCGAGTACGCGACCGTCCGCGATCGACGGCGCCACGGGCCACTGGTCACGGGTGCGGCGGGATCGGGCTCCGCGTCCGGCGATCGCATGCCGCACACGGTAGCGGGGAGCGGCCGCTCGTGCGACTCAGGCTGCCCGCGGCTCGATGACCACGAAGCCCTCGCGCTCGGCAGCGCGGGCCACACGATCGTCGAGCGTCACCAGCGGCAGGGAGGCCGGCCGCTCCTCCGCGGCCAGGTACGCGGCGGCGAGCTGGAGGGCGTCGGCCGCGCGCAGCTGATGGACGCGAAGCATCCTCACCGCGACCTGGCGGACCCGTTCCAGCGGCTGCACCTCCCGCCAGGAGCCCTCGAGGGCGGTCAATCTCCCCATCGCCTCGACCACCGCCGGGGCAGACAGCGCACCCTCCCGCTCCAGCCGAGCGAGCGCGGAGACGCACTCGACCCCGGCGGCCCACCAGACGATGAGCTCGGGATCGCGCTCGACCTCGCTCATGACGGCGGCGCTTGCGGCCTCGCCGACGAGCAGCGGAACCAGGGCCGAGCTGTCCCAGAACCTCATCGCCCGGCCCGTCGCTCGTCGAGCACGATGTCGACAGCGCTGACACCACGCGGCAGCGCGGGACCGGGCCGGCGCAGGACCTGGAGCGGAGCCGGGCCGCCGCCGGGCCGCAGGACGCCGGTGCGCTCCAGCCGCCGCAGCCGGCCGTCCACGTCCGGGTAGGAGGTTACCGGCTCGATCCGCGCGATCGGGAGACCCCGGTCCGTCACCAGGACGGTCTCGCCGGACCGGACACGGTCCAGCAGCGCGCTCAGGCCGTTCTTGACCTCGGTGACCGTCGCCGTTCTCATCTGGCCTATATAGCCTTCCGATATCGGCCTGTCAACCCAGTTCGACCGTGCGTGTCCCCGGTGCAGCAGCCGGTCGATCGCCCTCGTGCACCGTCGTAGACTCGGGCCGTGACCCGGGACGCGAGCCAGCCGCGGTATGCGCCCGACGTCCGTTGGGACGTCCGCATCCCCGTGCGCGACGGCCTCGAGCTGTCGGCGAACCTGTGGTTGCCCGTTCCGCTCGCGAGCGGAACGCAGGAGCGGTTCCCGGTCATCCTCGAGATGATCCCCTACGGCAAGGACAGCTGGCGCCGCAACGCCGACGTCGCGCGGGGCGAGTGGCTGGCGGCGCGCGGCTTTGCCCTGTGCCGTCTCGACGTGCGCGGCACGGGCTCCTCGCCGGGCATCGCGATGGACGAGTACACGGAGGCGGAGACCCGGGACGGGTACGACGCCGTGGAGTGGCTGGCCGCCCAGCCCTGGTGCAACGGCAACGTCGGCATGTGGGGGATCAGCTACGGCGGCTTCACCGCGATCCAGGTGGCGAAGCTGCGCCCGCCGCACCTGCGCGCGATCCTGCCGATGTACGCCACCGACGACCGGTATCGCGACGACGTCCACGTCCGCGGCGGCTGCGTCACCGCCAGCGAGAAGAGCCAGTACGCGGTCAGCCAGCTGGGCATGAACGCGATGCCACCGCTGCCCGCGTTCCGCGGCGCGGGATGGCGGGACGAGTGGCGGGCGCGCCTGGAGCAGACGCCGCCCTGGCTGTTCGCGTGGATCCGCGAACAGACCGACGGGCCGTACTGGCGTCGCGGATCGCTGGCGCCGGACTACGAGGCGCTCGAGTGCGCGGTGTTCCAGGTTGCAGGCTGGAGCGACTCCTACGTCGATCCGGCGTTCCGGATCCAGGAGCGCTGCACGAATGCGACGCGGCGGACGCTGGTCGGGAACTGGGTCCACTCGTTCCCGGACGACGCCTACCCGGGCCCGAACCTGGACTGGCTCCACGAGATGGTCCGCTTCTTCGACCGGTACCTCAAGGGCGTCGCGAACGGCTGGGAGGACGAGCCCGCCCTGAGCTGGTTCGAGCACGAGTGGGCCGAGCCGGAGCCGTTCCCGCGCGAATGGCCGGGACGGTGGCGGGCGGCTGCCGCCGTGCCGGTCCCGGGGGTCGTGACGCGGTCCCTCCACCTGGGCGACCGCTCGCTGGGCGAAGGCGCGCCGGGTGGCGCCGGGCTGGGCGACGCGGGGCCGGGCGACGCGGGGCTGGGCGACGCCGAGCTGGGCGACGCCTCGCCGGACGGGGGGATCGACGCGGTTCCGCATCGCGCGACCGTGGGCACCTCCGGCGCCCTGTCCTGGGGAGCGGGCTGGCATCCGAACGGCCTCGCGCGCGACCTGCGCCCGGACGAGCTGCGAGGGCTGGCGTACACGAGCGCGCCGCTCGAGGGGCCCCTGTCCGTCATCGGCATCCCGGAGGCCGTCCTCCACGTGTCCACCATGATGCCGGTCGCGACGTGTGTCGTCCGGCTGTCCGAGGTCTCGCCCGACGGCGTCTCAGCCCTGGTCTCGACCGGCGTGCTCAACCTCACCCATCGCTGCTCCGACGCGCACCCGACGCCGATGGAGCCCGACCGGGTGGAGGAGGTGCGGATCCCCCTGCGCGCGACCGGCTACCGCTTCTCGCCCGGCCACCGGATCCGGCTCACGGTCCTCACCGGGTACTGGCCGGTGCTGTGGCCGTCGCCGCTTCCCGGGGAGCTCCGTGTCCACCGCGGCCCGGCTGCGCCGTCACGGCTCGAGCTGCCGGTGCTGCCGTCCGACGCCCCGACGCCCGAGCCGCCGGCGTTCCGGACGGGTCCGGCGGGCCTGCGCGAGGTCGGGACGAGCGAGGAGGACCCGCCGGTCTGGCGCATCACGGAGGACGTCATCAACGGCACGGTCGCCGTGACGATCGGCGAGGGGGGCGCGAGCCTCCTGGAGGACGGCTCGCGCGTGTACAGCTCGGAGCGGCTGGTGCTCACCGCGTCGGACGCCGACCCGGCGCATGCGCGCCTGGACAGCGATGTCGTCTACCGCTGGACGGGCGACGGATTCGACGCGGACATCCGGGCGAGCGGCACGATCGCGTCCGACGAGGCGACCTTCGACGTGGCGGTGACCCTGGACGTGCGGCTCGACGGCGAGGCGTTCTTCGCCCGCCGCTGGTCCGAGCTGATCCCGCGCCGGCTGGTGTAGCCGGTAGGCCGGCGGCCCGGCTCGCTGGCGGCCCGGCGGCCCGGCGGCCCGGCAGGCCGGCGGCCCGGCTCGCTGGCGGCCCGGCTCGCATCGCCGCTAGCCGAGGGTCCCCAGCGCCGCGGCCGCCAGGAACCCGCTACCGACCGCGACCGACATGCTGACGAGTGTCGAGACCAGGTAGTACTCGGCGTACGCCCGGTCCTCGAGCTGGCGCCAGCGGCCCGCCACGTCGAGGGCCACGACCAGGGCGACACCGAGCGGCATCCCCACGAGCACGAACACGACGATCAGCAGCCGTTCCATCGCCGCGACCGTGGCGACGATCAGGGCCGGTGCTCCGGCCGGCACCGGGGACGCGGCCACCGGGACCGTCCGCGGTGCCTGGGACTCGCCGGGGGCGCCGTCCGCGACCGGCTTCACGTCGCGCGGCGTGGCCATCGCCATCGAGAGGTAGAACGCCCCACGCGTGTTCACCAGGAACAGCGACAGCAGCGCGACCCCGGTCAGGGTCGCCGCGTGGAACGTGGCGGGATCCCACGTCCGGATCACCGCGTCGACGAAGTCGACGAACCCCTGGGTGGGTATCGTCCCCTGCACCACCACGATCCAGCCCACGAGCGCGATCGTCAGGTGGAGCGCCTGGTCGGCGAGGAACAGCATGCCGGGCCACGGCGTCCACGCGGCGCCCAGCCCGGAGCCCGGCAGGGTTTCCCCGTGTTCGAGTCGCGCCCGGGCGCTCGCCTGCCCCCGGGCCTCGGCGAGCCGCGTCGCATGCACCTTCCAGCGATCCACCGCCATGTGCGACACCGCGACCAGGAGGAGGTACGCCAGCCCCGGGATCCCGAACGCGAAGGCCGCCGGCACGAGACACAGCGCGACGTGGAACCCGTGGACCCCGAGCGCGGTCCAGCCGAGCCGGCCGCCGGTCGCCTTGTTGATCGCGATCCAGTCGTTCTGGAGGACGAAGTCGGCCACGAGGTGCGCGAACACGAGCCAGGCGGCAACCAGCACGGCGTCCACGGGGTGGGCAATCACGCGCCGGAGCCTACCGCAGCGACCGTGGCGGCGACTGTCGTCCAGCCGACAGGCGATGGTCGCTCAGGCGAGTCCCGCGTACGACGGCAGGATCGTGGCCAGGGCGGCGGCCAGCGCCGCGCGATGGTCGGCCGTCGCGAAGTCGAGCAACGGGTGCCCGGGCAGGACGTGCTCCTCCGTGCGCCCGTCGCGGCGCACGTACACGACCGGGTAGATCGCACCCGTTCCGTCCGCCTCCACCGTCATCGCGACCAGGTCGCCGTCCAGCCCGTCCAGCGCGTGGACCAGCGGCAGGATGCCCTCGTCGCGGATCCCCGCATCGGACGAGACCGACAGCACCCGCGACAGGTACGCCTTCTGGTGCCACAGCTCCGGCGCGGAGGTCGCCTCGCGGAGCAGGTACCCGAGCACCTCCGGCTCCGCGACCGCCGGTCGATCCGCCACCACCCCGAAATGCTTCTCGGCGATGTGCCGGGCCAGGATCAGCGCGTTGTACCGGTGCCCGTGCACGGCCCCCGAGTTCGCGGGGAGGCCATGCTTGCGCAGACCCGGCGCCGCCTGCGTGATCGTGCCGGCGAAGTAGATGCCCGGCACCGAGACGCTCTCCCACAGCGGCGTCACCGCCGGCAGCCGGCTCTGGCCGAAGGTCGTCACGCCCAGCTCCGGGAGGTCCAGCAGCGGGCAGGTGAAGCCCGTGGCGGCGATGACCTCGTCCGCCATGACGCTCATCGGCAGCCCGTTGTCCGTCCGCTTGACGTCGACGCGATATGCGCCGTCCGCGTGCGCGATGCCGTCGATCGCGGCGTCCAGGATCGACACGCCGAGGCCCAGGTAGTTGTCCTCGAACGGCTGGACGTACCGCGCCCGCACCCCGACCAGCGACCGCGTCTGGACCGAAAGCTTGGCGGGCGAGGGCGAGCACAGGACGACCTGCGACGCCCAGGACGCGAGCCCGGACGCCAGCTCGAAGCCGGAGTTCTGCTTGCCGATGATGAACAGGCGCTTGCCGGCATACGCCGACGCCTCGCGCGTGTCGGCGTAGTGGCGCGCGTGCTCGATCCCTGGCGGGTTCGGGCTCCACGGCTCCGCCACGCCGACCGCCAGCACCAGGATCCGGGTCCGGTACTCACCGTCCGTGGTCCGGAGCACGAACGTCGTCCCGTCGGGGCCGTCCTCGCGCTGCGTGGACTCCCAGCGGCAGCCGTACCGCACGGCGATCCCGGCCCGGTCCGCGAAGCCCGCCAGGTTCGCCTCCATCTCCGGGCGTGACGGGAAGTAGGACGAGCCGTCCATGAACTCCGCCTGGAGCGAGCGCAGCTGGGGCTCTTCCGCGATCAGGCTGTTCCAGTCGTAGCGCTGGTATTCACGGGCCGTCCGGGCCGCAGGCGCATAGGGCTTGGTCCACGAGAGCAGGCGCTGGAAGAACGGCCAGCGCCGGAACATGCCGCCCGCGGACGGGTCCGCGGACAGGACCGCGTGCGGCACGCCGTGGCGCCGCAGCCCGTAGCTCAGCTGCAGGCCGCCCGGGCCGCTGCCGATGACGATGACCGGGTACTCTCCCGGCGGGAATGGACGCGGATCGGGAGCCACGGCCGCTAGCTCCGCCAGCGGTTGGCGTTGCGCAGGCGTCGCGCCTGCGCCTGGAGCATCCGGAACATCACGCGCGGGTAGGCGACGAGGAAGGCCTCGACGGCCGGACCCGCGATGACGATGCAGCTCAGCGGCGTGGTCGCGACGATATCGGCCGTGGGTGGTTCACCGAGCAGGATGGACACCTCGCCGAAGAAGTCGCCCCGGTACAGCGTGGAGCGCTGCTGGCCGTCCACGATCACGTCCGCGCGACCCTCGATGATCACGTAGAAGCCGGAGCCGGTCAGGCCCTGGCGCAGGATTCGCTCTCCCTCCGGGAAGAACACCTCCTCGAACACGCCGGCCACCCCGAGCAACTGGGGCGTCTGCAGATCCCCGAACAGGGCGAACCCCGCGAGGATGTCCGCGATCTCCTCTCGCGTGGTCATTCGCCGAACGCCTCCGTCTGCAGCCGGCCGCGTCCGCGGTCCGATCACGGCATGCTCTCACAATCGGTGGGTTCCGTTGACGCGCCACGGCCCAGGGCCCACCATGCGAGGCCGACGAGGTGGAGGACCGAATGACCCTGACCCAGGACCGGCGGGCCGAGCTGCTCGGCGCGTGCCCGCTGTTCCGCGGCCTGGACGGCGCCGGGCTGGCCGCGGTGGCCGCGGTGGCGATCGAGGTCGAGTTCCCGGCCGAGCGCGTGATCGCCCGCCTGGGCGAGATCGGGACCGGGTTCTTCGTCGTGGCGGACGGCGCCGTGCGCGTGATCCGTGACGGCACCGTCGTGGCGCGACTGGGGCCGGGCGAGTTCTTCGGGGAGCTGTCGCTGCTCGACGGCGGGCCGCGCGTGGCGCAGGTCACGGCCGAGGAGCCGACGCGCTGCCTGGCACTCGCGTCGTGGGACTTCGAGCGGGTCCTCCGCGCGGAACCGGCCGTCGCGTTGTCGGTGCTGCGGGTGGTCGCCACGCGGCTCCGCGAGGTCACCAGCGACCACCGGACGTAGGGCACATCTCCCCACCCGACCATCCCGCAGGCGCCGTCTTCGGCACTGCGGACGCTCAACGCGACGCCGAACAGGGCCCGCGACCCTCCTCGGCCCTCCCTGCGTCTTCGCCATCGGCGGCCGGGCGTACGATGGCCCAATGGACACGCCGGGGCGCCAGAGCGGCCCGCCCATCGACCTCGCGATCGAGACCACGGCCGATCCCGCGACCACCCGGCGTACGGTGACCGGGCCGCAGCGGGTCGCACCGCGGTTGCCGGGGTCCCCGTCGTCAGGCCCGGTCGGGACCGCCTGCCGGCTCGCGGGCTCGCGGGCTCGGCGTCGCGACATCCTCGCCGAGGCGTGACCGCCGGGGGCCGGTTCGGCTCGCTCCTGTACCGCGCGTTCGGCCGCTTCGAGCGCGACGCCCGGCTGATCCTCGTCACGAGCTTCGTCGCGGGCGCCGCCCTCAGCCTGTACTGGATCGACTTCAACCTGTACCTGGCGTCGCTCGGGTACTCGACGGCGACGATCGGGCTGGTGGCGACGCTGTCGTCGTTCGCCGGAGGGCTGGTCGCGTTCCCGGCCAGCGCGCTGTCTGACCGGGTCGGGCGCAGGGCCGTCATCGGGGCAGGGATGGCGACGGGGCTCGTGGCGCTGGTCGGGCTGATCGCGAGCGAGGCCCTGCCGGTGATCATCCTGTCCGCGGCCCTGTGGTCGGCCGGCAACCAGGCGATGCAGGTCGTGCTGTCGCCCTACATGACCGAGCACAGCGATCCGTCGCACCGCAACGAGCTGTTCGCCATCCAGTTCGCGATCCAGAGCCTCACCAACATCGTGGCGGCGATCGTCGGCGGGCTGGTGGCTGGCCTGTTCGCCGCCGCGGTGGGGCTGGACCCGGCGGGACCGGGGGTGTACCGGGTGATCCTCGTGATCATGGTCGTGCTCTCCGCGGCCGGCCTGGCGACCGTCGGGCGCCTGTCGGACGATCGGCCCCGGGCGGTGGTGCGCGCGCGACTGCAGCGGATGGGCGAGCCGGCTGCGTTTCCGCGCGATCCGCGCCGCTCGAGGACCTGGCTGGGCATCACGATCCGCGACCGCCGCCGGTTCGTGAAGCTGGTCCTGCCCGGGTTCCTGATCTCGATCGGAGCCGGGCAGGTGATCCCGTTCCTCAACCTGTTCGTGCAGCGCAAGTTCAATCTCGACCTGACATCGCTCAACGCGGTGTTCGCGCTGACGTCGTTGGGGACGATGGCCGCGATCCTCTACCAGCCCCGGCTCGCGCGGCGGTTCGGCCAGATCACGTCGGTCGTGCTGGTGCAGGCTGCCAGCATCCCGTTCCTGTTCGTGCTCGGGTTCTCGCCCGTGCTGTGGACGGTCATCCTGGCGATGGCCGTGCGCAACTCGCTGATGAACGCCGGTAACCCCATCTTCAGCGCGTTCTCGATGGAGCAGGTCTCGCCGGCCGAGCGCGCGACGCTGTCGGCGGCCACGAGCGTGCTGTGGCAGGTCGGCTGGGTGATCGGCGGGACGTGGTATTCGGTGCTCCAGGCAACGCTCGGGTTCGACGGCGGCTACAACGTCAACTTTGTGACGATCATCTTCCTGTACTCGGTCGCCACGCTGCTGTACTGGATCTGGTTCCGGGACGTGGACCGGCGGGTCCTGGCGGCGCGGTCGGCCGCCTGACGGGTCGCCGGGGTCGGCGCTCGCCCACCGGGCGTCCCGATGGAGATCTCATCCCGGCGCTCGCCGCACGCGCAGGAACAGCCACGAACAGGCCGGCCCCTCGCGATCCTGCCCACCGGACGAGCAGAATCGATGCGATCCTCATCCGGACGCCCGGCAGCCGAGCGGACCGCGCGATGGCAGACCGCGCGATGGCAGCCTGGCGCCCGGCACCGCGGACGGCAGCCGAGCGGACCGCGCGATGGCAGCCTGGCGCCCGGCACCGCGGACGACCCACGGCCGCTAGACTTCGCGCCATGGCAGAGGCACCCGTCCCCCCGCGCGCGAAGACAGCCATTCCGCGCAATCCCGGCCGGCACGAGCTGGGCATGAAGGCCACGCTCCTGTTCCCCGACAAGGACATCGTGGACCGGTTCTACGTCCCGCTTGTGTACACGGCCTGCCGGACCTGCTACTCGGAGCTGGAGCCGCAGGAGATCTTCCGCCGGGCCGTGGAGGGTGAGGTCGCGCCCGCCTCGATGCAGCGGCTGATCACGAACGTCATCGAATCGGGGCACGGCTCCACCATCGAGCACATCGTGTTCACGTTCGCCCTCAGCGGCGTGTCGCGAACGCTCTCCCACCAGCTGGTCCGGCACCGGGCCGGGGTCGCCTTTGACCAGCAGAGCCAGCGCTACGTGAAGTTCAAGGGCGCGGCGACGATGCTGCCGGCGACGATCGCCGAGGGTGACCCCGAGCTGCGCGGGCGCTTCGAGGACCAGGTGGACGGTGCGCTCGGGCTGTACACAGACCTGCTGGCGGCCGGTGTCCCGGGCGAGGACGCGCGGTTCGTGTTCCCCAACGCGACCCGGACGAATCTCGTGATGACCACGAACCTGCGGGCGCTGATCCACATGTCCGGCCTGCGGCTGTGCACCATGGCCCAGTGGGAGATCCGCCGGCTGTTCCAGCTGATCCGGCACGAGATCTTCACCGTGTCGCCGTTCCTGGGCTCGTTCCTGGCCCCGAAGTGCGTGGCGCTCGGGTATTGCGACGAGTTCAACAACCGCGACGAGCACTGCCCGATCCGGCCGCACAAGGACAACGTCCTCGCCGCCTGGGCCCAGCAGCGCGACGCGGCGAAGGCGGCCGGCCGGGAGCTGCCCGTCCGCTGACGGCGCGGACCCGGATCAGGCGCTGGCGCCCGCGTCCCCCGTGCCCGCGTCCCCCGTGCCCGCGTCCCCCGTGCCCGCGTCCCCCGCGCCCGCCAGGTCCGCGACGAACCGCCGCAGCACGCGGGCCAGCTGCGGGCCCGCCTCCGCCCCGGCCCGGAGGACCTCCTCGTGGGTCAGCGGCCGGCCGCTGTACCCCGCGCCGGCATTCGTCACCAGCGAGATCCCGCACACCTCGAGCCCCGTCCAGCGGGCCGCGATCGCCTCGAGCACGGTGGACATGCCCACGGCGTCGGCGCCGAGCGCGCGGAGCATCCGGACCTCCGCCGGGGTCTCGTACGTCGGGCCCAGCAGACCGGCGTAGATGCCTTCGGCCAGGTCGACCCCCTCGGCTGCCCCGGCCGCATGGAGGCCCGCGCGGAGCCGTGGCGCCCAGACGTCGGTCATGTCCGCGAAGCGGGGACCGAGCTCGTCCGCGTTCGGGCCCAGGAGCGGCGTGCGACCCGTGAGGTTCAGGTGGTCGGAGATCACCATCAGCGTCCCGGGTCCGAAATCCGGGTTGACGCCCCCGGCGGCGTTCGTCAGGACGACCAGACGCGCCCCGAGCTGCCTGAACAGCAGCACCGGTTGGACGACGAGTCCGGGGTCGATGCCCTCGTACATGTGGAAGCGGCCCTGCAGCATGACAACGGGGACGCCGGACATGCGGCCCGCCAGCAACCGCCCGGCATGACCCGGCGCCGTGGCCGCTGGCCACCCGGGCAGGTCCGCGAACGGGATGGAGACCGGGTTCTCCAGGTCGTCGGCGAGGCTGCCCAGGCCCGAGCCGAGGACGATGCCGGCTCTCGGGATCAGCGGTGTACGGCCGCGGACGGCCTCCAGCAGGGCCGCGAGCCGGGCGGGCTGCTCGGACGGGGGGATCGGGCGCGATCGATCCACGCGGTCGGAGGGAGGCATGTCGCTCATGGGCGGAGGATAGCCCGCGCGGTGCCGCCGGGTGCCCCGGAGCGACCCGCGTACGCGGCGCCGGGATCCGGCGCCTCGGGGCTTCGGAGGCGGGCCGTTAAACTTCGACGCCCGGATGGAGTACCGACACCGGGATGCCGGTCACGTCCTTCCGGGCGCCCATCGCGGCCTCCCTCGCGGGCTGCCGGCGGTGGCAACGAAGCGCCCGAAGCGACCGGAGAGCGTCGATCCTTGATGCGATCGCGGACCTGACGCCGGCGTGGCCTTGAGGTGATCTCGGCCGGCCGGGTGGAACGGGCTTGAGGCGATCGCCTCCGTTCCGGGCCTCCATCGGCCCCTTCGGGCAGAGACGACGTTACGGCGCGGGCGGCGCGGCACCAACGGGGTTTTCCACGATTCGGCGGCGGGCCGCGGATGCTCCGTCCACCAGTTCTCCCCGGCTGTGGACGACCTGTGGACGACCCGGTCCCAACCGGTCTCGCGGCCGGTTTCGCGGCGGGTTTCGCGGCGGGTCTCGCGACACGCGCAGGATCACGACACCGGAAAGCGCCGGCGAGCGCCCCGCGGCCAGGGCCGCCATGGTCGCCCGGGTGTCGAGCGGATACTCGGCGCGGATCGCCGACGCGCCGACGCGGAGCGCCTCGCGGTTGCGCACGGTGTCGCCGACGACCAGCACCACCCTGGCGATCCTCGGGTCGTCGCGCTGCTTCTGGTTCGCGCGCCTGAGCACCCCGTCCACCTCGCCCATCCGGCTGATCGCCTCGACCCCGGTCCAGCCGTCGTCCGCGATCGCGACCGCATCCCACGCCCTGCGATCACCCTGGATTGGCAGGGGCACCTCCGTCCGCCAGGCGATCGACGGATGGAGGCGCCCGCGGAAGGACTCGAGAAGCCTCAACTGGACGCGGTCATGCAGCGGCTCCCCTTCCGGGTACACGTTCATTCGGAGGCTCAGCCCGAGCACCGCCGCGACCGCGCACATTTCCTCGAGCTTCGGATCCGCGATCTCCCCGCGCTCCAGGCGGCCGACCGTTGAGCGGGAGACTCCGATCGCGTCCGCGATTGCCTGCTGGCTGATCCCCAGGGCCGTCCGTGCGCGGAGCAGCTCGTCGAGGATCCCGGCGATCGAACGGTGAGCCAGCCGCCGGCCGCGGTCCGCGGGACGCTCTCGGGTCGACATGCACGGAGTATCTGAACGGCGACTTACTTGGCGCTTACGGGGTCGTCCGCCGGTCGCCGAGCGGGCTTGCGGCTGCGGGTCCTCCGCCGGTCACCCGACGTCCGGACGGCCCCGCGCCGATGGTCCCCGCGCGACTGGACGGCCCCGCGCCGATGGTCCCCGCGCGAGTGGGCCGCGCGCTCGTGTCCTCGCGCGCGCGGCCGCGCGCTCGGCGCAGCCCCTTCCCGCCCGCCCGTCCCGCTCGGCGGCCGGGCGTACCGATGAAGACGCCGTCGACACCGTCCAGCCGCCGGGCAGGATCATGAAGATGAGGCTCGATCCTCACGGTTCGGCGCGTCCGATGAGCACGCGGATGAGATCCCCATCAGGACGCCCAGCGAGTGGCCGGGTGGCGGGCGGGCGAGCGGCCGAGGGCCGGGTGGCGGGCGGGCGAGCGGCCGAGGGCCGGGTGGCGGGCGGGCGAGCGGCCGAGGGCCGGGTGGCGGGCGGGCGAGCGGCCGAGGGCCGGGTGGCGGGCGGGCGAGCGGCCGAGGGCCGGGTGGCGGGCGGGCGAGCGGCCGAGGGCCGGGTGGCGGGCGGGCGAGCGGCCGAGGGCCGGGTGGCGGGCGGGCGAGCGGCCGAGGGCCGGGTGGCGGGCGGGCGAGCGGCCGAGGGCCGGGTGGCGGGCGGGCGAGCGGCCGAGGGCCGGGTGGCGGGCGGGCGAGCGGCCGAGGGCCGGGTGGCGGGCGGGCGAGCGGCCGAGGGCCGGGTGGCGGGCGGGCGAGCGGCCGAGGGCCGGGTGGCGGGCGGGCGAGCGGCCGAGGGCCGGGTGGCGGGCGGGCGAGCGGCCGAGGGCCGGGTGGCGGGCGGGCGAGCGGCCGAGGGCCGGGTGGCGGGCGGGCGAGCGGCCGAGGGCCGGGTGGCGGGCGGGCGAGCGGCCGAGGGCCGGGTGGCGGGCGGGCGAGCGGCCGAGGGCCAGCCGATCCCCTACCCTCCCAGGGCGAACATCTCCACCTTCGGCAGCCCGGTCGTCGCCGCGCTCCGCAGCTCCGAGTAGCGGTCGGACCGCATCTCCCACACGGAGCGGATCCGGGCCTCCAGCTCCTCGTCGGACTCCCCGTCCCGCAACGGGGTCTTGAGGTCCGAACCCTTGACCGCGAACAGGCACGTGTACAGGTGCCCATCCGCGGACAGGCGGGCACGCGTGCAGTCCGCGCAGAACGGCTGGCTCACCGACGCGATCACGCCCACCTCGCCGGAGCCATCGCGGAACCGCCAGCGCCCGGCCACCTCGCCGCGGTAGTTGGCGGACGCGGGCTCCAGCGGCAGCTCCGCGTCGATCAGGCCGAGGATCTCCTCCGCCGGGACCACGTCATCCAGCCGCCAGCCATTCGAATTGCCGACGTCCATGTACTCGATGAACCGGAGCACCAGCCCCTCGTCGCGGGCCCAACGGGCGAGCGGCAGGATCGACGCCTCGTTCATCCCCCGGCGGATGACCGTGTTGATCTTGATCGGGGACAGGCCCGCGGCCCGGGCGGCCGCGATGCCGTCCAGCACCCGCGACACCGGGAAGTCCACGCCATTCATGCTGCCGAACACCGCGTCGTCCAGCGAGTCCAGGCTCACGGTGATCCGCTGCAGTCCCGCGTCAGCCAGCCGTCCGGCCAAGGGCCGCAGCGCCGACCCGTTCGTCGTCAGCGTGAGGTCCACCGGCAGCCCATCCGGCGTCCGGAGCGCCGCCAGGTACTGGACGAGCACCGGCAGGTCGCGCCGGACGAGCGGCTCCCCGCCGGTGATCCGCAGCTTGCCCACTCCGAGCCGCACGAAGATCGCCGCCAGCCGCGCGATCTCCTCGAACGACAGCACCTGGTCACGCGGGAGGAATGCGAAGTCGCGCCCGAATACCTCCGCCGGCATGCAGTACGCGCAGCGGAAGTTGCATCGGTCTGTGACCGAGATCCGGAGGTCACGCAGGGGGCGCCCGAACCGGTCCGGGAGGCCGGGGCGGCCGTCGAAGTCGGCGGACAGCTCGGGATCCGCTGAAAGCTCCATGCGGACATGGTAATCGGCTGCGCGAAACACGCCCGGGAAGCGCCCTTGGCGCCCGGTGGCGGGCGGTGCCCGCGGTGCGTGGAGGCCACGCCGGCAGCCCGGCGGTACCACCGGAATGCCCCGCTGGTACCTCTAGCGACTCCACCGGAGCCCACCCACCCGCCTAATGTGCAGCGACGCCCGCTTCTCGGCCCGCGAGTGCAGAGGAACTTCCCGCCCATGGCGACCACCGACACCCGATCCGGATTCCGGCTCCCCTGGAGTTCCGATCGCTCCCATGACGACAACCACCACGAGGAATCCGTCGAGCCCGCGGCCACGACCGTCGGGGTCGATACGTCCGAGGCGTCAGCGCTCACCGACGGCTCCGAGGTCACCGCGGGCGAGCCCTGGCCGGAGATCGACGTGTCGTCCCGCCTCGGCGGGTTCGCCCAGCGGCAGGGCCCGATCGCCCAGGCCGACACCCCCACCAGCAGCGCCGAGGAGCCCGAGACCATGGTCGACACCGCTAACGCCCCGGCGCCCACCGCGACGCCGGCACCCAGGAAGCCGTCGAAGCTGATCGCGGACCTGGCCGCGGCGATGCGGGCGACGGCCGAGGTCGCCCGCGAGCAGGCGCTGGCCCAGGTGGAAGCCGACGCCGGGCAGGTTGTGGAGGCCATCCGCGCCAGGTCGACCGAGGGGACGGCAGAGCTGCGGCGCCGGGCCGACGAGGACATCGCGGGCGTCCGGGATTGGTCCAAAGCCGAGATCGCCCGGATCCGCGAGGAGACCGACCGCCGGATCAGCGACCGCAAGTCGACGCTCGAGACGGAGCTCACGGCGCACGCCAGCGGCATCGAACGGCGCGTGGAGGATGTCCAGAAGACCGTCGCCGTCTATGAGACGGAGATGGCCGAGTTCTTCGAGCGCCTGCTCGGGGAGAACGATCCCGGGCGGCTCGCCACGATGGCGGAGTCCATGCCCGAGCCACCGGCGCTGACCGACTGGATCGAGCGCGACGACGTCGACACCAGTGCCGCCTCTGCGGAGGCCGAGGCGACGACGGCGACGGAGGCCGAGGCGACGACGGCGACGGCGACGGTCGAGGCGACGACGGCGACGGTCGAGGCGACGGCAGCCGACGCTGAAGCACCCGCGCCCGACACCGGGGAGGAGCGGCCGGCGAGGCCGAGCCGGCGAGGCCGAGGCCGGCGAGGTCGAGCCAACGGCAGACTCCTCAGCGGACGCCGCCGACGCATGGTCGGACACCGACTCCGCCTGGGGGAACGAGCTGACCACCGCGGAGGCGGCCGAAGACCACGCGAACGGAACGGGCGGCTGGACGGCGTCGTCCGCGCCTGGCGCCGAACCGGCGGACCGCGACGCCATCATGGCCGCCCTCGAGGCCGCGGCCGAGGCGGTCGGTGCCGCCGAGGCGGCCGCGGCGTCCGCTGACCAGGCCGAGGTCGCGGCCGACGTCGCCGAGACGGCGGCGGGGCTGCTCGTCGGCCGCATGGAGGGGGATGACGAGGGCGCCTTCGATCCTGCGAACGATCCGGAGGCCGAGGCGGCGATCGCGGCCCGCCTCGATGCCTTCGGGGGACCGCACCAGCCGACGCTCGCGGACCGCCTGGCGAGCTTCCTGCCCGGCGCGGGCGCCGCTGCGGTCGACGGCGAGCCTGTCACGACCCAGGTCATCGTCACCGGCCTCGTGTCCGTCGCGAGCATCGCCAGCTTCAAGCGCCATCTGGGCCGCATCGCCGGCGTCAGGTCCGTGTCGGTATCCTCCGGCCCGGACGGTGAGTTCGTGTTCACCGCGACGCATCGATCCGACGTCCCGTTCCGCGATCTCATCCCCAGCCTCCCCAGCTTTGCCGCCCGGGTCACCGGCAGCGGCGAAGGCATCGTCCAGGTGACGGCCCACGATCCAGAGACCGAGGGATGACCGCATGATCACGTCCGTCGGCCGTCCAGCCGTCGCGGTCCTGCTTCCCCGGACGGAGATCGAGCCCGTCTCCGAGGAGCTGCGCAAGGGCGGGTTCGATCCGATCCCCGTCGCCAACGCACGCGAGCTCACCGCCCAGCTGGGGGCACGGCGAGACATCGTCGTCGTGGTCCTCGACATGGAGAGCGATCCATCCGGTGGCCACGCCGCGCGATCGGCGCTGCATGCAGCCGGACGGAGCATCCCCGCCCTGCTCATCGTCAATGCCTCGACGCTGGACCGGCTGGACGATGATGCCACCGGCCACGACATCGACGAATACCTGACGCGACCCTACTCCGCGGAATCGATCCGCTGGCGTGTGGAGGCGATGTGCATCCGCTCCGTCGCCGTTGACGACGGCAGCGGGCCGATCCTCCAGTCCTCGCTCGAATCCGCCGATTGGAGCCGCCGCGGCCAGCTCCTCGCCGTGTTCAACCCGAAGGGGGGCGTCGGCAAGACCACGGTCGCGACGAACCTCGCCGCCTCGCTCGTGGCGAAGGGGCGCCGCGTGCTGCTCGTGGACGCCGACACCGTGACCGGCCACGTGACCACGTCGCTGAGCATGGAAGGCGTGTCCACCGTGGTGGACGCATGGCGCGACGAGCTCGACGGCGGGCCCGTGCTCACCTTCGACGAGCTGGCTGCCTCCCATTCGTCCGGCCTCAAGGTCCTCGCACTCTCGTCCAGCCCGATCCACACGGAGATCCTCGAGCCGCAGCGCGTGGCCGGCGCCGTCACCGTCGCCCGCCGGGGCGTCGACTTCGTGATCATCGACCTCCACCCGTCCTACAGCTCGCTCAATCGCGCGCTGTTCGACCGAGCGGACCGGATCCTGGTGCCGGTGACCCCCGATCTGCCCGCGATTCGAGCGGTCGTCCAGCTGCGGGACGTCGCCGAGGAGCTGGGCATGCGCGACCGCCTGGCCCTGATCATCAACCGGGCGAACAGCGGCGTGTCGGCGGCCGACCTCGAGAAGACGGTCGGGATGCCGGCCTACGCCCAGATCCGCTCGGACGGGCTGCTCCTGGTGAAGGCGGCCAACGAGGGGCGGGCCGTGGTCGAGATGGCGCCGCGCGAGAAGATCTCACAGGACTTCCAGGCCCTGGCCGACCGGATCCTCGGCCTTCCCGGGCCGGAGGTCGCCCGCTCGCAGCGGCGCCTGTTCGGACGCGCGATCTCCGCCCGCGCCTGACGCCGGCGCGCCTGCCGCGGAGCGGCCGTGCTGCCGCGGAGCCGGCGTGCTGCCGCGGAGCCGGCGCCCGCCCGGTCCTTTCGGACAGATGTCGTCGTGATTGGCGTTCGGCGGGGGGTCCTTGACGATTGCGGACGCACGACCGAATGTGGCGGACGTGCCCACGGTCACGTCCTCGCCGCACGCGGCGACCGGCTCGCGCCAATGCCAGGGCCCGTGACGACCGCCCTGCTGATTGGCATCTGACCAGCTCTCCGCGCCGCCGGCACCCCAACGCGCCGCAGGCGCACACCCCGGCGAGCCGCGGGCACACGCCCCGGTAATGGGCCGATAAGTGGTTGGCGCCACGATGGTCGCCATGGATCCTGTCCGATTGGGGCTCGCATTCCGGGCGCTTCGGCGGCGCCGCGGATGGACGCAGGCGCAGCTCGCCGCGCACGCCCACCTGTCTCGGAGCACCGTCCAGCGAACGGAGCGCGGCGATGCCGAGGCCTTCACGGGTCGAACGCTGCGCGCCATCGCGCGGGCGCTCGGTGCGAGGTTCGAGCAGCGACTGCTGTGGCAGGGGGAGGCGCTGGACCGGCTGCTGGATGCCGACCACGCCGCGCTCGTCGAGCGGGTCGTGACCTGGTTGCGCGGCGAGGGCTGGGAGGTCGTCCCCGAGGCCACGTTCGCGATCGGCGGTGAGCGGGGTTCGATCGACGTCCTTGCGTTCCACGCGGGGACGGGGGCCCTCCTCGTCGTCGAGGTGAAGTCCGTCGTTCCGGACGTCCAAGGGACGCTGTCAGGAATCGACCGCAAGGCCCGCATCGCTCCGGCCCTGGCGCGCGCTCGTGGCTGGAACGTGACGAGTGTCGGGCGGCTGCTGGTCCTGCCGGAGGACCGCACGGCGCGTCGCCGGGTCGCGCGGCACGTGTCCACCTTCGAGGCCACGCTGCCGGAGCGCAATGTCGAGGTCCGGCGCTGGGTCCGCGAGCCGAGCGGGGCCCTGCGGGGCCTGGTGTTCTTGACAAACGCCAACCAGCGGGGCGCTCGTCATAGGGTCCCGGCCGGTGGGCGCCCAGGTCGTGCGTGACGGCGCAGGTGCGCGGCGGGGTATCCCGTCGTGTGCCTCACGACAAGCGCAGATGGCAAGCCGCTCTTGCCGTACGCCAACCATGGCAGCACGTGGCGAGAATCGGACGGCGCGGGGTCGAATGGAGTGGGCGGCGCGGGCGGCGGACGGCGCGGGCGGCGGACGGCGCGGGCGGCGGACGGCGCGGGGTCGAATGGAGTGGGCGGCGCGGGCGGCGGACGGCGCGGGGGCGGAACCTGCCGGTACCCCTCCGGCTCAGCGCGAGCGTTCCTGCCAGCTGACCCCGCCGAGGGGCTGCCCCGGCAGCTTCTGGTGGCGCTGGCCGGTCCGCTTGTCGACCTGCTCCACGCCCCGCAGGTAGAACCGGTTCACGAGGATCGCCTCGACCTCCGGGTCGGTGACCTCCACCTCGCCCAGGCGCGCGACCGCGTCCACGACCGCCACGAACATCTCCGTGGACCGCTCCATGAGCCGCTCCGGCTCCGAGCCGGGGTGCAGGAACACGGTCCCGATCACCCGGAACGGCGGCGCCTCCAGCGCCACGTCGTACGCGATCTTGTGCACCTTGAGCGCGGCGCGCTCGGTGTCGGTGAGCGGTGGCAGGCTCTCCTCGCCGGCCGTCACGAGGATCAGGTCGTACGGGTCCACGCTCTGGAGGCCGGGAGCCGGCTCGAGCGGCGCGGAGCCATCCGGCGGCCCCCATTGCACGTCGCGGATCGCGATGGCCTCGCGCTTGTTGAGCGCGTCGGACAGGCGACCCGTGATGTCCATCGACCCGGCCAGCCGCCAGTCCTCGGTGAGCGCCACGAACGGGACGCCACGTCGCGGTCCCACGTGCTCCCCGGCGTCCGACGGCGAGCCGGGCCCCGGGACGGCCGGCGATGCGACGGGTGCGCCCTTGCGGCGCCTCAGGAAGCCGAACGGCACGCGGTCACTCCTCCTCGGCCTTGCCGGTGTTGGCCCGGATCGTGTCCACGACCGTCGCGTCCGCCAGCGTCGTGACGTCGCCCAGCGGCCGGCCCTCGGCGATGTCCCGCAGCAGCCGCCGCATGATCTTGCCGGACCGCGTCTTGGGCAGGTCCGGGACGAACATCAGGAACTTGGGCCGCGCGATCGGGCCGATCACGTACGCCACGTGCTCTCGGAGCTGGACGGCCAGCGCGTCGGACGGCTCCTGGCTCGCCTTGAGGATCACGAACGCGAAGATCGCCTGGCCGCTGACCGCGTCGCTCTTGCCGACGACGGCCGCCTCCGCCACCGACTGGTGATCCACGAGCGCGGATTCCACCTCGGTGGTGCTGATCCGGTGGCCGGAGACGTTCATGACGTCGTCCACGCGACCCAGCAGCCAGAGGTAGCCCTCCTCGTCGCGCTTGGCACCGTCGCCGGCGAAGTACATGCCCGGGAACCGGCTCCAGTAGGTCTGGCGGTACCGCTCCGGGTCACCGTAGATGCCGCGCAGCATCCCGGGCCACGGTTGCTTGAGCACGAGATACCCGCCGCCGCCCAACGGCACCGACTTCCCGTCCGCGTCCACCACGTCGGCGTCGATGCCCGGCAGCGCGAACGTGGCGGATCCGGGCTTGGTCGTCGTCACGCCGGGAAGCGCGCTGATCATGATCTGGCCGGTCTCGGTCTGCCACCACGTGTCCACGACCGGGGTGTGGCCGCCACCGATGACGTCGCGGTACCAGCGCCAGGCCTCGGGGTTGATCGGCTCGCCGACCGATCCCAGCACGCGCAGCGACGACAGGTCGTGGGAACGCGGGATCTCCTCGCCCTCCTTCATGAACGCGCGGATCGCCGTCGGGGCGCAGTACAGGATCGAGACCTTGTACTCCTCGACGATCTGCCACCAGCGGTCCCACGTCGGCGCATCCGGGGCGCCCTCGTACAGGATGCCGGTCGTCGCGTTGGCCAGCGGCCCGTAGACGATGTACGAGTGGCCGGTCACCCAGCCGATGTCGGCGGCGCACCAGTAGACATCGTCCGGCTTGACGTCGAACACCGCCCAGTGCGTGAAGGCCGACCCCAGCAGGTACCCCGCGGAGGTGTGGAGGATGCCCTTGGGCTTGGCCGTGGTCCCCGACGTGTACAGCAGATAGAGCATGTGCTCGGAGTCCACCGGGACCGGCGGGCAGACCTCGGACTGGCGGTCCACGATCTCGTGCCACCAGGTGTCCCGGCGGGGCACCATGTGCGCCCCGTCCCCGAAGCGGTCCACGACGATGACGTGCTCGATGGACGGCGCGTTCGCGACGGCCTCGTCCGCGTGGTGCTTGAGCCCGACCTTCCTGCCGCGCCGCCAGCCGCCGTCCGCGGTGATCAGGACCCGGGCGCCGCAGTCGTTGATCCGGCCGGCCAGCGCCTCCGCGGAGAAGCCGCCGAAGACGACGGTGTGCGGAGCGCCGATCCGCGCGCAGGCGAGCATCGCGATCGGCAGCTCGGGGATCATCGGCATGTAGATCGCGACCCGGTCGCCCTTGCGCACGCCGAGCTCGAGCAGGGCGTTGGCCGCCTTGCTGCTCTCGCGCATCAGGTCCGCGTACGTGAGCGTTCGCGTGTCGCCCGGCTCGCCGATCCAGTAGTACGCGACCTTGTCGCCCAGGCCGCGCTCCACGTGCCGGTCCACGCAGTTGTAGGCCACGTTGAGCTCGCCGCCCACGAACCACTTCGCGAACGGCAGGTCCCAGTCCAGCGTCTCGCCGAAGGGGGTGAACCAGCTCAGGCGCTCCTTGGCCTGGCGCTCCCAGAAGCCGACGTAGTCGGCTGCCGCCTCCTCGTACATCGCGGCGGTCGCGTTGGCCTGCGCGGTGAACGCCGGGTCGGGCGGGAACGTCCGGTTCTCGGCGAGGAGGTTCTCGATCTCCGGCCCGCCCTGGGCCTGCGGCTCGACGCTCACGGATCCCTCCAGCACAACTCGGTGGGTCGGGCCATTCTACGCGTGCGGCGGATCGCCACCCACGCCGGCCCCCGGGCGCCCCCGGTCAATCGGTGCCGGCGGACAGGTCGTCCTGCGTGGGGCCGCCCTCGACGCCGCCGCCCTCGACACCGCCGCCCTCGACGCCGCCGGCGGCGAACGGGTCCAGCGCCGGCTCGCGGGCCAGGACGACGCGCTGCGGGCGCGGGATCTCGATGCCGTGCGTCGCGAACGCGGCCAGCAGGCGCTTGCGCAGCTCGCCGCCGGCGGCCCACTGCTCCTGCGCCCGGACCAGGCCCAGCACCTTGAGGGTGATGCCGTATTCGCCGATGTTCTCGATCCGCTCGACGTGCGGCGCCTCCATGACCCGGCGCGCCCAGAGCGGGTCGGCGGCGATCGCCCTGCCGACGTCGTCCACGACCTGCGTCGCGCGCTCGATGTCCGTGCCGTACGCCACCGTCACGTCCAGGTTGATCCGCGCCCAGACCCGCGTCCGGTTGGACGCCACCCGGATCTCGCCGTTGGGCACCGTGTGGACGACCCCGTCGAGATCGCGGAGCGTCGTCCGGCGCAGGCTGAAGTCCTCGACCGACCCGCTGACGCCGGCGATCGTCACCACGTCTCCCCGGCTGAACTGGTTCTCGATGAGGATCAGGGCGCCGTTGAAGTAGTCGCGGACGAGGCTCTGGGCACCGAAGCCGACGGCGATGCCGACGATGCCGAGCCCGGCCACGGCCGGGCCGATGTCGAGCCTGAGCTCCCCCAGGACCATGACCACGGCGATGAGCACGATGAACACCCGGATCGCGTTGGACCCGAGGGCGTCGAGGGTGTCCATCCGCTTCCTGACCTCGACCGCGGACAGCTCCCGGGCCGTGCCCTCGGTGGTCTCGCGGTCCAGCAGCGCCTTCACGACCCCGCGAACCACCGTGCGCGAGTACCGGATCACCAGGTACGCGACGGCGATGATCAGCAGGATCGGGAGGACGGGATCCTGGAGCAGCGCGAGCAGCCGGTCTTCGAACCCGGCAGGGAGCTTCATCGCCGCCTAGCCTACTTGCCCCGGAGACCGCCCCGCCAGGCTGCGGCGTCGCCCGGTCCCAGGCCGGCGGATGGCCGGCTGCCCCGGGCCGGCGGAGGGCCCGCCGCCTCAGGCCGGCGTTCCCCCGAGCCGGACGGAGACCGCGCCCGCCGTCTCGCTCACCTGCTGCACGAGCTCCGGGACGCGGCGCGGCGTCACCCGGAACGCGGGGCCGCATACGTCCACGGCCGCCACGATCGCGCCACGGGCGTCGTGAACGGGCGCCGCGACGCCGTTGAGGCCGGCGTCGTACTCCCCGAAGTCCGTCGCGTAGCCGCGCCGGCGGACGCGTGCCAGCTCCTCCAGGAGCGGCTCCAGCCCCGTGATGGTGCGATCGGTGAACCGGTCGAGGCCCCGGCGCACGAACCGCATCACCTCGCGCTCCGGGAGCGACGCCAGGAGCACCTTGCCGGCCGCGGCCGAGTGCAGCGGCACGAAGCGCCCGGTCCGGTCCGCCACCGTGGCGAGGTTCGGCCCGTCGGCCTGGGCGATCGTGTGCAGCTGATCCCCGTCCAGCACGCCCATGCCGGTGGTCTCGTGCGTGGCGCGGGCGAGACGGTCCAGCTCCGGCATCGCGATCGCGCGCAGGTCCAGCGTGCGCTCGGCGCGCTCCGCGAGCCGGATCACCACCAGGCCCAGGCGGTACTTGCCGGTCTCCTCGTCCTGCTCCACCAGGCCGCGCTTCTCCAGCGTGGCCAGGAGCCGTGAGGCGGTGGACTTGTGCAGGCCCAGCCGCCGCGCGAGCTCGGTCACGCCGGCCTCGCCGTGGCTCTCCCCAAGGGCCAGCAGCAGGGACGCCGCCCGATCCACCGACCGGACCGCATCCCCGTCGAGCGTCATCTGGGGTCTTCCTCCCGCCGTCAGTGGGCCGGGGCGTCGAGCTCTCCGCGGGCCCGCGCCTCGAGGGCGGCGTCCAGGGAGTCGCCGAAGATCGAGACGATGCGGTCCACGGTGTCGCCCTGCGCGTGCGCCTCGCACACGAACCACGGCTCCCGGCTGTCCGGCTCCGGCATCGCGCCCCGGGCATGCATGCCCACCGCGATCGCGTCGTACAGCTGGTGATCGGTGCTCGCCCAGTCCCGGTACTCGCTGGGGACGGTATCCGTGAACATGATCCCGAACATCGAAGGATGACCGGTGATCTGGTAGGCGAGGCCCTTCGCATCGAGCAGCGACCGGAGCCCGGCCTGGATCTTCGCGCCCGTGGCGTGGATGGTGGCCAAGGCATCCGTGTCCCGGAGGATCTCCAGCGTCTTGACGGCCGCCGCGGCGGCGACCCGGTTGCCGGCGTAGGTGCCGCCGTGGCTGACCTTGGACGGCAGCATCTCCATGATCTCGCGCCGCCCACCGAAGGCCGCGACCGGGTAGCCGTTGCCCATCGCCTTGGCGTACGTCACGAGGTCCGGCCGGATGCCGAAGAACTCGGCCGCGCCGCCCTTGGCGAACCGGAACCCCGTCTTCACCTCGTCGAAGATGAGCAGGATCCCGAACTCCTCCGTCAGGGCGCGCATCGCCTGGTGGAAGCCCGGCTTGGGCATGATGCCCTGGGCATTGCCGAGGACCGGCTCGACGATGATCGCGGCGATGTCCCCGCCGTCTCGCTCGAACAGGCGCCGGAGAAACGCGGTGTCGTTGTAGCGGGCGGGCACGATCGTCTTCGCGACCGCATCCGGGATGCCGCGACCCCAGGCAAGGCCGACCGGGTTGTCCTGGTCGCCCAGGTCCGCCATGTCGTTGGGCGTCACGCTGATCAGCGCGTAGTCGTGGACGCCGTGGTACTGGCCCTCGAACTTCACGATCTTGGTCCGGCCCGTGAAGGCACGCGCCACGCGCATCGCGTGCATCGTGGCCTCGGTGCCGGACACGGTCATGCGGACCATGTCCACCCAGCCGGTGAGCTCCTTCACGAGCTCCATCGCGCGAACCTCGTCCTCGCTGGTCAGGGAGAAGCTCACGCCCCGGCGCATCCGCTCGTTGACGTAGTCGTCCACGCGGTCATCGCCGTGGCCCAGGATCACCGGCCCATAGCCCATGCGCAGGTCGACGTACTCGTTCCCGTCCAGGTCCCACACGCGACCGCCCTTGCCGCGATCCACGTAGACCGTGTCCTCGCCCCACGCCCGGAAGTTGGAGTTCGTGCCACCGGGAAGCGTCCCCAGCGCGCGGTGGTACATCGCGAGCTGCCGCTCGCGAGGGAGCCTGGGCGTGGTGTGGGCGACGGGCTGTGCGGTCATGATGCCTCCAGGCTGCGACCCCGCGGGCCCGTGCGGGCGGACGCCGCATGCCGGCGGCGACGGCGGGGATCCACGCCCGCAGCCGGGAGATGTCGCACATCCCGGGACGCCGGTTGCGGGGAGCGGAACGGATGCCCGGATCGTGCCACACGCGCCATCGCGTCGTCAACACGAATTTCGTTCCAGAATGTGACGGAATACACGAATCCCGCACATCGTGACCTCATGAGGCGGTCATTCCGCGTACATTGGGCTACGATGGCACGAATGACGGACGCGCTCACCGCCGACCCGCCGCACGCTCCGGCCGGCGGCAGCTTCTGGTTCACGACGGGTGACCCAGGCCGGCTCCGACCGTCGCTGCGCGGGGCCATCCGGGCGGACGTCGCGATCGTCGGCGCGGGGTTCACCGGCCTGTGGACGGCGATCCGGCTGCTGGACACGGACCCGGCGCTGCGAGTGGTGGTCCTCGAGGCGGACCGGGTCGGCGCGGGGGCAAGCGGCCGCAACGGCGGCTTCTGCGCGGCGTCGCTGACGCACGGCCTGGCGAACGCGCTGCTCCACTTCCCCGATGAGGTGGACATCCTCGAGCGCGAGGGGGTGGCGAACCTCGCGGAGCTGGTCGAGTTCGTGCGGACCGAGGGGATCGACTGCGAGCTCGAGGCGACTGGCACCCTGGACGTGGCCACGGCGCCGTACCAGGTGGAGGCGCTGCGGGACTACGCCGAGCTCGCCGGCCGGCACGGCGTGGACGTGGAGCTCCTGGACCGCGAGGCCATCCAGGCGACCGTGCACTCTCCGCGCTGGCTGGCCGGCGTGCGCGCGGGCCCGGACCAGTGCGTGATGCTCAATCCCGCCAGGCTGGCCTGGGGGCTGGGGGCGGCGGCCGAGCGACGGGGCGCGCTGATCGCCGAGGGCAGCCGCGTGGTCGGGCTGAGGCGCCGGCCCGGCGGGGTGCGGGTCGACGTCGCGGGCGGTGGCGTGGTCGAGGCCTCCAACGTCGTGGTGGCCACGTCCGCGTCCAGCGGCTGGCTGCGGCGGCTGGTCCCACTGTTCGTGCCCGTGTACGACTACGTGCTGGTCACGGAGCCCCTGTCGCCGGCGCAGCGCGAGGCCATCGGCTGGCACGGGCGCGAAGGCATGTCAGACGCCGGGAACCAGTTCCACTACTTTCGCCAGACGGCGGACCACCGCATCCTGTGGGGCGGGTACGACGCCATCTACCATCCCGGCAACCGCGTGGTGCCCGCCCACGACCGGCGTCCCCGGACCTTCGACCTCCTGGCGCGGCAGTTCGAGGAGGCGTTCCCGCAGCTGCGCGGCATCCGGTTCGACCACCGCTGGGGCGGCGCCATCGACACCACGACCCGGTTCACCGTCACCTTCGGGGAGACGATGGGCGGACGTGTCCACTACGCGCTGGGGTACACCGGCCTGGGGGTGGGCTCGACACGCTGGGCGGCCGGCATCCTCCGCGACCGGCTGCTACGGCCCGACTCGCCGCTGCTGCAGCTGCGCCTCGTGCGATCCGCGCCGGTGCCGATCCCGCCCGAACCGGTCCGGACACCGGTGGTCGAGCTGATGCGGCGCGCGGTGATCCGCGCCGACGCCAACGAGGGCCGGCGGTCACTGTTCCTGCGCACGATGGACACGCTCGGGATCGGGTTCGACAGCTAGCGCCCTGCCGCGGAGCCGGCGTGCTGCCGCGGAGCCGGCGTGCTGCCGCGGAGCCGGCGTGCTGCCGCGGAGCCGGCGTGCTGCCGCGGAGCCGGCGCCCGCCCGGTCCTTTCGGACAGATGTCGTCGTGATTGGCGTTCGGCGGGGGGTCCTTGACGATTGCGGACGCACGACCGAATGTGGCGGACGTGCCCGCGGTCACGTCCTCGCCGCACGCGGCGACCGGCTCGCGCCAATGCCAGGGCCCGTGACGACCGCCCTGCTGATTGGCATCTGACCAGCTCTCCGCTCCGCCGGCACCCCAACGCTCCGCCGGCACCGCGCGCACACCCGGCGAGTCGCGGGCACACACCCCGGCGAGCCGCGGGCACGCCCGGCGTCAGCCGCTGAACAGCGACAGCTGGTCGCCCGTGCGCTCGACGGCGGGGTCGAGACCGAGGAGCGGCTCCAGGTCCGCCAGCGCGACGTCGTCGCGGTCGGCCCAGTCGCGCAGGTGGTTGGCCTTCAGGATGTGCCAGGCCCCAGCCTCCAGCTCCGCCCGGAGCAGGGGCGAGCGTTCGAGCTTGTAGCGCACGAGCTCGGCTCGCTCGGGCAACACGACGAGGAAACGGACCAGGCGCTCGTCGGCCGGGATGCGAGCGTGGCGGCGGAGCACGGTATCGCCGAGCATCGCCGTCCACTCGACCTCCCACAGGAACGCCATCCGGCCGCGGACGTACCAGATGACGTCGACCTCCTCGAGGTCCTCGGCCCGAACCCGCCCCAGGTACGGCGGGCCGGCCAGCTCCCGGTCATCGAGACGGTCCGAGAGCGGGACGCCGTCGAGCCGGCGGGACTGTTGGCGAGCGCCGATCCAGCACGCGAACCCCAGACGATGGCCGAGGTCCACGAGCCGCGCGACCTGCTCGCCGTGCTCCCGGCTGCGCCGCACGAGGTCGTCGGCCGTGAACAGGCGCTCAGGCGTGCTGGCCAGGCTCCGGTAGCTGTCCAGGCAGGCCCGGACGAGTGCCTCGTCCGGCAGGTCCGGGCCCGTGAACAGCCCCGCGATCCGGTCCAGGAAGGCGGACTCGGACAGCGGGCCCGCCGTGGACAGCAGGCTGTAGACCGCCCACTCGACACGGTCCGCGAGCGGGACGGCCGCGCCGTCACGGTCCGCCCGCTCGCCCAGCCACCAGCGGTCCCCGTCCAGGCGCAGCAGTCGCCGCCCCTCGGCGCCGGCCAGGGCATCACGGACGAGGGACAGCAGCCGGTCCACGTGGTCGGCGGCGGGCGTGGGGGGCGCGGCGGCGAGCGTGGGGGGCGCGGCGGCGGGCCGGCGTGGCCGGGCGGCGGCGGGCGGGACCACCGCCGATGATGCCGGGGCCCCGTCGCCGGCACGCCCGGCCACGGTCGGCTTGTCCGCGGCCGCCTGGGCCGCGGCCGGCCTGGCCGCTGTCGGCTTGTCCGCGGCCACCTGGGGCGCGGCCGGCTCTCCCGCAGCCGGCCTGGCCGCTTCCGGCTCTCCCGCTGCAGGCTCTCCCGCGGCCGGCTCGCTCGTCGCCGGCGGCCGAACCAGCCGGCGGAGGTGCCCGGCCCGATCCAGGCCCACCAGGATCTCGCCCAGCAGCCCGTCGAAGCCGACCGGCTCGCCGCGCAGCTTGAGCACCTCGACCGTCGCCTCGACCACGACCCGCGCCGCGTCCGGGGCGGAGAACGGCGCGTTCGGGATCCGCTCCGGCGGCGCGAACACGCGATCGACGCTGACGACGTCCGGATCGCCGGCGCCACCGGGGAGCGGCTCCAGCGCCACGTTCGCGCGCGTGCGCGGCCCGCCCGGCACCGCACCGGAGCCCGGCGGCACCAGCTCCACCACGCCGCCCTCGGGCCGCCCGGCATCCGGCAGGCGTGCCGCCGCCAGCCGGTACCCCGCCGTGATCCCGCCCAGCACCGTGGCCACCAGCCCCTCGGGTCCGTCGCCTTCCAGCAGCAGGACCACCCGCGCGTCCCGGGCGAGCACGGGCTCGACGCCGCGCAGGGCGCGCGTGAGGGTCGTCGCCTGCCAGCCCCACGACGGCCGCACCGCCTGGCCGAACAGCGGCTCCAGCGGCAGGGTGGCGGCCGCCTCCCGGCCCAGGGCCCACGC
The DNA here is from genome assembly GCA_963703575.1 of uncultured Chloroflexia bacterium. Taxonomy (GTDB): domain Bacteria; phylum Chloroflexota; class Limnocylindria; order Limnocylindrales; family CSP1-4; genus CAIXZV01. The sequence goes on from CAVPEU010000022.1 coordinate 97,730, forward strand.
CGTCGCGTGGTAGGACCAGGCGAGTCGGTCGGCCACCGGGCGGAGGGGCGGCATGCCGAGCACGAGGCGAACCCGCGGCCGGAGGGCGGAGCCCGCGAGGTGCTGCATCTCCAGCTGGAGCGCCCCCAGCGAGGCCGGCGTGCCGAGCTTGAGCACCGCGGTGGCCGAGCCCTCCACCAGGCTTCGCAGGTCGTCGCCGAGGCGGGCGGGGACCGGGCCCCAGGCGCCACTCTCCAGGCGCTGGACGAAGCCGCGCACGAGGCGGACGCCATCCTCGAATGCCACCCACGGGTTGCGCTCGCGGAAGGTGGCACCGGTGGGCGTCCTCACGTGGCCGGCGGCGATCCGGAGCGGGGCGACCCGGCCAGGCGAGGTCGCGAGGCGACTGGCCGGGGAGAGGGCGTGGACGAGGGCCAGGCGGAGGGCGGCCGCGATCGGTGCGGCGCGGAGATCTCCCTCGACGCGCTCGAGAATCGCGGCCAGCGCCGCCAGCTGGCGCGGCGTGTGCAGGTCCAGCAGCTCGCCGGGCAGGGACTCGCCCCCCTCAAGGACGGGGAAGCGATCCTCCAGCCGCGGGCGAGCGTCGTCCGCCTCGGGGTCGCCGGAGCGCGCCAGGTCCTCCGCGTCGGGCGGCGCCTGGCGGAGCTCGCCGCCGCCGAGCTGATCGCGGCACACGGCGCAGCGATAGTGCTTGCGGATCGGTCGCCGCCCGGCCGGGAGGCCGTCCTCGTCGGTGGACTCGACCGCCCACGTCACCTCGTCCAGCACGACCGGCCGGCCGCAGGTCGCGCACCGGCTGGCGAACCGGTCGGAGATCGAGGCCTTGAGGCTGGACTCCCGGCGGGCCGAGGCGGCGAGCGCCTGGACGGCGGCGTCGAGGTGGCGCAGGTCCGGCGGGCGGAGGACGATCTCGGCCAGCAGGCGGTCGAGCGGCGTGGTCTCGAGGCTGACGGCCTTGCGCTGGCGGTCGATGGCGGCCCGCGCCACCCAGCCACCGCGGCCGAACAGGTCGAGGACGATGTCGCCGGGCGCGGAGGCCGCGTCCAGCCGCGCGGCGATCAGCGCCGGGGGCGGGGGCGGCCCGAAGCGCTCGAATGCGGGGAGGCTGAACCCGGGTTCGGCACGCAGGAGCAGGGCACGGCCGGCCATCGACGGATTGTCGCAGACGACGCGCCGGGCGGGCCAGCCCGCGGATTTCGCCGGCGACGGCTCGCCGCGTGGTCGCCCGCCCATGGGCGTCCACCCAAGGCGGTCTACGGCTCCTCGAGCTCGTCGGTCTCCTCGACGAACGCCTCGTCCGTCGTCTCCTCGGGCGGCAGCACCTGGTCGAGGTTCTCGATCTCCTCGTCCTCGAGGTCGTCCTCGAGATCCTCCTCGAGCTCCTCGTCCTCGCGGACCAGCGTGCCCTTGGTGTACGGGCGCAGGTCCGTGGACTTGGCGGCGGTCGGGAAGCTGACCTTGCCGTAGTTACGCGGGTCCTGGAACACCTCGCGGATGATCAGGCGCACGTCACGGTCACCCAGCGAGGTCACGCCCGCGAGGTACTTGTTGCCGTCCGCGATGAGCTTCAGCAGGCGCGCCGCGACCCGCGGCTCGACGACCCCGATCCGGACCCCGTTGCTGATCGCGATCAGGCGGTTGGCCTCCGGGATCAGCTCGACCGCGTCGCCCGGGTTGACCTGCGCGAGCTCCGTGGGGCGGGCGAGGTTCGTGAGATGCGCGAAGCCGGTCTTGCCGGTCTCCTCCACGAAGATGCTCACCGGCGCCTTGGAGCCCGGCTTGGCCGGGACGGTCTTCTCGCCGGCCTCGACGAGCAGGACCTTGAGGCGGTCGATGTTGCGCTCGGCGATTCGGTTCGTCGGATCGAGCGCAAGCGCCTTCTGGTAGTGCTCCCGGGCGGCGCCGAGCTCGCCGAGTTCCCACAGGGCCTTGGCCAGGCGGTTCTCGGCCTCGGAGTCCTGCCCCATCTCGATGAGGCGCCGGTTCGTCTCGGCCGCCTCGGCCCAGTTGGCCGCGGTCGCGTGCGCGATGGCCTGCTCGGCGAGCTGGCGCCGGAGCCGCGTCTGGCCGGCGGGCGTCTGGGCGGCGGCTTCGATCTCGGGGAAGGTCACGGGAATGGTGTTCCTTTCGGTCCATCGGGACGCGACGGGCAATCGGGACGTCATTGGACGCAACTGGGCGCCGTCGGACGCGCCGAACCAGTGTCGGTCCCGGGCACGTGTTTCTATCATCCGGGGACCCCGGCGTCAAACGACGGGGTGTTCGCCGCGTCGGGGCGCGTCCCCGTGGGCGCGTCCCCGGGTCAGGCGCGTCCCCGGGTCAGGCGCGTCCCCGGGTCAGGCACGGAGGCGCAGGTTCCAGGCGACGACGACGATCGCGAGCACGACCAGCAGGATCGTCTCCCACAGGAACCGCGGGTCCCGACGCCGGGCCGGGGCGGTCCCGTGCAGCCCATCCCAGAGATAGAACACGAGCGTCAGCACGGCGGGCCCCACCAGCAGCGGCAGGTCGATCGCGCGCACCGCGCCGGCGGCGATCGCGATCACGATGGCGTAGGTGAGGGCGGAACGGGCGGCGTCCCGCGCCGTCCCGTACCGGAACGTCGCGACCCGGTAGCCGAGCAGCAGCGCGATCAGGGCATCGTCGATCGCCAGCACCGCGAGCCAGCCCTCCGTCAGCGCCGACGTGGAACCGGCCACCGAGCCCCCGGGCTCGGCCAGCCCGCCGGGGACCAGCGTCGCGATCCCGGTGAACGCGATGAACGCGGTGACGACCGCCGCCAGCAGCAGCCTCGAGCGATCGGACTCGGTGGCCCCGCTCGTCTGCCCCAGCAGCCGCATCTCGAGCGCCAGCACGCGGTCGAACAGGAGCGCGAACCCGGCGACGGCGGGGACCAGGGCGAGACCCGCGGGCACGAGCTGGAGCGCCGCCGCGGAGCCACCGGTGAGCACCGCCGCGACCAGCACCGCCTCGAACGGCCGGGCGCGGCCCTCGCCGCCGCCCAGGACGCCGGTTCCGGCCGCCAGGACGACGAGCGGCAGGATCGCGGTGAGCAGGAACGCGTCGTCGCGCCCGACCACTCGTGCCAGCGTGACCAGCACCGCGGCCACCAGCACCAGCTCGCGGCGGGCGAACACCAGCGACTCGTCCCGGGGATCCATCGCGTGGGATGGTACGTCGACCCGTGGGCCGCCGGCGGTATGGGCGGCGGGGCGCGCCGGTGGTGCGGGCGGCGGAACGCGCCGGGCCGCGACGCGCCGGGGCGAGAGGGGCCGCCACCGGCCGCGACGGGCCCGCGAAAGATCCGCGACGGGCCCCCGACGGGCCCGCGACAGATCAGACCCGCGACGGCTTGCCGGCCACCCACGCCAGCAGCGCGTCCCGACTCCGCGTGTTGAGCACGTTGCGGGGCTCCACCCACGCGCGCCGTGCCTGGTCGATGCCCCAGCGGACGTCCTCCAGCTCCTCCGTCCGGTGCGCGTCGGAGTCGATCGAGAGCAGGCAGCCCACCTCCACGGCCCGCCGGGCGCGCTCGGCCGCAAGGTCCAGGCGATGCGGGGAGCCGTTCATCTCCAGCGCGGTCCCGGTGGCGGCCGCCGCCTCCAGCACGGCGTCCCAGTCGAGGTCCAGGTCGTCCCGGGACTGGATCATCCGGCCGGCCGGGTGGGCGATGACGTCCACGTGCGGGCTGCGGATCGCGGTCAGCGTGCGGCCGGTGAGCTCCGCCCGGGACTGGCGCCGGGCGACGTGCACCGAGGCGACCACGAGGTCGAAACGGGCGAGCAGGTCGTCCTCGTAGTCCAGGCGCCCGTCGGCGCGGACCTCAAGCTCGCAGCCGTGGAGCAGCCGGAAACCGCCCGGATCCGCACCCGGCGGCAGCGTGCCGGCCGCCTCCTCCGCCGCGAACCGGGCGTTCAGCGCGGCGATGATCGCGCGCTGCGACGCCACCCGGTCGGGGTCCAGCCCGTGCGCGATCCCCAGGCTCTGCGTGTGGTCGGTCAGCACCTGGTACGCGTACCCGAGCCGGCGGGCGGCCTCCGCCATGGCCTCGATCGGGTGGACCCCGTCGCTCCAGTCCGAGTGGCTGTGGAGGTCCCCGCGCAGGTCCGCGCGCACGACCAGCGCCGGCAGCCGGCCCGCGCGCGCGGCCTCGATCTCGCCCCGGTCCTCGCGGAGCTCGGGCTCGATGAACGGCAGGTCGAGGAAGCCGTAGGCGCCCGCCTCGTCCGGGAACGTGCGCAGGTCGGCCGCCTCTCCGGTCGCGGGCTGCCCATTCTCGTCCAGGCGCAGGAAGCCCTTCTCCGACAGGCTCCAGCCCCGGTCGCGCGCGATCCCGCGGAGGTGGACGTTGTGCGCCGCGGAGCCCGTGAAGTGGACCAGGTACGTGCCCGCCTGACCCGGTGGCATCACCATCAGGTCCACCTGCGGCCCCCGGATCAGTCGCACGCTCGCCTTCGCCTTGCCGGCGGACAGCACCTGGTCCACCTCGCCCAGGTGGACGAACCGGTCGATCACCGCCTGGGGCGCGTCCGTCTCCACGAGGAGATCCAGGTCCCCGATCGTCTCGCGGCGGCGGCGCAGTGAGCCCGCCTGGACGATGCGGCGAACCCCCGGGACGCCGGCCAGCCGCGCGGCCAGGTCGTCCGAGAGCGCCTGGGCACGGTTCAGCAGGAGCCGGCGCGGCCGCGATTCCAGCTGCGCGATCCCCTCGAGGATCCGCTGCTCCGTGGTGGCGGAAACCCCCGGCAGGGCGCGCAGCTGGCCGGCCTCGGCCGCCCGGCGCAGGTCCTCCAGGTTCTCGATCCCCAGCCCGTCCCAGACGAGGCGCACCGTCCTGGGCCCGACCCCCGGAATCTGCAGCAGCTCCACGAGGCTGGCCGGAATCTCCGTGCGGAGCCGCTCGTGGAGCGCCATTCGCCCGGTCGTGGCCAGCTCCGTGATCTTGTCACCGATCGCCCGGCCCACGCCCGGGATCGGCCGCCGGTCGCCGGCGCCGTACGCCTCCGCGACATCGAACGGGGCCCTGGCGATCGCGTCCGCGGCGCGATGGTAGGCAACGGTCTTGAACACCAGCTCGCCCTTGACCTCGAGGATGTCGCCGATCTCGTGGAAGATGCGCGCCAGGTCGCCGTTGCTGATCGGGTGGGCCCCGGTCGGAGTGTCGTCCGGGATGGGGTCGGGGGCGTCGTCTGCGGGTTGGGGATCGTCCGCCGCGGGTCGGGGGTCCGCCGCGGGTCGGGGGTCCGCCGCGGGTCGGGGGTCCGCCGCGGGTCGGGACGCGTCGCGGTCCGGGTGCTCGGGCATGCCCGCATGGTACGAGCCGTTCGAGTGGGCGCGGGTGCCCGCAACCCGCAGCGGTCCCGAGTCCTGGCAGCGGTCCCCGAGTCCTGGCAGCGGTCCCCGAGTCCTGGCAGCGGTCCCCGAGTCCCGGCAGCGGTCCCCGAGTCCCGGCAGCGGTCCCCGATTCCGGTCATCTGCCGCGATGGTTGGCGCTCGTCAGGGAATCCTCGCCAATTGCGTCACCCGGTCCGCATGCGGCGAAGGTCCGGAGCTCACTCGCTGGCCAGGACGCGGCCCCGTGCGTGAATCCGTGCCTGTCCCGGCGCGCCCCGGTACCGACCTTCGACGAGCGCCCTGCTGGTTGGCAATTGGCGAACTCCTCGGACCGAACGTTGCGGGGGACCGAACGTTGCGGGCGCGGGCACCGCGGCCCGAGCGAACGCGCCAGGGACGACGGACGGCGAAGGGACGACGAACGGACGACGAACGGACGACGAACCCTGTGCGACGACCACGACCCGTATGCGGCGAAGGGACGACGGACGACCCCTATGCGACGACCACCCGGTCGCGACCGCTCCGCTTCGCGCGGTACAGCGCCCGGTCCGCGTCCTCGAGCACGACATCCAGCGGAGTCTCCGGCGACTGCGCCACTGCCACCCCGACCGAGACGCTCACCCCCGGCACCCCGAGCTTGCGAAGGTCCAGCGAGCTCACCGCGCGCCGGACGCGCTCCCCCACCTCGAGCGCGATCTCGGGGCTGGGGTTCCTGAGCAGGACCGCGAACTCCTCGCCTCCGAACCGTGACGGGACGTCGTCCTCGCGCACGGCTCCCGCGATCGCCTGGGCGACGTCCCGCAGCACGTGGTCGCCGACCCCGTGGCCGAAGGTGTCGTTGAGCTTCTTGAACCAGTCGATGTCGATCATCAGCACACCCACGCGGTCCTCCGCGCGGCGGCGCCGGGCCAGCAGCCCCAGGTACTCGTCGAAGTAGCGGCGGTTGGGCAGGCCCGTCAGCGCGTCCGTCGTCGCGCGCGCCTCCGCGTCGCGCAGCGAGTAGACGCGCGCGAGGGCCGCGGACGCCTCGACCGCGGCCGCGGCCAGGAACTGGTGGGCGCTGGACGACCATGCCCCGCTCCGGCGCCGCGACAGGACGATCGCACCCTCCACGCGGCCGTCCACGCGGAGCGGCGCGGCCAGCAGGTTGCTCAACCCGTACGCGTCCCGCAGCCGGTCCGCGATCCGGTCGGCGATCCGCTGCGCGGACCCCTCGCGCGCGGGCGTCGCGTGGGCGACCAGGCCGGCGCGTCGCGGGCGCCGTACCAGCGTCGCGACGGCCGTGCCCTCGCGCTCCAACCCGGCCGCGGTCGCCGCTGTCCCGGCCGCGGTCTCGGGCATGGCTTCGACCCCCGTCTCGTATTCGCGTTCGCGCCACGTGCCGGTCCCCCACGAGAGGCCGCTCCGCGCGCCCAGCCGGTCAGCGGCGATCCCCAGCGGCACCAGCTGCGGATCGCCACCCGGGTCGGGCTCGATCCGCACGGCGGTCAGGCGCCGGCCGCGCGACGCCGCCACGGCCAGGCTCGAGAGCGCCTCGTCCTCGGCCGGATCCTCCAGCTCGGACAGCGGCAGCGTGGTGCGTGACGTGGGCGCGCCGGGACGCGTGGGCGACAGGATCGCCTCGAGATAGCGGGCGTCCGGGCGGCGACGGACGACCGCCACGTGATCCGCGCCCGTGCCGGAGCCCAGCTCCTCCACGATGGCCGCCACGATCGCGTCCGGCGACACGGACCGGGCGAGCCCGCGCAGGATCCGGGCGAATGATTCCGCCTCAGAGCGCCGGGCGCCCTCGAGGCTGCCCAGGCTGTCCCGGTCGCGCAGGGCGGCCAGCCCGACCAGGGCGACCAGCACCAGGACCACGACGTCGATGGGGCCGGGATCGACGATCAGCCGCAGCAGCTCGATCGTGCCCAGGGCCAGGAACAGGAGGACGAGGGGGCGCCGAGCCAGGGCACGCAGTTCGATGCGTCGCCCCGGGTCGTCGGCGTCGCGTCCTGGGAATCTCACCGTCGGCGCTAGCATGGGGCCGCGCCCCCGACTCGACAAGACGGGTCGCCAGTACTGTCGGCGAGCGAGTCCTGGTACTTCCGTACCGGCTCAGGCCTCACGGAACCACACCGCAGCGCCCGCCGCCGACCCCGGCTCCGGGCGCTCGCCGTGCCCCCTCGAGCCCAGCGGCCCGGGCACCGGCGCCACGACCGCGGTCACCGGCGCCACGACCGCGGTCCCCGGCGCGAGGACCGTGATCCCCGGCGCCACGGCCGCGATCCCCGGCACCACGACCAAGGTCCCCGGCACCGCATCGTCGCCCGCGGTCACGCGGTTCCCACCGGCATCCTTCGAACCGTAGAGGCCGGCATCCGCGACAGCGATCAGGTCCGTGGCGGAGCGGCCGTCCCGCGGGTGGGTCGCGATGCCGATCGATGCGCCGATCGGGAACGGCTGGCGGCCGTCCGCCGCGAACGGCGAGGCGCGGAACGCCTCGAGGATGCGCTCCGCCGCACGGGCCGCCTCGCCGGCACCCGTCTCGGGCAGGATCAGGGCGAACTCGTCGCCACCGTAGCGAGCCGCGACGTCCGACCCGCGCAGCGTGGACCGGATCAGGTCCGCGACGTGCGCCAGGACCCGGTCGCCGTAGAGATGCCCGAACGTGTCGTTCACCAGCTTGAAGTCGTCGAGGTCCAGCATCACCACGCTCAGCGGACGCCGGGTGCGCACGGCCCGCACCACCTCCTCCGCCAGTCGCTCGTGCAGGTACCGGTGGTTGAAGAAGCCCGTCAGCGGGTCGCGGTCCGCCAGGTTCCGGGCCGTCTCGTAGAGGCGCGCGTTGTCGAGCGCCATCGCGGCCTCGTGGGCCATCGTCCGGACCAGCGTGAGCGGAGCCGACTCCCCGACCGGCCGGCCGCGCGACGTGAGCTCCACCAGCCCGATCGCCTCCCCCTTCGCGACCAGCGGCAGCATCACCAGGCCGCGCATCCCCTCACCGCGGAGGAGGGCCGCCTCCGCCGGGTCCGCGCCCGGGTCGTCCGCGTCCACCACGGCGATCCCACCCTCCTCGAGGACGCGCCGGGTCAGCGGGTACGGCGCCAGCGGGTAGAAGGCATCGAGCGCCCCCTGCCGGGCCTGCGGGAACGCCCCCAGCGTCCGGAGCCGGTCGTTGGCCCGATCCCAGTCGCTGATCTGCGCCTGGTCCGCACCCACGGCGCGGGCCAGGTGCTCGGCCATCAGGCTTGCCACGGCGTGTGGATCCAGCGATCTCGACAGCGCGCTGCTCATGTCCAGCAGCTGGCGCAGCTCCGCGGCCAGCCGCCGGGTCTCCGCGAGATGGGTCGTGCCCGAGAACGCGGTGGCCGCCTGGTCCGCCAGGATCGTGAGCAGCTGCATGTCGTCGTCATCGAACTGGAACAGGCCCAGCTTGGACAGCGTGATCACGCCGATGAGGCGGTCGTCGTGCTGCATCGGCACCACGAGCATCGACTCGTCCACCTCGTCCGTGCCGGGGATCGTCATGCCCCGTGGATCGGCCTTGCAGTCGTCCACGCGCAGCGGCTGCCCGTAGCGGGCGACCCAGCCCGTGAACCCCTGGCCGACCTTCGCCCGCAGGATCGCGAGGTCCACCTTCTCGTAGGCGCCGACCCGCCCCTCGAACGCCACCGGCACCAGCTCGTCCGGCTCCTCCAGCAGGTAGACCCGCGCGTTGTGGTACTCGATGACCCGCTGCGTCTCCTCGACGACGGCGCGGCCCACCTCCTCGTAGGTCAGGCTCGTGCTCATCCGGCGTGCCGCGAGCTGGAGCACCCGGAGCTGGCCGGCCAGGCGGGACTCGGCCGCCCTGGCGCGTCCCACGAGGGCAGCGGTCACCAGGACCGTTCCCCCGATCGTGAGGTCGAGCACGATCATGACATCGCCGAGGGACCTGGGGCCGCCCTGGATCGCCCAGCCCACGATGCCCAGCGCGAGGGCGAGCATGCCGCCCGCGAAGGCCAGCCTGTGCAGGCGGGTCGCGGAAGCCGACCCGCGACGCCCTGTGACGGAGCGGCGGATCGCCGCAGATACGCGCTGCACGGAAGCGATGCTGCCACCCGCGAGTCCCACGGGGCACCAACCGAAAGTACTGGGTGGTCCGCCGTCGTGCTCGGGGAGCCGGCGCCGCGTGCGCTATCCCTTGGCGTCGTAGGTGACGTTGGTGCCGTTCTCCACGACCTGGATGAAGATGCGGCCGCGCACAAGCGTGACCTCCGTCCCCGAGCTGTCGAAGAAACGCGTGAGACCGGCGGCGGTGTCCTTGCGCCAGGTACCCGCGATCACCCGGCCGTCGCGGAACACGAGGGCCTTGCCGCTCCCGACCTGGTCGAGAACGGGACGGTGGTGGCCGGGCTCCGACTCCGGATCGATCGAGAGGCGCATGAACAGCACGACCACGTTGCGAGCGGTGACGCGCTTGCCGCCGGCAGCGTCGATCTGCGGCTTGCCCGCGACGGACCGCAGGTAGGCGTTGGACTTCGCGTCGTAGGCGTAGCTCGTCGCTCCGCGGTTGTAGGGGATCCTGATCGAGCCCTTCGTGGGACGCTGGTCCGCGGACAGGTCGTCCGCGAAGGGGCGAAAGCCCGCGTCCGTGGGGATCGCCGCGGGCGCGCCGTGCGCGATCGCGAACTGGCGGATCCCAGCCGTCGGCCCGAAGGCGTTGTGCGGCGCCACGCGAGCCTTGTCGCGGTGGAACACGGAACCGGCGCCGAACAGCGCGTCCACGTTGTACAGCACCTTGCCCGCGATGGTCGGCAGGAACGCGAGCGTCTTGGCGTCGCCGCCGTAGTGGGCGAACGCGGCCCGATACTCCGATGCCCAGTTGACGAAGTACGGGCGCCCGCTCCGGATCGGCTCGACCCGCGCCGCATCCTGCTCCTGGAACACCATCATGTACCGGTCCTCGCCCCCGTCCGCCGGCGCCTGGTACACGATCGACGCCGCGTTGAACCCGTACTGCGGGCGGGCGGGCACGTTGTCGTCCACCATCACGGCGACCGGCAGGCGAAGGCCGAGAGCCGCGTCGGTCGCCACACCGTCGAGCACCGCGAAGCCGGGGGGTGGGGTCGCGATGGGCGACGGAGGCACCGCGGGCACGGACACCGACTCAAGCGGTGATGGCGTGGGGGCCGTCGGCCCGGTCGAGGCTGGCGCGGCTGTCGGCCGGACGCTTCCGCAGCCGGAAGCAGCAATCGCAAGCCCGACGGTCACCAGGAGCACGCCCCAAGCGTGGATCGAGGGCCAGGACAATCGCGCGCGGTCAGTGCACCAGTCGGCCCGATCAGACTGCATCGTCCAGTCCCCAATCGCGGGCACTTGGCACCCCATCCACTGGACCGTGCCCGTTCCCTGCCAAGCATGCCCCCTTTGCGAGCGTGCGTGCTCGCCGGGGACGCGGCCTGTGCGGCTGGAGGAATTGCGCGCTCGCCGGTGGCCGTGGAGAGGCTGCTTCCTCCCCCTCCCCGCTCCTTACGGCCCGAAAGCCCGGTGGAGGAAGGCGGCCATCTGGCCGCGGGTGACGTTGGCGGCAGGGCAATAGGTCGTCGGGGTGCAGCCGCTCGTGATGCCGGCCGCGGCCACCCGGTTGATGTTGTTCTCGAAGATCGAGCCGTTGTCGTCGGTGAAGTAGTCGGTGGCGGTGTTGGGCAGGCTGAGGGCCCGGGACAGGAAGGCGGCCATCTGGCCCCGGGTGACATAGGCGTCCGGGCAGAATGTGGTGGCCGTGCAGCCGCTCGTGATGCCGGCCGCGGCCACCCGGTTGATGTTGTTCTCGAAGATGCTGCCGTTGTCGTCGGTGAAGTAGTCGGTGGCGGTGTTGGGCAGGCTGAGGGCCCGGGACAGGAAAGCGGCCATCTGGCCCCGGGTGACCGATGCCAGGGGACAGAACAGGGTGGCGCTGCAGCCACTCGTGATCCCGGAGTTGTAGAGCCAGATGATGTCGGTCTTGAACATCGAGTCCGAGATGTCGGTGAAGGGCAGCGGAGTCACGGCTGCCGAGGCGGCCGAGGCGGGACCGGTGCCGACGACGTTGGTGGCGCTGACCTTGAACGTGTACGCCGTGCCGTTGACGAGGCCCGTGACCGTGCAGGACAGCGGCCCGCTCGTCCAGGTGCAGGTCCTGCCGCCGGGAGTGGAGGTGACGGTGTAGGAGTACGGATCCGTGAACGGGCTGCTGCCATCGAGCGCCGGAGCGGTCCAGTGGGCGATGGCTAAGGCGTTGCCGGGAGCGGCCGAGACGCCGGTCGGAGCGCCGGGCGGGCCCCATACGGGCGCCGTTTCGCCCATGGTGACAAGTGCCGAGGCCCGGGCGATGGTCGCGTTGACCGGCGTGGAGAGGTTGAACGTGAACGACCGGAAGTCCGCCACGGCGGCGCAGTTGAGGAGGTCGACGCGCACGACCTTGGTCGTCTCGCCGGGCGCGAAGTTGAGGGTGCCGCTGACGCCGACGTAGTCGTAGTTGCAGACGGTGCTGGAGCGCGCGGTGCCGTTGGCCGTGGCGTAGGCCACCGACACCGCGTTCTGGCCCGGCGCGGACAGGCTGACCGTCAGGTCGACGTGGCCGTCGCCCTCGCCGACGATCACGTCCGCCGGGGCGGAGATGGCGGGCGTGGCGACGGATGCGGCATCGCTGGCGCCGATGACGACCACCCCCGTGCCGTCCGCGATGGTCGCGTTGACCGGGCTGCTCAGGGTCAGCGTGAAGCGCTCGGCAGGCTCGGTGGTGGCGTCGTCGGTGATGGCCACGACCACGTTCTTGACCGTCTCGCCGGGGGCGAAGCTGAGCGTGCCGCTGGTGGCGGTGTAGTCGGAGCCGGCGGTCGCCCCGGCGTCGCCCGTCGCGTAGTGGACGGTCACGGTGCTGGCCGAGACCTGGCCCGTGGGACCGCCCAGGAGGACCGGGATGCTCATGCTGCCGGCCTTCTCGTCGACCACCGCGTCGCGCACGTACAGCGTGGGCGTGGCGGCGAGGGTGTCGTTGTCGACGATGCCGACGCGCGCCGAGGCCCGGGCGATGGTCGCGTTGACCGGCGTGGAGAGGTTGAACGTGAACGACCGGAAGTCCGCCACGGCGGCGCAGTTGAGGAGGTCGACGCGCACGACCTTGGTCGTCTCGCCGGGCGCGAAGTTGAGGGTGCCGCTGACGCCGACGTAGTCGTAGTTGCAGACGGTGCTGGAGCGCGCGGTGCCGTTGGCCGTGGCGTAGGCCACCGACACCGCGTTCTGGCCCGGCGCGGACAGGCTGACCGTCAGGTCGACGTGGCCGTCGCCCTCGCCGACGATCACGTCCGCCGGGGCGGAGATGGCGGGCGTGGCGACGGATGCGGCATCGCTGGCGCCGATGACGACCACCCCCGTGCCGTCCGCGATGGTCGCGTTGACCGGGCTGCTCAGGGTCAGCGTGAAGCGCTCGGCAGGCTCGGTGGTGGCGTCGTCGGTGATGGCCACGACCACGTTCTTGACCGTCTCGCCGGGGGCGAAGCTGAGCGTGCCGCTGGTGGCGGTGTAGTCGGAGCCGGCGGTCGCCCCGGCGTCGCCCGTCGCGTAGTGGACGGTCACGGTGCTGGCCGAGACCTGGCCCGTGGGACCGCCCAGGAGGACCGGGATGCTCATGCTGCCGGCCTTCTCGTCGACCACCGCGTCGCGCACGTACAGCGTGGGCGTGGCGGCGAGGGTGTCGTTGTCGACGATGCCGACGCGCGCCGAGGCCCGGGCGATGGTCGCGTTGACCGGCGTGGAGAGGTTGAACGTGAACGACCGGAAGTCCGCCACGGCGGCGCAGTTGAGGAGGTCGACGCGCACGACCTTGGTCGTCTCGCCGGGCGCGAAGTTGAGGGTGCCGCTGACGCCGACGTAGTCGTAGTTGCAGACGGTGCTGGAGCGCGCGGTGCCGTTGGCCGTGGCGTAGGCCACCGACACCGCGTTCTGGCCCGGCGCGGACAGGCTGACCGTCAGGTCGACGTGGCCGTCGCCCTCGCCGACGATCACGTCCGCCGGGGCGGAGATGGCGGGCGTGGCGACGGATGCGGCATCGCTGGCGCCGATGACGACCACCCCCGTGCCGTCCGCGATGGTCGCGTTGACCGGGCTGCTCAGGGTCAGCGTGAAGCGCTCGGCAGGCTCGGTGGTGGCGTCGTCGGTGATGGCCACGACCACGTTCTTGACCGTCTCGCCGGGGGCGAAGCTGAGCGTGCCGCTGGTGGCGGTGTAGTCGGAGCCGGCGGTCGCCCCGGCGTCGCCCGTCGCGTAGTGGACGGTCACGGTGCTGGCCGAGACCTGGCCCGTGGGACCGCCCAGGAGGACCGGGATGCTCACGTTGCCGGCCTTCTCGTCGACCACCGCGTCGCGCACGTACAGCGTGGGCGTGGCGGCGAGGGTGTCGTTGTCGACGATGCCGACGCGCGCCGAGGCCCGGGCGATGGTCGCGTTGACCGGCGTGGAGAGGTTGAACGTGAACGACCGGAAGTCCGCCACGGCGGCGCAGTTGAGGAGGTCGACGCGCACGACCTTGGTCGTCTCGCCGGGCGCGAAGTTGAGGGTGCCGCTGACGCCGACGTAGTCGTAGTTGCAGACGGTGCTGGAGCGCGCGGTGCTGTTGGCCGTGGCGTAGGCCACCGACACCGCGTTCTGGCCCGGCGCGGACAGGCTGACCGTCAGGTCGACGTGGCCGTCGCCCTCGCCGACGATCACGTCCGCCGGGGCGGAGATGGCGGGCGTGGCGA
>CAVPEU010000023.1:0-132816 GCA_963703575.1 uncultured Chloroflexia bacterium
CCGGTTCGGCGGACCCCCATCCCCACGGGCCGCCGGGTCCCGACGCTCGCCGGACAAGGAGCCCCGCCCCTCGTGCTCGCGTTCATCGACCAGATCGTGCTGCCGTTCCTCGAGACCCTCTACGCGGCCGTGGGGTACGTCGGCGTGATGATCGCGATGGCGATCGAGTCGGCGATGATCCCGCTGCCCTCCGAGCTCATCCTGCCGTTCGCGGGGTTCCAGGTCTCGAGCCCGACGGCGGTCGAGCCGCTCACGAACGCCGCGTGGAGCTTCTGGATCGTCGTGGTCGTGGCCACGATCGGGAACACCGCCGGGTCCCTCATCGCCTATGCCATCGGCGCCTACGGCGGACGCCCGTTCCTGGAGCGATACGGCCGGTACCTGCTGATTCGCCCCCACGAGATCGAGGCCGCGGACCGGTTCTTCACCAGGTACGGCGCGGCGACCGTGTTCTTCGGCCGCCTGCTGCCGATCGTGCGCACGTTCATCTCGTTCCCGGCCGGCGTGACCCGGATGCCACTCCCGAAGTTCATCGCCTACTCGACGGCCGGCGCGGTGCCGTGGTCCATCGCCCTCGTCTGGGCCGGGGTGCAGCTGGGCACCCGGTGGCGGGACATCCGCGAGATGCTGCAGCCGTTCGATCTCGCGATCGCCATCGCCGTGGTCGCCGGTGCGCTCCTGCTGCTGTGGTGGCGGCTGGGCATGCCGGGCCGCCCGAACGGGGACCCGGACGCGGCCTCGTAGATCCGGCCCCACGGCCCCCCTATGTCTGGCTCCAGGGCACCTCGCCCGGCGCGCGCAGGTGCGCGAGGTCGTTGAGCACGACGACCCGTCCGTCCTCGGGCTGGTCACCGTCCTCCCACTGCAGGACGGTGAGGTTCGCCTGGCCCTGGACGAAGCGGCGGCGATAGTCACGCAGGCTCACGCCGAGGGCAACGCACAGCAGGATGCGGTTCGTGGAGCTGTGGGCGACGACGAGGATCGGCCGTTCCGGCGCCGGCGCGGCGGCACCCCAGCCGGAGGTCGCAGCCCGGAACGAGGCCCTGGCATGCCACCGCCGGTGCTCGTCCAGCAGGTCCACGAGGAACGCGCGGACGCGATCACCGACCTGGTTGCCGGACTCGCCGCCCGGGCACGCGAAGCGGTCCGGCGCCAGCTCCCAGTCGCGGCGGACCGCCGCGTCCATCTCCTCGATCTGGGCGTAGGTCCGGCCCTCCCACGCCCCGTAGTCCATCTCGCGCAGGCGCGGATCCGCCTCCAGGTGCGCGCCGGGCACCACGATTTCCGCGGTCTCGCGAGCCCGGAACAACGGGCTGGTGATCGCGCGGTCGAAGCGCACCGGGGCGAGGCGCCGCGCGAGGGCCTGGGCCTGCCGGCGCCCGGCGTCGTTGATCGAGATGTCGATCCGCTGGCCGAGGTGCTGCTCGGGCTCCGATCGATCGGTGAGTCCGTGTCGCGTCAGGACGAGCGTCAGCATGGGGCTCCAGTCTAGGCTGGCGCCATGGGACAATGGCGTCCGGAGGTGACGACCCCACGAAGATGAGCGATCCTCAGGCTCCCGGCGGCAACGCCGCCCAGACTCCCGGCGGCAACGCCGCCCAGGCTCCCGGCGGCAACGCCGCCCAGGCGGTCGCTGACCGGCCCGAGCCCCGCGCGGATCACGGCGGCGACCACGGCCACGACGACCACGGCCACGACGCCGAGGTGCTGGGCCCCATCGACTGGTCGATGTGGGGCGTCGGCGTCCTGGGCGTCGCCCTCGCGTTCGTGGTGGCGGCGTGCTTCGTGTTCTCCACCGGGTTCACGTTCGGCGCCTGAGGCCCTGGCGCCTGCGCCGACCCCGCCCGGCCTCGGCGCAGGCGCGATCCCGGCGCAGGCGCGATCCCCCGAGAGGGCGCGACCCCCCGAGAGGGCGCGATTCCCGTCGGACGCCCGGGTCCCGGGTCTCAGAACAACCCGACCACGTTCCCGTCCGCGTCGATGTCGATCCGCTCCCCGCCCGGCCGCGAGTTGAGCCCCGGCATCGTCCGCATGTCGCCCGCGATCGGGGTCACGAACCCCGCCCCGGCCGACAGCCGGACCTCGCGGATCGGGATACGGAATCCGGTCGGGCGGCCCAGCAGCTTGGCGTCGTGGCTGAGGGAGTACTGGGTCTTGGCCATGCAGATCGGCAGCTGGCCGAAGCCCATCGCCTCGTACTGCTCCAGCGACTTCGCGGCCGCCGGCAGGTAGTCCACGCCGTCGGCGCCGTAGATCCGGCCGGCGATCGTCTCGATCTTGGTGCGCAGCGACGCGTCGTCCGGGTACAGGAGCCGGAAGTCCGGCGCGCCCGCGTCGGCCGCCGCCCACACCGCGCGGGCCAGGTCCTCCGCGCCGGCGCCGCCCTCCGTGAAGTGGCGGGCGACGACCGCGTCGCGGGCCCCGGCGGCCATCGCCACCTCCCGGACCGCCTCGATCTCCGCGGGGGTGTCGGTCGGGAAGGTGTTGATCGCGACCACGACCGGGACGTTGAACGCGAGCACGTTCCCGACCTGGGCCGCCAGGTTGGCGCCGCCCCGGCGGACGGCGTCGGGGTTGTCCTCGAGGAGGGCCGGGTCGAGCGGCTTGCCGGCCACGATCCGGCCCACGCCACCGTGCATCTTGAGCGCCCGGATCGTCGCCACGATGACGGCCGCGTCCGGCCGCAGCCCCGAGGCGCGGCACTTGATGTCGAAGAACTTCTCGGCGCCCATGTCGGCCCCGAAGCCGGCCTCGGTCACGACGATGTCGCTGGTGGCGAGCGCGACCCGGTCCGCCAGCACGGAGCTGTTGCCGTGGGCGATGTTGCCGAACGGCCCGCAGTGGACGAACGCCGGGCCGCCCTCGAGCGTCTGGAGCAGGTTCGGCTTGAGGGCGTCGCGCAGGAGCACCGCCATCGAGCCCGCGACCTTGAGGTCCTCGGCCGTGACCGGAGTCCCGTCCCTGCGCGTGGCCAGCACGATGCGGCCCAGCCGCGCCCGCAGGTCCTGGAGGTCGCTGGCCAGCGCGAGGACCGCCATCACCTCGGACGCCACGGTGATCACGAACTGCGTCTCGCGGGGGTAGCCGTTCTCCCGGCCGCCCAGCCCGATGACGATGTTGCGCAGCGCCCGGTCGCTGATGTCCATCACTCGCGGCCAGAGGACGTTGTGCTGGTCGATCCCGAGCGCGTTGCCGTGATGGATGTGATTGTCGATGAACGCCGCCGCGAGGTTGTGGGCCGCCCCGATCGCGTGCACGTCGCCGGTCAGGTGGAGGTTGAAGTCCTCCATCGGGATGATCTGGCTGTAGCCGCCCCCGGCGGCGCCGCCCTTGATGCCGAACACCGGCCCCAGCGACGGCTGGCGGATCGTGACCGTCGCGCGGTGCCCGAGCCGGTTGAGGCCCTGGGCGAGCCCGACCGTGGTCGTGGACTTGCCCTCGCCCAGCGGCGTGGGGCTGATCGCGGTGACCACGACGTACTTGCCGCGGGCGTTGGCGGCCTCCACGCGCCGGATCCCGCCGAGGGTGACCTTCGCCTTGGTGCGGCCGTACAGCTCGATCTCGTCGTCGCGCAGGCCCAGGTCGCGGGCGACGTCCATGATCGGGCGAGGCGTGACCGACCGGGCGATGTCGAGGTCGGACGGGAACGGGGCGGTGGTGGGGGCGGTCATCGGTGACTCCCGGCGAGCTGGAGGGCCCCGCGCGCGCGACCGTCGATGGCCTGCGCCTGGGCCGCGCGGACGAGGTGGGTGAGGAGGAGCGCATTGGTCACGGGCCCGACGCCCCCGGGGACGGGCGTGATCGCGGAGACGACCCGGCTCGCGGAATCGAAGTCCACGTCACCGACGAGCCTGTCGCCCACGACGTTGATGCCCACGTCCACGACGACGGCGCCGGGGGTCAGCATCTCCCCGGTGATCAGCCCCGGGACGCCGGCGGCGACGACCACGATCTCGGCGTCGCGGGTGTGGTGCGCGAGGTCTGCGGTCCGCGAGTGGCAGATCGTCAGGGTGGCGTTCTCGCGGAGCAGGAGGAGCGCCGCGGGCTTGCCGACGACGTTCGACCGCCCGACCACCGTGACCCGTCGCCCGGCCAGCGGGATCCCGGATCGCTTGAGGATCTCCACGGCGGCGTGTGCGGTCGTCGGCAGGAAGCCCTCGTAGCCGAGGGTGAGGAGGCCGGCGTTGCGCGGGTGGAGCCCGTCGATGTCCTTCGCCGGGTCCAGGGTGTCGATGACGGCCGACAGCGGAATGCGCCTGGGGAGCGGCATCTGGACGATGACCCCGGCGACCGTCGGGTCCGCGTTGAGGCGCTCGATCTCGCGCCGGACCGCGGCGGACGACGCGCGCCCGGGGATCTCGACCAGCCGCCCGTCGATCCCGACCTTCGCGCAGGAGCGGAGGATCTGGTTGAGGTACACGGCGGACGGGGCGTCGCGGCCGACGAGGACGACGGCCAGGCCGGGCGCGTGGCCGTGCCGGCCGCGGAAGGCGGCCACGTCGCTGGCCACGGTCGCGCGAATCCCGGCGGCGATCGGAGCCCCGAGCAGGAGCCGCGGACCCTCGCTCGTCATCCGGGCGTCACGCCCGCGAGGACGGCAGCGGCTCGCGGGCGTCGCCGCTGCGGACCGCCTCGCGCGTGCGGTCGGCCGCGCGCTCGATCTCGTCCACCAGCAACTCGGTCCGCGACAGGAGGTCGTTCGCCGCGGGCTCGTCCCCGATCGCCGGCAGGTTCACGTACACGTTCGCGGCGGCGGCACGGGCCGCGGCGACCGACAGCAGGCAGGCGACCTCGAGGTCCGAGGCGGCGTTGCGGTTACTGCGTCCCGCCAGCGTCTCGGCCAGGGCCACGACCTCCCGGCACGCCTCGACCGTCCGGAACGGGACCCGCGATGCGACGTGGGCGGCCAGGCGAATCGCCGCCGCCCGCGATTCCCGCTCGGCCGGGGTCTCACGCGGCAGCCTCATCGCGGCGCCGTAGCCCGCGTACGCCGCTGCGTCCTCGTCCGCCAGATCCAGGAACCGGTCCGCCAGCGCGCGCGCCTGCGGCCCGACCTCCGCGTACAGCGCGGCGTGCTCCGCGTACTTCACCCGCCCCTCGGACAGGGATGACACCATCGCCACCAGGGCACCGGCCAGGCTCGCGGCCACGGCCGCTGCGCTGCCGCCACCCGGCACCGGCTCTGCCGACGCCAGCCGCTCCACGAAGGAGTCCAGCGTCAGGTCGCGAAATGGGGTCGTCGGGGCCACCACCAGATTGTAGGGGCGCGGGCCGAGTGTTGATACGGTCCGCCGCCACCCCGAATCACCGGGCCGTCCGGCCCATCCTCGGAGCACCCGCCTGTGGCCCGCGGGGCGAGCGCTTCCGCGCCCGCCCCGCAGCCGACCCCGGGGAGCCGACGGGGAGGAGCCGTGGCCCCCGCCTCTGGTAACGGCGCCGGGCGGCGCCGGGCGGCGTCAGGCGGCCTGGTCCAGTCCTTCGATCGCCCAGCGGCGCGAGCGGTGCAGATAGGTGAGGGCGACGCGCAGGCCGGGCGTGTCCACCTCGAACAGGGTGCGGGGGCCCGTGATGGCGGCATAGGCCGAGCGTTCCTCGCGAACCGCGACGAGGCGGATGACCTTCAACCGGTCCTCGCCCCAGGTGATCTCGCGCGGGGTGCCGTTGAACCAGTCGGTGCGAACCTGGACGTTGACCGGAGCGACGCGAACCATCGCCATGGTGGTGTCTCCTTGACTTGGCGGGTCGTCGTCACCCGGGGGCACTCCGGATGCGAACGTGTGTTCGTTTCGACACAACGCTAGACCGAACAGGTGTTCGATGTCAAGCGTCCGTGTCGAAATCCTCCACGACGTCCGTGCCACCTCGGCTGTCACGATCTCCGGGCTCCTCGGCCGAGGCCCGGGACCCCTCCCGGTGCTCGACCGCGGTCATCGGGTCCCGCTCGAACGGGGCGGGGAGCGCGGCGCGCACCAGGCGGGCGCGCGTCATCGATCGCTCGCCGTACTTGCGCCGGATCCGGTCGAGCGCCTCGGCGGCCTGGTGCCGGCGAGGGTCGTCGCCGCCGAACATCGCCAGCTGCTCGCGGTCTCGGAAGTTGGACGCGGTGACGCCGATCAGCCGGATGCGCTGCCCGTGCAGCTCGCGGCGCAACAGGCCGAAGGCCGCCTCGTAGATCGGCTCGGTCAGGTCTGACGGCGGTTCCAGGCCCGTCTGGCGGGTGATCGTGATGAAACTCGAGTCGCGCAGCTTGAGCGTCACGGCCGCCGCCTTGATGCCCGACGAGCGGAGCCGGCCCGCCACACCGTCGGCCATGCCCAGCAGCGTCCGCTCGATCACCTCGCGGTCCGAGGTGTCCACGTCGAACGTGTGCTCGTGGCCGATGGTCTTGGCGGCCTCGCCGGTCGCGACCGGGTCCGGGTCGATGCCCACGGCCCGCTCCACGAGTGACGCCCCGTGCCGGCCGAACCGACGCACCAGCGCGTCCGGCGGCAACGCCGCGAGATCGCCGATCGTGCGCACCCCGAAGTCCCGGAGCGCCTCTGCCGTCTTCTCGCCGACGCCCCACAACCGCGAGATCGGGAGCGGCGCCAGGAAGGCGGCCTCCTCCCCCGGCGGCACCACCACCAGCCCGTCCGGCTTCCGGAGGTCCGAGGCCACCTTCGCCACCAGCTTCGTGGACGCGACGCCGACCGATGCCGTCAGCCCCACCTCGCGGCGGATCGTGTCCTTGATCGTGCGCGCGATCGTCTCGCCGTCGCCGAACAGCTCCCGCGACCCGGTCACGTCCAGGAACGCCTCGTCGATGGAGATCGGCTGGACCATCGGCGTGAAGCGGCGGAGGATCGCCATGATCTCGCGGCTCGCCGCCTGGTACTTGCGCCCGTCCACGGGCAGGAAGACACCCTGCGGACAGAGGCGGCCGGCCGTCCGCAGTGGCATCGCGGAATGGACGCCGAACGTCCGGGCCTCGTAGCTCGCCGCCGACACGACCCCGCGCTGGTCCGGCCCGCCACCGCCGACGATCACCGGCCGCCCGCGTAGCTCCGGCCGGTCGCGCTGCTCGACCGCCGCGAAGAACGCGTCCAGGTCCACGTGCAGGATCGTCCGGGTCGTCACACGCGCGATTGTCGCGCGCCTGCGTGACGGCGTCGCCTCACCGGACTCGTCGCAGGCCGACAACTCACCTCGCGAGCCATCGGCGGGCATATCAGTCATCGGGCGGGCCATCGCGCTGGAAACGGCCACGATCCACGGGGTGCAGGCCCCGTCACTGCGCGAGAACCCGCGATTCGACCGACCGAGTGAGTCACGTGCCGGCCTCCATCCACGTGGGGATCACCTCCGCCTCCCGCGTGCGTGCCGGTGCGACCGAACCTCGACCCGGGCGGGCAACCCGTGCGTGCGGGACCCGAATTCGATCCCCACGTGGATCAGCGAGCCCCGGGCCGTGCGCCCGAACGCCGGCCCGAGGCGGCGGACCGTCAGCCCTTGGGCTCGACCACGATCGTGACCTCGGGCGTCATGCCCGACGTCACCCTGACCGCCACCTTGTACGTCCCCAGCGCCTTGATCGGCTGGTCGAGGTCGATCTTGTGCTTGTCGACCACGATCCCGCGGCGCCCGAGGGCATCCGCGATGTCCTGGGTGTTGATCGAGCCGTACAGCTTGCCGCCCTCGCCGACCTTGACGCCCATCGTGAGGGTCGTGCTGGCGATGCGGGTGGCCGCGATCTCGGCCTCCTCGCGCTCGCGCTTGCGCTTCTCCTCGCGGCTCGCGATGTCGTGCTGGTACGCGCGGTAGGCGCCACCGGACGCGGGCACGGCGACCTTCGACGGGATGAGGAAGTTCTGGGCGTAGCCGTCCGCGACCGTCTTCATCTCGCCGGTCTTGCCGAGCGTCGGCACGTCCCTGGTCAGGATCACCTTCACGCGATCGAATCCTCTCTGTTGATCCACGACCGGACCCTCGGTCCGATCCCACTGTGGTGCAGCGCGCCGCCCGCGAAGGCGATTGCACCGGGTGCGCGGCGAATGATGCGCCGAACCGGGCCCGGCGTGAAGCGCCGGATCCGTGCGACGTCCCCGTCGAACGCCCGCCGGTCGATGCCGAGCTGGTCGAGCTTCTCCTCGAGGAGCTCGCCGGGCACTCCGTCGAGGAACAGGTCCACGGCGAGCAGCACGACCACGAGGTCGTCCACCCCACCGAGGATCGGGATGTCGTCGGGGACGAGGTCGCGTCCGACGGCGAGATAGCCGAGGGCGGCCCCGAGCAGGACCTTGCGCCCGGGCGGGGTGCGCTCGTCGCGGGCCAGCTCCCAGAGCAGGCGGAAGTAGACCGGCGCCCGGCTGGCGAGCGGCAGGAGCGCGGCCCCACCCAGCAGCCGACGAAGCCCGCGCCGCCTGCCACGACGCCGCTCGGTCGATTCCTGCCGGTCGTCGCGGTCCGACCGCGAGGCTCGAGCCAACCCAGGTCCTCTCTTGGATCCGGCGCCGAACGTGGCACACCGGGAGAGCCGAGTCTATCAGCACCGCCTCGCATTCCCGCCCCTGCCGCCCGCAGCCGGGTTGACATCGAACGTTCGTTCGGTATGATGCACGAGGAAAGGAGGCGCCCGGTGACCCGTCACGACGCCGAACGCAAGCGGAAGATCCTCGACGTGATCGCGGCGACCATCCGCGCGCGGGGCTACCCGCCGTCGGTGCGGGAGATCGCCAAGGCGGTCGGGCTCGCCTCCACGTCTGCCGTTCACCATCACCTCCAGGTCCTCGAACGGGAGGGGTACCTCGACCGCGGCGCGGCACAGTCGCGCGCGATCCGCCTCACGCCCACCGCCGCGCTCCGGCTCGGCCTGGCGAGCGAGCTGACGCCCCAGTCCATGCCCACCGAGACGTACTCCCTGCCGATCATCGGAGAGATCGCCGCCGGCGGCCCGATCGAGGCATACCAGGACGCCTCGGAGACGCTCGCGGTCCCGGACATCCTCGCGCCGGCGGGCGACGCCTACGTCCTGCGCGTGCGCGGGGACTCGATGATCGAGGCGCACATCGCGGACGGGGATTTCGTGGTCATCCGCCCGCAGGAGACCGCTCGGGACGGGGACATCGTCGTCGCGCAGGTCGAGGAGAACGCCGTCACCCTCAAGCGGTTCTTCCGGGAGAAGGACCGGGTACGCCTGCAGCCGGCCAACCCGAGCTACCCGCCCCAGTTCTATCCGTCGGTGAGGATCCAGGGAAAGCTCATCGGAGTCATCCGCCGCCTGGACTGAGTCACGCCCGTGATGCGGCTGGCCCCGGCAGTGGTCGCGCCGGCCCTGGCCGGCGTCCGGGGACACGGAGCTCCCCGCTGTCCACATGTCGTCCACAGTCGCCGCAAACCCGTGGATGAACCGTCATCCGGCCGCCGCCTTCGTGGATCGGAAAGGCGCCCGGCCCGGCGACCATCCTGGGACCGGACCAAGCCCGTCGGACCGGACCCAGCTCGTCGGAGTGTTCGCGCATCGTGATTGATCGCCTGCCGCCGCAATCTGTCGAAGCCGAGCAGTCTGTGCTCGGTTCGATCCTCATCGACCGGGACGCGGTCATCGAGGTGGCGGAGTTCCTCACGTCGGAGGACTTCTACCGCCAGGCACACAGCCGGATCTACGCGGTGATGCTGGATCTCTTCGAGCGCCGCGAGCCGATCGACATCGTGACCGTGTCCGAGGCGCTCGAACGCACCGGGGATCTCGAGGGCGTCGGCGGCAGGGCATACCTCGGCAGCCTCTCCAACCAGACGCCCACCGCGGTCCATGCGGTCCAGTACGCCCGGATCGTCGAGCGCAAGGCGCTGCTCCGGAACCTGATCGGTGCGGCGGGCAAGATCGCCGGCATCGGCTACGAGGACCCGGCCGAGGTCCAGGAAGCGATCGACCGCGCGGAGGCGGAGCTGTTCGCGGTCAGCCAGCGGCGCATGGCGGCCGGCTTCGCGGCGCTCAAGTCGCTGCTCCACGACGCCTACGACCGGCTCGATTACCTGCACGCGCATCGCGGCGAGATCAGCGGCGTCCGAACCGGCTTCAACGACCTGGACCAGCTCACGACCGGGCTCCAGAAGAGCGACCTCGTGATCGTCGCGGCCCGCCCGTCCGTCGGCAAGACGAGCCTGGCCCTGAACATCGCGGAGCACGCCGCGGTGCGCGACAAGAAGAGTGTCGGCATCTTCAGCCTGGAGATGAGCAAGGAGCAGCTCGTCCTGCGGCTGCTGTCCTCGGTCGCGAACATCGACTCACAGCGTCTGCGCACGGGCTTCCTCGAGGAGCTCGACTTCGCCCGCATCGCACCCGCGATGAACTCGCTGTCGGAGGCGCCGATCTACATCGATGACACGCCGAACATCACCACCATGGAGCTGCGGACGAAGGCCCGTCGCCTCCAGGCGGAGACCGGCCTGGACCTCTTGGTCGTGGACTACCTGCAGCTGATGCAGTCGTCCACCACGACCCGGGACGCGAACCGCGTGCAGGAGGTGTCCGAGATCTCGCGCGGACTCAAGGCGCTCGCACGGGAGCTCAAGGTGCCGGTCATCGCCCTCAGCCAGCTGTCACGCCAGCCGGAGATGCGGGAGTCGAAGGAGCCGCGCCTGTCGGACCTCCGGGAGTCCGGGAGCATCGAGCAGGACGCGGACCTGGTGATCTTCCTGTGGCGCGAGAAGGAGCGCGGCGGCGACGACCAGGTGACGGACGGCGAGGTCGTGAAGCTCAAGCTCGCCAAGCACCGCAACGGCCCCACCGGCGAGATCGACCTGTGGTTCCGGAAGGCGCAGACGCGTTTCGTGAACTACGCCGGGGAGCGGTTCGCGGACGTCGGCTGATCGGGGGGCCCGGCGCCATGTCGGGGGCGTCGGCGCCGCGTGGGCGTCCGGCGCCGCATCGGCCTGGGCCCGGCGCCGTGTCGAGGGCGTCGGCGCCGTGTCGGCCTACGCCGTCTCGTCCGGGAGCAGCGGCCGCAATACGAACGAGTACAGCACGTCGTCCGGACCGCGGTACCAGAGGCCTCCCTGGATCCCGTCCTGGAACCCGCTCACCCCGGTGGCTGCCGCCTCCTCCGGCGTCAGGACGCGCGTGCGCCGCTGGACCGCGTCCGGGTCCGCGGGCAGCTTGAAGTCGGCCGGTACCAGCGACGCCCACGGCCAGCCGCGCACGTTGACGCCCTGGACGCCGGCGGCATCGATGAGCACGCCGCGATACGCCCTGGGGACGTACGGGACGCTCGCGAGAGCTCCACCGCCGTCGAACCCCCGGAGCCGGGCCGCGAGGCTGGCGAGCGCCGCCTTGATCGCGCTGTCCGCGTTGGGCTGGGCATCCATGCCCAGGGCGACGACCGACACCGTCTTTGCGTCACCGGCGGCATGGATCTCGAACACGGCCGTCGGCGCGTCGGCGACCTGGGGGTTGTCGTAGTGCTCGCGTGCGATCGCCAGCCCGCCTTCCGACAGCGCGAAGCCCAGCAGCTCCTGGATCTGTCCTTCGCCCAGTCTCGTGGTCCGGATCGGCTGACCCGGGGCCGGGCCGTTGGGCGGCCGCTCCACGGGCACCGATGTGCTGACGAACACCACGGTCCCGTCGCCGTACAGCGTGAACGACGGCACGTGCGCGGCGAAGAACTCGGCGGGAACGAAGCCGCCCGCCTCGTCGAACCGCAGGACGATCTCGGCGGCGCCCGTGGGATGCGGGATTCCGTCGAGGGTCGGGCTCGCCGGTCCGGGGGACGAAGCCGGGCCGCCGCTCGGTGCGCCCGTCGCGACGGGGGTTCCGCAACCGGCCACGCCGAGGACGAGGACGAGAGCGGCGGCCGGCAGGACGGTACGCATCGGCATGGGTCCCGGGACGCCCGACCCCGACGCCCGGTTCCCGCATCCGTGGAGACTGCCAACGTCACTGATCAGCCTGTGCGTCAGGCCCGGTTGGTAAGCCAGGCGCACCAGCAGCCTGCCGTCACGCCGTCGCGGGCTGGGGCCGCTCGAGATTCCTGGACAGAGGATAACCGCGTTATAGTATCGTGTCGTTATACTATCCACCGGAGACAACCATGAGGCAGTTCGTCGGCCGCGCCGAGCTTCTGGCCAGGATCGAGAGCGAATGGGTCGCAGCGCGCGACGAGGGCGAAGGCCGCATGATCACGATCCGCGGTCGCCGGCGGGTCGGGAAGACCTGGCTCGTCGAGGAGTTCATCGAGCGGGTCCAGCCGCCCCATGTCTTCTTCGCGGCGAGCCGGCAGACCGAGGATCGTGAGCTCGGCCTGTTCGCCCAGTCGCTCGCCCAGTCGACCCTCCCGTCAAGATCTCAGGCCGAGGGTGTCCAGTACGCAACGTGGCAGGCCGCCCTCGTCACCGCCGCCACAGGTTCGGACGCGGCTCGACCGAGCGTCATCGTGCTCGACGAGTTCCCTTACCTCCTCGGCTCAACCGAGCAGACGCGGGAATCCGTCCTCGGAGCGGTTCAGACCGCGTGGGATCGGACACTCTCGACGCAGCCGGTGCTCCTCATCCTGGTCGGCTCCGACCAGGCGATGATGGAGATGATCACGGCGCCCAGGCAGCCGCTCCACCAGCGCCCGAACCGCGAGCTCTTCGTCCCCCCGCTCAATCCAGCGGAGGCGGCGGCGCTCTCCGGCCTTACCGGCGCCCACGCGCTCGACAGCTACCTGGTCACCGGCGGCTTCCCCAAGGTCGTCCGCGCGAAGATGAGCCGCAGTCTTAAGGACTTCCTCGCCGACCAGCTCACTGACGACGGTACGGCGCTCGTCACGACCGGCCGCCTCATCCTCGATGCGGAGTTCGGCTCGAGCGCCCAGGCCCGCACGATCCTGTCCGTGATTGGCGAGGGGTTTCGCAGGCGAACCGACATCGCCGCCGAGGTGGGCGTCGAGGCCAATAACCTCAAGCCGCCGCTCGATCTCCTCATGACCGAGAAGCGGGTCGTCGAGGCGCGCCGTCCACTCTCGACCTCCCCATCGCGGGACTCGCGCTACGAGATCATCGATCCGTTCCTCCGCTTCTACATGCGCTTCATCGACCGCTACAAGGGCGAGATCGAGCGCGGCCGGGGCAGGATCGTCGCGAACCTCATCCTCCGCGACTGGTCGACGTATCGCGGCAAGGCCATCGAGGCCTTGGTCCGGGAGTCGCTCGACGAGCTGATCCCGGACCCGAGGTTCGGCAACGCGGCCGTCGTCGGTGCGTACTGGACACCCAGCAGCGCGGTCGAAGTCGACCTCATCGGGGCGGACCGACGCGATCCGCCTGCCAAGCGGATCTCGTTCATCGGCACGATCAAGTGGCGTGACAACAAGCCCGTTCGTCGGTCCGACTATGCAGCACTGGTCGCGGGCGGTGCGAGCATTCCCGGGGTCCAGCCCACGACGCCCACGGTCGCGGTGTCACGCCTTGGCGCCGACGCCGAAGCGGCGGCCGCCTTCGACGTCGTGCTCGACGCCGACGACGTACTGGCCGCCTGGTCGATCCGCTGAGTACCTCGCTGGGCTCACGATGCTGGCCGACGGGCCACACGCCCACCGAGGCGCGCGAGCAGCCGTGCCGGGGGCGAGCGAAGGCTGAGGCCCGCCATCCCGGCGCGAACCCCCTGACCGGAACGAGTTCGGGCGGGCGACGAAAGCGGCTTCGCTGGCCTTCGACAATGGGGCCGGTGCCCCTTGACGCCGCGCGTATTCTGCCGCCAAAGAGCTCCGGATCCCCGGGTCCACCAGCCGAGCGCCGACCGTCCCGCATGTGCCCGTGCCGGTCCCGTCCGCGAACCGGATCTCGCGATGACGCGTGGCCCAGGGAGGGAACGTGGGGTGTTCCAGGATCGCTCGCTGACCTGCCGCGACTGTGGCGAGTCGTTCATGTTCTCGTCCGGCGAACAGGCCTTCTTCGCAAGCAAGGGTCTGACCAACGACCCGCAGCGCTGCCCGACCTGCCGGGCGGCGGCAAAGCGGGCACGGACCGCCTCGCAGGCGGGATCGCGCGAGTATCACGCGGCCGTGTGCAACAGCTGCGGCGGCCAGGCGATCGTGCCGTTCCAGCCCCGGAACGATCGTCCGGTGTACTGCAGCACCTGCTTCGACCAGGTCCGAGCCTCGGCGACCGCTCCGGCCTGACCTCGCGGCGACGGCTCCGGCCTGATCTGCGATCGGTCCGCGCGAGACCCCTATGCTGGTCGCGACAGCAGCAGGAGGTTCCCATGGGTGTGGTCATCATTCGCGAGATGGTCGGGACCAGCCCCCGATCGTGGAGTGACGCCGCCCGGCAGGCGGTGGCGACCGCGTCCAAGACCGTGCGCAACATCCGCACGGTCGAGGTCGTGAAGTCCACGGCACGGATCGAGGATGGCGAGATCGTCGAGTACCAGGTCGATCTCAAGATCGGGTTCGAGTACGAGGGCTGATCGAGGGTCGAAACCACCCGGGACGACGCGCGCGGCATAAGCCGCCGATGAGCGGCGATCGCCAAGATGCCGCACATGCCCACGACCACCTTCGGCCCCGACCGGCACCGGGCCCGCCAGGGCGCCGATCCGGCGCCTCCGACAGACTCCGCGACAACCGGCGCGGCGCCTCGAAGCCCGGCGCAGCAGCCCCACGTTGACGCGCGGGGAGGCCGCTCCGTATCGTTGCCGCCCAGCGACGAGACCAACGCACCGGACCACACGCGACCGGCTTCGTCGCCCAGGGGTGGGCACAAGGGGCATGCACTCGTTGCGGTCGGACCGGGCCTCCCGGAACCCGTGCTCTTCGGCGTCGCCGGGGACCGGTTCCGCATGAACGCGCTGCCCATCACCCCCGCCAAGATCCACCGGCCCCTGCTGCGCTCGGACGTGCTCTCGAGGCAGCGCCTGAACAGCTGGCTGGACGAGGCTGTCGCGGGTCGGCTCGCGCTGCTCATCGCAGAAGCGGGCTTCGGCAAGACCACGCTCCTCGCGGATTGGTCCCGCCATGCCCGGCGGCTCACGGCCTGGTACCGGCTGGAATCGGATGACCGCGACTGGCTGACGTTCATCCGCCACCTGGTCGGCAGCGGCCGTGAGCTGGACCCCGACTTCGCCCCGGAGACCTACGCGCTGCTCCTGGACCTCGGTCCCGGCGGCCCCACCCAGGCGAACCTCGTCGCGAGCCTGGTCGGGGAGCTCGTGGAGTTCGGCACCGCCCACCCCCAGGGCCTGACGTTGATCCTCGATGACTACCACGCCATCGACCGCTCGGAGGAGACCGAGCCGATCGTCCGGGCCATCCTGGATCGGACCGGCCCCGGCTTCTCGGTCATCATCGCGAGCCGCTCCGCGCCGCGGCTCCCGCTGGGCCGCCTCCGCGCCCGCGGCGGCGTCTCACGTCTCGACGGTGAGGCCCTGTGCTTCGATATCCCCGAAGCCGAGCGGCTCTTCCGGGACGCCTACCATCGGCCCCTCGAGCCGGACGTGGTCACCGAGCTCATCGGCCGCACCGAAGGTTGGCCCGCCCTCCTGAGCCTCGTCCGCACAAACCTGGAGGACTCCGAGTCCCGCGATCCCCGATCGCTCGTCCACGACCTGTCCGGCGCCCACGGCGACATGTACGACTACCTCGCTGAGGAGGTCATCGACCGCCTGCCCGCAGAACAGGCCGAGTTCCTTACGAAGGCGTCCCTGCTCGATGTGGTAGATGTCGAATCGGCTCAGGTCATCACCGGTGGGTCGGAGCAGGATGTTGCCGGCTGGCTGCGGTTTGCCGAGGAACTACGCCTCCTATCGCAACCGGACGTGACGTCAGGCTATCGACTGGTGCCTTTGGTCAGGGAGTTCCTGACAGCTCGCCTTCGAGCCTCGACGAGCGCGTCCGGTCTTCGCGACATGCATCTCGCCATCGCCCACCAGTTCGAGGCAAGCCGATGGCGTGTCGCGGCCACCCACTTCGAACGCGCGGGCGAGAACGACCGTGCTGTCGCAGTGATCGAGCGATCATTGGACCAGATCCTTGGCGCGGGACAGTACCGAGCGGCAGCCGACCTACTCGCAGCTGGCACCAGTGATGGCGTCGTGCTCGAAGTGCTCCGCTCCCGCTTGTCTCTCCAGATCGGCGCCACGAACGAGGCGCTTGCCGCCGCGAAAGCTGCCGTCACGGCGGCCGAGGGGCGAGCCGACGAACACCTCTCGCAGGCCCTCCTGAACGCTGTGTCCGTTGCGATCGGGGTGAGGCACTTCGATGAGGCTCAGGTGTTCGCGGAGCGGGCCCGCACTGTCTCTGGGTCAGGACCCGACCATGATCTCGCCGAGGCTCTACTGGATGTGATCGGCGCCTCCGTCGACACGAACCTGCCGGCGGTAACCATGCGCCTGGAGGGGCTGCTTGCCTCTCAGTTGAAGCACAAGCAGTGGCATTACGCGGCCATCACCAGCCTCAACCTCGCTCAGTTCCTGGTGTGGCTGGATCGAACTGATGACGCACTCAGGGCCGCCGCGGACGCCGACCTCTACTTCGGTCGATCCTCACGGGGGTATGAGGCAGTCACGGTGCGCCTGATCCAAGCGCAAGCGAAAGCGATTGGTGGACGCTGGACGGACGCCGCCCAACTCCTGGCAGCCGCGCTCGACACGAATCATCCTGAGGCGCGGCTCGAGGCCGTGCTCGAGGCGGCGAGTATCGCCGCCTGGTACGGACCATACGATCTGCCCGTGCGAATCCTCGCTCGCGTGCGCCGCGACATGCTCCCGCCGGCATGGGCGCTCCATTGGCGAGTGCTCGATCTCTGGCTGGAAACCAGCAGCGACCGGCGCAAGGAGATTCTCGCGGCTTTGCCGGACGAGCCGACACGTTCGGTCGAGGCCGGGGCGGCCTTCCGCTGGCACTTGACGCTAGCCCGCGCTCATTGGCTGTCCGGCGACCAACCCCGTTTCCTGGAAGCGCTGGAGCGCGCCGAAGACGCCGCGTCTGCCCAAGGGTCCCCCGTACAGGAGCGACTCGTCGCTCTGATGGGCAGTCTCGACCGAGGCGGCGACGCGACATCGAACCTCCTTGCGAGCTGGCCGAAGGGTGATCTCGCGATGCTTGGCGTGTTCGCGCAGGAACTGTCCGGGACCCTCGATGGTTCGACGACATGGGCGCTCGAGGTGCTAGCGCGCGCTGCGGCAGTGCAACCCCACCGGTGGCTCGATCCCCTGCGGGCGCAACTTGACGATGACAGCAGCGCCGGGGCTCAGCGCGCAGCAACGCTCCTCGAGGGGATCGGAGAACCGAGCGACATTCTTCGCCTTCGCCAGTTCAGCCGGAAGTCCAAGCGCGCAGGTCGAACCTGGGGAGATCAACTGATCGCCCGCCTCGCCCCGCGAGTATTGATCGAGGACCTGGGCTTCATGTCGATCTCCGTCGGCGATCGGGTGATCCAGGGTTCAGACGTGCGACGCAAGGTTCTCGCGCTCCTCGCGTTTCTGGCCTGCCAGCCCAAGGGGTCGGCCACCCCCGACCAGATCCTGGACGCCCTCTGGCCCGATCTCGACCCCGAACAGGGTACGAACTCGCTCCATCAAACGATCTACTTCCTGCGTCGCGTGATCGACCCCTCCTATCGCGCTGGGTTCTCAGCGGAGTACCTGCACTTCGACACGGAGATCGTCTGGCTCGACCCGACGCTCGTCGACTGTCGCTCTTGGCGCTGCCGACGCCTCCTCGCCCAGCGTCCGGAATCGCAGGAACTCGTTGAGATGGTGCTGGATATCTATCCGGGCAAGTTCGCGGCCGATTTCGCCTATGAAGACTGGGCAGCCCCCTATCGCGAAATGCTGCACGCCGGGTTCCTGGGGCTGATCGAACGAACGGTATCCGGCGCGGTCGGCCCAGCGGACCTCAGGTGGCGGCTATGGATTGGTCAACGAGCTCTTGCCGTCGATCCCGAGGCAGATGAGGTCGAGGCCCAGATCATCCGACTGTATCGCGCCCTCGGAGCCCCAGCCGCGGCGGCCGAGCAGTACGCCCACTACTCCACCTACCTTCGTGACCAACTCGGCGTCGAACCGCCCAGTCTCGATGAGGTCTGAGGCGACACGCTCGGCGGTGGGGCTCGGTCCACCCGCGTGGCCCGAAGGCCGGTGGGCATAGGTAGGGTTCCGTATTGACCGGAGCGGAGCGGGCCCCCTATAGTCCGCCCCGCACTAGTACGAAGGTACGGTGCATCAAGGAAACGCTCGGACGCGCTGATGCCACCACCTGAATTGGGCACTTAGGGTGGAGGTGGAGCGAGTAGTGCAACCGACCGACTTTCGAGTCAGGTCGGTTTCCGTGCTCCAAGGAGCACGGAGGCCGCAAGGAGGTACGAGCGTGGCACCGGAAAAGGGCCTCAAGGGCTGGTAGTCTAGGAACGCGGAGGATCGACCGATGAAGGATCGCCTCATGCGACTCCTGGCCGCACTCGGCGCAGTTGCCGCAATGGCATTGGCCGGAGGCGCGTCGCTAACGGGCTTCTGAGACAAGCCTCTTCTCCTCAGTACTCAAGTCCAGTTCCCCTGATTGGGCCGAAGGGGCTAGAGTCGACGCAAGTCGGGACTGAGGTCGGATGGCGAGACACCTGAAGCTCTACATCATTGGGGTCGTGGCAACCAGCGCACTAGCGCTGGTTGCCACGACTTTCCTGTTCCCCGTCGACCCAGCAATCGGCCAAGGTTTTTCCGCGTTCGGTGACCGGGCATCTCTCGTTGGGTTGGCGTTCTGGTGCATCCTGACGCTCCTCGCCTCGGCACTACCCGTGCGGATGCCTCGCGGCACGATGGTCGCCGTGTCGACAGCCCCCCTAATAGCTGCAACCATCCTGGGCGGGCCAATGGCCGGTGTCTGGGTTGCGTTCGTCGGGACGACCGAGCTACGCGAGCTCCGGGGCCAAATCCCTTGGTATGGCTCCTTGGCGAACCACGCGGGCCTGATGATCCCGGCATTCGTCGCTGGGCTCGTGATGCATCAGTTCGGCCTGGTGGGGTCCACACAGACCACCTTCATCGAGCTGCTAGTCGCCCTCCTAGGCGCGGCTGCGTTCTTTGCCATCAACGCGACGCTGGCCGCGATGGCGGTTTCGCTCCGGACCACCGCATCCTTCCAAGTGGTCCTATTGGGCGACGCGCGCGGTTGGGCGACCAGTCTGTTTGGGCTCGCCCCCGTCGGCTGGCTCATGGCACAGATGTACTCGGTTTCGTGGTGGGCGACCCTCCTGTTCGCTCTGCCGCTGTACTCGACCCGGCTGGGGTACCACAACTTCATCGAGATGCGGGAGATGTTCACCCAGACCATCACCGCGCTCGCCGGAGCGGTGGACAAGCGGGATCCGTACACCAGCAAGCACTCGTGGCGGGTCAAGGAGATCGCCGGCGACATCGGGCGGGAGATGCGCCTGGGCGAGGCGGACCTGGAGGCCCTCGAGTGGGGCGGCCTGCTCCATGACGTCGGGAAGATCGGCGTCCCGGACAACGTGCTGCTGAAGCAGGAGCGGCTGAACAAGGAAGAGCGGATGCTCATGAATGCGCACCCCGTGCTGGGCGCGCAGATCATCGCCCCGGTGACCCGCCTCTCCCGGGAATTGCCGATCATCCGCCACCACCACGAGTGGTACAACGGCTCCGGGTACCCGGACCGGCTCATCGGCGATGAGATCCCGCTGCTGGCGCGGATCCTCCACGTGGCGGACGCGTTCGAGGCGATGACCGCCCAGCGCCCGTACCGGATGACGCCGTTCACGACGGAGCAGGCGCTGGGCGAGCTGCGCAAGTTCGCCGGCATCCAGTTCGACCCCAAGGTGGTCGACGCCTTCGTGCGCACGAAGTGGGTGGAAGGCGTGAGCGATCCGGGTCGCACCGTGCAGCTGCGGCCGATCCCGCTGATCTCGCAGCACGCGAACCGGGTGGCGAGCGCGGCGTCGGCCCCGGCGGGGACGCTGACGACGGTCCAGGCTACGGTCCCGGCTGCGGTCCGGGCGATGGCTCCGGCGACGACACTGACGGACCAGAGCTGAGCACGAGGGCTCCGCTGGGCCCCACAATCCCGGCATGCTGATCGGCGGCATCGCGCTCGGGCTGGTGCTCGGGCTGCTCCTTGGCGGGCGGATCGATCACCTGGCGGACGTCCGGCTGCGCTTCCTGCCCCTCCTGTTCCTGGCGGTGATCGTCAGGTTCGCGACGGAGGCGGCGCTCGGGCTCGGCGTGGGCATCGCCGACACCCTGAGGGTGCCGCTGCTGGGCGCGGCCTACGGCCTGCTGCTGTACACGCTGTGGCAGAACCGCGGGTACCCGGGTCTCGCGCTCGCATTCGTGGGCACCGCGAGCAACGCGCTCGTGATCGTGGTGAACGGCGGACGGATGCCGGTCTGGATGCCGGCCTTCGCCCTTTCGGGGCTGCCGGAACCGATGAGCTCCGCCCTGCACATCCCGCTGAACGCGGGGACCACGGCGGACTTCCTCCGCAGCCTGGGACCGCTGAGCGACGTCATCCCGATCCCGATCTGGCCGGTCAACAACGTGGCCTCGCTCGGGGACCTGTTCCTGACCGCCGGCCTGGGGATCTTCCTGTTCGCGACGCTGATGCGCACCCCGGAGGATACACAGCGGGCGATCGAGGAGGCGAAGACCGGCCGCTACCTGGGGCTCGCCGGGACCGTGCGCCTGCCCGGCCGTCGAGCGGGCGGCGTCGCGGCCGGTCCGGGAGCTGGCGACGAAGCCGGGCTCGGTGTCCGGGCCGGGACCGGCCTCGCCTCGAACCTGCAGGAGTCGGCGGCCCTCGAACGCCCGCTGATGCTGGGCTCGAGCGGCGTCGGCATGGCGTCGCCCGCGCTGGTGACCCTCCCGCCGCCGACGGTCGAGGATGAGCTGGCGGCGGCGATGGCCGTCGGCGGGATCGGGGCCGAGCTGAGCGCCTCCCTCGCCCCTCCGGTCGCGGTCCCGCTCCCGCGCGTCCGACGGCGGCCCGCGATCCTGCCCCGGGTTCGCCGGCACCCGTACGTCCGCCTCACCCTCAACGGCTCGTTCTCGGCACTGTGGATCGGCCAGGTCATCAGCCTGTTCGGCGACCGGGTGAACCAGCTGGCCCTGGTCGCGTTCGTGTACGAGGTGACGAGGTCGCCGCTCGCGATCGCGCTGACCTTCCTGGTGGGCACGATCCCGAACCTGCTGTTCTCCCCCATCGCCGGCACGTTCGTCGACCGCTGGGACAAGAAGCAGGTACTGGTCGTCTCCGACATCCTGCGGGCGGCGCTGGTGCTGCTGGTCCCGGTGGCGGTGCTGGTCAACGTGTGGCTGGCGTACCCGCTGGTGTTCCTGATCACGACGGTATCGATCTTCTTCCGCCCGGCTCGCGTCGCCATCCTGCCGCGCCTCGTGCCCGACGAGGACCTGCTGTCCGCGAACTCGGCGCTGTGGGTGGGCGAGACGATCGCGGACGTCGTCAACTACCCGCTGGCCGGCCTGTTCGTGGTGTTCCTGGCCGGCTCGCTGCCGATCGCGTTCTGGTTCGATGCCGCCTCCTACCTCGCCTCAGCGGCGCTGCTGTCCACGATCGTCGTGCCGCCACTGCTCCAGCGGACCGGCTCCGCCGCCCCGGGACTCCAGGGCTTCGAGGCGGCCGAGCGGGCCGCCGAGCGGGACGCCGAGGCGGAGGCCGGCGGCGGGGGGAAGTCCACGGTCGCGGGCGACCTGAAGGCCGGCTGGGCGTTCCTCCGCCACGAGACCGTGCTGCTCGCCAACACGGTCCAGGGGACGGCCGGCCAGTTCGCGATCGGCATCGTGACCGTCGCGTCGCTGGTGCTGGCCCAGCAGATCACGCCCGGCGAGGGCAGTGCGTACCGCGGCACGTACGCGTTCATGGAGACGGCGATCGGGCTGGGGAACCTGATCGGCGGATTCGTCCTGGGACTGGTCGCGACGCGGGTCCGCAAGGGGATGCTGGTGATCGTCGCGTACACGGCGTTCGGGGCCCTGGTGTTCCTGCTCGGCATCGTGGGCTCCATCCCGCTCGTGCTCGGGATCCTGTTCGGCGTCGGCGTGGCGAACATGGCGTTCGTGATCCCCAGCCAGACGCTGTTCCAGGAGCGGACGCCGCCGGAGCTGATGGCCCGCGTCGTGAGCTTCCGGTTCGCGCTCGTGTTCGGCGGGATGTCCGTGGCGATGGGCGTCGGCGGCCTGTTCGTGGCCTGGTTCGGGCCGGGCCCGGTGATCGCGGCGGCGGGCATCATGTCCATGGTGGCCGGACTTGCCGGGCTGGGCGTGCGCGCCGCGCGGGAGGCCTGACGGGTGCGACGGGCCGCGGGCGCTCCGCGATCGGTACACTGTCGGCCGCGTGAGGCGACGCCCGAGGCGACGTCCGAGGCGACGCCCGAGGCGACGTCCGCGGAGAGGAGATCGATCACCGGATGACCGAGCACGAGCGCGACCCGGAGGCCACCGGCCCCGGCGGAGCGGCCGACGAACCCGAGACCGACGGCGAGCTCGAGGAAGCCCAGGAGCTGGACGACACCGAGGGCCTGGGCGACGAGGATCTCGAGCCGGAGGAAGAGCCGGAAGCGGAGCCTGGGCCGGAGCCTCGGGCGACCCCGGCGAGCGCCGCTGCGGGTGCCGCCGCCGCCGGGCCACGGCGCCGTGGGCGGGATCGTCAGCCCGTGAGGGCCGCCCCGGCACCGCCGACCGTCTCTGAGCAGGCGGTGCACGTGCAGGACC
This sequence comes from uncultured Chloroflexia bacterium, assembly GCA_963703575.1. Classification (GTDB taxonomy): domain Bacteria; phylum Chloroflexota; class Limnocylindria; order Limnocylindrales; family CSP1-4; genus CAIXZV01. The sequence continues at coordinate 22,691 of CAVPEU010000023.1, forward strand.
GCGCGTCAGCCGTGTTCGTGATCGGCACGGTCGGCCTGTTCGTCGCGATCCTGGCGTACGGCCTGCTGTTCGGGTCTTCCGGGTTCGTGACCGGCCTGCTGCCGACACCGACGCCGGCGCCCACGGCCTCCCCCGCCGTCCCGGCGTCGCCGTCCGCGAGCGCATCGGCCGGGGCAAGCGAGTCCCCGGCGGCAACCGGCTCCGGGGCGCCGTCTGCCTCGCCCGCGGCGTCCGAGGCACCGAGCGCGTCCGAGGCACCGAGCCCGGCCGCCTCACCGACCTCACCGAGCCCGTCCGCGAGCTGACGCCCGCAGGCCATGGACGACGTCCGGGCGCGGTCTCGCGAGGCCCGGGCGCGGATGGTCGCCGAGCAGCTCCGGCGCCGCGGCATCCGCGACGAGCGCGTGCTCGGGGCGATGAACGCGGTCCGACGGGACCTGTTCGTCCCGGAGCGCAACCGTGACCTCGCGTACGACGACGGACCCATCGCCATCGGTGCCGGCCAGACGATCAGCCAGCCGTACATGGTCGCGAGGATGACGGAGCTGCTCCAGGCGGCACCGGGGGACCGCGTGCTGGAGGTCGGCACCGGGTCCGGCTACCAGGCGGCGATCCTCGCGGAGATCGGCTGCCGGGTCACGACCATCGAGCGGGAGCCCACGCTCGCGGCCGCCGCGCGGGACCGGCTGGCGGCGCTGGGATACGGGGACCGCGTCGAGGTCCGCTCCGGCGACGGGAGCCTGGGTGACCCGGGCGGCGCGCCGTGGGACGGGATCATCGTCGCCGCCGGCGCGCCGGCCGTCCCGGATCCCCTGCGCGAGCAGCTGGCCGAGGGACGGCGGCTGGTGATCCCGGTCGGGTCCCGGTGGGAGCAGAACCTGCTGGTCGTGGAGCGGCACGGGAACGACTGGACGGAGCGCTCGGACGGAGCGTGCGTGTTCGTGCCGCTGGTCGGCGCCGGCGGTTGGAGCGGCAACGGCTGATATGGTTGTCCAAACAGGTTGACGATAACGTGCTTGTCGCCTAGTTTATTGGACATGAGCAAGCAGACGCTGCCGACGTTCCCGCGCTACCAACGCCTCGCCGAGGGCCTGGGCGATCGGCTGCGCCTCGCTCGCCTTCGGCGCCGCATGTCGGTCACCGAGATGGCCGAGCGAATGGACGTCTCGCGGATGACCCTCTACAGCCTCGAGCGAGGCGACCTGTCCGTCGGCCTCGGCGTCCTGGTCCGCGCCCTCGGCGTACTCGGGCTCGAAGGCAACCTCGAGCGCATCGCCGCGGACGACGAGCTTGGGCGACGCCTCCAGGACGCCGCCGCCAGGCCGGCCCGACGCTCCACCAGGACGATCGCGAAATGAGCCCCGGGCTGCCGGCCGAGGTCGCCGTGGAGCTCGAGGCAGCCGAGCTCGGCGGACGACGCCGGATCGGCACGCTCCAGCGAGTGGGGACCGGCCCGAGCGCCCTCGTGGCCTTCGCCTACGAAGAAAGCTGGCTTGCCGGTCGCGACGCGTTCGTGGTCGATCCGGCCCATGGCCTCTACGGCGGCAACCAGTACCCGTCCGATGGCGTCATCGCCGCCGCCTTCACGGACGCGGCTCCGGACCGGTGGGGCCGCGCGCTCCTCGAACGTCGCGAGCGGTCGCAAGCCCGGACCGAGGGGCGCCGGCCGCGAACGCTCGGCGAATGGGAGTTCCTGCTCGGGGTGAACGATCACCTCCGGATGGGCGCCCTGCGGTTCGTGTCGCCGGACGGGCGCTACCTGGACGACGATCCAGTGAGCGTGCCCCCCACGGCCCGGCTGCGCGAGCTCGAACAGGCGGTGCGGGAGCTCGAGGGTTCGTCGCGGAGCGCCAGCTCCCCGGAGACGGAGCGGCTCGCGCTCCTGCTGGCGCCGGGAAGCTCGCTCGGCGGCGCCCGCCCAAAGACCAGCTTCGAGGGCGATGATGGCAGCCTGTGGATCGCCAAGTTCCCGTCGCGCGGCGACCGTCATGATGTCGGGGCGTGCGAGTTCATCCTGAACCGCCTGGCGACGCGCTGCGGGATCGCCGTCCCCGAACACCGGCTCCTCGACCTCGCCGGCGAGCACCGGACGTTCGTGGCCCGTCGCTTCGACCGCGCCCCCGGCACGCGGCGGCTGTACGCGTCCGCGATGACGATGACCGGCAAGCGGGACCGGGAGGACGCGAGCTACCTGGACATCGCCCTCGCGATCGCCGACCACGGGGCACGCGCGAGGATCGACGAGGACCTCGCACAGCTCTTCCGGCGGGTCGTCTTCAACGTCATGACGTCACATCGTGACGACCACCTCCGAAACCACGGGTTCCTGCGAACGACCGAAGGCTGGCGGCTGGCGCCGGCGTTCGACCTCAACCCGGTCCCCGGGAAACCCGAGCACGAGCTGACGCTCGACGGGTCCGTCCGCCGCGGCGACCTGGACATCGTGCGCGAGACCGCCCCCTTCTACCGGCTGTCCGTTGCGGACGTCGACACCATCATCGAGGAGGTCCGGGCGGCCCTCGCCGCGTGGCGCTTCGAGGCGCGCGGGATCGGCGTCGGCGCGGGCGAGCTCGACCTGCTCGACGAGGCGATCGCGGCGTGAACCCTGCGCCGGCGCAGGGGCCTTGACGCCCCGATCCCGCGGCTATACTCGGGCCGCCATGACCCACGTCTTTGTCGCGCCCCACCCGGACGATGTCGCGCTGTCCTGCGGCGGGCTCATCGCGAGCCTGCGCGAGCTGGGCCAGAACGTCGCCATCCTGACGCTCTACTCCGGCACGGGGGCCGGGGACCGGTCGGGCACGGGGGCCGGGGACCGGCTGACGCCGTACCAGCGGGAGGCCCTGGGCTTCGGGTCGAAGGCGGTCTGGCCGGTCAGCGAGGCGTTCAACCGGGCGCACCTCCAGGCGGACTTCCCGGAGGACGCGGCCGCCGCGCCGTGGCAGGCGACGAAGGAGGGGCTGGACGCGACACAGGGGGACGCGGACGCCGCGGCCAAGCGCTTCTGGCAGCGCTCCTCGTGGTATCGCCGGGCCCACATCCACAACGAGTCGCTGGCCGGCCAGCCGCTGATGGACGACGTCCCGGGACAGGGCGCGATCCTCACGGCCGAGCTGGTCGAGGCGGCGGACGCAGGCGACACGATGGCCCGCCGCCGCCTGGAGGACGAGCGGTTCGCCGCCTTCGCGGAGGCGTCGGTCCTGTGGCTGGATCTCCCGGACGCCGTGTTCCGCGGCTACGAGGGCGACGACCAGCTGCTGGGGCTCCCGCGCGAGGACGACGCGCCGCCGGTGGACCTGCTCCGCCGCGAGATCGCGCGCCTGGAGCCGCAGCGGGTCTACCTGCCCCTGGGCATCGGCGGGCACGTGGACCACCAGCTGGCGCGGGACGCGGGCATCGCGCTGCTCCACGACGCGCGGCGCTGGGTGATGCCCGGCCCGGACTACGCGGGCATGATCGCCTTCTACGAGGACTTCCCGTACGCCTACTGGGAGGACTTCACCCGGCTGGAGGACATGCCCGGCGGCTCGCTCGCGGGGATCCCGGCGGACGTCTCGCTGACCGCGGAGTTCGCGGACATCGGCGACCAGGTGGAGCGCAAGATCCGCGGCATCGCGCTGTACGAGAGCCAGGTGGAGCGGCTGTTCACGGACCGCAGGGCGATGGCCGGCGCGGTGCGCGGCTACGGCGCGAAGGTCGCGGCCCTGGGCGGGCCGGCCGGCGGGTCCGCGGAGCGCTACTGGGTCACGACCCGGGCCTGATGCGGTCACCGGGGGTGCGCCGGCAGGGCACGTCACGCGTCCGCGCAGGCGAGGCGGCCGATGACGGCGCCTGAGCCCCTCTCGCGACCCGCCCCGGGGGCGATGATCCTCAACCCCGTTCGGCCGCTGGCCAACCCGGGGGTGAGGCTCGTCATCACGAGCACCACGCTCCTGTTTGCGGAGCTCCTGTTCATCCGCTGGATCCCGGCGACCGTCATCTATATCGGGTTCTTCCGGAACTTCCTGCTCATGGCGAGCTTCCTCGGGATCGGCCTGGGGATCCTGTGGGGCCGGAATCCCCGGCGGATCACGCTCTCGCCGTTCGGGCCACTGGTCCTCGCTGTGGCGTTGCTCGTCATGTCGGGAGGCGTGACGATCCAGCTCCGGTCACCGGGAGAGATCTTCTTCGGCCTGTCCGAGAACCGGGCGGCCGATGTGAACTTCGTCGTCCTTCCGATCATGGTCGCGCTGGTCGCGCTCCTGATGGCCGGGCTCGCCGTCCCGCTCGGGCGTCTGCTCACCTCGATGCCGCCCCTTCGCGCCTACGCATACGACATCACGGGGTCGATGGCGGGGATCGCTGCGTTCACGCTCCTGTCCGCCATGGGAACGCCGCCCGCCGTGTGGTTCGTTGTGCTCGGTGTGCTGCTGGCCCTTGGCGGGCTGGGCGCCGGGATCTCCCGGGCGTCGGTCGTCACGGCCGTGACGTTCGGGGCCACGATCGTCGTGGTCGCAATGGGCGCCAGGCCCGGCCAGTACTGGTCCCCGTACTACCGGATCGACCTGTACCAGCAGGGCGGCATCCAGGCCATCGACGTCAACGGCATCCCGCACCAGGCGATGTGGCCGGTGGGCGTTGCCGAGCAGCAGCCGATGTACAACCAGGTGTACGAATGGTTCCCCGACCGGGCGTACGACCGGGTCCTGATCATCGGCGCCGGAAGCGGCTCGGACGTGGCGGTCGCGCTCGCGCATGGGGCCGGGCACGTCGATGCGGTGGAGATCGATCCAACGATCCAGGAGCTCGGCGTCCAGCGGCACCCGGATCGGCCCTACGCCGACCCGCGCGTGACCCGGATCAACGACGACGGCCGGGCATTCCTTCGCCGCACCACCACCAGCTACGACCTCGTGATCTTCGCGCTGCCCGATTCGCTCACCCTGGTGAGCACGTCGGCGAACCTGCGCCTCGAGTCGTTCCTGTTCACGCGTGAAGCGTTCGCAGACGTCCGGTCGCACCTGACCTCCGACGGCGTCTTCGTGCTCTACAACTACTACCGGGAGGACTGGCTGCCGCGGAAGATCGCGGGGATGCTGCGCGACGCGTTCGCCTCCGATCCGGTCGTCCGGTTCCACGGCGGTTCGGCGGCCACGCTCGCCGCCGGACCCGCGATCGTCGCCGCGGGCGGGCAACCACCGGGCGGGAGCGTGGATGCCATCGACCTGGCGAACGCGCCTGCGCCCGCGACCGATGACTGGCCCTTCCTGTACCTGATCGAGCCCTACATCGCGCCCTATTACATCGGCGCGCTCGGGCTGATTCTCGCCTTCGGTGGCTTGATGGTCTGGCAGGCCGCGCGAGGAAGCGGCACGTCGATCCGGCGGTTCAGCCCGCACTTCTTCCTGCTGGGCGTGGCGTTTCTCCTGCTCGAGACACGGAGCATCGTGAGTTTCAGCCTGCTGTTCGGCAGCACCTGGCTCGTCAACTCGCTCGTGTTCTTCGCGGTGCTCGCGAGCGTGCTTGCGGCTGTCGCCATCAACGCGCGGTTCGCGATCCGCAACCCACTGCCGCTGTACGCCGCCCTGCTCGCCTCGATCGCCGTTGCGTACCTGCTGCCACCGTCATCGTTGCTTATCGAGCCACCCTGGCTGCGGTACGCGGTCGCCGCGGCGCTCGCCTTCGCGCCGGTGTTCTTCGCCAACCTCGTGTTCAGCCACTCGTTCCGGGACACCGCGACCGCGGACATGGCGTTCGCCTCGAACCTGCTGGGCGCCATGGTGGGTGGTGCGGCGGAGTACCTGGGATTGCTGACCGGCTACCAGGCCCTGCTGCTCCTGGTCGCGGCCCTGTACGTCACGGCCTGGCTGGCGGCGAGCAAGGTACGGCTGCTGGCCGATGCCGACCTGGAGCCCGCGCCAATGGCGAGCCGCGCGGGAGCGATGCCGGAGCCCGATCGGGGATAGGACCATCGGTGTGGTCGGCCTCGGCTGTGGGTACACGGGATCGCTATCAGCGGACGGCCCCGCACGACTCCACCTCGGCTGGTACGGTGGCCCGGCAGTTGGTAGCGTCGAAGGCCGGCAGACGGTAGCGCGGGGTTCCTGGAGTGGGCACCGAAAGCGCCCGCGCATCGCGACCGGATACCACGCAGGCAGCGGGCAACCACTGCCGGAGCCTGAAGTTGGTCGTCGGGTCGTGGATTGGCATGCTGAGGAGAGAGACGTCCTTCGTGCCGTCCTCCACGGACCGGTCGCAGCGAGCCGCCGGGCATGTCCTCCAGCCGGGTGAAGTCCTCCCAGTAGGCGTACGGGAAGTCCTCGTAGAAGGCGATCATGCCCGTGTAGTCCGGGCCGGGCATCACCCAGCGCCGCGCGTCGTGGAGGAGCGCGACGCCCGCGTCCCGTGCCAGCTGGTGGTCCACGTGCCCGCCGATGCCCAGGGGCAGGTAGACCCGCTGCGGCTCCAGGGGGTTGGACTCGACGCGCGGGCTCCCGGGTCGTCGTCGACTACGTCCGGCTGGCCTGACCACCTCGCCCGCCCGAGCCAACCGCCGATGTCCCAAGCGCAGAGCCATCCTCTTGTTCCGCGTCAGGGAGCCGTGACCGCCCCAGCCACGCCACGATCGGGACCAACAAGAGCGGCACGTTGCCGAGCGAGTAGAGCACTCCACCGTCCCGGAAGTTGCGGATCCCCCGGGTCCACTCGATGGTCATGGGCAGAGCCAGCAGACCGACCAGAGCCAGGATCCCCGCCGCCAGCCACCATCGCCGGTCTCGTATCCCGATCAGCGCGAACGGCGCCAGTGTCGGTTTGACCAAGACCAGCGCAGCTGGCCAAGCCAGCGCGTGCCTGCCGCGACCGCAGCGACCACCCAGATCGTGGGTGTGCCGGAGACGTAGGGAAGCCAGAGCATCGGGAAGCCAGCGATGAGGCCGAGCATGACGGGCCACGTCCACCGCGCAGGCCGTTGCGAGCAGACGATCCAGGCGGTCAGCACGATCGGGATGGCGAACCAGACGATGGGCGGCAGGAACGTGAATGGAACGAAGAGCATCAGCGCTTGTGGCGGATAGAGGATCGGCCAGGGCTCGGCGCCGTAGGAACCGGCGCCCTGCCAGGTGGGATAGAAATCACCACCGCCAAGCCAGCGCCTCGTGGCATCCATGTAGAGCGAGTAATCATCGCCGACCATACCCGGGACGATGCTTGGGTTCCGCAGCATCGTCGCGAACTCGCCGATGGCGAGCAGCAGGAGGACGCCCGTCCCCACCAGGAGCCCGTCCCGCCATAGCCTCCCGCGCATCGCTCCCTCCGGACGCGATCCGTCTTCGGCCCGCGGGCTCTCGGCGCGGGCCAACATCTCAGGCATCTGTCGCAGCGATCAACGCGATCATCCGCGTCCCTCAGTGTGATCGCGCACTCGCCCACGCCACCAACGAGATCGCCGGTAAGGGGAGGCTGGCGAGACTGTAGGTCAGACCGAGGCCGCTGCCGTTCCGGATCGTCGCCCACCACTCGGACCACAGCGGGAGCATGGTCAGGGAGATCAGGGCGAATGCAGCGGTCGCCACCCACCATGCCCTTCGATTGGCGCCGATCAGGGCCAGAGGTGCGAGGCTCGGCTTGAGGAAAACCGCGACGGCGGGCCACCCGAACCGCAAGCCGAGCGCGACACCAGCCGCAACCCACAGGTCGCTGTTCCCGAGCAATACCGCGCCCACCGTCCGGGGCCATGCGGCGAAAAGGAGGATCACTGCCCAGCCCCACGCGGCGGGCCGGTACGTCCAGAGGACCCATCCGATCGCTGCAAGCGGGAGCGCCCACCACAGGACCGCCGGCAGGACGAGGAACGGCAGCACGAGCAGCAGCGCCGTGGGCGGGTGCAGGAATACTCCGGCCTGGGGGAGCGACCACGGATCGTAGGGGCCAAGCAATTGGACTGGAGCATAGGGGCTGCCGGTCCCCAGGAAGCGCTGCCCGGCTGCCCGGTATCCGTCGAAGTCCGCACCAACGATGGCTGGGGGGATCACCATCCGGACTGCGAAATACGCCAGGAACACCGCCGCCGCGCCGGCCAGGACGGTGACGATGCCCTCGGCCCAGCGCGCCCACGCCCATCCAGCGGGTGCGGTCTTCGTGCGCCCGATCTCTCGTATTCTCACTTCATCGACACCGTTTAGGGTCAAGACACCCGAGATGACATGATCGCGGCTCCGCCGTCTCGCCGGGTCGCTCATGCCCCACCGCGGTCCGGGAACCCGAGCTGAACGTCATGGGCGCGGCGCCTCCAGGATCGTCCCGTCAACATCCGCGTAGCGCACGATCCAGCCCGCGGCGAGCATCTCAATCGGAACCGTGGTGTTTGCCTCCGTCAGCGCGAACACGATCCGATGCCGTTCAAGGGCGTCCTGACCGCCAGCCGAAAGGCTTGCGACGGCAGCGTAGTCGCGCCAGACCTCCGGCGGGAACAACTCGAACCGCGAGTCCATGAAGTAGCGAGCCTCCGGGACCGACCACTCGAACCACGACGCCCACGCCTGCGGGACGAACACGCGATCACCCGGCCGGACGTGGTCGCGAAGGGCCAGCGCGAGGCCGGACGGCGCATAGGAGAGCAGCCCCTGCCGACCGGTCAGCGGGTCCGCGGGTCGCCACCACGGCAGGGCGATAACGATCGCGGCCGCGAGCACCCCGACCACGACGGTGTTCAGCCGGTTGGCGCGCGGGGCCATTGCCGCGGGGGCGATATCCGACGCCACCGCCAAGGCCATCACGAGCACCGCGCCCAGCGGCCACCATGCGACGCCGCGCTCGGTCCAGGCCCCGATCAGGAGCAGCCCAGCCAGCCACAGCCAGTCCGGCCAGCCCAGGGAGCGCCGCCGCAGCCAGCCCACGGCCAGCGCCCCGATCGCGGACGCGTAGAACAGCATTCCCGGCACCGTGAACGGCGTCGTCCGCTGCCACTCGCTGGCTCGCGCCGTGATCTCCGGGTTGGCACCGATCCCGGCCGCATACGCCCAGACCCCGATCCCGAACGGGTTGGCAAGCGTCGCGACCGTCCCGGCGACCAGGAGCAGGAACGCCCGGCGAGCCGGTCGTCCCCGGGCGAGGTCGTCCAGCCACGCATACCCGAGCAGGACCGGCCCCAGGACGAAGCTCCCGTGGACGTTCGCCCACAGCGCCACCAGCACCGGCGCCAGGAGCTGAAGGCGCGGATGGCGCTCGCGCGCCGCCACGAGGAGCAGCAGGCCGGCGAAGATCGCGATCCCGAACAGCTGCGGCCGCAGGGCCAGGGCGGGCGAGGCAACCAGGAATGCGAGCAGCGACAGGATGGCGGCCGTGCGGGTCGAGGTCCCGCGGGCAAGCGCAACCCCCGCCAGCAGCCCGAAGGCGGCCACGATCAGCGCCGCGCGCAGCACCGCGAGCAGCTCCCAGCCGCCCAGCCGGAACCCGGCCGCCAGCAGCACCTGCGCCAGCCACTGCTGGTCCGTCCAGGGCGCCCCGGCGACGGTGAACGTGAACGTGTCGATCGCGGGGATCCGCCCGGTCGTGAGGATCATCTCGCCAGCTCGGACCTGGTAGGCGAGGTCCACGGCCGGCAGCGGCACGATCAGCGACGCCAGCGCGGGCAGCGCGAGGGCAAGGAACAGCCACAGGCGGTCGAGGCCGAGGCGCATCGGGCCGACGCTCAGCCGGGACGCACGGGCACGGTCGCGGGAGCGGCGGGCTCACGCGAGGCGCCCGACGCCGGTGACGGGCGCCAGCCGGCCAGCGGGATCGCCGCGATCATCACCGCGAACGTGTTCCACCACAGGAACGGCACCGACAGCCCCACCGCGACCGGCAGCACCCACGCCCGGTCCGTCCGTGCACCCCAGACGACAAGCACGGCGGAGACCGCCATCCGGAGCGGAAGCGGGACCGGCGCGGCCTGGCGCGGCACGTTCACGGTGGCCCCGATCTGCGTCCCGGACGCCTCTAGGAAATCGGACCACAGCCATGGCGCCAGGACGAAGCTGACCCCTGCGATGAGCGCAGTGGCCGCCAGGGCGATCGCCAGGCTCCGCCACTCGCGGCGCACGACGAACCACAGCAGCCCCACGCCGGGCGTGATCTTGGTCAGGAGGATGAAGGCCCAGGCCGCCGGCCGGCGCATCCCGACCACGACCGCGAGCCCCAGCAGGATGTTCAGGTTGCCCAGCCAGAGCTCCCCGAGCACCGGCGGGAACAGCAGCAGCACGAGCGTCCAGCGCCGCCCCACCCACGCCAGCGACACCAGCAGCACGACGATCCACGCGCCCAGGAACGCGGGCCATGGCACGCCCAGCATCCGGAGCGGGGCCAGCACCTGGGCCAGCGGCGGAGGGTACTTGTACTCGTACAGACCGCCGACGGCGTCGAAGCCGCCGTTGATGGTGGCCCGGTACGGGTCGTCAAGGGCCGCAGCCTGGTAATACGCATGGGCGTCGTAGCCGATCAGCTTGTCACCGGCCAGCGCGGACGAGACCACCGTGGCCACGAACACGGCGCCCGCGATCCCGAGTCCCGGCAGGACCGCCGGGTGCTCGAGCGCCCGCCCCAGTCGATCCAGGAAACGCCGGATCGTGTTCATGAACCCGCCGTCCGCAGCTCGCCGACGCCGGGCTGACGCAAGCCGGCACGTCTCGAGGCCTCCTCGCGCCACAGGGGCACGCACGCGGCGAGGATCGCCAGGGAGTTGAGCCACAGGACGGGCAGGGCCAGCGTCACCGCGACCGGGAGCAGCCAGGCCCGGCCTGACGCGGCGGCCACCATGGCCACGACGATGGCGACCGGGAAGCCGGACGAGGAGCGACACGGGCAGGAACCAGCCGACGGTGGCCGGCGTGCTGGAGCTGGTCGAGACGATCTCGATCCAGGTCCGCCACGCAGCCGGATCGAGCGCGAACGACAGCGCGACGATGACGGCGGTGACCGCGATCGCGGTCCCCAGCGCCCGCCACTCGCGGCGCACGGCGAACCACACCAGGCCGATGCCCGGGGTGACCTTGGTCAGGATCGGGAGCGCCCACGCGGCCGAGGCGCGGAACCCCACCACGATCGCCGCCGCGTACAGCAGGTGCACGTTGCCTGAGACGATCTCGAACGGGATGGGCAGGAACAGCATCGCCGGCAGCGACCACCGCCCCAGCAGCCACCACACGATGCCCATGTTGAGCGCGGTCCACAGGGTCACGAACACGGGCCACGGAAGCAGCGCGAGCGGCGCCAGGACCTGCGCGAAGGCCGGCGAGTACACGTACGCCCCGATCACGCCCGCCCCGCTCCCGTCGTACAGACCGCCGTCGCGGGTCGCCCAGTATGCGTACGCGTCCACGCTCTGGTCCCAGGGCCGGACCTGGAACAGGCGGAGCAGCAGGAACGCGGCCGTCAGCGCGATGTAGCCGTCGCGCGCCAGCCGGTTGAGGAGCACGGACACCCCGGATCGATGCACGTGCCGATGCTACGTGGGCCGGTGCGTCCCGGCATCACCCGATCGTACGGCTCGCGCCCCCGCGACCCACGCGGCGCTCAGCCGAACAGGTCGTCCACGGTCCTGAGGATCACGCCGTCTGTCCGGGCGCGAGCTCGGAACGCGTCGGTGAACCCGGCGCGAACATAGAGGGCGAGCCTGGTGACGCCTGGATCGAAGCCGGGGACATGTCCCACCACCCGGCGGAGCTGCGCGAGGGCGGAATCCGTCCTCCGGCTCACGGCTCCACTTGGCCTCGCCAGCGAGTACGAGACGCTTCCCGTCGTATCCCGCGACGTCGATCTCGCCCTCGCGCGTCCGGCGCGACCCAGGATATCGCTCGTCTGGCACGGGCCCCCACCACGCCCCGATCGCCGCCCGCGCAGGGAATTCAGGGTCGGATCCGATCGACCGGCGCACGTGCTCGCGCACCGCGTCCTCGAACGCGGGCTTCGAGACAAAGCGATCGAGCCGGTCGCGAACGCGATCGCGGAACACCTCCGGTGCGCGACGCAGCTCGAGGTCCGTCCGGTTGGCGCGGACGAACTCGAACCAGGCTCGCAGGTAGTTGTCGGCCAGGCGCCAGATGCCGCGACGTCCCGTCTCCGGGGCACCCATCGGTTGGAGGTGCTCCAGGATGTGGAGACGGCCGAGCTGCGCCAGGTACCTGCCCGCAGCGGGACCATCGATCCCGGCGCGGTTGGCGATCTCGGATTGCCGGGTCGCGCCACCGGCCACTGCGGCAATGATCGAACGGTACGTGGACGCATCGAGCCCGAGCTCCTCCTTGATCATCAGCTCCGCCTCGTCGTAGAGGACGCCACCCTTGCGCAGCAGCCGGTTCGTGATGTTCCACTCGAGGGAGCGCGCCGGCTCCCATTGCTCCAGGTAGTACGGGATGCCGCCCAGCAGCGCCCACGCCCGCAGCCGGTCCGCGGGTGACCAACCGGGAAAGAACGACCCGGCATCGCGATATCCGAGCGGCAGGAGTTGCTCGCCCCATGTTCTGCGGCCATAGAGCGGTCCGTGGAGGACGTGCCGCTCGTAGAGCGACACCTGGCTCCCGGCGAGGACCAGGAACAGGGGCAGATCCTCCCGTCGGACATCCTCGATGGCGGCCTGGATGAGCGATGGCAGGCGCGGCGTCGAGATCACGAGGCGGGGGAACTCATCCAGCACGACGAGCAGCGGGTGCCCATCACTCTTGGCCTCCCTGGCGAGCCGGAGGATCGTGGCGATGGCGGCGTCCCAGTTGGCGAGCGGCTGTGCCCGGAGCGCCTGATCGTCACGGTAGGCCAGCACCCGGTCGGTCAGTCGGGCGAGCTGCTCGGTCGCGGTTCCGTCGTCGGCCTGAAACGTGATCGCCGGCTTACCGACCGCGAACTCGTCGATCAGCCGCGTCTTTCCGACACGCCGACGCCCCCAGAGCAGGACCAGCTGGAGCTTCGGACCCCACAGCTCCTCGAGCGCATCCATCTCGTCGCGACGATCGACGAACCCGCTCATTCGCGTTCACGGCTCCACGAGTAACTACTGTTCCTTAGCTTACTGGTCGGTATCTTACGCAGCAGGAGATTGATCCACAAGGGCCGTTGTCCACGGCTCTCTCAGCCCGCGACCGACGCCACCTCGCGCGGGCGCACGGCGCGGGCGCCCTCGTCGTACAGGGCCTGGACCTCGTTCACCATCAGCTGGACGCAGAAGCGGTCGTGGACGAGGTCGTGGCCGGCGCGGGCCAGCATGTCCGCGTAGGGGTGGTCCTCCAGCAGCCGGACGAGGGCGGCGGCCAGCGCAGGCGGGTCGTGGGGCGGCACGAGCAGCCCCGTGACGCCATCCTCGATCATCTCCGGGATCCCGCCCACGTTGGACGCCACCACCGGCCGGCTGAGCGCCATCGCCTCCAGGATCGTCAGTCCCTGGGCCTCGCGGTAGGAGGGCAGGACCGCCACGTCCAGGGCGGCGGTCACGGCCGGGATGTCGTCCCGGCGGCCGGTGAACACGACGTGCCGCTCGATCCCCTGCTCCCGGGCGATCTGCCGGAGCGCGTCCAGCCGGCTCCCCTCGCCCACGATCAGCAGGTAGGCGTTCGGGACGGCCCGCAGCACGGTGGGCCAGGCCTCGAGCAGCGTGGGATGCCCCTTCTCCAGCTCCAGCCGCCCGACCACGCCCACGATCTGGGCGGTGGCCTCCATCCCGTACTCCTCGCGGAGCGTGCAGCACGGCTCCTGGTGGTCGTAGCGCTCCAGGTCCACGCCGTTGTAGATGAGCGTCCGCGGGGCGTCGGTGCGGCCCTCCGCCACGACCTTGCGGTCGATCGCGTTGGACACCACGATGAGCTGGTCCATCCACGCGGTCAGGCGGCGCAGCTCCTCCTGGTCCTCGGCGGAGCGGACGCGGGACGAGTGGACCGTGCCGATGACCCACGGGCGGCGGTGGCCCGCCTCGCGCAGGGCGATGACCGCCTTGGTGCCCACGACCTCCGCGCGGAACATGTGGTTGTGGACGATATCGGCCCGGGCGTCCGCGAGATGGGCAGCCAGGATCCCGGTCGCGATCGCGTCGTCCGGCTCGTCGATGACGGTCACGTCCACGCCGTGGCGCTGGAGCTTGCGGACGGCGCTCCCCGGCGACAGCGAGACGACCGAGACGTCGTAGTAGGCCGGGTCCAGCCGGGTCACCAGGTTGAACACGTGCTCCTGGGCGCCGCCGTTGGTGCCGGTCGCCATGACCTCCACCACGCGGATGCGCTCCCGGCCCGGGACCGTGGCGTGGACCATGGGGGCGACGCAGGGGTCGAACGGCTGGGGCGGGGTCATCGGCTCCCGGTTCGCCGGACGAGCAGGCGCCGGATCGGCTCGTCCACCGCGCCCCACTCGTACTTGTACGGCTCGTCGCCGCGCAGGAAGTCCAGGCGGCCGATGCCGCGCTCCAGCGCCTGCCGGACGTAGCGCTCCACCATCACGACACCCGGCGACAGCTCGCGCGCCTCCGGGTCCACGCCGGCGTTGTAGTACAGGACGGCGTCCGGGGTCTGGAACGAGATCCCGGCGGCGATCCGCTTCCCGCCCACGGTGAGGAACGCCAGCCGCAGGGGGCCGTCCGCGCCGAACAGCTCGAACAGGCGGCGGAAGAAGGTCCGGCTGTGGGTGCCGCCCGGCGTGTCCGGGAACAGGCCGTCCGCGCCCCAGCGCTTCTGGTGCAGGTCGATGAACGCCGGCAGGTCCGCGAGCGGATCCGGCGAATCGGTGAGCGCGACCTCGCCGACGGCCTCCGCACGGCGGACCTTGCGCCGGATCTCGTGGCGCTCCTTCTTGCCCAGGGTGCCGAGGTAGTCGTCGATCCCGCCGCCGACCGGCAGCGTGGCGACCGGGCAGACGTCCTCGCGCTCCACGTTGAGCGTCCAGCCCTCCGCCATCTCGCGGCGGCCGAAGGCGTCCCCGAGCGCGTCGGCCGCGGGATCGTCGCACCGCAGGCGCCGCAGGTCCACCGCGTCCCAGGGCCGGGGATGGCCGGGATCGCCGCCGTGGGCCAGGTAGTCCGCGAGCCCGTCCGCGACGGCCGGGAGATCGCCCGGGGCCGCCAGCAGCGTCGCGTAGTCCGCGTGGTAGGAGGCCCCGAAGAACACGGCCTTCGCGTCCGGGGACACGGCCGTGAGCGCTGACCCGTCCGCGTGACGCATGTTCGTGCGCAGCTCGATGTCCTCGGGCTCCACCTCGTGGCGGTGCATGATCGGGGCGATGGCGACCGGGTCCGCGTCGTCCGGGGCGCCCGCGGGCACGAGGACGACGGTCTCCTCGTGGGCACTGTCGCCGTACGCGTCCCACCACGCGCGGTGGAACGCCCAGCGCGAGAACGGGGTGCCGGCCGGGGCGGCCGAGGCGAGGGCGTCCCAGGTGGCCTGCCCGATCGTGTCGAACGGGCGGCGAACGGCCCGGAGCATGCCGGCAGAGGCCGTGGGCGACGCGGCGTCACCGACGGCCGGCAGACAGGGCGGCTCGCCGGTCACGGTCGTGGGGGACACGCTCGCGAGCATAGCACCGGACCCGGAACCAGTTGCGGAGGCAACCAGCCGCCGGAACGACAGGCTCCGGCCGGCCGCTGGCCGGAGATCTTCGGCGGTCAGCCGCGCGAGGATCGGCCGTTTCGCCCTCCGCGGGCGTCTCGACCCCAAGCTCGGATCGAATCCCAGTCGGCGCGCAGCCCGAGCCCGTAGAGCGGGAGGATCGCGAGCGCGACGGTCATCGTCTTCCAGTCGAGCCCTGGCATCGCGAGGGTGCCGGCCACGGCGATCGTCCACCGCCATCCGCGTCGAGCGCCCACGAAGACCAGCACGGCCGCAGCCAGGAGGCGCGGAATGGTCGGGATAGTGGACAAGCCGTACTGGGAGCCGGCGAACTGGGTGGACGCCCGGACCCAATCCCCCCACAACGCGGGCGTCGTTAGCAGCGACGGCAGGGCGATCACCAACGTCCCGGCCAAAACGATCCCGAGGTTCCGCCATTCGCCCCGGGCGATGAACCACAGCAGCACGACGGCCGGCGTGGCCTTCGACAAGACGAGGAAGATCCAGGCGACGGGCCAGATCGGGCCGACGCCGAGCGCGACCGCTAGAAACAGGTCGATGTTCCCGAAGTAGACCTCGCCGAGGACGTTCGGGATGAGCAGCAGCGCAAGCGCCCATCGGCCACCGAGCACGGTCAGTGCGACGAGCGTCGCGGCAAGGAACAGCGAATGGAAGGTGCCCCAGGACAGGGTGCCGAGTGGGTCCAGCAGTTGCCCAAGAGCCGGGCTGTATCGGAAGGGACCAGCGACGGACGAGCTGTCCGTCCAGCGGTAGAGCTGTTGAGGGTCGATCAGCCAGTACGAAACTGCATCGAAGCCCGGCACGCTCCGGGGGCTCGCCATCACGACGACGAGCGCACCGGCACCGAGGCAATTGAGTGCAACCCGGAATACCAGAATCTTCGACCGCTCCGACGTCCAGGCCTGCTGCACCGCCCGGCCGAGCCAGGCAGCGGCAGCCGTGGGATCGAACACGCTACTTCAGCACGGCCCGCAGCGCGCCCAGGGACAGCCCTGCCGCATGCGGGTTCAGCAGGTGACGGAGCAGGAAGTACTCCGGCATCGGGCGGTCGTCGGTCACCAGCGGACCGTCGCCCACCGCCGTCCGGAGCCTGTCGCCGGACGCCCAGGTCAACCCGATCAGCGTCCCGACCCAGGACGACACGGATCGCTGGTGTGAATCCGGCGCCCCGTTGACGTCCGCCAGGACGCCCGGGCGCTCCAGCACCCTGGCCATCGTCTCCGGGTCGGGGTCCACCGACCCGTCCGAGCCGACCAGGTAGAACCCGTAGCCGCCGGCGCCCGCGATCACCCGCACGTTGGGGAAAACCTGCAGGAACGTCCGCACGTGGGCCAGGAACTCGTCCATCGTCTGGCCGTACGGGACCCACTGGACCATCACGCCATCCGGGTTGAGGCGCGCCTTCGCGGCCCGGTAGAACTCGAGCGTCGAGATCACCGACACGCCCGATGTCTCGATCGGCGGCGGCGGGTCGACGACCACGAAGTCGTAGCTGCTTCCCGTCAGCTCCACGTGGTTGCGGCCGTCCGCGATGATCACGTGCCCCTTCGGGTTGGCCAGCACCTGGTCGGCGTCCGGGTAGAACCAGTGGAACATCTGCGGCACGGACGGCACCAGCTCCACGACGTCCGTGGTCACACCGGCCGTCAGCGAGCTGTGGAACGCGCTGCCCATGCCGAAGGCGATCACCAGGCCGTGCTGCGCGTCCGGCCGGAGCATCACGGGGAGCAGCGGCATGAACTTCGTATCCACGGTGATCAGCCGTCATCGAGGTGCCCGTCACCCACAGCTGCGGGAAGCCGTTGAGCCGGCCGGCGACCACGGGCGCGATCTCGTCCTCGGTGGCGGCGAAGACCTCGCCCCCGCCCTGCTCGATCATCCGGGTCGTCGGGTTGCCGAAGCGGGTGCCGCCCACCAGCGAGACCACGACGGCCAGGGCCAGCACCACCGCAACCGCGGAGCCCGCTCCCCGGAGGACCGGCGTCATCGGGCGGGAGGTGGCGAACAGCACGCCCCCCACGGAGAGGTTGGTGACCGCGAGTGCCGCCAGTGTCGCCGGGGAGCCGATCAGCGGGATGACGAAGAACGGGAGCACGAAGGTCCCGACGATCGAGCCCGCGGTGTTGACGGCGAGCAGCGTGCCCGTCGCGGATCCCTCGGCGCCGGACGCGTCGCCCAGCAGCGCCGCCGTGGCCGGGAAGGTGAGCCCCATCACGACCGTCGGTGGCAGCACCACGACCGCGGCGGACCAGGCGAACCCGCGCAGGGACGCGACGAAGTCGGCCGAGGAGCCGTTGAACGGCGACGGGGGCGAGGCGAGCACGGCCGCGCCGACGATGACGAGCACGGCCGTGAGCAGCTGGGCGACCGCGATCAGCCCGATCACGGACCGGACGCGGGGCCGGATCCAGCCCAGCAGCACCGCGCCGGCCGCGATCCCCACCAGGAACAGGGCCAGGATGATCGTGAACACGTACGTGGAGCCGCCGGTCCCGGCGCCCAGGAGCCGGTTCCACACGACCTGGTAGCCCAGCGAGGTGAGGCCTGACACGAACGCCAGCCCCAGCGCCAGGCGCCGCCGTGCGCGCACGGCCTCCACCGGGAAGCGGGTGCGATCCCACGCCTCGCGGGCCGGCTCCTGGGCCGTGACGGGTGCGACCGCCCGCCCTGGGGACGCGACCGCGTCGCTCGGGATCGTGTCGCTCGGGATCGCCTCCCGGGCGTCGCGATCTCCGCCCGCCGGTCCAGCACCAGCGCGATCGTCCCGGCCGTCGCCGAGCACACCGCGCCCGCCAGCAGCGCCCCCGTGAGGCCCAGCAGCTCGATCAGCACGAACCCGGCCACCGCGCTCCCCAGGATCGCCCCGATCGTGTTCGCCGCGTACAGGCGCTGGAAGGCGCGCGCGAGGCCCGCGGATCCCCGGGTGAGGTACCGCGTCAGCGTGGGCAGCGTGGCGCCCATCAGCAGCGTCGCCGGAGCCAGGGCCAGGATCGCGAGCACGAACCGGACGAGGGCCAGGGCCAGCGGGACGCCGGACAGGGCGGGACAGGCGCCGCGGTACGCCTCTCCGATCAGCCGGAAGCTCAGCGGCGTCAGCACCACCAGCACGACGACGGCGAGCTCCAGCAGGCCGTACATCCGCAGCGGCCGCGCCACCCGGTCGGCCACCCGGCCACCCACCGCACCGCCGATCGCGAGCCCGCCGAAGAAACCGGTGAGGATCGTGGACACGGCCTGGCTCGTGTTGCCGAACACGAGCACCAGCTGCCGCGCCCAGACGACCTCGTAGATCAGCCCCGCCGCGCCGGACAGGACGAACAGCGCGAGCAGTGCGGGAAGCGGGACATGGCGGTTCGAAGTCTGCGGGTGCTCCGGGATCACCGCAGGAGGGTAACCGGACTCGGCCGCGCCGGCTCGGTTCTCGGCGCACCGGCCAGCCCGGCTACAGACGCGATTCGCCGGATGCAGGCGACCCTGGACGACCCGCGAGCCCCACCGAGCCGACCGCGACGGAAACGACGCTGCCGAGGCCGTACAGCCCGATCAACGATATGCCGCAGGCGATGGGAACCACCCAGGGGCGGTTGGTCCGGGCGGCCCACGCGAGCAGCGCGACGGCTGCGATCAGGCGAATCCACAAGGGCGGGCCGACGATCGGCGGACCGTTTGACGTGGCCCCGATGTTCGCAAGAGCGAAGGCCGTGAAGTCGGTCCACATGCGTGGAGCGAGCATGAAGGACACCAACGCCACCGCCGCCGTCACACCCAGGCCGATCCCGAATGCCCGCCACTCGCGGCGGAATGCGAACCAGAGTAGGCCGATACCCGGGGTCATCTTCGTCAGCAGCGGTACCGCCCACCAGCCCGGATGTCTCATCCCGAGCACAATCGCCGCGACCATCGGCATCGTGACGTTCCCGAGCAGCACGGCCTCGATCGGCGCGCCCAATAGATTGTCGCGACCAAGGAAAAGAACATCCGGAACGAGAGCCGCGGCGGCCAACAGGGACCAGCCACGGAGCACGATGGCGAGCGATCCGAAGCACAAGGTCGTCCACGCGACGAGCCATACCTGCCAGCCGATTGGGTGCAGCGCCGTCGCGACCTGCAGCAGCGGTGGCGGGTAGCCGTAGACCCCTAGCGCATACCCGTCAGCCGTCCAGTAGACCCAGCCATCGCCGCCGATCGGCACACGGCCGGCGACCATCGCCAGTCCGACGATCAGGCCGAGCATGATCATGGTGACCGGTGCCAGCCGATCCCAGTCGACCCTCGCCCAAACGGCATCGCTCCAGTCAGGCACCGGTCAAGTCACCCCCAAGGTCCTCGGGCCCGAATGCGGTCCTGGCCATCGGCACCTCCGCGCGGGTTCCCGAGCGCGGGGCCCGACGCCCGATCCACGCGACCACCGGGACCATGACCAGCAGCAGGTCCGGGAGGCTGTAGGCGAGGGATCCGTTGCTGTCAGGCAGGACCCGGGTCCACACGTACCAGAGCGCGCCGAAGGGCAGCGCCGAAACTGCCATCGCCGCGAGCGCATACCACCACGACCGTCTCCGAACCCCACACAGCGCGAGTGGCGCGAGCGAGGGCTTGAGCAGCACACCCACCGACGGCCAGCCGGCCACGGTTCCTGCGGCCAGGGCCGCGGTCACCCACAGGACCGGGTTGCCGTAGAGCACGATCTCGATCGCCCGCGGCGTCGCGAGCATGGCCGCGATGATCGGCCAGGTCCATGGCGCGGGTCGGTGATACAGCATGGCGCCCACGATGATGGCCATGGGGACGACCCACCACACGACCTCCGGCAACCCGAGGGCAAACGGCACCGTGAGATACAGGATCGTCGGCGGGTAGAGCGAGTCGCCCGGCTCGATCGCGTACGGCCCATGCAGCTGGCGGTCCAGGAACAGGCTCCCGCCATCGAGCCAGCGGCGGGTGTGATCGAGATACTGGTGGAAGTCCACGCCCACCGATTCCGGCCGCATGTGCCCGGCGACGACGCCCAGCTCGAACAGCAGCACGACGATCGCCAGCGCCGTGAGGCCCACGGCCACCGGCCGGTACCAGCGGGACTCGGCGATCGAGGCACTGCGGGGCTGCCACCAATCGGCGGGCCGCATCACGGTTGGGCTGCCCCGACCGGAAGCGTCACAGGTGGTACGCCCAGTACACGCCGCCAAGCCCCATCAGCACGCCGAACAGGATGAGGGCCCAGCCCCACCAGCGGATCGGGCCGCGGTGGACGACGCCCAGGACGACCAGCGCCCACACGAACGGGATCGAGTCCAGGAAGTAGCGATACCCGTACTGGAGCCAGCCGCCACCGTAGTAGAGCAGCGTGGGGATCAGCACCAGCACCGCGGCCAGCAGCAGCAGCCAGGCGCGCCGGTCGCGCCACGGCGCGCGAGCCGCGAGCAGCAGCCCGGGGCTGGTCAGGAACACGGACATCCCCAGGCCGTCCGGGCGGAAGTACGGGAACTCGCTCGTGAGCGTGGGCATCTTGAGGAACAGGTAGTCCATGTTCATCGACACGTGGGACAGGGAGAACAGCCCCTGGTTGCGCCGGGCCTGGAGCCAATCCGGGAGCGTCGCCAGCAGGTAGCCGGATTCCAGCGGGGAGCCGAAGCGGTCCGCGTTGTACCAGGAGAAGAACCCGAGGGCGGGCAGCAGGCCGATTGCGAACCAGGTCCACGACCGCCACGGCAGCGCGGCGACACGGGCGGCCACCGAGCCGCCTCGCGCCCGGAGCCACGCCACCGGGTCAGGCACCAGCCACAGCGCCACGGCCGGCGCCGCGAACGCGACCGGCGCCCGGGTCAGGAACCCCGCCCCCACCAGCAGGCCCAGCAGCAGCGCCCGCCGGCGCCCGAACAGCTCCGCGATCAGCAGCAGGGCCAGGATCGTCGCCACCAGGTGGCCCGTGTGCCACACGCCGCCCCGCGTGGTCACCCACCAGATCTGCGTGCTGAAGCCCAGCAGCAGTGCCAGCGCCAGCCGGTCCGCCAGCCGCCGTACGCCGATCACCCCGGCCACCCACCAGGACAGGCCCACGACCGCGGCCGCGAGCCCCGCGTTGATGCCGGATTCCCACTGGTCCGCGGTGACGGGACCGGTCAGCGCCACCAGTGGCATGAGCACGATCGCCGGGAACGGCGCGAACGGCACGTAGACGTGGCCGTCACGCAGGATCACGTCATTGGGGCCGAGGGCCACCGTGATCCACGTCCGCCCGTGGAGGAACGCGTCCGCCAGGTAGAACAGGTCGCCGCGACCGGCATCGAACGAGCGATTGGACAGCCAGTAGACGACGAACGCGAGCCCGGAGACGAGCAGGCCCAGCCACAGGGTGCGGAGACGAAGCCGGTGCATGGACCGCCTGCTCGAGGCGCCGGGGTCAGGGCCCGGCACGCGATCCGGAAGGATACCCGGCCGACCTCCCGGGATTCGCGGCGATCCCGATCACGCCCGCGAGACACGCCCAGAACGCGAGCGGATACACCCACGCGGGAATCACGCCCACGAGGACCACGGACGTCGCCACCACCAGCCCGGCCGCCCACCATCGGCCCCGGTCCAGCATCCAGGCCACGGGCAGCAGCAGCAGCATCGCGTAGTGGTCCCACAGGATCGGCGACAGCAGCTGGCTGGCGACGACGGCGACCAGGTAGGACGGCACAGCCGGCAGCCGCAGCGCCGCCAGGACCACCGCCACCACGGTCAGCCCCATCGACAGCCACTGGATCGCGGCCGCGACCTCCCGGGAGACGCCCAGCTGGTACGCCACCGCGCCCGGGGTGAAGTTGTGCGGCGTGGTGATCGGGTCCGACACGCGGCCGATCAGCAGCCAGAAGTCGCCCCAGGCCTGGACGCCGGCCAGCAGCGTCGCCGCCAGGGCGAGCACGGCAAGCACCACGGCCCCGGCCAGCACCGCCGCCCAGCGCCGCGTCAGCACCGCCCAGGCCAGGACGATGCCCGGCTGGAGCTTGATCGCGGCGCCCAGGGCACCCGTCGCGCCCAGCACCCGGGGCCGGTCCAGCGCTCGCCAGCCGGCCGCGAACAGCAGGAACAGGAGCGGGCCCACCTGGCCCAGCTTCATCCCGTACAGGAACGGCCACGACTGGCCGGCCAGCAGGACCACCAGCCAGCGCGTGCGCACGGACACCGGCAGCAGCCACACCCCCGCCGTGAACGCCGCCACCAGGAGCGCCGCCCAGGCCCACGTCGCGGCCTGCGCCGGCAGCAGCCCGAACACGAGCACCAGCGGGATGAACGTGGGCGGATAGAGGAACAACCCGAACGGCCCGGCGACCTGGTAGGCGGTGTCGTAGACAGGCTTCCCGTCCAGGAGCCGCGCGGCGGCCGCGTGATAGGCGAGGAAGTCGTAGCCCAGCGTGTCCCCGGCCGCGGCGAGCGTCGCGCCCAGGGTCAGGACGATGACGACGAGGGCGACGACCGGCAGCAGGACGTCGATCGAGCCGTCCGTCAGCACCTCGCGGCGGGCTTCAGGCGGGCTGATCGGTCGTTCCACGGGCGGGCACGGCTCACGTCCCGGTGGATGAGCGGGACCCGGAACAGGTCCCAGGCGACGCGGGCGGCCAGGCGCAGGCCCGGGTGCATGCGCGAGCCGCGGCGATCGGCCCACTCGACCGGCAGCACGTGGGAGTCGTAGCCGCGCCGGCGGACGAGGAAGATGACCTCCACGTCGAACACGATGCCGGTGACCTCCTGGCGGGCGAACACGTCCCGGGCGACGTCCCGCCGGAAGCCCTTGAAGCCGCACTGGGTGTCCTGCACCGGGCCCACGACCCAGGCGGACGCCAGCAGGTGGAACGCCTTGCCCAGCGCGCGGCGCCAGGCCGGCTGCGACTGGCGCATGTCGCTCCCGTCCGGCTGGATCCGGCTGCCGTACACGGCATCGGCCGTGTCGAGCGCCCGCACCATCGGCGCCAGCTCGTCCGGTGGCGTGGCCATGTCCGCGTCCGTGAACACGATGAGGTCCCCGCGCGCCGCCAGCATCCCCGCCCGCACGGCGGCGCCCTTGCCGCCATGGGGCACGCTCAGCAGCTCCAGCTCGCCGGCCGCCGCCTCCGGCCGAGCCCGGACCAGCGCCGCCGTGCCGTCCGTGCTGCCGTCGTCCACCACCAGCACGTCCACGGCGGGCGGCAGCTCCTCCGCCCCCGCCCGGCCGTCGCGCGCGTGATCGCCGCGCCGGTGCAGGTAGCCGAACAGCTCGTCCAGGGCCGGCCCCAGGCGCGCTTCCTCGTTGTAGGCCGGCAGGACGATGGTCAGGGATCGCTCAGGCATCGCCGGAGTCTACGGCCGCGCGGTGCGTCCCGTAACCGGGACTGGTGGCCCATGGCGCGCTGGTACCGGTTTGGGCGGTTGCGGAGATACAACGGTCCGCTAGCATCGCAACGATTGCCGGCTCACCGCCTTTGCCTACGAAGGTGATGCGTGCCCGGGGTGTTGAGACATCATGCGCAGCCAGATCACCATGACGCTTCGCCGTCCTGCCTTCCTGAGCGCGGAAGGCGTCAGGCTGGTACTCGCGGGGCTTTCAGCCATCGGGTACTTCCTCTGCCTGCAGGCCTTGCTGCACCACGGGATCCTCAACCACGGCGGTGCCGGCGGTGGCGACGTGTTCGCCTACTGGACCGCGGGAGCCAACGTGCTGGCCGGTGCCCCAGTCTACGGGCCTGGGGTCGGGGGTTACGCGGCATTCCTGTATCTGCCGCCGCTGGCGCAGCTGTTCGCGCCGCTTTCCCTGCTTCCCTTCCCCGTCGCGGTCTGGGGATGGCGGCTCGTCGAGCTCGCGGGCCTTCGGGTGGCCGTCGGGTCATGGCGGAACACGGGCATCGCGATGCTGCTGTGGCCACCGGTCATCTCGGAGCTGGACGCCGGCAACGTCCACCTGCTGATCGCCGCGGCCGTGGCGATGGCGATCCGGGGTTCATCAGTCACGCTCGTCCCGGCGGCCCTCACCAAGTTCGCGTCGCTCGCGGCCCTGCCGATCGGCCTGCGCGACGACCCGCGGGGACTGGCGCGGGGTCTCGCCGTGGCGGCCGCCATTGTTCTCGTCTCGTTCGTCCTGGCGCCAGGTCTGTGGTTCGATTACGCCCGGTTCATCACCACGGTCTCGACGTTCGATTCGGGTTGGTACAACCTCGGGGCCTCCGTCCCGCTCTGGCTGCGGTTGGCGTTGGCTGCCGCGGCTGCGATCGCGGCGCTTCGCTGGGGTTGGCTGGCGGCCGTCGCCGCGACCCTGGCGCTCCCCGTCCTGTGGTTCCATGGCCTCAGCACCCTCGTGGCGATCGCCGCGCGGCCGGGAGATCGCGCCCCATTCGGCGTCCGGGTGTCGAGCCAGCCCGTCAGGCTGCGGTAGGGCGCCACCCAGGATCTCGATCGCCGCGTCCCGTACGCCGGGCCGCCTCCCCGGCTGCGACCAGCACGATCGCCACCGCCAGCCAGGCCAGCGGCAGCCACGCGATCGCGGCGTCCACGACGACCACCGCCAGCACGAGGCGCGGCCGCGTGGTCGGATGCCCGATCGCGAGCGCCACCGCCAGCGGCAGCAGCGCCACGGGGTAGTGGTACCAGGTGACCGGCAGGGTCACGAGCGTGGCGGCCGACGCGAGGCCCAGGCTCAGCAGCGGGTCGCGCACGCGCAGGGCGGCCAGCAGGGTCACGAGAGCGACGCCGCCCACGATGGCGACCTGGATGGCACGCAGCATGCCGCCGCCCATGCCCGCGACCTGCCCGATCAGCGACACGGGCCCGATGTTCCGGGGATCCACCAGCTCCGAGCCGGCGGCGGCCCGCAGGACAGTCGCGTAGTCCAGCCAGGGCTGCATCCCGCCCACGAGAAGGCTGGCGCCGAGGATGACGACGCCCGTCACCACGGCCGCGGCCAGCACCCGCGCCTGCGGCCCGCCGCGCTCCCGCCAGGCCCTCGCGGCCACCCACAGCAGGAGGGGCACCGGGTGGAGCTTGGCGACGGACACGGCCGCGACCGCGATGCCGGCCCCGATCCGGACGCGGTTCGACGACCCGGGCAGGACGGTCAGCAGCAGGGCGCCGTACGCGAGCGGGTACCAGGCGTCCAGGTTGCCGAACAGGACGGCGATCGCGAACGGCAGCACGAGCGGCACGACCGCCATCGCCCGGACCGCCATGCCCGCCGGCGTCCGGCCGGACGCCCGCGCGATCCCCGCGGCCACCAGCCCGAAGCCGGCCGTCGCCCCGATCGCCCACAGGACCAGTACCACGCCGTTGGGCAGCCAGGCCAGCAGCGTCATCGCCTGCGCCACGGGCGGCGGGTAGGAGTAGAAGAGGTCGACGGCGTCCGGCGACGCGCCGGCGAGCATCGCCGAGTCGTAAGGGCTGTGGCCCCCGGCGACCTGCCGCGCGCCACCCAAAAGCAGCGCGAGGTCGAAGCCGGCCTTCGGCGGGCTGTTCTGCCACAGCGTCCAGCCGATCCACGCGACCCCGAGCCACGCCACGATGCCCGCGACGATCCAGGGACCTGGGCGGTCGGTGCGCAGTGGGCGGCTCACGGCGGCTACTCTAGCGGGGTCCGAAGCGCCCGGCCGCCTCCCGCGCTAGCCGATTCGTACCCCTCTGAACTGCCTGTGGGCGGTGCTAGGCTGCACCGGCTGTGCGGACTCCGATCGCCCTGTATGCGCTTGCCCTGGCGGCCCGGCTGTTCCTCGTCGCCGGCTTCCCGGACCCCGCCTACCCCGATTCCTTCTACTACGTGGACGTCGCGCGGCAGCTGGCGGCCGGGCACGGGTTCAGCGTGGACTTCGTCTGGATCTTCGCGGAGGTGGGCGGCCACATCCCGGCGAACCCCGTCCTGCCGATCCCGTCCAACGCCCACTGGATGCCGATGGCGTCCCTGGTCCAGGTGCCGTTCATCTGGCTGCTGGGCCCCACGGCGCTGGCGTCCGCGCTGCCGTTCGCGATCCTGGGAGCGTTCGCGGCACCGCTGGCCTGGGTGATCGGGCGGGACGCGGGGGCGCCGCGCTCCGTGGCGGTCGGCGCGGGCGTCCTGACGGCGCTGCCCGGCCTGTCGTTCGCGTACATGGCCCAGCCGGACAACTTCTCCCTGTACCAGCCGCTGGTCGCGGGGTCCCTGTGGCTGGCCTCGCGGGGGCTCCGGGGCGACGCGCGCGCGTTCGCGCTGGCGGGCCTGCTGGCCGGGCTGGCGATGCTGTCGCGCAACGACGGCGTGCTGGTGATGGCGGTGCTGGGCGCGGCCTTCCTGTGGGACCGCTGGCGGACGCGGCGTCCGTTCGGGACCTCGCCCGCGCGGCCGTCCCGGGTGCCGTTCGGGGCCGCCGTTGCCGCCGTGGGGCTGTTCACCGTGACCGTGGGACCGTGGCTGCTGCGCCAGCTGGCGGTGTTCGGGTCGCTGTCGCCGTCCACCGCGTCCGGCAAGGTCCTCTACATCCGGGACATCGGGGAGTGGAACTCGATCACCACGCCGGCCGGCCTGGACCACCTGCTGGGGATGGGGATCGGGCCGCTGCTGGCGACGCGTGCGGGCGGCCTGGTCGCGGCGGCGTTCATCTTCAGCGTCCTGGTGGGCGTGCTGCTCCTGGTGCCGTTCATGGTCATCGGGGGCTGGCGGCGCCGGCGGGACGTGGCCTTCGGGCCGTTCTTCGGCTACGCGTGCCTGCTGTTCGCGTTCAGCGCCCTGGTGTCCGCCGTGCACGTGCCCGGGGGAACGTTCATCCACTCGGCCGTGGCCCTGGTGCCGCACGCGTACGTGCTCGCCCTGGAGGGCGTGGTCGCCGGGGTGGCGTGGATGGCCCGCCGGCGACGGAGCTGGGACGCGGCCACGGCGTCTCGGCTGTTCACGGGCGCGACGGTCGCGTTCGTGGCCGTCATCGCGATCGCCGGCTCGTTCACCGTGCACGGCGGCTGGGACGCGAAGCGCGGGCGGATGCAGGCGGTGGCGGCCGCGCTGGACACGGCGGGGGCTCCGGTCACGGACCGCCTGATGTCCATCGACGCGTCCGGCTACCGGTACTGGGCCGGCCGCGGCGGCGTGGTCCTGGTCAACGACCCGCTGGACACCGTGGCGTCCGTGGCCCGGGCCTACGACATCCGGTGGCTGATCCTGGAGCGGTCGGACAGCGTGCCGGCCGCGACGGCGATCCTGGTCGACGGGCGGCGACCGGACTGGGTGGGGCCGCCCATCCTCGGCGGGGGCGAGGTCGCCGTGTACCCGGTGTGCACGACCGCCGCCGATCCCCGGTGCGCGCCGTGACCCGGCGGGAGGCCTGGCTGACCGCCCTGGGCGTGTTCGCGGCGGCGCTGGTCGTGCGCGCGGTAGCGGCCTCCGGGGTCCCGTTCCCCAAGCCGGAGGACACGGCGTACTACGTGGGCGTCGCCCGGAACCTGGTGGAGGGGCGGGGGCTGGTCTCGGACGCCCTGTGGAGCTACGGGACACCGCCGCTGGTGTTCCCGCGCCCGGCGTTCGAGGTCTGGCTGCCCCTGCCGTCCGTGCTGGCCGCGATCCCGATGGCGCTGTTCGCCGGGCCCGCGCCGATCTCCCTGGAGGCCGCCATGCGGTCCTCACAGGTCATCTCGACCCTGCTCGGCGCGCTGCTGGCGGTCCTGGCCTGGCGGCTGGCCGCGGACGTGGCCGAGGGGCGCGGGCTGCCGGTGGGGCGGGCGCGGACGCTGGCGATCGGGACCGGGCTGACCGCGGCCGTCTACCTGCCGCTGGTCCTCCACTCCGCGCTGCCGGACTCCACGATGCTGTTCGGGGTGCTGGCGCTCGCGGCCTGCCTGCTGATGACCCGCGTGCTCCGCGACCCGCGCGGCGGGCGCGTCCGCGACCCGCGGCTGGTCGGCGTGGGGCTGCTGCTGGGCGTCGCCGCCCTGACCCGCAACGAGGCGCTGTGGCTGGCGCTCGCCTGGGCGTGGCTGGCCTGGCGCCTGGGCGGGCAGCCCCGCGCGGTGCGCGTCCGCCTGGTCGCGGTCGCCGCGGTCGTCGCGGTCGCCGTGTTCGGCCCGTGGGCGCTCCGGGACTGGGCGGTGTTCGGCAACCCGCTGCCCGGCCAGGCGCTGTCCAACGCGCTGTCGGTGACCGGGTTCGACATCTTCGCCTGGAAGGACCCGCCCAGCCTGTCGCGCTACCTCGCCGTCGGGCCGGCCCGGCTGCTGGAGATGCGGGTCCAGGGCCTGGGACACAACCTGGGCAACGTCCTGCTGGTTCCGGGCATGCCGGTCTCCCTGGTCGGGCTGATCGCCCTGCCGTGGCAGGCGCGGGACCGGGCGCTGCGGCCGCTGGTCCTGCTGAGCGCGGTGACGTTCCTCGTGACCAGCCTCCTGTTCCCGGTCGCGACGACCTGGGGCACGTTCCTCCACGCGGCGGCGCCGGTGCACGTGCTGCTGATCGTGTCCGCGCTGGGCGCGCTGGACGCCGGGATCGCCGCGCTCGGCCGGCGGCTGGGCTGGACGCGCCCCGTGGCCTGGCTGGGGGCGCTGCTCGGGGTGTTCGGGTCCGCGCTGTTCTCGGTCGCGCTGCTGCCCTCGTTCGGATCCGGCGCCCGGGCGACCGAGACCCAGTACCAGGCGCTGGCCGAGGGCATGGCGGCGATCGGCGCCCCGCTGGACGGCTCCGCCCCGGTCATCCACGACTTCCCGATCTGGCTGGCCGAGACGCAGCGCGTGCCGGCCCTCGCCCTCCCGGACGAGGCGCCGGCGGACGTGCTGGACCTCGCGTCGCGGTTCGGTGCCCGCTGGCTGATCGTGTCCAGCGCGGACCGGGGCCTGTGGCCCGCCATCCTCGATGGCCCGGACCCGGACGCACGGTGCTTCCAGGAGGTCCGGCTCCCGGTCCCGGCGGACCGGGCGAAGGCGGACGCGATCGCGGACACGCGCGTGTTCCGCATCACGTGCGCGGGCGTGGCGGGCGCGGGGGGCGTGGCGGGCGCGTGGGGCGTGGCGGGCGCGGGCGCCAACGGACCGGATCCTGCCGGGCGGCTCTCGCCTTGAGCCCCGCCGCGGCTACACTCGCGCCAATGGATGCACCACGGGGCGAACCCGCCGCCTCCCGGTTCGACGAGTTGCGCGCGGAGGCGGCCGAGTCGCTCGCGTACAGCGCGAACTCGCTGCGGGCCGTGCGCGACCGCTATCGGCAGGCCTGGCTGGAGGACCTCGCCCAGTGGGAGACCCTGCGGGACGACCTGGCTGACTTCGAACGCGGGCCGGACAGGGTCTCCGGCGCCGGCGTCCGTGACCGGGCCGCCGCGGGCGCCGAGGCCGCGGGGATCGCCGGAGACGCGCCCGCCGGGCAGGTGCCCGTCGGCCCCGCCGCCGCCGCGGAGGCCGGGGCCGCCGACCACCGGCTGCGGACCGCCCGCGGCGACGCGTCGCGCGCGCAGGCGTCCCTCGGCCACCACGAGGTGGAGCTGTCCCGCCTGGAGCTCGCCATCCGCAACCTCGAGAGCACGTGGCTGTTCCTGGAGCGCGGCGACGCCTCGCTGGTCACCGACGAGGCCACGCCGATCGGCGCCGAGCTCCAGATGCGGATCGTGGAGGCGCAGGAGGCGGAGCGCGCGCGCCTCGCCCAGGAGGTGCACGACGGACCGGCCCAGGCGCTGTCCAACGCGATCTTCCAGGTGGAGTTCATCGAGCGCGTGTTCGATACCGATCCGCGCCTGGCGCGGACGGAGCTCCGCTTCCTGCGGGAGCTGCTGCGCAGGGAGCTGGGCGACGTGCGCGGGTTCATCGGCCAGCTGCGGCCGCCGGTGCTCGCGAAGCTGGGCCTGGACGGCTCCATCGTGGACACCGTGACGACCCAGGCGGAGCTCTCCGGGATGCGCATCAAGACCGACCTGCGGGCCCCGGCGGACCGGCTCGCGGAAGCCGCCCAGACGGTCGTGCTGCGCATTGTGCAGGAGGCCCTGCAGAATGTCCGGAAGCACGCGGGCGCGACGGAGGCCGTCGTGGCCACCGTGCTCGACAATGAGGACTGGGTGCTGGAGGTCCGCGACAATGGGCGCGGCTTCGACGTCGGAGCCGTGGCCGCCCGGGGACGTCGCAACTTCGGGCTCCAGTTCATGCGTGAGCGGGCCGAGCTGATCGGCGCGCGGTTCGAGGTGCATTCGCGGCCGGAGGCGGGGACGGTGGTCCGGCTCGCGGTCCCGTTGGCGCAGGAGGAGATCGGATGACCGAGTACCAGGGCCCCGAACGCCGCCGAGGTGGGCAGGACCGGCGGAACCAGTCGTTCGAACGGGTGCGCATCCTGATCGTGGACGATCACGCGCTGTTCCGGGTGGGCATCCGCCAGATCCTGGAGCGGGAGCCGGACTTCGAGATCGTCGCCGAGGCGGAGGACGGGCGAACCGCCCTGGACGCCGCGTTCGCGACCAACCCGGACGTGGTCCTCATGGACCTGTCGCTGCCCGCTCCCGGCGGCATCGACGCGACGCAGCGGATCAAGCGCGAGCTTCCCGCCGCCGCGATCGTCGTGCTGTCCACGGAGGAGGACGAGGACGCCCTGTTCGAGGCCATCAAGGCGGGTGCCGCGGCGTTCATCCTCAAGGACATCGCCCCCGAGGACCTGGTGATGATCATCCGCCGGGTGATCGCGGGCGAGTACCTCATCAACGACAAGGTGTTCAGCAAGCCGGCGGTCGCGTCGCGCGTGCTCAAGGAGTTCCGGGAGCTGGCCGTGTACGGCCAGGAGGCGGCCCCGATCTTCGCGCCGCTGTCGCCGCGCGAGGTGGAGATCCTGGACAACATCGCGCAGGGCATGACCAACAAGCAGGTTGCGTACGCGCTGTCCATCTCCGAGCAGACGGTCAAGAACCACATGAGCTCGATCCTGCGCAAGCTGTCGGTCAACGACCGGACCCAGGCCGTGGTGTACGCGATGCGCCAGGGCTGGATCCGGATGCCGGAGGACTGAACGGACCGGCGCCCCTGCGCGGCCGTCCACGAGCGCGATGACCATGCCTGCCACCTCGCCCGACGATCCCGCACCGGACCTTGCCGGTCGCCTGCACGCGGACATCGCCACGCTCGATCGCGAGCTGGCGGAGATCGACATGCTCATCGGACAGGCGCGGGCGGAGGCCGGCCGGCACGAGCAGAAGCGCGCCCAGGCGGCGGAGCGGATCGCGCCGCGCGGACAGGAAGACGGACCCCAGGGAGCAGGCCGATGCCTACACCGGACTCGTGACGCTCACCCGGCGCGCGGTGCTGATGGAGGCGCAGGTCGAGGTGCTGGAGGGCAAGCGCAAGGCGCTCGCCCGGCACCGGGAGGCCGTGGCGTCGATCGCCGAGACGCTGGACACGGCGGAACCGGCGGCGACCGGCACGTCCGCGGCCGGCACGTCAGCGGCCGGCGGCGGGATCGGGGCCGGCGGCGGGGACGCGCTGCCGCCGCCGTCGCTGTCCCGGGTGGTGCTCAACGCCCAGGAGGACCTGCGCCGGGAGATCGCCCGCGCGATGCACGACGGGCCGGCCCAGTCGCTCACCAACATCGTCCTCCAGGCGGAGATCGTGGAGCGGCTGCTGACGCGCGACCCGGAGCACGCGACGGACGAGCTGCACGAGCTGGTGTCGATGGTCCAGCAGACGCTGGACGCGACCAAGAACTTCATCTTCGACGTGCGACCCATGGTCCTGGACGACCTCGGCCTGGTGCCCACGCTCCGGCGCGCCGCCCGGAACCGCGGCCGGCGCACGCACGTGCCGGTGGAGTTCGAGTCCCTGGGCCAGGACCGGCGGCTGCCGATGGAGGTCGAGAGCACGGTGTTCCGGATCCTGGACGAGGCGCTGGGCGCATACCTGGCGCTGGCGCCGGACCGGGTGGTACTGCGGCTGGACTGGACGGAAGAGCTGGAGGCGCGGCTGAGCGCGCACCGGTCCCTGGAGCCGTCCGGAGACGAGCCGCTGCCCGGCGTGCCCACCGGCAAGGACGTGCCGGACGCGATCAAGCAGATGATCCAGGACCGGCACGACGCCCGCCAGGCGGCGGCGGACGCGGCGAAGCAGGCCGCGATCCCGGTCCTGCCGGCCACCGGGCGCCGTGAGGCCGCGGAGCGGGCCGCGTCGATCGGGGGGACCCTGGAGATCCTCGCCGACGGCGCGGAGCTGCGGCTGGTCGTGCCCTTGGCCGCGATCGCCGGCGCCGGGCAGGCCGCGGAGATCGCGCCGGACCCGTGAGCGACGCGCAGGGCGCCGGCGAGACCGGCCCGGGCATCCTGGAGACGTCCCTCGTCCTGGGGCTGTCGATCCTGCTCGCGCTGGTGATCATCGTGTTCTTCGGTGGCGCGCTCGGGGACGTGATCGGGGCACTGGTGGACGTGGCCCACGGCGGCGGGTGACCCGCACTCGCCGTGAGGCGTGCCGCGACGCACCGGAAACAGCAGGCCCGCTCGCGGCCCGATCGTGACCGGCTCGCTGTCCCAGGACCTTCGTCCCATTGGCGGCGATCGGCGTACCTCATACGGTATGCAGCGCCCTGGATCTCGGGGCGGACTCATCTCGGGAGGCACGCATGGCACTCATCAACTCGTTCCTCGCCTCGATCCGCAGCGACGAGGAAGGCCAGGGCCTGGCGGAGTACGCGCTGATCCTCGCCCTCATCGCGATCGTCGCGATCGTCGCCCTGATCTTCCTGGGCGGCCAGGTCTCCGACATCCTGTCGACCGTCGGCGACTCGATCTAGCGTCGCCGACTCCAGCGCACCGAGTGGCCGCCGGCTCGTCCGGCGGCCTTCGTGCGTCCGGGGCCCGATTCCGGGGATGGGGCGTGCCCCGGCGCACCGGAAGCGCGCGCAACCGTGTTGACAGCGACCGCGGGGCCGCCTACCGTGCCGGAGCCGCGAGCGATCGCGGACATCACGAGGGAAGGAGGTGAAACCACCAATGTTCATTCCTGCAATCATGTCGTTCCTTCATCTGGACGAGAGCGAGGAAGGCCAGGGTCTGGCCGAGTACGCGCTGATCCTCGCCCTCATCGCGATCGTCGCGATCGTCGCCCTGATCTTCCTGGGCGGCCAGGTCTCCGACATCCTGTCGACCGTCGGCGACTCGATCTAGCTCCGGCTCTCGACCATCGCGTATCGACGCCGGCTGCCACCCCAGGCAGCCGGCGTTGTCATTTCCCCGGTGGCGCCCGGCACCGCGGGGGGACCATCGGCGGATTGCGCGGTGGCAACCGGGACCTACACTCAGGCCCGCACCGGGGGCGATGCGCCGCAATCGGCGCATCCTGTCGCAGGACTCTCCCGGCGCCAATCCTGCTCCGAGGGAGGTGATCGACATCGTGCTCATCGAGAGGCTCGCAACCTGCCTGCGGGCGCTGCTCGCTCGCCCCGACAGGGAGAACGGCCAGGGCCTGGCCGAGTACGCACTCATCCTGGCACTCATCGCCATCGTCGCAATCGTGGCCCTCGTGTTCATGGGCCAACAGGTCGGCAACGAGCTCAGCGTGATCGGAGAAGCGGTCGCGTCCGCGGCCCCATAGGGGTCCCGGAGCAACCCCTGGGGCGGCCCGCCGGCAGCGCCGGCGGGCCGCCGCTCGTTCCGGGGGTACCGGCCAGGGTCGCTCCACATCGTGGGTCGCGATCCGGTGTCGCGAAGATGACCGTCCGGGCCCTTGCAGGAGACCTTACGATACGCACCGGCTCCGCCCATTTCCTCCCAGCGGTCATAGCCCATTTGGGCGGTAACGGCGCACAAGGCCGATGTTAGAGTGGTGCCACTTGTCACACGCCTCCGGGAGATGATTCATTGAAGCGCTCGAACCGGTTGATCCTGCTCATCGGGATCTTCCTTGCTGTCGTCGCGTTCGTGCTCATCCTTGTCACGCTCCAGAACGGGAGCGGAGGTAATGGCACGCCTGCGCCGGTGACGACGACCCACTGGGTGGTCGCCAGGACCAACATCCCGCTGGGCAGCAAGATCACCCCCGACATGGTCGGCCTCACGGACGAGAAGCCCATCGCGGACAAACCGCTCAACGCCTACGGCGACCCCTCGGGCGTCATCGGCCTGACCGCCCGCCAGAACGTGGTCCAGGGCCAGGCCATCACGCCGGAGATCACGAACGGCACGTCGGGCAGCATCCTCAACATCGAGGTGCCCGCCGGCAAGGTCGCGATCGCGATCCAGGTGGACCAGGTGTCGGGCGTCGGCACGGTCACCAAGCAGGGCGACTACGTGGACATGCTGGTCGCGCTGACCGGCGACAAGTTCCCGGTGGTGTCGCTCAACCCCCAGGACCAGTCCGTGACCGTGGTTTCCGGCCTCAACTCGACCAGCGTCAAGCTGCTGCTCCAGGGCATGCAGGTGCTCGGCACCCTGCTCCCGCCGGCGGCGGCGGAGACGGGCAACAACGCGCAGGCGAGCCCCGGCACGGGCTCCGGCGCGACCTCCCTCAACGGCCAGCAGCAGATCGTGATCGTCGCGGTCGACGCCCAGCAGGCCGAGGTCATCAAGTACGCCCAGGTGGAGGGCAACATCTCGCTGGTCCTCCGGAGCGCGGACGACTTCCGCGACCCGGCGACCGGCCTGCCCCTCGATCCCACCCTGATCGTGCCCGCCACGACCAAGGGCATCACGCTCAAGAGCCTCGTTGACGACTACGGCGTCCTCGTGCCGCAGCTCGTCGAGGCAATCCTCCCCAACCAGTCGCCGAGGCCGTGACCGGTCTCCCCAGGGGCCGCTGACCAACCTGCGCGTCCCGATGGGCCGGTAACCCGCCGGCCCATCGCCGCCGCATCACCGCCAGCGTCCCCGTCCGCCAGCTACCCGACCACCGAGGTCAGATCGAACCCTCTCATGGCAGATCAGATCCGCGTCCTCATCGTCGACGACATCCCGGAGACCCGCGACCACCTGGCCAAGCTGCTGGGCTTCGAGGCGGACTTCGAGGTCGTCGGGTCGGCGGCATCCGGGCGCGAGGCCATCGAGGTCGCCGCCAGGCTGACGCCGGACGTCGTGCTGATGGACATCAACATGCCGGACATGGACGGCATCACGGCGACGGAGCGGCTGTCCGCCGAGGTCCCGACCGCGTCCGTCGTGATGATGTCGGTGCAGGGCGAGGCGGACTATCTCCGCCGGTCGATGCTGGCCGGGGCCCGCGAGTTCCTGGTCAAGCCGTTCTCCTCGGACGAGCTCGCCTCCTCGATCCGCCAGGTCTACACGCGGGAGCGCGAGAAGCAGTCCCGGATGGCGGTCCAGGCGGTCGCCCAGGGCGGCACCGCCGAGCCGGTACTCCCCGGGCGCGACGGCGACGAGCCGGGCCGCGTGGTGGCGGTGTTCGGCCCCAAGGGCGGCGTCGGACGCACGACCCTCGCCGTCAACCTCGCCGTCGCCGCCGCCACGGAGCTCGGCCAGCGCACCTGCCTGGTGGATGCCTCGTTCCAGTTCGGGGACGTGGGGGTCCTGCTCAACCTCAACCCCAAGAACAAGTCGATCGCCGACCTGATCCCGGAGCTGGAGAGCGGCGAGACGGAGTCGATCGAGGCGTTCCTGATCAACCACTCCTCCGGCATCCGTGTCCTCCTGGCGCCTCCGTCGCCGGAGATGGCGGAGCTGATCACGCCCGCGGGCGCGAAGCGGATGATCGAGGCGCTCCGGGTGACCCACGACCTCGTGGTCGTGGACTGCATGTCGTCGTTCAACGACACGACCCTCGCGATCCTCGACCAGGCGGACACCGTGCTCACGATGCTGTCGCTCGAGATCACGTCCATCAAGAACATCCGCCTGTTCCTGGAGGTGGCGGAGCAGCTGGGCTACAGCTCGGACAAGATCCGGCTGGTCCTCAATCGCGCAGACTCGTCGCTGGGCATCCGCGTCGCCGACGTGGAGCACTCGATCGGGCGGCGTGTGGACCACACGATCGTGTCCGACGGTCGCAGCGTGGTGTACGCCCTCAACCGGGGCGTACCGTTCTTCCTGTCCAACCGGGAGGCCCAGGTGTCCCAGGACGTCCTGCGCCTCGCGACCGCGGTGGTCGGCAGCAAGCCGGTGGAAGCCGGCGAGCCCGGCAAGAAGGCCGCCCAGAAGAAGTCCCTGTTCGCGTGGCGATGACGCGGCAGCGTGTGCAACGGCCGCTGGCGGCCGAAGGGGTGTAGGCGATGTCCCTCCTGAAGCGAATCGAAAGCGCCCGACCGGGCGCCGGTGAGCCGGGATCCAACGTTCCCGTTCCGACGCCGGGCGGTGGGCCCGGAGCGCCCGCGGCGCCCCAGTCGCCGCGCCTGATGAGCCAGGCGCCCGTCCGGGAATCCTTCCGGGACGTCAAGTTCCGGATCCAGAACCGCGTCATCCAGGACCTGGACCCGAAGCTGGACCTGTCCAACCAGGTCGAGGTCCGCCGGCAGATCGAGGAGATCTTCGGCAAGGTCATCGACGAGGAGGGCCTCGCGCTCACCCGCGCCGAGCGGGTGCGGATGCTGGAGCAGATCACCGACGAGATCATCGGCCTCGGCCCGCTGGAGCCGCTGCTCCGCGACGAGTCGATCTCCGAGGTCATGGTCAACGGCCCGCGCCAGGTCTACATCGAGCGGGCGGGCAAGCTCGAACTCACCAACGTCGTGTTCCAGAACGACGACCACGTGATGCGGATCATCGATCGGATCATCGCCCCGATCGGCCGCCGCGTGGACGAGTCGTCGCCGATGGTGGACGCCCGGCTGACCGACGGCTCGCGCGTCAACGCCATCATCCCGCCGCTGTCGCTGGTGGGTCCCGTGGTCACGATCCGGAAGTTCTCGGCCTCCCCCTTCACCGTGGACGACCTGATCCGGTTCGGGACGGCGACCCCGGACATGTTCGAGTTCCTGCGCGCCTCGGTCGAGGCCCGGCTCAACATCTTCGTGTCCGGCGGCACCGGCTCCGGCAAGACGACGACCCTCAACGTCCTGTCCTCGTTCATCCCCAACGACGAGCGGATCGTGACCATCGAGGACGCCGCCGAGCTGCAGCTCCGCCAGGAGCACGTCGTGACCCTCGAGTCCCGCCCGCCCAACATCGAGGGCAAGGGCGAGATCCCGATCCGGGAGCTCGTCCGGAACTCGCTGCGCATGCGCCCCGACCGGATCATCGTCGGGGAGTGCCGCGGCGGCGAGGCGCTGGACATGCTCCAGGCCATGAACACGGGCCACGACGGCTCGATGTCCACCGGCCACGCCAACAGCCCGCGCGACATGCTGTCCCGCCTCGAGACGATGGTCCTGATGGCCGGCGTGGACCTCCCGGTCCGCGCCATCCGGGAGCAGATCGCCTCCGCCGTGGACGTCATCGTGCACCAGTCCCGGCTCAAGGACGGGACCCGCCGGATCACGAACATCACCGAGGTCCAGGGCATGGAAGGCGACGTCATCGTGATGCAGGACGTGTTCGTGTTCGAGCAGACGGGCGTCGTCGAGGGCAAGATCCAGGGCCACCTCAAGCCGACCGGGATCCGGCCGAAGTTCGTCGAGAAGTTCGAGGTCCAGGGCATTCACCTGCCGCCGGGCCTGTTCGGCTTCGGCTACTAGCCGGGATCAGGGAGAGCGCTCGTGGACACGATGACGATCGCCATCGCCGGCGTCGCCGCCCTGGCGATCCTGCTGATCGCGGCGGGCATCGCGATGTCCGGCGGAGGCTCCGGCGTCAACGCTCGGCTCGAGCGCTACGCGTCGGGCCGCAAGGAGCCGGAGGCCGCATCCGGGCAGGTCGGCCTCGCCGAGGCGCTCCAGTCCAGCCAGGCGATGGCCCAGCTCAACAAGATCGTGGAGCAGCGCGACTTCGGGGCGAACCTCGCCCGCGAGATCGCGCGGGCGGACCTGCGGCTCAAGGTCAGCGAGTACCTGTTCCTGTGGGCGGGCACCACGGTCGGCCTGCCGATCCTGATGATCCTGCTCTCGGTGGCGGTGCCCACGCTGCGCAATCCGATCGCGCTCCTGGTGGGCGCATTCATCGGGTTCATGCTCCCCCGCTTCTGGCTGGGGCGCCGCAAGTCCAGCCGGCTCAACGCGTTCGACAAGCAGCTGCCGGACACGATCACCCTCATCGCCAATGCGCTGCGCGCCGGTTCCTCGTTCCTCCAGGCGGTCGAGCTGGTCGTGCGCGAGTCGCGGCCCCCGATCTCGACCGAGTTCGGCCGCGTCATCCGCGAGGTCAACCTCGGCCTCGCCTTCGACGTGGCGCTCGAGAACATGGTCCGTCGGGTGCGGTCGGACGATCTCGAGCTGATGGCCACGGCCATCTCCATCCAGCACACCGTGGGCGGCAACCTGGCCGAGATCCTGGACTCGATCGCGTTCACGATCCGCGAGCGCGTCCGGATCAAGGGCGAGATCCGCACCCTGACGGCCCAGCAGCGGCTGTCGGGCTACGTGGTCGGCTTCCTGCCGATCGGCCTGGCCGGCTTCCTGTTCCTCGCGGCACCCAGCTTCATGCAGCCCATGTTCGACGACCGGGTGTCGGTCATCGGCCTGCCTGCGGGCGTCATCATCCTGGCGGTCGGCGGCTTCGCGATGTTCGTCGGCTTCATGCTCATCAGCCGCATCGTCGACATCGAGGTCTAGCGCATGGACCCTCTGCCTTTGATTGTCGCGGCGCTCGCCGCCGGCGCCATCCTCCTGATCGTCCTGGGGCTGGTCGGCAACGCGCCGGTGGACCCGGTGCAGGCCCGGCTGACCCAGCTGGGCACGATGCAGGCGAAGAACCTGGAGGAGCTGGAGCTCCAGCAGCCGCTGTTCGAGCGAACGATCCGCCCCCTGGCGGCGCGGCTGTCCGGGTACGTGGCGCGCGTCACCAGCACGTCGTTCTCGCAGGAGACGGAGAAGCGCCTGGCCCTGGCGGGCAACCCGGGTGGCCTGCGGACCGCGGACTGGCTGGGCATCAAGGCGGTGGGCGCGCTCGTGGGCGCGGGCATCTTCGTGCTGCTGTTCTTCGTGATCGGCGTCCTGGGCCTGCCGCTCATCCTGCGGATCGTCATGGTCCCGATCGGCGGCCTGTTCGGCTACACGATCCCGGAGTTCTGGCTGGGCGGCCGCGTGCGCGCCCGCCAGAAGGCCGTCCTGATGCAGATCCCCGACGCGCTGGACCTGCTCACGATCTCCGTCCGCGCGGGCCTCGGCTTCGACGGCGCGCTGGGCAAGGTCGTGGAGAAGCTGAAGGGGCCCCTGACCGAGGAGTTCCGCCGGGCGCTGGCCGAGATCCGGGTCGGGAAGGCGCGCCGGGACGCGCTGCGGGACATCATCCCGCGCACGGAGGTGCCGGCCCTCACGAACTTCATCGGGGCGATCATCCAGGCGGAGCAGCTGGGCGTTTCGATCTCCAAGGTGCTGCAGGTCCAGTCCGAGCAGCTGCGGATCGAGCGCCGGCAGCGCGCCGAGGAGATGGCCGCGAAGGCGCCGATCAAGATGCTGTTCCCGCTGGTCGGGTGCATCTTCCCGTCGCTGTTCATCGTGATCCTGGGCCCGGCGATCATCCTGATCGTGATCAACCTGAACGTCTGATCGGGGCGTGGGGCCGGAGGCTCGGTCTTCGGGCGGCGCCGGGGGTGCCGAGGCTCGGTCTTCGGGCGGCGCCGGGGTGCCGAGGCTCGGTCCGGGGCGCGGGGGTGCCGAGGCTCGGTCTTCGGGCGGCGCCGGGGGTGCCGAGG
The DNA here is from genome assembly GCA_963703575.1 of uncultured Chloroflexia bacterium. Classification (GTDB taxonomy): domain Bacteria; phylum Chloroflexota; class Limnocylindria; order Limnocylindrales; family CSP1-4; genus CAIXZV01. Next base: position 62,881 of record CAVPEU010000023.1, read on the forward strand.
CTCGCGGCCGCGGCGTCGCGCGCAATCTCGACCGGGGCACGATCCTTGCCGCGCGGCTGGAGACGGCCGGCTCGCTGTGGGGCAAGTTCATGGGCCTGATGGGCCGGCCTGCGCTGCCTGCCGGCCACGGGCTGTGGCTGCCCGCGAGCAACGGGATCCACATGATGTTCATGCGATCCCCGATCGACGCGGTGTTCGTGTCGCGTCCGGACGGGAGCGGCGAGCGGCGCGTACGGTCGGTACATCGCGGGCTGCGCGCGTGGACCGGCCTGGTGCCCCTGGTCCGTGGCGCGGACGGCGTGCTGGAGCTGCCCGTCGGGACGATCGACGCCACGGCGACCGCCGTGGGCGACCGCGTGGAGATCCTGGAGCGCGCGTAGGCCGGAGGCGTCGCCGTCGGGGGCGCAGCGCAATGTCGCCCTGCCGCGTGCGTCGCGCAAGCGTCCCGCATCCCCGGCCGCCGGCATCCTCGGCCGCGCCGTATCCTCGGCCGCGCCGTGATCCTCGGCCGCCGGCATCCTCGGCCGCGCCATCCCCGGCCCCACCGTGACTCGGCTGGGAGTCAGCTGGGTCATGCCCGTGCTGAGGTGGGGGCCGAAACCCCGACTTCCGTGCCCCAGCTCCGCACCGGGACCACCCGATTGACACATAGTTGGGGCGCGGGGCGGCCGACGGGCGGGGCGGTCCGGACGAGCGCGGGGCGGCCGGACGGGCGCGGGGCGGCCGGCTCGGCCGCGCCGTGACTCGGCTGGGAGTCAGCGCGGTCAGGTCACGCGCCGTCGCCCCACCGTGACTCGGCTGGGAGTCACCTGGGTCATGCCCGTGCTGAGGTGGGGGCCGAAACCCCGACTTCCGTGCCCCAGCTCCGCACCGGGACCACCCGATTGACACATAGTTGGAGCGCGGGGCGGCCGACGGGCGGGGCGGCCGGACGAGCGCGGGGCGGCCGGACGGGCGCGGGGCGGCCGGCTCGGCCGCGCCGTGACTCGGCTGGGAGTCAGCGCGGTCAGGTCACGCGCCGTCGCCCCACCGTGACTCGGCTGGGAGTCACCTGGGTCATGCCCGTGCTGAGGTGGGGGCCGAAACCCCGACTTCCGTGCCCCAGCTCCGCACCGGGACCACCCGATTGACACATAGTTGGAGCGCGGGGCGGCCGACGGGCGGGGCGGTCCGGACGAGCGCGGGGCGGCCGGACGGGCGCGGGGCGGCCGGACGGGCGCGGGCCGGATAAGAGACAGGCAAGCCTGGTCGGGTATCACGGAGCCATGCCTGACACCACGATCGACTTCAGCCGTCGCGGGTTCGCCGCCCAGTTGGCCGATGTTGTCCGCGATGCACGGGTGCTTGTGGGCTGGACCCAACGCGAGCTGGCGCAGCGGGCCCGCACGTCACAAGCAACGGTCTGGCGGTTGGAGTCTGGTCGCGCGGACCACCTCGATCTGCTCGTCGTCGAGCGCGCGTTGCGGGCACTCGGGATCCGGGCCTCACTGGGCCTCGATGCGCGGCACCTCGCCGACCGGCGCCGCCAAGTGGATGCCGTCCACGCCAGGGTGGTCGGATTCGTCGCCCGCCGGCTGGAGCGGGACGGGTGGCGGACGACAACCGAGGTGCCGCTCGGCGACGGAGTCCCGCGTGGCTGGATTGACCTGCTGGCCTTCCGCGAGGCAGACGCGGCGCTTCTTGTCGACGAGACGAAGACCGAGATCCCGGACCTCGGGGCGCTCGGTCGCAGCCTGGCGTTCTACGAGCGCGAGGCGTGGGCAGCCGCCCGCAGCCTCGGTTGGGCACCACGCCGCGCCGTGGTGCTTGTCACCGCCCTCGACTCCGCGGCGATCGGCAAGCGGCTGGCCGACAATCGGGAGCTCGCGGCTCGAATGTTCCCCGCGCCGGTGGACGGCATCGCGGCATGGCTCGCCGATCCCGGATGCGAGCCACCAAGGGGTTGGGCGCTCGGGGTGGTCGACCCCGCGTCACGCCGGGCCATCTGGCTACGGCTCACGACGCTGGGCTTCCGCCGGCGGGCTCCTGCCTATGCCGATTACGCCGATGCGGCCGTTCGGCTTCGGAGGAGGCGATGAGATAAGGCGATGAGATGCGGTGGGGCCGTCATGGTGACCCGCGTGGATCGCGGACCCCGGGGCTCGACACCGCGTGAGCCGCGTGAGCCGCGTGAGCCGCGTGAGCCGCGTGAGCCGCGTGAGCCGCGTGAGCCGCGTGAGCGGCGGTGAGCCGCGTGAGCCGCGTGAGCCGCGCGTAAGCGGCGGGTGAGTCGCTGCCGTCATCCTGTCGACATGACCGCGTTGCTCCGACCCATCGACCGCCTGCTGGACCTGGCGCTGCCCGCGACCTGCCCCGGCTGCGGCGCGGAGGGCCCACCGATCTGTGACCGATGCCTGCCGGCGACGCGTGTGCGAGTGGACCTCGCGGCCGGCACTCCGCTCGGACTGCCGGAGGGTCCCCCCGATCCACTGCTCCAGCTGGAGTGGTGCGCGCCATTCAGCGGCACGACGCGACGGGCGCTCCACGCGCTCAAGTACGCGGGCGAGCGCCGCCTCGCGCAGCCGCTGGGGCAGGCCGTGGCGGACCGTTGGCGCCGCGCCGGAGTCGGTGGCGATGTCCTTGTTCCCATACCGGTGCATGCCGCTCGCCGCCGGGAGCGCGGCTACGACCAGGCTGAGCTGATCGCCGCCGTTGCGGCCGGCGCGCTGGGGGTCCCGTGGATGCCGGCGCTGGAGCGGCGACGCGCGACGGTTCCGCAGTTCCGTCTCGACCGCCGCCACCGGGCGGCGAACGTCGAGGACGCCTTTGCCCTCCGGTCGGGAGTCGCCCCCGGGATTCGCGGCCGGTGGGTCGTGCTGGTGGACGATGTCGTGACGACCGGTGCCACGCTGTGCGCCGCGGGGACGGCCCTGCTTGGTGCCGGGGCGGCGGCGGTCTCCGCCGTGACGGTTGCCCGTGAGCGATAGGGGCCACCCGGCGCGATCATGGACGAACGTCCACCCGCGCACCGGGACGTGCGGCCCTACCTGCCGGGTGAGGTCGCCCGTCTATACTCGAATTCCGGACGGGACCGATCCGCCGGCCCGCCCGCCCCCGCAGCCAGGCGCGCAAGGCGCCGGGAGGTCAGCCGTGAGGACGATCGTCAGGGGCAAGAACCTCGAGGTTCCGGACCGCGTCCGGCAGTATGCGGAGCGCAAGTTCGCCCGCCTCGAGCGGCTCCTCGATGACCGCACCGACGCCATCGTGGAGCTGTCGAACGAGGCGCACCGGAGCGCCTCGGACGCCCACATCGCGGACGTCAGCCTCGTGATCGACGGTCGCACGCTGCGCAGTCGCGCAACGGGCGCCTCGTACCAGGCGGCCCTGGACGTCGTCGTGGACAAGGTCGAGCGCCAGGCGATCGACTACAAGGAGAAGCCACGCGTGCGGGCTCGGCCGGAGGAGGAGAAGGCCATCCTCCGGCGCATCGCGGACGGCACCGCGGAGCCCGGCCTCGAACGCCAGATCGTGAAGACGAAGCGGTTCGCGATCGAGCCGATGTTCGAGGAGGACGCCGTCGCCGCGATGGAGGATCTCGGGCACGACTTCTACGTGTTCGTCAACGCGGAGCACGAGCGGATCAGCGTGCTGTACCGGCGGAAGGACGGGAATTACGGGCTGATCGAGCCGGTCGTCGGTGGCGAGTACACGAAGGATCGAAAGGGAGCCGGCGCCAGGAACGGCCGCAGCTGAGCCGGGTGCGCGGGCGGCGGACCGGGAGCGCCCAGGCCTTGGGGGACCGCGCCTCCGGCCAGGGGCCCGCCGCCGGCGCGCGCAGCGCGAACAGCAGCCGATCGTCCGGTGTCCCCGGCACGCCCATCGAACCAGTCCAGGCCCGCGGCGCGGCCGCTCGGATAGTCTGGGTGCATGCTTCCGAACGGCCGCCGGCTGGGCGCGCACCTTCCGCTGGGCGATGGCATGGTCCGGGCCGCGGATCGGGCCGTCGCGATCGGCGCGTCCGCGCTGCAGGTATTCAGCGACAACCCCACCGCGTGGCGCCGCCGGGCGGCGCTGCCCCGGGAGCTGCCGGCATTCCGGGACCGCCTGGCCGCCACTGACATCGCCCCGCTCGTGGTCCACGCACCGTATCTCGTGAACCTCGCCGGCCCGGATCCGGACGTGTTCGATCGGTCCGTGACGCTCCTGGCACACGAGCTGCGCGTGGCAACCGCCTACGGCGCGGCATTCCTGAACGTCCACATCGGCTCGCACCGCGACGAAGGCCGGGACGCCGGGGCGGCACGCGTCGCCGATGGCCTGCGCCGGGTCCAGGCCCTCCTCGACGGCGACGCTGCGGACGTGACGCTCGTCCTCGAGAACGGCGCGGGCGGCGGGTTCGGGCTGGGCTCCACGATCGAGGAGCTGGCACTGATCGATGAGGCGGCCGAGGCGGCAGGCGTGGACCGGGCGCGGGTGGGCTTCTGCCTCGACACCGCCCATCTCTGGGGCGCCGGGTACGCGATCGACACGCCGGCCGGCGTCGACGAGCTGGTCGCGGCCTTCGATCGCGCCCTGGGCCTGGCGCGCCTGCGGATGGTTCACCTGAACGACTCGCGCGCGGAGCGCGGGTCGCGTGCCGACCGGCACGAGCACATCGGGGCGGGGCGGATCGGGGTCGCGGGGATGCGGCGCCTCCTGGGCCATCCCGGGCTCGCCCACGTCGCCTACGTCCTCGAGACGCCCGGCATGGACTCCGGCTGGGACGGCGTGAACATGCGACGCGTGCACGACATCGCCGCCGGGCGCCCGCTCGCGGACCTCCCGCCGGAGGCGTTCGAGGCGCGTGGCTCCCGGAGCCGAGGCGCGCCCGCGAAGGAGCTGGTCGGAGATGCGCGGTAGCCGGCGGCCGCCCTCGCCCCGCGTTCGCCTCCTCGCGTGGACCTGCCGGGAGCGGCAGGCGCGACGGCGCCTCTATGACGAATATGGCGAACGCCGGCCCCTGCAGGCCGGCGTTCGCTGTCCCCGAGACCCGAACGTGGAGGGACGTTCAGGTCGTGCCCCTGGAAAGTTCTATGGTCGGCCCGGGGATCGGGCCGGCGGGCGGACCGCCGGGCGGACCGCCGGGCGCGGGGCCCCGAAGCGCGGTGGAGCCGTCGCGGCGCGGACCACGGACGTCCCGGCGACGGCGCCTGCCGTCCCGGCAACAGTGCCTGCCGTCCCGGCCGGCCGGCCGTAGACCGAGCCGTTGCTCGATCCGCCGTGGCCGCCCCCGCCCATGCCGGACTCTGACCCGCCGACAGGAGCGTACGCGCGACCGAAACGGCGCACGCGGACGGCCAGGTAGTACTCCATGATCTGGCGCACCTGCGGCTCGGCCAGGGCCTCGTCGGCTCGGAGCGCGTACTCGACCCGGGCGGTCGGGTTCTGGGGGCCCATCGACACGATGCCGAGCGCCACGGACGTATCCGAATCGTCGCGGATCTCCCTGAGCCCGCGGGCGAGCCGGGTGGCGGTCCCCAGCGACGGCATCCGATCGCCGCGGATCAGCCGCGAGATCGTCGAATGGTCGACGCCCGATTGCTGCGCCAGCTGGCGCTGCGACATCTTCTTGGCCTTGAGCTGGGCCCGCAGCCACTCGTTGAATGCACGGCCGTTCTGGGTCGTCATGCCTCGCCTGGGCTTGGCTCCCGCGAACTGCGCGCGGGATCGACTGCAGTGTCGGATGGAGTGGGTGCTCGCCCAATCCCCCGTTCGTACGGTCGGGCGGTGCCCGTTCGCCTCCGCACCATGGGGATAGGTGGGGTCGGCTGTGGTCTGCGGATGACCCGATCGGGGGATGGGGTCCCGGTGCCCGGGGGCGACACCGGCGCGCGATGATCGCCGCCGCCTGGATCCGGGACTCGCACCCAGCGATCGCCCGCCTGGAGATGGTGCACCCGTGGAAGACGATCGCCGGCCCCTCGAGCAATGCCGGCTTGCGAGCAGGCGGCCTGGGGCGCGCCACGGGTGGCCGGGCTGAGCCGCGACCCCGGCTCCGGGCACCGGACTGCCGCCAGATGTTCACGGGGCGGCCCGTATCGGGAGCAGGGCGCCGCGCCGGGGCGCTCACCGAGCGTGGATCCCCGCCGTCAGGCACCGGACTGCCGCCAGATGTTCACGGGACGGCCCGTAGTCAGCCGCCTGCCGACAAGCGTCCGCCGGGCGGACAAATGGCAAGAGTCAGGCGGCGCTCGTGCGGCCGATGTCTGCCGATCCGGGACCGCTCCCGCCACCGCACGCGTTACGGTCCGTCCCGCGGACATCCGCGGGGAAGCAGGACAGCTGCGGGCGCGCAGCGCGGGCAGCGGCCGGAGCGCGAGGTCGGCGCGCGTAGGCCGGGGCGCGTAGGCCGGGGACGCTGCCGGCGATCAGGACGCCGGTGCGGGCGCTCCCGACGCGTCCGACAGCCCGGCGCCGCGGCGCTTGGGGGACAGCACGTATGCGATCGACCCGATCGCGATGATCGAGAACACGCTGATCACGCGGTCCACGAGCGCGATCGTCGTCGCCTCCGTCAGCGGCACGCCGTACGCGGCGACGAGGACCCCGACCACACCCAGCTCCACGATCCCGAGACCGGCCGGGCTGAGCGGCACGGCCGTGAGCAGCGATCCGATGAACGCGACGAAGAAGGCCCCGGAAATCCCCAGCGACACGTCCGGCAGCGCCAGCGCCTGGACGACGAGCCAGAGGCGCATCCCCTCGGTCGTCCAGACCAGCGCCGTGAGCACCGCGAGGCCGGGAAGCGAGCGTGCGCCAACGGCCCCGAACACGCCCTCCTCGAACCTGTCGTAGAGCTCCGCGAATCGCTGGGGCAGCGGCAGGCGGGTCAGGATCCGACGCCCGAAGTTGCGGAGCGTGAGCAGGAGGACAGCGAGGACGACGACCACGGCGACGCCCAGCGCGGCCACGAACTGGAGCTCTGGCGGGAAGCCGGTCCGGAAGCTCCAGAACCCGGCCGCGAGGCCCAGGATCGCGATCGCGAACAGGTCCAGGATCCGCTCGATGAACACGGTGCCGAACGTCCGGGACAGTGACACCGTGCTGTTGATCTTGAGCAGGTACGCGCGGTAGACGTCGCCCAGCTTGGCCGGCACCAGGCAGTTGACGAGCCACGACAGGAACAGGATCTCGGTCGCGTCGCGGGTGCGGATGCGGAACCCGGTCCCCCGCAGGAGCAGGGCCCAGCGCAGGCCGCGCAGCGGGAAGCCCGCGTAGAACACGACGAACGCCACGAGCAGCAACGGCTTGTTGGCCCGGCCGATGCTGGCCAAGAGCTGCGCGAAGTCCACGTTGAGCGCAACGCGGAAGACCAGGACCAGCAGGACGAGCGGCAGCGCGATCGACAGGATCGTGCGCGGCTGGCGAAGGCGCTCCCCGAGCGAGATCTGGTCCGGCGCGGGCTCGGCCTCGCTGCCCGCGGGCGCGGCGTCGGCGGAGGCGTCGGCGGAGGGGCGGGCGGAGGCGGCGGCGGAGACGGCGGGCGCGGCGTCGGCGGAGACGGCGGGCGCGGCGTCGGCGGGCGAGGCGTCGGCGGAGACGGCGGGCGTGGCGTCGGCGGAGACGGCGTCGGCGGAGACGGCGGGCGTGACGGCGTCGGGCGAGGCGGCGTCGGCGGGCGAGGCAGAGGGCTCGGGCGTCGGTGACGGGTCGGGCACGGGCGGCTCACTCATGCGGTGCGGCCCGCGGATCCTGCGGGCGATCGGGGCACGCGCCGGTTCCCCCGGGCGCGGTTCACGAGCTTGGCGATCGGCGTCAGCGTGCGAACGATAACCGATGCCCGCCCCGGCACCAGGTCGACGCTGGCCAGGGCCGCCAGCAGCCCTTCGGGCGTGGACGGGTCGCCACCCTGGAGGACCGTGTACGCGACACCGACCTCCATCGCGGAATGCGCGTCCGAGACGGCGATCCCCGGCAGGCCCAGCTCCAGCGCGAACGCCGCTGCCTTCTCGTTGCCGCCACCCGCCATGACGCGCGCGTTGTGTGATTCGACCCAGTCCACGAGGCCGCCGATCGCCTCCAGGCGCGGGTCCTTGAGCATCGATCCCCGGAACCTGTCGAACGGGTGCGGGATGCCGACCAGCCCCCCCTGCGCCCGCACCTGCGCGATCGTCTCGGCCGCCGGCCGTCCCGGCGCCACCGCGCGCTCCAGGAACAGGGCGATGAGGTCGCCGTCCGCCGTGCGCACCTCTTCCCCCACGATGACGGTCAGCCCCGCCGGGGCCGCGTCCCGCGCCCGCAGCGCTCCGTCGATCCGGTCGTGGTCCGTGATCGCAAGGTGGGTGATCCCGCGCGCGGCGGCGGCCCGCACCATGCGCTCCGGGCTCGCCAGGCAGTCGAAGCTCGCGGAAGTGTGGCAGTGCAGGTCGACGAATGCCGTCACGGCCTCACGCCAGCCCACGACCGGGGAAGGGCACAGCGGCGACCGGGAACCACGTGGGCTCAGATCTGCTGGACGAGGGACTTCTTGAAGAAGTCGAAGTGCTCGAGGGCGAGGCCCGTTCCGAGCGCCACGCAGTTGAGGGAGTTCTCGGCGACGTGGCACGGGACGCCGGTGACCTGGGTGAGCAGCTTGTCCACGTTCCGCAGCAGGGCCCCGCCGCCGGACATCACCATGCCCTTGTCGATGATGTCCGAGCTGAGCTCCGGCGGCGTCTGCTCGAGCACTGTCCGCACCGCGGCGACCAGCTGCTGGAGCGGGATCTCGATCGCCTCCATCACCTCCGAGGAGGTGATCGGGATCGTGCGCGGCAGACCGGCGATCAGGTCGCGGCCGCGGACCTCCATCGTGAGCTCGCGCTCCAGCGGCAGCGCCGTCCCGATCTGGATCTTGACCTCCTCGGCCGTCCGCTCACCGATCATCAGGTTGTACTTCTTGCGGATGTAGGAGGCGATCGACTCGTCGAACCTGTTGCCGCCCACGCGCAGGCTGTTGAACACGACGATGCCGCCCAGGGCGATGACCGCGATCTCGGAGGTGCCGCCCCCGATGTCGATGATCATGTTCCCGGACGGCCCGCTGATCGGCACGTTGGCGCCGATCGCGGCGGCCAGCGGCTCCTCGATCAGGAACGCGTCCTTGGCCCCGGCCTTGAGGGCGGCGTCGCGGACGGCGCGCTTCTCCACGGACGTGACGCCCGCCGGTACGGAGATCATCACCTCCGGGCGCGAGAAGCCGATCCGGCCCTTCATCGCCTTGCCGATGAAGAAGCGGAGCATCGCCTCCGTGATGACGTAGTCGGCGATGACGCCGTCCTTCATCGGGCGGATGGCCTGGATGTTGCCGGGCGTGCGCCCGATCATCTCGCGGGCCTCCTCGCCCACGGCGACGATCCTGTTGTCCTCACCGACCGCGACGACGGAGGGCTCCGTGATGACGATGCCCTTGCCCTTGACGTAGACGATGACGTTCGCGGTACCGAGGTCGATTCCGATCTTCATGACGGCGGTGACTGTACTCCTGGGGGCGCGCCGCGCCCGTTGGGGGCCGCGGGAAGCGCGGGAGGGAACGAGCGGCGGGGCGATCGTCAGGCCGTGTCGGCCGAACGGGTGATCTGCGCTCCGAGCTGCTGGAACTTGCGGTCGATGTTCTCATACCCGCGGTGCACGTGGTGCGCGCCGTGGATGAGCGACGCGCCGTCCGCGGCGAGGGCCGCCACGATCAGCGAGGCGCCGGCCCGGAGGTCGCCGATGGACGTCTCCGCACCGTGGAGCCTCGTGGGTCCGTGGATGGACGCGTGGTGCGCGTCCTCGATGTCGACCCGCGCCCCGAGCTTGCGCAGCTCGACCAGCCAGTCGATGCGATCCTCGAAGATCGCCTCGTGGACGCGGGACGTGCCGTTCGCCTGGGTCAGCAGGACGCAGGTCGGCGGCTGGATGTCCGTCGCGAGGCCCGGGTACGGCGCGGTCTCGATGTCGCATGCGCGGAGGTCACCGGGACGGAGGCCGGTCGCGTCCAGCTCGATCGACGTGCTGCCGCAGGCGACCGGGACGCCGACCCTGCCCAGGATGTCGATCAGCGCACCGACCTGCTCGCAGGCCGCGTTCTCGAGCGTCAGCCGGCCGCCGGTGACGGCGCCCGCGATGAGGAACGTCCCGGTCTCGATCCGGTCCGGCATCACCACGTGGTTCGCGCCGCGGAGGCGCTTGCGGCCGTGGACCTCGATCACGTCCGGGGCCGTCCGCTCCACCTCCGCGCCCATCCGGCACAGGAACGCGATCAGGTCGTCGACCTCGGGCTCCTGCGCGGCCGGCCGGATGATCGTGTGGCCCTCGGCGAGGGTCGCCGCGAGCATCGCGTTCTCGGTGCCCATGACCGTGACCTGGGGGAAGGTGACCTCGCCGCCGCGGAGCCGGCCGGGCGCCTGCGCGAAGTAGTAGCCGTTGCGGTACTCCATCTCGGCGCCCAGCGCCCGCATCGCGTCCACGTGCAGGTTCACCGGCCGCCGCCCGATGCGGTCGCCGCCGGGGTTGCTGATGATCACCCGGCCGAAGCGGGACAGGAGCGGGCCCAGGAGGATGAACGAGGCCCGCATCCTGGCGGCCGCCTCGAGCGGGACGAACAGCCAGTCCACGTCCCCCGACGCGACCTCGTACACGCCGTCCGCCGGGTGGTCCACCACGACGCCGAGGTCGGTCAGCGTCTCGGCCATGACCCGGACGTCCTCGATCTCGGGCATGTTCTCGAACCGGCAGCGCTCGCCGGTCAGCGTGGCGGCGGCGAGCAGCTTGAGGGCGGCGTTCTTGGCGCCGCTGACGTGCACGGTGCCGCGGAGCGGGATGCCGCCCTCGATCCGGAACGCCTCGGGCGTCGGCGGCTCCGGGTGGTACTCCCAGTGGAAGGGACGCGCGTCGGCCATGGTCAGGCCCCGCGCCGGGGACCCTCGTGGCGGCGGCGCTCCCCCACCCGGATCCGCAGCAGGGCGTGCTGCAGGGCCGCCCGCGCGGAGGCGAGGTCGGCGCCCTCGTGGTAGCCGGACTCGAGCGCGCGCTCCGCCTCGCGGCGCGCCTCGCGGGCGCGCTCGAGGTCGATGTCCGAGGCGAGGTCCGCGGTCTCGGCCATCACGACGACCTTGTCCGGGCGCACCTGGAGGAAGCCCCCGACGATCGCGAAGCTCTCCTCGCTGCCGCCCTTGCGGATCTTGAGCTCGCCCATGCCGAGCAGCGACACGAGCGGCGTGTGATGGGGCAGGATCCCGAGCTCGCCCTCGATGCCCGGCACCAGCACCATGTCGACCTCGTCCGAGTACGCCAGGCGCTCCGGCGTGACGATCTCCAGGTGGAGCGGCATCAGCGCCTCCCCCGGGTGACGGCCGGGATGGTCATGTCGCCTATCCCTCCAGCTTCGCCGCGTTCTCGCGGACGTCGTCGAGGGTGCCGGCGAGGAAGAAGGCCTGTTCGGGGAGCGTGTCGGCCTTGCCCTCCAGGATCTCCTTGAACGAGGCCACGGTGTCCCGGATCGGCACGTACTTGCCGGACCGGCCGGTGAACACCTCGGCCACGAAGAACGGCTGGCTCATGAACCGCTGCAGGCGCCGGGCGCGGGCGACGGTCGACTTGTCCTCCTCGGACAGCTCGTCGATGCCCAGGATGGCGATGATGTCCTGGAGGTCGCGCAGGCGCTGCAGGACGCGCTTCGTCTCCTGGGCGACGTCGTAGTGCTCGGTGCCCACGACCATCGGGTCCAGCACCCGGGATGTCGAGGTCAGCGGATCGACCGCCGGGTAGATGCCGAGCTCCGCGATGGACCGCTCGAGGCGGATCGTGGAGTCGAGGTGGGCGAAGGTGGTCGCGGGGGCCGGGTCCGTGTAGTCGTCGGCCGGCACGTAGACCGCCTGGAGGGACGTGATCGAGCCCTTGTGGGTCGAGGTGATCCGCTCCTGGAGGGCGGCCATCTCGGTCGCGAGGTTCGGCTGGTAGCCGACCGCGGAGGGCATCCGGCCGAGCAGCGCCGACACCTCGGAGCCCGCCTGGGTGAACCGGAAGATGTTGTCGATGAACAGCAGGACGTCGCGGCTCTCCTCGTCGCGGAAGTACTCGGCCATGGTGAGCGCGGTCAGGCCGACCCGCTGCCGGGCGCCGGGCGGCTCGTTCATCTGGCCGAACACGAAGGCGGTCTTCGCGATGACGCCCGACTCGGTCATCTCGTGGATGAGGTCGTTGCCCTCGCGGGAGCGCTCGCCCACGCCCGCGAACACGGACACGCCCGCGTGCTCCTGGGCGACGTTCCGGATCAGCTCCTGGATGATGACGGTCTTGCCGACGCCGGCGCCGCCGAAGATGCCGATCTTGCCGCCCTTCTTGAACGGGCAGATCAGGTCGATGGCCTTGAGGCCGGTCTCGAACACCTCGACCTCGGTCGTCTGGTCCTCGAAGCTGGGCGGCGCGCGGTGGATCGGCAGGGTGGGCGCGCCCTCGACCTCTCCCTTGCCGTCGATCGCGCGACCGAGCACGTCGAACACGCGGCCGAGGGTGGCCTCGCCCACCGGGACGGAGATCGCGGCGCCCGTGTCGCGCACCGCGGTGCCGCGGGCCAGGCCATCCGTGGTCGTCATGGCCACGGCGCGGACCCAGTTGTTGCCCAGGTGCTGCTGGACCTCGCAGACCAGCGGCAGCTGGCCCTCGCGGATGATCTCCACGGCGCTGAAGATCGCGGGCAGCTGCCCGGCGGGGAACTCGATGTCGACGACCGGACCGGTGATCTGGATGACCCGGCCGGTCGCGGAAGGGGCGGCGGTCGCCATGGCAGGGATTGCCTCCTCGTCTGCGCCGGCCTAGCGGGCCCTGGCGCCGCTCGCGATCTCGATCATCTCGCGAGTGATGTTTGCTTGACGAACCTTGTTGTACGAGAGGGTGAGGTCGTCGATGAGCTCCTCGGCGTTGTCCGTGGCGTTCTTCATCGCGACCATCTGGCTGGAGAAGAAGCTCGCCGTGCTCTCGAGGACCGCCTGGTAGAGGCGGGTCGCGACGTAGCGCGGGAGGAGCGACTGGAGGAAGATGCCCGGGTTGGGCTCGAACAGGAACTGGTTGCCCGGGATGCCCGCGGTGTCCTCGGACGGGACGACGGGCAGCAGCTGTTCGAGGACCGGCCGCTGGACCAGCGTGGACACGAATCTCGAGTACACGATGTCCACGCGATCGTACGTGCCGGCCACGAAGTCGTCGGACACGAGCCGGGCGATGGGCAGGGTGTCGGCGAAGGATGGGCGGTCGCCGAACCCCTCGAAGTAGGCGGCCAGCGGCACTCGGGCGCGGCGCATCGCGTCGCGGCCCTTGCGGCCGACCGCGACGACCTTGAGGTCGCCGGGGTGCCCGGTGATCTCGCGGGCCACGTACCGGATCGTGTTGGTGTTCAGCGCGCCGGCCAGCCCGCGGTCCGAGGTGATGAGGATCAGCAGCCGGCTGTGCGCCTGGTCGATGGCGCGGTCCGCGAGGAGCGGGTGATCCTCGCCGCCCAGGACGGCCGCGAGGTCCGCGATGACCTCGTCCAGCTTCTCGCTGTAGGGCCGCGAGGCCAGCGTGGTCTCCTGCGCCCGCCGCAGCTTGGACGCCGCGACGAACTGCATCGCCCGGGTGATCTGCTTGATGTTCCTCGCCGAACCGATGCGGCGCCGGATCTCGCGCTGGCTAGGCATGGGCGGTCATGCGAGGAACGTCTGCCGGAAGGCGTCGACGGCCTCGTCCAGGGCCTGCGCGATCTCGTCGGTCATGGCCTTGCCCGCGGCGAGGTCGGTCAGGATCGCCGGGCGCTCGGTCTCGAGGAAGCGGTAGAACCGGGTCTCGAAGTCCCGGACCCGGGCGGTCGGGATGTCGTCCAGCTTGCCGGTCGTGGCCGCGTACAGGATCACGACCTGCTTCTCGACGGGCAGCGGCACGTACTGCGGCTGCTTGACGATCTCGGACAGCTTCTCGCCCCGGTTGAGCTGGTCGCGGGTCGCCTTGTCCAGGTCGCTCGCGAACTGCGCGAAGGCCGCCAGGGCCCGGTACTGCGCGAGGTCCAGCTTGAGCGGGCCGGCGACCTTCTTCATCGCCTTCGTCTGGGCGGCGGAGCCCACCCGGCTCACGGAGATGCCGATGTTCATCGCGGGCCGCTGGCCGGCGTTGAACAGGTCGGTCTCGAGGAAGATCTGGCCGTCCGTGATCGAGATCACGTTGGTCGGGATGTAGGCGGACACGTCGTTCGCCTGGGTCTCGATGATCGGCAGCGCGGTCAGCGAGCCGCCGCCGTTCTCGTCGTTGAGGCGCGCGGCGCGCTCGAGGAGGCGGCTGTGGAGGTAGAACACGTCGCCGGGATACGCCTCGCGGCCGGGCGGCCGGCGGAGGAGCAGGGCCATCTCCCGGTAGGCCCAGGCGTGCTTGGACAGGTCGTCGTAGACGCACAGGGCGTCCTTGACCAGCCGTCCGCCCAGCTCGACGCCGTTCTCCATGACCTCCTCGCCCATCGCCGCGCCCGCGTACGGCGCGAGGTACTGGAGCGGGGCCGGATCCTGCGGCGCCGGCGACGACGACGATCGTGTGCTCCATCGCGCCGTACTTCTCGAGCGTCGCGACGGTCTCGCGCGACCGTGGACAGCTTCTGCCCGATGGCGACGTAGATGCAGACGAGGTCGCCGCCCTTCTGGTTGATGATCGTGTCGATCGCGATGGCGGTCTTGCCGGTCTGGCGGTCGCCGATGATCAGCTCCCGCTGGCCCCGGCCGATCGGGATCAGCGCGTCCACGGCCTTGATGCCCGTCTGGACCGGCGTGTCCACCGACTTGCGGGCGACGACGCCGGGGGCGATGCGCTCCACCGGGCGGGTCAGGGTGCGCGGGATGTCGCCCTTGCCATCGAGCGGGACGCCGAGCGGGTCCACCACCCGGCCCAGGAGCGCCTTGCCGACCGGGACCTCGACGACGCGGCCCGTGGTCCGGACGCGGTCGCCCTCCTTGATCGCCGTGGCGTCGCCCAGGATGACCGCGCCGACGGTCTCCTCCTCGAGGTTGAGGGCCATGCCCATCACCCCGCCGGGGAACTCGAGCAGCTCCGACATCAGGGCGGCCTCGAGCCCGTAGACCTGGGCGATGCCGTCGCCGACCTCGACGACGGTCCCCACGCTGCGGGTCTCCGTCGCGCCGTCGAACGACTCGATGTGGCTCTTGATGATGCTGATGATCTCGTCTGACCGGATGGCCATGGCGTCTCCGTTCGGGCGTTCGCAGGCTCCCGTCGTCCCGGGCTTCGGCCGGGACGCGGGCTGGGGGGCTAGCGGAGGCGTGCCCCCGCGTGAAGCTCGTCGCGCAGCCGCTCCAGGCGACCGCGGATCGAGGCGTCGAGCAACTGGTCCCGGACCTGGATCGTGAGCCCGCCGAGGAGATCGGGATCGACCTCCGTGCGAAGCTCGACGGCCGAGCCGGCCATCGCCTCGACCCGGCTCCGGATCTCGGCGTTCTCATTCGCGGTGAGCGGCACCGCGCTGGTGACCGTGGCGAGCACGACACCACGGTGGGCGTTGAGCTGCCGCCCATAGTCCTCGGCGACGCGCGGGAGGATGCCCACCCGGCCCCGCTCCACGAGGAGGTTGACGAGCCGCAGGACCCCCGGCCGGATGCGGCTCCCGAGGAGCCCTGCCACCAGGCCCAGGCGTTCCCCGAGCGGGATGGCCGGGCTGGCGACGATGGGCGCGACCTCCGGCCGGCCGAGGACGTCCGCGGCCTGGACGAGGTCGTCCCGCCAGCCGTCGAGCTGGTCGTCCTGGAGCGCCACGGCGAAGGCTGCCTCCGCGTAGCGCCGGGCCGCGATGACGGGCCGGGCCATCAGTTGGGCGACCCGCTGGTGCCGGCGGACTCCGCGAGGAAGTCGGCGACCAGCTTGCGCTGGCGGTCGCCGGTCATGGATTCCCCGACGACGCGGCCGGCGGCCGCGAGGGCGAGGTCGGTGACCTCCGAGCGAAGCTCGGCGATCGCCCGCTGCTTCTCCGCGTCGATCTCCGCCACCGCACGCTCGCGCATGCGGCCGAGCTCGTCACGGGTCGCCGCGATGTCCTGCTCGCGGGTCTCGGACGCGACCTTCTGGGCACGGCTGATGATCTCGTTCGCCTCACGCCGGGCCTCCTGGAGGGCGGTCAGGCGCTCCTGCTCGGCGGACTCGCGGTCGCGCCGGGCCTGCTCCGCATCCTTGAGGCCCTGCTCGATGCGCGAGCGACGGTCCTCGAGGGTCCTGGTCAGGCCCGGGAACGCGAGCACGCCGACGATCAGGAAGAAGACGATGAAGTTCGCGGCGCTGACGATCACCCAGAACAGGTTGATCTGGAAGCCAGCGCCTCCCTCCGCTGCCGGCTGGGCCACCTGTCGGGTGGCCTCGCCGACGAGGGCGAGGATGTCCACGGGCGTCGTCTCGTGCCTTGACTACTGGATGAAGATCGCGAGCAGGCCGACGACGACCGCGAGGACGCCGAGTCCTTCCGCGAACGCCGCCAGGATGATCGCCAGGCCGCGGATCTGGCCGGCCGCGTCCGGATTGCGCCCGATCGCGCTCGACGACAGACCGGCGAGGATGCCGATCCCGATGCCGGGGCCGATCACGCCGAGGGCCGCGAGGCCGGCGCCAAGGTGCTCCATGATCCTGGTCTCCTCCGTGGTCCCGGATTCTGTGGCCGGGTGTTGGTCCCTGGGTTGAGTGGTTGGCGAGCTGGTCAGTGGGCTGGTCAGTGGGCCCCGGCGACGACCAGGCCCGGGTCAACCGGCGTGGCCGTGGGCTCGCTGGGGTGGGCTTCGGGATGTTCCTCCTCGTGGCGCTCGATGGCCGCGAGCGTGAACATCAGGGTAAGGGTTGAGAAGATGAGCGCCTGCACCAGGTTGAGCATCAGCTCGAGCGCGATGAGGGCCATCGGGATGATCGCCACGGTCAGCGCGGTCATGACGCCCAGCGCCACCTCGCCGCCGTAGATGTTGCCGAAGAGTCGCATCGACAGCGTGACGGGCTTCACGAACTCGAGCATCAGCTCGATGAGGCCCACGAACATCGCGATGAACCCGGCACCGATGCCGTTGCGGAACTCCCCCAGCGGGAAGAACTTGGACAGGTACCCGCGGATGCCGAGGGCACGGAAGCCCTGGTACTCGAAGAAGCTGAACGCGACGAGCGCGAGGCCGATCGTGATGTTCACGTCCGACGTGGGCGCGCGGAGCTCGTCGACCTTGCCGATCGGCGGCACGAGGCCGCTCCAGTTGCTGAACAGGATGTACAGGAAGAAGGCGACGAAGATCGTCATGTACGGCTTTGCGGCCGGCCCGCCGAGGGACATGCCGAAGTCCTCGATGAGCTCGTACACGTACTCGATGGCGTTCTGGGCCCTGCCCGGGAGCATCTCGCGCCCGCGGGTCAGGAGGAACAGCAGCACGATCACGATGAGCGAGACGATCCACATGGTCAGGATCGTGGACGTGATGCTGACGTCGAAGGTGATCAGGTCGGCCGGGGCCGCTCCCTCGGCCGCGCGCCAGACGACGTGCGGGGCCGGGAGCTCGAGGTTGCCGTTGATGAAGCACACGGGGAACGCGCACGCGCCGGCGGGGTCCGCCTTGTCGAAGGGCGGGGCGACGAAGTACGCCAGCACGTCGATCACCAGGACGGCGGCGAGCAGCAGCAGGATCCGGGTGCGCCGGCTGACGCCCCGGGCCTCCACCACCTGCGTATCGCTCGTCACGTTCCCTCCAAGCAGCGGCGCGGCCTGGACCGCGCCCCGCGAGCCCGTTCCGTGGCCGGCCTACTCGAACCGCTTCAGGAACCGTGTGATCAGACGGTAGATCCCGACGGTGCCGATCCCGGCACCGGCAAGGAAGCCGACGAGGACGAAGATCGGCAGGGTTCCGAGCCGCTGGTCCACCCAGTAGCCCGCCGCCACACCGGCGAGGGTCGTCACCAGGAGGACGAAACCGATCTCGGAGAACAGCGCTAGATAGCCTCCGAGACCGTCGTTCATGGGCGACCGTTCACCGCGCCGGAGACTATACCAGAGGCCCCCGGGGTCAGGAATTCGATCGTTCCGGGGAGGACGGCCGGCGAGGCGGAGGGGTCCGGAGACGGCGCCGGCGTCGGGTCGGCCGTCGGGGTCGCCGCGGGGGTCGGTGTCGGCGCGGGGGTCGGAGTCGCCGCGGGGGTCGGGTCGGGTGTCGGCGCGGGGGTCGGAGTCGGCGCGGGGGTCGGGGTCGCCGCGGGGGTACTCGCGGGGGTCGGGTCCGGGGACGGCGAAGCCGTCGGAGCCGGGGTGGCCCACGGCGACCGCGTCGGCGACGGCGTTCGGGTCGGGCGAGGCGCCGGTGTCGCGGCACCCGCGGCGGCGGGCGCCGGCGTGACCGTCGCAGCAGGCAACGAGGCGGGCGCGGCGGACATCGGGTCGGTCGCCTGATCGGGGGTCGGGCTCGCGATCGACTCCGGCGGCCAGGATGACGCCGACGGCCATGATCCGGACGGCGACGGCGAGGGCGCAGGCGGCGGCGTCACGATGATCGCAGGCGTCGGGGCGGGGCTGGACGTGAGCGAGAGCACCGCGGCGGCCCGGGGCTCGCCCGCGGGCGGCCGGCCGAACGGGACCGCCAGGCCGGGGAACACGCGCGGCATCGCCAGGGCAGCCAGGGACGCGACGAGCAGCACCGCGGCCGTGTCGCGCCACAGCAGGCGACGTCGCGACCCGTGTTCCGGCCACGCCTCCGCAACGGGCGGCGCGGCACCGAGCTCCTCCGGTTCCAGCTCCGGTCGCGACTCCGGGCGTGGCTCCGGTCTCCTCGCGCCGGACACACCGATCCGCCACGCGATCACGTCTTCCGGCAGCTCCGGCAGGGACGTCGCGGCGGCCCGGAACGCGGCCTCTCCCGGCACCGCCCGCCGCAGGAGGGCCGCGACGGCCGCGACGAGCACCGGGAATGCGGCCGTGGTCGCCAGGGTGGCGAGAAGGAGCGGCGAGCTCGACAGCGGCAGCGGCATGATCCCTCTCGAGGACGACCTCACGAATGGGCGCAGGATCGTAGCCGCGATGGGACCGCACCGGAACCCGGTCAACCTCCCTATTCCGCACCGCGGTCGGTCAGCCCGGCGGCGATCCATCGTAGGTCTCGGCCTCGAGGGCGTCCCCCGTCTCGCCGCGGGTGATCAGGAACAGCACCAGGCCGAAGGCGACCGCCAGCCCCAGGAACGCGTACACCGGGCCGGTCCCCGACAGCACCAGCGACAGGATCGCCAGCGCGATGCAGATCGCGTAGATCACGAGCACCGTCTGGCTGTGGGACAGGCCGAGGTCCAGCAGCCGGTGGTGGATGTGCCCGCGATCCGGGGTGAACGGCGAATGCCCGGTGGCCAGGCGGCGAACGATGATCCAGAAGGTGTCGATGATCGGGATTCCCAGCACCAGCAGGGCCACGGCGACCTTGGCGGTGCCGAGGATCGACAGGACCGCGAGCGTGTAGCCGACGAACATCACGCCGCTGGTGCCGATGAAGATGGACGCCGGGTGGAAGTTCCAGCGCAGGAACCCGAGCAGCGCCCCCGCCAGCGCGAAGCACAGGACCGCGATGAACGGCTGGGCGACGGCCGTGGTCACCGAGATCAGCCCCAGCGTCGCGACGGCGATCAGCGCGATGCCGGACGACAGCCCGTCCAGGCCGTCGATGAAGTTGATGCTGTTGATCATCCCGACGATCCAGATGATCGAGAAGCCGATCGCGTACGGCCCATCGAGCACGATCAGGCCGGGTCCGAACGGGTTGTTGAGGAACGGCACCGCGATGCCGGCCGCGAGCGCGATCGTCGCCACGACGAGCTGGCCCAGGAGCTGCCAGCGGGCGCGGAGCTGGAACGCGTCGTCGAGGGCCCCGAGCAGCGTGGCCACCGTCCCGCCCAGCAGGAGGCCGATGATCTCCGTGTCGTCCATCGACCCCGGGATCGGCACGACGTCGAGGCGATCGTTGAGCACGACCGCGCCGACCGCGACGGCGAGGAACGCCACGGCCACCGCGATCCCTCCGCCGCGGGGAACGGGTGCGGCGTTCACCCGGCGATGGTTCGGCTCGTCGACCGTGCCCGTGCGGAGCGCCATCCGCCGGACGAGCGGGGTCAGGACGAGGGCGAGGAGCGCGGCAACCAGGAACGCCGCGACGAGGACCGGGAGCACCTCACCGAACGTCGAGATCAGCCGCATCGGCAGGAGCTCAGGCCCGGTCGCGCGGGAGGCCCGGGACGGGGAAGCGGGCGACCAGCTCGCGCACCTCACGGGCGATTCGCGCGTGGACGGCGGCGTCCTCGCGACCGCGGATCGCGTCCACGATCCAGCCACCGATCACCCGCATCTCGTCGGGACCCATGCCCCGGGTGGTGGTGGCCGGCGTGCCGATCCGGATGCCGGACGCGATGTTGGGCGGGTTCCGGTCGAACGGGATGGCGTTCTTGTTGACCGTGATCCCGACGTCGTCGAGGAGCGCCTCCGCCTCGCGTCCGGTCACGCCCAGGGGCGTCACGTCCACCAGCGCGAGGTGGTTGTCCGTGCCGCCGCTGATCAGCCGGGCGCCGGCGCCGGCGAGGGTCTCGGCGAGGACCCGGGCGTTCTCGATGGTGCGGGCCTGGTCGCGGCGGAAGTCCTCGCCGGCCGCCAGCTGGAAGGCCACGGCCTTGGCGGCGATCACGTGCATCAGCGGTCCGCCCTGGACGCCCGGGAACACCGACTTGTCGATCGCCTGGGCAAGCGTGTTCTTCCTGAGCGCGGGGAAGTCGTGGCGGCTGACACCGTCGGGCAGGTCCGAGCGGGCGAACACGAGGCCGCCGCGGGGTCCGCGCAGGGTCTTGTGGGTCGTCGTGGTCACGAGGTCCGCGTGCGGGAACGGGCTGGGGTGGAGGCCGGCCGTCACGAGCCCCGCGAAGTGCGCCATGTCCACGAACAGCAGCGCGCCGATGCCGTGGGCGATCCGGCCGAGTCGCTCGAAATCCCAGGTCCGTGGGTACGCGGAGGCGCCGGCCACGATCACCTTCGGGCGGACCTCCGTCGCCTGCGCCTCGAGGGCATCGTAGTCGATCCGCTCGGTCTCGCGGGTGACGCCGTAGGCGTGGACCTCGTACAGCCGCCCGGAGAAGTTGACCGGCGAGCCGTGGGTCAGGTGGCCACCGTGGGCGAGGCTCATGCCCAGGATCCGGTCGCCGGGCTGGAGGACCGCGAAGTAGGCGGCCATGTTCGCCTGCGCCCCGGAATGCGGCTGGACGTTGACGTGGTCCGAGCCCGGGAACAGGGCGAGGGCGCGCGTCCGGGCCAGGTTCTCCACGACGTCCACGTACTCGCAGCCACCGTAGTAGCGATGGCCGGGCAGACCCTCCGCATACTTGTTGGTCAGCCAGCTGCCCTGGGCCTCGAGCACGGCCGCATAGACGTAGTTCTCGCTGGCGATCAGCTCGACCTTGTCCGCCTGGCGGCGTCGTTCCGCTTCCATCGCGGCCCACAGGTCCGGGTCCACGTCGGCGATCGCGGCCCACGCGGACGGCGAGACGGCTGCGTCGGACACGGTGAACCTCCTGGCGGGACGGGACGCGAGCTTGGCCGAGCGGGTGCACCTATCTTCCCACGTCGCGGCCTGCCGACGCCCGGACCACGGCGGACGTCACGGCGTCTCGGTCATCGCACTCCGCCCGACATCACTGCCGTCCCTGATGAGGCTCCGCGCATCAGGCGCGGGCAACCGGGGCGGCGGGAGCGGCGAAAGCAGAACCGGGCCGGGGCCGTGATGCGCGGAGCGTGATCACGAGCGAAGGTGACCTGCGTCCCCGAACAGGGCGGACGGGGGCGCGACCGGGGCGCGACCGGGGCGCGACCGGGGCGCGACCGGGGCGCGACCGGGGCGGGATCGGGCCGGAGCAGGACGGGCCCGCGGCGGAACCGGCGGGGCAGAACCGGGCCGGGGCCGCCCTACCCCTCGATGTCGTGGGCGATCCCGGCCGCCTCGAGGGCCTCCGCGATGAGCGCGGGCGCGATGGCACCGACGCGACGGACGACCGGCCGCTCGACGGCGCAATCGACGACGGTGGAGGCGGGACCGCCGCGGACCGGACCGCCATCGATGATGAGCGCGACGGCCGCGCCGAGCTGCGCCGCGATCTCCGCGGCGTCGCGGGCTTCGGGCTCGCCGGAGAGGTTGGCGGAGGTCGTGGGCAGCGGACCGAGCGCGGCCGCGAGGGCCCGCGGCGCCGCGTGGTCGGGCACCCGGAGCCCGACGGTCGGTGCCCCCGCAGCCAGCACGTCCGGCAGGCGGGCATCGGGGCGGCGCGGCAGCACCAGCGTCATGCCACCCGGCCAGAACCGGGCCGCGAGGACGCGGGCGGCCGGCCCGACGATCCCCAGGACAGCCGCCTGGTCGGCATCCGCCAGGAGCAGGGCGACCGCCTTCTCCGGCGGCCGGCCCTTGGCGGCGAACAGGCGCCCGATGGCATCGGGCAGCGCGAGGTCCGCGGCGATGCCGTAGACCGTATCGGTGGGAATGGCGACGATCCCGCCGGCGCGCAGGAGCTCGATGGCCTCCGCGCGCGCGGCATCGCCGTCGGGCAGGACTCGGGGTCGGGCCGCGCCGCTCACGTGGACCCGGCCCGCCCGAGAGGCGCGCGCCCGACGGCCCGGGCCCCCTCGGCCAGGCGGCTCGCGTTCCGGGCGGCTTCCTCCGGCGACGCCAGCACGAGGGCCTCGATCAGGGCGGCGGCTCCGTCCTCGCCCACCGGCGCCGCGACGTACCGCGCCGCCAGCCGGACCTCCGCAGGGGCCGTCGCCATGGCGGCGCCGTGGCCGGCATCCGAGATCATCTCGAGGTCGTTGAGCGCGTCGCCGATGGTCATGACCTGCGACATCGGGATGCCGGCCCGGTGCGCGAGCCACGCGACCGCCCGCCCCTTCGACACCCCCGGCGCCACGAACTCGATGAACCGCGGGTGCGACACCGTCACGTCCGCACGGCCCGCGAAGGTCCGGCGCGCCTCGGCCAGCAGCTCCATCGGCCGGGGCGGCTCTCCGACGCTGATCACCTTGGTCATCGGCCGGCGGATGGCCCCGACCAGGTCCGGGACGATGTCCGCGTCCGGGCCGAGATATCCCGAGTAGTCCTCGAAGCTCGGGTCGTCCCTCCAGACCACGATGCGCTCGAGCACGTTGACGTGCGGGTCCAGGTCGTGGGCGCGGCACCACCGGATCGCGTCGCGCACGGCGTCCGCGGACAGGGCCTGGTGGTGGAGCAGCCGCCCGACCCGGCCTCGCCACAGCCGCTCGTGGGACCCGCCCGGCCCGGGCGAAGGCGGAGCCTCGCGGCGCCTGGGCATCTCGCGGACCACGGCGCCCTGGTGGGCGATGATCGGCTCGACGAGCCCCAGCTCGTTGGCGTACACGACCGCGGAGCTGGCCATTCGCCCCGTGGCCAGCGACACCCGCACGCCGCGCCGGACGGCCTCCGCGATCGCCGCGCGCGTGCGTTCGGACACGCGGAAGTCGTCGCCGACGAGGGTGCCGTCGATGTCCAGCGCCAGGAGACGGATCGGGAAGGCGCCCTCGGGGCGGCTGTCCGGGCGGTGGTTCCTCACGCGGGCCGCTCGATCCGCGCGAGTCGGGCACGACCCGCGAGATCCGGCGTCACGACGCAGCTCCACCCCGGCAGCCGGACGGCCATCTCCGCCTTGATCGCCTCGCCCTGGTCGGCCCCGATCTCGAGCAGCGCGATCCCGTCCGCGGCCAGTGCCGCCGGCAGCTGGTCCAGCAGCCGCCGGAGCACGTCCAGCCCGTCCGGGCCCCCGTCCAGCGCGAGGCGGGGCTCGAACGCCAGCTCGGGGGCAAGCCGCTCGAGCTCCGCCGTGGGCACGTACGGCAGGTTCGCGCAGACCAGCGCATAGGGCGGGTTCACGTAGTACGGCAGCAGGTCCGCCACGACGAACACGAGCCGGTCCGCCACCCCGTGCCCCACCGCGTTCTCGCGTGCCAGCTGGAGGGCGTCCTCGGACGCATCGATGGCGATGACGAGGACCTGCTCGTCCAGCCTCCGCCTCCGGAGCCCGACCACGAGGCTCACCGCGATCGCCCCCGTCCCCGTCCCGACATCGGCGACCCGCAGCGCCGGCGCCCCCAATGGCCGCGGCGAGCCCGTCAGCCGCCGCACCAGCTCGTCCAGCGCCGCGTCCACCAGCAGCTCCGTCTCGGGCCGCGGGATCAGCGCCCGCGCATCGGTCCCGAAGGCCAGCCCGTGGAACTCCCGGAAGCCGCGGAGGTACGCGACGGGCTCGCCCCGCTCGCGCCGTGCGACCAGCGCCTCGAACACCTCGCGTGCACCGCTGCCCACCGGCGCGTCCGGGTGCGCGAGGATCCCGATCCGATCCACGCCCAGCGCCTGCCCGAGCAGCAGCTCCGCATCCAGGCGCGCCGACGAGGATCCGGACGTCGTGAGCCGCACGGCGGCGTCGCGGACGAGGGCGGAGACGGTGACGGTGGCGTCCATCGCGGTCACATCCGGATCGTGACGTCCAGGCCGGAGCTCTTCTGGAGCACCTCCGCGGACGTGCCGCCGCGCCACCGGTGGAACAGCAGGTCGATCGTGTCGTCGCCCACCCGGAGATTGGACATGGTCACCTTCTCCAGCCAGTCCGGAAGCTCGGGGCGAGCGAGCTCCAGCTCCCGGCGGTCCGCGTGAGGGCGCAGCCCGAGCATCGTCTCCAGGAACAGGAACGTCGCGCCCGCCGCCCAGGCCTGCGGGGAGCAGGCGACCGGGTACGGGACCGGGATCGGCGACCGCTCCCGGTCGAAGCCGCAGAACAGCTCCGGCAGGCGGAAGTCCGCGAAGTGCTGGGAGGCCTCGAACACCCGGCCGACCAGGCGGTTCGCCGCTTCGTGGTGGCCGTAGCGCTTGAGGCCGGCGGCGATCAGCGACACGTCGTGGGGCCACACGCTGCCGGTGTGGTAGCCGATCGGGTTGTAGCCGACCTGGCCCGAGGCGTACGTCCGGATCCCCCAGCCGGAGAACAGGTCGGGGGCGAGCAGCCGCTCGGCCACGCGCGCCGCCCGGTCCGGGGACACGATCCCGGACCACAGGCAGTGCCCCGCGTTCGAGCCGATCGCGTCGGCCTGGCGCTTGGCGCCGTCGAGGGCCATCGCGTAGAAGCCGAGGTCGTCGACCCAGAACGCGCTCTCGAACCGCCGCCGGAGCGTCTCGGCCTCGGCGTCCAGGCGTTCGGCCAGGGCGGTCTCGCCGCGGGTGCGGGCCAGGCCGGCGATCCGGCGCTTGGCGTCGAACACGTAGCCCTGGACCTCGACCAGCGCGATGGGCGCCTGGGCGAGGGCGCCGCGGCGGTCCCGGATCGCGTCGTGCGAGTCCTTCCAGCCCTGGTTGACCAGCCCGCCCGGGGTCCGCCGCTCGTACTCGACAAACCCGTCGCCGTCCCGGTCGCCGAAGCGGTCGATCCACTCGAGCGCCCGCAGGGCGTTCGGCCACAGCCGGTCCACGAGACCCCGGTCGCCGGTCCAGTCGAACGTGGCACCCAGCAGGATCAGCCACAGGGGCGTCGAGTCCACCGAGCCGTAGTAGGGCCGGTGCGGGAGCTCGCCGTCACGGGCCAGCTCGCCCGTCCGCAGCTCGTGGAGGATCTTTCCGGGCTCCGCGTCCCGTGCCGGATCCTCGTCCGTGGCCTGGAGCGCGGCCAGCACCTCGAGCGTCTCCACGGCCAGCTGGGGGCGCACGGCCAGGGCCTGGAACGAGGCGAGGATCGCGTCCCGCCCGAACAGCGTCGTGAACCACGGCACGCCGGCGGCGAGGTATCGCTCGCCGGGTCGAGGCCCGTCGTTGAGCAGCAGGCGCAGGTCGCTGGCCGAGCGGTCGATGGCGAGGTTGAACAGCTCGTTGTCGGTCTTGATCTCCGTGATGCCCCGGCTCCACGCGCGGTACGAGGCCGCGAGGAGGTCGGTCGAGACATCGGGCGATGGCGGGAACAGGGTGTCCTCGGGTTCGGCCGCGTCGTCGGGCTCGACGGCGACGCTCGTGGCCCGGGCCCGCGTGCCCGCCCGCGCCACCGGGACCGGCCGCTCGGCCGTCCAGACCACCCAGCCGAGCTCCTTCGCCTCCCCCGGCGCCAGCCGCCAGGTCCACGCCAGCCGGACCCAGCCCGCGCTCGGTGAGCCCGCGACCTCCGGGTCCACCGGCCCCAGCTCCCGGGCCGGCTCCGTGAACGCGACGTGCGTCGACAGCCGTGTCCCGTCCAGGCCGTCGTAGCGGAACGTGACCCGATCGGCGCGCATCGCCACCGGCAGCACCCTGCCACGCCGCGGACGCGTCCAGCCACGGACCTCGAAGATGTCGGCCGCGTCCGCGGCGAACTCCAGCTCCACCTCGACGTCGACGGTGGTCTCCGCGTAGTTGACGATCCGGACCCGCTCCTCGAGCGCCTCGCCGGTCAGGACGCGGTGCCGCCCGATCCCCAGCTTCTGCGTCTCGAGCGCTTCCTCCGGCCGCACCTTGTCCCGGGGGTTGCGTTCCATGCGCGGGTTCGTGAGCTGGATGGCGCCGTGGTAGTTGCCCCCCGCCGATGCCTGGAGCAGGACGGGTCGCTCGCCGCCCACCCGCAGGATCGAGCACGACAGGCGCCGGGTGTCGCCGCGGTACAGGCCCAGCCCGCGGCCGTCCGGATGGACGTCGCCGAACGGGTCGGTGAGCAGGTACAGGTTCGCCTGCTTGAGGACCTGGACGCTGCCCAGGTCGGTCGCCTTGACGATCGGGCGGACGACGGGCTCCACGAAGCGGGTGCCGTGCGCGGTACGGCGGGACCGGGCCGCGCGCGTGGATTCGCGCTCCGGCCGGCTGGATTCGCGCTCCGGCCGACGCGATTGCCCGCGCCCGGGATCAGGCTCGCGCGAGGGCGCCCGCTTCGCGGCCATCATCGGCCTCCGTGAGGTGGCGAAGGCGGTCCGCCTGGTCCGCCATGACGAGCGCATCGATGAGCGGGTCGAGCTGGCCCTCGAGGACCCCGGGCACGTTGTGGATCGTGAGCCCGATCCGGTGGTCGGTCACCCGGTTGTCCGGGAAGTTGTAGGTCCGGATCTTCTCCGAGCGCTCCCCGCCGCCGACCATCAGCCTGCGCTCCAGGCTCTGTGCCTCGCGCTGCTTCGCGAGCTCCAGGTCGTACAGGCGGCTGCGGAGGACGGCCAGCGCCTTGGCCTTGTTCTTGTGCTGGCTCTTCTCGTCCTGGATCTCCACGACGAGGCCGGTCGGGAGGTGGGTGATCCGGACCGCGGAATCGGTCGTGTTCACGGACTGGCCGCCGGGGCCGGAGGAGCGCTTGACGTCGATCCGGAGGTCCCGCTCCTCGTCGATGTCCACCTCGACCTCTTCGGCCTCGGGCAGGACGATGACCGTCGCGGTGCTGGTGTGGATCCGGCCGCTGGACTCCGTGGACGGGACGCGCTGGACGCGGTGGACGCCGCCCTCGAACTTGAGCCGGCTGTAGGCGCCGTCGCCCGTCACCTCCAGGATCGCCTCCTTGATGCCGCCGATGCCGGTCTCGTTGAGGCTCATGAGGTCCGTGGCGAACCGGTGCTCCTGCGCGTAGCGCATGTACATGCGCAGGAGCTCGGACGCGAACAGCGCCGCCTCCTCCCCGCCGGCGCCGGCCCGGATCTCGACGATGACGTTGCGGTCGTCGTTCGGGTCCCGGGGGAGCAGCGAGACCTTGAGCTCCTCCACCAGCCGCGTCTCGCGCGCCTCGAGCGCGACGATCTCCTCGCGGGCCATCGCCTTGAGGTCGTCGTCCGACTCCACGTCGCGCATCTGGCGGGCCCCGGCCAGCTCCTCGCGGACGCCGGCGAGCTCCCGGTACGCGGCCACGACCGGCTCCAGGCGGGCGAGCTCCCGGCCCAGTCGGCGCAGCTGCCCGGGATCCCCGAGCACGTCCGGGGTGGAGAGCTGCGCGGCGACATCGTCGTACTGGCGAGCGAGGCCGGCGAGCTTCTGGTCCAGGGTGTCGATGTCGGACATGACCGCAGGCTCCGGCGCGGCTCAGCCGGGGAGCGGCGGGTCGGCCGAGACGGGTGCGACGACCTCGCCCTCGGCGGCCGCCTCCCGGACGCCGAGCGCCGCGGCCCTGACGCCCGCCGCGGTCTCCCCGGGGAGCGGCATGGGGGCGCGCTCCAGGTTCCCGGACCCCGCCGGGATCGCCTCGCCGTCGGCTCGGAGCGCCTCCTCCATCGCCACGATCGCGACCTCGATCATGTCGTCCGTCGGCTGCTTGGTCGTGATGACCTGGACGAGGATCCCGGGCCACATGATCGCGCTGACGATCGGGTTGCTGCGGTAGCGCGCGCCCAGGCGCAGCAGCTCGTAGCCCACCGACGCGATCACCGGGATCAGCAGGATCCGGCTGGCGACCATCAGGAGCGCCGACTGCCGGCCGACCAGCCCGAACGCGATGATCGAGAGCACGATGACCACGACCAGGAACTCCGTGCCGCAGCGCGGGTGCGCGGTCGGGTACTTGCGGATGGCTTCCGGGACCAGCGGGTCGTCGTGCTCCAGGGCATGGATCGTCATGTGCTCCGCGCCGTGGTACTGGAACACGCGGGCGATGTCCGGGGTGCGGGCGATCAGCGCGAGGTAGGCGATGAACACCAGGACCCGCACCAGTCCCTCGACGAGGTGCTGGACGAGACCGTTCTCGACGCTGCCGACCGTGAACGTCGCGATGGCCAGGGGGAGCAGGAAGAACAGGCCGACGCCGAGCACGGCGCTGATGCCGAGCATCAGCGCCACGGCGCCCTTGCCCAGCTCGACGCCCTCCTCCTCGGCCTGGAGACTGGTGGCGCGGATGAGCCAGCGCGTCCCGACGACGAGCGTCTCGTACAGGACGACGAGCCCGCGCACGAACGGCCAGCGCGCCGCGCGATGGCCGTGGACGACGCCGGAATCCAGGCGCTCGGTCGCGAACACGATGCGACCGTCGGGATGGCGCAGCGCGACCGCGAGGGCGTCCCGGCCGCGCATCATCACGCCCTCGATGAGCGCCTGGCCGCCGTAGCTGAAGCTGGGCATCCACGCAGTCTACCGGGTGCGGGCGCACGGCCCGCTGAAGCCGGGTCGCGGGTGGGGCGCCGCGGCCAAGTCGCGGGGCGCGCCGCCCGGAGTCGCGGGGCGGGGCGGGGCGGGGCGCCCGGAGTCGCGCCGGAGGCAGCGACGGGCGTTCCGCCGCATACTCCGGGGCGATGCGCCTCGAACTCACCAGGCGCGGCGACTATGCCGTGCGCGCGATGCTCGCCCTGGCCCGGGGCTCCGGCAGCTCCGGCAGCTCCGCCAACGGGTTGCTGTCCGCCAACGGGCTGCTGTCCGCCAACGGGCTGCTGTCCGCGCGCCGGATCGCGGACGCGATGGCGATCCCGGTCCGGTTCCTGCCCCAGGTCCTGGCCGACCTCCAGCGCGCCGGTCTCGTTGAAGCGGCGGCGGGGCGCGCCGGCGGCTACCGCCTGGCAAGAGCCGCGACGCAGATCAGCCTGCTCGACGTGATCGAGGCGGTCGAGGGCGACAGCCGGCGCCGGACGTGCGTGCTCCGCGGCGGACCGTGCGGGCTGGACGGTCACTGCGACGTCCACGGCATCTTCTTCCAGGGCCAGGAGGCGCTGCGCGGGACGTTCGCGAAGGCCACGCTCGCGGAGCTGGCAGGCCCGGCGACGACGGCGGCGCTGGCGACGACCGCGGCGCTGTCGACGGCCACAGCAAAGGCGACGACGGCGGCGCTGTCGACGGCCACAGCAAAGGCGACGACGGCGGCGCTGTCGACGGCCACAGCAGAGGCGACGACCGCGGCGCTGTCGTCCACTCGACCCAGGAAGTAGAGGCCTGCCAGGCCGGCGCGAGGCCGCCTACCCTTCGACACGCGTCCGCAGCGCGACCGCCGCCAGGCCGACGCTCGCCAGCACCGCCGCCCCCGCCAGCACCAGCCCCGCGACGGCGATCGAACCCTGGCCCGCCGGCCAGCCCACGGCGACCAGCGCCGTCCCGACGTTGAGCGACAGGAGCCGCGCCGTCGCCGCACGCCCGAGCACGACCCGCCTCGCCGCGTGCCCCGCCGGCCCGCCCGGGCCGATCGCCGGCAGCAGGTGCGTCCACGACGCGATGAGGACCTGGACCACCCAGCCGAGGGCGAGCGGCGCCCCGACCAGGGGCGTGGACCACGCGTCCGGGACCGCGCCCATCACCAGCAGGCGGCCGCCCGCGATCCCGACACCCGCCACGAACCAGGCGGTGCCGGCCAGGAGCCCGACGCCGGTGAGCCGGTGCCAGCCCGGGTCCGTCGTCCATCGGCCGCGAGCCCGGGCCACCAGCCCCGCCTCGACGGCAAGCGCGCCCGCCCCGATCAGCGACAGCGCCGCCCCGCCGCCCACGACCGGTGACGAGGGGATCAGCAGGCCGACGACCACCACCGGCGACCCCATCGCCAGCCCGAGCACGGCGACGACCGCGCTCCCCCGCGGCACGATCCGCGTCCCCAGCACCGTCGGCAGGAAGTGGAGCAGCGTCCCGACCACCGTGAGGGATACGAACCCGACCAGGTTCGCCCACGCGTGCGCCGGCTTGAGCAGCGCCCAGCGCTCGAGAACCGGCATCCAGCCCGCGACCATCAGCGTGCCCAGGCTCGCGCCGATCGCCACGTTCACCAGGGCCAGCGTGTACGCGTGGGTGACGATCGGGCGGCGGACCATGAGCCCGGCCCGGCCGGCGCCGCGCAGCGCCAGCCCCGTCAGCGCGATCCCCGCGAGATACAGCGTCCCGCCGATCGAGGGCAGCGCGGTCCACTCGGGAACGAGGCCCCGAGCGGCGACGAGGCCCGCTCCGACGGCGACGAGGGCCACTGCGCCGGCGCGCAGCCGCGCGTCCGCCGGGTGCCCCGCCGACAGTGCCGCCACGAAGAACGGCATCACCCCGGCGATCGCGGTCGAGGCGCCGCCCGCCAGCGCGAGGTGCAGCGGCAGCCAGGCCTGGATCGTCGAGCCGGGCACGGACGCCGCGACGACGGCAACCACGGCAGCCGCGAGGTAGCCGGCGGCGATCACGACCGCGGCGACGGCGACGCGCCGGTCGTCCGCGCGCCGTGGGCCGGGCCGGAACGGCGCTCCAGGCGCGTTCAGCCCGATCGGCTCGGACGATCCCGGCGTCCGCGGCAGCCCCGGCAGACGCGAGAAGCCCGTGGGTCCGGAACCCGGACCCACCGGCAGCACCGAGGCTGCGGCCGGGCGTGGTGAAGGGGCCGGGCGCGAGGCGGCAGCCGGGCGCAAGGAAGGGGCCGCGCGGCCCCCGCGGAACGGGCGCATTGTCACCTGCACAAACACTAACTGACTTAGTGATACTTTAGTCGTACTCCACGAAGAATCGCACTCCGCGAGGACCGGCGCCAAGGGGACGCCCGGCGGAGGTGCGGGGCCCGCCGGGGAACGACCGGGCCGGGAGCGGGAAAGGACACCGGACATGGATCGAACTCGACGCCTGCTCGCCGCCGCGGCGCTGCTCAGCCTGGCGACCGCGGCGTGCGGCACCAGCTCGGCCGCCCCCGCGTGGACCTGGGCACCGGCCAACGCGGCCGCCGGCACCGACCAGAGCGTGGCGGTCGGCGCCGGCACCGGCCAGGCGGCGGCGGCAGCCCCCAGCGCGATGCCCGGCATGGGCGAGACGCCCGCCGCATCCAGCGGGCCGGCCGCCTCGGCCGCGACCTCGACGACGCCCGTCGCGGACCCGAACGCCCCCGCCTACGCGCTCCGTGACGCCACCGCGCCGGCGGTCCTGTCGGGCACCGTCCACGACATCGACTTCCCGATCATCGAGAAGGACGTCACGGTCGCGGCCGGCTACGTCGTCCATGCGTGGACCTTCGGCGGCACCGTGCCCGGCCCGACCATCCGGGTGCACCTCGGCGACACGGTGAGGGTCCACCTGAAGAACGAGGGCCAGATGAGCCACTCGATCGACTTCCACGCCAGCCAGACGGCGATGAACCACCAGATGGTGGAGATCGCCCCGGGCGCCACGTTCACTTACACCTTCACGGCCGACTACGCGGGCGTGTGGATGTACCACTGCGGGACTGCACCGACCCTGCTCCACATCGCGAACGGGATGTTCGGCATGGTGATCGTTGAGCCCAAGGGCGGCCTGCCCAAGGTGGACAACGAGTTCGCGTTCGTCCAGAGCGAGTGGTACCTCGGAGCCCAGGGCCAGCCGGCCGACTACGCGAAGGCCAACCAGGTCGCCGCATCGCCGGACTTCGTGGTGTTCAACGGCATCGCCAACCAGTACAAGGACAACCCCATCCAGGTCAAGATCAAGGGCCGGGTCCGGGTGTTCGTCCTGGACGCGGGTCCGAACCTCGACAGCTCCTTCCATGTCGTCGGTACGATCTTCGACACCGTGATCAGGGAGGGCATCGAGCTCCGGCGCGGGAACGCCGGCGGCTGGGGCGCGCAGGCTGTCGACCTGTCGCCGGCCCAGGGCGCGATCATCGAGTTCAGCCCGCAGGAAGACGGCATGTATCCGTTCGTGACCCACGCCTTCAACCTGGTGGGCCACGGCGCGATCGGCGTCTTCACCGCCGGAGACGGCGACCCGCTCAACTGAGGGCTCGACCGAGGGCTCGACCGAGGGCTCGACCGAGGGCTCGACTCCACCAGCTTTTCCTCCCCTCGCCGGCGACCGCTATCCCCGAGCGGTCGCCGGCATCTTCGTGTCCAGCCGTGCGGACCGCCGCGGAGCCTGGCCGGACCCGAAGGCTGCCCCTCCAGCCGAGCCCAGGCTGCCCCGCCAAGCGAGCCCAGGCTGCCCCGCCAAGCGAGCCCGGGCTGCCCCGCCAAGCGAGCCCAGGCTGCCCGCCAGCCGAGCGTGCCCAGGCTGCCCGCCAGCCGAGCGTGCCCAGGCGCCCCGCCAAGCGAGCCCAGGCTGCCCGCCAGCCAAGCGTTGCGATGAAGATCCCATCCTGGGGCTCGGTGGCTGAGCGGAAACGCGATCGAGACCGTCCGACTTCATGATCCGGCTCAGCCGACGAGCGGCTGGATGGGCGGTCCATGGGGTCGCTCGCTGGGCGGGCGCGGCGGTCACGCTCGCTGGGCGGGCGCGGCGGTCACGCTCGCTGGGCGGGCGCGGCGGTCACGCTCGCTGGGCGGGCGCGGAAGTGTGGCGTTCACGTCACGCCCGCGGCGGCCAGCGCCGCCTGCTCCTCGGGCGTGTAGCCGAGCGACGCGAGGATCTCCGCGGTGTGCTCGCCGAGCAGCGGCGGCGCGGTACGGATCGAGCCCGGCGTGACGGACAGGTGGAACGGGATACCGACCTGGCGCACCACACCGAGCACCGGGTGCTCGACCTCCACCGTCATCCCGAGCGCCCGGGCCTGGGGCGAGGCGAGGGCCGTCGGGATGTCGTTGATCGGGCCGCAGGGAACGTCGGCGGCATCGAGGATGGCCAGCCACTCCCCGGTGGGTCGGGCGAGGAACCGGGCCGCGAGGATGGGCCGGAGGTCGGCGCGGCGGGTCACCCGGTCGCCGTTGGTGGCGAACCACGGGTCGGAGGCCAGGTCCGGCAGGTCCAGGGCGGCGCACAGGCGCGGCCACTGTCGCTCGCTGCCCACCGCCAGGGCCAGCTCGCCGTCCGCGGTCCGGAACGTCTCGTACGGGACGATCGTGGGGTGGGCGTTGCCGAGGCGCCCGGGCGCACGCCCGGTGACGAACGCGTTCTGGGCCTGGTTGACGAGGACCGCGAGCGTGGACTCGAGCAGCGAGACGTCGATCCGCTGGCCGCCCGCGCCCGCTGGCTGGCGGCCCGCGCCCGCTGGCTGGCCGCCCGCGCCCGCCGGGTCACGCCCGGGCCCGACCTCGCTCCCGCGCCCGTGGCTGCGCTCGCGCCCGAGCAGGCCCGCCAGCACCGACACCGCCCCGAACAGGCCGGTCACGACATCGCTGATCGCGACGCCCACCTTCGTGGGTTGCCCCCCGTCCTCGTCACGCGGCCCGGTGATCGACATCAGCCCGCCCACCGCCTGGACCACGAAGTCGTAGCCGGGCTTCGCCGCGTCCGGACCTCCCGGCCCGAACCCGGAGACCGCGAGGTGGACAAGGCTCGGGTTCAGCGTTTCGAGCACATCGTCGCCGAACCCCAGCCGCTCGAGGCCGCCGGCGCGGAAGTTCTCGACCAGCACGTCCGAGCTCACGATCAGCCGGCGGAGCACGTCCCGGCCCGCGTCCTGCCGCAGGTCGAGGCGCAGTGATCGCTTGTTGCGATTCGCGGCGAGATAGTAGGCGGCGGTCCGGGTGCCGGCGGCCTCGTCACCGACCCAGGGAGGCCCCCAGCCGCGCGTCGCATCGCCCTCGGGCGGCTCCACCTTGACGACATCGGCGCCGAGGTCGGCGAGCAGCATTGTGCAGTACGGCCCGGCGAGCACCGTCGAGCAGTCGGCGACGCGGATGCCGGCGAGCGGGCCGGCGCCGGTGGCTTCGGACATGGGGCCTCGATGGTACCGGGCGGGTTTCTTCCTGTGCTCGTCGATCATCCGCCGCGCCCGGCCTGGCCGTCAGCCCTCGGGCGTCGGCTCCGGCACGCTGATGTCGACCACGGTCGCGCCCGTCGCCGCGACCAGGTCCGCCGGCGACAGGTGGACGTTCACGCCCCTGGCGCCGCCGCCGATGGCGACGACCTCGTGGGCGTTGATCGTCGCGTCGGCGATGACCGGCCAGGCGCGCAGGGCGCCGAACGGCGTGATCGCGCCGCGCTCGTAGCCGGTGATCGCCTTCGCCTCAGCGGCATCTGGGAGCGACAGCCGGTTCGTGCCCAGGAATGCTCGCAGCTTGGGCCAGTCGAAACGCCGCCCGCCGGGGACGAGGACGAACACGTAGTCATCCGCGGCGCGCCGCACGAGAATCGAGCGCAGGAGCGAGTCGAGGGCGATGCCCTGGAGCGCGGCGCTCTCCTCCGCGTTGCGCGCGATCTCGGTGCGGACGACACGAAACGGGACGCCGGCGGTCTCGAGCGCCGCCATGGCCGGAGTGGGCGGATGGTCGGTCATGCGCGGCAGCGTACCCGGGCCGGAGCGTCCCCGGCGCTCGGGCGGGGACCCGCGCCGGCGAGGCCACTGTCGATGCGGGCGATGAACGGGCGCCTGGCGGGCCGCACCGCCGATGGCCGTGGGGAACCGGCGCTAGCATTGCGCCATGAGCACCGCGACGTCCCCCGCGACCCATCGTCCCACCCTGATGACCGTCCACGCCCACCCCGACGACGAGGTGATCGGCACCGGGGGCACGATGGCCCGCGCGGTCCGCGAGGGACGGCGCGTGGTCCTCGTGACGTGCACGCGTGGCGAGCAGGGCGAGATCGTCGTCCCCGAGATGGATACCCCGGACAACCATCGTCGCCTCGGTGAGCTGCGAGCCGCGGAGCTGGAGCGGGCGATGGCCGCTCTGGGCGTGACCGAGTGGGAGAACCTCGGCTACCGCGACTCGGACATGATGGGCCGCGCCGGGAATCGCGACCCCCGCTGCTTCTGGCAGGCGAACCTGGACGAGGCGATCGGCCGGCTGACCTGGCTGGTGCGGCGCTACCAACCGGACGTCATGACGACGTACAACGACTTCGGCGGGTACGGCCATCCCGACCACATCCGGAGCCACTTCGTCGCCGTCGGCGCATTCGCCAGGGCCGGCGACCCGGCGTGGTACCCGGAGCAGCTGGCCCCCGAGCACGGCGGGATCGGCGCGCCCGAAGGGGAGGGCGGCCTCGCGCCCTGGGCACCGGCCAAGCTCTACGAACAGGCGATGCCGGCCTCGATCCGCCTGTCGCTGGGCGAGCGGCTGGAAGCGCTGGGCGAGACGTCCTCCTGGAGCCCGCCCCCGGACGCCACCGAGGCGGAGCTCGCCGAGTTCCAGGAGCGGATGGCCCGGATGCTCGTCCCGGACGAGGCGATCACCACCTGGATCGATGTCGCCGACGTCCTCGACCTTCGCTGGCAGGCCATCCAGGCGCACGTGACCCAGATCTCGGACCAGAACCCGTTCGTCCGCTTCGGCAGGGGGGCGTGGTCGGAATTCTGGAACCGCGAGGCCTTCGTGCTGCGTGAATCGCGGGTGCCGGCTCCGCCCGCCGAGACCGACCTGTTCGCAGGGCTGGAGGGGTTGACGCCCGGGCCCCAGGGGTGGGCGGAGGAGCCTGGCCTGGGCGCGGCGGTCGGCGCCCCGTAGGACGCGCTCGCCCCTGCGCTCCGGGCCGTGCGGCCGACCGGCCGCCCGCTACCAGTCGAGCAGGCCCTTCGAGGCGCCGAACACCTGGGACATCACGACCTTGCCCGCTGCGGCCGGGTCCATGAAGTTGGGCTGGGCGGCACCCAGGATCAGGTGAGGACGCACCCGGACCTGCACCAGGTCCGTGCCTCGAAACGTCATCTCGAGCGTGATGCCCTCCATGGTGGGCTCGGACCAGGTCTGGTCGAACACGAAGTTGCCGAGCGCGTACCAGATCGGCTTCCCCCTGTAGACCTCCATCGCGCCCGCCCAGTGGGGGTGGTTGCCGATGACCATGTCCGCGCCAGCGTCGATGGCGGCTCGCCCCAGTGCCTGTTGGCCGGCGGTCGGCGTGGCCCGGTACTCGACGCCCCAGTGCGGGAAGACGATGACGAGGTCGGCGCCCGCCTTGCGCGCCGCCGCGATATCGGCCTTGAGCGCCGCCTTCGTCATCCGCGCGCTGCCGGGCGTGGCGGCGCCGGCGTTGTAGTAGGCCGCGATCGTGTCGTAGCCGAGGATCCCGACCTTGATCCCGCCGGCCTGGAGCAGGGCGGCCCGGTGCGCCTCGGTCGTGTCGGCACCGGCGCCGGAGTGGCTGATCCCGTAGCGGTCCAGGTTCGCCATCGTCTGGAGGATGCCATTGCGGCCGGCGTTGCCGATGTGGTTGTTGGCGAGCGAGACCCAGTCGATGCCGGCGTGCGCGAGACCCGCGATCGACGCCGGGTTCGCCGTGAAGACCAGGCCGTGGGCGTGGAAGCCGAAGGCGTTCGGGGCCGGGTTCTCGAAGTTGGCGATGGCAAGGTCGGCGCCGCTCACGAGCGCACGGACGACGCCGGCGTTGCCGGTCCGCTTCGTGTTCGGCAGGTCCCAGCCGAGCGGCGAGCAGTCCTTGCAGTGGCCGGTGATCGTCGCCGTGCCCCCGTCGAACAGGAAGTCCGCGCCGCGCCTGCTCTTGCCGATGGCGACCGAGACGCCCCGGTCGAGCAGGATGTCGCCGCCGGCGACGAGCGTCCACGCGGTCTTCGGATCGTAGGAAGCGGCGGTCGCCGTAGTCGCGGCGGGGCCCGTAGTCGCCGCGGTCCCGACGGGGTCCAGGATCGCGGTCAGGGGCCAGGCGTCCAGGCTGGTCACGCGGCCGACGCCGAACAGCGCCTTGCCGCCCCACGTGAGCGCACGGACGGACGCGTCCACCTCGTCCGCGCGCAGGAACCCGAGGCGCGTCCGGTTCGCCGCGAGGTTCGCCGCCAGGGACTTCGCATCCTCCACCGTGACCAGCCGCGCGCCGAACGCGCCCCGGTCCGTCCCGAGCGCGGCGAGGATGCCGTCGGCATCACGTTCCACGAGCACGAGCGCGGCAAGCGTTCCGGTGCCGGCGGCGATCGCGCGGATGTCGGCGGCGCTCGCGGCGGTGCGCGTCGCCCGGAAGTTCGTCACGGGCACGATCGCGACGTCCGCGGGGCCTTGGGCGGGGGCGGTGGCCGACGTGCTCGGCGTCGGAGATGCCTCCGGAGACGCCGCGTTCGGGGCGGATGGGACGGGCGAGGAGACGAACGAGGCCGCTGCCGACGGACCCCCGGCGAGCGCAGCGCCGGTGGGCGTCGGTGACGCCGCACCCCCGGCGAGCAATCCGCCCCCGACCCCGAGCGCGAAAACCACCACCAGCGCCGCGGCCGCCAGGGCAGCCGGCAGGAGCGCCGGCCCCGAGCCCGGTGCACCAGGACTTCGTCCCCCCGCAGGGCGTGCGCCGGCCAGGTTGCGGCGCCGGCGCGGATCGTAGCCCGGGTCCCGAATGCTCATGCCCGCAGCGTAGCCCGGAAGTTGCGGCGGGAAAAGGAACGCCCCGTCCGGGCGGGCGGACGGGGCGTAAGGAGGAAGCGAGGTTGATGGCGGACCCGACCGGATTCGAACCGGCGATCTCCAGCGTGACAGGCTGGCATGTTGGGCCGCTACACCACGGGTCCACGACCGGTGGCGGATGATATCAGGGGCTTCCGGTTTGCCGCCAACCCGGTCCGCGTGGCTGGGGCCGGTCCCGGTCCGCGTCGCCGGGGCCGGTCCCGGGCCGGTCCCGGGCCGGTCCCGGGCCGCTCCCGGTCCGCGTCACCGGGCCGACCCGGCCGCTGCCGCCCCGCTCCGAGCCCGACCCGCCGACCCGCGCTATGCTCGCCGGCCATGGGCCGCATCGACCTCCGCTCCGACACGGTCACCCACCCGACCGACGCCATGCGCCGGGCCATGGCCACGGCCGAGGTCGGCGACGACGTGTTCGGCGACGATCCCACCGTCAACGCGCTCGAGGAGCGGGCGGCGGAGCTGCTGGGCAAGGAGGCGGGCCTGTTCGTGGCCAGCGGAACGATGGGCAACCTCGTCTCGCTGCTGGCGCACCTGCCGCGAGGTCACGAGGCCATCGCCGGCGCATCGACCCACACGGTCATGGACGAGGCCGGCGGGCATGCGGTCGTGGCCGGCGCGACGGTCCGCGCCCTGGCCGAACGCCCGGACGGGACGATGGACCCGGCCGAGATCGCCGACGCGTTCCGCGACCCGACCGACCTCCACGAGCCGATCACCGGCCTGGTGATCCTCGAGAACACCCACGCCCACTCCGGCGGACGGCCCCTCGGGCTCGATTACGTGCGGACGGTCGCCGCGATCGCCCATGAGCGGGGCGTCCCGCTGCACATCGACGGGGCCCGCTTCTTCAACGCCACGGTGGCCCTGGGCGTCGCGCCGCGCGCGCTGGCCGCACCCGCGGATTCGGTGACCTTCTGCCTGTCCAAGGGCCTGGCGGCGCCGGTCGGCTCGGTGGTGGTGGGCTCCAGGGAGTTCATCGGCCGTGCACGACGAGCGCGCAAGCTGGTCGGGGGCGGCATGCGCCAGGTCGGTGTGCTGGCGGCGGCCGGCCTGGTGGCGCTCCGGGACGGCGAGGCGGGCATGATCGAGCGCCTGGCGGAGGACCACGCGAACGCCCGCCGGCTGGCCGCGGGGCTCGCGGACCTTCCCGGCGTCGGTTCCCCGGGCGGCATCGCCCAGCCGTCGGCTGGGCCGCTGGACCCCGCCCGGGCGGTCACCAACTTCGTCCTGTTCCGGGTGGAGCGCGACCGGTCCGTGTTCCTCGCCGCCCTCGAGGCGCGAGGCGTACTGATGGTTCCCTATGCGCACGGCTCGATCCGGGCCGTGACCCACCACGGGATCACCGTCGACGATATCGACCGCGTGATCGCGGTCGTCGCCGAGGTCCTCCGCGACACGGCTCCGGAGCCTGCGCCGGAGCCCGCACCGGCACGCTCCCCGGCCCCGGGCGGCAATCCCGCCGCGAGCGCGGCCTGACCACGATCGAGACCGGCGACACGATCGAGACCGGCCACACGAGCGGCATTCGCCCGATCCCGCGGCCGCCGGAGGAACGATGAGCCAGCTGCTTCCCGGCGTCGAGCTCCCGCGACCCGCGTCCGCCCAGGATGCCGGTCCGCTCGACCGCCGCCTGTACGACCTCGTCGAGACCCGCGTCCGCCGGCTGATGACGGACAACCCCGTCCTCGCGACCGGCTTCGGCATCCACACGGAGGATGATCGCCTGGGCGATGCCGGCCGGGAGGCCGTGCTGGGGGAGATCGCCGCCGAACGCGCGCACCTCGCCGCCGTCGAGGGCCTGGACCCGGCCGCGCTCTCCGCACAGGCCCGGTTCGAGCGCGACCTGGAGCTCCACAACGTCCGCCTCCACCTGTTCGAGGCCGACGAGGTCCGCCGCTGGGAGCGCGGCTCGACGGCCGCGGGGGAGCTCGGCGACGCGGTGTTCCTGCTGTTCGCGCGCGGCGCCGCGCCGCTCGCCGAGCGGCTCGGGCACATCGCCGCGCGGCTGGAGCAGGCGCCGGCGTTCCTCGAAGCGTCGAGGACGCGCGCCAACGGCCGCCAGGTCGCGACCTGGCAGAAGGTCGAGGCCCGCTACGTGGAGGACCTGCCCTCGCTGTTCGGGGAGGTCCGGGCTGCGGCGGACGGCGCGCTGGACTCGACCGCGATCGCGCGCCTGGATCGCGCGATCGCGCGTGCGAACGCCGCCCTGGAGACGTATGGCCAATGGCTCGCGGGAACGCTTGCCGACGCCGACGATCGCTGGCCGATGGGCCGCGAGCAGTACGACGAGCTCGTCCGCCTCCGGGCGTTCGGGGATCTCGACGCGGATGCCATCCTCCAGGTCGGCCAGGACCAGCTCCAGTCCAACCTGGACGCGCGCCGCGCGGCCGCCGGCGAGCTGGATCCCGCGGCCGACCTGCCGAGCGTGCTCGACCGCCTCAAGTCGGACCACCCGGCCACCTTCGCGGAGGCGCTCGACGGGTACCGGGACGCGATGCGGCGCGCCCGCGCCTGGGTCGTCGAGCACGGGCTGGCCACGATCCCGGACGGCGAGGTCATCGACGTCATCGAGACCCCCGAGTACCTCCGGTCCGTGATGCCCTTCGCCGCGTACTTCTCCCCGGCCCGGTTCGACGCCGACCAGCGCGGCATCTACATCGTCACGCCGGCCGTCGACAATGACCCGAACGCGATGCGCGAGCACTACTGGGCCTCGATCTCGAACACCAGCATCCACGAGGCGTACCCCGGCCACCACCTGCAGCTGGCCGTCGCGTCGAAGCACCCGAGCCTGACCCGGATGCTCACGGACGCCCCCGAGTTCGTCGAGGGCTGGGGCATGTACTCGGAGCAGATGATGCGCGAGGAGGGCTTCGACGCCGGGCCCGCCTTCCGCACGAGCATGTACACCGACGCGATCTGGCGGGCCTGCCGCATCATCCTCGACGTCCGCATGCACCGCGGGGAGCTGACCACGGAGGAGGCGACCGACTTCCTGGTGGAGCACACCGGCTTCGAGGTGGCGAACGCCCGGGCCGAGGTCCGGCGCTACACCTACACCCCGGGCTACCAGCTGTCCTACCTGCTGGGCAAGGTGCTGATCCTGGGCCTGCGCGAGGAGGAGCGCCGGCGGCGGGGCGCGGACTTCTCGCTCCGGGCGTTCCACGACACGCTGCTGCGCAACGGGTCGCTGCCGATCAGCTTCCATCGCCGTCTGCTGCGGGGCGAGGGCTGAGCCGCGTGGACGTGATCCCCTCGATCGACGTGGAGGCCGGGCGGTCGCGCGTCGTCTACTGGCCCGGGGCGTCCGCCGGCACGGGCACCCCGACCGATCGACCGGACCGGATCGCGGAGCAGTTCGTGGCCCTGGGCGCCCGGATCCTCCACCTCGTCGACTTCGACGGCGCGAAACGATCGGCGCCCGCGAACCTGGAGGCCGTGGGGTCGGTCGCAACGAGGGTGGCCGTCCCGCTCCAGCTGGCCGGCGGCCTCGAGGAGCCGGACCACGTGCGGCTGGCGTTCGCCGCCGGGGCCACGCGGGTGGTCCTGTCGCTCGCGATCGCGGAACGCCCGGAGACGCTCCGCGGCTGCCTCGCCGTCGCCGGGGACTGGCTGGCCGTGGGCCTGGACCCGCGACCCGAACGCCTGGCCGCGTTCCCCTGGCGCCGACCCGTGCCGCCGACGCTCGACGGCCTCGTCGAGGAGCTGGTGGCGCAGGGCGTTCGCCGCCTCGTGCTCAGCCACGGCGGCGCGACGCCCGACGCGACCCTGGTGCATGCTCTCGTCCGCCGCCATGACGCCGACGTGCTCGTCGCCGGCGGCGTCACCGACCTCGACGGTGTCCGCCGCCTGCGCGACGCCGGCGTCAGCGGGCTCATCCTCGGGGAAGCGCTGCTCTCCGGGGCCATCGACTTCCCCCGCGCCCTGGAGGCCGCCGCATGATCCCGGACCGACCCATCGAGCGGCTGGTCGCCGCGCTGGCGTTGCCCGTCCTCCTTGCCGCATGCACGGCGGGCGGTGGCGGCGCGCTGCCGACGATCCCGCCCGTGACGCCGGCGCCGTCGGTGTCCGCGTCGGCGGAAGCGGCCCATCCCGGACCCACGTATCCGCCCGGCTGCCCCACCGCACAGCCCGCCGCCCTGGCGGCGAGCGACGTGCGGACGGTGACCATCTCGACGCCCAGGGGTGACATCGCGATCGAGGTCAAGGGTTCACTGTCCCCGATCGCCACCGGCAACTTCGTCGCCCTCGCCGGGTGCGGGTACTACGACGGTGTCGTGTTCCACCGGGTCGTGCCGGGCTTCGTGATCCAGGGCGGGGACGGCCGGTTCGGGCGATCGCCGGACGTCGTGCCCGACCTGGTGGGCACCGGCGGGCCGCCGTACACGATCCAGGACGAGCCGGTCACCACCACGTACCATCGCGGCACGGTGGCCATGGCCCGGTCCTCACAGCCGAACTCCGTGGGATCCCAGTTCTTCATCGTCCTCGACGACGCCGCCGCGGGCTCGCTGGCCGATCCGAAGTACAACAACTACCAGGTCATCGGCACCGTCACGTCCGGCATGGACGCCGTGGACGCGATCGCGGCCGCCGCGGACGGCGAGAAGCCGTCCAGCCCCATCCCCATGACCAGGGTCACCGTCGCCACCCCGTAACCCGTCCCCAACCCATCGAGGAGAACGCCCATGACCCGCGCTGTCATCGCCACCGAAGCCGGCGACATCGAAGTCGACCTGTTCACGGAGGGCGCCCCCAGGGCCGCCGGGAACTTCATCGACCTCGCGAAGAAGGGCTTCTACGACGACGTCGTCTTCCACCGCGTGATCCCGGGCTTCGTGATCCAGGGCGGCGACGGGGAGTTCGGCAAGAAGTCCTCGCTGAATGCCGGCCGCGTCGGCACCGGAGGCCCCGGCTACAAGTTCGCCGACGAGCCGATCTCCGGCGACTACAACCGCGGGACGCTGGCGATGGCGAACGCCGGCCCCAACACGAACGGCTCGCAGTTCTTCATCTGCCACCAGGACCTGGCCGGCAAACTGCCGAAGAGCTACACCATCTTCGGCCAGGTCACGAGGGGCCTCGAGGTCGTGGACGCCATCGCGAACGCCCCGCGCAACGGCCGCGACCTGCCCGATGCCCCGGT
This sequence comes from uncultured Chloroflexia bacterium, assembly GCA_963703575.1. Classification (GTDB taxonomy): domain Bacteria; phylum Chloroflexota; class Limnocylindria; order Limnocylindrales; family CSP1-4; genus CAIXZV01. The sequence goes on from CAVPEU010000023.1 coordinate 106,164, forward strand.
CGCCATGACCTCCGTCACGATCCTCGACGAGGCCTGACGACCTCCGAGGGCCCGTCCCGGCCCGAACGTTAAGCAATTTTCACCGAAGGGGTGAATAAAACCCTTCCCGAAACTGCACCTGGCCGCTAGGATATCCGTGCTGCCAGTCAGCCAGCGCTGCCCCAGCATCAGGATCATGGGTAGGTTGGGTTAGGGTAGTCGGTTCAGCCGACGCGATAGATGATCCTGGCGCGATGGCAGAAGGTCCCCTCCGGGTGGACATTCACCGGGACAGCCACGAGGCGGCTCTTCGGAGCCGCCTCGTTCGTTTAAGCGCCGTGGCCTGACGCGGGGCCCCGTCCCGCCCTCGCTCGTGCCCGTCCTGCTCCGTCCCGCCCTCGCTCGTGCCCGTCCTGCTCCGTCCCGCCCTCGCTCGTGCCCGTCCTGCTCCGTCCCGCCCTCGCTCGTGCCCGTCCTGCTCCGTCCCGCCGCGCCCTCCCTGACATCCGCCCGCGTGGCGGTCACTCGCCATCGTTGACACCGCGCCGGCGCGTCCGGCCCCTTCGCCCGCCCGCGAACGGGCTGTAGCGCCCGGATGGCGGGCGTCCGTCAGGCGTTGCGGCCACCAGCTGACCCGGTACGAGACGCAGCCTTGGCCAGTGCCCGCCTGGCGCGCATACGGCAGGCGGCCGGGTTCCGGCCCGCGCACGACAGGCCCAGGCCCGGGTCCGGTCACGGGCCGGCGAGTCCGGGCGCGCGTACGACCGGCGGCCCGGCCACGGGCCGGCGGGTCCGACACCCTGTCGGCGAGTCCGGGCGCGCGTGCGACCGGCGGCCCGGCCACGGCGCGCTGCCGCCGGAGCCCGGAGGCGCCACAATCCGGGCGTGACGAACCGTCGTCCCGACCCGGCCCCCCGCCCGGACATTCCCGAGGTCCTCTGGTCGCCGCCCGCCGACACACGCGAGCGCTCGCGCATGGGTCGGTACCTCGGGTGGCTCGCGTCCGAGCGCGGCCTGGCGTTCGGCACCTACGACGAGGCCTGGCGCTGGTCGGTCGAGCATCCCGGCGCGTTCTGGCAGTCCGTGTGGGACCACTTCGGCGTGCGGTCCGCGACCCCGCCGGGCGAGGCCCTCCCGGACGCGCGCATGCCGGGCACCCGCTGGTTCCCGGGCGCGACCCTCAGCTACGCGGAGCACGTGCTGGCGACGCCCGGGAGACACGGAGGGGACGTGGTCGTGATCGCGCGCTCGCAGACGCGCGGACCCCTGGAGCTCACGGCGGACGAGCTGCGGGACGCGGTGGCGCGCTGCCGGGCCGGCCTCGCGCGGCTCGGCGTGCGCCGCGGCGACCGGGTAGCCGCCTTCCTGCCCAACATCCCCGAGACCCTGGTCGCCTTCCTCGCCACCGCCAGCCTGGGCGCGACCTGGTCGTCGTGCGCGCCGGAGTTCGGGACGCGGGCCGTCGTGGATCGCTTCGCGCAGATCGAGCCCGTCGTGCTGCTGGTCATCGACGGCTACCGCTACGGTGAAAGGGCGATCGACAGGAGCGACGAGATCGCCGAGATCCGCGCGGGGCTGCCATCGGTCCGGGCGACCGTCGTGGTGCCGTACCTGCGCTCGGGCGCCGCCGCCGCGGACGCCGCGGACGCCGCGGACGCCGCGGACGCCGCCGCCGTTGCCGCCGTCCCGGGCTCCGTCGCCTGGGCCACGCTCCTCGGCGAGCCAGCGCCCCTCGCCTTCGACCTCGTCCCGTTCGACCATCCGCTCTACATCCTGTACTCGTCCGGAACCACCGGCCTGCCCAAGCCCATCGTCCACGGCCACGGCGGCATCCTCCTCGAGCACCTCAAGGCGCTCGCCCTCCACACGGACCTCGGCCCGGACGACCGGTTCTGCTGGTTCACGACGACCGGCTGGATGATGTGGAACTACCTCGTGTCCGGGCTGGTGGTCGGCGCGACGGTCGTCCTGTTCGACGGCAACCCCGCCTGGCCGGACCTCTCGACGCTGTGGCGGCTGGCGGAGGAGACCCGGACGACGTACCTGGGCGCCAGCGCGCCGTTCCTCATGGCCTGCCGGGCAGCGGGGCTGCGGCCGGGCAGGGACCAGGACCTCTCCGCGCTGCGGGGCGTGGGCTCCACGGGCGCGCCGCTGGCGGCCGCCGGCTTCCACTGGGTCCACGAGGCCGTCTCGGACCGGATTCCGCTCGGCTCGCTGAGCGGGGGCACGGACCTGTGCACCGGGTTCCTGGGGCCGTCACCCCTGGTGCCGGTGTGGGCAGGCGAGATCAGCTGCCGGATGCTGGGCGCGCGGGTCGAGGCGTTCGACGAACACGGGCAGCCGACCATCGGCCGGCAGGGTGAGCTGGTCATCACGGCACCGATGCCCTCGATGCCGGTCGGGCTGTGGGGCGACCATGACGGCTCCAGGCTGCGGGCCGCCTACTTCGACATGTACCCGGGTGCCTGGCGCCACGGCGACTGGCTGACGATCACGGACCGCGGCTCGTGCATCATCAGCGGCCGCAGCGATGCGACCCTCAACCGGGGCGGCGTCCGGCTGGGAACGGCGGAGTTCTACGCGGTCGTCGAGGCAATTCCGGGCATCGCGGACAGCCTGGTCGTCCACCTCGAGGAGCCGGGCGGCGGCCCGGGCGAGCTCCTGCTGTTCGTTGCGCTCCAGGAGGGGGTGGCGCTCGACGCCGGGCTCCGTGCCCGGATCGCCGCCGAGTTGCGCGACGGCCTCTCGCCGCGCCACGTCCCGGACGCCGTCCATGCCGTCCCCGCCGTCCCGCGCACCCTGTCCGGCAAGAAACTGGAGGTGCCGGTCAAGCGGATCCTGCTGGGCATGCGCGCCGAGGAAGCCGCCTCGAGGGACGCCCTGGCAGACCCGCACGCGCTGGCACCGTTCGAGGCCATGGCCCGCCAGCGGGCCGAGAACCGTACCTGACCGCCGGCTCCAGGACGGAGCCTGGTGACCGCTCACCCCGGATCGCCGATGGGTCGCGAATCCGTCTCGATGGCCGCTGTGATCCTGTCGATCCCGTAGCTGAGGGCTGCATCGACCCCGGGGCCCAGCCGAAATGCGTCGGCGAGCTCCATGCTCACACAGCCGTGTGCCCAGGCGACCACGGTTCGCGCCGCCTCGAGCCCGTGCTCGTCCCCGGCCAACGCCGCGGCAGTCCGGACGACCGCGATGTACCCGGCGCACCGCGCGTGATCGGCCTGCCCGGCCAATCGCCCGGGTCCGTCGCGTTCCACGTGCCCTCCGTGGACGCCCTGTTCCCGGGCGACGCGATGACCACCCGCTCGGTCACGACCGGGATCGTCGGCCCCGCGCTGGGGCCGTTCACCGTCGATCCCGCCATGGCGCGGGCGTCACTCGATCACCTCGACGGCCTGGCGGCGCACTGGCTGCTGCCGGGCCACGGGGATCCCCGGACCGGCGGTCCGGCCGACGCCGTGCGCCTGATCCGGGACCACGCTGCGGGGAGTCGCCCAGGGGGTCGGGCGTCGGCCTCCGGAGCCTGACCGCCTGGGCGTTGTGGCCACTCGAGTGGGACCCCGAGCGAAACGGGTGGAGTCACGCTCTACCGAGCCACGATACCGACATCGGTCGAGTGCTCGTCCAGCCGCAATCGGCAATTTGACGCTGTGGGATCGACTCCGGACCGGACGCAGGGTGGGCTGATCCTCCCACCCACCACGCCTGCCTCACATCACGGCCGATAGCCCGGCGCGAACTCCCAGTCCAGCTGGCTGACGACCCACTGCCCATCGATGAGCTCCAGGACGAGGTGGTAGACCATCTCGGACTCGGAGTAGCTCACGACTGCGCCATTGCGCATGTTCGACAGCTTCTCGTGTGCCTGCAGATCGACCTTGACCGAGGACGACGTGCCCGAGATCGCGAGGATCTTGACGTTCGAGAACTCGCTGAGCCCGGGGTAGTCCTCGCCCGCCGCGTAGTTGCGGCGCTGCTGCTCGAGCATGGGCGCCATGTCGTTGGCGGCCGCGCCCGTGAAGCGCGGGTTGGCGGCGGCCGGCGGTGTCGTCCCGAGGACGCCGTCGTACCGGTGGCTGAGCGCGTCGAGCGCGGCGGTGGTGACGGCGGTCCGATCGTATGGCGTGGCGGTTACGGCGACCGCGGCGACCCCGACGATTGCCACGGCGACAACGAAGGCCAAGCGGACCCGTGGGGGTCAGAAACCCCGATCCGCGTTCGGGCCGCCCAGTACGTTCGGCCGATGTGGCCGTGGGGCTCAGTAACCGCGATTCGCGCCTGGAAACCTCGGCGCGATCGGCCTCGCCCAATCGAGATCCGGCGGGTTGAGTTGCGTCGAGTCTTACGCTCTACGAGCAGCTGCGGTTGTCCGCCGAGCGTGCGGAAGCTGCCTGAGTAGAGCGTAGAACCAGAAGCCGAAGCTCTATCCACGCACGACCGCTATCATCGTGACCCGCGCGCCTGTAGCTCAGCGGATAGAGCGTCGGCCTCCGGAGCCGAAGGTCGCAGGTTCGAATCCTGTCGGGCGCGCCAACGCCATATTTGAACCGCGCCGTACGCCGCCCCAGGTCGGGAGGCTGGGAACCATGACCTCCTGGGGAAGGGCGAGCGCGAGCCCGTGGGCATAAGCCTCTGGCGTGAGGCGAACGCTCACGAACTCCTCTCCCCGAACGACGATCTCCTGGTAAAGCGACTGGATCATGGCCGCCCTCGTTGGTGGCTTGGCCTTCGCCCAGCTGGCCGCGAAGTTCCGGACGTATTCGACCGCTTTGGCCCCGTCGGCGGCCCTCCGCGGCCGAGGGTCGACCAGAGCGGCATCCTCCTCGTTCAGCCGACGCATGGCGGCGAGGAAAGCCCGCTCGCTCATGCGGCCCGCCGCCACGTCGAGCGCAAGCTCTCGCCGGCGACGCTCCATCCGGCCGCGATCGATCGGTACAACGGCCTCTTCGGGCTGGGTAATGGCAGCCACGATGGCGGACACAGTCGCCTCGTCAAGGCGCAGCCCACGGATCTGGGCCTCGAGAGGTGAGAGCCATGTTTCGCTGTCCCAGATCTTCTTTCTCACGCCCTCGGGGCATGGCTGGGTGGAGTGGATCCGGCGGCGCTTACCACCCATGAACCCGGCCGCGCGGATAGTCGAGCCGCAGACACAGCGGACGAGACTTGGTCCCAGGGAAGTAGCACCCCAGGCGAATAGACCGCACCGCCCTCGCCATCCACGCTCTCGCGATGTCGAAGGGCGTGGGATCGAGCGTCAACAGCGTTGGTGGCATCCCCACGGACGGACGGTTCGAGCGGTGAAGCTGTGCACGGTCTGCGGCGTCGCGATCTGCACCGCGGTGATCGTATGTGATCTTGCTCGTCGTGAGCCGACGGCCGACTCCCGTCTTGGCGCGGCCGCGACTGTCGCGAACGAACCGCTTTGCGGCCGGTCGGCATCAGATATTAGCCAGCCCTCGTGCGGCCTTCTCTTCATGCGTGTCTCGGCTTGATCCGCCAGAAGGCAGACCGACGGCGAGCGCGACATGGCAGCAGAGGACCCCGATCCCGGTCCACGGCCGGCAGTGGATAGAAGCCCTCCGATGGCACGAAGTTCCCAAGCACCTGCGGATGGTCCGGAACGCTATGCAGAATTGCGATCCCGGCCGCGGGGGCAAGCCCGAACAACCGGCCGAGCACGAAGCAAGGACGGTCTTGGCAAGACGGACCAAGTGTCACTACCCGCGCATTGATGATTTGGGCCGCAGGGTCACCATTCCGGGGCGGAGCGAACCTGCAACCAGCCATCAGGGCGCAGCGACAGGACTGAGCGCGAGATAGAAGGTGGAGCTGATGGCGGCCTCGGCGAACTCGGGCAGCCGGGCAGCCGGGATCGCGACGACGACCGAGCCGAGCTTGGGCGGGATCACGACCCGGGTGGCATCCGATGCCGGCTCGTCGCCCAGCCGCTGCCCCTCGGGCGTCCGGAGGGTGAGCACCACGAGACCTTGACCGAGCATGACCGCGGAGGGCGAGTCGGCGCCGGAGACCTGCGTCTTCAGCGCGTTGGGGACGGCGACGACGTCTACCCGCGCTCCGGCGGCCAACGCACCGCCGACCGCTCGACGGGGCTCGACCGGAATGGCGAAGGCGACCTGGCCCGCGTCCAGCGGAGCGCCGAAACCGAACGCCAGTTGACCCGGATTCGTCTCGAGGACACGCACGTCCACATCCTGGCCTTCCAGGAGCGGAACTGACGCGTACTTCCCAACGACGTCGTCGATTCGCCGTGCGGCGTTCGACGGTGCGTCGGCCGGGCTGACGCTGACGACCTCGACCATGTCGGCGGTGATTGGCGTGAGGACGGCGATGTCGGTCTTCGCTCGGACGACACCGTTGCGTGGCTGGGCGAGGTACACGAGCGCGCAGGCACCGAGCGCGGCGACGAGGAAGAAGGCGAGGTAGGCGCCGCGGCGTGCTCTCATCCCGGTCCTCCGTCCATGTCAGTGGCTGATCGCTGAGTACACGACGGTCGCGGCAATTGAGCCGGAGAACGTGAACGTCCGGACCGTCCCGTCCTCGTAGGTCGTCTCGACCGTCAGTTCGACCGCGATCGGGTAGGAGCCGCCGTTGGGGAGCGGCGTGTTCCACTGGAGCCGGATCGGGTCGCCGGCGTTGTAGGTGCCCGGCGACGAAGCGTCCGACGCGTCATTCGTGGCCCCGATGTAGCGGTAGCTGAGGAGGCGAGTCGTCGCGCCACCGATGGTCACGCCACCCGAGCGCATGAAGCCCTCTTCCTCGATGATCGGCCGGACGAACAGGTCGCACGGCAGCCCGCGGGGCCAGAAGATCCGGGCATGGCCATCGATGTCGGCGGCGACCGTCTGGCCGCCTGGCATGGTTCCCGACGGACTGCCGCCGGGGACGACGACCGGCGGGACGTATTCGATCGGGAGCGCCGTCCCCGTGGCGCCGTTGGTAATGTCGATCGCGAATGGAACGACTTGTTCGAACGGCACGCCGTCGGGCGTGAAGAACGCGCCGTAGGCCTCGCCCGTGACGTGAGCGACCACCGTGACAGCGAATTCGCCCGCCTCGTAGGCGTGCGTGGTGGTCAGGCTGTCCGTGCCATCGCCAGGGAACGTGCGGCGGGCGCCGTCGCCGAAGTCGACCGTCCATCGTTCGACGCGAACGGAGTCGCGCCGGATGTACGCGCTGATGGCGTCGTCGATCCAGTCCCGCCAGCCATTGGTCAGCTCGGCGGTCACGGCTCGCGACGAGCGAGCCGGAGCCGTGACCGGATCGATCCCCACCGACAGGTAGAGGCTGAGGTCGCCGTACCCGGATGGACTGACGCCGATGGCCGGTTCTGGGCCACAGAGGACCGTCGACACCGGGCTGTCGTAGTTGACGACCAAATCGTTGGTCGTCTGGTGGACCCACACCCACCAGGCGTGGCAGTAGGCGGCCGGATTGCCCATGTTCTGCCACTCGGAGTAGTACACGGTCCTGACCCGGGTCCGCTCCTCGGCCGGCGGAGCCCAGTCACCGGTCACCGTGATCCCGACGTACCCGTGGCCGCTGTCCGAGCTCCATTTGTCGACCCGAACGTCGAGAACCGGATCGACGGCCGCCGCGGTCTGCGCGGTGAGCGCCACGAGGAAGAGCGCGAAGCCGGACGCAGCGGCGAGACGGATGAGGCGAAGCACGTTGGTCATTGCGCCTTGACCCCGTAGCTCTCGACGAGCCAGCGACCGTCGACCCGTCGCAACTCCATCGTCACGTCGCGAGGAGCCAGCACGTTGGGTGACTCGAGGGGCTCGCCCGTGTCGAGGCTGATGTCGTAGCCGCCCTCCGTGTAAACAAGGTGCACCGTCGCAGAGTCGCCGGACTCTTGGACGCTGATGTTCTCCACCGTCTAGGGCGACCGCGTGCAGGCCTTCTTCCACACCCCGGTCAACTCGGCCGACGGATTCTGCACCGAGGCCGTCAACGCGGCGATCAGCCTGCAGTCGAGCTCCGAGCTGGTCCTCAAGGAGCAGCTGCCGAACATCGCCTCGCTCGGGATTGCGGTCGGCGTGAGTCAGGGCGAGACGATCGCGACAAAGCTCGGTGAGCGCGGTCATCGCGACCGGATCTGCCTCGGCGGCGACGTCCTCCGGGCCGAGCAGAACGAGGAGCGCGTGGGCAAGCAGGATTCCGGCATCAGCGGCAACGTCCGTGACCACCTCGAGAATGATCTGGCCGAACGCTTCGTCTGGAGCATCGAGGCCAACTGCTACGTCGCCCACGGTCTCGACCACAACAAGCTCTCGCTCTCGAAGGCGTCGTCGCTCTATGAGAGCGCGGGTGCCGTCTTCATCCGCTCCGGCACGACCGTCTTTGGGCAGTCCGACGGCGCCCGAAAGGTTACGCCGTCGACCACCTACGGCGGCTAGCTCGTGGCGCGCCGGACACCCCAGCCCTGGTGGGTCCGGCATCGAGGCCGGCTCGCGTGGGACAAGCGAATGCTTGCCTTCACGCAGCCGGAGATGGAGTGGCTCGAGGACGAGGGCGAGCCCTACGTCAAGGGCGCCTTCATCGTGGGGACGGACGCGGGCTACCCGAACCGCGTCCCGACGGAGATCCACTTTCCGACTGACTACCCGACATCAGAACCGTGGGCGATCCAGACGCCCGGCAAGTTCGAGCACATCGCGGATCGGCACTTCTACCCCGGCGGGAGATGCTGTCTCTGGCTCCCGGTACTCACCCCGTGGCACGCTCGTGACCAATACGCCTTCCGCCACTTCCTCGAGCAGTTGACCCTCTTCTACCACCGCCAGCTCGTCATGGATGCCAATCCCGGCTCGAACTTTCCGGGGCCCCAGTGGGACCACGGCGTGCCCGGCTTTCTCGAATACCTCAGCCGGGAGTGGAACCTGCCTCCCCGCGCGCTGCGCCGCATCATTGAGGGGGCGCCGACAGCCGAGCCATGCCCGTGCGCGAGCGGCAAGAGCTTCCTGCGCTGCCATGAGCCCCAAGCGAACCGGTTTCGGCGACGCGCAGGCCGAGATGTGACCGCGGTGATAATTGACGTCCTTCGGCGGGCCGGGCCGAGTCCCAGCTGGCGACCTCCATTGTCCCGACGCGAGGAGTTGCCGCCCAGCGGGCGCCGAGCCCGCGCGAGCTCGTCAAAGTGAGGGTTCGCCGCGGGCCGCGATCCAAGAAAGGGTAGCGCCCCGTCCGGGCAGGTCAGTCCGCGTCGTTCCTCTCGATCGCGATGCCAGACCGATAGTTGACCTGATACCTGATCAGGCGATCATCACCGCGCGTTGCTTCGTGATCCCTTTGGTTCAGATCAACCCATCCGGAGAGTCGTTTCCACTCAACTTGACGAAAGCTCAGTCCTAGGTCCCGGGAGATACACTAAACAATACACACAACTCCTTTGAACGGCGGCTGCCACAGTGGTACGGTCGCGTCCATGGAACAGGCCATCACCAGCGGCGCACTCCGTCGGCAGCCCGGCATCTGCCTCGCTGCCGCAGCGCGTGGCGAGACGTTCGTCGTGCTGCGCCATGGCCGGCCCGTCGCGATCCTCCGGCCGCCTCGTGACGAGGACGTCACCGAGCGTCGGTCCGCCACGCTCCTCTGGCGCAACATGCGCGACCTTCTTGCAGAGGGTCGAGAGAAGGCGCTGTTGATCACCTGGTATGGCGTCGGGACGGCCGTCCTCGAGCCCCTGCCTGACGACGGTCTGAAGGGAGAAGAGCTGTGATCGCGGGCGAGCTAGGGACGATGCCGATGCACGAGCTCCGGGACAAGGCAAGCCTGCCGATCGCATATGCGGCGGCCGGCACCCCGGTCATGGTGTTCACTCATGGTGACCCGTCGGCCGTCCTGATCGCCCCCGACGAGGCCAATCGGTGGATCGCGATCGAGCGGTCGCTCTCGGCGCTCCACGGCCTCAACGTCCACCCCGAGCTCGCCCACGATACGGCGAGCCTCGGCGCCGTCGTCGCCGGGCGCGAGCGCCCGAATGCGACCGCCGTCCGGAAACTCGCGCGCGAGGAGCGCCAGATCCTCGACATCCCGCGGACGATCGGGATCACCGAGATCCAGCGGCGGCTGGCGTCGATCCTCGACGAGGTCGCCGACGGCCGGCCGACGACGATCTACTCGTCGGGCAAGTTCGTCGGCGTCTTCATCACGCCCGCCGAGTACTACCGCCTGCGCAAGCTGTCGCGCGTCGTGGCCTGGTTCCGGACCGCGGGGCTCGAGCTCGCGACCGCCGACGAGGCCGCGATCGCCGACTTCGTCCGCCGGTTCCGCGAGGGGTCGTCCTCGGCCCCCGAGGCGGCGGCCGGCTGAGGCCCATCCCATGCGTCCCCGGTTCCGCGCCTTCGCCGCCGCTTACCTGCCGCTTGTCGCGGGCTTCGCTGCGGCTCTCCTGCTGCTCACCTGGGCCTCACCGGTCCTCGCCGCGGACACCATCCCAGCGGGTGCCCAGAAGGCCCTCGCGCCGGTGACCAAGATGATCGCGACCCTCGTCGCCATCGCGATCGGACTCGGCATCGCGATCTGCGGCGCGGTCATCGTCTGGGGCGGCATCGAGAAGACGCTCGCGGGCGCGAACACTGACGCTGAGCACCGCGCCCAGAAGCGGATCACGAACGGGATCATGGGTCTCGTCTGGATGGTCCTCGCGGGCGTGATCGTCAGCCCTGGCTGGCTCATCGCCCGCCCGGCGCGAGCTCAGCGACATCACAAACAGACGATCGGTCAGGAGCTGGCCAGAGAGGCTGCCGCCCACCGGCCATCCGGGGGCGAGCGGAGGGGGATGCGACGGGACAGTTGAGTAGCGCCATTGGCAAGCACATGGCGCCCATCCTCGAACCGGAGCAGGTTCGCGGGCGCCGGAAAGGGGCTGTCTGATGCGGCAACGTGTCGCAATGATCATGGTCTTCGCGCTGGTGCTAGCCGGCGCTCCATCAGTCACCCAGGCGTCGGAGTCGCCGGCATCCGTCCCGGTCGGCCTCGACACCTCCGTCTTCCACCGCGCCACGCAGGGCCCGATCGTAGCGTCGGGGAGGCTCAGCGGCGGCGACGGCGCTGTCGCATCGGGCTGGGTCGCCCTGCTCGCCTGGCCGACCGAGCAGGTCTTGCGTCGCGTGCCGGTCGGCGAATCAGTCAAGTTCCCCACCGTCGGGTGGGCGCACACCGACGGAAGCGGGCGGTTTGAGGTTCGGGTCGACCCGACGCTCCTCCCCGAAGGGTACCTGAGCGACACTGGGCAGGCTGACCTCGACATCCTTGGCTGGACCGGCGACGGGATGGCCACGGTGCACTTCTCCGCCCAGCTTGGCACGCCTGACCGAGAGCAGGCAGCCGCGGTGGCATCGATAGAGGCTCCAGCTTCGATCGACGTTCGAGCGCGGCTCCCGCTCCACGGCATGGCACCAACGACCGCGGCCATGAGCGCGGACTCGACCGGTAGCGTCACTCCTCTGATCCACTACTGCGACGGGACCCGCGTCGGCACATACAAGTTCTGGACGCGCGTCGCCGAGACATGGCCGTACTACTCCACCTCGACCGGATGGGTCGAGCTCTCCTCCAGCCATTCGGTTACCGTCGGGGTTGGCGTTACCTTTGGCTCGACTTGGTCCGAGAGCGGAACGCACACGACGACGGCGGGCTACTCGTGGACGCCCACCCCGAGCACGCTCTACCGCGAGTACGACATTGAGATGGCTTACGGCAAGTGGTACTACTCCTGCACCTGGGAGTACGACATGTACCCGGATGGCCCGACTGGCGGCGTGAAGACGGTCTCCATCTCGTACCAGGGCAAATGGAGCAGCGCGAACTGCGCATACGTCGGCGCCGGCGTCTGGAAGCGAGAGGACTCGTCGTACAGCGCCTACGCGCTCTCGGGCGGGGTCAAGTCGTCCAGCGTCATCGGGATCCCGCTCTCCGTTAACACCAACTACTCGACGACCTCGAATTACATCAAGAAGACCGTTTACAGCCTGCAGACGTGGTCCTACCTGTGCGGCAGCAACAACTACCCCTCGAGGGCGAGCCGCATCACCGACATCGGACACAACACCCCATAGCATGAAGAACGGCGGCAAGCTGTTCGCCGCGGCGGCGGGACTCGCCGCCGCGGCAGCGATCCTGGTGTTCTCGATCGGGACGCCGGGGCCGAAGCGTCATCTCGATGGAGCGGGACCGCTGTCATCGGTCGCGGCCGGGACGACCATGGCCTTTCCAGCGGGAGCGGCCGGTCCGTGGTCGCTGGGCATCCCGTTGTGTCTCGCCGGCCCCGACGGCCCTGCCGTCATCGAGGCGGTAAACCCCGCCACCCTGCTGGGCTCCGGCAGCCGATTCCTGGGGGCGCTCGTCCGCACGTTCGTCCGAAGTGCGTCCGACACGATGATCATCAGCATGCAGGGTTACCCACCTCCAAGCGTGTCCGATCACCTCGATCCCGCTGTCGGCGCGAGCGTGGCCATCACCTGCGCGACCAGCGACGAGCCCGCTGCCCCATTCACAGAGCTTCTCATCGGTTTCTCGGTCGACGGGGACGCGGGGGGCGGTTGGGACGGTGTCGATGTCGCGTATCGTCTCGGGGCGAGCCATTACATCCTCCACGTGACCGAGACGATCGTTCGCTGCGGCGAGGAGCTCGACCCGGGCATCTGCGGTACGCCGCATCGATATTGACTGGCGCGGTCGGTGCATCACTCGCGGTTGCATCTCCGGTGGCCGGTGCCTCCCAGAGTTGCGACGTTCAGGCATATATCAGGCAGGCGTCGCCGACAACGTTGCAGGGCAAGGGCTACATCTACTGCAATGTTGCCTTTCACGACATCCAGCTCCACGTCCACATGCAGATCTGTACATTCGAATGCTTCCGATGCAAGACGTGGGCAAGGGACCTGCTCGGCGGGCTGATCCACGAGTACCGCTGGGCGGCGTGAATCGGATTGTTGAACCCTTCAGGCCACTATCCGCAGCACACCTGAGTGCATTCGGTGAAGCTATAGCCACACCGGAACGAGCAAATGACCGTCGTGATGCGGGCCGGGGCGGGTTCTGAGTAGGGTTCTCCCTACTGTCGCACCACCTCGTCGGGTGACATGCTGGGTCGCGTCGTTCGTGTGATCGAGGGTAGGCAGTGGCAGATACAGCAGCGGTATATCAGGTCCACGCGATCGGCGCCGATGCACCCTTCGTGACATGAGGGTGGGCGAGGGGTTCTTGGGGTTGCCGCTAGCCCAGCCCAGGAATCCACACGAGGGGAGGGCATGAGTCGATCGTCTGCGGCTCGCTGGCCACCGAGACCGAGGCCGAGGAAAGTAACCGATCCAGTCGGCTCAGGACGGACAAGACGCAGTGGTTACGCTTGGGCCCGTGGCGCTGTATTGATCCACTGTCGCACCGGGAGTGGGAGATGAAAGGGTCGAGGCAGATGCGGAAGCTGCTGACCGCCGTGATCGCAGCAGTCGTTTCGTTCTCGGTTGTGCCTCAGCAGGTCGAGGCGGCGTTGTACGATGGCTACTGCAACAACAACGAGGTCTGCGTCTACAAGGACCACAACCTCGGCACACCGCGGTCGGATTTCCTGTACTACTACGACGACATGGATGGCGGCATCAATTTCCATACGTACAACTACTACCCGTCGTCGTGCAACACGATCCCAGGCTGGTGGGACTGCCGGCTGAACGACTCGATCAGCTCGGTCGACAGCTGGTCAGACCATCGCAGCATCCGCATCTTCACGGATGCGCACTACGATGGCAACTACCAGACGATTCACATCTATGGCCGAGTGATGCAGGTCGCCTACAACGACCAGACCAGCTCGGAATGCTGGAACGACGGCGGAATCCCCTACGCCGTCGACCCCGACTGCACCTTCTCGAACTAAGGGAGCGTGGCGATGAAGAAGAGCATTCTTGCCCGCGCGACCGCACTCGTCGCGGGAATCGTAGTAGTCGTGGGAGTGACCACGCTGACCGCGGCCGCCGCCGCGTCGGGCGCCTCGACGCTCGCTGAACCGAGGGTCGACTCGATCCCGACCATCACCGACCCGCGCGGCATCTCCCTGCCGCTCGATGCGTACGTTCAGGACTTCGCCGAGCGACAGACCGTGGTTAGGGCTGAATACGCCCTGACGAAGAGCTGTGTCGAGCAGTTCGGCTTCCAGTTCGCCGCGCCGGCGTGGGACAAGAGCCCTGCCGACGTGCCAAACGCTGGGCAGCCGGCGCACTACCGGCTGTATGGGCTGCTGGACGTCGACCACGCGAAGCAGATGGGCTACCACTCCTATGGGGAGAACCTTGCGAGCGAGGCCGCCTACGCAGACATCAAGCTACCGGACGACTATTACAACGTCGTGGCGGCGAAGTTCGGCGGCGGTATCTTCAACGGGAAGACGATCCCGGACGGCGGGTGCCTCGGCGCTGCGCAGCGCGAGGTCGAAGGAGCGACCGGCCTCAACCTGCCCGTTCAGCTCGCCTTCGACGCCTGGACGGCTTCGAAAAGCGACAGCCGAGTCGTGGCCGCGTTCGCGAAGTGGAGCATGTGCATGGCGGGCTCCGGCTACTACTACCTCACCCCAATGGAAGCAAACAACGACCCGAAGTGGAGCGGCGGCACGGCTTCCGCCGAAGAGATCGCGGTCGCTGTGGCCGACGTGAACTGCAAGAAGACGACCAACCTCGCCGGAATCCGAATGGCCGTCGACGCCGCCTACCAGCGAAAGGCGATGAGCCAGCTCGGCGTGGAGTTGAATGCGATCAAGGCGGGCCTCGTTCGACAAGCGGCGACCGCATCGGCGATCCTGGCGAAGCCCTGAGAGAGGACCATCGCGGAATGATCCGACGAGGATCTCCGCGAAGGGCGGCGACCCAAGCGCGAGTCGCCGCCCTTCCGGACATTGATCGGTGAGACATCTGGCCAAGTGATGATTGGCGGCCGCGCCTGCAAAGGAGCCGTTCAGCCGCCCGAGCAGCCGATCCACCACGGAGTCCTGGATCCGGTCAGCGCCACCCCTTCCGAGCTCGGTTGCGGGTGATGGAGGCGCGGCAATACTTGTCGCGTCCCATAAGGAGACGGCCGAGGAGTGAGCGTCGCCGCCTGCCCGCGCTGCGGCACCTCACGCGAAGTTCGTATGGTCTATGTCCGCAGTGTGGCTTCGATTTCGGGGCAGCCGCCGGGATGACTCCCTGTCCGCGGTGTCGGGCTCCTCGCGAGCGTACGATGCCGATCTGTCCTAGCTGCGGCTTCGACTACCGGACGAATGCCGTCGCGGCACCGCCGCCGTCGATCGTTCAGCCCATGACGTCGCAGAAGGCGCTCGGCACGCAAGCTTGGCCCGTGCGCATCGTCGGGTTGATCGTCCTCGTCGTCGGGCTCGCGATCAGCGTGGGTTTGCTTCTCTCGAGAAATGGCGGGTCCGCGAACGTGCCGCCAGCGGGTTCGATCTGGTTCGGTTCGTCGTTCGACACGAAGTCGTTCGAGATCCGCGATCGTGCCAATTCGTTCACCTCGGGCGCCCGTGTTGCTCTCGTGGCTCATCTCAGCCAGACGGTGCCCGCCGGCTACGCCGCGACGATCGACATCGATGGCTACTCGACTCCGACCAGCGTCGCGCCCTCGGCCGGAATGGACTCTTACGGCGTCGTGATCCCTTCTGCGTTTCTCACGCCGGGGATCCATCACGTTCGCGTTTCCGACATCGGCGGGAATGAGTTGGCGTCGGGATCGCTGACGGTCAGATAGAAGCGCGCCACCGAGTACGCCCGAGCGTCTTTCGGAATGGTGCATCCAGTAGACCCCACCAGACGCGAGACTTCCCCGCTTGCCTCAACACACCCCTACCGCAGACAGGTGATGATCGAGTAGAAGAGGAAGTAGGCCCCGGTGTCGCCGATCGGCAATGGTCTCGGCCACCAGCCGGACGGCGCGCTCCTTCAGCTCCGGTGGGTACTGCCGCGGAGTCTCGCCGCGGCGCGAGGGACGGGGGTGTTGGCGGCATGACTCCATTCTCCAAGAGTTGGAGCCTCCATCAAACCCAGTACGGTTCAGTCCGCGACGAGAGCGACGGCCAGGTCCGGGTCACAACCCGGTCCCGGTGCCCCACGATGCCGGAGTACATGGATCCGAGCGCATGCTGGCAGGCGACGGCACAGGCGTCGTCGCGGCCTGTGTGCATGGTGATCGCTCGTCAGCGGCAGCCGCAGGGTGCCTTTGCGTTCGGCCAGGTGGGTGGCGACGATATGACCGGACGTTTCACCGTACCGGGCGAGACTCCTACGCTGCCGCCCTGCCAGTGATGCGCGCCATCGGAGGGAGCCGATCGTCAGACCGTGTGCCCTATCAGGAGCTGGTGTCCTGCAGGGGGATCTCGTGCCCTTGCGCGTCGGTGACCGCGCGCTGCCCGATGTCGTCGGGCAGCGCCACGGACAGCTCACGCAGGACGAGGTCCGCGGTGCCTGGCAACGGCAGGGGGCAGGGCAGCGTCTCGACCGTGACGGCGAGGGCATCGGCCGTCTCAGCCACGCCCGTCACGCGCGTCCAGGAGCATGGAGCGACATAGACGGAGACCTCGGCGGTGCGCTGATCGAGGAGCCGGTATGACCAGAACTGAGGGAACACGACCGGTCCGTTCTGCGCGGCGACCAGGACCGTAGCGAACGCGAGGATCACCGCGGCGATGATCAGGCGTAGGTGGGGGATCCTCCACCTCGCCGTTGCGACTCCTGCTGCCACGCCTTCCCCTCCGCGAGTCAGGTCCGCCATCGCCCGGACGCTGGACCTGCTACCTCTCCATCAGACAATACCCAAGGCGGGACCTCTATCTTGTCTTCAGGTCGCCCGGCAACCCATACCATGCGTCCCAAATGTCCGTGAAGTACGCGACGCACTCGAGGACGAGAGGCGCTCCGCCACTGTAGATGCCGACGGCAGCGACCCCTCCTGAGACCGTTCGGTACACCGGAGCCCCCGAGTCACCGTGGGTAGGACACGTGGGACCGAGCGCCTCCGCCTGCACCACGTGACGCGCCCAGACGTTGATCCCGTTCACGAGGTACCAAGCGTTTCCGCTCGCGATAGTCACCATGCCACACCACCCGCCGGTCGTAACTCCATTTACGCACACTGCGTCACCGACCTGAGACCAGCGCGAGGCCTTCGAGTTCACGGCAGTGCTTGTGCCCGTGTGCGCAGCGCCCGAGTAGATTGTTGCGTTTGTGCTGTACGAGCTGTAGCGGATCAACGCGATGTCGCCGCGATACACGCTCTGTCCGGTGTAGTACTGAGTCCCGTTCGAGTCGCTCCAATTCTCCTCCGAGCCGCTCGCAACCGTCCCCGCATTCGAGTAGTTGGGGTATGAGACAGTACCGCCGGTCGAGATGCAGTGAGCGGCTGTAAGCATGGCTGAGACGCCAGCGCTCCACGCAAATCCAGTCGTACAGCCTTTGCCGGTCGACGTCGTGATGTAGGCGCCACCCCAGAAGGCCGGGGAGTCGAAGTCGCGATTCGAAGTCGCGATCGGCCCACCCGCGCGCACTCGAACTGCGATCAATTCCGTGCCGTATCTAGTCGCCAAGGCCTTCATGAGATCGGCGTTGGGTTCGCTTACCGTAATGACAACGCGATTGTTCTTCTGGTCAGGCTCAGTCATCCAGATGAGGTCGGCGTGGGGTATGCCGGCTTCGATCAGTCGGGTGGCATCGTCCGCAAGTCCGTCCAGCTTCGCGATCGACGCCTGCGCCGTTGTCACCCTGGCGACCAATCCGGCCGCTGCAAGGTTGGACTTGGCCCCGAATGCGACCGTCGCTCCCTGCTCGGTCGCCGCGGAAAGCTCGAGAGTGTTTGTCTCAAGATCGATCCAGGGGTACCCCATGTCGCCCCTGTGCTCCAGGGCAAAGTTCAGGGCTGCATCAAACGCAAGGGCTTGTGCCTCGTTCTCAGCCCTGAACTGGATCGCGTCACGTCCAACAAGAGCGATCCCACTTGTGTCGATCTCAGCCGGGGAGCCCGGGCCAGAAAGCCCAGCGACGCCAACCCGTCCGGCTACGGTATCCACTGGGAGCAAGGCGACCGCGAGCACAAATGCCAGCGCGGCGGCAGTGTTGCGTCGAAGCATGACAACCCCCCTTCGGCGACTACCCGATGACGCTCTTCGCGCCTCGCACCCTGTCTCGCCGATCGCGAACCCGATAGTGCCGAGCGGCGAAGACGTTGGGGCCAATCAGACCTATGCGTTGGGTGCGGGATTGCCTAGAGGCTGCTCCAGGAAGGCGCGCAACCGGCCGAGAGCGAGTCGTGTCCTATGTACGGGGCGATGACCTGCCCAGCATCCGTGGAAGCGCGCGCCGCCCATGATGACGCCGGCGAGGAACGCGACGACGAGTTCGGCGCCGCTCATCGGGTCGCCGGGAACGGGTTGACGGCGCGGACGTACCCGGTGGGGGGAACCGGGAGTCGACCTGGATCGGACCAGCGCGGCGTCCGCTCCGGCGCCACGCTACCCCAAAGGCTACTCAACATGGAAGGACCGGCGCTCGCACATCATCGTGGATTGCGCGGGCCGCTTGAGAGATCCGCGTAGCGCCACATGCGGGAGGCCGGTCCAGTGGAGAAGAATACGAAGTTCGTCGGGCTCGACGTACACAGGGCGTCGATCGCGGTGGCGGTGGCCGACGGGTTCGGCGACCCGGAGGACCATGGACAGATCCCAAACGACCCGGCCGCGATCCGCAAGCTGCTGGACCGGCTCGGCGGCGACGGGGCCCGGCTGAGCGTCGCGTACGAGGCCGGCCCGACCGGCTACGCGCTGCACCGCCAGCTCAGCGCGCTGGGCATCGAGTGCATCGTCGTCGCGCCGTCGCTCATCCCGACCAAGCCCGGCGACCGGGTCAAGACCGACCGGCGCGACGCGGCCAAGCTCGCCCGACTGCTGCGCAGCGGCGACCTGACCCCGGTCTGGATCCCCGACGAGGCGGGTGAGGCGTTGCGCGACCTCGTCCGCACCCGCGACGATGCCAAGGCCGACCAGCTGCGGGCACGCCACCGGCTGTCCAAGTTCCTGCTCCGCCGGGCGGTCCACCCCGCCGGCGGGGATCCGGGCCTGGAGCCGCGCCCACGAGGCCTGGCTCGAGCGGGTCACGTTCGCCGAGCCGGCCGACCAGGTCGTGCTCGACGACTACCGCACCGTCGCCCGCGCCGCGACCGAGCGGGTGAAGCGGCTCGAGGCCGCCCTGATGCGGACCGCGGCCCCTGGACCGCTGGCCGAGCTGACCGCCGCGCTCCAGGCGATCCGGGGCATCGGGTTCCTGTCCGCCGTCACGATCGCCGCCGAGGCGGGCGACCTGCGCCGGTTCGCCAGTGCCCGCCAGTTCATGGCCTACACGGGCCTAGTGCCGTCGGAATACTCGAGCGGCGGCTCCCGGCACCGGGGCCGGATCACCAAGACCGGCAACCGGCTCATCCGCCATGTCCTGGGTCAGGCCGCCCACAACGCGCGGTACCGGCCCAATGTGAGCCCGGGCCTCCGGGCCCGCCAGCGGAACGTCCCGTTGGCGATCGTCGAGCTCGACCGGCGGGCCCAAGCCCGGCTCCACCATCGGTACCGCTCGCTTGTGGGGCGGATCGGGGTGAACAAGGCCGTCATCGCCGTCGCGCGCGAGCTCGCCGGCTTCGTCTGGGCAGCCGGGCAGCACGTGACGCCAGCGGCCGCCTGATCGAACACGGGGCAGGGCATGGCCGAGCGGGACAGCAGCGCCGAGAACCCTCGAGCCAACTATGCGATCCCGACTCGCGAATCTAGTCCGAGGCACCTCGACGTCCGGCTCACTGTCATGCGGCAACGACCTGGTCGACCCGCGCATATCAGAGTGACCGACCGTCGCCAGCAACCTGACCCCGGCCATGCCCTGCCACTCCGACTTGACGAGTCCTTCCATATCAGTTGGCCGATTGGGCCATGTCGGCACCCGAGGTCAGCCCTCTCTGGCGGCCTGCGCTTCGAGGCGGTCCTTGAGTGCGGCGAGGTTGGCCTCGAACTGCCGGTGCATCATGCGGCCCACCAAGGGGTCGAGCAGACGAACGGGGCCGCTCAGCTCGGACTCGGCCGAATCGGTCACCTTGGTGCCGCCAGCGACGCTCTCGAAGGTGTAGTTGTTGTGGGCCGTGAACGACCCGTCACGCCCGTGAACGCGAACCTCGCCCCGGGTTCGAGCGCCGTGACCTCGACGAGGGTACTCATTCGCCGCCCGAGCATCTTGCCGACCGCGCGGATCCGGGTCCCGACCCCGAGCGGCCCGCCGGTAAGCTGTTCAACCTCCAGGACGCGGCCCAACCACTGCGGCAAGGTGTCGACCGTGGTGGCGTAGGCGTACACATCCTCCACGGCACGGTCGATCTGGATGCTGGCCTCGACCTTCGCCATGCCATTCCCTCGTACGTCCGATGTGCCCCGGGAACGTACAGCACCGGGGTCTGCGTTGTCGAGACAAGCCCCTGTGAGCGCCTCGCGCGACCCACGGTCGAGGAGCCCAGCGCGTCGAGAAGTACGACGAAGTGGACGTCAACCCCCCGAGCGCCTGACTGTGCCCCCTCGTGTCAGGACGCGGGTGACGGCATCAGGGCGGCAAGCTCCTGCGTCAGATCCGGTTTCTCGAACGGGTCAGTCTCCACGATCCTGCCATCGGCGAGACGGTAGTAGGTCAGGCCCCAGCCATCGATCTTCTTCCCGTTGACGAGGGTGATCTCGGTCGTGACGCGAGCGACCACCGCATCCCCTTCGGCCACCAGGTCCACGATGTCGAGGCGCATGCTGGGAATGACGGCGCCCATCGCGGGCCACACGGCCTTGAAGCCCGCGAGGTCGGTGACCCCCATTGCCGTATTCACGTAGTCCGGGGCAAGCACATCGTCGACGGTGTCGAGATCGCCTCCTTCCAAGACCTCCGTGATGAACCGGCGGACGACGGCCTTGTTCTCCTCAGTCGACATGGCGGACGCTCCTTGGGGGAAGTGGCTGGGCAGCAAGTATGGCCCGGACGTCCCGTGGAACGGGATCGCGTTGTGGGCTGACCAATACGACCAGGTGAACTCAAACCCAGCTACGACTTCGCGCGGGTCTATGCCGGATGACGGATCACCGGCTGGACCATCGACGCCGGCAGCGTCGACTGGATCGGGCCTACTGGCAGGCTCATGAGGGCTCCAAGAGCCTGGACCTCGACGGTGATGAGGGGACACCCGGAGCTATCAGCCAGTCCTTCGCGACCAGCGTCAATAGCACCTACGTGGTCACCTTCTTCATGTCCGGCAACCCGAATGCGGGACCCGTCAGTAAGATGATCAGGGGTAGGCGGTTGTCTCCGGCGGGCCGGGGCGAACCTGGAATCCAATGACTGGTCCAACGGCCCTTGCGTCCGCGATCACCCACCGCGGTCTCGAAGTTTACTGGATCAAGCGCCGCACGCCATGAGGCCGATCTCTGCCCCCTCGATCGGTATCCGGATATTTATGGCATGCGCGCGCTCAACTCCTGTCGGGCGCGCCATTGCAACCTTTTCGGGTAGCGCCAGCGCCAAACCGTGCGCGTAGGCCGCCGAGGTGAGCCGGATCCCCACGATGCGGGGCCCGGCCACCGTGATCCGCTCGTAGATGGCGTGCATGAGGTCTGCCTTCTCCTTCGGTACGTCTGCTTGCTGGATTGACTCGGCCAGGGCGCGTAGCCACTCGATCGCCCGCTGCGCGGGGACGCCGGTCTCCGAGCCCTCCGCGATCGCGTCGCCGGGACCTTCGCGTCCGCCCGCAGGGCGAACACGGCGAAGCCCTGTTCGATCTGCGCGATCGCAGCGGCCACGACCGACTCCGGAGCGGGCATCACGGCTAGAAGGGGAGCTGGTCGGCCGCGACCGGCTGCGCGGCTACGGGGCGTGCAGGAGCCGCCGCGGGAGCGGTAGCCGGCGCAGCCGCACGCGCCTTCGGCCGGGCCGAGAGGTTCGCGATCTTGGCCCAGCCGCCCTCGTCGATCGTGATCGTTGCGAGCGCCTCGCGGCCGAGGAGCTGGGACTTGGGGTAGGACTGGCCGACCGCCGGCGGCGTGCCGCCCAGGAGCGCCGTCAGCCAAGCGTAGGTCTTGGACTTCGGCCCCGATGCGGTGCTGGCCGAGCCGGTGACCTCGGAGCCGTCCTCGAGGGCGAACGTCCAGTCGCGGAGCTGGACCTCCTTGCCGGCGTTCGGCCCCGATTGCGGGTAGATCGTCCGCGGCTCGGAGATGTCGGTGAGGGTGACCTCGTAGACCCCGGGCGTGAGGTCGGTGGGCGGCGCGCCGGCGCTGATGGTGATGATGTCGTCGGCCATGGCGGCTGTTCCTTCTGCGGTGTCGGGTTGGGGGGGGTGGTCGGGTCGCTACCGTCGCTTCGCGGGCGCCACCTCCTCTACGCCCGCCACGCACGGGGCGCAGCGCGGCCGCGTCTCGGGCCAGCCGAAGCGGGGGTCGATCGGCCGCAGCCCACAGGGGGTGCGCAGGCGCCGGGTGATCGCCGCGTGGGCCTGACCGTCGCGATCCGCGGTCCAAGTGACCCGGGGCTTGGTCATGCCTCGCCCTCGGCCGCCCGGGGCCGGCGCCTCGTTGCGTGCTTCGCCCTCGGCGCTGCCGTGTCGGCGTCGCGCTCGAGGCCAGCCAGGACGAGCACAGCGGCCTGCTGGCGCGGGCTGCGCCGTTCTCGCCAGGCGAGTTCCCGCGGGCGGTCGGCGGCCTCGGCGGGGAGGGAGATGTAGATCGAGCGCATCACGCCCCGCAGCGTCCACCAGGAGGACCGGGTGGAAACAGGGGCGCAATCCGGTGTCTTATCCGGTGTCTTATCCGGGTGTCTGGCCGTACCGCTTCATGAGTTTCCGGAGGTGGTCAGGATCGGTGCCGACGCTGCCGTCGAGCATCTCGAACCGGTCGGCGACCGACTGGTAGGTGTGCGGCGGCGTCGCCCGCTCGAGCGCCGCCTGATACCGCAGCGCGAACAGGTCGCTCGTCCATCCGGGCCGTCCCGGCGCTCGGGCGGCGTGGCGGCGGTCTGCATCAACCGCGTGGGCGGCCGTCGACATCTCCCCGGTCCGGCTCGGGCGCGTCGCCATTGGCAGGCTGCGAGGCCCTCGCTTCCGCCGAACCAGCCCGAGGCGCTGGCGCAGCTCGTCCTGGTCGAGGCTGGACACGCGCTCCACGTAGTCCCGCAAGGGCAACCGCCTCACCGCGGCCGGGGGGAGCTTCACGTACAACGGCTCGGGACAGCTCGCCACCTGCACGACGGGCTGCGGCACCGTCGCCCATGACGTGGCCGGCCGGATCCAGAAGTGGAACGGCTGGGCGTTCGAGTACGACGCGGTCGGCCGCATGACGCGTGCCTGCCAGAGCACGACTGACTGCACCGGCCTCTACAACGAGGTCGAGTTCAGCTACGACGCCGAGGGCCACCGGACGCAGATCCGGAAGTACGACGCCGGCAACGCGAGCCCGGTCGCGACCTGGGACTTCCGCTACCAGGGCGACGCGATCGTCGAGGAGAAGCTGACCGACGCCGCCCACCCTGTGGGCACCGTCGTGCGCAGCTACGTCGTCGACGACACGGGCTCCGTGGTCAAGATGACCCCGCCCGGCGAGACCGGCGCGGGCAGCTACCTCGTCACCTGGAACGGCCACGGTGACGCGCTGGGCCTGTGGCGGATCGAGAGCGACGGGAGGCTCACCCTCGCCAACAGCTACAGCTACAGCACCTGGGGAACGCCCACCACCGCCACGCACAACGGGATCGCCGACCTCGGCTTCCGGTTCCTCTACGTCGGCGAGTTCGACGTCCAGTGGGACAGCGTCCACGGCCTGGGCCTGCTCTACATGCACGCCCGGCACTACGCCCCGACGCTGGGCCGCTTCCTCCAGCCGGATCCCGACGGTTCGGAGGACAACCTTTACGCCTACGCGTCCAACAGCCCGGTCACGGAGATCGACCCCGACGGGACCTGCTTCATCTTGTGCGTCGTCCTGGTGCCGCTTGCGGTGGGCGCGATCATCGACACCGTCAGCTACCTTGCCACGAGCGACAGGCCGACGGTTGAAGGCCTTGTGGGCGACGTGGCCGGCGGGTCGGTCATGTCGATCCTGCCTGTGGGCAAGATCGCCAAGGTCGGCAAGCTCGTCAGTGCCGGCACGAAGATCCTGTCCAAGATCCCCAAGGCGGGCCGGATCGCGTCTGCGGCGGCCAGCCGACTCGTCGATCGTGCTACATTCGGTTCAACCCAGCGGGTCTTCTGGTCTGGCGGAAGGCAGGCGGCAGAAGCAGCGACAGCTTGGGCGAGCAGCCACGGCGCGACGACGATCGGGATGACTCGGGCGGGTCGGATTCTGTCCGCGGCAGAGCACGTAGTGCCTCAGCCAACGATGCGAACGGTCTGGCGAGCCGCCTCGGCGCTATACGCTCGGGGCGCACGCGGCCCGGTACACACCTTCTCGCGGCAGGGCAAGTCCTACAAGCATCTGGAGAGCAACTGAGTTGAAGGAGCTCCGGCGGGCTGGCAGCGGAGTCACGAGCATCAAATGGCACCAGGTTGGATCCTGATAGTGTGATTGCGGCAACTCATGTGGTGGCTTCGGCCAAATACGTTCCAGAGCGACCCAGCGTCGGCAGTCGTTCTCATTGACCGGTTCAAGTTGCGGTATCGAGAGGGCAAGCGCTCAATGCTCATTGAGCAGGACCTGCAGGACGACCCCCATCTGGTTGCGATCGAACGGGGCTCGATCTTGGCATGGGAACCGCCGAACGAACGCGAGCGGGTCTCTGAGGAGAAGAAGGACCAGATCATCGAGAACATGCGCCGCGCATTCGCCACGCGGGGCTACCGCCTGATGCTGCTCGACGAGCACCTGCACAAAGCCCCCGCGGAAGGGGTCGACGAGCATGGAACGGATGGAGTGTAGCCGGATCCTTCGGCAGCACGGGTTGTAGGGACCGAAGGAACAATGAACAACGTCGGGAAGGTCTTCGAGATCAGGACGCCGCTCGGTCTCGCCTACGTCCAGGTCACGCACCGCAACCCCCACGTCGGGGTCCTCGCCCGGGTCCTGCCCGGCCACTTCGCCGAGCGCCCGGGCGACTTTGCCTCGCTCGTCGCCGGCCCGACGCGCTTCGCCGTCCTGTACGACCCTGTCTCGGCGGCCCGCCAGGGGTTCGCGTCGGAGGTCGGCCGCTTCGAGGTGCCGGAGCACGCCCGGGCCTTCCCGCTGATGCTCTGGCCGGTCCCGAAGCGGGCGGGGCTCGAGTGGGCGTTGTGGGACGGCGAGCAGGTGGTCGATCAGGTCACCTCCCTCACCCTGGAGCAGGAGAGCCTGCCGCATCGCGCGCTCGTCAACCATCCGCTGCTCATCGAGTGGGTGGGGAGCCACTGGGCGTGGCGAGACGAGACGGCCCTTGAGCTCGCGGACGACGCTCGTGCGCAGGCAGAGCGGCGGGCGCGGGGCGAGACCGACCCGCCGCCCTCGCTCCTCGGTCGGCTGACCCGTGGGCTTCGTCGCCAGGGTGACCGCTGATGGGCGCGTGGGGCACCGGCCCGTACGAGAACGACGCCGCGCTCGACTGGCGGGCGCGCTACGAGGAGGCGGGCGCGGGGGCGATCGAGGGCGCCGTCCGCGCCGTGCTCAGGTCGTCCGGCCGGGTCGACACCGATCGGGCCGCGGAGGGTGTCGCCGCGGCGGCGACCCTCGCCGAGCTGCTGCACGCGGCCCCGACTGGCTCTGCTCGGAGCGAGGCGATCGACCGGACGGTCCGCCTCGCTCCCGACGCGATCGCCGCCCTCGACCGCATCGTCCAGAAGAGCGAGCTTGCCGAGCTCTGGGCCGAGACCGACGAGCTCGAGGCATGGGCGTCGGCTGTCAGGGGCATCCAGGCTCAGCTCGCCGCTGTGGCGCCGCGGTAGCCGACACCTCGGGCTCCCTTGTCCCTAGACTCTCGGTCCGTTCTTGACCGGGCGTTAGCCGACTGGGAGACAACTCCGCGCGGCCGGTCGGCCCGTCGGGGTTTCGGAGGGCCGTCTCTCCTAACCCTCGATCCGCTTGACAGAGCGTTCGCGGGCCGGGAGCCGATGCTGCGCTGGCCGGTTGAGCCGCTCGACTTGGGCGCTTCGATCAGGGTCGCGGTCAGACGATCATCGAGCGCTTGGCCACGGATCAGGGCCTGGCACGTCAACGTACTCCGCCTCATGCCTTCACCCACACGCCGCCGCGCCGGACGTACACGTCGGGCCCGGCATCCGACCAGGCGCCGGAGCGGCGGACCTGGACGGCATCTGCCTTGACCCAGGCGCCCGAGCGGCGGACGTACGTCTCGGACCCGACCTCGTACACCACGTAGACGCCCATCCGGCGGCTCGAATGGGATGACTCGCCGCTCATCCCGGAGGGGTTCGACGATCCGTTGTCGTCGTCGTAGTGGGAGCCCGTGTTGTCGAACCCGAACTGCATCGCGCCGGTCGGGTTGCGGGTGAAGCCGACGTAGATCGTGCCGGCCGCGACGTCGAACGGCGTGGTGACCGCCGCCTCGTACTTTGACGAGGCGCCGATGGCCAGTGCCGCACCCGACGCGGTCTGGAGGGCCGTTTGCCCCAGGACCGTGTTCCGGGTGCTGTTGCG